>NZ_JBLZOF010000004.1:0-324974 GCF_049199085.1 Ochrobactrum sp. EDr1-4
CAATACACCGCGCAAATGTTTAGGGTACAAAACACCTGCAGAAGTCTTTCGGCAGAAACTCTTCGCAAACAGACATCGTTTTGCGTAAACTCAAACCGAAAAGTCGCGCTTCAGCCTGACCTCACACCGCAAAGTTAAAATGTCCTGTTTCTGCAAAGTAGAAGTGTCACACTCCCCGGTCTGAAAGATGTCTGGGAGATAAGCAGATGGGATTGATCACGATGAGCGAACGCGATCTGCAACGGATTGAGGTTTTGTCGAAGGTTATTGCGGGGCGCCAGACCTTGGCATCTGCGGCCCATGTACTGGATCTGAGTACGCGACAAGTCCGACGATTATTGAACCGGATACGCTTGGATGGTGCTGCTTCGATCCGGCATAAAGCGATCGGCATGCCCTCCAACAATCGGATAATAGACGGCGTCAAAGATTATGCGATGGCATTGGTTCGCGAGCGCTATGCGGACTTTGGTCCGACTTTGGCGGCAGAGAAGCTTGACGCGCGTGATGGTTTGCATGTCTCACGCGAGACGTTGCGTGGCTGGATGGTGGAAGCCGGACTTTGGCTTTCCCGCAAGCAACGACGGACATTTCATCAGCCTCGGTTGCGTCGCGAGGCTTTGGGTGAGTTGGTGCAGATTGACGGTTCAGACCATCGTTGGTTTGAGGATCGCGGCCCCGCCTGCTCCTTGTTGGTGTTTGTTGATGACGCGACCGGCACGCTGATGGAGTTGCGTTTCGTGCGTTCGGAAAGTGCTTTTACGTATTTCGAGGCACTGGGCCATTATCTGAGGCGGCACGGCGCACCTGTGGCCTTTTATTCTGACAAGCATTCGGTGTTTCGGGTTGCGAAGAAAGAGGCCAGAGGCGGACAGGGCATGACGCAATTCGGGCGCGCGTTGTGTGAGTTAAATATCTAGATTCTCTGTGCAAATTCGAGCCAGGCCAAAGGTCGTGTTGAGCGGATGAACCGAACATTACAGGATCGCCTGGTCAAGGAATTACGGCTTGCTGGGATCAGCGACATGGAGACGGGCAATGGCTTTCTGCCACGCTTCATGGCGGATTATAACAGGCGCTTTGCGATCATCCCTGCCCGGTCTGAAGACCTGCATCGGCCGCTCAATCTTGCCCCAACACGCTTGTTGGACATCCTGTGCAAGCGCGAGCAGCGTTATGTGGGTTCACAGCTGACGTTTTCGTTTGAGCGCCAGCGGATCATGCTGGAAGAGACCGAGGTGACGCGTGGCCTCGTTGGACGTTATGTTGAGACCTACGCCTATGCGGATGGCCGGTTGGATGTGCGCTGGAAGGGGCATTCCCTGCCTTACCGCGTGTTCAACAAAGATCAGCGTGTGACCCATGCAGCGATCACCGAGAACAAGCGGCTGGGTGATGTCTTGGCCTATATCAAAGAGCAGCAGGACAAACCGCTTCCACCGGACGTGAAGACCAATAGCGACAAAAACGGTTACAAACCACGCGGTGGTAAACCAGGGCGACGCACCGATTTTTTGCATGATCCTGCGGTGATTGCGCGGCGGCAAAAGGTGCTGTCGCGGCAGGGCCCCAGTGAACCGACCTTCATACGATAGGCGCAAAGCGAAAGCCGAAGAGTGGCAGAGCCACCCGCCCCGCTCTGCCCTTGCAACCCCGATCAGCCGGTCCGAGCGGGGCTAATCATCGCCCGCACAAAAGCATCAAAGTGACATTTTAACTTTGCAGAAAAACGGACAATTCAACTTGGCTGCCACAATATTTGTAGCCGGGTATATTCTATTTTAAACTGCAACATGCCGATGAATTCATGTGCTTAGCCATGGAGGAAATTGGATGTCAAATTGCTATTCACAGATCACTTTGCGTGAACGGCGTCGTCTTCTCGAACTTAAACAGCTTAAAGTCCCTCTCGGCGATATTGCGCGGCTGATGGGTCGTCATCGCTCGACGATCTATCGCGAGATCAAGCGCAACAGCTTTCGGGACACTGAGATACCAGACTATAACGGCTATCATAGCGTTGTTGCCGACAACATTAGTAAGGAGCGCAGAACGCGGTTGCGCAAGCTCCGACGTTATCCAGAGCTGCGCAAGTTCGTCATTGAACAATTGGAAGCCCATTGGTCGCCGGAACAGATCTGCGGCAGACTGGTTAGCCATGGCCTGAGCTTGATACATCTGTGTGCAGAAACAATCTATCGCTTCATCTATTCAAAGGAAGAATACGCGCTGAAGCTGTATGAACACCTGGCTGAGATGCGAACAAAGCGCTGCCCACGCGGCACCAGACGATCGCGCAGTTCCCGCATTCCAGAAGCGTTTCGTATTCATCAACGTCCTCATTTTATTGACAATCGTCTGCAATTTGGAAATTGGGAAGGCGATTTGATTATCTTTTAACGTGACCTTGGAGAAGCCAATGTCATGACACTTGTCGAACGCAAGAGCCGTTATTGCGTCATCATTAAAAACAACAGCCGACACTCAAAGCCTATCATGAACAAAATCATTCAGGCCTTTGCAGCACTGCCTTATCACGCACGTCGAAGTTTTACCTTTGATCGTGGTTCCGAGTTTATGGCGTATCGGGCTTTGGAGGATGGAATGGGGGCAAGAAGCTGGTTTTGCGATCCAAACTCACCGTGGCAGAAAGGTGCTATTGAGAACATCAACAAGCGCATTCGACGATATTTGCCCAGCAACACGGACCTGACACAAATCAGCCAGGAACAGTTGATCGCCCTCGCCCATAATCTCAATGCAACTCCGCGCAAGTGTCTTGGATTTAAGACACCAGCCGAGGCTTTTGCTACACTTTTGCAGGATGCAGCTTAATCAGATAGCTTTACCTACGGCATGATGCAGTTGGATAGCTTTTCCAAACAACAGTCGCTTATCTGTTCAAAAAGTATTATCAGTGAACAGCAGCATACATGATGTCTTTCTCAGTGACTTTAAGCGGCGAGAATTCCTCAACTATGCGCCCTTGGCGACAGACCAGAATGCGGTCAGAAAGAGCCAGAATTTCCGGAAGATACGAGGAGATAACGATAACAGCCAGTCCCTGATCTGCAAGAGCTTCAATCAAGCTGTGAATTTCGGCAATCGCGCCCACATCAACGCCACGCGTCGGCTCATCAAAAATAATAAGTTTCGGATTCTGCACAAGCGCCTTGCTGATAACAACCTTCTGCTGATTACCGCCTGAAAGCTCGATAACCTGTGCTTTTGAATCAATGCTTTTGATAGCGAGCTTATTTCGCCATGTATCGGCGAGCGCCTTCATTTCCTTATAGCTGATAACTGGCAACCGTTCCAGACCAGCAGCCAGAAGTCCCGCATAAAGATTTTCAGCGATAGACATGGTTTCAAAGAAGCCATCAACCTTACGGTCTTCAGTGACATACACGATCCCATCGCGCACGGCCTCACGCGGCGTTGTGTAACGCACCGGCTGTCCACGATATTCAATGGTTCCACCACGCAGAAAATTGCGTTTAAAAACCCCGGCAATGATCTTCGCGGTCTCGGTTCTGCCCGAACCAACAAGCCCGAAAATGCCAGTCGTCTGCCCTTCAAAAACTGAGAAGGATGTATTGCGCACCATCGCCCCCATAGACACATCTTCAACTGAAAGGATGCGCGGGCCAGCAGGACGGATAGCTCGGCGTGGCTGGGATCCCTCGACAGAAGCACGCCCGATCATTGCCTGAACAATCTTTGCCTGGTCCATATAAACGGTATTCTCTGTCATCACCTTCTCACCGTCGCGCATGATAGTGATACGGTCTGAGATAAGCAGAGCTTCTTCGAGAGCATGACTGATAAAGACAATAGTTACGCCGCGTTTTTTCAATCGCCTGACAAGTGCGAAAAAATGTTTGCGTTCTTCAGGTGTCAGAGTGGCGGTTGGTTCATCAAAAATGATGATTTTCGCGTTTAGTCGTACTGCGCGCGCGATCTCCACCATCTGGCGTTTTGCAGCACCAAGCGTCGAAACATTGGCAGTTGGATCCACAGTAAAATTCAGCGATTGCAGAAATTGTTGTGCCGCAATGGTAATACCGCGTAAGCGGTTGAATGCTTTCTCATCACCAAGGTAAAGATTTTGAGCAACAGTCATCGAGGGCACAAGGCTCGTTTCCTGAAACACCATAGCGATACCGTGTTGCAAGGCGTCGGCGGGGCCAGAAAACCTGATTTCGTTTCCGTTCAGAATAAGCTTACCAGAACTCGGTTCCACAACACCGGCGAGCAATTTGCTGAGCGTTGATTTTCCGGCTCCATTTTCACCCAACAGCGCGTGCACCTCACCTGCGTGAAGGTCGAAATCAACCGCATTAACGGCGATATTCCCGTGATAAGACTTCGTGATCGCTTTGGTTTCCAGCAGAACTGTCATTGCCCATCACCGTTATCAAGCTCGACTATCAGATCAGCTCCTTTGACCGTTGCAAGCACCGACGAGCCTGTATCCAGTATCGACGTTAATCCGTGACGGTTACCATCAGAGCGGCTATGGAAACTTTCCTCCGGCAGACATTGGCTGTCGAGCCGTACCGCCAGGCCGTATGAACGCGAAGGCGCCCAGGGTTTGTGAACTCCCATCGTGCGCACTGACCCGCACTGCAATGGCGCAAGAAAGTCAGAGCCAGAAGACAAGGCAGGCGCAATCCAGTATTCACGCTCAATCGTTGCGAGCATATCGTGACGGAAAGCCTTCTCCTGCAATACGAACTCGATCAGGCGATTTCGGGGTGCGAAAACTGACAGCCAGAAGCCGCCATTGCGCGCAGGCGACAATCTGCCCGGATAGCCTGGAATTCTGGTCAGGACCGGCGTCACGCCCGCTCCAGCATCGATTTGAATAATGCGGTGCGCAAAAGCCTCGCTGACCAATATCAAGCCATCACGGTTAGCATGAACACCTGATGGCCATGCAAGCCCGTCTGCCAGAAGAGTTGCGCTGCCGGAAACAATATCAAGCCTCCACACAGACCCGGTCGCTTGTTTGTTCATGAGAGCGACGACCCAATCAGACGGCGCATAGGTGGCAGAGCCTACTGTTAAAACAATGGTTGTCGCATCGATTACCGATACAGCCGTTGGACAAAGAAGCACGTTTGAATCAAGCCGATCAAAAATCTTGCCATCATGGATTCCACCATGGATGAGCAACTTGCCACTATCTAGCGCAACAATCAGAGCATCATCGGAAAGCACGGCCATTGCGGCAATATCGGCATCGTAACTTGCGATTTCCTCGGCGACAGCATCCGTAATTCTGAACACCGAGGCACCAGACGAGAAGACGGGGGTGCCTGACCAGAGCACGAGATTATCCGGCGCTTTATGCGATAGAAGAACCGGGGCATCATCCAGCGCAGTATTGGGTTTATATGCACCGTCATAAGGTGGGATCGTAATGGCCTTGCCACGAAATGGATCAAGAAGGCGATCAATGAAACTCATTTTGCCTCTCCCCAATAGGAGTTCCAGCCTGTCCAGTCTGGATCAGCTCCATCAATCTTGATACGACCAATTCGATTATTCAGAATACCGCCAATATATAGAAAGCCTTTGTGCTCGCGCATTGACGTCACCATAGGGTGACTTGCACCGCCCAGATCGCCAAGGGTTGCGACAATGGCCCCTGAATCATCAAATTTCACGACGCCGCCCGTGTTGATATTAGGGAACAACCACTCGTCCTGCGGGAGACGCCGGGTCATGCGTTTGCGCATACCGGGATTTCGCAATGCAAGATCGAAACTTGGTGTGCGCATCCCCAGCCACGCCATCCAGTAAGTGCCATCGGAAGCGCGGTTGATATTATCCGGGTAACCCGGCATGTCGCGGATAACTGTTTCTAGAGTGCCGGCCTTTGGCCCCTCAATCCAGTAACGGTGAACCGAGCAGGCCCACGACTCTGCCAAGAGCAACGACTGACCGTCATGGGCTATGCAAACGCCATTGGCATAGCGGAGATTTTTAAGAACTGTCCGTGTTTTGCCAGTTTTTGGATCATACACTAACAAACGTCCGGTGGGGCGGCTCTCAATTGAGTCCAAAGCCCAGTCATGCGCATCATAACGTGTTGTTGAATCCGTAAACCAGACCCGACCATGACGGTCGATGTCGCAATCATTTGGATCACGTAATCTCGCATCGTCGATGACAGAAAAAAGGGAACGGCCTGTCTCCGTCGATAATTCGCTGACCGTGCCATTCTGTGCAACAGAGTATAAACCCATCGCGCCCACGCAAGACTTGATTGATCCGTCACGTTCGATCGCAAGTCCCAGCGGGAAGCCGCCAATATGCGCAAATATTTCTGAGCGTTTATAATCCGGAGCGAAATAGCGTACGATTTCGCCATGCCGTGTGCCCGCATAAAGATTATCGTCACGGTCCAGAACAACATCTTCCGGACCTTCGACCTCACCAATACCGATAGCTTCAGCATTCGCCAGTGAATTGTTGAGCGCGTATGGTGTGCCCGATCCGGGCACCGCTGACAAAGCGGTCTGCATTTGGTGATGCACGGGTGCCACATAAACCTCAGACACGACCTTATGTCGGTTTTTTAGCCAACGCACATCAAACACGATTGCGAGCGCCAGCAACAATCCGAGGATCATCTGATTGGTGCCAGTTCCCGCGCCCATGCGGATCAATCCGTTATTGATAAGCAGTACAGCGACAGCACCCATAAAGCCCTTGGCAATCGAACCACGCCCGCCGCCAAGACTGTTCCCGCCAACGACGGCGGCAGTCAATGCCAACAATTCCAGCCCAAGCCCGGTCCCTGGCCCAACCCCGGACAAGCGTGCGGCAAAAAGATAGCCCGCAATGCCACACGCAGCTCCGCATACAACATAAGTCAGGAAGACCGTTCGCCGCACCGGAATACCTATATTGAATGCGGAACGGCGAGCACCACCAACGGCACTGATATGCCAGCCAATGCGCGAACGTGTGATGATCAGATGTGCGAGCGCCGTGAACAGCACGGCGATCAGAGCACTCACAGGCAGGCCCCACAAGGTGCCCATACCCATCCAGTCAAAGCTATCAGAATAAACCGCAGAACTTTGTATCTGTTTGCCGTAGTGAATGATCAGAATATCATAGATCGAACGACCGATAATGAGCGTAACGAGTGTTGTGAGAAATGCGCGCAGACGCAGATAGCCAATGAGAAAGCCATTGAACGCACCAAACAATGCCCCCACACCGACCGCAGCAATGAAAGCCAGCCAGACGGACCCTTCCCCGATATAAATAACGGAGAGTGTTGCAAAAGCTGCGAGAGCAAAAATAGAGCCAACCGACAGATCAATTCCGCCACCAATGATAACCACCGTAAGCCCGATCACAACGATCAGAAACTCACCCAGCTGCCGAGATGTATCAAGGAGACTGCCTGCGGTAAAAAAGCCTGGAACAAGCACGCCGAAAATGCCGATGACGGCGATAAGGAAGACAAACGGAACCAGATTATCAACCCAGTTTTTAACGAGAATTTCCCCGGCGAGATGGTCCGGGATTCTGTTATATCGAAACCGCGCTAGCGCTTCTCTCATTTTCATTCGATGTTTCCGGCTTTCCGAAAGGCAATGTCTATCATCCAGTCCCCGCTGCTGGAGCGGGGAAGCATAAGCAAAAAAGGGGAAGCACAGCGCTCTAAAGAGACCGTGCTTTCCTAATTGGTGACTTTAAGTCTTCGCTGCTTCGATTGCCTTCTGGCTCCAGCAGACGCCGGGCGTCAGATCAGCTTTCGTACGCGCGCGTTCGAGTGTGTAAAGGTAGCGGGCCTTATCGCCCGGCTTTTCATTGCCCTGCAACAGAAGCTTGATCGCGGTTACAACGTCGTGCGATTGACGAACCAGCTCACTGGTCACGATAGCGCCAAAAGTACCATCTTCTAGCAGGTTGCAGTCGATCTGTTCGCCGCCACCGGTGGTCACCAGAAACACCTTGTCTTTAAGACCTGCATCACGAATGGCCGCAGCGGTTCCCTGCGCGGTTGCATCCCAGAAATCGATAATGCCGCAAACATCAGGATTTTGCTGTAGCAGTGTTGTGGCTGCATTGCGCGCGGTGGTCGGATCCCAGTTGGAATCGGGCTGGCCAACGACCTTGAATTCTGGGTTTTTCTCAAGAACAGCCTGCACACCAGCCCATTGATCCAGGCTCGATGCATTAACCTGATCGCCCTGTATCACGCCGATCTTCTTGCTGGAATTTGGCCCACAGCCCTTGATAACAGCTTCCGTTTCGAGCTCTCCAAGCTTCTTCCAGTCCGAACCGGCGAAAACATCAGACGCAAAATTCGATGGATTATCGAGCTGGATAACAAAAATTCCGGCATTCTGTGCCCGCTTATAAAGGCGGCTATAGGAGTTGATATCCGGGGATTGTACAATCAGCACATCAGGCTTGTTCGCAGACGAAATCAGATCTGTGATCGCCTGCGCTCCTGCATCCACGCTCCAGTTCGGATCACGTGTTTCCCATATGCCACCGAAAGCCTTGACTTCTTCACCGATAAAATGGTTCCAGCCCTGAGCGAGATCAAAGCCCATTGTCATTGGAACAAGCACAACGCGCTTGCCCTTAAGCGCATTTTCATAAGCAGCAGGTCCGGGGTTCCCC
Organism: Ochrobactrum sp. EDr1-4; assembly: GCF_049199085.1. Lineage (NCBI taxonomy): Bacteria > Pseudomonadati > Pseudomonadota > Alphaproteobacteria > Hyphomicrobiales > Brucellaceae > Ochrobactrum > Ochrobactrum sp. EDr1-4. The sequence goes on from NZ_JBLZOF010000004.1 coordinate 8,659, forward strand.
GCATCCTGCGCCGAGCTTGTGAAAGCGCTCACAGCGAACACCATGGTCGCGGACAGAGCGGCAAGTAAACCACGCTTCCAGATTTTCATTTTCCAACCCTCTTTTCGATGGACCGCCAGGCGCGCCCATAGTTACAAATGTCAGATATCGCCCTGCTGACTGGTCTGTTCATCGCGTGGATTGAGGCGCCCATCGAGAATGATTGCAGCCAGCAAAATTGTTGCTTTGATCAAGTTTTGATAGATATTGGGGAGGTCGAGGATGGTCATACCGTTGAGCAAAATGCCAATCAGCAAGGCACCAACCAGAATATTGCGCATCCCGCCTTTTCCGCCGGAAAGACCTATGCCGCCAATCACCACCACCAGAATGACATCATAGAGCAGCGTTGAATTCACGATGCGGGTATTCATGCTTTGCAGGCTGACAGCCGTAGCGACGCCGGCAACCCATGCCAGCAACGCACTGACAACATATTTTAGCAGCGTCAGCGGACGCACACCGATACCCATGGTCCGCGCCGCCTGATAGTTATCGCCCATCAGGTAAAGAAACCGTCCGGGCTTCGTATATCGAAGAAACAGCCAGCCTATGATCAGCATTCCAAGGAAAAGCAGCACGTCGAGCGGGAGCCCTACCAGGCGCGCCTGCCCCAGAGAGAGCAGCGCCAGCGCATCCTGCGGAATGGAAATCACATCCTGCGTCAATATCTGAGAACGAACAAAGCCGAAAACAAAAGCACTCGTGGCGAGCGTCGCAAAAAGCGCTGGGACACTGGCATAGGCAACCAGAAATCCGTTGACCAGACCAATAGTCACAACAACCAGAAAGACAACAGAACTCGCTGTGAGTAAGCTCCAGCCATGATGCAACAATTCAAGTTGTAGCGCAGTTGCAATCACCATCACAGCTACCATAGATAAATCGATACCACGACCGATAACCACCAGCCCCATACCGATAGCCAGAATACCCAGCACTGAAATGCTGCGTATAATTGCGATAAGATTTCCCGGTGTCCTAAAACCATCAAGGCTCACGGCAAAGCCCGCAAACAATGCCACGGCCAAGATCAGAACAATTTTTTCCTGACTAACCGAGTTGAAAAAGCCAGATGACCGCGACACTTCAGGCAACCTTTCACATGCTGAAACAGTCGTTTCAGGCCGTTAGTCGGCACCCTATCGGGCTGCAACAATCGCGGTAATTGAAACGCTTTCCGGATCATCAATAGCCGGTCTCAGTCGTTGCTTGCAGGCAGCCTTTTCTATCTTGAAGTCAAAATGAGAACAATTTTTCGCCAAACGACGCCCTGCGGGAAACAGGTCTTAAACCATGTCTACTGCCAAAGAACCAATTGAGCTTATTTGCCTCAGCTGGTCACATCAAACTCAGGATCAATAGGAATAGACAAGGCAGTGACAATCCGATTGGTCTCTGATGCCATACCAATAACAGCAAGAAGATCGCCATACTGGGCATCCGTCATGCCCTTAGCGCGTGCGGCGGCGGTGTGAGAGTGAATGCAATAATTGCAACCACTGGCAACCGACACAGCAATATAGATCAGCTCTTTTGTAAGCGGATCGAGTGCCGACGGCTCTACCATCACCTCTTTCAGACTTTGCCACGTCCGTTCGAGGGTGCGAGGATCGTTCGCCAGTCCTCGCCAGAAATTATTTATGAAGTCCGATCCCCGCACGGCCTTTATATCATCGAATACGGCTTTAACGCGTGGTGATTTCTCCGCATCTCCGTCGGTCCAGAGCTTCACTGTCGTCATGTTCATCACCTTGAAATTCTAAAAGCGCTGGCAAACAGTATAGCAAACCAATAACGCCCACCAAAATAGGAATGTAGCGTCGGAAACAGCAAATCAGGGCGGGTTCACCGCCCTGTAGAGCAAGACAAAATTGATCAGATATTGCCTGCGATTTTGAAGCGCAACGCGTCATCAATAAAGCTCTTTTCGCCTGGTTCACTCTCATTAGAGCCGAACGGCAATTGGGCGCGCAGCGTCCAATTTTGTGGAATATCCCATTGCTGTGCAACCACAGTGTCGATCACCGGATTATAATGTTGCAGGCTTGCACCAACACCTGCGTTCGCTAAAGCAGTCCAGACTGCGAACTGCGCCATGCCTGATGATTGTTCCGAAAATTCAGGAAATTTGTCCGCATAGAGCTTATAGGTTTCCTGCAAATCACGAACTACCTGCTGATCTTCATAAAAAAGAACCGTCCCTGCTCCCGATGCAAATCTCTTAAGTTTCGCTTCAGTTGATTCAAAAGCATCTTGAGGTACGAGAGGTCGCAACGCAGCCTTCACAAGCTCCCAGAACTGAACGCTTTCGGAGCCATAAAGAATGACAATTCGCGAGCTTTGAGAATTAAAGGTGCTGGGCGCATGGCGCACAGCTTCCTGAATTATGCGAGTCACGTCGGCCTGAGATAACTCTAGGTTCCGACCAATATTATACTGGCTTCGACGGCGGCGAATTTGATCGATAAAGTCATGGGCCATTACAGGTCTCTTTACAGTTGGACAGGATTTGGTTTCAGGCAATCGCTGGATTAATAGTCGAAGGTGGGTAAAATTGGCAGGTTCGCGCATCTCGCGCAAAGTCACGAGGCGGCAATTTCTGCCGCTTCTGGAGAAATTAATTCCATTATTTGCAGTTCCGACAGCCAATTTATTATACAAAACGTTCAAAGTTGAATAACGCGTAGCCACTGACCATTTTGTATGGCTGGAATGATACAACATACAATTTGCTGCCATGATTTACGGTTTTGCTGCAAATATTTCGTCAATGGATGAACTGATAGTAATCTGGCTTTCAGTGAGCGGAGTACTTTTGTTGTTCAAAGGTCACAACTTCGATCAGTCCGTCATTCTGCTCTATGTTCGATAGTACCTTGCTTACAATCAGAGCATCCGCAATCTGAGAGAAATGATGGCGGAACGCGGCATTAATCTGGATAATTCAACCGTCTATCGTTGGGTCGTCTGTTTCAGTCCAAGGCTGCTTAAACGTTTTATTCGGAAAAATGTCAGGTCACACGCAAATGGAACCTCGATGAAGTTCACATCAAGGTCGAAGGCAAGTGGCTGAATTTGTATCGTGTAAGCGATAGAAATGCGATACAGTTGAAGTTTCTTCAGCAAAAAACTTATCTCATTGCTGCGAAACGCTTTTTAAGCAGAATATTAACCAACCGCGGCAGGCAAGAGCGCATTATCATGGATGGTAGTCAGACCGACAGAACAGCTATGTTACAATTCAATACAGGACTCCTTCTCTCTCAGAATCGGCGTATTCGCAATTTAGTATTAGTAATAATTAACAAAAAAATCAACGAGAGTTGTCGAATGTATTTATATTCAACTTTGAATTAAATTAATAATTTAGAAAATATTTATTTAATATTATCTCATATATATACGTAAAATTATAATATTTGTTTTATCTAGGCTTGGATATTTCAGACGAAATTTTATCTTTTATGCTGTTTTTACTAAACATCAATTTCTTCAATATTTATTAATAAAGCAAGCTAGGTGCTCTAAATATATGATAAATTAATTTTACGAATTTTATTCAAGATAGCCGACATTGATCAATTTTCATTGAATTGCATTGGTGTTTCACTCGAAAGCGACTATTCGGCAGTTGGGCTATCCAAGTAAGAATGCTTTGAAGGGCTGGCACCTGGAATATGAGCACCATCTTGATCTGCGTTTAGGATTTGCGCCCAGCCCCCCAAGTTCACACGGGCGCAGAAGGAAGTGGCTGTTGAGCACTACCGCACGCATGGTCGTTGTGTTTCTGCAACGATGCGCGCCTTGGGCTATCCCGGCCGTGCAACGTTGACAGCATTGGTTCGTTAGGCGTTTCCCGAAACTAGTAAAGCTGTCACTAGAAGAATTGGACGTCCACGATATCCCGAGACGTTGAAGAAGGCTGGCGTTGTCGGACTTAATAATCGGCAAGAAAGCGCGCAGGCTTTGGCCGAAAAACTCGGCGTATGCAGACCGACACTGTATAACTGGAAAAACCAGTTACTTGGCCCGGCGGCTCCCGCAATCAAGAAACGCAAGAACAACTCACCGCCAGTGCCAGAGCGAGACGAATTAGAGCGCCAGCTCGAAACGCTGCCGAACGATATTCAGAAACTGCAGCTTGAGCACGACCTTTTGAAGAAAGCGACCGAAATCATAAAAAAAGACTTGGGCGTCGATCTGCAACTTCTAAGTAATCGGGAGAAAACGCTGCTGGTTGACGCCCTCAAATACCTTTATCAACTCCCAGATCTGCTTGCTCAGTTGGGATTGGCGTGAAGCTCATATTTTTACCATCGAACCCGCATGAGGATGAGCGACAAGTACTCACCATACGTCAAAACATCACCGAAATCTTCGAAGCCAACCGTCGATGCTATGGCTGCCGCAGGCTACAGGCGTCATTGGCCAAACAATACGTTACAATCTCAGAGAAGGTTGTGCGGCGCTTGATAAAGCAGGAGAACCTGATCGTTGCCACGTCAAAGCGGCGGCGATATCGCTCTTATGTCGGAGAAATCAGTCCGGCACCTGAGAACCTTATTAATCGCGACTTCCAGGCCAAAGCGCCGAATGAGAAATGACTGACTGATATCACTGAATTCCATATCCCGGCTGGCAAGGTGTATCTCTCACCCATCATCGACGGTTTCAATGGTTTGGTTATCAGCTGGTCACTCGGAACGAGACCAGATGCGGAATTGGTCAACACCATGCTCGACGCCGCCATAGAAACTGTCACAGGTAGAGATGAGCGGCCAATAGTGCATTCTGATAGTCATATAATTGATACCAGTTCTTTGATGGTTTTACTCAAACACCGAGTGAGCATTCTCTGTGCCGCATGGCTTCCCGGTATGATCTGACCCTCATTCTGATCGACCAATATGTGTCTTTCCGCGGACCTGTCGATCATCCGGGGCACCCTGCGGTGCGGTTTTGCCTCGAAGGTGCTGCTGTGACCCAAGAAGGGCATGACCATCTGGCCCCATGACTGTCCTGTCCCTGCATCCTTCAGACAAATAATTCTCATGCCGCAGGAGAGGTTAATTAGATGGCTGAGCAACGAGCAGAAACTCAAGTCATTGGTGGCGTCGATACACACAAGGACTTGAATGTCGCAGCAGTCGTTGATCATCGCGACCGCGTTATCGGTACCGAGAGCTTTCCGACAACTCGACTTGGCTATCGCTTGATGCTGGCTTGGATGCGATCCTTCGGGGACCTTCAGCGGGTCGGAATCGAGCACTCTGGCAGTTACGGCGCGGGGTTGCTGCGCTACATGCAAGCCGCTGATGTCGAGATTTTGGAGGTAACAGCACCCGACAAGCTCGATCGCCGCCGCCGCGGCAAGAATGACGACTTCGACGCAGAAAGTGCGTCCCACGCAGCCTTTGCGAGACGGCATACCGTAACACCACGCAGCAGGGACGGCATGGTAGAAAGTTTACGCGTCCTAAGGGTTTGCCGCAAAACTGCTATCCAGGCGCGCCGCATTGCCCTGCAGCTGATCCAGATGACAATCATCTGCGCGCCGGAGAATATCCGCGATCCACTACGCAACATGACGCGGATGCAATTGATCCGTGCGCTCGCTACCGCCAGACCTGACCTCACTGCATATCGCCAGGTGAGGAAGCCTACCGCATCTCTCTCAAGTCTCTGGCGCGACGTTATCTCGAACTACATGACGAGATTGCCGACCTGGACGACATTATTGAGGCCATCGTCAAGGATTTTGCTCCTGAGCTACTTGCTCAAACCGCAATCGGCGTGAACAGTGCTGCGCAGTTGCTGTTCACGGCGGGCGATAACTCGAACCGGTTGAAGTCCGAGGCGAGCTTCGCCGCATTGTGCGGCGTCAGCCCCGTCCCCGCTTCTTCCGGGAAAATGGTTCGATATAGGTTGAACAGGGATGGAGACCGCGCGGCAAACAGTGCCATACGCATTATCTCTGTCGGGAGGCTTCGATTGGAAGCACGCACGCAGGCCTACGTCGATCGACGGACCGCCGCCGGAAATTCGAAGCTCGAGGCAATTCGCTACCTCAAACGCTACATCGCCCGTGAAGTCTTCGCCATCCTCAGACGGCGGCATAGGGAAATCAATCAAAGCCAAATCGCGGCTTGACTCTTAGAAGGACGTCCGCGGTGCACATTATCGCTGGCCGGGTTGGCTAACGAGGATCAGTGATGCGAAGCTGGTAGGCTCAATGTCCCGCAAGGCTTGTTCCCCAGATAACGCTGCATGCGAAGGCTTCTTCGGAAGGCTGAAAACAGAACTCTTATACCCCCGTGATTGGAAGAGCACCACGATTGAGCAGTTTATCAAAGAAGTTGATAGCTACATTCGGTAGTACAACGAGAAACGGATCAAAATGTCACTTGGCGCACGAAGCCCAATCGAATATCGAAACAGTCTTGGCATTGTGACGTATAACCAGTCCAAGTTTTCGTCCGCCCCTCCTTTTTTACCCGCAATTCCTGCGCACTTCTGGGTGGAAATCAACACCGTCCATTTTTAAGCAAGTGCAGCACATATCCTCAAACTTCATTGAGGCTTTCAATATATCAAAATTTACGTCCGGTCAGCCCATATAAAATGCTAGGAAATCCTTTTATACTTTTTTCCACAATCAACATCCTAATTAACTCTTTAGCTAAAACTAAAAATGAACCAAATTCAAAGAATATCGGCTTATAACAATTATGCTTCTTGTAGTACTCTTTAATATTACCCCTGTTTCTAATAGCATAGTAACGTGAAAGATCACTAGAATCATTCAAATGCCGCAAGCCAAGGCTAATCTGCTTTTGCTTTCTGACTTTTTGCAGACACTTATCAGCAATAAATGCAACATCTGTGTGCTTAGATGCGAGCCAACCATAGATTGCATCGTCCCAAACAATGAAAAAACGCTCATCTGGCACACCAATCTTATTCACGATATCACGGTGGATCATCATTCCTTCAAAACAACCATAATTCGTTAGAAAATACCCCTTCCCCTGATATGGATCTTTGAGAAACGGCACTTGCACGGCAAGGCTATCGCAGATCCATTGCTCACAAAAGAAATGTTCTCCGTCGGGATCTTTTCTACCCGCGTGGAAGCATTTAAATTGGCCTGACCAACGCATCATATTGTCTAGACCGTTGGGGAGAACGATAACGTCATCATCCATGAGCCAGAACCAGTCTGCCGCAGTCTTCAAAGCCTCACTTACGCCGACAGAAAACCCGCCGGCTCCTCCCATATTCTTATCGAGGCTTTTAGTTACAAGTTCGAAACCAAGTTCTTTACTGGAAAAATCGCGCAAAATATTCTTGGTTGGCTCACTACTGTTATTATCTATAACGATAACAAAATCCGGCTTACGCTCCAGAGATGTTATGCTCTGTAACAGACCCTCTAATAGAGAAGGTCTATTATAAGTTACTATAACAATAGCCACACTCTGACTGTATATTATATCTGCAACCATTGCTATATATTACTTCCAATCGATTATTTAAGGCTTTCTGTCGAACCTGTATCGTAGCCCATCACAAAATGCGCGTCGCCATTGATGAAAACCATCCCAATCTAGCTTCTTTCTTATTAGAAAATAATAGGGGTAGAGAATCATGTCAGCGAAAAAGCTCAAAGGACGAAGATGTCTCCGGGCCAAATAGCCTCTATTCCTGAAGAAGTAATATTTTTTAAAGCTCGTTTCTGGCACGAGCAATTGAAGCTTACCTTCAACAATAGAGACAATTTCGCCCCATACAGGTGGATGGCTTACCAATGCAGTAGTTAAAGTACCAAACCGCACTCCATTTCGTCTTAAGCGTAGCAAGAAATCAACCTCGTCGCCACGAATGAACAACCTGATATCTGGAATGCCAATTTTGAAGAAAACATCACGTCTAACAAGCGCCCCGTTAAAAAAATGAGCCAGGTTCGGAATAAACTCCCTTTCCTGTACAGCTTGTCGATCAACTGTTAATCGACCGTTTATCTTGAATGGGAACGCCGTCTTCTGATCATCCTGAGATGCTACAATCAAGGGAGAAATAACATCGAGATTATGTTTCTCAGCACCATTAATAAGAATCCTAAGACAATCCGAACTGATAGGACAGGCATCATCATCCATAATCCATACCCACTCAGCACCAGAAGACAGCGCGGATAGAATTGCTAGTGAGAAACCTCCTGCGCCGCCAAGATTGATCTCAGACTTGAGGTAAGTTAGCTCCTCACCATCATAATCTGGACGACCACTCTGCCCCGCGTCGACGAGATGAATAGACAAAAGCTCCGGCTTCAATTGTTTGGATGAATCCAAAAGACGATCAATGTCATCGGGACGATTACACGTCAGCACGGCCATTGCGACAGACAAATCAAATCCTTTCCCTGCGAATTCCAAAGCCTATATAGAGAAAGCGATTGAAAGTTTCCAATCAATCGCTCTGCTTAACAATATTACACTGCTTTGTTAACCGGCCGCCAAGCGCGGTTCAATGGTTGTTTCGTAACATTTCAGAGCAGCACCAATTGCCTGATGCATATCCAGATAACGGTATGTTCCTAGTCGACCGCCGAAAATCACGTCATTTTCAGCATCAGCCATTTCCTTATAAGCGAGGTATGTCTTCTTATCCTTCTGTGTATCGATTGGATAATAAGGCTCGTCACCGCGCTGCGCGAAACGTGAGTATTCACGAACTATGACAGTCTTGTCCTTCTGATAATCACGCTCCGGATTAAAATGTCGGAACTCTAGGATACGAGTAAAGGGCACGCTTTCGTCAGCATAATTCATAACAGCAGTGCCTTGAAAATCGCCTACTTGCAAAACTTCAGGTTCAAAGTCAATCGTACGCCAGCCCAATTCCCCTGCCTTGTGATCAAAGAACTTATCGATCGGTCCGGTGTAAACAACCGGTTTTCCGGCAGGAATCTGATATTTTATGTCAAAGTAATCTATACCGGTCTGGATATGAATTAGGGGATTTGAAAGCATCTTTTCGAAGATGGCCGTGTAGCCATCAACAGGAAGCCCCTCATAAGCATCATTGAAATAACGATTGTCAAAATTATAGCGAACAGGAAGACGCGTAATTATACTTTCCGACAATTCTCGGGGATCCGTCTGCCATTGTTTCGCAGTATAGCCACGAATAAATGCTTCATAGAGCGGACGTCCAATTAGTGATATTGCCTTTTCTTCAAGGTTAACAGGCTTATTTTCACCCAACTCACGCGATTGCTCCAATACAAGCTGCTTAGCTTCCGCAGGAGACATCCGTCGTCCGAAGAATTGGCATATCGTGCCAAGATTAATTGGCATCGAATAAACCTGATCCTTATAAGACGTATATACCCGGTGCTTATAATCAGTGAACTTCGTGAAATTGTTCAAATAGTCCCAAACGAGCTTATTAGGAGTGTGAAAAAGATGCGCACCATATTTATGTATCTCGATACCCGTTTCCGCATCGTTTTCACTATACGCATTGCCGCCGATATGATTTCGCCGGTCTAAAATCAGCACTTTGCGCCCCAATTCATTGGCGGCGCGCTCGGCTATTGTTGCACCAAAAAATCCAGCGCCGACGATAATTAAATCGTAATGATCAAAATTCACAGCAAGCCATCCAGGTTCGTTATAATTAATATCGATTGGTTTATGCCATAATCGATCTAGCTATCGATCTCAAGATAAACGTAATCAGTCTTTATGAATGTCTACCTCATCATAAAACGTAATATCGATAAAAAATCATGTTATCAGTAATAACTAGTAATTGAAAATATTGTAAAATTTGCCGTGAGCCGGAAACGTAATGTGATATATATTTCGACTTTTTCATCATCCCTTAATCAAAAACGCCCTATTTGAAATGCAATGATTTCAGTGCTTTGATAGCATCGCCGGGTTAGTAAAAAAATCGAGGATACCTATGAGTTCGATCCGCAAAATCCGTAAAGCAGTTTTTCCTGTCGCAGGTCTTGGCACCCGTTTTCTACCCGCGACCAAGTCGATCCCCAAGGAAATGCTTACCGTCGTTGACAAGCCAGTTATCCAGTATGTCGTGGATGAGGCTCGTGAAGCCGGCATCGAACATCTGATTTTCGTCACTGGACGCAACAAGGCTGTGATCGAAGATTATTTCGATGCACAGGTTGAGCTTTATGCAACCCTTGCCGAGCGCGGCAAAAAGGCTGAGCTTGAGCATTTGCAAGAATTGCAGCCGCAGCCCGGTACTACGAGCTTTACCCGTCAGCAGGTTCCGCTCGGCCTTGGCCATGCGGTCTGGTGCGCGCGTGAGCTGGTCGGCGATGAGCCTTTTGCACTGCTTCTGCCAGATATGGTTATGCAGTCGAAGACGGGCTGTCTCAAGGAAATGGTCGAGCTTTATGAGCAGACCGGCGGCAATGTGATCGCTGTGCAGGAATGCGATCCTGAAGAAGCCCATAAATATGGCATCGTCGGAAAAGGCACTGCTATTGGCAATGGTTTTGAGATCAACCAGATGGTTGAAAAGCCTGCCAAGGGCACAGCACCTTCCAATCTCTATATCAATGGCCGCTACATTCTTCAGCCAGAAATCTTTGAACTGCTAAGCAAGCAGGAAAAAGGCGCTGGCAATGAAATCCAGCTGACCGATGCGATGTTAAAACTCGCTGATCAACAGAAATTCTATGGCTTTGATTATCATGGTCGGACATTTGACTGTGGTTCGAAGTCAGGCTTTATCGAAGCCAACGTAGCTTTCGCTCTTTGGCGCAAAGATATTCGCCCAATGGTAGAAGCGAATATCGCCAATCTTCTCAAGACGATCAAGCCAGAATAAGCCTGCAAATCGGAATAAATTTCCGGTCAATACAATGTGTAGATTCAACAGGTTAGAGCGCGGTTCTTCTGGAAGTACGTATGGTTCTCTAACCACCAAACAGAAAGTGAAAGCCACGCTTGAAGGATTGAAGGCGTGATTTTTACTTGTCAAAGACTATTTAAAAGCCTCTTATTTTCGAGAATCTTGGAAGTAGGTTGCCAATACATCTTCAGGAGCACCATCCATTTTTAGTTGCCCATGCTCTAGCCACACAATACGGTTACAATTCTTCATCAGCAGCTCTCTGGAATGGCTCGCAAGAACCAAAATTTTGGTTGATCCGACGAGGTCATGCATTCGCTTATTCGCACGCTCCTTGAAATCTTCATCGCCAGTCGACAACCATTCATCCATGATCAGAATTTCTGGACGAACCGACGTGGAAGTAGCAAATGCTAGCCTGAGTTGCATACCCGAAGAATATGTTCTGAACGGCATATCCAGGAAATCTCCCAAACCTGAAAATTCGGCTATTGCATCAAATTTTTCGTCAATCTCTTTTGGGTGCATACCCATCATTGCAGATCTAAGACGAATATTTTCGCGCCCCGTCGCATCAGGATCAATACCAAGCTGAATATTGATCAATGACACACAAGTTCCATCAATGAACGCGTCGCCTTGCGTGGGCGTGTAAATACCCGAAAGAACGCGTAGCAGAGTCGTCTTTCCAGAGCCATTGTGACCGATCAACCCAATCCGATCGCCATCATTCAATAATAATGATACCCTTTCAAGACCACGAATTACGACTAACCTATCACTCTTCCGCTCAATCTTTCCGCCTGTCGCAATGCTCAGAACGCGATTCTTAAGAGATCTGCTTGATGAGTTATAGATTGGGAACTCAACACTGACATTATCTAGCTTAATCAAACTCATATCATTACAACCAATACGCTACGCGCCAACGATATTTTCCAAAAAATACTAGTGCAACCGCCCAACCGAGAACGGCAAGCACGCTCGCAAAAACCCAGCTAATATTCTCCGGAGAATGGCCAAAGAGGGGAGCCCTCACCAATTCAATGAAGTGATAGAATGGGTTGAGTTCAATGAAGGCCCGTGAAACATGGTCTGGCAAAATCTTTACCATCCACATGATAGGTGTCGCATAAAAAAGTATCTGCAAGACATTCGTCACAACCTGCGTCATGTCGCGAAATCGCGCGCACAAAACAGCAAGAATAAGCATCATCCAAGCTAAATTCAGGCAAACGAGAAGAAACCCGGGAATTGCCAGAAATGCGTAAAAATTCATTGGATGTTGTAAGATCAAAGCAATAATAGGAAATATTACAATATTATGTAGAAAAATTATCACATTCCTCCACATGGTGCGCAATATATGTGTAAAAAGTGGCATCCGTACCTGCAGGATAATGCCATCCGATCCGCTGAATGTGGTACACCCCTCAGACAAGCAGCTAGTTATAAAGCTCCACATGATTACGCCTGCACATACGTGAGGCAAATATTCGCGCATCTCAGATTGGAAAAGCGTTCCAAAAATCGCACCCAGAGCACCGATCAAGACGGCCATATTCAAAGTGAGCCAAAAAGCTCCAAGCCTTGAACGGCGATATCGCTGTGCAACATCCTGCCAACCAAAAATTAAAGCCAGACGATACTTGGCAAAAGCCTCGATAATGTCGTTCAATGCTACATTGACGCCTGTCTTTGGCTTCAAACGGTATGCAACCAGCTCGGTATTCTCATCGAAAGCTTCAACGCTCATAAAGATCTAATCCTAGTTGAACATCGCGGCACCACTGCATGTGGTTTGGCACATAGTTCGTCAGCCTGAACGTGCGTAGTAATGGAATCACTTGAAATTAGTCAACCATTTCCCCAACCAAATGAATCGCTAACGTGGCCAAATTCGGATCAGCATACCCTTACTCCCAAGTTTTCTCTACGTCGTAGACTCATAAACTGATGCACCAGATGCCGAGAGAGTCGAACCAGGAAAACTGCACAGCTAGGATGGTAATCCCCCGTTTTTAACGGGGCTGAGCAGTAGAATTCATCTCGATCCCGAGCCCCTCCCGGTTGAAGTCGTCGATGACGTTCAAAGTCCGGAACAAGCGACCATCGGAAAGCTGATGGGCCATGATGTCCATAGGCCAGGTCTAGTTGGGCTATTGGGGGCACAGCCAGTGGCTCTGGTCGTTCCCGCGCCGTAAGCTTACGCTGGTCCCCACCTTCCAATTACAGTTCTGATTGTCGCAATAGACTTTTGAGATGATCAGGACGGAGTTTCCCCATGGACACTATATTGGAGGTTCTACGAGTTGGTGGCGGAAGCTGCGGGGGCCGAAAGTGGCCGGATGAGGTGAAGGCGCGGATTGTAGCGGCAACGCTGCTAGCTGGCGCTACGGTGCGTTCTGTTGCACGTTGGCACGGTTTGCTTGCAAATCATGTATCGACTGCGGTCTCTTGCGGAAAAGGAGTAGCTGGTATTGCCTGCGCCAGAGGATCTGGTGGAGTTTGCAACCTTAATGGTTGGGTCGACCACTCAGGCAGCGTGCATTGATGTTGATGTTCCCTCAGGCCCGGAAATCGTCGCGGGCGCAGTGTTCATTCGTCTGGAGGCTGGCGCTTCGGCGGATCAGATCGCATCGGTGGTGCACGACTTGGCTAACTGCCCATGATACTTCCTTCCAACCGGGTACGGATCATGGTTGAGACGAAGTCCATCGACTTCGGCAAGGGGTATGACGGGTTAGCGGCACTCGTATCATCGGTTCAGCGCGAGAACCCATTCACGGTACCGTATTTGTGTTCCGTTCACGCCGCGCGGATAGCTTGAAGCTGCTATATTGGGGCGGTACCGGGCTGATGATGGCTTACAAACGGCTGGAGGATATGAGTTTCACCTGGCCTGCCGTCAGAGACGGATTGATGACGTTGAACCACGCGCAGTTCGAGGCGCTCTTTTTTTGGGCTCGACTGGCGTAAAGTCAAGGCTCTGGAAGCCAGAGCGCCAGCTGCGGCAGAATGAATCAAATATCTGGATTTACTTGTTTTTGCTGGGTTCTGATGGTATCTTTGGTCTATGCAGATTACTCCCGCCCTTGATCTTTCAGCCATTTCAGCCGCGCAACTTGCGACGGCTCTCGCATTGATAGAAGAGGTTGCGGTGCTGAGGGATATCACCCGGCGGCAAGAGCATCTGATCGCCGAACTCAACCACGCTTTGCATGGAAAACGGTCGGAAAAGCTGTCTGTAGACGAGCGGCAGTTGGCATTCTGCAGGTCGATGGCTATCAGGGGTACAACCGGCTAACCAAACCTTCTCGAAAGGTTGGCAGTCCCATTCGGGTGGCTCATTGTTGGGCGCATGCAAGGCGCAAGCTGAAGGAAGTCTTCGACCGCGACGGCTCTGAGATCACCGCCGAAGGCCTGCACCGAATTGCGGAGTTCTACGCTATCGAGGCTGATATACGCGGCATCTCACCTGGCCAGCGCCTGTCTGCCCACCAGACCCGCGCCGCGCCCCTGGTCGCCGCCTTCGGTGAATGGCTTCAGACACAGCTTGCACGTTATCCGCCAAATCCCGTCTGGGAGAAAAGCTCACCTATATCCATAACCAATGGGAAGGCTGCAAACCGTCCTGACAGATGGTCGCGTAGAGATCAACTCCAACAGGGTTGAAAACCTAATCCGGCCTATCGCTCTCAATCGCAAAAACGCGCTTTTTGCAGGTCACGACGAAGGCGGTATTGTTTGGGGGCGCATCGCTTCGCTGATGGAAACCCGCAAAATCAACGATTGTCGAACCCTTTGCTTATCTCAAAGCAACACTCACTGCTATCGCAGCCGGATGTCCTCAAAGCTGCCTCGACGATCTGCTCCCATGGAACTTTAATACGTCAAGCTAAGAAACACGTGCAACGCAGCGAAAGCTTACCCCGCACCAGGCGATTCCTAGGCTTGATCCTCAGATTCAATTCCAGATCACGACAGATACGGTAAACTCTTTTGTGGTTCCATCCGAAACCTTTGATATTATGCAGATAAAGGAAGCACAGGCCGGAACCCCACGCTTTCCGGGCTGTCGTCAGACGCAACAGCCAGTTGACAATATCTTCGTTCTCGCTGTCGAGCTTGCGTCCATAGCTGTAGCACGTCTCGCTGATCGAGAACGTCCGACACGCAAGCGCCAAGCCCACCTTATGTTCTTGAACTGCTTGCCTGGCCATCTCCTTAAGTTGAGACGGCCTCAGCGCTTTTTTCCAACAGGTCCCTTTAGGAGATCGTTTGCATGCTCAGATCGGCATACATCTTCCTCAGTCGACGGTTCTCGTCTTCCATGCTCTTCATTTGGCTGACCATGGACGCGTCCATGCCGCCGAACTATGCCCGCCACTTGTAAAAGCTGGTATCACTCATGCTATGCTCCCGACAAATCTGCGCAACCGGAATGCCATCCTACGCCTGCTTCAGAATTGCCATACCTGTGCGTCGCCAAATCGTGATGTTTTTATACGAATCTTCTCCAAAATCATTGCGAGAAATTCTACTTTTAAACCCGGTTAATTGCCGGGGAGATTACCACAGCACAAAGCCTTGATTCAACAGTCGGTAGCTATCGGACCGCTACAAAATATCATCTGGCAAGAATAACCAAAATCAATGGGACAGAGGCGGTGTATACGATACTTCTTCAAAGCTGCAGGATATAGGCTGATTAAATGCGACATGCTTTAGATGAGACTGGGGGCAAGGTCACCATCGCCCACCACTTTCATTGCAAACGCTTGTCAATGTAGGCTAATTGTTACAATAAGAGACTGCTGTGCCTAGTTATTTGAGTTTGGCTTTGGATGCGTATATGCGGTAAAACTAATAAGGAAAAATACACACTATACCACTGGAAAACGATATGAAAGAAAAGAAAATATATAATACAATTCAACGGGTTATTTTCCCAACAGTCGCAGAAATAGATAAATCACCACTGTTCGTAAGATGGCCTAACGGCGGTGCTACCGCTTCAGTCGATATGTTCGGAATCAATATTTCCAAAGGAACAGTGTTAGATTTATCGACCTTTTTCAATTCTTTCAGCCATAAAAAATGGCTGGACCTAACTGGTCTGCAAAATCTTAGTGTTAGATTCGAAGGGTCAGGAAAATTTTTAATCAAGGTTCTCTGCTATACAGAAACAGCAGCGGCTTCTATTATTTTAGAAAAGGAGTTAACACTATCGAGTGAGGAAACTATATTAGAATTACAGAATATTGATGGAATAAATGGAAATATTATCGCATTAAATATACAGTCTCTGCAGGAAGACTCACATATTAAATGTCTTGAATGGGTAACTTTAGAAGTACCTAAACGTGACGTTAAACTCGCCGCTGTAATTACAACTTTCAAGCGCGAATTGGCTGCTCAGCGGGCCATTGATAAATTTAAAGATGTTATTATTCCCCATTCGCCGCACGCACCGATTGAATTATTCGTTATCGACAACGGCCAATCCCTCGATATTTCAATCGAAAATACTGCCATCCACCTGATCCCCAATCCAAACTTGGGAGGAGCGGGCGGTTTTGCTCGCGGTCTGAAAGAAGTACAGGACAGAAACCAGTTTACACATACTTTGTTCATGGATGACGACGCAGCATGTGAACCAGAAAGCGTCTGGCGCACTTGCGCATTGCTTTCATATGCTCACGACACAAAATTAAGCGTGGCAGGAGGGATGTTTCATACTGAAACACCAACCGTTCAGTATGAAAAAGGCGCAACACTTTTGTTGAACGGTAACGGGCCTGTTTGGGCGACCCATTATCATAACCGCAACCTTTCCGACATCGCCGTTGTCGCAAGCAATGATTATGGGGACTGGGCAAATTATGGCGCGTGGTGGTTCTTCGCATTCCCCCTTTCGGAAATTTCACAATATCCATTTCCGTTTTTTGTGCGTGGCGACGATACAGATTTTAGCATTGCAAACAATTTAAGAATTGCAACGATGAACGGTATTGCCACTTGGTGTGAGAATTTTGGATATAAGGTTTCGCCTTCTGTAATATATCTTGCTCATCGCAGTTGGCTTGCGCTGGTTCTTATGCATGGAGATGCAAAAAAAATTAGAAGTGCATATAAACACTGCTTAAAAGAATCTATACATATGGCACTTAGATTCCAGTATGCTTGTGCACTAGCTGCATTAGATGCAATTGATGACGTGGCCAAAGGGCCTGACTATTTTGCAGCAAATCCAGCCCCCATCGACAAGCTGAGCTCGTTCAAGAGTTTATACCCACCACAAAAATTAACAGCCAACGATTTTGAGAAACTTGTTCCTGTCCCAAGAACCTCGCCTCGTATTCGCCGCATAGTGGGCATTTTGACGATTGGTGGGCTCCTGCTTCCACAATCGCGAATACGTGAAAAGTATGCTCACACAAGAATACCGTGGGAATCAGGCACGTGGGATCTTTTGCGACTTAATGGTGCAGTTTATGGTGTGGGAGAAAACCTCTCCTTATTCAAACGTGATCGAAAAGCACTCTCCAAAGTCCTACTTCGTATACTCAAAACGAGAATGAGCGCTTTTACAAATATCAGCCGTCTTGAAGACGAATATAAAGCAGCTTCCACGACTTTGCGTACAAAAGAATACTGGGTAAAGCTGTTTTCGGCATTAAAGGGATAATCATGAACAATACAAAGCTTGCGATCTTGATGTTGGCTTGCAAAGACTACGAAGCTACAGAACTCGCTCTGGCTTGTCATATGTCTTATGGCAACCCTAATATTCCATTTTTCATCCTACAGAACTGTCGTGGAAGCTATGATGCGGAACGCACCTTACAAGTGGCAAAACGCTATCAAACGCTTTATCCCAAACAGATAAAAGTTATCGATAATATAGGTCCTGACTACCCATATAAGTCTATATCGGAGTTATTGGAATCTGACATATTTAAAGAATTCGATCTTGTGTGCAAGGTTGATGATGATGCATTTCCTATTTCGCCAAACTGGATAGACAGCCTTCTTTCTCTATGGCATGAAAAAGATAAAGAGCAAGGCGATCAACTCGCATATGTCACACCACTGATCAACAATAATTGTTGGGGTTTTCCAGAGACCTTGAAGGCCATGGATCTGGAGGAAACCTACTTTAAGAAGTACGCTCGTGATCATTACGCGGGAGCGGGATCAAGTAGGAAACTATATCCCGCAAATGCTATCGCAACTGGATCAGATGGAACCGTTTGGCAACTCCCTTATCTCGCGAGATGGCTACATGAAGAGACAACTCTGCAGCCTGATCGCTTCATTGCCGCGACTAAAGAACTAACTTCGGCCGAGGTGCCGTCGCAGGAGCGATATTCCATTGGATGTATACTTTTCAGAAAAGAATTCTGGAAAGCAATAAACGACGGTGGTCGCGATGACGAGCACATGATGCACCAGTATTGCAAGAAGAATAATTTGCGAATCTTTTGCCAAAGATCGATTCCTTTTGCCCATATGGCTTACTTCGTTCAACGAGAGGAAAATCGCGACATCGTTGAAGCCGCCCAAAAAATATATCAAGACAGGCTTTCTCTGCCTTATCCTATTGGCCTTCGCAAAACACGTGAACTGGAAATAGAGGCTCGTTTACGTTGGATCGAATTAAGCAATGCGGGTAGTAATGACCCCAATCACCAAGTCGCAGCAGGCAGCGGTGGCCCCAGCCTTTCTCCAGAAGAGTTTGGGGTTCGTGCATTCAAGGGAGTTGTACGCGCCATTCTTTATAAGCTGAGGCTATCGTCGCGGCGACCATAGAAAAATTCTAACGTGTTCACTTATCTCATCTAATGGAATATCCAGGGCTATAATCTATTCAGCCTTGGATGCTCTTTAGAGAATTCAACCTTATCTCGTTTTATTTAAACAGCGCAAAAAACCACCTCAAAGGCGCGGTAATTTTCCAAGTCCGGCTATTGAGAATCAAAATTCTTGCTGTTTTCTCTTGCTTGAGCTCTTCACTAATTCGCTCAACTTCCGCCAACATCGCGTCGAGCTTAGCTTGTACATTATTCAACTGACTTAACAATTCGGAATTTGATTCAAGCTGTTGGGTATATAGCTTTTGGGTTTCCTCTCGCTCAGCTCTAATATGCTCACAATGGCGGTTCGAATTTTCGAGTAAGCGGAGATTATTTGACCAAATATCAATGAAGTCAATTGGCAGAGCATTTGGCTTTCCATGCGCGGCGAAAATCGCATGCTCCATTTTTTTCTTCTTACTTACGAATGAATCCCGAGCCGTCTTATTGAAGGTTGGCAACCTACGATTCAATTCGTTTGACATGGCACTGTAAATATCCACACCAAGATCGTTGTTTAGTACAGGCCAGTTGCTGCCCATCTTGCGGACAGCCTCATGCTTGGTGTCATAGTAACCAGTTGTGCTAAGCGCCACCCCACTATACCCTGACAGGGATGCTAAAAAATGCGGATGGTATCGCGATGTGATAACCAATCCACCATCACTTACCGGGAATCCGCTTTCAGTGAGCTGACTCGGATCCAGAGAGGAAATACTGAAGCCGTGATTTTCAAGTACACTTCGGAGTTCAGTGCTTGGGCCGGCGACGTCAGCAGACATCGCAGCTGCATACACGATGTTATGAATCCCATGTGTCTTCAACAGCTCTATTGAAGCCGGACTAAAAAGATCTGAGACGATATGATCGCCTGGGAATAGATCATTCTGAAGGCAAATCACCAGCGTGGGTACACCCATATTCTGAAGCGGAAATTTGGGGGGGCCATTATGAATAAACAGGAGCGCGTCATCACCTGAAAAACTTAAATGCTCAGGCGATGATATCTTCAATAATTCGTATGATTCGGTATCTCTTACATCCACATAATCAAACGTCGACAAGATACCAGTTAATCCGGAAATGTCCTCCGATTTGACCGGCGAAAGTCCAAGGCCTGTTGCTATGATACGCGCAGCTGATCTCCACGCGAGGAGACGAGCGAGCAACAAGAGGATGTAGTTTGCCGGCCATAATGCATTCAGATATCCACCGCCAATGATATGGATTTGATCAATATTATAATGCGCAAGCGCATCGACGCAGTTGATTGCCTTCCAAGCTCGAGTTGGTTCCCGCAAACCATTATGAATACTATGCCACGAACTCGATGATTTCTGGCCTTGGTCGGGAACGACAGAATATGTGCAGGCCCACAGACTTTCATTCGATTTTAATGTGTAGACGTCGCCTCCGACAAACTGGGCAACATTATCTGGATTGTAACCGTCACAAAGTATTTCTGCATCATTATCTGCGTCTCTAATTGCCTTTATCCAAGCATGTAGTATAATCTCATCGCCAAAATTTGGCCCTCCGACCGCACCAATTAATAAATATTTAGCCATAAGAGAAATTACTTTCACAATGTTTGTAGGAATAACAATTATGCAGCTTTTTTTGATTCACTTATACGTCGAATTACCGGACTCACTGGTATTAGCTAGTTATCGACTATATTAGGATCAACGTGATGATTACCTCCGGATCGCAGTAAGCGCCACTTTTGTCTTAAAAGTCGAGCTGTGGTTTCGGCGCGGTCGTCTCGTCATGATATCTCCTGTTCCCGGCATCTAAGCCGAAGTCAGACAGAAATTCCACTTATCCCAGCTGTGCAGTTCTCCCGATGTATCTCTCAATCAACTGTGCTCAACGTTAGTCGATGCAGGTCCATACCTGGCAGCGTTATTGTTTACGAACGCTCAATCACTTCAGTCTGAGGATTATAAACCATATCGGCTACCATTTTTTTGACTTGGAAGCATTTCAAATGTTTGAAGGACGGATCTGATTAAAGCCTGCACATCTGTTGCCAGCCGCCGATCAATGTCGGATGCCAGTAAAGAAGAGAATATAATTGTTCGTTCTCTTGCACGCGTAAGCGCCACATTCATCCGCTCAATGCGCTGCTTGTCTTCAAAACCTTCAATTTCCAGTGGGAGGCGACCTTCTGGTGTGAACACTGAGTTCAAAAAAAACAGCACACAATCTGTATCTTTGCCCTGCACACCTTCGGGTAAGCCTAGAAATCTTAATTCCTTCAGATTTGCTTTTTGAACCACGTCATGGATTGACTTCAATTGCTTCTGGCTGAAAGCGACAATACCCACACTCTCTTTTCCAGCAATGCCTGACCGGCAGCGTTAATAATTGCCCGCACTTCTCCTCTTGAAACGCCGTCCCGTTTGCGTCCCAAGGGCACGTAATGCAGCTCGCTTTGACGCATGCCTCTATGTACTATGGCCAATCTGTTTTGATAACTGAAGATGTTGGACCACGTCACTGCATCGCAATTGCGCGCGCAATGATTTTTACGCAAAGGCAGCGTTGGAATATCTGATGAACGGGCTACTGCAAAAATCGAGTTTTTACAACTAATCTGAGAAAAGTGACCAAGGGCCACGAATTGTGGCCTGCCGTTAAAGAGGGAAGCGTCAAAAGCGATGCGCGTTGCGTCGTCGAAAATTAGAACCTCAGCCTTGTCATGGCGTGGCGGATTAAAAAGTTAGCTGCTGAAACTTGTGGTAGAACGGGCTTCATCTGCATGGTCTGGATAATTGTCACGCGGATCACGCGCTGAACCAAAAATGATATAATTGGCTTCACGCGCTCGGCCGATGAGAAACTTATGTCCCTTATCGGCCACGATGAAATCGTAACAACGCGCTTCGATCCCGTCAAGTGTGTTACCATCCGCTATAACCTTAACAGACTTGCCTATCGCCAGACAGTAATTGACCATTGCGGGAATCAAATGGGTTTCGCCGGTTCCAGCAGCACCCTCAATGATAAACGAACGGCTTCTATCGAGCATCAAAAGCGGTTGTTTCAATTCCTCTGTGTAAGATACCCAGGACGACGGGTCACAATGGTGCGAATGAATTTTGCCTTCTGTGATTAGGTCACTTGAATTGTAAAAGCCTTTAAACGAAGGTTTTGCGCGAAAAGATCGCTTAAGAAGAGCTTTTGGCTGAGCGCCTTTAGCGTCGCTTGAAAATTGGCGATCACGTACAGCGTAATAAGTTCTTCCACCATTTGAGACAGGGCCTGCCTAGAACTGGCTGAACTTTGTACGGCTGCCTGCATAGGCATTGGTAATCTCGCGGCGACGCGCGAGAAATTCATCCGGATCGGTCACGACGATCTCATCACGATCGTTTGAAACTAAGTCGCAATGCACAGCACCTAATCGGCGTTCAACGCGAGCATTTCTGATGATGATACGGACCCTGCCCTGATCGTCAGTCACGCGCTCGTAAGGATGGCCGTTTAACAAATTTGACTTCAAAGAAATTTTGGCTGGCTTTTCCATTAACCAGACAAGTCCGCTGTTAATTGTAGCAACCTCATATTCAAGCTTACAACGGGCGACTTCCAGCTCAATCGCGGTGCGCTCCATTCTGAGCTGTAATTTTTCTTTTCGCTTTTGCAGAATTTGGCGATAGCGTTTTGCCGGAATACGCTGACCCCAGGGATAAACCTGCGCATGCAGCCGCTTAGAAAGTCGTGGCCTGTCCAGCTGCAAATTCTCCCATTCGTCGATTTTATTTTCGGCGGTTTCAATTTCCGGCATCTCTTTGTACCAAACAATTTTCGCACGAAAATGTGCTGCCGCTTTTTCACAAAGACTAAGTACGAGCCTTTTGTAAGTCGCTTCCATTCGACGCTTCCATTCGGCATTAGACAGCGTCTTGTGCGGTTTAATCGGAACCATCACTTTTGACGGGTCGATATTTAATCCAGACACATCAGCTGCTTTTCTTCGAAAAGAAATTGAACGATCAGCTAAAAGCCAAAAATATTCAGCCCGGTTAATTGCGGATTATCATCCTTCATGCAGGCGATTATCGCAGACAGCTACGCAAAAAATCCTGACTGCAGAAGACAGCGAATGGGCCAAAATAGCTGCTCAACCCGTGCTATTTTGCGTATACACGCATCTTAATGCAAGTAGATCTTTTCGCGCGAAATTCGTGCGATATTAGTTTATGATTTTTATCAAGCAGTATAAAATATTTTTTTGTAAAATAAAAACATCGAAAAATTAGTGTTCTATGCCGCAGAATTCCGCGGCAAAAAAACGCAATAGAATTATACAAAATTCTCAATGTTATAAACTAACGGGAAATTTGGCACTTATACAATTGTTTTGAATTTTTAAATTGCAATCTCGATAAACTGAAAGTTGGATATTAAGCAACAATACAATAATTAAGATCATTTGATCAAAATTCGCTAGCAATAAATTGGTGTGATGTAAAATATATGTAAATCACATCACATAATATTGTGTAGAACCGGCATAAACGGAGCCTCAATCGGCTTTATTCGGCCCACCATGCCTCTAAATCAAATGCAAAGTGAAATTTTAAGGTTTTAAGGTGCTCATTTTCGAAAATAAGGCCAATTTCTGAGGATTTTCTCAATTCGTAGGGCTCAATACCTCAAAAGTGGCGCAAACGCCATTTTTGATCTGTTTTCGACGCTTCTAAGTGTCTCTGAAGACAACGCCAAGGCGTTTTTTTCCTCGAAATCCCGCGCTGCCGTTGGCAGCACACTAACGTGTGGCGGGATATAAGATTATAGCAGCGATAACTTAGAAAGAGAAGAAAATACTTTGTCTCAACTTTGGAAGTTCATTTCAGTGTCTTTTGACGATTTTTGACCCAGATTTTTAGGCGTGAATGAAAAAGTTGGACATAAAGATTGCCGATTGTCGTTCCTGATAGGCGATCGTCTGGTTTTGAATATTTCAGTTTTGAAGAGCTCGATGAGGGCGAATAGCAGCAGCAGAAAAATACAGAAAATAAGTTTCTAAAATTATGAGATGTGTGCGCTTTGCTCACTTGAATTGCTATTTATTTTTATTTTTGAAGGGTCGATCTGCGATCTCTTGATAGTTAGATTTCCCGAAAAAAGAGAAGAGTGGCGCGCCTGATAGATTGTGAAAGCGCGCAGTCATTAAACGGTTTGAGTGAGAGGTTTTGTGGTTTCAGCTTTACTTAGGCCAGAGCTTTTGTTCGTCCAAAATTATAAGGAGTTATGAAATGCGAATAATTGGAATGTTTGATCAGCGCGGCAACAGTATCGTTGGTCAAATGGAATTGCTCGGGCACACGATCGATCTGGTATTCTGGCCGCGTGAAAAGAAAAGCGAATTCAGTCCGGATTTCGATATTTATAAAAAGAGCTTCATCGTTGGATCTGCCTGGCGCAGAACAACGCTCGATACAGAGCAGAATTATCTCTCCGTCAAATTTGATGATCCGACTTTTGTGTCACCGGTTTATGCGCGGCTTCTCGATAAGGATGCAGACGGCAAATTTGCCCTCATCTGGCAGCGCCCCTAAGCCAAGCCTGTTTAAACCGTTGAGGTTTTCGCTCATATCACCATTGTCATCAGCATTCGTGCGTCTGACCATCCGTCGATAGCATTTACGCTCATCGACTGCTCTGAGGCAACAAGGCCATTAACTCCGCCGCCTGAATGATCAGGCCGCAGGCCGTTCCGCCTCCCTTCCAAAAAGACTGATCGCGCAATCCGCTTAATCCTGTCTGGAGCATCGCTGCTTCCAGCGTGCTTTCGCGCGCGGTTCGTCAGCACTGACATCAACAACAAAACAAAACGAAAAATAGAAAGACGGAAATTAATGACAACTGCACATACTAAACTTCAGCTCACCATCTCGTTTGATGATGGCAATGAGCCGCAATCCGCAAACATGCGCATCGAACTCGGGGAATCAAGCATTCTGCTGCCGATCACCCCTGGGCTTCGCTTTGAGGGTGAACACCCTCTGAGCATCAGCCTGAACTTTCCCAACAATTTTATTCTCAATAAGGAAACAAACGATGGATGTGTTTCGTCAAACTCAGCAATCACCGAAGAAACGTCACACACGAAATCCTCTGAAAACAAAGCAGACAAAAAGCAATTGCTTCTACCGTCTGCCCGTTCACAGACAGCTTCATCAAAATACCAAACACAATGGCCAGTCATCGGTGGTGATGACCTCATCCTCGACACGGCCGATATTCTGAGTTCAAAGGCATTCGCCGAGAAATTCAGCCCTGGCTTAAAGGATCTTAAAAAGCAGCTCAGCATTCCGATCTTTAAGATCGGTGAATGCGGTGAAGGTCGAATTGCTGATCGTATCAAGCAGCAGAGCAAGGATCAGTACGGGTCCTATTATCAAATCGATGGTGACTGGCCGGTGCAGGATGAAGGCTATGATGAATATTCAGCTCTTCAGATCTATTCGCCAGAGACTCTTCACGAGAATAGCCCGGTTCGTGCGTTAACCCGCGGCCTCTCGTTCACCCTCCCTCAAGGCATGAGGCGTCAGCAGTTCAGTGCCGACTTTCAAAAGCGGCTTGCATCTTGCAGCTGGCTCAAATGGCGCAACACCGAAGATGCCATTGCGCATTTTGAGCGCAAGAATATCAATCAGGATATTATCGATCGCTACACTGATTATGGTGTCGGCGGTCGAACGGACATGACCCAGGCCGTTGAGCTTTACTGCATCCGCAATGAAAATCCCGATGACTGCAAGCGGCTCATCGCCATCATTAAGAATGTCATTCTCGCGCATATGGGATTGAATTGAGAACTGCGAATTTGTGCTTCCGCTAAAGGAATTGCAATCCGAAATTCAATAACTGCAAATCTTTATGACAGGCTGGGTACGCTCGGCCTGTTTCTAAAAATGAAGCAACTATTCGAATTTTTTCAAAAATACGACATAAACTGAATGATGTTTATGAGTATGAAAGCGATACGACCACGGACAATCTATCCCAAGCAACGCCAAAATGATAAAATCATGAAAAATGTCATAAATTACGAAATTGTGATGATGTCGATTTTCCTATTGGAAACTTGAATTATTATGAAGAAAAATAAATTTTTTATAAATATTCAGTCTTTTTGTGAGATCCAGAAATAGATTTTTTATAA
The DNA here is from genome assembly GCF_049199085.1 of Ochrobactrum sp. EDr1-4. Classification (NCBI taxonomy): domain Bacteria; kingdom Pseudomonadati; phylum Pseudomonadota; class Alphaproteobacteria; order Hyphomicrobiales; family Brucellaceae; genus Ochrobactrum; species Ochrobactrum sp. EDr1-4. The sequence continues at coordinate 34,630 of NZ_JBLZOF010000004.1, forward strand.
AATAATTTTCGGCTTTTTTAATTTTATATTTTTTTAGATATCTGAACTACGATTATTGAAACTAATTTTCAAAAAAATATAGAGCCATCTTAATCCTCCCCAATTTATAAATAATTTAATTATTTTTTTAAAAAAGGTCTGTGTGAGTTATTACTTTTTCTTGAAATTATTTTCCTAAACTTTACGTAAGTTATTTTACTGTTAAAATTCAATGCTTTATGAATTTCACCAATGATTGATTTTAAATTAAACAGCTGACTGGTAGCAGCAGAGAAATCTGACCAGCAAACTTATTTTATATTTTTACACGGATAAAATCACTTTTAAAACTCTGATAAAATATTAAATGGAGGAAATTTTAAAATAATTTTTTCCAATCAGTTTTCTCAAAAGTTTAGAAAATAATTGACCTTGAATGTGCCTAGTAAAAAAGCGTATCGGAAATGAGGCGCAAATGTTGCCAAAAATGGGAATTTAATGCGCCATCAATTTTATTATTTAAAAACAAACAATTAGATGATTTGTGGTATCTGGTCAAAATCTGCCTAAGAAATTTTTACTGGGCACTTGCTTTTTAACAACTTGCTAATGACAATATAAAGGAGGCGACGAACCAAAACAGTCCGCCGCCTCAAGATGGTTGATCCATCCATAGCCAAAGGGCCAGAGCGAACAACATATGCACTCTGCACGATATAACATGTTGCGATAAAGGCAACAGGCAACAAGCCGCGAGGGTCGTGCGTGACGATCTGGTCTGGAGGCTATGTATGGATCGACCGATATTAACAATGGGAGTATCATCCATGCATACCAATAAAGAAAGTCTTTTTAGCGACATCTCAGGAAGTCCATCAAATTTCCGTTTGCTGGCACTGCCGGAGGTGATGCAGCTGACTGGCCTCGGGCGTGCCACCATTTATGAATGGATGTCAGAGGGAAGATTTCCACAATCCCTGAAACTCGGAGGCAGCTCTGTTCGGTGGAGATCCGATGAAATGGAATATTGGATTTCCACACTACCTCGGCATCGAAGCAATGTCTTAGGCCAAAACAAAAGCGCGTCGCAATTCAGTCTATTCAAGCGACGCGCTTCATCTCTTCATATTTCAGCATGTCGTCACCTCAGAAGGGCAACGCCCCCCTTAAAAATACACTTTAATTGATCTTGCCGAATATTCTTTGAGCTGATCGACGGCGGCCAACAAGCAAATCTGATGCCGGCAGCATACCATCAAGGAGCATGTCAGCCCATATTTGTGCAAGCTCCTGTCGGCGCGCCATATGGCTTGCACGATTGTATGCTGCTTCAACCTTATCGTCTTGTTTGTGAGCGAGCATCGCGTCGATAATAAAACGATCAGCTGGAAAATTATCATTCATAATTGTCGAGAATGTCGCGCGCCAACCGTGAGGAACATGTCGGTGATGATACCCGGCCCGATTGAGAAGGTAACCCAGCGCATTTTCACTCATGGGCTTATGTGCATTTCGCGCATTGGGGAATACGTAGGGGCCCTTACCTGTCAACAGGCGAACGGCCTTAAGCGTTTCGAGAGCCTGCCGTGACAAAGGTACCCGATGGTCATTGCGATCATCGTTCTTCATCGCCTTTGTCATCTTCATACGTTCAGCAGGAATAGTCCAGACTGGATTGTCCTCATCAACACCTGCAAACTCGCTCCATGGCGTCGCCGCCAATGAACCAGGCCGAACGGCGGTAAGAGCAAGCATACGCATTGCAAGTCGCGTGACTGGATGCGCCGTTTCACCATCTATCGCTTGAATGATTGCACGTGCTTCTTCGAGCGTGGCAGCAGCCGGATGACGACCTTTCCTAATCGGCGCTAGCGCCTTCTGAACGATCGACGCGGGATCAGAGCTACCTTTTCCAATCGCTATAGCAAAAACAGCTGACACACGTTGACGCACACGATGTGCTGTCTCAATCGCAGGGCGTTTTTAAATTTTACGCAGAACGCTTAGTACCTCAGGCGGTGTAATCTCATTAATTTGCATATCACCGAGATCGGGAAATACGTCACGCGTCAATGTATGAATGACTTCATCTGCATGACGCTCACTTCACGAACCCTTCTGAAGATTAAACCATTCCCGGGCAATCGCTTCAAAGGTAGACGCTTCATTAGGCCTCATGAGCTTTTGTTTCTTCTTGGCAGCAGACGGATCGACGACAGATCGCAACAGCTTTCTGGCCTCTTCTCGATGTTGCCGAGCCTAAGCAAGCGAGACCTCAGGATACGGGCCGAAAGATATCATTTTTGCCTTGGAATCGAAACGATAACGATAACGCCAAACTTTTGAACCGGTCGGCATAATGAGAATCGAAAGTCCGTTCGAATGTGTTTGGTGATAGGACTTGTCTTTAGATTTAGCTCTTTTAATTGCAGCATCTGTCAACATTTTCGCCCCCCGTGACGTATACGCATTAAGGCGCCGCGATATACGCTTTTCTCCGATCGCGTATACACATTATATACGCATTTTGACTGGCTTGCCGGATACGTACATGGAAGGACGCGGAGAGATAACCGGCGCAAAAGCCCGAAATTGCGCGGTTTTTTGATGGATCTGGAATTTCAAGGAAAGGGAAATGGCGGAGGGGGTGTCCTATTATTTATTCTAATAAGTCATTGAATTAAAATCATCTTCCATTTCAGGTATCACCTAAATATCCGGTTTCATATCCGGTTTTTACAGCTAGTTCGAATGAGCACTTTCATCCCATGTCATCTATGAACGTGTCGTCCAAGCGGTTTAAACTTACCTACGGCTTAGAAGGCTGTGAGATTTATTTCGTTTTCAATGAACTCTCCAGCTTACGACACGCTGATACAGGCGCAAATTAGCCGTGCTTGGAGCTCTTTCGGCTTCAGATGTGGTACCGACGGGTCGCTTCATCGATCTTACATAAACCCTTATTTTGCGGTATTTTTCCGTACTTCTTAAATAATATGTGGCTCATAATGTGGCCCAAAATGTGGGCAATAATACCTGCCTGTTTCATATCTTTATTCTGGATCTGCAAACCTGTTCAAGCGAAGCCATTCGCTTGAACAATGCTAGCGCGGATCCTGATTGTCTGAAGATTAGACTCCCCCCTAAAAGACAGATCCCAGAGTGCTCAGTTTGTTCGAGCATCTAAGATAAAAAGCGAAGTAGGGATCCACTATATCCAACGTGTCTCCATCCCACGCTAGCACTTCTGATGAAGACTGCACCTCAGTACAAATCGTCTGCATCTGCTCCAGACAAGAGGTAACACTGGAGCCGGAAGGCGTTTCTCCTGTGCATACATTCTTTATTCGGGACTGAATATCATCGTAAGTAAATGAAAGCGCTACAGGGCTTTGCTTCACAGCAAGCAATACCGTTCTGTAAACATCACCGTTCGTTCCATCTACCAGTGCATGCGTTTTTCGCTCTGTTCCGCGTACTCGCGGCCCTGCATGAAGACTTGAAAGCAACTTTGTATAATCAGTTACGACCGAAGTCCTGCGCAACCCATCCTCGATCTGGCCCTCTGTAACCTCATAATGCACAAGATCTTTCGTCGGACCCACAACACCCAAAACCTGACAGAGATTAAGGCAGATTGTCTGCATGAGTTGCGGAGACCCCATCGCCTCATCTGCCAAACGTCTTTTAATCTCTTCGCTTACAACGATCCCCAGTGCCTCAAATCCTTTGTCAGCTATCTGAACGAGATGATCGCTGTTCCAGCGTTCAATATCAACGCCTGCAACCCTACCGCGAAGTTCTTCATTGCTGCGCACTACATCGTCAGACCTATGTGGAACTGATGCAGTCAGAATTTTTACACCATTATCAGCAGCCGCTTTTACTTGCCTGCCGATCTCAGTCCTGATTTCTGGTTTTATATAGTGAAAATCATCTATGAAGATTACAAAATCGCTATTGGCCACCTCTTTGATGACCTGTGTTAGAGGATTGATTGTTGTAGTTGAACTTACAGTATTTGCCTGACCCTGCCGATAGTCTACACCGCCGCTAAACGATCCTTTGACTACTACAGCACTCACGCCACCTTCACCTCTAGCACTCATGCCAATAGAATTATTATCGGCCAAGGATTTGGTTTCGCTTAATGGCGTACCCATCCACTGCAAAACTTGCTCCCAAAGATTGCTAGCCGCGTTGATTGCCGCCCCGTGAACATATATTACATAGTCATAATCAATTATTTTTTTAATTAGAACGGTTTTTCCGGTCTTAGATGGACCGCTTATTGATACGATCGTCTTCGGCATCTCCATATTATTTCTAAGATGCTCTTCCAGCTTCAAATCTTCACGACCAACGTAAGTATAGGATGGAATATCGTTTGGAGTGAATACGTCGATTAATTTCATTTACTGCCCCTGAGCCGCCTAAATGATGATGATTCTAAGTCTAAATTAGCCGAAATTCTGATCTTGTCGAGATAAGGCTTCCGAGACCGGAGAGAACTAGAACTCATACCTCTCATCCATGTAACCTTTTAAATGTCCGATGCAATAAAAGCGGCTCCATAATAAGACCACCGGCTTAGAAGGATGTAAGATTTCTTTGGTTTTCAATAACGGTTCCAACTTTAAGCCGTCTCAATAGGGTTGCTAATGATGGGAAGTTGGAACTTTTGACAGGCGTTAAAACGCCTCCTCAAACAGCATTTCCCCACAGCTTATCAACCGGATTTCCACCGCATTTTCACACTCGTAAAAAGCTTGATTGACTCTTTTCCAAAATGAGAACATTTTAGGAACATTCCCCTACAGCGCGGAATATGTTCCTTAGTGCCTATGCACTCGGGACAGGTTTCGTGCGCCCTGTTTTCTGGAGTTTGAAATGCGCCTGCCTGAGACGATTGAACGACTGTACCTCGACTTCGACGGGTTTTTCGCGTCGGTCGAGCAGCAGTGCGACAAGCGTCTGCGAGGTCGGCCAATCGGTGTCGTTCCTTTTGAAGGCACCAATCGAACTGCCGTGATCGCCTGCTCAAAAGAGGCGAAAGCGATGGGTGTGAAGAATGTGATGCCAATCAAGGACGCGCTTCGGGTTTGTCCGGATCTCATTCTCGTGCCACAGAACCCAGATCTATACCGACGAGCGCACAATGCCCTGCTCTGCGAGATCGAAACGGTCATCGCTATTGATACCGCTAAGAGCATCGATGAGCTGACGTGCGTTCTGGACGACAGCGGCAAGCGAGATCCTGAATTGCTTTCCGCCCGCATCAAAGCCGCTATTGCTGACAACATCGGACCATACATCACCAGCTCGATTGGTTTTGCTGCGAACCGCCAGTTGGCCAAGATCGCGTGCAAGGCTGGGAAAGATGAAAGCAAGCGTCACGGTAGCTATGGCAACGGCCTTGCGATCTGGCATCCCGCATCGATGCCCGCGCCATTGCTGAAAATCCCGCTGGAAGACATTCCCGGTATCGGATCAAGCTTGGCGCAACGGCTTTACAAGAACCGGATCTACACGACAGAACAGCTTTACGCATTACAGCCGAAGCATATGCGCAAGATCTGGAACAACGTGAACGGTGAGCGACTTTGGTATGCCCTACATGGATATGACATCCAAGCGCCAGAGCAACAGCGCGGGATGTTTGGCCATGGGCGCGTGCTGCCGCCAGAATCCCGCAAGATCGATGGCGCTTACGAGATCTCACGCCTGCTACTCACTAAGGCCGCGCGTCGCCTGCGCCGTGAAAACTTCTATGCTGGAGGTCTATGGCTCTGGCTTTCAATTCATGATGGCTCATGGCTGGGCAAACAAGGACTATCTGTCGTGAATGACGATCAAGCCATCTTGGCTGGTCTTAATGCGCTGTGGAATCGTGTCCGCCGAGAGTTTCCGAAAGGCACGACAATCTTCCGGGTTGGCGTCACCCTATATGATCTTTCGCCAGCCGATGAGCGCCAGATTGATCTCCTCAATAATGACGACAAACTGCGCCAGAAGTGGGAACGCGCCAATGGTGCTGTCGATAAGCTCAACAGCAAATATTCCAGCACAATCGTCAGTATGGGCGAATGGAAGCCACCGGCAGGCGGACACGTTGGCGGAAAGATCAGCTACACCCGCATTCCTTCAGCCGAGGACTTTTGGTGATGGGAAACTGGAAAACTCACATCAAAGTCGGCGATCTGGCAGATGATCAGAAGCTGGAACTGATTTGCCGGAAATGTAACCGTCTGGCCTACACCGATAAATTGTTGCTCTGCGAGACGGTTGATCGTTCGCAACTCTATCTCGATCAGATCGAGAGCATGGCGCGCTGTAAAGGTCGCGGCTGCAAAGGTACGATGCGCCTATCCATGGTGCGCCTTAAGGAAATGAGCGGCTTTGTCGGTGGGTTAGCATGAGCGGATACGGAACAGATAATGGCCGCGTTTCCAAGCCCGGAGGCAAGTGGGAGCATTGGTGCGATGCTGACGGATGCAAAGCATGGGGCACATACGGTTACAAAACGAAATATGGTCAACTTTGGTTTTGCTACGAACATAAGCAGGAAGGCGAGGACGCCTTGGCTGGACGAAGGTAATATGCGCGCTACCTGATCTCTTTAAAAGGGAGAGCACCATCTTGAAACCTAAACAAGCGGGAAACTACCCAGATCGAGATCTGGATTGTCAGGAAGCTGTTGCGCAAGGCATCGCAGACTTGATCGAACAAGCGACATTATCAGGCACATCGGAAGCTGATGCCGCAGCTGCAATAGCTGACACCGGCGTTCCGGGCATACGTGATCTCATCGATGATGCGGTTGCAGCTGGATGGTCAGCTGAAGAAACAGCTTCAGCCATTAAGGTTGTTTCGGCAGGCATGTATCGCGGCTACACCGGAACAGATCCAGACGAATAATGCGGTAGGGGTCGGAGTTCCGGAGGTTCTACGGAAAGCAAGCTAATTCAATCGCTTGTAGAAAAGTGGGGCAGATTTAGCCCATATGATTTAATTATGCTTTTTAATCCGCCCCCACCGCGAACAACAAAAAAACCCGCCGAAGCGGGGTTGTTTAAGGAGGTACGCGGCGTTGACCGGCTTCAATACGTTGAAGAATTTCTTTCACCACACGCATATCACCACCGAGTTGCGAAAGCGCGCCTTGTGTTTCTTTGTTGCTTTGGGTCACCGATAGGATCGCCTGCTCGCTCGTTGTGACGCGGTACGAGAGATTGTCGTAAGAAGCAGCGATTTTTCGTACGTCACTTTCGATGCTTTTCATTCTCTCATCAGAACGTGCATCATTCGCTTTAACGTCTGCGAGCCGGTTTTTGTGCAGCTCATCATGAGTAGTCCACCTCGCAGCCTGCTCACGCTCAACTCTCGCTGTCTCAGCCGCATTGCTGCGAATGTCAGTTTCGACGCGTTCAACATACCCACCCCCCTTCCAGATCACGCCGAGCGCCGCAAGAACTATGAGGCCGGTATTAATCAGTGAGCCAAAACGCTGCCAGACGCTTTCAACATGCCTTAGACCATTCACTTGCTTACCCTCCTCACTCACTTCCAACATCCCCGCCGCTTTCCGTTTTCATCATTGCCCTCGACGCGCTCGGCCCCTGCCCGATCCACCGTGGTTAGCGCAACCAATCCGGCCGCACTGAGATTATTCTGCCGCCACCCCGCGCAACCGCTCACAGTCTGCGGGTTGCAGGCCGCGACGACGAAGAGACAAGACACAAAAATCATAGTTCGACAGAGAACGGAGCTTCGCATCGTCCTTCGTCCTTTCACGTTCAGCTTTGATGTCAGATTGCAGTTGTTCGGTTTTGATTTGCTGCCGACCTTCACGCTTACCGATCAGGTAACCGCCACCCGCTATGATGCAGGCAGCGACGATTCCGGCGATAAGGTATTTTAGCCAGGCAGGAATGACCTTCCAAATGACTGCCATCAGGCAAACTCATTGGAAAGGTCTTTGACCGCTTTAAAAAGATCGAAGCGCCGCTTGATTGCATATACAGCAAAGCCACCAACCATAGCGCAGATGAACAGCTGCACGCGCCAATCCAGGCCGCCAAGGAAAGCGCCAACACCCGTCACCGCCATACCTATGGCGGTCAATGCATTGCCAATAACGGTTTTCGATTTCGCAGGAGGTGCGCCAAGCTCACCGGGATCTGCAACGATTGGCACCTTTTCAACAACGACGACAGCATCACTAGCCACAGCTGAAGTTCCCGCCGCCTTCACCTGATCAAGAATTGCTTCCATGCGTTGCGGTGTAACGAGAGCCTTATTGAGCTTATCACCAGCATAGAATGTTTCGCCCCGCTGCAATGCACGGTGTGCGCCCTTCGTCGGAGCAAGGACAGGAAATGAAGCCCATTCTTGCGCTAACCGCCGACCGAACTCAGTGCGACTGATCTTGCCAGCAATGAAATCATTGTAGCCGCGACGGATCGCGAGATGATAACCGAGACGATCCTGCAAATCAGGATCCATGATCTGCCCGCCACGCAGGCGTAACTCCGCCTTCAAGTCGAGCAGCGTATTACGCATGAACTGATAACCACCCGCAGCCGACGACTTAAAGCGCTTTGTGAAAGTTGGCTGAATTCCGATCAACTCATCGATCGACATCGATGTGATTTTCTTCGTTATCTTTCCTTCATTGTGACCATAGATCACATCGTATGAAGAGCGATCGGTTTTGCCCGTTTCGATAAGGCGCACGAAATCAAGCAGAAGCGCCGCGCCAGCTGGTACGGTTCTATCCATTGTGTTTTCCTGTTTTTGTGAGATGATTGATGAGAGCGGACGAAGCCCCCGCTTCAAGAACGCTCAGCCCCAGAGTAACCCCATTCTCTGGGGCTTTCTTTTGGTGACTATCTGTGTTTCAATTTTCTGGCGCAGGTGAGGGGTGACAATCTATCCAGCGCGGCCCCGGCACATATCGACCACCAGTCGTCCGGGGCTTTTCTTTTCAGGATACTCGGCTAGATTGCAGAGGCGCCAGACATGTTACATTCCTTGTCCACGCGCAGCCTTGTCATACAGCGGGCTGTGACAAGGCTTTTCTTTTCAAGCATGTTCTGTAATAGATAAGGTGCACTCAAGGCCGCCCGTCATAGTTGCCTCGGTGTAGAACCCCGGATTGACCTACCGTCTGCCGGGGTTTTTCTTTCACAGTAGTCCGCTATACTCTGCATCAAACGCGGAGGGGCAAATGTTTTTGATTGATGTTCTTGAAGACGAAATCGCAGTTTTTACTGTAGCTGCTGTGATAACTATGTGTGTCTGCTTCTGGATCTGGCGACAGGCATAAGATATACCTCAAGGGCGACGACTTCGACATGAGTTGCAAAGCCCATGGCTGAACTGCTAATTAGCGGCTTGGAAAAATGAACATCCGAACCGGGAGGCTAAATGATACGATCACTTATCCTACAAAATGCAATTCCAGTCGCTATCGTTGGATATTACATTTCAGCACTATTTAACTTCAGTCGAACAGAGCGGATGACGATAGATCTTCGAGCGCGTCATCACAGGTTCTTGAGCTGGATTATCGCTTTATCCCCTGTCGGGCTCACTCTCAGTGCGATATTAGGTGCTATTGTCGTTTTCGCTCGATATACTGAAATGGCACCTTAAATCCGCCATACTGTCGCTTAATCGAAACCACAACGATTGACAGTATACGGAATTACTATGTTCAGACTTGAACCTGCTACAGTTCTTTGGGGCTATTTAGCAATTGCTGCGTTCACCGGCCTAGCGTCCGCGCCTTTGAATAAAGATTGCCGAAATCCGGATTATGACGGACGGATGTTGGGAGCATGCCTTTTTGCTGAAGGCCTTGCTTCTGGATTTGCTTGGCCACTGTATTGGGCATGGGAGGCGGAACACCTTTTGCACCTAGAGTGGAACCGCCTGCATGACACCAATTGAATTATGAATTTTTTGAGAACCAGTATTCTCTGAATTTTGAGTAGTTCTCATAATCCTTTTGAGAAAACATCGGCACACCGATTTCATGCAACTTGTTCATCGTATCACCGATTTTATCATAAGGAATTTGGTTGATGAACGATGGATTGTAAGCGTTTACCCATGACATATCTATTCCGGTGCTTTGGAACTCTTTCAATGCTTCCGGGTTCTCAATAACTCGATACACTGTTTCATGTGCATCACTGGATGCAAAGGCGTAGTAAAGGAAGTCCAGCGCAAAGGACTTTCCTATTTTCACTTTGTTTTTTGGAAGCGATATAGCATCGTAAACTTCATTTCCTGCAACGCCATCGCGCACAAGCTCCATACGAAGCAGCAGTTCTTTTCGATATTTCTTTTCAGAACCCTCATCCGCAAGAGACTTCAACGAAGCTTCTGCGAAATCCGGAGCAAGTTTCTGGATGATACGAACCGTTGCAAATTCTGTTAGGCCCTTTGTAATTGTGTAATCACCCAAGCCAACAGCACGGCGGAAATCGTTCATAGGTTGGTGCTTATATTCCGCTGGCTGCATATGCACCGGAGCGGCTTCGAAAATCGTCCCGAACCCGATCCCGCTCATATTCAGGTAGTCCGCGTGAAGAATAAGCGGGGCACCCATGAACATCCAGTGAAACGATCCGTCGCCAGTTCTTCGGAAATCAGTCTCAATAATCGTCGTATCAAGCGTTTCAAAGAATGCGCGCTCCCGCGCATAAATCCCCCCGAAATCGATTGATGCGAGCTTATAATATCCGGGACAAAGCAAATATCCGGCCAGAGAGTCAAAGCCCCCACTGAAAGCCAGAAAAGGCGTCGTTCCAGCTTGCCACGGCTCAATTACACCTGCAGTCGAAATTTCAATGCCAGCAATTTCTTCTAAAACAGCCACACATTCCGTCGAAACCTCGAAATTTAGACGGACTTTTTTGAAAAGCCCGCCAAAAATACTGATGATACAAGTAGCAATTAGATCGTTGTGACAGCTGAAATCGTCCGGAACAGATATGCTGAACGTGTCTATTTTGGCCTTTGGCTTGAAATGAAACCACATTTTTCCGTCCTTGATATAAGGGCGATCAAATTCTGTGACCTCGGTAGTTTTGATAAGCGGTGCAGGTTTTCTAACTAGAAATGGCGCATGACGCTTAATTTGTTCTTTCACGTCACGCGGCAGCAATTTAGCTACAGTCTCATACATTACCCAATCCCCTTCAACATAGATGACCAATAGTCAAAATTAGCTACCAAATTCAAGGGGCAGGATAGAATTACATCGTCATGTGCGATGAAAGCGCAAGATAGCGGATTGCTCCAGTCCTGTTTTCAATTTGAAGCGCTCCACTACTGCCGGGATTAAGCGCCACGTTAATGGCACCGTCTGCCCCGGTTGTGCCACTAAGCGGGCCAGTGACAACATTGACGCCAGAGCTATTCGGCAAAGGGGAGTTATCACCAGCTGTGGCCGATTTGATTACTCCATTAAGGATGCGGTAAGCTGCACTCGTTCCGACTGCATTTATCAATGAAACTGTCACTTCACCACCCCGGTGTGCCGGAAGTGACTTAACCGCATCATCAGCTACGCTGAAAAAGTACGTGTTGTTATATTTCACGTAAGCGCGAGAACTCATCGAAAACGTTGTGAGATCGGGGAATATCTGCACGGTTGGGGTGGCGGAGCCCGATGCGTTGATTAGAGAGAAACCGTCGATGATGATCGGGTTTTCCAATGTCCAACCTGAAGGCACATTGATTATGCGGAATGGCACCGTAGATCCGCCGTCTTGCGTGTAGCCAGCCCGGATATCCGAGAGCGAGAAGCCGGGGATGCTATTACCTATGCTGGCAATGTCTACAATACCTAACGCCACACCTTTTAGATTAAATCCGGACGCACTCCACCTTTTGCCAGATTGCACATCGATCTGATCGACGCTGAATTTAATAGCATAGTCGAGGTATTGGTTCGCGGCGCTTGTGTAGGTTCTGCTGTTTGAAGCGCGCGTATCCAATTGGCGAGAATTATAGTAGAGGTCAGACATGTCTGCATCGCTTGTGCCATGTATAAGCACAAGCGAACGCATGCGGCCCCATCCGTTAATCCCTTTGGCGACCTCTGCTTTTCCTCTGAAATTGAGGACAGTGCCAACCGAATAGCCGCTGCTGTTGAGGTAGACATTATCCATCGCCCCGCCATGCGACCCACAGGTGTTTTGTTCGGTTGCGCCAATCGGCCAAAATTCGACACCGTCATAAGCGACACCGCCACCATGTGCAGCGGTATCTTCGATGATGTTTCCAACCGACAGGAAGGCATAGCCACTCAAGTCCAATACACGGCGACAAGCAAAGCCGCTCACATTCTTTGAATGGCCGTAGCAAGCGGCTCCGAGCGTCACGCCATAGCCGGACCCGTCCCATACATTATAGGCCCTGTTTGCATAATCTGCCCGTATATTTTCCAGCGTCCAGTCATACCAAGCCACGCCCCGAAGCCCCGCATCAGCGAAGCCATGAAAGCGAACGCCAGCAAGACGCGGACGAAACGCGTATTCGATGTCCAGCGCAATGTGGCCTCCATCTCCCGTCGTCGCGTCAAATGTCGGCTCCCGGAAAAATTCGAAGTCCCCATCAATATCCACGAAAATCGCATTGATTTTCCGGACCCTAATTTTGTTCGCAACGGAGAAAGTGTCACCCACAGCCAATCCACTAGGGAATACGCTCGTCCCGGTAGTATTTGAGCAAATACCTGTAGCCGTATCAAAATGAGCAATGACGGCCGATTTGCCGGAGTTGGCCCCTGACGTAAAGATGACCCTACCACGCATCAGGGAAACAGCCCTACCGATCAAGCCTGATGCCGTGAAGCTGTTAGTTCCGACAGCAGTAATCGTCCCATCAACTTGTGTCATGTTGACGGAATAGGGGTGAGCCTCACTAAACGTCAGGCTGTTGCCGTTGACACGATCAACGCTCGTTATCCTCCCGTAGAAGCTGCTTGCGCGCGGATCGGTGTCTATCAGGCTGTCGCTTTCGAGCGCGACCATATCACCGACAGAGAATCCGGAGGCATCCGTTACCCCAACTGAAGAACCTCCAGTCCATATCGAGCCCGTAGCTTGAACTGCCCCCGCGCTTTGTCCCAAAAAGCTCATGAATATCAGGTCGCGCCAGTTAGATGTTGATGCAGGATCAGGAAGGTTTACAGGTAGGAAGCGCACCTTTCCGGCATGAGAACGCCACAGCAGATTGCCGCCCGCGTACGTTTGGGTAATTGTATTAGCGTAGTAATCGCCACCTTTCCAATCGATCTTTATACCGGAACGGAAAGCGTAATCGATAAGATCTGAGACCATTTGCGCTTGGTCAGGTGAACCAGTTAGTCCAAGCTGCTCGGAGAGCCATGTTTCGCCGACCAGCTTCCACCAAGCCCCGTCAGCCGACTGCACTTTGCCGATATGGGTCGGTTCCGTTGCTACCCATACATAGAACCCCTCGCCACCATCCCCAACAGACGCAAACCCATTTGTACGAAATGCAGTAATACCAGCCGGAATTTCCAGTGTCTCAACCGCATTTCGTGTTGAATAGATCGGGACATTACCCTGTGAAACAGCATCCGACGCAGCTGCCACAGCTTCATCGCGAGCCTGCTCAGCTGCCGCCTGTGCAGCTTGTGCAGCGGCCAGTGCCGCCTCGACATCATCAAGCAATATTTCCATGTCACCGTAAGACAACATACGCAGTTCCGAACCGGTATCGATACACAGAACGGCCATTCCGGGAGTAAGATATCCTGACGGAATAGCTGCGCTCGTGTTCGTGACCAAAGCACGATTTACCGCTCCGGAGACGGTTACGGCACCAGTGTTCTCTTGCGTAACGTTCAGAATATAAAGAACCTGGTAGGCTGCAGCTGGAATGGCAACCGAAGCTGTCACAATAATGTTGTTCGCAGTGCCAGTGTTCGCATTATTCAAACGGATGACACGGTTATCCGGAAAAGTGGAGATGCCTTCCAAAAGTTTTTTAAGCGTGTCGCGAATGTCTGGCTTATACGGATGGAACGGACCCGATGCGGGCATTCCGTCAATAACGAAATCGCGGAAGATATCGTCAATCGTGCGAACGGTCATTCGGATGCTCCATAGCAAATAGCCCCGCCAGAGCAGGGGAAAATTCAATGAATTGTGTTGGTGATCAGGTCGTTTCGACCGTGCTTTCGGAATAGTCGCCTATGCGGCCCTTTTCGGTGCGCATTGCCAACTGGAACTCATATTCAGTCGTGGTGGCCAGTGTAGGCGTTGTGTAACTTTCGGCGTCATTGGCGAGAGGACCAAACACGGTCCATTCAGTGTCGACCGTCTTTTTCCAGCGCACCATGTAGCTAAGGATAGCGTTGCTTGAAGGTGGGAAGCTCAGTTCCGCGACCGGCCCCGACTGGATTATCACGTCGGGAGCGTCTGGGATCGGCAACTCATCGTCGACATTGCTGTTATCCGATACAGGCGCAGTTCCTTCCTGCGAGAGATCCCACTGGTAAGCGGTTTGTGGCATTGACTGGACCTGTATCGTCGCGCCTTGAAGGATGCCGCCCTCACCCAGAATGAACTTGAAATCCAACACTTCAAAAACACTGTTGATGCCAAACAGAGGGTATTGGATACGGATAAATCGTACGCCAAATGCTGCAAGGCCCATCAGATTTGTGTTGAACGTGCCAACCCAATTCGGGTTTGCACGGAACCATTCCAGCTTCATCAGACGTCTTGCCTGACTGTGCGACGGTGACATGTTGAATTGAACGTCTTTGGCTTCCTCGCCACGCTCTGACACATCGTTCTCATAGGCCCAAGGATCAGCATCAGTAGATTGATAATCCTGACCGGGATCAAGGAATGTTGCACGGATCGTGTTGGCGGAAGTCATTACATCACGTCCGCGACCCACCTCAGAAAAGCCGGTGATTGCGTCCGCCGTCAAAACAACTGTCGGCTCTTCCCATGCCCCGATATCGAGCGTTAAACCGCCATCGGGTGTAGGAACTAAACGGCCATCACAACACGACAACATTCGCCCCAGAACGTCAGCAGGACGCTCATTGAGCTGATATGAACCCCACAGCCTGTATCTCGGCTCGGTTCCACCAGATGCAACAGCAATTGCTTCATTCGAACGGTTATACGCGGCAGCCCATCCAGCCTGCGCGAGAGGTGTTGTGAACAAACTTTCCGGCAAGCGCATACCATCGCGATGTGTCATATAATCGCGAATTACGGCTGCTGCCCGATCATTCCATTCCGTAACGCCTGTAACAGGGTTTTTCACAAGGGATGTGCGTGCCACAACCCGATAGTTGGTATTGATGCCGTTCGGGAATAGTCCGAGATAGTATTCTTGCCCAATTGCATATTGACATGCCAACAAAGAAGCCACGCCATCGCCACGGTGTTGGGCAGTCCATTCAGGGAACTCACTAACCAGCTCAGAATAGGCAACTTCTGTTGCGGCGCCTAGACGAGCTTCGATACGAAGCAACGATCCTTTGGTCTGACCATGTCGCCATTTGCTGGGCGGAACGGGCGTGCCGTCTGGCAAAAGGTTGACAAGGGTGTCGTCTATCCAAAACTCTTCAATACCATCGAACGGCCCCTGCCCCAGTGCCAGAACCTTGTAAAAGTTCCCGTTCTTGGTTTCGGCAAACGCCCAAGTCCCTGACATTTTTACGCGACCGTAATGTCTGATGCGAGGTGCAGTCGGTTGACGCACCTGTTGTTGCACGTCTTCCGGTTTTGGTTGGGATGGACGGAAGATCGAAGATGCCAAGTATGACAGACCGAGAGAAAGCGCGAGCCCACCAAGGGTGGTCGAGGCGAACATCGTTATTGCGGCAAGACCAGTCTGAATTGCCGCACCTATAGCTCCCGTTCCAATAATGCTCGCGATGATACCGGAAAGAGCTACTGGCATTGAATTCTCCAAGCTTTCCAGATTGCATCAAGTGACACGCCGATCAGTCCGCTCTCGTCCCGCGAGAACCAGAATGTATCAGCGTGAATGGCGAGGCACATTTTTCGATTGTGAAGGATCAGACCGACATCGCCTGTCTTTGGTTCATCGCTCTTTTCAAAGCCGACAAGCCTCATCGCCCGGTTGACGACAACAGGGAAGCTGCCGCGCTCAATCAGAAGGGCCGTAGCGTCGTATTCGTCGCGATAAACCAACCCAGCCTGTGCCAATGGTGACTTCCCCGCTTGAAGCTTGATCCAGCGGTCCGCTGTTGAAGCGCAATCAGTCTCACCCCACCGGAAAGGCTTTTGGGCCTCGGCTGCTACAAACTCTGCGATCTGCATGATTTGACCTTAGTAGTCGGGGTACTTGAAGCTTTTGAACAGCAATGAACCGACGAACTGAAAGAACTTATCCCCGTTCGATCTGGCTTGCTGATCGCGGTCAGTGTACCGTCCATAAGCTGGACGCGATCGGTTGAAAAAAGCATTCTCAGCCGTCATTGAGATTGACTGGATCGCACCTTCAATTCCCTGCATTTCCGAACGGCTGATGCGTGGCGGCTGCATAAATCCCCACCAGATCGGCGCGGGGTTACCAAGCGGTTGCCATTCGGTATCGAATAACTGGATCGAAACCACAACAATCCGTTGATCAACCTCTTCGTTCGCATTCAACGCCATGGCGAGAAAGTTCAGTGTTGTATCTGGCAAACCGCTCAACTGAAACGACACGTTGTCTGCGGCAGTTGATGACCCCATGCCGATACCGTCAATTGAACCATATCCATACATTGGCTCATAGATATTGCCGCCAGCTGGTAGTTTTGTATTTCCGTTCCATACCCGCATTGTCTCAGACGCAAAGCGGAACTCGACAAGCATATCAAGCCGAACCTCACCTTTTGAGAACTCAGCCAATTGCTGCGACGTGAAAAAAGACATCATACATCCTCAATGAAATTGACTGTCGGGTATGACCATGGCGCAACAAGGTCTAAATCGAGATCCATTTCAGCATCGGTTGCGAGACGCATTCGGCAAACAGGCCGGTCAAATTCCATTTCCGTTCCAGCTGCCACGGCTTCACGCGCTGGAGGACGGAAGGTGATAGTTGCCGTATTCGCTCCGGTCATCTGGACCGTGCGAATGCGATACATGCGCTCACCGACTGAAAAATCCTGCCCCGGCTGAAGCTGGCCCGCCGCGACAATGGCAATGTTCGCAGTCGTTCCACGCAAAGGAATATTGCTTATCAGGCGAATGTCGATTGCGCGGGAACGATATAAGCCGCCATCACTAAACGGGCTAGTATCTAAATGAGGAACCCGGTTCAGCAAGTCTTTCCAATCCGGATCAGAGGGCTGATACGCGCAGCACCTTGGAACAAGAATAGGATGCATCCTGCCTTCCAGCAGATTTGCGATAGCGCGGAAAGCCAAGATTGATGCAGTCCCGCGCTTGATGATGATGTCAGCAAACGTTGCCTTCCAGATGCCAGCGTCTGATGCGGACACCTGAGAAACGCCAGACACGCTCGACGGCCCGGCCAAAGTGCGAGGCGCAATGTTAAAAGGATCGCGCTTAGGCTTGAGCACTGAACGAGGCCAGAGAATTGTTGCCATTACATTTTTCTCGCTTGTGCGTCAGCCATCATTGACGGCAAGGCCTCCTGAACAGTCCGGGTGCTTTGTTGCACTGAAACCTGAACAATCGCGCCGGACGCTGTTTTAATCCGCTGATCGGCAATGGTAGCCATGCGCCCACTGTCATCTTGCAGCATGACGCGGATTGTTTCGTTTGAACCTTGCCCCCGGGTACCCTTGATACCGGGCGCAGTTGGTGCATTCGATGTTGGCAATGGACCGACATAGCCACCATTGGCGTAACCCTTCAGGCCACGGCGCATTGCTTCAAGGGCTGCGGGACCGCCAGCAGCGCGAACTGCGTCTTGGTCAAAGACATACTCGCCTTTGTGAACCACACCAGCCGGCTCATGCTTGCCACCGTTGCCGGTGTAGCCGCCCTTATCAAAGCCAAACAGCTTGCCGATGCCGCCTAAGAAACCCGATCCGCCGCCGCCGAAGATGCCAGCCAGTGGACCTTTGCCAAGCAAGGTCGCCTGCAAGACCGCTTCGATCAGAGTGTTCAGGAACTTATCAAGAGCCGAATTGCCGGTTTCAATCGCCGGTATCATCGACTGAAAAGCATCCATCATGGAGCCTTTGAAGAAGTCAGCGGCCTCTCGCGCCTGATCCTGACTTTCGGCAAGCTTATTGGCTTGAACGGTGGCATTAGCATAACCTTCAGCCAAGCCGTCGATCTGCTCTTTCAAAGCAGGCGTGATTTCAATCCCGGCTTTCTTGGCAGCATTCAGCAGTTCTTGCGTGGCGCGAGCTTTGGTGATTGCATAATCGTAATCATCAATGAGCGGGTTGATGCCAGCCTGCGCTTCGGTTTCAGATTGGATAGCTGCGGTGCGTTCTTTGATCTGCTCAATTTCGCGTTGCAAATCATCAGGACGATCTTTCTTTGATCTGCCGCCGCCTTTACGTGATTTCTTGGATCCCTTTTTCGCAGCATCCTCAATAGCCTTGGCCTGCGCTTCCAAGCTTTTTTTAGTTTCGTCAAAATCACCAAATCTATCGTTGAAGTTGACCTGCGATTGCCTCACACCTGTTTCGCGGGCCTCACGCTCCGCATCGGTTTCTTTTCCAACGCGTCCGCCCTTGCCGCCGAGACTGGATAAGGCCAAGCTCAGCGCATTGACTTCACCACGCGCAGCAGCGGCTTCTGATGCAATTTCCTGCATCCGTGCAACAACGGATGTGACATTCGGATCAATACCAGACAGGCGGTCGAGTTCAGAGTTAAAGTCCTCGACTGATATTTCACCGTCCTTAAAGCGCTCAACGAGATCACCCATTTCGCCATAAACAGACGATAGGTACGTACTAAGACCAGATATTCCGCGCCCGGCTGAGTTGAAAGCCTCCTCAAGAGCCGCAACAGATTTCTCGACATTTGCAGTTGCGTCATCAATGCGTATCGCCTTCTGGGCTTCCGTAAGGCTGCTTGATAGTGCGAAAAGTTTTTCAGCGGTCTTTTCAATGCCAAGCCCTGCGTAATCGGTATCTTCACCCGCCTTCTTGATCGCCTCAGCATACCTATTTGCGCGCTCTTCCGCCTCCTGCGAACGCGTCGATATCGCATACATGATGCCGGTCAAGGCCAACAGACCAACACCAACCGGACCACCGAGGGCAGTCATTGCGGTAGAAAAACCGCGAATTGCGGCAGACGAAGCGGTCGCAATAGGACCAGTCGCGGCTAATTGCGCGTTAGCGGCGCTCATTGCCATGCGAGAGGCCAACAACTCACGGCTGACACTGCGCAATGAATTGGTCACAAGACCGTTTGCGTGGACTGCTGCCATAGCTGCTTCCGCGCTACGCAGTCGTGCCGCTGCCATGGCCTGTTCTTCAACGGCTGCTGCGCGTGATGCTGCCGCCGCTGCAATTGTCGTTCTCGTATAACCGCCAAGACTTGTTGTTGCATTCCCAATCTGGCGCGCACCGAAAGCAGCTGCCATTGCGACACCCGCAACGGCTACGGTATCCATATTCTTGGCAACGCCACCCAGCAGACCAGAGAGCTTTTCGGAAACCTTTCCAGTTTGATCAAGCGCACCAACAGACTTTAGCGCCGCATTCTGGATCTGCTGTAATGCATCACCAATAGTCGCTGGCATCGATCCAGCCTGATCGGCAAGCTGCTCCATGCGCTTAGTGAGAGCACTGTAGATCACCTGCGAGGTAATCTTGCCCTGAGCACCCACATCGCGCAGTGCATTGACGCCAACGCCAAGTTCAGCGGCTAGAACTTCGGCTACACGGCCACCAGTTTCAATGATGGTATTAAGACCATCGCCTGACAACTTGCCAGCTGCCATGGCTTTCGAAAGAGCGTTCGTGACACTCGTTGCGCGATCACCCTTTGCGCCTGATACAACAAGAGCGTTGTTTAACGCCTCAGTATAATCAAGCTGCTGATTGGTGTTATAGCCAAGCTCTTTGAGAGCCGTGCTATTGGCAATAAAACTTTCTGCTGTCTGCTGAAAACCTGAATAGGTGTCCTGCGCAAGGTTATAAAGACGCTCCATAACCGCTGGAGCTTCTGACATTTCCCCAACAGCGATACCGACACGAGCGGAAACGTCAGACCAACTATCGGCCATCGTGACCAATTCGCGGGCTGCAAATATACCTGCCAGTCCGGTCATCATCCCTTTCATGGATGTTGTGGACTGGCTGAGCTTGGCTTCTGCCGACGACACGGCAGCAACGGACGCCTCAAGGTCTTTCTTGATCGCAGAACTAATGCCGCCGCGGGAGAACACGCTTTCGATATTCTTATTCATATCGCGAAAGCGACGTTCAATCTGATTAGATTGCTTTGCCGCCTGACTGTAAGAGCGGTTGAGCGCCTTCTCAAAAGCCGCAGTCCGGGCCTCCATAGCCACGACAAGGCGTTCAACGTCAGTTGCCATCAGAAGCCCTCTATTCCAAGTTCTGCAAGTTGCTCGTCGCTCATGCCGGGAGCGGCTTTTTCTTCGGTCGCATTGGCGGCTTTGAAGCCTTCAGTGGCGCATCGGAACTCCCAAAGCGTCATCATGCCGATGTCGCGATTGATTATTCCAGCCCACTGGTAGAAGCGGTTGAACTTCCATTTGCCACGCGGGAGCGGGTTCGGGTCTTCTTCGCCCCCGCTTTCGGCTCCCCCGGCTGATCGTCCACATCTCCAAAGAGTGCGACCATCAACACAGCCTGCGCAGTCAGTACCGATAATGTGAGTGGACGATCTTCAACGAATTTTTGGACCAGCTTCCGAGCGGCTTCCTTTTCCATGCCACCGCCTTCAAGACCTAGGCGGATGGGCTGGATCACATCATCAATGAACCATTGTTTGGAAGTGAGCCGCATCAAAATCCATTGCGGCCCTGCATCGCATTTGTCTTGCAGGGCGCGAAGGTGCTCAAGGCGGAGCTCAAAATCATGTTCGCCGCCAGCCCATGTAAGAGCTTTCGCCATTACGCAGCCTTAGCGGTACGCGTTGGCAAGCCGTCGAACTGAATTTCGATTTCAGCCGATACCTTCTGGCCTTTTTCAACGGCATTGTTGAGGTTCACAAGGATGGCCGATCCGGTTTCATACTGCGTGTCACCAACCGCTGAATTGACATGCTCAACGCGGATTGTCTTCTTGCCACCGGAATACCACCAATCAAGCATCATTTGATGGCTCTGGCTGGCCCAGACGCCAGTACCTGAAATAGTGACTTCTGAGGATTGAACAGCACGTTCAACAACAGCCGGCAGGCTTTCATCTTCACAATCGGCAGGAACTTCGGTCGTCTGCATATTGTGCTGGCGGTTGATACCGCGCTGTGTGATGCCACAAATCTTCGAGAAAGTACCCCCGACATCTGTTTCAATTTCAACAACAAGATGCTGAAACTCTGCTGTAATTGGCTTAACGGCCATGATATTTCTCCATGCGAAAACGGGCCAGCAATACGCCAGCCTTGATAGGGCTTGAGGCCCGGTTTCAGGTGATTGGGCTAAGCCCGTTTACGGCCTTTCAAGGCGCGCTTCTCATCGCGTGTCGGGCTTATGACCACTTCGGGCCAGCCTTTCGAAACGCAGTAATCAATGAAGTCTTGCGGACGTTCTTGCGGTTCAGCTGATGCCTTTGCATTGAACGAATAACGGCTGCGCGGACGCGACCAGTTGCATTCCACTTTAAAGATCGCCCAAGCCATTATTTCGCTCCGTCTCTGACTGCTTTGCGCATTTGGCGCGTGACCCTGCCCCGAACACGCTTTCGCAACGTGCGCCATGATGGGAAGAAGTATGGGCTGGCCTTCATGTGCTGGGTGCCGAACTCTTGCAAACGTGCAAGCTGAAACTGCTCCCGCTCACCAACCATAGTTGTTGCATCGCCTGCGTATATGGTGATCACCAAGCCGTCACGGGTTGGTGCGGACTTGCCTAGGACCATAGAGCCTTTGGGCGCATCGCCCCATGTCCAGTTGATCGATTGTGCAAGTGCGCCAGTATCTTTCGGAGCCAATCGGCGCATCATGCTGACGACTTCACCAGCACCTTGTTCCATGGCCTTAATTGTCGCATCGAACACTGCCTGTGGAATGGTCTTTGTCAATTTCCGCTTTAAACGATCGAGCCCTTCAACCATCTTCAGAAACCTCGTCGATCAGACCTGTCACTTGCACAACGCCATGAACAGTCAGGCCGTCCGGATCGTCAAATGTGCGGGCTATCTCAATCCGCGTGCCGACCAAATATCCCTTTGGGAACTCGCCTTCCAATCCACGCATCACGTCTACAACGGCATCCACGATTTGCTTACAAGGCCACTTCCGGCCATTGGCACGTGTCCAACAATCAAGCTGGAGAGTTTCTTCGCGAGCCTCAATGCACTCCGCGTCATCAGTGGAAAAATCCGCCTCGCCGAGACTGATATACGGAAACTCACGTTGCGTCGGAGGGTGATCCCAGATGCGACCCGCAACGAGATCGTTCACGGTTGCATCGGCTTTCAAAGCAGCGACAATATAGTTAGCGAAGCTGACGGAAACACTCATGTTGCCACCCCACTCTCAGCAGTGATTTCAACAAACTGGCGATCTTCTGTCGGAACCACAGCGCGAATATTATATTCAATGCCAGTCCGTGCATTCTTCATCTTTGAATCGGGCGTGATCTGGGTTGTTTTGCTACTACGCCGAACGGTGACAACAACAGGCTGCTTTCCCTCAAGGCGGGAAGCCTGGACAGCTTCACCCCCACGAAGATAACGGATATGCGCTCGTGTCGTGAAATCCATAGGAACTTCATTAAACCCGTTGTTTCCATCCGGCACCTCAGTAATGATGCCGAATGTCATGGAATGATGAAGCTCACCGGACGAAAGCTTAACAGCCATGATAACCTCACCGATAGATGCGGTACGGCTGCAATAGCGCTTCGACCGCGAATGGCATTTTATTGACAGACCCTTCCGTCGTCGCAGCTTCGCGCACCGCGTACCATTGAGCCACCAGCATCATGATCGCAGTACGGATCGCTTGCGGAGCATCCGAAATCAGTTTTGATGAATCCACAGGATCAGGCCTTTGCCAACCGACCTTGTAACGGATGCGCACCGAATCTGCCGTGCCTTCCGCCGTTGGCCAGCCGTTATGCAATGGCCTCACACCACCCAAGGTCGCTTCGTATTCACTAGCTGGCATAACGATAGAAGCACCAGCCGGATCACGATAAGTGATGGATACAATTTCGACAATTGGCGGATATGGCAGTGGGATAATACCTTGCTGACATGCCAGTGAATAGAAATCCGCAACGCAGAGCTCCAAGGTTTGGACGCCAAGCGCACAGCCAAGCCAACCTGTAGGGCCATCAATCCAAGATGTTGCAGCCAACAGCAGTGACCTGATGAGTTCGTCGTCATCATCAAAATCGACAATCAGATGACGCTTTGCCTCCTCAAGCGTAACTATTGGCTGGGGAGGCTCTATAACGCGGACTTGGCTATCCATTGCACCTAACCGTTATTTTTCCGACTTGCCCTTAGACTTGTCGTTTTCTGTCGTTTCCGATTGCGATGCAGGCTTCTGCAGGTCAGCAATTGCAGCCTTCAGACCGGCAATTTCATCAGCGGCGGCAGTCAGCTTTGCTTCGGCTTCGGTCTTATAGGCAGCGAATTCAGCCTCTACACCTTCGGAAGCTTTGACGACCTCTGCCAGCTTACCTTCAGCTTCAGACTTGTATGCATCCAACGCCGAAACCGCGTCAGATGTCGCCTTATTTGCATTCGTAAGCACTATTTCAGAGTCAGCCTTGAAATCTGCCAGCTCACGAACTGCCGTTTCCGTCTCGGCCTTCGATGCTGTCAAGGCCTTTTCACCAGCTTCAATTTCAGCAAGCAGAGTGTCGATATCGGCAGTATCGCTTTTCGAAGCCGCCGCAATTTTCTTGGCATCGAGAATACCGAGTTCCTTGCGGCCCTTCGCATTCTTGATATCCTGTTCTGAAGCTTCGGTATAAGCGCCACTGGCCAACATCTTTTCAGCCTGACTTTTATCAACGTCCGTGAGGATCTGGCCTTTGCGGACGCGACCAAAGTCGCCAAAGCTTCCGCGCGTTGCTTTGATATGCATAGTTATTCTCCTTTGGTTCATAGAGCGGGCGGCAGAACCGCCCGCCTTAATGAGCCAAAAGACAGCGATTACGGCTGGAGCGCAGTGGCAAAATCGCCGGTCACAAGCGCAGCGCGACGCTTGACTGCAAGAGCCAGACGGCGTTCCGCACGAACGGTCAGCATGTTCTTGATGAAGTTGTCACGATCTTCGGACGAGATCAGGACTTCCGTTTCCATACGGTCCCAGATCTTTGCAGCCATACGGAATGCACCCGTAAGGAATTCATCGAGATCCATCGCTTGAGTAGCGATGACTGGACGGCCCCAAAGCTGCGGACCTGCAAGCTGGATCACGTTGGCAAAGATGTAACGGTTCTCACCATCCTTGGTCAGTTCGATATCTGCCCAGTCAGTAGGGTTGAGAACAATGCCGTCAGCTGGATATTCTGCAAGCGAAGCCTGAAGAATTGCCAGACGCAAGATATCAATCTTGGTCGCGTTGACGACAGTTACACCGGGATTGGCATAAGGTGTGGCCTGCGGAACAAGACCATGAATATGCTGCCCGGTACCGTCGCCCTTGAGAAGTTCTGCCTCCTCCACAAAATCGAGACCGTAGCGAAGCTCACCATCGATTTCGCTCTGAAGCTGCGAGACATCGTCCATTGCCTGACGTGATACCGGCACCCAGTGCGCAATAGTGCGAACAGGCGCATCAGCAACTTCCCAGATATAATTGGATTCCGGTTTCTGCGCACCTTCTGCAACAACACCAGCCTTGTTATCGCGCGTGACCATGCGCGCAAACTCGATAGAGTTACTTGCTGTTTCACCAACGGAGAGAAGCTGGCGAATAGTCATTTGTCGGCGTGGAATACCGACAATTTCCGTATCACGCTGCGGAGTGATTAATGGTCCTGCGGAACCCGGCGCTGATGTGATCGCATTCTGGATGACAATACGAACTGCACCCTTGGCGCCACTCTTATTGACGAAGTTCTTCAGATCCTCGGATTCACCGACCATCTGGCCAAGTGACTTAACGCTCTGCTCACCGCCGCCGCCTCGACGAGAAGCAACGCGCTGCTCAATATCGGTGCTTTTGGTTTCGAGCGATTCAAGACGTTCTGTCAGTTTATCATGCGCAGCTGATAGCTTGCCCTGCGCCATAAGCAGTTCATCTGCCTTCTGCTTAACTTCAGCAGTGAGCGTGCCGGACTCTTTTGCCTGCTTAAGAGCATCTTCCGCCGTCTGCTTTACGTCGCCGCCAACGCGTGCAAGTTCGCTCTTCACTTCGCCGAGCAGCTTTTCAATGTTCTGCGCGTCATTGCGAACGGAACCGACGATACCAGCAGGACGTGCGGCCATGAGTGCCGCCAGTGCTACTGACGGCATGAAATGTTTGGACATGATTGCCTCCTTGGCTGCCCTAGATAGATTTTATGGATGCGAGGAGGTTTGAAACCTCAGCTAGTACGGCAGCGTCCTGCATGCCGGTTACGGTAGCGCCAGGCATACCGCCTTTCAGCGCATTGAGCAGTTCGCGCCGCTCGGATCGCGGTACGTTTGCTCTAGCGAGAAGAGTATCGAATTTGTGAGCCGCAACCTGTTGGCGGCTCTCCATCGAATTATTTGCCTTACTCTCGATTTCATCAGCGGAGAGCATACTGTCTGCAAAACCCTTTTCGACAGCTTCAGCGCCGCCAATCCAAGTTTCGCGATCAAGCATGCGACCAATCTCATTTTCATCAAGACCAGTGCGCGCCGCATAAATATCGGTGGCAGTCACATCAAATGGCTCAAGCCAGTCAGCGACGTCACGCAACGCATGACGATCTCCTACAGCGACAACCCACGTATTGTGGATCATGATGAATCCTGCGCGGGCGATCTGCACCTCATCTGCGGCCATCGCTATGACGGATGCGGCGGATGCTGCAATTCCGACAATCTTGACGGTCACTTTCGCCGGATGCTCGCGAAGAAGATTGTAAATCGCCAGCCCTTCGAAGTAATCGCCACCCGGCGAGTTGATCGAGACGACAACGTCTTTCTTGCCAATATTTCGCAGAGCGGCAGAAATGCGCTTGGCCGTCACACCATCCCCAAACCAGTCTTCTCCAATCGGATCGAGAATGGAAATGGTGTTATCGGAATCGTCAGCTGCGGATTTGACCGAACTATTCCAGCGATCAAGTGCTGCTGGCGCAAGCTCCGAACGCAAGCCGGGACGAACATTGATCTTGGCAGATGGAAGCTTACGCATCGTCATCGGATTGCCTTTCCTTGGAATATTCACCAATCCATGCGCGCATCGCTGCGCGGGCTGCGTTGCTGTCACTCGCAGCGCCAAGTTGGGTGAGCGGTGCAAGATTGGTTTGTGCCGTGAGTTCGTCACCGCCATCCTTGCGAGGAAGATTGAGTTTCGCCCTACCCTCATTACGGGTCATCAGACCGTTTTGCGTCATGGTTGACAGGAATGCCGCCTTGGACTTGCTGTCCATTTGCAAGAGAGCTTCGCGGTTGAACTCAGCATAACGGCGACGATTGCCGGTTGGACGGATAAGCTGCTTTTTGATCCGCGCCTCTATGCGATCACAGAGCGGATCGATGCCAAGTGTCAGCCACGCCAGCAGGATCTGTTCAACACCAGATCCCCACATGGTCTGGCCTTGTGCAGCGTGACCGATGATGATCGGCGGTACGCCCCACCAACGGCAAATTTCCTCGACGCTGAAGCGCTTGTTTTCAAGCATCTGCGCATCGACAGGGGAAAGTGCCAACCGGTCATATTTCAGACCCGCTTCAAGAACCATCAGTTTGCCAGCATTGCGAGAGCCGACAAACTTTTCCATGATCGTTTGCAGCTGCTCGCGCTGTTCTTTCTCAAGCGTCTTATCTGAGGAAAGTACGCCACTGGCCTGCAATCCGTTTCCGTAGAGCTTGCCGGTCGCCTCATCGAGCGCGATTGCGGATCCAAACGCCTGCGCACCAAACTGGATTGGCGATAAACCCATATCGCCGCCAAAACTGAATCCGCGAAGGTGAAACACTTTGTCTCGCGGAAGAATTTCAGTTTTACCACGATCATTGACACGATATTGCAACTCGCCTTCGCTGTCGCGGAATGGCGTGCAATGCGTGCTGGCTAATGGCTGGAGAGAAACCAGACGATTACCGCTTTGCACCTTTTCGGAATATGCATTGCCGGTAGCAGCCATCCACGCAACCATCGACTCCCAATATTCGAGCGCCGTCTGATCTTCGTTTGGATTTTCGCAGATGACTTCTGCAAGATCGTCATCAGAGACACGAACACGATTATCATCGCCACGCTTCTCATACATGGCAAGCGGCAGGCACGATACGGCCTGCGCAGTAAGCCGGATGCAAGCCCATGCTGTTGAAAGCTGCAAAACAGAATGAAGGTGAACGCTTTTCCCAGCGTGGTTATTCGTACCAAAAGCACCGGCCCAGCCAGAGCCATTCTTCAGTGATAGGCGCCGATCCTTGGCGATTATCTCATCACGCGTCATATTTGCCGGTAAGCTGGACTTCCGGTTTCGCGTCTTTTTGCGAGTAGCCATTAGACTCCGACCATTACCGGGTTAGCGAGGAAATTATCAAGCCGATCATCCGAAGCTTCGGGGTTCCAGCTCATCAGGATTGTGGCGCAAAGCATCGCGATAAATGGATCAATCTTTGCACGACCCGCCGCCTGTTTGGTGGCGAGATTGCCGTTGCCGTTCACTTCAATCTTCACATTGCCGATAACCCAATTCATCATCGTGCTTCCGTCATGACTGAGTGTATCGTTGCTGAGCTTGTGCTCCAGTCCCCATATCGCTGGAGAAAGCGCTGGACCCTGTCGGATACGCCGGAACATTTCATCTGATATCTTGCGCTCTGCCAAGGCATCAATGAATGCGGCGATGTTGTTCGGATCAGAGCCGACTGCATCCTTTTTGGGAAACAGACCAGCATTGCGTAGTCGTGCCGCTATGTCGGCTATCTGATCAATATAAGCTGAGACCTCACAGAAAGTGAGGCTTCTCTCAGCCTCAAAGTCACGCAAGTTGGCAGCTATTTCTTTGCGTGTTTCAAGAACACTCGGATGCGCATAAGCATGGCACCAAACCAACCATCGACGCGTCACCCTCTCGCGCCCGATGACACAGACGCCGAAAAGGTCATCCAGACCGCCGCCATCCGTTCCCATAACGGCAACTTCAGAACGGCGCATCAGCTCATCAAGCGTGAGTGTTGGATCTGCGCGATCTTCCCAGTAGTCGCCACCGCGCCATGCATCATCGGTAAGACCAACGCCGATTTCGATGTTGAGATGCTGGCTAAGCCAGATCTTCTCAGCCTCTTTATTGACCTTGCCGTTATTCTCGTAATCATCAACCAGACGCTGCGGGTCAATAGAACGCCCAATATTTGGCAGCACATAGCGCCAGTTTCTATGGCTTCGCCAAAAATCCTGACTACGCTGCAAATCCGCGGGAAACTCATAAAGCACCGGCAGGAGGATTGGCGATGGACCGCCGACGCCGTCACGAACCTTGCGTGCTTTATCGAGTTCGGTTTTCCAGATCCCTGCCGGTTGCTCATCCGATTGCGTGGTAATCATCAGGACTTGCCCGCCCTGCATGGTGATACCGCCGCCCCGGATCTGCTGCATGACGGCTGCGGCCTTGGCTTTCTTGCCCAGTTCGTGCAACTCATCAATGATTGTCAGGATCGGGATTTCGCCGGTGACAATCGACGTGTCGAAGGTCTTAACATCCAGTTTCGTGCCGGTCTTACGGCGCGTGATGCACTTGAGATGATCCTGCACCTTGAATATCGCATCAAGACGCGGATCAATTCGGATCATACCCTGTGCCTGATCAAAACAGCGCTCCGAGATATTTTGGCTCGGTGCAACAATAAGCATCTGACGATTAGGCGCTTCTTCCATGAAAAGCGCTGTCAGGCCCAAAGCCGCAACATATGTCGTCTTCGAGTTCTTCTTAGGAACCATGCAGAGCAGTTCCCAAACGAGCCGCTTTCGCGTTTCAGGATCCTCGCTCGCCAGAAAGGCGCAAAGAATATCGCGAAACCAATCACCGCATGCATCTGCCAAAGCGGGATTTCCGGGAACATCCGGCAATCGAAGGCGATTAAAGAATGCCAATGCCTTCGCCGCTTTTTCTGGATTGAGCGGAACGTCGGCCATTGGCGTCTGTCCTGCCTGAATCCGATCCCACCAATCCGGGCAGGCAAAGCGTGGCAGTGTATTACTGGATGACATTCTGCGAAGCCTCGGCTTCGAGCTCCGCCATCAGATCAGCGTCTGCGGCCATGGCTCGCTGTTCGTCGGTTGCTTTTTTGCCTGGTCGATCTGTGGGCCGATCATCGTCGCTACCCTTGGAACCCATTGCAGCCTCAATCACCATGCGGTCGTTGCGCTCAATCATCGCGCCAAGTTCTCGAAGTGCAGTGACGTTTCCGGCGTTGGCTTGGTCCATGGCAATCTCAAATCGCCGTGCATCCAGTCTGTCCCGCATGCCATCACGCGTTTTTAGCTCGGGACTAAAATACCGCTGAATTGTCTTTCCCGACACATCAAGCGCGTTACCAATCCGAGAGATCGACCAGCCCAGAGCCAGTAACAGCTTGACTTTATTACGATCTTTTTCAGATGGCGCATATGGTGGCCGTCCCTTCTTGCCAAAACCTTCACGAACAGGCTGACCGAAGAGGTCAAATTCAATCGTCATGAGAAAAAAATCTCTTCATGTGGGAGACGCGGGTCTAGGAGATGGACCCCTTTTTGACTTTCGATCCGCCCCCCCCCCGCCTGATGTTTCACGGTCGATGTTTCACGCGACCAGTACGATTCGAGGCATGATGGTGCGAAGCTTAGCCACGTGGCCTCGTGCAATCTGGGTACATATCTATCGAACCATCTTCATGCTCGGTTAGATCTTCCACGGTAGCATCTCGCCATGTTGGTTCCTCATCGGGCACTGGCAATGAACTGAGTGCTGTTCTGAAGTGTCGGCGCGTCTGCACCTGAAGAATGATCTTGCCTTCTTGGTCCGCACGATATCGGCGCTTGCCTGTTAGTTTGACCATGATTGACCTCAAAGAAAGCCGCGAGCTTTATACTTCGGAATGCTGCGCAGCACTTCGCGATCCACATCACGTCGAATACCTTCAATCACCTTCTGCATATCGGTCGTATCCACCGATACAGTGACAGTTAGCTTCTCAATATCTGTCGACTTATCCGACCTTGGCAGCGCCATTGCGGGAACTGCGACTGCAACCGGCGCAAGGCTGAGAAATGACAAGAATGAACGACGGTTCATGTTGCACCTTCTGTGTTTAACGGCTGGAGTTATCGAGAATGGTTGATGATGCTGGCCGCTACGTGCTGCTTAGCGTTGCGCCCTACTGAAAGGTTCTTCGGCAGCGTACCCATTACCCAATTCAGTTCTGGCATCACCAACGCCTTCAGACTAATCCCACACACCACGATGATGCAGGCTCACCTGCTCTTGCTTTTGCTTTTCGCTGTCGTGATAGACTTTGCTCAAGGCCTGAAGGTTGTTCATATCCCAGAAGAGTTCAGCATTGCCGCGATGCTCTTTGATGTGATCGACAACCGCGCTGTTTGGCGCTGGATACTTTCCGATAAGAAGGATGCCGGTCTGCTGGCAAGTGAACAGGTCACGCTTGAGAACATCCTCGCGCAGCTTTTGCCAACGAGCGGTCTTATACCACTTGCGCCATGGCGCAGCTGCATCACGCTCACACTCGATACGTTGGCTCACGTCAGCCTCATATACATATGGAAAGAGCGCCACATCGGGCGCTCAAAGTGTTTGGTGAATTTCAGACATAGCTTACGCTCTGGCCCTGAATCGGTGTCTCCTAATTGAGACTGTCAGAGCAGGGTCCGAGCGCGCCACCTCAGCAACTTGTGCCCACGTGTTACCGTGTATCGAGGATCACTATCTAATCCGGATCATCCGTGGGCAGATTACAGTCACAGCGGAGACAAGAATGCAAGAGGCACAATCATTGGCATAGGTCGGTTCATAAATTGTATTTCCACAACAGCCGTGCCCTTCCCTTTGCCTACAGATGTTACGACCGCACCCACATGACCAGCAAATGGCCCCTCTACAATTTGCACCTTCCGAAGGTGGCCAAACAATGTGACAGGCCGCTCATGATCAAATTCACCACTCTTGGCTTTCTCATTGAAACAGCGTACTTTTTCAGCGCTCATCAGGTAGGGATTTTGATAACCGCCAAGCACCTCAGACACGTCATCAAAACTTAATAAGGCAGCTATCGCATCATTATTAATTGGGCACCTAGCTAACATGTATCCCACCATCACTGGAGCCTTACGTGGGGGAATTTCTCGCTTTTGCCTACGCAGTTTTGGTCCCATTTTCATAGGAACAAGCGCTTCAATGTTGGTAACTTCAAGCGCCTCACATACTGATACTTCGCGGTTAACCCGCGTGCGAAGTATGAGCCATGGCGAATCATCTTGCATACGAACTGCCGCTGTCGCTCTCAAACGTTCTATTCGACGACGCTCTGCCAGCACCTTGTCAATCGCCCGACAATGCTCTTCACTGGGAGCCGATGCTATTGCGATATCAATTTGACGTTGATCAATTGCCATCATGCTCACCTAACCCCCTCAAAGCTATTTCAAAGTCTTTCATTCCATCTGGGCCACCTGCTGGGAAACAAACCCATTTCAGCCAGTCAGGTGTTGGATACCAACGCCAGCCACGCTCTTCGTGGTAAGCCTTCCATGCAAACCAAAGCTCACTGCCGACGCTGACGGACTCCATTCGATCTGAAAGGTAGTCCAAGCGGCCAGAGACCACGACAGAACGACCAGTCGCGCCACGCTCAAACATGGCCTCGACATCAGTCCATCCCTGTTTCACAAGCTTTTCACGATAGATTTCGCCTTCGGTTCGCTCACCGCGTTCGATCTGATTGCGCTCAAAAGCCGTTGGCGCTGAGATCAGGCCCGGCGAAACCGTCAGGAAGTTTCGATAAACATCGATACCGAACAGTTTGCCGAACGGTTTAGCCTCAAGGCGAGATGGCTGATCAGGTTGAGCTGGAGCATCGGGGACATCTTTCCAAAGCTTCTGCCTGAAATATGTCGATGGTGCTGAGACGTGTGATTTTTTCTGTGCTTTGAGCAAAGCGAACCAAGCGTCGCGCTTCGCTTCAGCTTCAATACGTTCATCCGGAGTGAGGGCAAACCAATCGTCGAGATAGTTTTCCTTTGGCATGCCATCGAAACCGGGCCAAGCTTTGATGACCCGCCAGAAGGCTGTCTTGATTGCCTTCAAATCTTGCTTTTCGATCGCGCACGCCTCTCTCAAAGGTTCCTTTACAGGTTCCTTTACAAGGTTAGGCGGCAAATTCTGCCGGTTGAAACTGTCAGAATCTGCCGGTAGCTCGTGCTCATTTTCGCCGGTAGAACAAGCGGCAGAATTTGCCGGTTGAAACCCCGGCTCGAACCCAAGTCCATAACGGTTTGAACCGCGCTTGCCGTTCTCGCGATGCAAATCCCAATTGATCAGGCCACGTTCGCGCAATCGTGTGAGCTGATCACGCACCGCACGTTCTGCCAGATTGGTCTTTGAGCAGATGAATTCCTGACTGGGGAAACACCCATTGATAGGGTTGTGACAGTCTGCGAGCACCATCAGAACGGCCCATTCGGAAGGTTTCATATCCCGATGCAGTTCTGGTTGGTCAAAAGCCCATTTAGTCGCTGCGTGGCTCATTCCGCTGCCTCCTGATACGGAGACACGCCATGGTGCACGGGCTGCTTAATGGCGCGCAATTCGGCCAATTTGCGCTGATATTCGGCCTCATCAAAAAGGGTATCCATCTGGCGAAGATGATGATGCTTGCCGGTCAGCGCGCCCGCGTCACGCTGCGCCTGACAAACAGCGCTTGATAGCGACTGGATGCTACTCACGCCGCCATCAAACAGATTGCCATATCTGTTCACAAGACGACGAATGCACGTTGCCGCCGCATCGCGGCTTGGCAACAGCCAACCTACCGGCGTCAGAACATAGCCGCTGTTTTCATGAACAAGGATAAAGCCAGCTGTGACTTGTTCGCCGGGACGCTCGCCCCTGCGACCGCCGTCAATCCAGCGCGCTATCGCTTCATCAGTTTTCAGTTCGTCAACGATTTCATGCGCAACGATAGCCAGTCCATTGCTGGCATATCCCTGCATGATGCGCCGACCAGTGGATCTGGTTGCATCGCGCACGCTGACAGACTGGCGAATAAGCATATCGCTCATGCGTCACCCCCGGTATTTTGTGTAAGTAGAAGAAGCGTTTGGCGTGCATGATCGAGCGCCAGATTGACCAAGTCACCATTGCGGCGCGTCTGGTTCATAGCGGCGTAAAAGCACGTGAGATACTCGCAACCAGCCACAAAGCCATGCTCAGAGCATAAACGCTCCAAGAATGGCTGATACTGGATCATGATGCGGATAGGACAAACGAGCAGCACCAATGCGCGGTCAGCGTCATTTGCAGCACCGATCATAGCCTGCAAGATTGGCAGAATATTATCGTTCATTCCGCCGATAAGGTTCGGGCTTGCGGTCACAGAAAACCCTCCTGCTTTGCAGGCGCGGATATCGGCGGTGTTGCAACCAGCATGTCGGACTGTGCATGAGCTTTGCGGATCCGCTCATGTGCGATCTCAAAATAAGGCTCATGACGCTCAATGCCGATGAAAGAGCGGCCAGCCTTTACGCAAGCGACACCTGTCGAGCCGCTGCCCATAAACGGATCAAGCACCACCTGCCCTGCAACATTGCAGATGATCTTCGACATGACGGTCTGCGGCTTAACCGTAGGATGCGCGACATCGCTGTCTTGGCCATTCTTGGCGATGATGAAGCGTTTTTTCTGCTGAAGATCGCCGACCGGATGGAAGCCGCAATTCCAGGCATGAACGTAGATTTCGATATCGGGCCGATAATGCTTATTCGCCACTGGCATGGCATTCGGCTTCACCCACGGGATGATTGCGTAACGATCATACTGTGATGCGAGATAAGGCAGTAGATCAGCCCACTGATCATTGTGCGCGAAAAACACAGCAGAGCCGAATTGCTTGCTAGTGAAAACGCTATGATCAAAGCCTTGATCAAGACCGACCGCCGCAATTTGATCCATGTTCGGACGCTTTGAGCGGAACTTGCCGCCGCCCGATGTTTCAAACTCGTATGGTGGATCTGACACAACCGCGTCGATCATTCCTAGCGTGGGAACAATGGCGTTGCAGTCACCGAGATAAAGCATGCAATTGCCGATGACGATCTTGCGCTCATATGGATCGCGTTGCGGCCAATGCGTATCGCCGCGCTCGCGCTTCACTTGGACTGCGAGATCATAGCATTTTTTGGAATCGTCAGCCGGATCATATTCACGCATATCAGCGCCGCCCCGCAAACCAGATGATGTAAATGAGGAAAGCCGCGACCGACGCTTCCGCCAATACAGCAGTGAGAATGATCAGAAGGGTTTCGCGTGGCGTAAGGCGGCTGCTCATCGCTTGCGCCTGACTGGACGTAAGAAACGCCCGGCATGTTGACGCTTTTCGCGATAATGGCTGACGCCATAAATGATTGTGGAATGATCGCGACCGCCGAGCTTCAATCCAATTTCGGTGCAGCCAAGCGGCGTGAGGCGAAACGCCCAATAGTAAATCGCCTGCCGCGCCAAAATCAGATCGTAGCGGCGGGATCGCGACAGGACATCGCGTTGCGACACACGAAGGGCGCGGCATATCCGGCGAATAATCGTGTTAAGATCAGGTCGATAGAGATCAGCCACCGGCAAAACACCGGCTTTTGCCACCTCACCACAATATCGAACCCATTTCCGGTTGACCCGATGAAGGATCACTTCATCAGAAATGGCAGCGCGCGACCTCTTCGACGGTACTTTTTTCGGTAACGTAGCCTCAGCTGTGACGACTGGCGCGACCTCAACCGGTGGCGCCAGTTTTGGCCCCACCGGAGCTTTGCGTGCTTCCTCGCGCAAGCGCTGCGCGCGCATAGCTGCGGCAGTTATCGGATTGCTTTCTGTATGGCGTGAGGAAGCGTAAAACATTAGCGCTCTGCCGAGCCTTCGAAGAATGGAAGGCCGGTTTTGGCGGCAGCTTCTGCAAGATCGCGCTGGACCTGTTCACGCAGCACGTTTTCCCAACGATAAAGCTGATAGAACCAGACAATATCGCCGCCCTTGATGCGGTAACGCAGGCGTGCCGGAATGCGGACCTTGTCACCATCGACAAACGCCGGCACCGAAATCATAAAGATGCCCGGAATGACAACCGGCTCACCCTTGGCGTTCTGATGTTCTTCCTTGAACTCGACAGTACGTTCGCCGGTCTGCAAGCGCGTGCCCTGCTTCA
Source organism: Ochrobactrum sp. EDr1-4 (assembly GCF_049199085.1). Classification (NCBI taxonomy): domain Bacteria; kingdom Pseudomonadati; phylum Pseudomonadota; class Alphaproteobacteria; order Hyphomicrobiales; family Brucellaceae; genus Ochrobactrum; species Ochrobactrum sp. EDr1-4. Next base: position 70,331 of record NZ_JBLZOF010000004.1, read on the forward strand.
CCGTCGCGCTGACAAACACTTCCAGATGACGGGCGAGCATGACCAGCTCAGACGGCGTGGCCATCTTTTCATTGAACAGGCGTTCGCACTCAGTACGTTCGCCATCAGTCGGAGCACATAATTCAACCGAATGCTCTTCAAGGAACAGAGCAAATTCTGCCTGTTCCATCGGTTGCGCATTGTTCTTCACCCACGCGGTGAATTCTTCCGTTACCGGGAATGCGTATTCAACGCGATGCTCACCAAAGCGCGGCTCATTATCGAGATCGTGATAATCAATGATCGAAGTGAGTTTCGGATTAGGCCAGCTTGCCTTGCCAAAGATGACCGAGCCATCATCCTTGTGACGGTTCGTGAGATCAATGAAGCTTGCGAGCACATCGGTATTTGCAGTACCGCGGCGGCGTTCTGGCGCAATGCGATGCTCTTCAAGCAGGCTTTTGACAGAAGCGAACTTCTGATTATTACGATCAAACGCCAGCGGAACTTCGTCGGCAAGACCCTTCGCCAAGCCTTTCGTGGAAACGCTGACAATTTCCGGGTCACTGGCCTTATTGGCCAGCCCGGTTAATGTGAGAATTGCGGCATTGAGGCCGACAATGGATTTCTTATCTTCCATGGTTTTACTCTCCGGTTAAAAAAATCAGCGCTCAGTGGCGGCGCTTGGCGTCGGCCCGGCGTCACGAAGGAACATGTCAACTTGGCTTGGATGCTCGATGCTCAGTGCACCATCCAAAGACCAGAACGGTGTTTTCATGAACTTGGCGGTGTCAGGCAGTTTGAGCTTGACCTTTGGATCAATATCGATGCGGCCCAACTCGTAGTTAAAATCGATGGTCACGGTCATCGTGGCCTTGCCCTTGTCGCCGGGCATGTTTTCCAGTGCCTCGATCGCAAGCGCCATTTCATCATCAAGCTTGCGCGTGAAATCACCACGCGAAAGCAGTCCGAGCATTTCCCGGAACGAACGCATAACCCGGCTCATTGAAGTCCTCCTAAGACAGTGGGTGTTTGCTTTTTGGTAAGAGGTGAGCCCGCCTCAACAGAACGGCGCGCAATGCGATCAGCCTGATCTGGAAAGCGGGAAACGAGTTGCAGCGAGCGGTCGCAGCCAAAGCGAGCAAACGGATGCCGCCAGCGCAGCGGCTGCGGTTTGCCGGTTTCATCGATGATGAAAAATTTGAGGACTTGTGATGCGGTCATTCGTTGACCTCTCGCGCTTCAGCGGCAGCAAGTCGCCCATCAATGTCAGCGTGGATTTTCGCAATCTGGCGCGATATTTTGCGCAATTGCTGCGCTTCCGATGGCGACAGAAAACCATCCGCCTTGGCGCGAACAGTTTCGACCATCATATTTCCGGTCAGCTCAACCAAATCGGCATTGAGTGCAGACAGACAGGACGAAATTGAGTTGCTGACGACAGATCCGCCAACCTCAAGGCCGAGAAACTCGACCATGATGCCCGAAACAATCGGGCGACCGACATAGCCTTCCAGCGCCATAACGACCGGCGTCGGCATTGTGTCTCGATCAACACCGCCATACCAACGCCCGACCTGACTTTTTGAAATTGCGAATTTTTCAACCACGCGGCGGCTGCCGCCATACGCGTCAATCAGATCCGTCTGCGCTGCCAAAACCCGCAAACGCCAGCGTTCTGTAAATTCACGAGGTTCGATGTCAGCCATAGCGCGCAATCCTCAAGGCAAAGCTTTCCCGCGCCGGGAAAACCCAGCGTCGTTTCCCGTGGTGGGAAGGTCAAAAATTTGAGAGTTTCAAACCGTCAAAACGGCATCAGGAATTTGAAGTCATGGATCGCAACCTCGACAGATCATCGAACCGCCTCCCCGGAATTAGTCGCCGTGGCGCGCTGACGGACTTCACAACGCGCCACGGCTTCGCCCGATGGGAGGACTTCAGGCGAATTGGAAATAAAAGCGGAGCGCAGTGCAGTTTCGGCCCGCAGCCGCGCTCCTGTTTCGCAGTTGCCCTTGGTGCTTTGCGAACTCAAAACATTTGCCGGAGCGCCACTTTGGGCGGGGGGCGCAACAGACGCTCCGGCAACATCACCCGCCGAGGAACTGGCAGGAGATACTTTCGAACTAAAAGCTTCTACATTGAGGCGATCAAGCAGAGCACGCGCTGGACCGCGCTTAGGAATGCCATCATTTTCCCAACGCCAAACAGTAGAAAGGTTAACGCCTGCCATACCTGCCAGCTGTGACTGCGTCAGGTTTAGGGCTTTCCTAATCGCCGGAATATCTAATGGTGCTTCGTTCATGTCGCGGAATGTGCGTTAAGCACAATTCATTGTCAAGACGAAACGCACATCGAAAGTGTGCAATATGCAAATCATGACAGACACTCGCCCAGACTTCGCTAAGCGATTGGAAATTGCACGTATCGCCCGCGGTTTTAAAACCGCGAAAAGCGCCTGCGAATATTTTGGCTGGAACTACAATTCCTATGCGCAGCATGAGCAGGGCAATCGTGGAATCAGCCGAATATCGGATAAGTATGCAAAGGCTTATCGTGTTAGCGAAGCATGGCTACTCACAGGCGAAGGCAAGGGGCCATCATCAACGGATGCCGAACAACCTACTGACGTTGATAGAGAATTCTCACTTTTGATTGCCGAAGCCACAGAAGAAGAGAAGCAGGCGATGCTTCCTCTTTTGCGGACATTGATCGCCGCCAGAAAGCAATAAAACTCCGCCGTTCATCCTGCGACAGCCTCTCCCACTCATTCAGCAGATCATCCTCGATACTCACTACTGCACCCCTTTACCGCACATTAATGATGGCCCATGAAATGGAACGCATCAAGAACATATTTAATAAACTGCTTATCTGATGAGCAGTTATAGAGCTTTTCCACAGGCACAGATTCGGCATTATTTAAACAATTGACCTTACAGAGCACAATGTTATTGCTCATTACGCACATTTTGTATTGACATAATTGTGCATTATGCGCATTTTCTGCTCACCCCGCCCAAAACCGGCTGCGCTGGACCGGGTTTTGAGTAGAAAGCGCAGTCGGTTCTCCGGGGTTTAGCGGAGAGACCGATGTCAAACATTATTTTCATGGCAAGACTAACGGACAAAGGCGACTTCGCCGCTGTTCGACGCGCAGAACAGTTGCTTCAGGCTCACGGCTTTTCAGTTGGAGTAACCCAGCGTGGATCACCTCGCGGTATCCTGTTCGGAGCGTACAATATCCAGAAATGGCGCAACCTTGATGAAAACGACCGTGCCGGTTTGCACGGCATTTTAGACGGCGACCGTGCAAGCGATGCGCAGATTGAGATCTGGGATCCGGCTCCTATTGAAGCCGTTGGTGCACTCGCTATCGCAATCGAGGGGCAGTCTAGCTCGATAATCACGAAGCGCCCTTCGCTATCAACGGAGGTTCTCGAACATGCATGAACGCCCCAGCTCAGAAGGTTTTAACCTTCCTACTGCCTACAAATCGCATGACAAGAAGCTCAATCAAAAGGTTGTTTTAGCAACTCTTTTTGCCAGCGCAAGTGTCGCCGCCATTCTTGGCGCGCAGATCGTAGGGCTGGTATGACTGACCGCCCTATCCTTTTCAGCGCGCCAATGGTGCGCGCCTTGCTCGAAGGTCGCAAAACACAGACGCGCCGTGTGATTAAACCACAGCCGACCGGCCGGATTGATCCGCTTATTAGTTTCAATCATGGCAGAATGGAAATCGCATTCGGTCCTGACATGCGTGATAAAGATGGTGGTCCGAAATGGTGGCGACCGCTTGCACAAGCAGGAGATCGCCTTTGGGTACGCGAAGCTTGCGCCATTGTCGGCACAGTAGATCCGGGCTTCGTGTTGTATCGGGCGGACGGTTATGAAGCCGAATGCGAGCGCCACGGCTTCGACAAACCATTCCCTCCTGAAGCGGAAGCCCGCTGGCGTCCATCTATTCATATGCCACGCTGGGCATCGCGTATCACGCTTGAAGTCATAGATGTACGCGTAGAACGTTTGCATGACATTAGCGAGGCTGATGCATTTGCTGAAGGTGTCACGAAAGTGCGGGAAGCTTGCCACGTTATTCGTGGGTTCGATTATGACTTATCAGGTCTTTGCCATACATCGGCAATCACGCCATTTCTGAAACTTTGGAACCACATCAACGGACCCGATGCATGGGAGAGTAACCCATGGGTTGCCGCCTACACTTTCCACGTCATCAATCGGAATATCGATCAGATCGGGGTGGCGGCATGAACAAACGTAAGAAAGTCGCATCGTACCAAAATCGCTTGAACAAAAGTCTGGCAAACTTCAAGCGAGATACTAAAGGCCACTCAATGACGGTTCGCATGGATAACGGCGTGCATCGCGACCTCAAGTTTTCCTATAACAACAGTTCCACATACCACTTCAACATCACGACTTGGCCGGGATACCTATGCATAAGCGGGGATATGGGAGACTACGTTTTCCAGCGCTTAACTGACATGTTCGAGTTCTTCCGTGGCGATGCCATCAACCCGGATTATTGGGCTGAGAAAATTCAGGCGAATAATAGGCGCGGCGGTTATGAGCGATTTAGTTTTGATCGCCTCAAAGAAGCTGTGAAGACAGATTTCGACCAGTGGGAAGTCCCACGCAGGAAAAAGAAAGCTGCTTGGCAGGCCATTGAAGATAAATTGTTTTTCTACATGGACCCGAACGATGAGCGCGGATGCATACAATCGGTTATGGATTACGAGTGCTCGCTAACCAAGCAGTGCTTCGTTGATTTTTACGAGCACAATTTAAAGGAATACACGCACCACTTTCTGTGGTGCTGTTTCGCTATCCAGTGGGCTATCAAGCAGTATGACGCCATCCACCCGACAGGAGGCAGCTATGAAAAATAGATGCAAAGAAAATCCATGTTGCGGAGAACCGCATTCTTGCACCTTGACCACCCGCCCCGCCGCGCCGGTCGAAGGGTTGGAGACGGTTGAACACCAATACTGGACACCAAAGAGCGAATGGAAAAAAGGCGATAAGAAGTTTGTTCTGAGTGCGGCTAGAAGTGGTGAAACTATCCGCGAACTCGTCGCCAAATCGCAGGCCGAGGACATCATTGCGGCGGAACGGGGAGCGCAGCAACGTCTTCTTGATATTATCGAGGAAGCGAACGCCGAAATTGAAAGCTTGGAAGTTGAAAAGGTACGGCTAGAAAACCGCCTCTTGGTTCTCGAAACCGACAACGCGGCGCTGACGGCGCGGGTTAAGGAGTTGGGCGAGGCGTTGGAAGAGATTGACCGCACGGCACAAGCTGGTTTGTGTGCGGGCACATTCCAAGGTGCGCGAGCTTTTCATGAGGATATTCGCACCAAATGCGCCGCCTTGGAGGATCGCCCATGACCTCCACCCATCATAAAGAGATCGATGAACTATTAGACAAGCTAACGCCCCTTGCTTCGCAAGCTCGCGTTGAAAACGCCCATTGGATTGTAACGCCTGAAGGTGAGTACGTCTCCAATAACGGCAACGAATGGTGCTTCGACTGCGGATCAGCAAAGCTCAAGAACCTTCGGAAGCATAATCGTAAAAACGCCGATGGATACATTCTTGATGGCGGATGGGCAATCGATCACGACACGCCACCTATGTGCGCTCACTGCGGCGTGAAGCTGCGGGCCTCGCTTTTGGTGTATGGCGGCATCTACGAGTTGGATCATTTCCGAGATAATCCTCCGGTCCCCGGCAACATAGATCACGCCTACGAGGTCAGCGAAATGCTTTCAGCTTTCCAATACACGCGATCAGAGCATGACGGTCTTGCTGCGGAAGCCATTGAGATCGGTCAAAAACTGGTTTCACAGCTTAAAGGAGACCGCCCATGACCCTCATTGACAGACTATCCAAGCTGGACGGGCCTGATAGGGAAGAGGATGCGGAGATTGCCAAGAGCGTTGGCGGACTCAAAGCTAACCGTGAATTTGGCATGGGCGGCAACTGGTGGGACCGATGGACCGATGGCGGGTTAACTGTTGGCCTCCCCGCCTACACCGCCTCTGTAGACGCGGCTATCGCGCTGGCTGAGAGGGTGCAGCCTTACAGCATCATGGTCTTATTTAATGATGCATTCATCTGGCTTCACGCGAGATACAGACCAGAAAATCATTCAAAGATGCTTCCCATCGCCCTCTGCACCGCCCTCTTGCGCGCAAGGGAGGTCAACCGATGAGCATGGCTTGGATCCGGAAGAACTATCGTGTTCCTGCCAAGCGCGGTGGACGTATTCAATACACTGGCGGGTGGAAAGACGAAACAAAATCGACCTTTGGAACAATCCGTAGTGCAATAAGTGGCAGACTTAGAATCCAGATGGACGGCGAGAACCATACATCGATCTTCCATCCGACGTGGGAGATCACCTACTTGGACGGCGGTGTGTTATGATCGCCATCGCCCATCATGTTCAGATAGTTGGTAATTTCCTGCGCTTCATCGCGCCGAAGATTGCAACAAAATTGGCCGTTCAGCTTGGCAGGTTCACCTGTCAAAAGCCTAACAACGGTCCACGTTCCATCCGGCTCTTGCCGTTTGTTGAAGTGAATTTTTGTCATGGCACATACCGTTCATTGCGCTGCCAAGTAGATAAGTTTGAGCAGCCTATTTTCAAGTCATCGAGGAGAGCAAAATAAGATGCATGCGCAAAGCACAAATCAACAGCGAAGCCTTGATCACATCCAAGCGCCGAGACTTCTAGACGTCAACGACGTCAAGCGCCTCACCACGCTGGGAAAGACGACGATTTATCAGTACGTCAAGGACGATAAGTTTCCGAAGCCAGTGCGGCTGGGAGCAAACAAGATCAGATGGCGCGAGGATGAAATTGTTGAATGGCTCGAATCGCTGCCTCGCGCTTGATAACTATCGCTTCGGCCCCAGTAACAAATCTCCTGCTGGGGCCATTTTATTCATCAATAAATCAGCCCACAGTTGCGCGAGTTCACGCCTCCGACCAAGATGCATTGCGCGATTGTATGCAGCCTCGACTTTATCTTTTGGAACATGCGCCAACATCAGGTCGATAACCGCGCGATCATTCGGGTAATGCTCATTCATGATTGTTGAGAACGTAGATCTCCAGCCATGAGGCACATGCACCCCTGATAAATGCGCGCGCTTAAGCAGGTAGCTTAATGCGTTTTCGGACATCGGCTTAAATCGATGTCGAACGTTAGGGAAAACGTAAGTCGCGCCCCACGACTCTTTCTTGGCTGCTTCAATCACCTCAATTGCCTGCTTTGACAACGGTACCAGATGATCGCGGCGTGCGTCATCCTTATGCTCCAGCTTCAACTTCATCCGGCTTGCAGGGATGTGCCAGACGGGGTTCTCCTTATCGAGATCTGCAAATTCCGTCCAAGGCGTGGTGATCAATGTGCCGGGCCTGACAGCCGTTAAGGCAAGCAGGCGCATCGCAAGCTTGGTGACCGGGTGAGCGGTTTCAGCTTCAGCCTTAGTCAGAACTTCGCGAGCCTCTTTGAGCGTGATCACCGCAGGCTGTTTGCTTTTGCGCAAGGGTGCCAAGGCACCTTTCACAATATGGGCCGGATCATCTGATGCTTGACCGGATGATATGCCGTAAACAAACACCGATGAAATCCGCTGCCTTACACGTTTAGCTGTTTCAATGGCGGTCTTTTCGATCTCGCGCAGCAACTTCAAAACATCAGGCGCACTTATGTCGTCTGGATGCTTTGATCCGATATGTGGAAATACCCGCGCCTCAAGACTGTCGATCACATCATCAGCATGTCGCTTGACCCACATAGGCCTTTGAAGCTCAAACCACTCACGCGCCAGTATTTCAAATGTGAGACCGGTAACGCTCGATGGCAAGCGAATCGGAGAAACCTTAGGGTCGCCGCCGCTCTTAACAATCTTACGTTTTTCATCACGGAGATCCCGCGCATCTGAAAGAGATAATTCGGGATACGACCCAAGCGATAGCAGATGTTCTTTGCCTTCGCGCTGATAACGAAAGCGCCAAAGCTTTGAACCGGAGTTCGCCACGAGAAGAAACAGCCCTTTTGAGTCGCTTAATTTGTAAGGCTTGTCGTTTGGTTTGGCTTTTTTGATTTGTGCTTCAGTTAGCATGCACCCACCCGCTATCTCAATTTAGCGAACGGGCGAAGGATAACGGTATCCGGTTTTCTCTTTTACGATATCCGGTTTGTATCCGACTTGGTCCCGGCTTCCAGCAACCAAGCCCGAACGCGCTCGAAACGGAATGTACACTCAAACTCAAGCTTTACAATGGTTTTCGAACGCGAATGAACGTGGGTGTATCTGCTTGAAAGAGTAAATGGCGGAGGGGGTGGGATTCGAACCCACGGTACGGTCTCCCGCACGCCGGTTTTCAAGACCGGTGCCTTAAACCGCTCGGCCACCCCTCCACGCGATTGAAATGGTTATGCTTTTCTCGGTTTCAGAAAAGCTCTAATTCAGTATGGATACTGATTTGCCACCCATTCAATTATCGGATGAGTACTTACCAGCTTTTATGGCGACGTCAACTTGTTCTGCAACTTTTGTTTTCATCCAAAGCATGACTTGTGAATAAATTTCCAGAGCAATCCGATTATGAAGGAGGATATGCATCAGCACGCCATTTTCACCACCATTCTTGACCTGATAAAACGGGTGCCATGGACCTCAGAACAAAAATGATTTGCGGCAGCACATTCGGCTTTGATTGTCGTTCGGATTAAGTAGCTTTGTGGCGCTTCATATTTTTGTCGATGACTTACGCGATTGCACTAATTGCACTTTGGTAAGCTTCTTTCCCGCTATCAACACAAACTCTACCGCGTTGAGAACTGGCAGAAGACCGTAGAGTAACCCTAAACAGCAATAAGAGGACGCCCGACCGAACAACCTCTTCAAATTAAATTGTTAAAATTAAGCTGTTTGAATGATCGTATTCTGCTAAAGCTCGCGACGAAATTAACAGCATGGAAATATTCATAAAATGGAATGGTTCCCGATAGTCGCCGGCGGATTCAAGCTTATCGTTTTAGGCATCGCCATGTTTTTTGCCATCAAGTGGCATTACGACAAAGACAAAGAGGCAAAAAAACAAGAAGCTGATAAAGCTATTGAGCCAAGCAATTCATAATTTACCCATGACAACAACGCATTGCCCCTTCCCCAAACAGGAAGGGGTATTGCGATAAATAAATATATACCTCGACGTCCGAAGATAATTATTGATGAATCTTAAAGTCCAACAATAATACGATAAATAAAATACTATATAAATAAATGCAACTTAGACAAAAATATCTAAGTTAAGCAATCTCGATATAATAGAGATTAAAAATAAAGGCAGCGGCAATCTGTCACTTATATAGATTTGTAAAAAATCGCGCTACGGATTGAACTCTCCATCCATAATGCATAAACTTGATATTCATACTCATAAAAGAAAAGGGAACCTATGAGTCTGGAATCGGTCAAAGCGTTCTTTGCGGAGAAGGCACCGGAAATCGATATCATTGAATTACCGACCAGCACAGCGACAGTCGCACTTGCTGCTGAGGCTCATGGCGTGCAACCGGGGCAGATCGCGAAGACATTATCGTTTACGGCTAAAGACCAGACTATTCTCATCGTTACGCGTGGCGATGCACGTATCGATAACCGTAAGTTTAAAGATCATTTTGGAAGCAAGCCGCGCATGCTGGATGCGGAAAGCGTGGTAAGCGAGACAAGCCATCCAGTCGGCGGGGTGTGTCCGTTTGGTTTACCAAGCGCCCTGCCCGTTTATTGTGATCTGTCGCTCAAGACCTATGAAGAAGTTGTACCTGCAGCAGGCGCAACGAACAGCGCGGTAAGGATCGCTCCGCAAAAAATGGCCGAACTCGTTTCGGCGCAATGGATTGATGTTTGTCAGTCGACCGACATTGATTTGAATACATGATCGCGGTGACGTGATGAAAAGAAGTCGTTTTTTACCCTTCAAAGGTGATAAATCACTTCATATATTTTAAGAATAGTTCTAAAGTGGAATCGAAATAAACGCACGCGCTTGGCACATACGCTCAAAAGCTAACCATCTTCGGTTAACCCACGAAGTATGTGACGTAACAAAAGCAGAGCTTTTGAATGGGAAAACCCCAATCATAAAGTTCGAGGATGTGCTGAAAGGAATAATAAATGCGTCTTACTCGTCAGACGAATTATGCCATTCGCATGCTTATGTATTGTGCCGCCAATGACGGCAAATTGAGTCGTGTGCCGGAAATCGCCCGTGCATATGGCGTATCCGAACTTTTTCTTTTTAAGATTTTGCAGCCACTTGTCGAACACAAGCTGGTTGAAACGGTGCGCGGTCGTAACGGTGGTGTACGCCTTGGACGCGCAGCAAAAGATATTTCACTGTTCGACGTTGTACGCGTGACCGAAGAAAACTTCGCGATGGCAGAGTGTTTTGAGAACGACGCTACGGAATGCCCGCTCGTTGATAGCTGCGGCTTGAACTCAGCTTTGCGTGAAGCGCTTAATGCCTTCTTCGGCGTTTTGATGAAGTACAGCATCGACGACCTCATAAAGGCTCGTCCGAATGTTCGTGCTTTGCTTGGCCTTGATGAAGATCTTGAAGTTGAGCGGGTCGCCAGCTAAATTTCTATTTTGTACTGAATTGAAAAGGCTGAGAACCGACTTGGTTCTCAGCCTTTTTATTTTATGATTTCGTTCAGAGCGACGCAGCGTAAGCCGATTGTGGTAGCACGAAAGGAACGCCTTTTGCCGGCTGGACACCGACCCGCAACGTGCATTCATAAACCCGTTCAAGGCGATCGTCGGTCAAAGCATCTTGCGGCGTGCCGATCGTATCAAGCCTTCCCTTATGCATGACGGCAATACTATCGGCAAACATGGCGGTAAGATTGAGATCATGAAGAATGGCAATCACCCCACCACCTGCCGCCGCAAAATCGCGTGCAATTTCCATCACCGTGATCTGGTGTTTTATGTCGAGGCTGGAAATAGGCTCATCAAGGAACAAATAGCGGGGTTTTCCATCCACCACCGGCTTCCACACCTGACACAAGACGCGAGCCAGCTGAACTCGCTGCTGCTCGCCCCCGGATAATTCCTGATAAAGCCGACCGCTAAAGCCAGCCAGATCGACTTTCGCTAAAGCGAGATCAGGCAATTTTTCCTGTTCTGGACCCATCACACCGCTGAATCCACCTGTCAGACCGATATGTACAATTTCGCGAACTGTGAAGGGAAACGACAAGGCGCTGGCCTGTGGAAGCACCGCACGACGTGCTGCCATGCGCCATGGCTTAATGCTGCTAAAATCCTCGCCATCCAAATAAGCCGATCCCGTATAAGCGATATCGCCAGACAGCGCGCGCAGCAATGTTGTCTTTCCCGAGCCATTCGGACCAACGATGGCTGTCACCTCACCCGGTCGGGCAACAAAATCGACATTTTCAATGATCGACTTTTTGCCGATAGAAACGCTTAAGTTTTTGGTTTCAATCATCTCGTGCCTCACAGGTCGAGAACGCCGCGCTGACGCAGCAATATCCAGAGGAAGAAAGGAGCACCACAAACTGCCGTAATAATGCCAATAGGCAACTCAGCGGGTGCGACAATGGTACGGCTGACCGCATCTGCCAGCAGAAGCATAATCGCGCCGAGCAGCGCTGCCGAAGGCAACAAATAGCGATGATCGGGGCCAATGCTCAAACGCAGCATGTGCGGCACAACGATACCAATAAAACCGATGCCACCCGATATTGCGACCGTTGCACCAGTTGCAGCGGCCACTGTCACAATAGCCACATTTTTAATACGCTGAACGGGGATGCCGAGATGACCCGCGGCTGCCTCGCCCAATGCAAGCGCATTTAGACCACGTGCAAGAAACGGTGTAGCAAACAGGACAACCATGATAATCGGGCCAGCCGTTCCAATCTTGCCCCAAGTTGCGCCCGCAAGCGAGCCAAGACCCCAGAAGGTTAGATCACGCAACTGACGATCATCGGAAATATAGACGAGAGCGCCAGTGGCGGCCCCCGTCAGTGCCCCAAGCGCGATACCGGCAAGCAACATTGTAGCGACGGACGTGCGGCCACGCCGCGTCGCTACGCGATACAGCACAAGCGTTGTGATCAATCCGCCAACAAACGCAGCCAGTGGCAAAGCATAAAGACCGAGCAACATGTAAAGCGGCGCAAGCGTGGTTCCACCAAGAACAATCATCGAAACTGCACCCAGGCTGGCACCAGCCGAAACACCGACAAGGCCCGGATCAGCGAGTGGATTGCGAAACAACCCCTGCATCACAGCGCCTGAAACCGCAAGCGACGCCCCCACCAATATGCCTATGATGATGCGCGGCAGGCGTATTTCCATAATGATCAGATGATCGCGCCTGAAGGCATCTGCACTCTCCTGCGTGCCGAAAACATATTCACGCAGAACAGTCAAAACCGATGCATCAGAAGCACCCGCAGTAAGACTGAAAAGAGCAGTCACGCCAAGGGCTATCGCAAGAACAACGATAGCAAGGCGTGCGCGGGCTGAACGATCACCGACATGGTTATCGGCGGCTTGATCACGCACAACAAAGCCCCCGGGTTTTGCCGTGCGGTCATGGCTGGTCATTTCTATATGTCCTTATTGCGCGTTTCCGCGATATGCCTGCCCGTACTCAAACGAAACAGGCACAGTTCTTAGTTTGCGGCCTGCTTGCCATAGAGCTTTTCAGACAACTCGCGGCTGGCAGCACCTGTACGTGGACCGAAGCCAAGCAAATAGAGTGAGTCCATCTGAACAATGTTACCGCTGCGGCCCGCAGGCGAATTGGCCAAAGCAGGATTTTTCAGAAGGTCTTCCTTCTGAACGCTATCTTTACCAATATTCATCGTCAGGATCAGATCAGGAGCAGCCTTTTCAACGGCCTCGTCTGTCAGCTGCTTATAACCCTGGTATGAATCGATAGCATTTGCACCGCCCGCAAGCGTAATGATGCCATTGGCACCAGTGCCAGTTCCAGACGCCATAATGCGTCCTTCCTGTGCAGACATGATGAAAAGCACACGCTTACGTGGGTTTTGATTGGCCGAAATCTTCTCAGCTGCTTCAAGATCACGCGAGACGTTTGCTGCAAGTTCCTTGGCCTTATCTTCAAGCCCAAGCGCTTTACCGACAGCATCAATCTTGGCAATGACGCCCTCACCCGTAAAGGATTCCGGTACCATAACAATAGGAACAGATGCTTTCTTGAGGACTTCCAGAGTTTCCGGCGGGCCACTGCCTTCCGACATCAAAATGCCGGTGGGATTGACCGAAAGAACGCCTTCCGGCGACAGGCGGCGCATATAACCAACATCGACCAGTTCGTGCGCTTGTTCAGGATAGGTACTGGTTTGGTCACGTGCGACGAGCTTATCGCCTGCGCCCAACGCATAGACGATTTCTGTCACAGCGCCACCAACCGAAACAACCCGGGAGCTATCCGCAAGTTTCTCAACTGTATCCGCTTTTGCAAACCCGCTGAACGCAACGGTCGTAGCAAGGACAGCCAAAGCCGTATAGCGACCGATGCTTGAACCAATCATTGACATGTTTTGAACCCTTCACATGCATATTCCGGAAATGGAAGCCATCTCCGGAACGCATATTAAAACAAAGACTTAAATCCTGTTTGTATTAAGCGGCAGACGACTGAGGCAAGCGCGGCAGATTTTCTGCAATCATGCGCCAGTCAGCGAGTTCAGCCTCGCCTTCATGACGTTCGCCGAAGAACTGGATAATCATCTCACCATTGGCATCGTAGGCTTCAAGCGAAGTGACGTGACCATCCTTGGTAGGTTTACGAACAACCCATGCATCAGCAATGTGATCCGCGCGCAGATGAAGATGGAAAGTCGGGTCAAGTACATTGAGCCATGGGCCCATCGTCTTAATTTCTGCAATCTTACCCGTGTGGATTTGAATGCAACCGCGACTTCCGACAAAGCACATGATCGGGATCTGTTCCTGCACCACATGGTTCATCATCGCTTCAACTGCCGACAGATCGACGCGCCATGCGAAATCCTGACCCGCAAGATGCACCGCCTGATGACGGTCAACACCAAAATCCTTCAGCAGGCCAATAAACTGGTGAACATCGGTGAGCGCTCCCCAGCGTTCGCGGAACGCATCGCCATCAACAGTTGAAACATCAGCTTTCTCAGCTTTGGCAGCGATTGGCTTTGTTTCAATCGCAGGCGTCTGATCATCAAGCAGCAGTTCTGAAACAAGCTGCTCATATGCTTCCAGATTGGATGCAGGACGCAGATGGATTTTATGAACCGCTTCGCCCGAAGCATCAAAAAACTGAAGGCTACGACGAATATGTTCGCCATCCGGCTTTGCGACAGCAAAACCGTGCACCCAATGCCTCGGGAAAATACGGAGATCAATTTCTTTGCCGAGTGTCAGCGATGCATGCGGACCCCAAATCGTTTTTTCGAATGGGCCGATCTTTTCGTGCACAGCGCTTTCATTGCGCGTTAGCGCCATGACTTCGCCGAGCGAAGGCGCATGTTTAAGCAGAGTTTCAACATCGGCACGGATGCGTCGAGCGGAAATCGAGCTTTTAGCATCTGCACCTGTGTAAGCCGCAATGAAATCGGCTTCTGATATCCCGAGGCTTTGCGCAAAATCGCGTTCGCGCATTTTCGGGTTATCTGCCCGTGCCTTGAGTATTTGCTCTGGGGAGGGCTTGGTCTGGGTCGTCATCTTTTGTTGCCTACTTGTTAAGGATGAGCTTGCCTTGACGGGTGATTTTCAAACGATAGAGAGAGCCGCCGTGCTCTATCGCCACTTCACGAGAGCCGTTGAAGAGTTCACGGCTGCCATAAGTTTTAAGCTGCGATTCATAAGACTGTTCAGAAGTGTGCGATTTGACCTGTCCTGTCGTATCTAGACGCGACTGGAGTTCGGGCATGCGGCTGGAGACGCGCTCACGCGGCAACCGCACCTGCATGTCGATATGGATTCGCCTGTTCATTTTACTGCCTCTGCACCAGTTATGGAGCCGTTTTTGTTAACTGACTTGGTCCCAACAAATCATTAGTTGACATCATAAGTCATGTTTAATAATCACTGCCTTACTGGATTAATCGAGTCAAGTTTAATTGTCTTTTTTTCCAGAGCAAGCCCGAAGGTTCTCCTTCCAGCCAGCGCCATAACTTCCCTCGGGATGGGAAGAACGTAACCTATTGAGATAATTAATTTTCTCGCGCCCAAGCGGCTGCGAGAATTTTCTGTGGCCTTCAGGAGAACTTAGGCAATGCGGGTAATAAACGGGGAATATAGGCGGTCATTTCTAGCGAGCACAGGCTTGGCAGTGATCCTTACTACGATGGCATCGGGCGCATATGCGCAGCAAAAAGCTGCTGCAAGCGAAGCCGATGGTGTTGAGTTGAAAACAATAACAATCCAGAATCCAACGACAGCTAAAGGCGATGCACCATATTCTACGCCTGCTGCAGTCAGTGCTATTTCAAAAGAAGAAATCAATCGTTATGGCGATGTGAAACTCGATGACTTGCTTCGAGATGTTCCGGGTACCTTTACGCGCGTGAACGGTTCCCAACCTGGTGTTGCTGTTAATATTCGCGGCTTCGAAGGCTCAGGGCGCGTTAATACAATGATCGATGGTGTTCGCCAGAATTTCCGCTTTACAGGACATGAAGCTTCCGGCTTTACATATGTAGACTCTAATCTTCTCGCAGATATTGATGTGAGCAGAGGTGCGGTCACCGGCCTTGGCGGTGGCGGTCTCGCTGGCAGCGTAAATCTTCGTACCTTGGGCGTTGATGACATCGTGCGCCCAGGTCAGCAATATGGTGTTTTGGGCCGAGCCTCATGGGGTAGCAACGGTGTTGGCTTCTCGGAGATGATCGCTGGTGGTGCTCGTGTCAATTCGATGGGCATTGCGGGAGCAATCAGTCATAGGGATTCTGATAACTATAAAAATGGCGATGGCATTGAGCAAAACAATACTGGGCAAAAGCTGACGTCTGGTCTTATTAAGACTGAATTCGGTTTTGGTGAAGATCACAAATTGTCTTTAGGCGGCGTTCTCTATAACAATGATTTTGGCGCCAATTCTTACGATCAAACCATCAAAAATCGAACCCTGACTGCAAATTATAGCTATAATCCAGCAGATAATGATCTCATCGATTTCCATCTAAATGGTTACTACAATCGACTTGATATGAATTATGGCAAAGGCCTCACATCAAATGCAACAGCGGCTATAGACCGCGAAATCAAGGACACGGGATTAGGCTTCGATATATCCAACACCTCACGCTTTAACGTCAACGAAGTGGCCGTTAAATGGAACTATGGTGTTGAATATTTCCGCGATAAAGTGACCGGAACGAAGACTGGTGCTAATCCGGATAATGGACACAGCACAACCGGTGCAGTCTTTTCGGATACGACTTTGTCATACGGAATTGCCGACCTTACGGTCGGCTTGCGTTATAACTTCTATAGCCTTGAAGGTGACGCAACTGATGGCACTTCTCTAATTGACAGGTCCTTCAACGCGCTCGACCCACGCATCACCCTCGCCGTCAATGCAACAAGTTGGCTGCAACCGTATGTGACCTACTCTCACTCGATGCGTAGTCCCACTCTTCAAGAAACGATGGTTGGTGGCGTGCATCCAGGTAGCACTCAGGTCGGCTTCCGTGCAAATCCAGACTTAGAACCTGAAAAGCAAAGAGGCTGGGAAATCGGCGCTAATATTCGCAAAGATGACCTGCTGACCGCAGGTGACAGCCTGAGAATTAAAGCCAACTATTACGATATGGATGTAGAGAACTACATAATCAGTTCGGCATATAATGGCTGTAATCCTTTAACAGACAGAACTTGCCAGACATGGTACACGAATGTTGATGGAAATTCCCGCGTTAGAGGTGTGGAACTGCAAGCAGCTTATGATGCAGGATTTGCCTTTGGTGGCGTGACTTATACGTACACCAAAGCTAATTTGCCGTCGATTCTGCCCGGACTTGGTGCAAGCCAATACCTTCCGGACAATATTTTTTCATTGTCAGGTGGCGCTCGCTTCCTCGAACGTAAGCTAACCGTCGGTGGACGTTATAGCTACGTCTCCACCGGCAAGGTTGCAGGTTATACGGGAACGACAACTTCCGACAAGAGCTACGGTCTAGTCGATGTCTTCGCAAACTATAAGTTTACTGAGAACGTTGATCTAACGCTCAAAGTTAACAACCTGTTCGACAAGACTTACACACCATTCCTCAGCACATCTGGATCAGGTCAGGGACGTACATTCCTCGTCGCTACACAGTTCCAGTTCTAAAAACATTCGGGAGGTCTAAGCCTCCCGAACATCAATCGTCGTGTCTACGAAGTCCACTCATCTCTGACCGCTGTGGTGGTCTTCATATCCCGAGATACGACGCGGCGAGTGCGGTCCCTACCACTGCACTCGCCGGAATTTTATCAGGACGTACCACGCCATCTGTGCAATTGTCCTGCGACCAATTTGTAGCCAGTCCCTCTTTGAAAGTAAGGATCAGCAATGTTCATCGCAATGAACCGCTTCAAGGTAATCGTCGGCAATGAAGCCGAATTTGAAACCGTTTGGCGCAGCCGCGACTCGCAACTGTCAGAGTTGCCGGGGTTTGAAAGCTTCCATCTTCTGCGCGGCGCAACCAATGAGGAAGAAGGCTATACGCTTTATTCCTCGCACACAGTTTGGAAAACGCGTGACGATTTCATCTTCTGGACGAAATCTGAACAGTTCCGCAACGCGCATCGCAATGCGGGCAACACCAAGCCGCTTTATGCTGGCCCACCTCAGTTCGAGGGATTCGAAGCTGTTGAAGGCATCTAAACAGTCTCAAAAGGCAGTTTTCCACACGATGCGGCGAAATAGCGCATAAATTCAAAACAGGGCTAAAACTGCCCTGTTTTTCTTTATGTAAAAGTCTAATTCGCGTTTAAAGATGGGCGGTTAACTCATATTTAGAATTATTCTAAGTTATTGTTTTTTAGAACGTTTCAAAAACATAAAATTTGACAGAACGGCCACCATACAGCCATAACCTGACTGAAACTGGTGGGTTTTAAAAGACTTACCTAAGACTACCTTTGATGTTCGGGCCTTTAACCCCTGCGATTGGAGGAACCTTTGTTCGGTTCAGAGTGGCTTACCGCCAATATTGAAGTTAAAAAACGCACTTTAAACAGTGCTTTTGATGCTATGAATAGCAACGAACAAAGATGCCCACTCCATCTTGTGAATTTTTTACAATCACAGAGCATTGCAGATGCTGGAGTTTCTTTTAAATGCTAGTCTGCAGCTGCAACGTTATTACACAAAAAGATATTGAAGCCGTTGTCACGCAACTTCTTGATGAGGATTGCTGGCGTTTAATCGTGCCTGGAACCGTCTTCAATGCCATATCCAAGAGTGGCCGCTGCTGTGGCTGCTTCCCAAATGTCGTAGAAACGATCATAAGGGTGACCGAAGAATATCATCTTCGTCACAATCAAATGGACGAAAACGTGATCCTGTTTATGGATCGTGTACGTTCTCTACGAGACAAATTCGGGAGTTCTTGGAATGAAAGGCGAACCAAAGGTCATCGAGCGGCTTAACGAGGCACTGTTTCTCGAATTAGGCGCTGTAAACCAGTATTGGTTGCACTATCGTCTGCTTAACGATTGGGGTTTCACGCGTCTTGCTAAGAAAGAACGCGAAGAATCCATCGAAGAAATGCAGCATGCGGACAAGATCATCGACCGCATTATTTTCCTTGAAGGCCACCCAAACCTTCAGACACTCGCACCATTACGCATTGGCGAAAACGTCAAGGAAGTTCTAGAAGCTGACCTCGCTGGCGAGTATGACGCACGCGCTTCTTATAAGAAGTCACGTGAAATCTGCGACGAACTCGGTGACTATGTCTCCAAGCAGCTTTTTGATCAGCTTCTGGCGGATGAAGAAGGTCACATTGACTTCCTCGAAACCCAGCTGGAACTGCTTGGCAAGATCGGCGAAGAACGCTATGGTATGCTGAATGCAACTCCTGCAGACGCAGCAGAATAAGTAAAAATACATTACAAAAAAGGGCGCTCTAAGCGCCCTTTTTTATTCTTTGGATTGCAGCTTATTGCGGCAGCTTGTCGTCTACGCCTTCAACATAGAAGTTCAGGCCAAGCAATGTCTTGTCGTCAGCCTGTTCGCCCTCTTTCAACCAAATTGAACCGTCCTGCTTCTTGATAGGACCAGTGAATGGCTTGAATTCGCCAGACTTGATCTTGGCTTCGGTTTCTTCAGCCAGTTTCTTCACGTCGTCTGGCATGTTGGTGTAAGGCGCCATCTTGACGAGGCCTTCCTTCATGCCCCACCAGATGTTCTGGCTTTCCCATTTACCGTCGAGAACAGCTTTAGCGCGGTCGATGTAGTATGGACCCCAATCGTCAACAATCGCGGTGAGCTGAGTTTCTGGGCCAAACTTGATCATGTCCGAAGCCTGACCAAATGCCTTGATACCACGCTCGTGTGCAACCTGGATTGGTGCGGTTGAGTCGGTATGCTGGGTCAGAATGTCGACGCCCTGATCAACCAATGCCTTGGCAGCATCGGCTTCTTTGCCCGGATCAAACCACGAGTTAACCCAGATCACCTTGACTTTGAAATCAGGATTGACCGACTGTGCGCCGAGGATGAAGGAATTGATGCCCTGCACAACTTCCGGCACGGGCACCGAGGCAATGTAACCTGCAACGCCCTTTTCGGACAGCTTCGCTGCGATCTGCCCTTGCACATAGCGACCTTCATAGAAGCGCGCATTGTAAGCAGAAACATTGTCGGCGGTCTTGTAACCGGTTGCATGTTCAAACTTTACATCCGGGTATTTGGCAGCAACCTTGATGGTTGGGTCCATATAGCCGAAAGAAGTCGTGAAGATCAGCTTGTTACCAGCACGCGCAAGACGCTCGATAGAGCGCTCAGCATCAGCACCTTCCGGCACGTTTTCCAGGAATGTCGTTTCGACCTTGTCGCCAAGCGCTTCAATCATTTCCTTACGCCCAACGTCATGCTGATAAGTCCAGCCGAAGTCGCCCGGAGGTCCGATATAGATGAAGCCAACTTTCAACTTGTCTTCTGCATGTGCCGCTCCGCCGAGCATAAAGCTGGCTGCGGTGGCAATCGCCAACAGCGTCTTTTTCATGTTCCCTGCACTCCTTGTTATCACCCTCAAAACAAAACAGCAGGCCGTGGGAGCCGGACTGCTGTTCAGAACTCGTATCTACCTGTCCGGCACAAATGGTTTGCCAAGCGACGCAGGCGTGTTCATCATCGTCAAACGCCTGTTGCGCGAGATGATGACCAGAACCAAGATGGTCGCGATATAGGGCAAGGCCGACAGGAACTGCGACGGAAGACCGAAACCAAGTGCCTGCGCGTGAAGCTGGCCAATGGTCACAGCGCCAAAAAGATATGCGCCGATCAGAACACGCCAGGGACGCCATGAAGCGAACACCACGAGCGCAAGTGCAATCCAGCCGCGCCCCGCCGACATGTTTTCAACCCACTGAGGCACATAGACCAGCGATAGCTGCGCGCCGGCAAGTCCGGCACAAGCGCCGCCAAACAACACTGCGAGATAGCGCGTGCGAACTACATGCACACCAAGCGCATGAGCCGAGCCGTGATTGTCACCGATAGCGCGCAATTGTAGGCCTGCCCGCGTGCGGAACAGGAACCATGTCACGCCAATAACAAGAAGAATGGAGATATAAAATATTGGGTCCTGACCGAACAGGAAGCGACCGACATAAGGAATATCAGTGAGATACGGAATGCTGATCGCATCAAGCCGTACACCGGGCATACCGACAAAGCTTTCACCAAGCATAGCAGATACGCCGATACCAAGAATGGTGAGCGCCAAACCCGTTGCAACCTGATTGGTAACAAGCGTCAGTGTCAGAAATGCAAATATGCCGGAAAATGCCATTCCTACGAAAATGGCGGCAATCATGCCAAGCCACGCCGAGCCAGTAAACTGAGCCGCGGCAAAGCCGGAAACCGCCCCCATCAGCATCATACCCTCGACGCCGAGGTTCAACACGCCGGAACGTTCAACAACGAGTTCACCAATGGCAGCAATTAGCAAAGGTGTTGCAGCAGTCGCTATGGTGAGAAGGATTGCCTGTGTCAAATCCATTGATCAGGCCTTTCCTGCTGCGCGTCCCGCGATAAAGCGGATGCGATAATGAATGAGTGTGTCGCAAGCGAGCACGAAGAACAGGATCATGCCCTGAAATACGCGCGCGGATTTTTCGGAAATGCCGATTGAAACCTGCGCAGCCTCGCCACCCAGATAAGAAAGCGCCAGCACGAAACCTGCTGCAATTGCACCAATCGGATTGAGCCTGCCAAGGAAGGCGACAATAATCGCCGTAAAACCATATCCGGGCGAGATAACTGGACGAAGCTGGCCGATAGCGCCCGATGTTTCAGCAATACCCGCGAGACCTGCCAGCGCGCCCGAAACAGCAAAGACAAAAAAGACAAGTTTGCCCCGACTAAAGCCCGCAAAGCGCCCTGCCCGTGGGCTTTGACCAATGACTTTGATTTCAAAGCCTTTCAGCGTTTTGGCAAGCAAAAACCAAACGACGATTGCGGCAATAATTGCGAAGATGAAGCCCCAATGCGCACGTCCAGATGCACTCCAGATTTCTGGCAGCACGGCGCTTGCATTAAACTGACGCGTTTCCGGGAAATTATAGCCTTCCGGGTTGCGCCAAGGGCCACGTACCAGCCAATCAAGAAAAAGCTGCGCCACATAAACGAGCATCAGACTGGTCAGGATTTCATTGGTGTTAAAGCGGACTTTCAACAAAGCCGGGATCGACGCATAGGCAGCACCGCCCGCCATGCCCATTAACATCATCAACGGCAGCACAATCCACATCTGAAGATCGGGAAACATGACGGGCAGAATCGAGCCAGTCACTGCACCAATTATAAATTGGCCTTCCGCACCGATATTCCAGTTGTTGGACTGAAAGCACACGCAAAGACCCACTGCAATAAGAATAAGCGGCGTCGCCTTTACCAGCAATTCGTGCCACGACCAGATATCAAACAGCGGTTCGACAAAGAAAACGTAGAGCGCATGAAGCGGATCTTTGCCCATCAGCGCAAAAGCAATACCACCAAAAACCAACGTCAGCACCAAAGCGAGCAAAGGCGAGATGGCACTAAAGATCTTCGATGGCTGCGGGCGTTTTACGAGTTCAATACGCATCACGCTGCCCCCGCCTGATCTGTACCGGAAACGCCGCCCATCAAAAGGCCGATCATTTCCAATGTTACATCTGCTATAGGCATCGGGTCGGAAAGCGCGCCATGGTTCATCACAGCAATACGGTCACTGATTTCAAGGAGTTCATCCAGATCCTGACTAATCACAAGCACTGCTGAACCAGAGCGTGCGAGATCAACAAGCGCTTGGCGGATATGCGCCGCAGCACCGGCATCCACACCCCATGTCGGTTGATTGACGACCATCACCGATGGCGAGCGATCTAATTCTCGTCCGATAATAAATTTCTGCAAATTACCGCCTGACAAGGCGGAAGCGGGCGGGTTTTCTGCGCTCTTGCGGACATCCATTGTTTTGATAATGCGCTGTGCAGCCGACCGCAACGCGCTTTCAGCAATAAGCTTCAGCTTGCCACCGCGCATAAAGGCTTTGGCATCGGTTTTATAACGCGAAAGGAAGAGATTATCTGTCAGCGAGAGAGCCGGAACAGCACCATGTCCCAAACGTTCTTCTGGCACAAAGGCAGCGCCCATCATTCGGCGGTCGCTAATGCCGAGCTTGCCTGCGCCCGTGCCGCGAATGCGCACCGCTGATGCAGACGATTGGAGAACCTCGCCAGAAATGGCTTCAAAAAACTCACCCTGCCCGTTACCAGCAACGCCAGCAATACCGACAACTTCCCCAGCTTGAATGCCAAGCGAGATATTGTTTAGCGCTGTTGAGAATGGGCCTCGCGGTGCTTGAGACAGATTTCTTATCTCAAAAAGCGGTGACGCTTCTTGTTCAACAGCTAAAATCGGGCTGCGTGCGACGACTTTAATATCATTGCCAACCATCATACGCGCCAGTGATGCAGCCGTTTCCTGTCTCGGATCACGATGCGCAACAACTTTGCCATGACGCAGCACGGTGGCACGGTCACAAAGCCGCTTCACCTCTTCAAGGCGATGGCTGATGTAAAGGATCGACTTACCTTCAGCCTTCAGGCGCTCCAGCGTTTCAAACAGGCGGTCAGCTTCCTGCGGTGTGAGAACCGATGTGGGTTCATCGAGAATGATCAAATCCGGTTCCTGCAACAGGCAACGAACAATCTCAATACGCTGACGCTCGCCAACCGACAGATCACCCACATGGGCCTGCGGATCGATTGGAAGACCGTAGGCCTTCCCCACATCGCGCGCACGTTTTGCCACTTCAGAAAGCGACAGGGAGCCATCAAGCGAAAGCGCAATGTTCTCGGCGGCCGTGAGCGAGTCAAACAGCGAAAAATGCTGGAAAACCATGCCAATGCCAAGCTGCCTTGCCATTGCGGGTTCGGTAATCGTAACGCGCTCACCCTTCCAGACGATTTCGCCTTCCAGAGGTTGCAACGCACCAAACAGCATTTTTACAAAGGTCGATTTTCCCGCACCATTCTCACCCAGAAGCGCGTGAATTTCACCTTCCGCGATAACGAGATCAACGGCGTCACAGGCCCGAAGCTGACCAAATACTTTGGTGAGCCGGCGGACATCCAAAAGAGGTCGGTCGGTTGAAGGCGCTGACATTATTCCCCGAGCTTATTTTTGGATAACCTTATCCAGCAAGGTCACACTTGAAAAGCTAAAAAGAAAACGGCGGAGGACATATGCACACCGCCGTTATATTTTCTGATTGTATTAAGACCTATGGAAGCAAGATGCTCGCACCGGTAGTTTTACGTGCTTCGAGGTCTTCATGAGCCTTGCGAACGTCTTTCAGCGCATAAGACTGGTTGATTTCGATCTTCACAGCACCGCTTGAGACAACATCAAAAAGATCATTCGCTGTTTTTTCCAGATCAGCACGCTTTGCAACATAATTGAACAAAGTTGGACGCGTTACAAAGAGCGAGCCCTTTTGTGCAAGCAGATTAAGATCAAACGGCGGAATAACCCCGGATGACTGACCAAAGCACGCAAACATACCAAGCGGCTTCAGCACATCGAGCGATCCCATATAGGTATCGCGACCAACTGAGTCATAGACGACGTCCACGCCCTCGCCGCCGGTCAGTTCTCGGACCCGGTCGACAAAGTTTTCCGTACGGTAATTAATGACATGGTCATAGCCATGCGCTTTAGCCAGCGCGACTTTTTCCTCGGAACCTGCTGTTCCAATAACGGTTGCACCAAGGTGTTTGGCCCACTGACCAGCAATTAACCCTACGCCACCGGCTGCGGCATGGAAGAGGATTGTATTTCCCTGCTTCACAACAAAAGTCTGGCGCAGAAGATACTGCGCAGTCATACCTTTCAGCATCATTGCTGCAGCAGTTTTTAATTCGATGCCGTCCGGAGCCTTGACGAGCCTGTCGGCCGGCAGAATGCGCTCATCAGCATAAGAACCCGGAGTCGCTGCATAAGCAACGCGATCACCGATTTTAAGACTTTCAACGCCGGAGCCAACGGCCACAACAATGCCCGCACCTTCATTGCCGGGGATGAATGGCATTTGCGCGGCTTTATAAAGTCCGGTGCGGAAATAGACATCAATGAAATTCAGACCAATCGCCTCATGGCGCACCTTAACTTCGCCAGCGCCCGGTTCACCGATTTCGATCTGCTCATATTGCAGAACTTCCGGGCCACCTGTCTGGTGCACGCGAATTGCATTGATCATGATGCTTCTCCGGTCTTTGCTTTCTTTGCATTTGCAGCTTGTTCAGCCGCAATCACCGTAGCCGTTCGACCAAGATTAGGGAAAAACTGCATGATTGCGCCGATGAAATAGATGTAAAGACCTGTCACCGTGATACCGACCCGCACCCAAAGCGGCGCATCGAGCATATAATAAAGGCCAGCCGCACCGAATGCACACCATAGCAAGAAGATCGAAAGGTTGAGCGGGCGAAGACGCACCACGCGCACTGGATGCAAAAAGCTGATTGGCAGAAATGAAAGAATTGCCGACAGAACGACGATAGCAAAGGCTTCCCATTCGCCCGGCCGCACAATGAACAGCGTAAACACCACCATATTCCAGACTACCGGAAAACCCTTGAAGAAGTTTTCCTTCGTCTTCATGCCCGTATCGGCATAGTAAATCGCGCTGGTGATGACGATGATCGCGCCGGATATGAAGGACAGGTTGGTCCCCATAAACCCGCTTTGATAAAGCGCGAAGGCCGGTATCAAAACATAAGTCACATAGTCGATGATGTTATCAAGCAGTTCGCCTGACCAGTTGGGCAGCACATATTTGACTTCGAGTTTGCGGGCGATTGGTCCGTCAATGCCGTCGACGAACAGCGCCAGTCCCAACCACCACCACATTGCAGTGTAGCGACCGTCACTCGCAGCGACGATAGACAAAAAAGCAAGAAATGAACCCGATGCGGTGAGCAGGTGCACAGAAAATGCTTTCGCCTGAGGCGCTGTCACTTTCTTAGCTTTTAATTTTCCGGTCAGTTTGCTTCTCACGTCGCTCGCCATTTCTCTTGATCGCCATCCCACGCGCTAAAAACAGCATTGGGAGGCAGATAAGACTTTCGGGCACCAAGCCATCGAAAGCCATACTCTGTTAAAAAAGCTTTCCCCGAATAAGGTCAAAAGCGCAAGTAAGTCATGAGACAAAACCGCCCTCATTCCACCAAAGATTGGGTTTTAGTGGTTGCGGCAATGGCGTTTGACCATCACTTACGATTAAATGAACACAAATACGATGCGATAAGAATCGCTTTGGACCGGAGTTTTGTCGGTCAGGGATAGAGCATTATGAATGATGTGATTGTAGATAAGCCCCTCACTGAAATCACGATCAGCGGCGGTGGTCCTGCCGGAATGATGGCGGCGATCGCACTTAGCGCCAAAGGTTATCGCACAGCATTGCTCGGCCCGGAAACAGACATTCACGACCGCCGTACAACAGCGCTTATGATGCCGGCCATCCGCTTTCTCGAAGAAATCGGCGTGTGGGAAGATATTGCCCCAGTCGCTGCTCCCCTCGCATCAATGCGTATCGTTGATGCCACAAAGCGGCTTATCCGCAGCCCAACTGTCACGTTCCGTGCAGGTGAAATTGATGAAGTCGCATTCGGCTATAATATCCCCAATGCTGCCCTGAACCAGAAGCTCTCTGACGCCGTTGCGAGAAATGCGAACATCACGCGGATAACGAACACGGCGATTGAATATCGTAACAACGACGATCACATAACCATCACGCTTGCAGGTGGCGATACACTGCATACGCGTTTGGTCGTGGCCGCTGATGGACGAAATTCAGCAGCGCGGGAAGCAGCAGATATTCGCACCCGTCGCTGGAGCTATCCGCAGACAGCGGTCGTGCTTTCCTTCGCACATGAGATCGAACACGAGAATATTTCGACCGAGTTTCATACCGAAGAAGGACCATTCACACAGGTTCCGCTCAAAGGTAAACGCTCAAGTCTCGTCTGGGTCGTCAACCCTGAGCGGGCAGATTATTTGCTTGCGCTAAATGAGAGCATCCTTGCTCAACATATTGAAGACATGATGCAATTCATGCTTGGCAAGATCACAATTGATGTTCAACCGCAAGCGTGGCCGCTATCAGGTATGGTGCCTTTATCATTCGCAGCCAAGCGCACAATTCTGATCGGTGAAGCAGCCCATGTCTTTCCGCCTATCGGCGCGCAAGGACTTAATCTCGGAACGCGTGATGTAGAAATGCTCGTTAAAGCCATTGCAAGCAATCCTTCTGACCCCGGTTCAGATCGTGTGATCCGCGCTTATGATCGTGGCCGCCGCCCTGATATTCTGGCACGCACTGGTTCAGTCGATGCGCTGAACCGCTCGCTATTGTCATCAATGTTGCCAGCACAGATTGCTCGCGGTGTGGGGTTGGAGATGTTGCGTTCGTTTGCACCGCTTCGTGCGTTCTTCATGCGCGAAGGTTTACGGCCCGGTAGCGGATTTTCCAGGTTTCTACCGCAGTTTCCGAAACTATCTGATCGCGGAAGCCAAGTAAAAAAGTAGCCAATCGCGTTAAAATTCGATCCTGAAATCTCCCGCAGCTTTATTTTTGTGAGCGGTGAACTACATATGTCTTATGAGTATGGCACAGATAAAACACGCTAAGTTTCAGATCGGACAGGTCGTTAAACATCGTCTGTTTCCCTTCCGCGGGATCATTTTCGACGTTGATCCTGAATTTGCGAACACGGAAGAATGGTACGAATCCATTCCAGAAGAAACGCGTCCGCACCGCGATCAGCCATTCTATCATTTGCTGGCAGAAAACTCGGAGTCCGAGTATACGGCCTATGTTTCTGAGCAAAATCTTGTGCCAGACTTTAGTGATGAACCTCTGCGTCATCCGCAAATTGGCGAAATGTTTGATAAGCTCGAAAATGGCTCTTATCGCGTCAAGCTTCACGCAAACTGAGACATATAAAAACTGACAAACCAAAAAGGGCGCTTGAAGCGCCCTTTTTTTAATTCTCGCATATAGCGCTGCTTAGTTAGCTGCGCCTTTTGCCTTGGCCTGTTCAGCCTTCATCTTTTCTTCGAATTCCTTCTGGCGCTTTGCAACAGCGTCCTGAAGTTCCTTTTGGCGTTCTTCAAGTTCAGACTGCTTAAGGCCTGGACCAGTAAGCGCTGCCGAGAAACCGGTCAATGCAACAGGAATCGGGTTCTGCTTGTTCTGGTAGTTAACCGAAGTCAGCGTAACCTTGGTGCCCTTCTTAAGAGCATTGATCAGCTCGTCCGAAAGCGGTGCTTCGGCAATGCAGCGATCTGGGAAGCAAATGCCATATTCAAGCTTCGTTGGCTTGGCATTGTCGATCTGAAGACCAACCCCCGCAGGAATCAAGCGACCGATTGGAACGGTAACCTGAAAAATCTTGCGGTTAATCTTACCCTTAATCTCGATGAGGTTGACAGCGGTCAGCAACTGGCCGGAGTCAGCAGTGATAATGTTCTGCGTGTTGCAGATGTCATTGTCTTCCTGCTTCGAGCAAACTTTGAACCAGCCCTGTGGCGGCTGCTGCTGTGCGGCTGCAGGCATCGTCGCAGAAGCAAGCAGGGCGAACGCGCCGGCAAATGCGGATGCGGCAGCGATTGTCTTCGTGCTGGTCATGATCAACAGTTTCCTTCCAAGGCTTTGATCTTCCGGTCTCTGGTTTGAGTCAGCGATAGACCGTCACTGATTTGAAAATGCGGCAACAGCGTGACCTCTGGAATTTATCATCCCAATCCGAGGGCCGTGTTACAACGACTTCACACATGAATCCAGATGGTCGTATGCAATCAAAGAGCAAAATACGACATATTTTTTGTTTTAATCTGCACTGTCACGCGCCAGACACGCTCTTAATCCGCACGAGTTCAACGTTCATGCTAATTTCGCCATACGAATCAAATGTAAGTTCTCACGCTTATTTACAATGAACCAATTAAGTTGAACGAGGACGCGAGAAAGTTGACTGAATTGTTTGCTCTTTTCCGCACCACAGCTTTGGCAAGCCTGATCGGCATTTTTACAGCGTCGGCTCCCACGCATGCAGAAACCAATTCCGCGCCAGATTATGCACTTTCAATGCATGGTGATGTGGCCCTGCCCGCTGACTTCACTCATTTCCCATACGCCAACCCCGATGCACCAAAAGGCGGGACGCTCAGAATGGGCGTTGTTGGCACTTTCG
Source organism: Ochrobactrum sp. EDr1-4 (assembly GCF_049199085.1). NCBI lineage: Bacteria > Pseudomonadati > Pseudomonadota > Alphaproteobacteria > Hyphomicrobiales > Brucellaceae > Ochrobactrum > Ochrobactrum sp. EDr1-4. The sequence goes on from NZ_JBLZOF010000004.1 coordinate 99,353, forward strand.
ATAGCCTCAATCCATTTGTGCTGAAAAGCATGCGCACGACAGCTCGCGGCTTGTTTGGCGATCAGGACTTTGGCAATCTTGTCTATGAAACGCTTATGCAGCGATCCCGCGATGAGCCCTTCACCCTTTATGGATTACTGGCTGAAAAAGTCGCGATTGATCCGGAGCGCAAATGGGTTGAGTTTACACTAAACCCAAAAGCAAAATGGTCTGATGGCGAGCCTGTCACTGTGGATGATGTGCTCTTCACCTATGACATTCTGACTGAAAAAGGCCGCCCGCCGTTTAACAATCGCATGAGCCGCATCGACAAGATCGAAAAGACCGGTGAACGCTCGGTGCGATTTAACTTTAACGAGCAATCTGATCGTGAATTTCCGATGCTGATTGCCGGGACAATGCCAGTTCTGCCAAAGCACGCAATTGATCCGGCTACCTTTGGCAATTCCACGCTTAAGCCACCGGTTGGCAGCGGGCCGTATATTGTATCGAGCGTACAGCCCGGCCAGCGGATTATCTACAAGCAGAACCCTGACTATTGGGCCAAAGAACTACCTGTTCGTCGGGGCTTCGATAATTTTGATACATTCAGTATCGAATATTATCGCAATGAAACTGCGTTGTTTGAGTCTTTCAAAAAGGGACTTCTTGACGTTTTCATCGAAGCAAACCCAACACGCTGGGAAAAATCCTATAATTTCCCCGCAGTGACACAGGGAAAAATCGTCAAAGAAAACTTTGAAAAAGGCACACCCGCAAACATGCTGGGATTTGTTTTCAACACGCGACGCCCAGTGTTTGAAGATCCACGTGTCAGACAGGCACTCGGACTACTGTTTGATTTCGAATGGGCTAACCGAAATCTTTTTGCCGACCAGTACAAGCGTTTGCAGAGTTTCTGGGAAGGCTCTGAACTGTCGTCCATTGGAAAACCCGCCGATGCGCGAGAGCGTGAACTGCTCGCAGCTTTTCCAAAAGCGGTGCGCCAAGACGTCATGGAAGGCGCTTGGCATCCGTCTACCACCGATGGAACAGGACATGATCGGGGGCCAGCCAAACAAGCTTATGAGCTTCTAACGGAAGCTGGCTTTTCATTCGAGCACGGCAAGGCAATCGACCCATCCGGCAAGCCTTTGCAGTTTGAAATCATGACACGTTCGCCAGATGAAGAAAAAGTAGCGCTGGCCTATAAGCGCAATCTCGCGCGTCTCGGTATTGATGTCGAGATCAGGAGCGCCGACGATGCACAATACCAGCAGCGGCTGCAAACCTTCGACTATGACATGATCCTTGGGGCCTTAACCGGCTCGCTATCTCCCGGCAATGAGCAATGGCAGCGCTGGGGCTCGGCATCGCGTGATGCACAGGGAAGCTTCAACTACCCGGGCGTTGCAGATCCAGCAGTGGATACCATGATCGAAGCCATGCTTGCAGCGCGTGAGCGGGCAGATTTTGTCAGTGCCGTACGCGCACTCGACCGTATTCTGATATCCGGAAATTATTACATTCCACTGTATTATCTGCCTTATCAGTGGGTTGCGCGTTGGGACCAGATCGGTCATCCGGAAAAGACCTCACTCTACGGTTATCAATTGCCGACATGGTGGAAACTCACTCCCTGATACCGGTTGAACGCATTATAATTCACCCTACATTTTAAAAGTAAAATCTATGCAAGCGGGAGCGCTGTAATCCCGCTTGTCGAATGGAGCACCTTATGACCGGAAGAAAAATCACCATCGACGTTGTGTCTGATGTCGTCTGCCCTTGGTGTTTCGTAGGCAAGAAACGACTTGAACAGGCACTTGAATTAGCGCCCGAAGTCGATGCTGAAGTGCGCTGGCGTCCTTATCAGCTCGACCCAGCAATCCCTGCACAAGGCAAGGATCGTCAGGCCTATATGCGCGAAAAGTTTGGTACCGGTTCTAAGATTGACGATATTCACAAGCAGCTTGTGGAGCTAGGCGAAGAAAACGACATCGTTTTTGATTTTGAAGCGATTAGTCGCGCGCCCAACACGCTTGATGCGCATCGCCTAATTCATTGGGCGGCACAGGCTGGCCCAGGATTGCAAGACAAGCTCGTGGGCAGACTGTTCTCACTCTATTTCGAGCAAGGACAGGATATAGGCGATCACGATGTTCTCGTAGATGCCGCTGCAAGCATCGGCATGGAAGCGCCAATCGTTGCTCGCCTTCTGCAAAGCGATGCCGATAAAGATGCGATCCGCGAGGAAATTGACACGGCAAACCGCATCGGCGTGCGTGGCGTACCTTGCTTCATCATCGACCAGAAATATGCAGTTATGGGCGCACAATCAGCTTCGGCATTGGCCGATGCCATCAGACAGACAGCGGAAGGCTTTGAACCTGGCATTTCCGAAGATCGCTGACACCCGAATAAGCAACTAAAAAGCCCGCGCATTCATTGGGATGCGCGGGCTTTTTTCTTTAAAAATCAAGCGAATGCTTACATACTCTCATCAGACACCCGAACCAGAGTCCAGCATGGTTGCTCGGCAAATTCAAATTCCATATATTCGCCATTGTCGGTGCCTTTGATAACGACAATCTTATTGCCGTTCTCGCCATCCTTGTACTCAGCCTGCCGTTTTCTTCCAGCCAGCGTTTCCACATCTGGCATCACCGGCCATTCGACATCCGCAAGCGGAACTTCTGTGCTCACCTTCTTTGGCTCTGGATCAGCTTCCATATCCAGGCTCTCGAAGATGACGGTCTTTGCGGTATTGGCTTCCTGAATCGAAATATCATGGCTGAAAGTTTTGACAAAATTCTCAATCGTCTCAACCTTACAATTGGGCGTCGTCAAAGCGAAAGCCGATTGAGACACAAATACGAGTGCAGCAGCGGTGCAGGAAACGCGCAAAGCATTCTTTAGCATCAAAGTTCTCTCCGTTTAAACTTCAGAGCCGGGGAATGGCTCGGAACCCTCAGTGTTTAATAGCGAACTGTTTAGCTGCCGCTAGCAATCTTTGCCAGCTGTGTCATGATGACAGCCGAGCCATTCAAACGCTTTTCAGGCGTAGCCCAATCGCGAATAAAGACGATGCTCTGATCTGGCCTGATCTTGGCCATTGAGCCGTGTTCGCCGATCATCTTCACCAGTCCAACTGGATTATTGAACGTTTTATTGCGGAACTGAATAACGACGCCCTTTGGACCAGCATCGAGCTTTTCGACATTGGCGCGGCGGCACAAGGCTTTGATATAAACGATCTTGAGTAGATGCTGTACTTCTTCCGGCATTGGACCGAAACGGTCGATCAACTCCGCGCCAAATGCATCAATTTCCTGTGGTTCGGCAAGATCGGCAAGACGACGATACAGTCCCAGACGCAATTGCAGATCCGGCACATAGGCTTCCGGAATCATCACAGCCGTACCTATGGCAATCTGTGGCGACCACTGGCTATCTTCACCTTCAAATGTACCCTTGAGCGTGGCAACGGCTTCTTCCAGCATCTGCTGATAAAGCTCAAAGCCCACTTCCTTGATATGTCCGGATTGCTCCTGCCCCAGCAGATTACCCGCGCCGCGAATGTCCATATCGTGGCTTGCAAGCTGGAAACCTGCGCCAAGCGTATCAAGCGATTGCATCACTTTCAGGCGACGTTCAGCTGTCGTGGTCAGCGTGCGTCCGGCAGGCAACGTAAACAGCGCGAATGCACGCTGTTTCGAGCGACCGACGCGACCGCGAAGCTGATAAAGCTGTGATAGGCCAAACATATCAGCGCGATGCACGATCATCGTGTTGGCCGTCGGAATATCGAGCCCGGATTCCACAATCGTCGTGGACAACAACACGTCATATTGCCCGTCATAAAACGCATTCATGATGTCATCGAGCATACCCGGCGCCATCTGACCATGCGCGACAGCGACTTTCAGCTCTGGAACGTGCTGTTTAAGGAACTCTTCGATCTCGCCCAAATCAGCAACGCGCGGGCAGACATAGAAACTCTGACCACCGCGATAGCGCTCGCGCAGCAGCGTTTCGCGGATCACGAGAGGATCAAACGGAGAAATGAACGTCCGTACAGCCATGCGATCAACCGGCGGCGTAGCAATGAGCGAAAGCTCTCGAACGCCTGTCAGAGCCAGTTGCAATGTGCGCGGTATTGGCGTGGCCGAAAGTGTGAGAACGTGAATATCCGACTTCAACTCCTTGAGCCGTTCCTTATGCTTCACACCAAAATGCTGCTCTTCATCAATGATAAGCAGACCAAGATTTTTGATCTTGATCGAACTTCCAAGCAGTGCGTGGGTTCCGATGACAATATCGACAGTACCGTCTTCCAGCCCCTTTTTGGTGGCTGCAAGCTCCTTAGTGCTAACAAGCCGCGATGCGTGCGCCACATTGACCGGCAGCCCATGGAAGCGCTTGGAAAATGTCTTGAAATGCTGGCGTGACAGCAGCGTTGTTGGGACAACGACCGCCACCTGAAAGCCACTCAAGGCTGCAACAAAAGCCGCGCGCAGTGCCACTTCCGTCTTACCGAAACCAACATCACCACAAATAAGGCGATCCATCGGCTTTCCTGCGCCTAGATCATCCATAATAGCATCGATTGCTCGCTGCTGGTCTTCGGTTTCATCATAAGGGAAACGCGCAGCAAACTCTGCGTAAACTCCTTCTGGCGGAACCATAGCAGGCGCACCACGCATCTGACGTTCGGCGGCAATCTGAATCAGATGGCCAGCAATTTCAAGCAAGCGCTTCTTAAGCTTGGCCTTGCGCATCTGCCATGCGCCGCCGCCAAGCTTGTCTAAAGTTGCTTCTGAGCCTTCCGAGCCAAAGCGAGACAGGAGCTCGATATTTTCAACGGGCAGGAAAAGCCGGTCATCGCCAGCGTAGTGAATTTCAAGACAATCATGCGGAGCACCGGCTGCTGTGATGGTCTTAAGGCCAATGAAGCGTCCGATACCGTGATCGACATGAACGACAAGATCACCAGCTGAGAGCGACGCGACTTCCGAAATGAAATCCTGATCGCGCTTGCGGCGTTTCGAGCGCCGTACAAGACGGTCGCCCAAAATATCCTGCTCGGCCACAACAACCAGATCGCCCGCATCAAAGCCACTTTCAACGGCCAGCACCGCCGCCGTGATCTTGTCACGTGACAACGCCTTGACCATTGAGAGCCGGTCAACCGTCTCGATCTTCTCAAGGCCATGCTCGTCCAGCACCTGCAAAAGACGATCAAGCGAGCCTTCCGACCACGCCGCCACAAGCACTTTTTTGCCTGACGCGCGCAGATCGGCGATGTATTTTACCGCCTGTTCAAATACGTTTACATCGGTTGCAGCGCGCTCCTCAGCAAAGCTGCGGCCTTTATGAACATCCGCGTGAACAATCGTACGACCAGATACTTCAGGCACATCAAATGGCGTCAGGTCTATACGCTGACCGCGGCTTACTGCAATCGCTTCAACATCTTTTGGTGTGAGATAAAGCGCTTCCGGTTTGACTGGCTTATAAGGCACGGCATCACTGCCCGGCTCTTTACCTTCAGCCTGTCTCAACCGAGATTCATAATGGTCGACGACCATCGTGTGACGCTCAGTAAGCGCTTCATGCACCAGATGATCGAAGACCACCGGCATGTCGCCTGCATGGTCAAACACTGTTTCGAGATTGTCGTAGAACAGCGGCAACCAATGTTCCATGCCGGCAAAGCGACGGCCTTCACTGATCGCTTGATAAAGCGCGTCATCACGTTGCGGCGCACCAAACATCGCCACATAATTTTTGCGGAAACGGCTGATCATATCCGGCGAGAGCGAAATTTCGCTCATCGGCTGTAGCACGAACTCCTTGCGTGCGCCGGTAGTGCGCTGCGATGCCGGATCAAAAGCACGGATTGTCTCTAGCGTATCACCAAAGAAATCAAGCCGCAGCGGTTCTTCGGATCCCGGTGCATAAAGATCGAGAATGCCGCCACGAACCGCATATTCACCAATGTCACGCACGGTCGAAACACGTTCGAAACCATTGCGTTCCAGCCGCGCGCTCAGATCATTCATATTGAGCTGATTGCCGGGGCGCGCAGAAATCACCTGCTCGGCGATTGCGGCCTGCGGTGGCAGTTTTTGCAGAATTGCGTTTGCCGTTGTGATGATAACGGCCGGATGCGGCGACGTTTTAAGCGAAGCCAATGCACCCAGTGCAGCTAAGCGACGCGCGCTTGTATCCGCACCCGGCGAAACACGATCATAGGGCAGACAGTCCCAGGCAGGCAGATGGAGAACCGGCAAATCCGGTGAAACGAAATTCAGAACCTGCTCGAGATCGGCAATGCGCTGACCATCACGCACAATATACAAAACAGGCCCGCGTTCACCAATCTCCTCGACCAGTCGCGCAAGACAAAAGGCTTCGAAACCATCGGCAACGCCGTCGATAACGATATTCTTGCCATTTTTAACGCCTGAGCTGGCTTTAAGACCGAGTTTGCTGAATACGGGCATGGGACTTATTCTCAGAATTCTATGCGGTCACGGAATGCGATAATGTCTCGGAACAACGGCGTATCATGCTCTTCAGGCGTAGGGCTTTCGCCTGTTACCCACTTCAAGAGATCGCGATCAAGCACTTCAAGAAGCTGTTCAAACTCTTCAAGTTCAGCATCGGTGAAAGCTGGAAGATACTGATCGGCATATTGCCCAAGGATCAAATCCATCTCGCGCATACCGCGATGCCATGCGCGAAACAGAAGCTTGCGACGCCTTACATCAAGATTTCCTGCCGCAAGTGTGCTGCCAGTCATTGTTTGAGCGCTCCATTAACAAATATGTTGCCGGTATATAGCATCTCAGGCGCAAGTGGGAACCCGTTTCCGCAATAAGAACAAAAATAGTACAAAACTATTTCAAAGGCTTGCACAGAAAAGCAAAGCAGTTAATGCTCCCGCCATGCGCCCGTCTGTCCTTGATCCGTTTTTCGCTTCCGTCCGCTCGCTTTCCGGCATTGGCCCGAAGGTGTCAGCTTTGCTTAGTAAACTTTTGGGCACAGATGTACCCGGTGCTGAGCCTAAAGTGGGCCAGCTTCTGTTTTTGCCGCCGCACAGCGTGATCGACCGACGCAATCGCCCCGGCATCGCTTTTGCACAGGAAGGTGCGATTGTTACGCTCGAAGTTAAGGTCGATCAGCATCAGCCTGCACCGCGCGGGAAAGCCAATGTTCCGCATCGTGTGATCGCGCATGATGATACCGGCGAAATCGTCCTCACCTTTTTCCATGCGCAATTGCCATGGCTTGAAAAGACGTTGCCAGAAGGTGAAACCGTCATCGTTTCAGGCAAGGTCGAATGGTTTAACGGACGCGCTTCAATGGTGCATCCCGATTATATTGCGAGCCTTGAAGATGCAGCCAATCTACCAATGGTCGAGCCGGTCTATCCACTGACGGCCGGGCTTTCTTCCAAAACACTTGGTCGCGCGATGAAAGAAGCGCTGAGCCGCGTTCCGGTTCTGCCTGAATGGATTGATGGGCCGTTGATTGCGCGGGAGCGGTTTTCGCCATTCAAAGATGCTCTCGATACGATGCATCTGCCGGAAGACCCAAGCGATATAGCGCTCGAAAGCATTACGCGCCGCAGACTGGCCTATGACGAGTTTCTGGCAGGCCAACTCGCATTAGCAATGGTGCGCTCCAAAACACGCCGACTTTCCGGCCGTCCGCTGGAAGGCAACGGGCGCATAGCGGCAGAAATTATGCGCCACCTGCCCTATAAGCTGACGAAAGGTCAGGATCAGGCGGTTCGCGAGATCATCACCGACCTCAAATCACCAGAGCGTATGTTGCGGCTTTTGCAAGGCGATGTGGGTTCCGGTAAAACGGTGGTTGGCCTTTTATCAATGGCACATGCCGCAGAGTCCGGCGGGCAATCTGCCCTGATGGCTCCCACAGAAGTTCTGGCACGACAGCATTTTGCAACGATTGCCCCGTTGGCTGAAAAGGTTGGTTTGAAAGTAGCCCTGCTTACTGGTCGCGATAAGGGCAAAGAACGCACTGCCACACTTGAAGGTCTGAAAAGCGGTGAGATAAATATTATCATCGGCACACATGCGCTTTTTCAGGAGAAAGTCGAATATCACGATCTGGTCTTCGTTATCATCGATGAGCAGCATCGCTTTGGTGTGCATCAGCGTTTGATGCTGACAGCTAAAGGCACCGCGCCTGATATGCTGGTTATGACGGCAACGCCGATCCCGCGTACACTTGTTCTGACGGCCTTTGGCGATATGGATGTATCCAAGCTTACAGAAAAGCCCGCCGGGCGTCAGCCGATCACCACCGCAATTCTGCCAATGGAGCGGATGAACGAACTGGTTGAACGTATTCGAAAAGCAATACATGAAGGGCAGAAAATCTACTGGATTTGCCCACTTGTGGAAGAATCCGAACTTGTCGAACTGACTTCTGCCGAAGAACGTTTTGAATCACTGAAGCCCGTCTTCGGTAACAAGATTGGCCTCATTCATGGCCGGATGAGTGGTGCTGAGAAAGACGAAGCTATGCGTGCTTTCAAGCAGGGCGAAACACGCCTTCTTGTTGCTACGACTGTTATTGAGGTTGGCGTCGACGTGCCCGATGCAACCATTATCGTCATCGAACATGCGGAACGCTTCGGCCTCTCGCAATTGCATCAGTTGCGCGGACGTGTCGGGCGTGGCGACAAGCCATCCACATGTCTGCTGCTTTATAAAGGCCCGCTTGGTGAAATCGGACAGGCACGTCTCAAGGTGATGCGCGAAACCGAAGATGGCTTCCGCATTGCTGAAGAAGACCTGAAACTGCGCGGCGAAGGCGAATTGCTCGGCACCCGTCAATCAGGCACTCCAGGCTTCCGGCTTGCTTCGATTGAAGCGCATGGTGACCTTCTGGAAATTTCGCGAAAAGATGCGCGTTATATTCTGGCGAGCGATCCTGATCTTGAAAGCGAACGCGGTCAGGCTTTGCGGGTGCTGCTCTATCTCTTCGGACGCGATGAGGCGATCCGTCTGCTCCGGGCAGGATAACATAATGGCCGCATCGCTGCGGCCATTTTCATTTTACTCTACAGTCACCGATTTCGCTAGATTGCGTGGCTGATCGACGTCAGTCCCCATCAACAATGCTGTGTGATAGGCCAGCATCTGGATTGGCAGAGCATAAACCAGCGGCGTTATGAATTCCGGCACATCTGGCAGAACGATTGTCGCCATCGTATCGATGCTAGCAGATGCAGCACCCTTCTTATCGGTGATGAGAATGATACGACCACCGCGTGCAGCCACTTCCTGCATATTGGAAACGGTCTTCTCATAAAGACGATCAGAAGGTGCAATGACAATAACCGGCATGGTCTCGTCAATGAGCGCAATCGGGCCGTGCTTGAGTTCACCAGCCGCATAGCCTTCAGCGTGGATATAGGAAATTTCCTTGAGCTTCAGCGCGCCTTCCATAGCCAGCGGGAAGGATGTTCCGCGACCAAGATAAAGCACATGATTAACCTTGGAAAGTTCATGGCAGACTGCTGCAATCTGGTCTTCAAGCTTAAGAACCTGATTGATGAAACGCGGAGCTTCAGAAAGCTGACGCACCAGTTCCTGCTCACGCTTGTCATCAATCGCACCGCGTGCTTTTGCAGCAGCAATAACAAGCGATGCCATCGTGGAAAGCTGGCAGGTGAATGCCTTGGTCGATGCAACACCAATTTCAGGGCCAGCAAGCGTTGGGAAAACGGCATCCGATTCACGCGCAATAGTCGAGCCCGTGACATTGACCACAGAAGCAATCTTCAGGCCCTGTGACTTACAATAACGCAGCGAAGCAAGCGTATCAGCCGTTTCACCAGACTGCGAAACGAACATTGCGAGCGAGTCTTTTGAAAGCGGCATTTCGCGATAGCGGAATTCCGAAGCGATATCGCTGTCGACTGGCAAACGTGCGATCTGCTCAAACCAGTATTTTCCAACCGAAGCTGCATAAAACGCTGTGCCGCAGGCAGAAATCGTCAAACGATCAATCTTGCTGAAATCAATACTGACTGCTTCCTGACGCACTTTGCCAGTGGTGAAGTCGAGATAATTGGCGAGCGTATGCGAAATAACTTCCGGCTGCTCGAACATCTCTTTCTGCATGAAGTGGCGATGGTTGCCCTTCGAGACCAGCATATTGGCCGTCTGCGACTTCTGGATTGCGCGCTCAACCTCCACATTGTTCTCGTCATAGACGGTCACGCCCTTGCGGGTCAGCACGGCCCAATCGCCATCTTCGAGATAGGCAATGGTGTCGGTGAACGGCGAGAGCGCGATAGCGTCAGAGCCAAGGAACATTTCGCCGTCGCCATAGCCAACGGCCAATGGTGGTCCCTGACGCGCACCAATCAGGGTTTCTTCGTCGCCTTCAAACAGGAAAGCGAGCGCAAAAGCGCCCTGTAACAAAGGCAGGCAATCGCGCACAGCTTCAACCGGCGATTTGCCCTTATTCAGTTCGCGCGTCACGAGATGCGCAACTGCCTCAGTATCGGTTTCTGTCTCGAACTTGTAACCTTCAGCAGAAAGCATAGCCCGCAGTTCAGCAAAGTTTTCAATGATACCGTTGTGCACAACGGCCAGACGTGACGTGATATGAGGATGCGCATTACGCTCAACCGGTTTACCGTGTGTGGCCCAACGCGTATGGCCGATGCCAATCACGCCAGGAAGCGGCTCACCTGCAAGGCGCTTTTCCAGATTGACCAGTTTGCCTTCCGCGCGACGGCGATCAAGCTTTCCATCCAGCAGCGTAGCAATACCAGCGGAATCATAGCCGCGATATTCAAGCCGCTTCAGCGCATCAACCAGACGCGGTGCAACTTCGTCATTGCCGATGATGCCGATAATTCCACACATAGAGTGCTCCAAATCCAAGATTCACGCATATAGCTGCGATTTAAAACTTATAAAGCAGAACGGCAACCCAAAGGATTGCCGCTATTGTCATCCAATAGTCTTTTATTTCTTCGCCGTTTTAGCCGCTTTGATGGCAGCGTACTTCTCACGCAGCAGCTTTCCACGACCTTCTTTCGTTTCCTGGCGCGCACGACCAAAAGCCAAAGCGTCGGCAGGAACGTCATCTGTGATCGTGCTACCCGAAGCAATATAAGCATTGTTGCCAATTGATACCGGCGCAACAAGCGAGCTATTTGAACCGATAAACGCGTTTTCACCGATCACGGTCTTGTATTTGTTATAGCCATCGTAATTGCAGGTAATCGTGCCTGCACCGATATTGCTCGACGCACCAACCATCGCATCACCAATATAGGTAAGATGGTTGATCTTGGCGCCCTTGCCGACTTCTGCGTTTTTCACTTCGCAGAAATTGCCGACTTTTGACTTTTCACCAAGATTTGCACCCGGACGCAAACGCGCAAACGGCCCAATCTCAGCATTCAAACCGATCTTTGCGCCTTCAATATGCGAAAAAGCATGGATCATCGCGCCCGATGCGACATGAACTTTCGGGCCGAAAAACACATTCGGTTCGATAACAACATCTGCTTCGACCAGCGTGTCATGCGAGAAAAAGACAGTTTCAGGCGCAATCAGCGTCACACCTGCCAGCATCATCTCCTGACGCTTGCGGTTCTGCCAGATGTTTTCCGCAACAGAAAGCTCTGCGCGATTGTTGATGCCAATCACATTATCGACCGGCACTTCAATCGCCACGACGTTCAAACCTTTGCCATGTGCAAGGCCAACGATGTCAGTGAGATAATATTCGCCCTTGGCGTTTTTGTTATCAACCGCATCGAGCAATGCAAGCGCATGATCGCCGCGAACGGCCATCAGTCCGCCATTGCAGAAGCCAATTTTCTTCTGCTCGTCGGTCGCTTCTTTTTCCTCGATGATTGCGGTGAGCTTGCCGCCTTCTTCGATCAAGCGACCATAGCCATGCGAGCTTTCAGGGCGGAATCCGATAACGACAACATCTGCGCCGTCCACAAGCTTATTGCGTGCGGCCTGCAAAGAATGCGCTTCAATCAGCGGCGTATCGCCAAAGACAATCAGCAAATCATCATACCCGCGTTCAATCGCTTCGCGGGCCGCCAGAACAGCGTGCGCCGTACCAAGCCGTTCTTTCTGCTCGAACGCAGAAACAGCATCGGCAACTTTTTCGACAGCTCCGCGCACTTCATCCGCTCCGCGTCCGACAACCAGCGCTACGTCGCTCTTACCGGTTCCCTGCACGGCTTTGACCACATGAGAGACCAGCGGCAGGCCTGCCACCTGATGCAGAACTTTTGGCAGGTTCGACTTCATGCGTGTGCCTTCGCCAGCGGCAAGCACGATGGAAAGGCAGGTACGGTCTGTCATGGTATCGTCCAGAATGATTGATGGCTTCTCTGCTCAATAGCATCAAAGCGTATATGGAAGCTTACAGCGCGTTATCCAAGTCTGCCCAATGCGGGGAAGGTTTCAAGCAGCCAGAACGAGAAAGACTGCATTCCGCCTGTTAAGAAAAGGACACCAGCCGCGATTAAAAGAACGCCCATCGCTTTCTCGACTTTGCCAAGATGCACACGGAAGCGCGACAAAAACCGCATGAATGCGCCAGAAAAAAGAGCGGCAATCAAAAACGGAATACCAAGGCCGAGTGAGTAGACTGCCAGCAGTGCTGCGCCCTCGCCGACGGTACTACTGCCACCTGCTAGAGTGAGGATCGGGCCTAGTACCGGACCGATGCATGGTGTCCAGCCAAAGGCAAAGGCCAGACCCATAACGTATGCGCCCAGCGGCGTTGCAGGTGCGCTGCGTGCCTGAAAGCGCGCTTCTCGCGACAGGAATGAAAAGCGAAGAACACCGAGGAAGTTAAGGCCCATCAGTATAATGACAACGCCTGCAACCATTGCGATTTCCTGCTGCCACATGCGCAGGAATGCACCAATCGATGATGCACCAGCACCAAGCGCAACAAAAACAGTGGTGAAGCCGAGAACAAAGCAAATGGCAGCAAACGCAAGCGAGCGGCGCTGGCTCGGGGCCGCGGCGGCTCGCGCTTCTTTTTCAGCGCGAAAATCTTCAACGCTCACCCCTGCCATATAACAAAGATATGGCGGAACCAGCGGCAAAACACAGGGCGAAAGAAATGACAGTGCACCTGCCCCGGCCGCCGTTAAATAAGAAACACTAAGCACTAAAACCTCTTTATATCAGACCGGATGTTTGTTATCTCAAACATACAAACAGCTCTAGTCATTTGTTTTTGAACAAAGTCCGGCAGGGTTTATAAAAATCTCTCAATTTATCTAAAAACTTTTGTACTCACGCTAATTCATTCAGCCCTATAGACCAACTTCGGCATTAGTTTGAATATTTTCAATGCGGCATCTCGTTCGAACACAAGTTCGCCCTAAATCAGGATCATTTGCCAGATTTTAGATTGCTCCAGACTGGACAACGCTCCGATGAGCTTAATTGACGATGAAGAACCTTCTTTAACACCGCCACCCGCCAAAAGATCTTTCGCGTGGCTAAGACGTTACCAACACTTTCTGTTTCCGATAGCTGGCATCGCAATCGCGCTGCTCGCAATCTATGTTCTTGGTAATCTGCTTCAGAACACGTCGCGTAAAGAAACACTTGATGCATTCCATGAAATGCCATGGACCATCATCGGCCTCGCGGTCCTGTTTACGATGCTCAGCTATGCAGCAGTCGCCCTTTACGACGTCGTTGCAGTGGACACCATTGCCCCAAATCAGATTCCGCGCCGCATTGCTGCCGTCGCGGGTGCTGCAGGCTATGCGATATCTAATGCTATCGGCTTTTCGCTGCTGACGGGCGGTGCACTTCGTTACCGTATTTATGCAGCCGAAGGTATTAGCCTTGCTGACATTGGCAAGATCGTTGGCACTTCATGGTTTGCAATCTGGTTTGCGCTCATCATCATGGTGGGCGCAGCCCTCCTGATTGATCCGCAGGATGTTCCGTGGATTTCGACCATTGATGCCCGTATTGATATCGTCGCGGGAGTTATTATTCTCGCTGGCATCGCCTGGCTGATCTACTGGCTTTCCCATGGACAACGTACGTTGCGCATCGGATCGCTTAGTCTGCGCTTGCCAAATTCAAAGGGCGCGATCACACAAATCCTTGCTGGCCTTGTCGACGTTGGTGCAGCAGCCGCAACGCTTTACGTTCTGATGCCACAGGACGCCGTGCCAAGCTTTGCAGTCTTCTCACTCGTCTATGTGATTGCGATTGTTCTTGGTATTGCGAGCCATGCTCCGGGTGGCCTTGGTGCCTTTGAAGCGACCATCATCGCCGGTTTGGGCATTGGCGATAATCCGCAGGCGATTGCCGGTTTGCTGGCCTATCGGGTCATCTACACGGTCATGCCGCTTGTGGTCTCGACAATTGGCCTGCTCATCTGGGAAGCTATGCGCCGCAGGCAAATGCTTGGGCGGCAAGCCAAGTTTGCCAAGCGCCTTGTCGAGCCGCTGATACCGGGGCTTTCCGCCAGCATCATCTTCCTTGGCGGCATTATACTGCTTGTTTCGGGCGCAACACCCGATATGCGCTATCGCGTCAAAATCTTGTCAGGCGTTGTTCCAGAGTTTTTTGTCGAGACTTCTCACCTTGCGGCAAGTCTTGTTGGCGTCGCTCTGCTCATCGTCGCGCGTGGCTTGTTCAAACGGCTGGAGCGCGCATGGATTGCGGCCATCGTCCTTCTGCTGTTTGGTGCCGTTTTCTCAATTGCAAAAGGTCTCGACTGGGAAGAAGCAAGCATTCTTTGTGTCTTCGCACTTGCTCTATGGGGGTTCCGGGATTCCTTCTATCGGCGTCCGATTTCCGGTCCCTTTGAACTGAGCTGGAGTTGGGTTGCCTCGGTCGGAACGACAGTGATCGTCTCGACATGGCTCGGCTTTTTTGTTTATCGCCATGTCGAATATTCCAACAATCTATGGTGGGATTTCGCGTGGAACGATAACGCGCCGCGCTTTTTGCGCGCAACGGTTCTGGTCTTCGCGGTTGTCGCAGCATTTGGTCTGCACTCCATCATCAACCGTCATAGCCAACGTAAGCGCAAACGCGATTATTCAATCCCCGACGCCGTTCCAACGCTCGTTGCGCAATGCCCGCACACCGATGCGGCACTCGCTATGTTGGGTGACAAGCAATTTTTGTTGGCACCAGATGACAGCGCCTTCATCATGTATGCACAATCCGGTGGAAGTCTGATTGCCTTGGGCGAACCGATAGGCACAGCGCAAAGCGGCAAAGACCTCGCATGGGCATTCCATAGTCTTGCCGACAAAATGGCGCTTCGCACAGTGTTTTACGGAGTTGGTCCGCAAAGCCTACCGCTATTTCTTGATATGGGGCTTGTCGCCCTGAAGCTTGGCGAAGTTGCACGTGTGAACCTTGCAGACTTTTCTCTGGAAGGTCCACGCAGGCAACCTTTCCGTTATGCGGATCGTAAGGTTGAAAAGGACGGCCTGACTTTTGAAGTCATCGACGTAAAAGATGTACCGCCACTTGTGCCACGCCTGCGCGAAATCTCTGACGCATGGCTGGACCATAAGTCTGGCAGCGAAAAAGGTTTCTCGCTAGGCTATTTCGACGATGATTATATGCAGCGTTTCGATGTTGCCGTTATCAAAAAAGACGGTGAAATTGTCGCCTTTGCCAATCTTTGGCGCGGAGCCGACAAATACGAAATCACCGTCGATCTCATGCGTTACATGCCGAACGTGCATAAGTTGCTGATGGACGCACTTTTTGCCAAACTGCTCATGTATAGCAAAGATCAGGGCTACAAATGGTTTAATCTGGGTGCTGCACCACTCTCGGGCCTAAACCGCAGCAGACTGGCTTCACGGTGGAACCGCTTCGGCTCTTTCATCTACCGGCGCGGCGCTGATCTTTATCACTTTGATGGCTTGAAAGCCTTCAAGGAAAAATTCGGTCCCGTCTGGACACCACATTATATGGTCTGTCCCGGCGGACTTGAGACACCGCGTGCGCTTATCGATGCAACAACCCTGATTAACGGCAGCCCTCTGGAGTTTATTCGCAAATGAAGAAGCGACGCATTCTTTTGACAGTCTTCGGATTGGCGCTGCTTGGTGCAGCCGGTGCTTATGCTGCGATGCATTCAGGCAAGATAGCTCGTCATTGGGCACAGTTTTTCAATGCTGACGAGCCGGTAATCCATGCCAGTGCCGAGCGACTTTCAAACATTCCGGTCTATATGCCGAAAGGCGATCCGGTTGGACTTTCCATTTTGCTGAGCGACGAAAACGGCATCGGTGATAATGAACGCAGCTATATGGATGCAATGCTTGCACGCAACATCATCGTGCTTCCGGTAGAACTTGGCCCGTGGCGGGCTGCGCTCGATAAGGAAGACGGCGAGTGCAATTATCTCGACTCAGACTTTGAAGCCATTGCCAAAGAGGCCCTCCGCGGACTGGATCTGGATGTTTATTTCCATCCAGTCGTAACCGGCATTGGACAAGGCGCTACAATCGCTTATGCCGCTGCATCCGACTCTCCAGATGCAACGATTGCTGGGGCAATTGCTCTCGACCCAACCCCTGCAAAAACTCGGCTGCCCTCTTGCACAGAAGAAGCTGAAGCCGTCAAAGCACCGGGCGGTGGCTTCACCTATGAATATGATGCGAAAATGCCTGCATCCACACTTGTAATTGGCCCAACAGGCTCGCCGGTCAACAATCCGTTGGAGGCACGACAGAAGAAAGTAGCCGTGTTGCAATCCGGGCCAGATTTCGCCTCTCGTATGAAGATGGCGGTCGACAATGTGGTTGCCATGGCTGATCAGGATGCCAAAAACGAAGCCTTGCCCATCGTTGACCTGCCAGCTAAAGGCGGAAAAGCTGAAATGGTCGCAGTATTTTACTCAGGTGATGGCGGCTGGCGCGATCTCGACAAATCCATTGGCGAATGGCTGCAAGCGAATGGCGTTCACGTCATCGGCGTCGATTCACTCCGCTACTTCTGGTCAGAACGAACGCCCGAAGAAATTGCGCGTGATACAACCGCAATGATCCAGAAAGCTGATCCGACAAACAAACTACCGGTCACAGTTTTGGGCTACTCGTTCGGTGCGGATACATTCCCCTTCGCCTGGAAATATCTTGACCCAACCATCCAGGACCGCACGAAGATGATTGGCCTATTGGGCGTCGAAACAACGACGACGTTTCAGGTCTCAATCGAAGGCTGGCTTGGAATGGATGGCGACAAAGATGTTGTACCGGCTATCTCAACCATCCCGCTTGATCGTGTTGTCTGTGTCTATGGTGAGGAAGAAGACGATACAGCTTGCACCGCACCAGAACTTAAAGGCGCAGATCTCATGAAACTCGCTGGTGGCCATCACTTCGATGAAAACTATGAACCAATTGCCGCTGATCTTTATCAAAAAATGCGATCACATGCGGGCCTGCCACCACGTCCAGCAAGTTAAATATCGGGGTCCGAAGTCTGACAATGCTTGTTGCTGCTTACCGGGAGGATATTATCGCTTCTCTAAAAGCTCGGTATCGCTTGGCTTCGGATAACCTCCATACCGTTTTATAGAACGCTATCCCGCATTTGTGCCTTTTGCTCCTGAACGCCTCCTTATATTGAGGCGTCACGGACAAACGCTTAATCAAGCAAACGAAGAGAAATCTTCATTTTTTTCAGAAGAAATCCATAACATTTTGGGTGAATGAGATTACCTAACTACCCTGAATCAGGGATTAATTCGTCATAGTTCGATGCCTAATTGATATTATACAATTTTGACTAAGTCGATCCTGAGAGTATGATTAAGCATTCCATTTACAGGGGCAGTTCATTTGAGAGCTTCTGACGTGCCCTCCTAAAACATACGAGTTTTGCCCGTAGCGCTGCATCAATCCAGCATAGCATTTGATAGTTCGACCGAACTGCCATCACACGTTCCCAATTATTTTTTTGCAAAATTATTGCAAATGATTTGCAAAAGCGATTGAAATTAGTCTATTCGTACTTTATGCAAATGATAGTTATTCGCATTAAGGAAAAAGACCGAGTCAAAACCATAACTATCGTGCGCAATATACGATCAACCATTTGCAGGCTTGGCAAATTCCCCGAGGAGAAGGCAATGAACCGTCGCTTAAACCGCAGCTTTTTTTCTATAATATCCATCAGCTTAGGTTTGCTTTTCACATCGGGGGCCGCGTTGGCGGCGGATAAATTCAAAGCCGTTACGACCTTCACGGTCATTGCTGATATAGCTCGGAATGTTGCTGGCGATGCCGCGACGGTTGAATCGATCACGAAGCCTGGTGCTGAGATCCACGAATATCAACCAACCCCCGGCGACCTCATCAAAGCGCAGGGTGCGGACCTCATCCTTTGGAATGGACTCAACCTTGAGCTCTGGTTTGAAAAATTCTTCTCACGCCTCAAGAAGGTTCCAAGTGTGGTGGTGAGCGATGGCGTTGTGCCGATGGGTATCACGGAAGGCCCTTACAGCGGCAAACCCAATCCCCATGCGTGGATGTCCCCGACCTCTGCACTCATTTACGTCGACAATATCCGCGATGCGTTCGTGAAATATGACCCGGACAATGCTGACACCTACAAAGCCAACGCCGAAAAATACAAAGCCGAAATCACTGCGACCATTGATCCAATCAAAGCCGAGTTCACAACGATTCCGACCGACAAACGCTGGCTTGTGACGAGTGAAGGCGCATTCTCCTACCTCGCCCGCGATTTCGACCTGAAAGAGCTTTATCTCTGGCCGATCAATGCCGACCAACAGGGTACTCCGCAGCAAGTACGCAAAGTGATTGATGCTGTTCGCGCCAATAACATCACTGCCGTTTTCTCGGAAAGTACGGTTTCCGCCGCCCCTGCTGAACAGGTCGCGAGGGAAACTGGCGCGAAATATGGTGGCGTCCTCTATGTCGATTCACTTTCTGAAGCGGACGGCCCAGTTCCAACTTATATTGATCTTCTGAAAGTCACTTCGGACACGATCGCCAAAGGCCTCAAACAATGAATGTTCCAATAAACCATCACATTGAGGAACAGGCCGCGCTTAATCAAAGCGCGGCTCAGGGCTTGAGCGTGAAAAATGCGACTGTCACATATCGCAATGGTCACACGGCCTTGCGCAATGCGAGTTTTGAAATACCAACCGGGACGATCACTGCGCTTGTAGGTGTAAACGGATCTGGAAAATCGACCATTTTTAAAGCCATTATGGGCTTTGTTCGCCTTGCGAAGGGCGACATTTTGATTCTCGGCCAACCTGTTAAGCAGGCATTGAAAAAAAACTTGGTCGCTTATGTTCCGCAAAGCGAAGAGGTTGACTGGAATTTCCCTGTTCTGGTCGAAGATGTCGTAATGATGGGGCGCTACGGGCATATGGGCATGATGCGCATTGCACGTCGCGCCGATCACGAAGCGGTTGAAAAATCTTTGAGCCGCGTCAACATGCTCGATTTTCGCAAACGGCAGATCGGCGAACTCTCTGGCGGGCAGAAGAAACGTGTATTTCTCGCTCGCGCATTGGCTCAGGATGCCCAAGTCATCCTCCTTGATGAACCTTTTACCGGGGTGGATGTTAAGACCGAGGAAGCAATTGTAACCCTTCTGCGCGGCCTTCGCGATGAAGGTCGGGTGATGTTGGTTTCGACACATAATCTTGGCAGCGTACCAGAGTTCTGCGACCGCACGGTTCTCGTAAAGAATACCGTGCTTGCCTATGGCCCTACAGAAGAGATTTTCACGCAAGCGAACCTCGAAAAGGCTTTCGGAGGCGTCCTGCGCCACCTCATTCTTGATGAAAAGACCAGTCATAATCGATCAGCTATTGGCGTGATAACAGACGATGAGCGCCCATTTGTGCTTTATGAGCATAAACAGGAAGGACAGAATTAATGTCCGTGCTGCTCGAACCGTTTTCTTATGGATATATGCTCAATGCCATGTGGGTTTCCGCCCTCGTCGGTGGAGTTTGTGCATTTCTGTCAGCCTATCTGATGCTTAAGGGTTGGTCGCTCATTGGTGACGCCCTCTCCCACTCCATCGTACCGGGAGTTGCCGGTGCCTATATGCTGGGCCTGCCCTTTTCTATCGGCGCTTTCTTCTCGGGTGGCTTGGCTGCGGCTGCTATGCTGTTTCTCAATCAGCGCACGAAGCTCAAAGAAGATGCTATTATCGGGCTGATCTTCACGGCCTTCTTCGGCCTTGGTCTGTTCATGATTTCGCTGCGGCCAACCTCAATCAGCATTCAGACAATCGTGCTGGGCAACATTCTGGCGATCACGCCCGGCGATATTCTGCAATTGGCCATCATTGGCTTTGTGTCGCTCGCTCTGCTTTTGCTGAAATGGAAAGACTTGATGGTGGTGTTTTTTGATGAAAGCCATGCACGGTCCATTGGGCTGAAACCAACAGCGCTGAAAATCATGTTCTTCACACTGCTTTCAGCTTCGACAGTTGCTGCAATGCAGACCGTAGGTGCGTTTCTCGTCATCTGCATGGTCGTAACGCCGGGTGCAACCGCCTACCTGCTGACAGACCGCTTTTCACGGCTTTTGTGGATTGCTGTACTCATTGGCGCGCTAACAAGTTTCATCGGTGCATACATCAGCTACTTCATGGACGGTGCCACAGGCGGCATCATTGTTGTGTTGCAGACGCTGGTGTTTCTCACTGTATTTTTTCTAGCACCCAAGCATGGCATGCTCGCAGCACGCAGGCGCGCATCCAAAGCGTTGCAGGAGGTTGAGCTATGAGCTTTCCTGAAATGCTTTTGATGCCATTTCAATTTGATTTCATGGTCTATGCGCTGATTGCTTCGGTGCTTATCGCCATTCCAACTGCCCTGCTCTCCTGTTTTCTGGTGCTCAAGGGTTGGTCGCTAATGGGCGATGCTATCAGCCATGCAGTGCTGCCGGGTGTCGTCATCGCCTATATGGTCGGTCTGCCCTTTGGCATCGGCGCGTTTATTGCAGGTATGGTCTGCGCACTTGCGACCGGATTCCTCAAAGAAAACAGCCGTATCAAACAAGATACCGTCATGGGAATAGTCTTCTCAGGCATGTTTGGGCTAGGGCTTGTGCTTTATGTTTCTGTGCGTGCAGAAGTTCACCTTGATCACATCCTATTTGGAGACATTCTGGGCATCAACACGGGCGATCTTATCGAGACCGCAATTATAGCTGCTCTGACTGCCGGTATTTTGATAGTCAAATGGCGCGACTTTCTGCTTCATGCATTTGATCCGGCGCAAGCACGTGCAGTTGGTTTGCCGGTACGACTTCTGCATTATGGATTGCTCTGCCTGATTTCGCTCACCATTGTCGGTGTGCTGAAAGCCGTTGGAATCATCCTCGCAATCGCCATGCTGATCGCGCCGGGAGCAATTGCATTCCTGCTCACGCGCCGGTTCAGCAGCATGATGATTGTTGCTGTTATTGTTGCGGTGTTCTCGTCGTTCATGGGCGTTTATCTGTCATTCTTCATCGACAGTGCACCAGCACCAACAATCGTTCTGCTCATGACAGCGATCTTCATCGCTGCCTTTCTGTTTTCATCATGGCGCACAGCAAAAGCAGAAGCACTGCATGAGACTGAAAGTGCTTGATTAATTTACCAAGTAAGCTGTCCTTTCGTGTCGGATCAGCTTGCGTGCAGCGTGGGCAGCTTTGCAAAGCTGTCCACGTTTTTGCACAGCTGCGCAGCATCAGTCATATGGCTGTTATAAATCCTCGATAGATAACGACGTCAACAGGCAGCACATAAAAACTGCTCCCGAATTTTCAGCGCATTAAAATTGTTGCTTGTCGAGGTAAAATAAAAATGCTTCAATCCCAATTGCACGGCTGTGCAGAAAAAATAAAACCGGCCGTCGATCCTGGGGAGGATACGCAAATGCCTGCGTTTTTGGAGGTAGCGGATGCGCGCGTTCGCTATGGCAACAATGAGATTCTTAAAGGTGTAGACCTTTCGGTCAAGAAGGGTGAGTTCGTCGCACTGCTCGGATCATCGGGCTGTGGCAAGACCACTTTGCTGCGTGCAATTGCCGGCTTTAATACACCAAGCGAAGGCGCAATCCGCGTCGGCGGTAAAGATGTCACTCGCCTGCCACCTGATAAGCGCGGCATGGCCTTGGTGTTCCAGTCCTATGCGCTCTGGCCACATATGACAGTCGCGCAAAACATCGGATACGGACTGCGCATTCGCGGCACAGCGAAAGATACAATCCGCAGCAAAACTCAGGAAGTTGCTCGCCTTCTAGGGCTTGATGCACTGCTTGATCGTAAGCCAACCGCCCTGTCCGGTGGCCAGCGCCAGCGCGTCGCCCTTGGACGTGCGCTTGCAATTGAACCGGATATATTGCTGCTGGATGAACCGCTATCCAATCTTGATGCACGCATTCGCTTGTCCGTTCGTCACGAAATCAGTGCGTTGCAGCGCCGCTTGGGTATCACTGCTGTGCATGTGACCCATGACCGAGAAGAAGCCATGGTCATGGCTGATCGCATCGTGATCCTCAACAATGGTGAAGTTGCTCAGGCGGGAGCACCTGAAGAAGTCTATAATCATCCAGCATCTGATTTTGTTGCGGCATTTATGGGTGCTGAAAACAACGTTGAATTGCCAATAAGCGTCACGGCTGATCGAATTGAAATTGCAGCCGGACCGCACAACAAAGCAAGCACGATACCAGCCGGTCGTCGCAATCTTTCAGACGGTATCGCCACTGCCCGCTTTCGTAGCGAAGCTGCCAAACTGACCAATCCTGGATCACCCAATTCTGGCACGACACCTGAACTCATTCTGACAGGAACAGTCGATCAAACCAGCTATCCCGGCGGTCTTTGGCGTCACATGGTGAATGTCGGCGGCAAACATCTCTTGGTCGATACGCACGAAAGCCACCAGCCCGGATCTCAGGTTGAAATACGCATTCCAGAGCAGTCACTTTTCCTGTTCGACAAGTGATCTGACCAATAAAAATGGCCTCATATTTTGATGCACACCTGTGCATTTGAATACAAGCCATTCGTAGCTGTCATACCAGATCAACACAGAATTGCGGGCCGTAAAACGCCCGCAACCGCTCAAAAATTCCCGATCACGCATCAACTGATACACAACATTTAACCGGCGAAACCTTCCGCTAAGCGGATAAAATGCAGGATTTATTCGATGAAAACGATCCTTAAAACAGCTCTCATTCTTGGCCTCACGGCGTCACCAGCGGCAGCGCAAGAACTGACCGTTCTAACCGCTGGCGATCAAAACATGGTCGATTATGTAAACGAATATCTCGGTCCATTGTTCGAAAAAGAAAATCCGGGCACAACGGTTCGTGTTGTCGGCACAGGTCCGGGCGATGCTGGTTCACAGAAGATTCTCGAACGCTTCGAAGCACAGTCCAAAGCTGGCGTAGATAAGTGGGACGCTGACGTTGCAGTCGTTCATGAGAAATTCGCTGGCCCAATGGTCGAAAAGAAGTTTCTTGAAAACTATCGTGGCAAGATCGACAGCGGCAAGCTGGTAACCCGAGACAATGCCAAAATGGCGCTCGGCACCAATGTTGACGGCTATGTTATGCCAATGTTCAACAGCCAGACGGCACTTGCCTACAACCCGGCTCTCGTTGCCAACCCGCCAAAGAGCTATGACGAGCTGGTCACGTGGGCCAAGGAAAATCCGAAGCAGTTCGGCTATAACGGCATCAAGGGCGGCGCATCAGGTGTGAGCTTCGTTATGGGCTGGATCTATGCTTACGGCGGCGATTCCGAAAAGCTGATGAAAGGCCCGTTTGAAGAAGGTGAAGCGAAGAGTTGGGACAAGGCTTTCGCCTCGCTCAAGGATTTCACCACCAATGCAACTTTGACGCCGGGCAATGCTGGAACACTCGACATGCTAAGCCGTGGCGAAATCGCCATGGGCCCGGTCTGGGTTGATATGTTCTATTCTTGGAAGGCTAACGGCCAGCTCCCACCAGAAATGAAGCTCATTCTGCCTTCGCCGGGCATGCCTGGCCAGCCGATGCATTATGTCATTCCTGAAAAGAGCGCCAATAAGGAACTCGCTGAGAAGTTTGTAGCGCTTGCAACCAGCCCAAAAGTTCAGGCTGAAGGCATCGTAGAACGCTTCAACTGGTATCCGGGCATCGATGCCGACCACGTCAAGGCAGAACTCAATGCTGATACGTGGAACAAGCTCTTCACCGATATTTCACCAGAAGAACTAGCCAACTACGGCAAGCCTTTCCCTATCGCTCCATACAACAAGGCGATCCTGGAAGCTTACGAGCGTCAGGTCGGCAACTAACATAGGATTAAGCCGGGTGCGTCAGCGCGCACCCGGTCCCCTCACCTGAATTAAGGAATATCTATGTCGCAGAGAATGACGGGTTTTCTGCTGGTCGCACCCGCACTGGCAATCGTGTTGTTTCTGTTCATCGTGCCGCTGTTTGGCGCGATAACTGGTGCATTTCACGTTGGCGAAGATTGGGGCTTCGGCAATTTCACCAAAGCTTTCGAGCTTTATTCCAGCGACATGCTATTCACGCTTGTAATCGTCACACTTTCCTCAGCACTCATTGCGCTGTTCGCAATCGCGATCGGTGGCTATCTGACACTCGGGTCTAATCAGCGCGCAGTCACTGTGCTTCGCTGGCTTTATCGTTGGCCGCTGTTCATTCCTTTCATTGTTGTTGGCCAGATATTGCGCACTTTTCTTGCAAAAAACGGCCTTATGAATAGCCTTTTGATCGAGAGCGGTGTTCTCACACCCCTTCAAGCGATGAGCTTTCTCGACTGGCGCGGCATTGTCATTGCGTTTGTCTGGAAACAGACCCCGTTCGTTACGTTATTGCTTGCTGGCGCAATGGCATCGATTGATCGCAGCACGATTGAATCAGCACGCAATCTTGGTGCTGGGCGGCTGCGCATCCTCATTGAAATCGTGCTTCCACAAGTACGTCCGACGTTGCTTGTTGGTCTGATACTGAGCTTCGTCACAATGATGTCAGTGCTTTCTGTGCCGCTGATGATAAATGCCCAATCGCCAACCATGATCACCGCAAATATGGCGTTCCGCATCAATGCCTATGGCGATTACGGCGTTGCCAATGCGCTTGGCACGATCTCGCTCCTGATGACCAGTCTGGTTGCATGGGTTTATCTGCGCCAAACCATGAAGGAGCATGGCTAATGAGCAACATCTTTGACTGGCGCTGGATACCGCGCGGCATCGTGCTTGGTTTGCTGGCGTTTGCAATCTTTGGACCACTGGCGAACCTTCTTCTCTGGGCTGTGGCTGAACGCTGGTATTTCCCGCATACGCTGCCCATTCAATATGGTTTTTCTTTCTGGGCGAATGTATTTTCACCGCGTGGAAACGCGCTGTCTTCGCTTGCCACAAGCGTTATCATCGCAAGCCTGACGGTGGTTGTTTCGCTCGGCCTTGCCATTCCTGCTGGCTATGCACTGGCACGCCTGAAACTGCCATTTCGTGGGCTGGTGTTGCTTATCCTGCTTATCCCGCAGGCATTTCCGAACCTCCCAATCTACGTCAATATCGCGCAGATGTTCTATTCACTACGTTTGAACGGCACGATTACGGGCGTTGTTTTGGTGCATGTAACACATGGTCTGGTCTATGCAGTGTGGATCGCAACAGCCGCTTTCTCCGCGATTGATCGCGAACTGGAAGAGGCCGCACGCTCTATGGGCGCTTCTGCCATTAAGACCTTCATCCACATCACATTGCCAATCGCAGCACCGGGCCTGCTTGCAAGCGCAATCTTTGTGTTCCTTGAATCACTGGATGAATTTACCGGCACCTATTTTGTGGGCGCACCTGACATTACAACATTGCCGCTGATGCTCTATACAGCAAGCTCAGGTGGCAACTATCAGATCGCGTCGATCAGTGCATTGATCCTGCTGGTGCCGTCCATTGTGTTCATGTTTGTTGTCGAGCGCTTCTTGCGTGCAGACGTCCTCTCGAAAGTGGGTCGATAATTATGGCCGACAAAGATCGTTTTCAGGAAGAGCTTCCCGAAAACCAACCGCGCTTTATCAGTGCGCACGAAGTTGCTGTAGAGGCTGGCGTATCTCGCTCGGCGGTTTCGCGCACGTTCACTCCCGGCGCAAGCGTTTCGCCCAATACTCGCGAAAAAGTGCTGAAAGCAGCGGAAAAGCTCGGCTATCAGGTCAACGACCTTGCACGGGGATTGCTTGCCAACCGTAGCCGCATTGTCGGCATGATCGCAGCAGATCCAGCAAGCCCCTTCCGCTCGCGGCAGATCGCTGCTCTGTCTCGCCGTTTAACGGCACGTGGTAGCGTTCCCGTTCTTATCCCGACCGGACAACATGGTGAAAACCTCTCTGCTGCACACCAGACTTTGCTGCGCTATCGAGCCGAAGCAACTGTCGTTCTCTCTGGTATGCCTTCATCTTCCTTCGTTGAACTGGCACAGCGCAACGGGCAAACTCTGATCGTCGTCGGACGTAACGAAGACGGTCCAGACCACATTCGCATCAACAATAAACAGGCAGCCGAAACAGCGGTCGATGTTTTTGCCGCTCGCGGCATGAAACGGCTGGGACTTGTGACGTCGAATGTGCGCAGTCCCAATCTATTGGAACGCGAAGAGGCCTATATAGCGCGGGCCAAAAGCTTTGGCCTTGATGTCAGCGTACAACGTGGCGAACTCACGGACTATGATGGCGGCTTTGCTGCTGCTTCTCTTTTGCTGAGCGAGCGGGATCGTGTTGAAGCGGTGTTCTGCGTCAATGATCTGATGGCTTTTGGGCTGATCGATTGCGCGCGCGATGTCTTCAATCTCTCGATACCTGACGATCTGTCCGTCATCGGCTTTGATAATGTCACCGAAGCGCGCTGGGGTGCTTACCGCCTCACAACATTTGATCAGAATGCCGAGCGTCTCTCCGCGGAAATTATCCGAATGCTCGATGAGCGGCAAAGCGCGCCCAATGCACCACCGCAGATGGTGATGATCGACACGCCCTTAATTTTGCGTGGAAGCGTTCGCCCACTAAAAACTGAGAACCCAACGAACGGAAGCAAGTTCTGAATGTCCGATCATTCTATCTGGCTGCGGCCTGCTCATGACGATCTTATTTTTCTTGATAGCATCGTCAGTGATTTGGGTGGACGCTTTAATTCGCCGATATTTGAGCCGCATGCAACGCTGGTGCCAGATATGAAGCGGTCAGCAGAAGACCTTCTGCCACAAGTGTTGAGTCTCGCAATAACCCGCAAACCGCTTGAACTACTGATCGAAGACGTCACGGGAAGCGACGCTTATTTTCGCTCTCTCTATGCTGCACTTGAAAAAGCACATGCACTAATGCGCCTGAAGCAGGATTCTCTTGAAATCTCCAGCGAAGCCAGCTTGCAGAGCTTTATGCCGCATGTCTCGCTGGCTTATGGCGTTGAGGAAACAACCCTCAAACAAATGGAAATCGATCGGCTTAAAAAAGAGCTGTCCGGTCGAAAGCTTCGGTTCGACCGGCTTGTAATCGTAAGCTCCTCTAGTGATACGCCAATCGATCAATGGCATGTCAAACACGAGGTTTATCTAAAAGGCTAAGCCAGCCGCACATATAATATGCGGCTGGCTCTTAATCATCAAAGAGGGCGCGGGTAAGAGCGATAGACTTTTTCGATGTCTGCCAGAACGTCATCTGAAAGTGTTAGTTCACTCGAAGCAATGTCAATCTTGAGCTGCTCAACAGATGTTGCGCCAATAATCACGGACGCCATAAATGGCCGTGATACAGAGAAGGCAATTGCCATCTGTGCAATATCAAGACCATGCTTTTTAGCAACATCGATATAAGCGCGGATTGCCGGCTCAGAATAAGAGTTATCCCGCCACATGCCGCCATCCATCACAGATGCGCGTGAACCTTCAGGGACTTTTCCGTCAAGGTACTTGCCAGTCAGCACACCTGCTGCAAGCGTGGAATACGCAAGCAAACCAACATCTTCGAAAAGCGATACTTCTGCCATGTCGTGATCAAATTCACGCTGCAAAAGACCATACTCATTCTGGATCGATGCCATACGCGGCAGATTATGTTGTTCAGCAATCTTGAGCCACTGCATCGTGCCCCAAGCCGTTTCGTTGGAAAGGCCAACGTGACGGATTTTGCCTGCACGCACCGCATCTTCAAGACCAAGCAGAACATCATGGATTTGTTCACGTTCGGCTTTCGGATCAACATTGGATGGATTGAAATCCCAGCCCTGACCAAAGTGATAATGCGGGCGGGATGGCCAATGGATCTGATAAAGGTCGATATAGTCAGTCTGCAAACGCTTCAGGCTGTCATTAACGGCTTCAGCGACACTGGCACGGCTCGGCTTCGCGCCGCCGCGAATCCATTCCTGCCGGCCACCACCTGCAATTTTGCTGGCAAGGATAACGCGATCACGTTTGCCTGACTTTTTGAACCAGCTACCGATGTAGTTTTCCGTCTTGCCGTAGCTTTCCGGGCTCATCGGAATGGCATAGCCTTCAGCAGTATCGATAAAATTGACACCCGCATCGACAGCAAAATCAAGCTGCTCATGCGCGTCGTTTTCAGTATTCTGAACGCCCCAAGTCATGGTGCCGAGGCAGATATCAGTAACATTAAGGCCTGTGCGGCCCAAAGGTTTCATTTTCACGAGATTTTTCCGGATCGATTTGCCCGCAGAGCGCGGATGTGATGGGGGACAATTGATAACCCCGCTTTGTCACACCTGACAAGACCGCTCCTTAAAAATTGAAGATGATTATAGAAACCGATTTGCTGAATAAGGCGCTGGATCAGTAAATGTTTTCTCGCCTGTCATCATCTCAGCCAAAAGACGCCCAGTTGCCGGACCAAGCGTCAAACCATGATGCGCATGTCCAAAATCAAACCAGAGACCCTTATGGCGCGGCGCAGGACCAATCACCGGACGCATATCTGGCAGACATGGCCGCAAGCCAAGCCACGGCTTTGTTTCGACAGGCGCACCGAGCTGCGGCAGAAGGCGGCGCGCAACCTTCTCAGCACGTTTGAGTTGAATGAAATTAGCCGGAGCATCAGGCGAAGCAAATTCGATGCCTGTCGAAAGACGAACGCCCTGCACCATAGGCGCAAGCACATAGCCCGCCTCTTCATCAACCACGGTATGACCAAGCCGCTCGCCGTCCTGCATCTCAAAATGCATATGATGACCACGCTTAATACCAAGCGGAATTGCATAACCAAATTTCTGGAAAATCAGGCCCGATTGCGGACCAAGAGCTACTACCACTTCACGCGCAAAAGTGGGACCTTCCTCGGTCGTTACTTGCCACCCATTCGTGCTTTCCGAAAGTGTTGCCGCATCGCCATGAACAAACCGGCCACCATTTGATCGAAACAAATCCGCATAGGCCTGAACCAAACCGCCCGGATTGACGATGGTTTTGGGATCAAGCCAATGGATACCACCTGCAACATCACCCAACGTTGTTTCGCGCTGTTTCAGCGCCGGTGCATCAAGAACATCATAGGCCAGATTAAAGCGTTGCAACTGCGGCAAACGCTGAACTGCCGCCTGAAAAGCAATCTCACTGCGGAAAACTTCGATCCAGCCTTGCGAGCGCACGAGCCGTTCACAACCCGCCTGTGTAATCAGCGCATCATGCTCACGCACGCTCGCTTCAACCAGTGGCAACATCGCATCGGTTGCTATCTTGAGGCGC
The DNA here is from genome assembly GCF_049199085.1 of Ochrobactrum sp. EDr1-4. NCBI lineage: Bacteria > Pseudomonadati > Pseudomonadota > Alphaproteobacteria > Hyphomicrobiales > Brucellaceae > Ochrobactrum > Ochrobactrum sp. EDr1-4. Next base: position 129,131 of record NZ_JBLZOF010000004.1, read on the forward strand.
TCTGGTGATGATTCACGCCAATATTGGAACAGCCAGCGCGCAATGCGTGACACATACAACGGATCGTAGCGCACATCGGAACGGCGGTTCATGCCATAACGCAGCAGCGTGCCAAATCCTTGCGGAAACGAATAAGGAATAACGCTGGAGCGCTCAATAAGCCCTGCATTTCCAAAGCTTGTGCCTTGTCCCGGCTCACCACGATCAATCAGCGTGACTGAACGGCCTCGCGCTTGCAAATGAAGTGCTGCCGAAACACCGACGATACCTGCGCCCAGAACGATGACATCTTGTTGCAGCATGGTATCCCCAACCCATTGCATGAAATGAAAGCGCGCACCGACTGTTTGTCAGTGCGCGCATTCATACATCAAACTAGCGTAACTTTTACAAGTCACTTATCTTCGATCAATAAATATCAAAGTCGAAATATTTCTTCACGATCGTTGCATAGGTGCCGTCGTCGCGAATTTTCTTGATGGCCACATTGAACTGCTCGCGCAGATCATTGTCACCCTGACGCACCGCAATAGCCGTGTCTGTCTGCGTACCGGGCACATCCCCAATCAGCTTGCAGCAATCCGCGCCATCAGCCTTGATCCAGTCAGAAATCGGAAACTTATCCGAAATCACTGCATCAAGGCGACCGCTTTTAAGATCGGCATTGGCTTCATCAGCAGTCGGATAGAGTTTAACGTCCGCACCAGCTTTGCCATAAACGTCTTCGGCATAAGTGCCCTGCGTGGTCGATCCCTGTGCGCCGATGCTCTTCCCCTTGAAAGCTTCTGCATCAAGCGACGTGATCGTGCTATCTTTTGGAACTGCCACGGAAAGCGGTGTGGAATAATATTTGTCGGTGAAGGAAACCTGCTTCTGGCGCTCTTCCGTCACACTCATTGATGCAATAACAGCATCAAACTTGTTGGTCTGGAGGCCCGGAATCATGCCGTCCCAGTCATTAGCGACAATCGTGCATTTCGCATCCATCGCCTTGCAAAGCGCATTGGCAATCTCAACGTCCAGCCCTTGCAATGTTCCATCAGCTGCAACGAAGTTGAATGGCGGATAAGCACCTTCCGTTGCAATCTTGATCTCCTTCCATTCCTTAGCCTGCGCTGGAAGTGCGGCTATAATGGAAGCAAAGCCTGCGAACAGGATAGATTTCAACATAATATTCCCCTTGACCGTTGTTATGGTTCTGTTTTGCAGGTTTCCCGCCCACAATATTATGGATCGAATGAAGCACTGAGCGCCGCCAGTTTCAAGTTAAACATTTGGCGACGCTCATAAATTCTATCAATAAATATCGAAGTCGAAATATTTCTGCCGGATCGTCTCGTAAGTACCGTTGTCACGGATCTTTTTAATCGCCGCATTGAACTGTTCACGCAGATCATCGTCGCCTTGACGCAGAGCGACCGAAATCTTGGTTTCCGAGCCCGGAATATCGCCAAGGAACTTGCAGCAATCAGCGCCCTGCTTTTTCAACCAATCTGCAGCCAAAAACTTATCAGCCGCAATCGCATCGATACGGCCGTTCTCAAGATCGGCATTGGCTTCGTCGGCAGTTGGGTAAAGCTTCACATCCGCGCCGGCCTTGCCATAGACATCATCGGCATAATTGCCCTGTGTCGTGCCAGCCTGAGCCCCGACTGTCTTGCCGTCAAATGCTGACGGTTCAAGCGAGGTAATGTCGGTGTCTTTCGGAACCACAACGGCCAGTGGCGTTGTGTAATAGCGTTCGGAGAAAGCAACCTGCTTTTCGCGCTCTGGCGTAATCGCCATCGAGGCAATAACGGCATCGAACTTGTTGGCCTGAAGACCCGGAATCATGCCGTCCCAATCATTGGCGACGATTTCACACTTGGCTTCCATTGCTTCGCAAAGCGCATTGGCAATATCGATGTCAAAGCCAATCAGCTTGCCGTCAGGCGACATGTAGTTGAAAGGCGGATAGGCGCCCTCACTGGCAATACGAATTTCTTTCCATTCCTTTGCCTGCACAGGCATGGCTAGAACAACGGAGGCCAGACCGGCCAGCAAAATTGTTTTAAACATCGCTTCCCTATTCCACTTTTAGTTTCGGGCCATTTGATTTCTCAGTCCGGATTGCCCGCAAAGCCGAACAAATTCAATTGCAACTTTGGTCATATTCAAACGCAAAATGACCCGCTGCGTGTAAAACGCAACGGGTCTTGATATGGCCTTAACGGTGCTTTCAGGCAACAAGACGCGTTGCGTGATCTTCCTGAGCATAGGCTTTGCCGAAGCGGTTTGCGAGGAATGCATCAAGCGTGATGTCTTCCTGACGAACAAAGCCCTTCTGCGCAATTTCACCCTTAGCAAGCATATCGAGCACAGCACAGATTGCCGAAGCAGTTGTGATCTGGATGCCAGAGCGAACGATCTTGCCAACCTGATTGGCGTAAACCTTGTTCGCATAGGTTTCCTGAACCAGACGGCCGTTCTTCATTCCCGAAACAGTAACGAAGATCACGATAACGTCCTGCAATGTGCTTGGCAGAGCATTCTCAAAAATGTCCTTGAGCACTTCACGACGATGACGCAGGCCAAGATCGTTCAGCAGCGCCTTCATAAGCGCTACGTGACCTGGGTAACGGATCGTGCGGTAGTTAAGCGTGCGGACCTTGCCTTCAAGCGTATCACAAAGCGTGCCTAGACCACCCGAAGTGTTGAAAGCCTCGTAGGTTACGCCGTCGAGCGAGAACTCTTCGCGCTCTTCAAGAGCCGGAACCTTGGTCAGCTGGCCGTTGACGATAGCTTCACATGGTTCGATATATTCGTTGATCAGGCCGTCGGTGCTCCATGTGAGATTGTAGTTAAGAGCATTCGATGGGAATTCTGGCAGAGCGCCAACGCGCATACGGACGTTTTCCAGTGTGTCAAAGCGCTTTGCGAGATCGTAAGCAACGATCGAAATAAAGCCTGGAGCCAGACCGCACTGTGGAATGAATGCAGTGTTTGCATCCTTCGCCAGTTCCATGACGCGCTTGGTGCTTGCAACGTCTTCGGTCAGATCAAGGTAATGCACGCCAGTCTTGGCTGCAGCTTCTGCGATCAGCGTGGTGAGCTGGAATGGAGCCGCGCTGAGAACTGCGAACTTACCGGCCAGAACAGCTTCAAGCGCCTTGGCGTCTGCAATGTCGAGCGCCTTCGTCTTAACTTCTGCACCAGTGTCCAGCGCATCAAGCTGTGCCTGCGAACGATCGATAACCGTTACAGCATAATCACCAGTCGAAGCCAGAAGATCGGCAATGGTCGCGCCAATTTTGCCCGCGCCTACAACAACGATCTCTTTCATGTTTATTCCCCTATAGGTCTGTTTGGGTAATGCAATTTCGATAGACAAAGAATCTCATATTTTTCGGCGAAAAGAAGCGTATAAACTGACGATTTCACGTTGTTTGTTTGTGCAATATGACGTACTTAATATGCATTATGACGACAAATGCCGACCTTGCCCTTATCGCACTGCTACGTGAAAACGCACGTGCATCCACTGCCGACCTCGCACGGAAGCTCAGTGTGTCACGCACGACCGTACAAAGCAGGCTGGAAAAGCTGGAAAAGCGGGGCGTAATTGAAGGCTATACCGTTCGAATCGCTCCAGAATTTGAGCGCGATCTGGTGCGCGCGCATGTGCTTGTAACGGCGCTACCGAAGTTTGCACCAAAGGTGGAAACGGCACTGCGCGGCATCATGGCTGTGCGTACATTGCATTCTGTCAGCGGTCATTTCGACATGATTGTGGTGGTTGAAGCGCCGTCGATTCAGGAATTGGATATTGTTCTCGACAAAATCGGTGCGCTCGAAGGCGTCGAACGCACCATGTCTTCGATCATTCTATCGACACGGATTGATCGCTAATCAGTCTTTCGAACTGCCTTCCCAACCGGCATAAAATACGCCCGGATGCCTTTCCATGAACTGCGTAACAGCATCAATTTCTTCCGGGTCAATCGACGTACTCACAAGGGTCGCGAGAATTTCGACCGTCTCAGCATTGCGATCAGAAATCTCCACATCGCCAACCGGATATTTCGCCTCTTCCAGCTTCTCAACGAGCAGCTCGCGCATTTCTTCCATCGCTTTGTGAGAAGCGATAACGCGAACTTCATAAGTTTGCTCAAGTGCCTGTTGATCGACCGGTATGCGATTGATGAGATTGACCAGCGGGCGAAGCAGCGTATTTCCCAGCAGAACAAAGACCGTCAAAAGAGCTGCTTCGGCCAGCATATCAGTGCCAGCACATGCGCCAACGGCTGCGGAACACCAGAGCGTCGCAGCCGTGTTAAGGCCGCGAACATTCATGCCCTCTTTCATGATGACACCGGCACCGAGGAACCCGACGCCCGAAACCACATAGGCGATAACCCGTAAAGCTTCCGCGTTGCCTGCAAGACGCGCTGCCAGATCAACAAAAGCAGCAGCGCCAAGTGCGACCAGCGCATTGGTTCGCAAGCCCGCCGTTCGCTGACGATACTGACGCTCAGCTCCGATCAATGTACCAAAAATGAAAGCGGCAGTGTAACTCACTGCCGTATCGAGAAACGGGAAAAAGTCGAAAGTATTCAAAAACTGCATATCAAAAACCCAATTTCTGCCAATGCGTTAGCAAATTAGATTAATGCAATTATGACGGTGAAGTCAGTCCACTCAGTTGCCAACAAATTCAAACTTATCGACATCGACCAAACCACGATCTGTGATCTTCAGATGCGGAATAACCGGCAAAGCAATGAAAGCCAATTGAAGAAACGGCTCTTCCAGCACGGATCCGAGTTCTTCCGCTGCATGACGCAGCGTGCGCAATTGTTCGCGTACTGTTTCATATGGCTCAGCACTCATCAATCCGGCTATTGGCAAAGGCATTTCGGCAAGAACTTTCCCATCGCGCACAACAACAAATCCGCCCTCGATTTCACCAAGACGATTTGCAGCAACAGCAATATCTTCGTCGGAAACGCCGACCACGCAGATGTTATGGCTATCGTGACTGACGGTTGACGCAATAGCTCCGGCTTTCAGGCCAAAACCATGCACAAAGCCCGTTGCGATATTGCCATTTTTGCCGTGGCGCTCGACGACTGCAATTTTCACGACATCGCGTTCAAGATCGGGTTCAACGCCATGCGGACCAACTTTAAGATCGAATTCTAAGCTTTCGGTGATGATCTTGCCGGGAATAATACCGATGGCACGGGTCTTGCCGCTGTTAGATTGCGACCGGAAATTCGTTGCACTGACCCTTTGCGCCTTAACGCTGTTACGACCAACTGCGGCAACCGTTTTGCGGGTTGCGAACAACTCTTCCGAAACCACCCTGCCCGCAGAAAGCACGATTTCTGCATGACAGCCTTCAAGACTATCAACGATCACGAGATCGGCGCGCTGCCCCGGCGCCACTAGGCCACGATCATGCATCCCAAACGCGCGCGCTGCCGAAACACTTGCCGCGCGATAAATCGCTAGCGGCTCAACGCCTCCAGCAATGGCTGTGCGGATCAGATAATCAAGATGGCCCTGATCTGCGATATCGAGCGGATTGCGATCATCGGTGCATAATGACAAGAATTGCGAATGTCGTTCAGTGATGATCGGCATTAGCGCATGCAGGTCTTTCGAGACCGATCCCTCACGCACGAGCACATGCATGCCTTTACGCATTTTCTCTAATGCTTCTTCGGCACTTGTCGCTTCATGCTCTGTACGAATACCCGCTGAAATATAGCCATTCAGGTCAAGCCCGCGCAGAAGAGGTGCGTGACCATCGATATGACGTCCCTGAAAGGCTTTGAGCTTCGCCATGCATGCAGGGTCTTTCGAAAGAACGCCGGGGAAATTCATAAACTCAGCGAGGCCAATTACCTTTGGATGATCGGCAAACGGCAAAAGATCGTCGATCAGAAGCTCCGCGCCCGATGTCTCCATATGCGTAGCTGGTACGCAGCTCGAAAGTTGCACACGAATATCCATGATCGTCTCAAGCGAGCTATCAAGGAAATATTTTAAACCTTCGGCGCCCAGCACATTGGCGATCTCATGCGGATCGCAAACGACAGTTGTAACACCCTGCGGGAGCACGCAACGATCAAACTCATGCGGTGTAATGTGTGATGATTCAATATGGAGATGCGTATCGATAAACCCCGGAACGACAATACGCCCGCTGATATCGATTTCCTGCTTGCCCTGATATGTACCGAACGTACCAACAATGCGATCACCGCAGATTGCAATATCGCTTTCAACCAGTTCACCAGTTACGAGATCGAAGAAGCGGCCACCTTTCAACACGATGTCTGCGGGTTCGCGACCGGCGCCCTGATCAATCATCTGTTCCAACATTGGCTCACTCCATTCAAATCATTTTCGGAATCAATTTCCCGAAAATAACACAATGAAGCAACTTCAACGCTGATATTCGATGACCCGGCTTCGGTTAAGAACCAATTCAAGCCTGTTTTCGTCCAGAAGATGCATGCAGATGCGTTTGCTCCAAGGCCCATCCTGCAGCGTAAACAAAGCCCGCCCATTACCCAAATCTTCAAGCGGCATGACCTGACGCGCCGGTCCTATACCCATAATAATGTGACCATTATCCACGGTGAGCGACGCGCCATAAAGCGATGCATTCCATTGTCCGTCAAATTCTTGACCGGCTGGTTTTGGATGTACTGGTCGGAATTCGCGCCTCACATGACCAATTTCACCTTGCAGAACATCACCACCCCACCGCAATTTCATCGGCGATGATGGAGATAAGGAAGAAGCCCAATCTTGCCCCACATCATAAAGCCTATCTTCCGCGCCAAGATAATTTGCTACGCCTTCACGCATTTCGAGCCAAAATGGTCCAGTGTCAGTGACGTACAATCCATCAGGGATGGCAGACGTCTTTTCGGGCAATGAAAGACCGTTCAGAGCCGCCATGCAATCACGTGCGATTGTATATGTATCGGCATCTTCGCGATTACAGACAACGACTATGCCGGTTTTATCAACCGGATCGAGCAAGAAATAGCTTTTATAGCCCGGATGCGAGCCGCCATGACCAATAAACCGCTTCCCGTCGATGTCATTCCAACGCAAACCAAGGCCATATCCTGTCGGACGACCGTCATTTAGAAAATGCTCAGCAGACAACGTCGAAAGCAATCCATTCAAAGCGCCATGACCGGCCAAAAGTGCCTGCGCCCATTTTGTGAGCGCCATGCCGCTACCAGCCACACTGCCAGATGCGGAAAGATGCAATCCCGCACTGCTTTGCTGCCATTTTCCGTTTGCTTTAAAGTAACCCGGAACAAGACCTTTCACAGGATCGGCCCACTCATTGGGGGCTTCCATACAGATATTAAGCGGGTGGCTTAATTCTGATCGCACAAAGTCTTTGAAAAAAATTCCCTTACGTTCGAATGCCGCTTCAATCAGTCTATAGCCTGTATTGGAATAAGATATTTCCGCACCAGCCGGAAAGTTAAGCCGCTCCAAACTGGCAAGGAACTCAATCAGGCTTGCTGCATTCGTATGCGAATATACGGATAGTCCCAACAGCGTCAGGCACTCGCGCGCATCCGGTAAACCACCCGTCATATCCAGCGCACGCGCGACGGTAACGTCAGCAAGCGGGCACTGCAATTCCGGCAAGTGGTCGCCGATCCGATCATTAAGACCAATCAAGTCGGAATGGCGCAACAGCATCGCGCAGAAAATATGCTTGGTGATCGAAGCATAGCGAACAACGGTATTCGCTGTAAAAGGAGTGCCCGTCGAAAGGCTCTCCAGCCCTCCGGCATAAGCGAATTTCACACCCTCAAGATCAAAACCAATGATGACGCCACCCGGCTCATCCTTGCTCCATGTCCTGGAATAATGCTTTGCAGACAACGAGGCTGCATTCCAGTCGGAATGGATGGGCATAAAAACTCCGTCAGGCATTCTCGGACGATGGACTGCCCGCATGTGAAAATTAGTGTTTATTTAAAGCCGCCGAGAAATGAGCCTAACATTACATTAGCAGCTTTGAAGAAAGCCACATAATTGGGATTCGACTGGTGGTGCAAGTCCATGAGTTTGCTGAATTTTTAATTGGGCTTTATAAGAGTGATAAATATTTTTGCTAAGACCTCAAAAACGGGTAGCTGATCCCAAAACCGAAATTGCAAACTCTATTGATGATCGGTTCGGACCACTATCCACATCTTCTGCACATAATTATCGTTTCTTTTTCGTTTTTTTTCCTTTCGCCAATTAACATTTTCGGTTTTATTCTATTAAGGGAGAGAAAAGTTGCCCTATAGCGAATTTGCAGTCATATAAGTGTAATAACCATAATGCAGGTATCGGAACCTTAAGAGTGGAACGAATCCGTTCTTGAAGTTCACGAAACCTCATTTCCGAGGAGGAAATATGCTTACCCGTCTGATCACAACTTCAGCGCTGACTGGCGCCCTTGCCCTAACCCTTGGTTCACAGGCTTTCGCACAGACAGAGCTAAGCTGGTGGCACGGCATGACCGGCGCAAACAACGAAATGGTCAATGAGCTTTCCAAAGAGTTCAACGAAAGCCAGAGCGAATACAAAATCGTTCCAGTCTATAAAGGCAGCTACCCAGAAACGTTGAATGCAGGCATTGCCGCGTTCCGTTCCAAGCAGCCACCGGCAATCATTCAGGTTTTTGATGCTGGTAGCGGTGTGATGATGGCTGCTGAAGGCGCCATGGTGCCGGCAGCGGAAGTGCTCGAAAAAGGTGGCTATAAGTTCGACAAGTCGCAATATCTGCCGGGCATTGTTGCATATTATTCAAAGCCAGACGGCACCATGCTGTCGTTCCCTTACAATTCCTCTTCGCCAATCCTTTATTACAACAAGGACGCTTTCAAGAAAGCTGGCCTTGACGAAAACAACCCACCAAAGACATGGCCGGAAGTTTTCGACGCTGCCAAAAAGATCAAGGCAAGCGGCGCTTCCCCTTGCGGCTTTACCTCGACATGGCTGACATGGATTCAGACTGAAAACTTCTCCGCATGGAACAATGTTTCCTACGGAACCAATGAAAATGGTCTCGGCGGCACCAATGTTGAGCTTAAAATCAACGAACCGCTTTTTGTTGAACATTTTCAGGCTATTGCTGACCTCGCTAAAGACGGTACCTTCCGTTATGGCGGTCGTACTTCGGAAGCCAAGCAGCTCTTCACCTCTGGCGAATGCGCGATCCTGACTGAATCGTCAGGCGGTCTTGGCGACATCATCAAGTCTGGCATGAATTACGGTATCGGCCAGCTTCCTTATTACGAAGGTCATGGCCCACAGAACACCATTCCAGGCGGCGCAAGCCTCTGGGTGTTTGCTGGCCTCAGCGATGACCAGTACAAGGGTATTGCACAGTTCTTCAACTTCCTTTCGCAGACCAACATCCAGCAGAAGCTGCATGAAAAGTCAGGCTATCTGCCTGTGACGATGGCTGCTTATGAAGCAACGAAGAACTCGGACTTCTATGAAAAGAACCCGGGCCGTGAAACGCCAATCCTTCAGATGATGGGCAAAGCGCCAACCGAAAACTCAAAGGGCGTTCGCCTCGTCAACCTGCCGCAAGTTCGTGATATTCTGAACGAAGAATATGAAGCGATGCTTGGCGGTAAGCAGGATGCAAAAACTGCTCTCGACAATGCTGTTAAGCGTGCAAACGACGCGATTGCAGCCGCACAATAATCTGATGAACTAGAGCGTGCCGCCTGACCTCAAAGGGTTTGGCGGCATTGCTATCCGCAAGGAAACTCCCCGTGCAAAATGTTACGTTTCCAAACAAAATCTTACCCTATTTGCTGCTGGCCCCGCAGATCATATTGACTGTGATCTTCTTTTTCTGGCCAGCAAGTCAGGCTATTTATCAGTCCTTCATGCGTGAAGACGCTTTTGGATTGAAATCGACATTTGTTGGATTAGCCAATTTTACCAATGTTCTGTCTGATCCGAATTACCTTCATTCTGTTCAGGTGACGATTGTTTTCAATCTCCTGACGGCATTTGTCGCGATGGGCGCAGCCTTGTTGCTTGCAACCGCCGCCGATAAAGTTATTCGCGGCAAGACATTTTATCGCACACTGCTAATCTGGCCTTATGCTGTAGCGCCTGCCGTCGCCGGTATGCTCTGGCTGTTCATGTTCAACCCTGCCATGGGTACACTGGCTTATATGCTGCGTAGCGCAGGTTTCGCATGGGACCCGCTGCTAAATGGCAATCAGGCAATGGCGATGATTGTGGGTGCTGCCGCATGGAAGCAGATTTCCTATAATTTCCTGTTCTTTGTTGCGGGCCTTCAGGCAATCCCAAAATCGCTGATTGAAGCTGCGGCCATTGATGGCGCACGTGGTGCACGGCGTTTCTGGTCGATTGTTTTCCCGCTTTTGGCACCGACGACCTTCTTCCTGTTGGTGGTCAACACGGTTTACGCCTTCTTCGACACATTCGGCATCATTCATGCTGTAACCGGCGGCGGCCCAGCCAAAGCCACCGAAACCCTGGTCTACAAGGTTTATAACGACGGCTTCGTCAATCTTAACCTCGGCTCCTCCTCGGCGCAGTCGGTTATTCTGATGATTATCGTAATCGCCCTGACCGCATTCCAGTTCCGCTTCATTGAGAAGCGCGTGCATTATTCGTGAGTGAGGCGAACATGATAGAAAAACGCCCAGTCTCAAATCTGTTAGGTCATCTGATCCTGATCATCGGGATCATCGTTGTCGCCTTTCCGATTTATTACACCTTCGTCGCTTCGACGCTGACTTCAGGCGACATTATTCGCCCACCAATTCAGCTTGTTCCCGGTGGGCATATGCTGGAAAACTACAATGAAGCCATTTTCGGTGGCGTCGAGCGTGTGGTTGGTGTCAGCTTAGAGCGTCTTCTCTGGAACTCATTTGTGGTGGCAATGCTCATCGCAGTTGGCAAAATCATCATCTCGTTCATGTCGGCATTCGCGATTGTATTCTTTCGCTTTCCATTCCGCATGTTTTTCTTCTGGATGATCTTCGTCACGCTGATGCTGCCAGTCGAAGTGCGTATTCTGCCGACCTATAAGGTCATTGTGGATCTTGGCATGATCGACACCTACGCGGGTCTGACACTGCCACTTATGGCGTCTGCAACGGCAACGTTCCTGTTCCGTCAATTCTTCCTCACAATTCCCGGCGAATTGGTGGAAGCCGCACGCATTGATAATGCAGGACCGTTCCGCTTTATGCGTGATATTCTGCTGCCACTGTCGAAGACAAACATTGCTGCCCTCTTCGTCATTCTCTTCATTTATGGCTGGACCCAGTATCTATGGCCCCTGCTCGTCACCAATGATGCGAAAATGAACACGATCATTATCGGCCTGCGCCGTATGGTCGATTTCGCCGATGCTTCCACGCCGTGGAATTACGTCATGGTTACGGCCATTCTGGCTATTATACCGCCGATCCTTGTTGTTGTTCTCATGCAGCGTTGGTTCGTCAAAGGTCTCGTGGAAACGGAAAAATAATGAGCAAGATCATTCTTGATAATGTCCGCAAGAGCTATGGCGGCGGTGTTGAAGTCATCAAAGGCGTTTCGCTGGATATTCAGGACGGTGAATTCGTCGTTCTCGTCGGCCCATCGGGCTGCGGTAAATCCACACTTTTGCGTATGATTGCAGGCCTTGAAGGCATCAGCGGTGGCACGATCTCCATCGGTGACCGCGTTGTCAACGATGTGGAACCAGCCGAACGCGACATCGCAATGGTGTTTCAGAACTATGCGCTTTATCCGCATATGTCCGTACGCGATAACCTCGCCTACGGCCTGAAAAATCGCAAAACACCGAAGGACGAAATCGAACGCCGCATTGCAAAGGCAGCGAAGGCGCTCGAAATTGAGCAGTTCCTTGATCGCAAGCCACGTCAGCTTTCCGGCGGTCAACGTCAGCGTGTTGCTATGGGTCGCGCGATTGTTCGTGAACCATCCGCATTCCTTTTCGATGAACCGTTATCGAACCTCGACGCAAAATTGCGCGTGCAGATGCGCGTTGAAATTAAACGCCTGCAGCGTTCGCTAGGAACAACCAGCGTTTATGTGACACACGACCAGATGGAAGCCATGACCATGGCAGATCGTCTTGTGGTGTTGAACGCCGGTAATATCGAGCAAGTCGGCACACCAATCGAGCTTTACGAAAAGCCAGCTTCGACCTTCGTTGCGACCTTCATCGGTTCACCATCGATGAACCTGCTGGAAAGCGGAGAGAACAATGTCTGGCAGCCGGGCAAGGCTGTGACGCTACCGTCAGACAAATATACCTTCGGTGTGCGTCCGGAAGACATTCGCATCATCGAGAATGGTGAAGCGGAAGCTGATGGTTTCAATACCGAAGTTCGTATTGAGGCCATCGAGCTGGTTGGTGCAGAAAGCTATATCCATAGCTCGCTCACTGATGGCAAGCCGTTGATCTTCCGCGTTCCCGGCCGCTCCGAGCATTCGGTGGATGAAGTAGTGAAAATCGGCGCATCAGCAAAAAATATACATATTTTTGGTGCTGACGGTCGCCGCGTAAGCAACTAATTTCAATGCCGGGCGTTCAGGAAACTGAGCGCCCGAAACATAATAAATCCCTTTTATTAGCCGTTTTCGTTTTGGATTTTATGCGCTACACAGCAGTAGAATATTTTTCTCTTTTTGAGGAATGCGCATAGAATGACCCACCAGCAGATACTGTCCTTCGCAGTGATTATTCTCATGATGGGGGCATTTATCTGGGGCAAGTTTCGCTACGATATTGTCGCTCTGTGTTCGCTGCTTTTGGCTGTCGCTGTCGGCGTCGTCCCATTTGATCAGGCCTTTACAGGTTTCAGCGATGATATTGTCATCATTGTCGGTAGCGCGCTAATCGTAAGCGCTGGTGTGGCGCGTTCCGGCCTAATGCAAGAGGCAGTTCAGCGTTTTCTCCCCGACCTGAACAGTGTGCGATTACAGCTTGCAGTGCTTGTGGCAATCGTCACAGTGTTATCCGCCTTTGTTAAAAATGTTGGCGCACTCGCCATCATGATCCCGGTCGCTTTTCAGTTCGCGCGGCGTTCAAATGTGTCGCCTTCTACCTTTCTGATGCCGATGGCATTTGGTGCGCTGCTTGGCGGATTAATGACGCAGGTGGGCACTTCACCCAACATCGTTGTGTCGCGCATTCGTGGCGAAATGGTTGGCGAACCTTTCACCATGTTTGACTTCACCCCGGTTGGTGCAGTTCTGGCAGTTGTGGGCCTTATTTATCTGGTCTCGTTCTATTGGCTTGTGCCGCAGCGCACGCGCGAAAGCGTATCACTGGATGATGCCATCAAGATCAAAAACTACGCCTCGGAAGCAAGCGTTGCCGCAAATTCTTCGGTCTTGGGAAAGCGCATCAGCGACCTCATAAAGCCCGCCGAAGGCGAGGCTATGGTGACGTCGATCATTCGCAAGAACAGCCGCATCACTCCGCTGCCCGATACGATGCTTGCCGAAAATGATATCGTGCTCCTAGAAGGCGATCCGAAGGCACTGGATACTGTTGTCAGCTCTGGCAAACTCACGCTGTCCAAAAACCGCAATCCATCGGACACAAGCGGTTCGACTGAGATTGAAACTGTTGAAGCCGTTATCGGAACCAATTCCCGCCTCGTTGGCCTCAATGCGCAACAGCTTGATCTTTATGCACGTTATGAAATCAACCTACTGGCTGTCAGTCGTCCCGGCCAGCGCATTTCAGAGAGGCTGAGCGAAGTGCGATTAAGCTTTGGCGATGTCGTTGTTCTGCAAGGCAGACAAGCCAATCTCTCAAACTTCCTGACCGAATATGAACTGTTGCCGCTCGCACGTCGCAAGCTCATGCTCGGCAGTGTCAGACGCGCACTTATTCCGCTTTGCATTCTGATCGCAGCAATTGGAGCGACCGCTTTCAGCCTTGTGCCGGTGGCAATAGCGTTCTTCGCGGCGGCGGTCGCCATGCTGCTATTTAAAGTTATTCCTATCAACGAGGTCTATGACGAAATCGATGGGCCAATTCTGGTCATGCTTGCAGCGCTGATACCCGTGTCAGACGCGCTGCGCACCACCGGCGGAACCGAACTCATTGCACAATGGCTTTCCAGCATCGGTCATGAATTGCCACCATATGGTGCCCTGGCGCTTATTCTCGTCACAGCCATGATGGTAACGCCATTTCTCAACAATGCTGCAACCGTGCTTGTCATGGCACCTATTGCCACAAGCTTTGCCTCCGGACTTGGCTTCAAACCGGAAGCCTTCTTGATGGCTGTCGCAATTGGTGCGGGTTGCGATTTCCTCACACCAATCGGCCATCAATGCAATACGCTTGTCATGGGGCCAGGAGGCTATAAGTTCAGCGACTATCCAAGGCTTGGGTTGCCCTTATCGATCATCATCGCACTGGTGACTGTACCAGCACTGATGTTCTTCTGGCCTCTACGATAGCTCGTCCTTTAGAGAACGAACCCAGTCGAGACTTTCCATAACGATTTTCTCGATTGGGTCAGCAACATCCACACGGAAAACCAGCGCTTCACCAACGGGGCTTTCAAGTGTCGCAAGCTGGCTTTCCAGCATTTTAACCGGCATGAAGTGGCCAGACCTTTGCCCCATATGCTGATGTAAAACGTCAAAACTACCATCAAGAAAGACAAACATCAGCGAACCGCCAGAAGCCGCACGCATTCGGTCGCGATAGCTCTTTTTCAACGATGAGCAAGATACCACAATACCGTTATGGGCAGCGGCGAGCCGATCACCAATCTGATCCAGCCAAGGCCAGCGGTCTTCATCCTGCAACGGAATTCCAGCCACCATCTTATCGACATTGGATTGTGGATGCAGGCTATCGCCCTCCAGAAAAGGCAAATTGAGCGCCTCTGCGAGTTTTTCGCCAACCGTTGACTTTCCAGAACCAGAAACACCCATCACAACAATATGCACGTTCAAGATCCTTAAAATGTTTCGAGCTGAAGATTAACGCGGTTTGCAGCTCCAACAACATGGAGGCGCATAACGTCACGCGCTTTCAGCGGATCACGCGCAGCAATCGCATCACGAATGGCAACATGCTCAGCGATGGTGATCTCGACAATTTCCTCCAGAACTGCACGCGCTCGCGCTGCGCGGATGGCCTGACTGATACGTTCCGCAATAAAGCCTAGCACCAGAGGGAAATATTCATTGTGTGTAGCGCTCGCAAGCGCACGATGGAATGTGAGGTCAGCGGCGATCCCATCATCGGACCATTTTTCACCGCCGGTCATCTCAGCTAAGGCTTCATCCAACTTGCGCAAATCGTCTGCGGTGTGATGCACCGCAGCAAGCCCCGCAGCCTCAATTTCCAGCGCCATACGCAACTGAAAGAGACTGCGGAAATGATCACGGTCGGCCAATGTTTCAGGCTCAATGCGAATAGCATGGCGGCGATCGGGCTCGGTCACGAAGGCACCGACACCCTGCCGGGTTTCAATAAGCCCTTCGTTACGCAATTGGGCAATCGCCTCCCGGATGACGGAACGACTAACACCAAAGCTTTGGGCGAGACTATGCTCCGTGGGCAATTTATGCCCCGGCAACCAACTGCCTTCACTTATCTGGCGGACAATTTCAGAAGCAATACGAGCGGGAAGCTGTTCGTTACGTCTGATTTCACCGAACATCGTATGCTGCTCCCCTGTATCCTCTGCCATTGATTTGTAGTGAGTTTTTTATCAAGTCAAGCGAAAGCTGACAGCCAGATTTTTATAACCAGGTTCTGCGCTAAATTGCGGGAACGCATCTCCAAAAATCGCCATGTTTCAAACAAGCTACGCATAAAAGTAGTTTTCAAATGCCGATTATACAGTTATCAGACAACCCAACAATATAATTTGGAGGAGTTAAATTGTGATGCCGTTTGCAGGGCCGAAAGCCCATAAGATACGAAACTTGGCGTCGTTCGACCTCCGCACCCAATTTAAATTCGCATTTTGAACTGAACACACCGGGAGGAATATCCGTGCAAGACAAGCATACTTTGAACTCGTCCATCATTCTGCCAGAAGACAGCGCTTCCGCAGTGCTTATCGGACGCGTATGGTCCAAGGCCGAAAACGGCCCCTGCCCTGTACTCGTCGCCAACGGTCATGTTCATGATCTATCCAGCATTTCGGCAACCGTTTCAGGGCTTCTGGAGCGCAAAGATCTGTTAGCCGAGTTGAAAGACGTAAGCCGCTTTGCTGATCTTGGCGCACTTGATGATTATCTTTCCGGCGAAAAAGGCGAGTTGCTTGCACCGATTGATCTCCAGTCGATCAAGGCAGCGGGCGTAACCTTTGCCGACAGTATGCTTGAACGTGTAATCGAAGAACAGGCAAAGGGAGACCCGACCCGTGCGTTGGAAGTACGCAAGCGTCTGGCGCCTGTTATCGGCGACAGTCTGCGCGGCGTCGCTGCTGGCTCTGAAAAAGCCGCACAGGTTAAAGCTCTTCTTCAGGATATGGGCCTCTGGTCGCAATATCTCGAAGTCGGCATTGGACCGGATGCGGAAATTTTCACAAAATCGCAGCCAATGTCTTCGATGGGTTGTGGTGCAACAGTCGGCATTCTGCCAATCTCGCAGTGGAACAACCCAGAGCCAGAAGTTGTGCTTGCTGTTGCCTCCGATGGCCGCATTGTCGGCGCAACGCTTGGCAATGACGTTAATCTGCGTGATGTTGAAGGTCGCTCGGCGCTTCTGCTCGGCAAAGCCAAGGACAACAATGCATCCTGCGCCATTGGCCCGTTCATCCGTCTCTTCGACGGTGAGTTCACCATGGATGTTCTGCGCAAGCTTAAGCTTTCGTTACATGTTACCGGAACTGATGGCTTTGAAATGACCGGTGAAAGCCCGATGGAAGCGATCAGCCGCGATCCGGAAAACCTTGCTGGCCAGATGATGAACCGTAATCACCAATACCCGGATGGTGCAGTTCTTTTCCTCGGCACGATGTTTGCACCAGTGAAAGACCGTCGCGGCGCAGGCCAAGGCTTCACGCACGAAATCGGCGACAAGGTTGAAATTTCAACGCCCAAGCTCGGACGTCTCGTCAACTGGGTTGATCGTACTGATAATTGTGCCGAATGGACTTTTGGCATTCGAGCGCTGATCCAAAACTTGCAAAAGCGCAATCTGCTCGACAAGATTTAAAACTGAAAGGCCGCATATTATAAGATATACGGCCTTTTATATTAATTCAGTGGAATAGCATTTCCATCTTTGGAACTCTGATAAGCATTCGACATCTTATCATATTTGGCTCGGATGGCATCAAGCCGCTTTTCGAGACGAGCCCGATCTGGCTCCGAAAGCGATGCCACCATTTTCGGAATGGAATGGCTGTGCCAAAAACTATTGTCGTGGTTGTAGCCACCCGGCTCAAGCGTGAAAACTTCCTTGAGAATCTTCAGATCATGCGGGATCGAAAACGCATCGCGTGAATCTTCATGGCTGAACAAATAATAGAAATTATCAAAACCACTCCACGTGATTGCCGAAAGGCACATTGAGCACGGCTCATGTGTGGAGAGGAAAATCATGTCCTTGGTTTCAGGACGCCCTTTTTCAGACATCTCGTAGAAACGCTTGATGGTGTGAACTTCACCATGCCAGAGCGGATTCTCTGTCTCGTTATTGGTTTCAGCAAGCACCAGCGATAAATCGGACTTGTTGAGCAAAGCCGCACCAAAAACCTTGTTGCCGTCAGCAACGCCCTGCTCAGTTAAAGGTATGATGTCGTTTTCAATGACTTCAATCAGTTTCTCAAGCAGCTTCAATTCATCCGATGACATAACTCGACTCCTTTAGTGCAAAAGAAAAACGCCGGGGTGTTGCCCCGGCGTTAAAATTTTATTCTGGGAAGAATGCGAAGCGGATCACGAAGAGCGCCGCGACGATCCATGTCGCCAAGTGAACCTCACGAACCTTACCGGTTACCGTCTTCAAAACGACATAGCTGATGAAACCAAAAGCCAGACCGTTAGCAATCGAATAGGTGAGCGGAATTGCAAGCGCTGTGAGTGCAGCAGGTGCAGCTTCGGTGATTTCGTCCCACTTGATTTCGGACAGTTCGCGCATCATCAGACACGCGACATAGACCAGCGCTGGTGCTGTTGCGACAGCAGGCACGGAGCCCGCCAAAGGCGAAATGAAGAGCGCTGCAAGAAACAGCAGAGCGACAACAAGTGCCGTCAGGCCCGTACGACCGCCAGCCTGAACGCCAGAAGCACTTTCAACATAGGCTGTTGTTGAAGACGTGCCGAGCAGCGAGCCACCAAGAATTGCGGTGCTGTCTGCAAACAAAGCTTTACCAAGACGATTTGGCTTGCCTGGTTCGATAAGACCACCACGCTTGGCAACGCCAATCAGTGTGCCAGTCGCGTCGAACACTTCAACAAGTACGAACACCAGAATGACGTGCAGAATGCCCGTATGCAGCGCACCCATGATATCGAGCTGCATAAATGTTGGCATCAAGCTTGGAGGTGCAGAAAACACACCATTAAACTGTGTGATGCCGAGCGAGATCGATGCAACGGTAACAACGAGAATACCGATAAGGATCGCACCGCGAACCTTAAGTGCATCCAGAGCCGCGATGATGAAGAAGCCAGCAATTGCCAAAAGAGGACCAGCTTCACGCAGATCACCAAGGCCGACGAGCGTTGCTGGATTATCGACAACGATTCCTGCAGTCTTGAGGCCAATAAGCGCCAAGAACATACCAATACCCGCAGCAATAGCGCTTCTAAGCGAATGCGGAATACCTTCAATCAACCAGCGCCGAATACCTGTGACAGTCAAAAACAGGAAGATAATGCCGGAGATAAACACCGCACCGAGCGCCTGCTGCCATGAAAAGCCCATAGCGCCAACAACGGTGAAGGCGAAGAAGGCGTTCAGGCCCATGCCCGGAGCCATACCAATTGGCCAATTGGCAACGAGTGCCATAACGATTGAACCGAGTGCCGCCGCAAGACAGGTTGCGACGAAAACCGCGTTTCGATCCATGCCCGTGCTGGACAGAATATCAGGATTGACGAAGATGATGTAAGACATAGTCAGGAAGGTTGTCAGACCAGCGATCACTTCCGTTCTCACCGATGTTCCGTGTTCCTGCAATTTGAACAGCTTTTCCAGCATGATCCCTCCAGGGCAAAAAGCGCGCGTTCAAAGGCACCCATAAACCGCCAAAGGCAATTGCTTGCGATTGGACGTTGAAAATCGGTGCAATCTATTGCGATTGCCGTATTTGTTAGCCGCAGCCGCTTATTAGCGAGCGGATTTGTTCCCCATACACCCAAGTCGACAAAAAACACAGTTCTGCCGCAAGAATGTCTGTTTATTAACGTGATTTAGTTTGGTCTGACTTAATCAATAACGCTAGTCAGCTATTCAGCGGTATATTTTTGAAAGTGCTTCAAAAAACGGCAATAGGCTAACTTCGGGCCTCTGCAGCTAACATAATGATTAATATACGTTTCTAATTAAAACGCCCGTACCATACAAACCGAACGCAAAAAATGTATGCGCGACAAGGTTGAGTACGCGAACGTTCGCAGCGTTCGGTAAACGCGAAGCTGCCCACCCGATTCCCAATCCAGGCTGTAACAAAAACCATCCTGCAGCCACGGTCATTATGCCAAATATCCAAGCCGGAAGAAAAATGGGATTCGCAAACCACGCCGAACCACCATAAAGCGCGAAAACCACGCCATAAAGAATGCCGACAACATAATGACCAATCCAGCCTAATACGACTTCATGTCGATAAGGTTTGGTTGCAGCAATATCCTCGTGAAATATTTGACCATGGCGCAAATGCCAGAACCAGCGCCCAACAAGGCCCCAATCCGGGCGCGACTGGCCGGGAAACTGAGCAAGAATCAATGCCCATAGGTCCATCAAGATTGTCGCGCCAACTCCAATCACGGTTCCTTTAATGACAAGCTCAAGCATTTCATGATCCCAAAAGTATTGGGTAGTCACATACCCCTGTGGCTACCCAATAAGCAAGATCTAATAGTCTATCGGGCAAATGCCCCGCAATATATTAATTGCTCGATCACTAAATATAGCATGAGAAGAACATATTTACGGAATGAAATCAGCAATCTGGCGGCGACGAAAATTGCACATCAAGTCGGATATCCGGATGACCATCTATTTGTCACGGGCACTGAAAGGTAAATAATACAAGACGGCGTAAATCTTACAACCGCGACACGTCTCAAAAATACACGCGAAATGTCTCAACACTAAGCGAAAACAATGATTACGCAATCAGCAGAAATCAATGAAAAATAATAAAACATGTTACTATCGGTATTTAAAATTAAATTTATAAAACAAAAGCGCCGGGACTGGAGCACCGACGCTTTGTTATATTACTTCTGTTTCACTTACGGGGCGATCATCTATCAGCCGCACCATCAGTGATTACTTACCGAACACTGCGCTCTGGATCTGCGAACGCGATACGCCGATATCGGCAAGAAGATGATCGTCCATTGCACCGAGTTCACGGATAGCGCGGCGACGGGAAACATACTGGTTAAATTTCTGACGAATGTTCATTTCTTTTCTCCTCGTTGGATGCCCTATATTTAATCTTTTGCACAAAATTCCACCACGGATATGATTGCAAATGAGGCATGCGTTTTCGCTAGAGCTCGCGCTCTTGAAAATGCCGCAATCGCCTACCCCATAGGGGATAGAGGAAGTTCATTTTTTTGATTTTTAGGGCATTTGCCTTTTGCCAAACGGGTCTTAATCGATTAATCCGGTCGGCGGAGGAGTTTATCTCTAGCCTTTTGCGGAAACCACTATGCTTTACGGTATTTTCCTCGCGTTTGCGTCCTATGCTGCATTCGCCATCAGCGATGCGTGCGTCAAGTTTCTTGACGGCACATTATCCCCCTATGAGATCGCATTTTTTGGTGCCGTGCTCGGTATTCTTGCCATCCCATTCACGAAGAAGCCGGAAGATCAGTGGCTCGATATGTTTCGAACCACAAATATAAAACTCTGGTTACTTCGGACACTTACCGCCGCGATGGGTGTGATTGGTAGTGTTGTCGCCTTCACGCATCTATCAATGGCTGAAGCATTTGCGCTGATATTCCTGCTTCCGGCATTTGTGACGATCCTTTCCGTGCTGTTCCTCAAAGAGCAAGTCGGCTGGCGTCGGTGGTCGGCAGTTATCATCGGCTTTATTGGCGTGCTTGTTGTGCTGCGCCCCGGCTTTCGTGAATTATCGATCGGTCACCTTGGCGCACTTGGCGGCGGCCTTGGCGGTGCATTCAGTATCGTGATCTTTCGCGCAATGGGTAAAAAAGAAAAGCGTATCTCGCTTTACACTGCGGGGCTTATTGGCCCAATCCTCATCTGCGGTGCCTTGATGATTCCGAGCTATCAGACACCTTCCGCTCTGCAATGGGGTTACCTTGCGGGTTACGGTCTGCTTGCAGCTCTTGCTAACATTCTTCTCATGCTTGCAGCGCAGCGTGCGCCCGCGAGTGCCATCGCTTCCCCACAATATAGCCAGATGATCTGGGCTATTCTGTTCGGATATTTCGTTTTCCATGATCATATTGATCTTCCGATGCTTATCGGCATCGTTCTGATCACGATTTCTGGACTATTCACTTTCGTGCGTGAGCGCCAACGCGGCGTTCCGGGACCAGCAGCTGTGGCAACATCCGATCCGTCACCGGCTTTGGCTGAAGAAAAGTAGACCAGTTCTCGCGTAAGCTTGATCACTATAAGGATATATCAAACCCGAAACTGGTTTCCAGTTTCGGGTTTGATGCTATAAAAGCCAATAATCATATCCCGCCGCAGCTCTTTCCAGCAATTCTATTTAAAACTGAAAGCGCTTCGCGCGGGGTTTGGCACGTAACGTAATTGATCAAGGATGAAGACGATGGCTGAGAAGCGAGCAACTTGGACCTATTACAAAGGCGAATGGCATCAGGGCGATGTGCGCATTCTTGGTGCAGCTTCGCACGCAACCTGGCTTGGTTCTCTCGTGTTCGACGGCGCACGTCTCTTTGAGGGTGTAACACCTGACCTTGATCGGCATTCTGCACGAGCAAACGACTCTGCACGCGCGCTTGGACTGGCGCCTATGCTGAGCGGCAACGATATTGAAACTTTGGCCCGCGAAGGTTTGAAGAAGTTCGCGCCGGGAACAGATGTTTATATTCGCCCGATGTATTGGGCCGAAGACGGCGATAGCACCACTGTTGCGGCAGCACCGGAATCAACGGACTTCGCACTTTGCCTTGAAGAAATCCCGATGGTCGAGCCAAAGGGCTTTACCGTTACGACAACATCGTTCCATCGCCCTTACCTGCAAGTCATGCCTGTTAATGCCAAGGCTGCATGTCTTTATCCAAACAATGGTCGCATGCTGCGAGAAGCCAAAGCTAAGGGCTTTCATAACGCTCTGGTGACAGACGTTCTGGGCAATGTTGCAGAAACTGCAACCTCGAATGTGTTCATGGTTCGTGGTGGCGAAGTTTATACTCCAGTTCCAAACGGTACATTCCTCAACGGCATCACACGCCAACGCGTTATCGGTCTGTTGCGCCAGGCCGGTGTCAGCGTCCATGAAACGACGCTTACGCTTCAGGATTTCCGCGAAGCAGACGAGATTTTCTCTACGGGCAATATCAGCAAGGTTGTTCCGATCATTGGCTTCGATGAGCGTACACTCGAATATGGCGCCATCACCAAGCGTGCGCGCTCGCTCTACTGGGAATGGGCGCATAGCTGAGAACTCGGCTATAAACCATTGTTTCAATGATATAACGGTTACTTTTGAATGCTTGAACATACCCCGCTGTTTATGACAGTAGCCGTTATTGCAGCCTTTTTGGTCGGCCTATCCAAAGGTGGCCTACCGTCCGTCGGAACGCTTTCAGTGCCGTTAATGGCATTGGTGATCTCCCCTGTAACGGCGGCAGCGCTACTGCTGCCGATCTATGTCGTCAGCGATATGTTTGGGCTTTACCTCTATCGCCACCACTTCTCGGCCAGAAATCTAGCAATTCTTACGCCGGCTGCCATTGTCGGGATTGGATTAGGCTGGTTTTTCAGCTCGCATCTTTCCAGCACATTCATCGGAATGATGGTCGGACTTGTGGGATTATTCTTTTGCTTCAACGTCTGGGTTGGTGCAAAATACCGCCGTGCGGCGCGCAAGGCGGATATCGCGGGCGGAACCTTTTGGGGCATTATCACCGGCCTCACCAGCTTTGTTTCACACTCCGGCGCACCACCATTCCAGATGTATGTGCTACCGCAGCATTTGGAAAAGCTCGTATTTGCAGGCACATCGACCATTCTGTTTGCAATCGTCAATGCGGTTAAGCTGATCCCTTATTGGCAATTGCAGCAGTTTTCCAACCTTGACTGGTCGCTTGGTCTTTGGCTTCTGCCTGCCGCGATCATCGGTACGTTTGTTGGTGCCAAGCTCACCCGTATCATGCCGGATGGTCCGTTCTTCCTGCTCGTTCAGCTCACGCTCTTTGGCCTGTCAATCAAACTCATAGCAGATTGGGTCATCCCGTTTTTGGCGCACTAACTTTCGAAAAACCGAGACCAATCCAAAATCAATATTTCGCAACAAGCCTAATAAACCTTCGTGATGGCCCTATATCTTTTATGAAGTCGCAGTAGGCAAGTTCTGGCAAGCCGATTTAAAGGAACCAGAGACCGCGAACTGCGTTCGTTAAACAGTGACGTTACGGAGGCAAAAGAATGGTCGAGTTGGTCAACAATATTGAAAACATCGAGTTCATCATCGCCAAGGCGCGTGAATATGATGTTCAGGTTCCCGCAGTGGACGAAGATTCCGGCTCCAATGCTTCCGATGATGGTGATGTTGACATTCTTGATGCTTCCATAACCAATCCAACACGCAAGGAACTTGTCGCTGCAATTCGCTCTCTGAACGAAGACGAGAAGATTGAATTGCTGGCCTTAGTCTGGGTCGGTCGTGGAGACTTCAGCGCGGAAGAATGGGATGACGCCCTTGCCACCGCAAGTGATCGCCACAATGGGCGTGAAGCGAAATACCTTCTCGGAATACCACTGTTGGGCGATTACATCGAAGAAGGCTTGGAAACGCTCGGCGTAGAATTCGAAGCCTACGATAACGAATAAGAAAAATTGATGTTTCCATTGATCGTTCTGTTTTGACGCCGTCACAGCTGGCGAGTAGTCTGCGCATCGACAAGGGAAACGAAAAGCAAAGCATTGGAGGATTTCATCATGCTTCAAAAAAATCTGGATCAGAAAACAGATTTCTATATCGACGGCGCATGGCACGCACCACTCGAAGCTAAGACGATTGAAGTCATCAATCCAGCCAATGAAAAGCCATATGCAGTGATTTCTGCTGGCTCGGCTGCTG
Source organism: Ochrobactrum sp. EDr1-4 (assembly GCF_049199085.1). Taxonomy (NCBI): domain Bacteria; kingdom Pseudomonadati; phylum Pseudomonadota; class Alphaproteobacteria; order Hyphomicrobiales; family Brucellaceae; genus Ochrobactrum; species Ochrobactrum sp. EDr1-4. The sequence goes on from NZ_JBLZOF010000004.1 coordinate 153,631, forward strand.
ATATTGATCTCGCTGTCGCTGCGGCGAAAAAGGCATTTCCCTCATGGAGCGAAACGCCTGCCGAAGAACGCATTGGCTATCTTCGTCGTATAGTTGAAATCTATGAGCGCCGTCTTGAAGAAATGGCACAGGCTATTTCGAAGGAAATGGGTGCGCCAATCAAGCTCGCGCGTGAATCTCAGGCCGCGGCTGGCATTTCGCACACCAAAGCTTTTATCGCGGCTTTCGAGAATTTCGAGTTCGATGAAATTCTTTCGCCTAAGCATTCCAATCAGGCGATTGTGCGTGAACCAATCGGTGTGTGTGGTCTCATCACACCGTGGAACTGGCCAATGAACCAGATCGCGCTCAAGGTCATCCCTGCCCTTGCTGTGGGTTGTACTGTTGTGCTCAAGCCATCCGAAATTGCTCCAATGTCGGCGATGCTGTTCGCTGAATTTGTCGATGAAGCAGGTTTGCCAAAGGGCGTATTCAACCTCGTTAACGGTGAAGGTCCAGTCGTCGGCGAAGCAATGTCGCAGCATCCTGACATCGACATGATGTCATTTACCGGGTCAACCCGCGCCGGAACTGCTGTTTCGCGTGCTGCTGCCGCGACAGTCAAACGTGTTTCGCTTGAACTTGGCGGCAAATCACCAAACATCGTGTTTGCCGACAGTGATCTCGAAAAAGCGATTGAACGTGGTGTGAACCATTGCTTTGAAAACACTGGCCAGTCGTGCAATGCCCCAACCCGTATGTTGGTTGAGCGCTCGATCTATGATCAGGCGGTTGAGTTTGCCAAGACGTCGGCATCGAAAACCACGGTCGATGATCCATCAAAAGATGGCGAACATATCGGTCCATTGTCTTCGTCGATCCAGTTCGACAAGGTGCAGACAATGATCCAGAAGGGCATCGATGAAGGTGCGCGTTTGGTTGCTGGCGGCACCGGACGTCCTGACGGTATTTCCGAGGGTGACTTTGTTAAGCCAACCATCTTTGCTGATGTGAACAACGACATGGCTATCGCACGCGAAGAAATCTTCGGCCCTGTGCTGGCAATGATCCCCTTCGATACGGAAGAAGAAGCCATCGCTATCGCCAATGATACGCCTTACGGTTTGGCCGCTTATATTCAGACTGGAAGCCCTGAACGCGCAAAGCGTGTTGCCCGAAAACTCCGCGCTGGCATGATCCAGATCAACGGAACATCACGCGCGCCGGGAAGTCCTTTTGGTGGGTACAAGCAATCCGGCAATGGCCGCGAAGGCGGCAAATGGGGCCTTGAAGACTTTATGGAAGTAAAGCTCATAAGCGGTTGATTGAAAAGCTTTAAATAAAACAGAAAACGCCGGTTATCCGGCGTTTTTTATTGCTATTTTTACCAGCTATTTTTCGTCAATTGATAGGCACATCATACTTCTGTGCCCCCGAACCTGTTCCTTGACGGAAGAAAGAAAAAGCAAACAACCGTCAAGGAATGGGTTCATTTTAATTATGGGCTGATCCCAATTTAAGGCTGGCGAATTCTGGGGAATCCAACAAATCCTGATGATGAGCACGCGCAACATCAGGATGAGAACGCAAGCGACTTTTCAGATTATTCTGTCCCACCTCGCGGAAGAGCGTATTCAATGGATCAACGCTCACACCGCGTTCCTTTGTTTTTAGCTCTTCCGGGAGATCAATCACAGGGATTGTCGCATCATACCGCGAACCAAGGAAGAACGCGACTGAGAAGCGTTCTGTGCCTGCTGGTGGAGCTACCACACCATGCACGTCAGCACGAACAAATCCATTCGTCGCCAATTCAAGCAGCTCGCCAGTATTGATTACAAATGTTCCCGGTACAGGCGGTGCGTCAATCCAGACACCATCTTCACGCTGCACACGCAAACCCGGCACAACATCCTGCAAAAGAACTGTTACAAATCCGCCGTCCTTATGTGCGCCAACACCCTGCTCACTTTCCGCAACATCTCGACCGGGATAACGAATGATCTTCAAAAGCTGCGATGGATGCGGCTCATAAATCTGCGCAAAGAAATCTTCACTCTGCCCCAGTGCTTGTGCAATTGCTTTCAATACATCAATGCCAACACGGGTAACCTCTGCCTGATAAGCGAGCAAAAGAGGCTTCAATTCAGGAAGTGCATCAGGCCACTGATTTGGGCCGATCAAGCGTTTCCATGCAGGACTATCGGGACCAATTTCAGCTGGCTCGAGTTCAGTGTTGATGTCGAGTTGCTCACGCCAATCCTGTTCGCCTCTCGTGCGCTCCAAACCGGCGCGATTATAGCCACGAAAATGCGGCGTATTAATCATCTCGATCTTGAGCTTTTCTTCGGTTGGAAGCGCAAAGAAATGCTTAGCAGTAGCAACAACATTTTCGATGAGTTTCGGATCAACACCGTGCCCAGTGAGATAGAAAAATCCATGATCATGCAGCGTATGGCGCAGCTCATCGATAAAGCTTTTTCGGTCTTCTGCTGTGCCATTGTAGCGTGAAATGTCGAGCAACGGCAGATTGAACGGGTTTGATTGGACGGTCATTAATATTTTCCTTGGAATTCCTGCACAAGCGATTGCCCGCTTATTCCCGAATGTCTGGCGAAACTTAGGGCATATGAAAGCCACAAACAAAGCAACAACTTGCTGACTCATTCGATTGACAGGAGTTAATTTCTAATAATCTGCATAAATAGAATATTTTTCTCCTATCGCTCTATGGCAATCACGAGGCTGCGTGACGTGTTCGCCAAAGCTCTTCTGCCTTTTTGTAAAACTGGCCATAGCTATCATCATCGGCGGCAAGTGCCGTCATTAATGCCATTGCTGTTGATGCAATGACTGTGAGTTCAGCGCGCTCATCGATAGCCGCACCAGACCAAACTGCGAGCCAATATTCAAACGTGCTTTGGCTGGTATGACGGTCTGTAGCGGCCTTTGATAAGGTCGGCAGATTAATGTCGGTTTTCTGCTCACCAAACCATCTGTAGACCGTATGCGCGTGATGAGGAACCAGTTCTGCAACATCTCGGCTTGTTGAAACGGCAGACACAGACTTCATATCCAACAGGGCACCTGCATCACGATGCAGTTCGCGGTAAGCAGGCTGTGTCACACCGACAAAAGATGCTGAAAGCCTCAAGGGATTAAGCAGATGGGCGAGACTATTGATTGATGAGCGCGAATTAAACAACGGATAGAGCGCCAGCAGGGAATGAACCTGCGGTGCAAATCCTGCCAGTGGCATGAAGCAAATGCCATGAGCGGTTAAAGCGCTCTTTCCAAGCGCCAGCGACGTGGCAATCGGAATATTTACGGCCTGTGCAGCAAGTTCCAGCTTTCCCGACAATTCGCCCATACCGCAGTTGCCATGTAACACCACCGGATAACCTGCGCGGGAGACGAGAATAGCTGCCAGCATAAACCAGGGCGACTGATTGGAATTGGGTGAGAGATAGGCTGGCCAGTCGAGCGCTGGCGTGCTGATATTCGTATCAAGCGCGTAATAGCGATGCGCTGCACGAGCCATCCCTGCTAACTCCGGCGCAGTTTCACCCCGATAGTGAATAAGACGCAACAAAGCACTGATTTGCATAGGGTCTGCCTCACCAGCAAAAATCGTGGTGAAAGCGTCTTCTGCCTCATGCATTTCGAGCGGACGCGTATAGCCAATCTTACGGCCAATAATCGCTATGTATTTTGCCAAGCGTAGGGACGGATCATTCTCGTCCTGAACATTGGCGAATTGCGCAGCAAGTTGTTCTGGCGTTGGGTGGTTCTCAAGCTGTATCACCTTGCGGATGCCAAGCGGTGGCGGGGCGACAATCATACTGGTTTTTTCCCAGCCCCGCTTTCTTTCGCAATGCACTTCAGCAGCATCTTTGCCGTCAAAATTCATTAGCGCTTCTGTTTCGTTTGCCAGCCTGCGAAGTCGTCCGCGCAATGCTTCCGCTTTGGGCGTCGCAAGCATGTTACGGCCTGAACGGATAAAAATCGGATCATCAAATTTTTCGCGTATCTGCCCAAGCAATCGACTCATGGCCGCCATACTCAAGCCCATTTGCCGAGCGGCCCCACCAACACTGCCTTCCACAAGAAGTGCATCGAGCGCAATCAACAAGCGAAGCTGACCCAATTTCAGGCTTTCGCCTTCAATAGCCTCCGGCTCTGTCTGTGTTTTCATGCGCTTGCCAGCCATTGCTGCGTTATCCGTTCAGTTGCGTTTTTTGGAACTTGGAATTGTTATAAAAGACGACCGTTGACGTCATCTTATTGCCATACATAAGGAGAGCCGAAAACTCAACTTAAAGGGTGAAATTTATGACCAGCTTGTTTCGGGGATCGCGCGCCACTGGCTCGCAGAACAGGCACTTGGCCAGCAAATCGCTTTTTGCAAAAGCTGTTCTTGCGGGCACATGTCTTTCCACTGCACTTATTCTGAGCGGAGCAGTTTCCTTCGCACAGACCTTAACCAAGGCAGAGGAAGAAGCTGCCAAAAAGAAACAGGCTGAAGCGCAAGCGGCTGAACAGGTGAATGCTGGGGGTGGCATTACACTTAATCAGATCGTGGTATCGGCAACTGGTTTCGAGCAAAACATCACCGATGCGCCAGCCAGTATCTCGGTCGTGCCGGGTGAAGAACTCGAAAAAGGTGCTTATCGTGATCTCGGAGATGCACTGCGTGATGTGCAAGGCGTTGCCGTAACTGGTGCCGCTGCCGAACGTGATATCTTCATCCGTGGCCTTCCCGGAACTTATACGCTCATTCTAGTTGACGGAAAGCGCCAGAGCACACGTGATGCGCGCACCAACGGTAATTCGGGCTTTGAGCAAAGCTTCCTGCCGCCAGCCAACGCTATTGAGCGCATCGAAGTCATTCGTGGTCCAATGTCGTCGCTTTATGGTTCCGACGCGATGGGCGGCGTTATAAACGTCATCACCAAAAAAGTCGCAGACAAGTGGAGCGGCTCGCTAAGCGTCGACACGACAGTCCAGCAGCATTCCAAATATGGCGATTCCTATCAGGGTTCTTACTACATAACCGGCCCGCTCGTGCCCAACCTCGTTGGCGTACAGCTTTGGGGCCGCGGTATGAAGCGTCAGGAAGACAACATTATCAGTGGTACGCCTGAGCAAAAAGACATCGACATCACAGGTCGCGTGACCATCACGCCAAATGCTGATCACGATATTGTTTTTGAAGCTGGCAAGACCCGCCTGCGCCGCGATTCAAGCGTTGGTAACACCATCAATCCAGTGGCAACCGGCAGCACAGCACCTGTTGATGCTTACAATCTGAATGACCGAAATCATTGGTCCGTCAGCCATACTGGCCGTTGGGGTCCAACGACTTCCGAATTCTCCTTCATGCAGGAAACGGCTGAAAGAACAAATTTCAGCTGGAATAATGCGCGCAGAGAATTCGTGGAAAACCTGCGTTCGCCACATATCCGCAACTCCACGCTTGATGGCAAGTTCACGACACCATTCGAGCTTTATGGCAACCATACGCTCGTAACGGGTGGCCAGTTTATTGAAGGCACGCTGACGGATCAGAATCCGGGTCGTCGCAATGGTCTTGATGAGCAGTTCACAATCAAGCAATGGGCGCTCTTTGCTGAAGACGAATGGTGGATCACACCGGACTTCGCCCTCACCGGCGGTCTGCGTATGGATCACCACGAAATCTACGGTTCACATTGGAGCCCGCGTGGATATGCCGTCTGGCATGCAACCGATCAGCTGACCATCAAGGGCGGTATTTCAACCGGCTTCCGTGCACCTGAGCTGCGCACCATCGCACCGGGCTATGCTTATACCACTGGTGGCGGCAATTGTACTTATGGTCCAACTGGAAACTGCGGCGTCATCATTGGTGACCCGGGCTTGCAGCCAGAAAAAAGCACGAGCTATGAAGCCAGTGCACTTTGGGATAATCAGCAGGGTCTGCGTCTTGGCGCAACTTACTTCTACACCGACTTCAAAGACAAGATCGCCAGCAACATTCAGTATGATCCAATCACTGGCCAACCCCTTCGCTGGGCACAGGATCCAAACTACGTTCTCTATTACAGCTATAACATTGACGATGCTGTCATTCAGGGCGTCGAGTTGACTGCAGACTGGGAAGCGACCGACACGATTAAACTTCGTGGAAGCTATACTTACACAGACTCAGAGCAGAAGACCGGCGAATATGCGGGTCTGCCTTTGGCGCGCACACCGAAGCATATGGCAAATGTCCGCGCTGACTGGGAAACACCAGTCGAAGGTTTGACCGCTTGGACTGCCGCCAATTATCATGGCGAAGAAATCAATGCCGGTCTTCGTATTGGTACTGTCGGTGAACCTTATGCCTATAACAGCCGAGGTCAGGTCATTGCCCGCAAATACAAGGGCTATGCGACAGTCGATTTCGGTGGCTCATATGAGTTCAGCGAAAACGTCACACTGAATGCGGCAGTCTACAACATCTTCGATAAGAAGGTGACCGTTGATGAAACGAACAATGTCGTCGAAGGCCGTCGTCTCTGGCTCGGTATGACTTCACGTTTCTAAGATACGCAATGACGCCAGCCGATTTTAGCTGGCGTCATTTTTATGAATTGGATGCTCTCATGAGCAAAATGAAGAACGTCATTCTAAAGGTCTGCCTCATGGTTGGAAGTATCCTTGTGAGCGCATCCGCGCATGCTGAAAAGCCACAAGTCGGTTCCTTCGACATGCAGGCAAATGGCATCGACTATCGGATTTTCGTTGCGGCTCCCGCAGAAAAAGCACCTGCTGAAGGGTTTCCTGTCGTCTATATGACGGACGGCAATCGCATGCTGCCAATCACTGCAAAGCTTATGGAAAACAACCCTAAGCTCAATGCCGTTTTTGTTGGAATCGGCTATCCAACCGAAGACCAGAACGAAATCGTGCGCCTGCGCTATTTTGATCTGACACCGCCGACGCCTGATGATCTGATCCCCGTTCAAACGAATATTCCAAAGACCGGCGGACGAGATGCTTTTTTCGCATTCCTTGATAATCAGGTAAAAGCCGAGATTGAAGGTCGTTTTCCAATCGACCCAACCAAGCAGGCATTATTCGGCCACTCGCTTGGCGGCCTCTTCACGCTTTATGCGCTGTTCAATCATAGCGATTCATTTCAAACCTATGCCTCTGCCGACCCTTCGATCTGGTGGAATGGACGCTCCATTCTCGCCGATAAGGACAAGTTCGTAGAAGCATTTAAAGCAAATCCAAAACCCATTCGCCTGTTGATTGAAAATTCTGGAAAGCGCGGCGAGCGTCCGGGTCAGACCAAAGAAGATGTCGAGCGGCTCAAAATACTACGTGGCGGACCATCGGGCGCGGACATTCAAACAGAGTTGAAGCAGCTACCCGGCTTTGATGTTGCCTATCGTCGTTTCGATGATGAAAGCCATGGATCGATGATCCCACTGACCGTGGAAGATAGTTTGAAATTCATACTGCTCAATGAAGCGCCAAATGGCCAAAACAACTGAATATTGATCTTCCCGCTTTGACGGGAAGAAAACTGGACTATAAAGTACAGGATTGACGAAAGGATCGAACGCTATGCTGAAATTCAGCCGACATTTTTCCCGTCTGTTTGGCGCGGCACTTGTTGCGACAGCACTTGCCTCCGGCGCGCACGCGGCTGATGTCGCGGTAAAACACGCGCAGGGCGAGACAAAGATTGCAACCAATCCTGAAAAAGTCGTGGTGTTTGATTTTGCGACGCTCGACAACCTTGACCGTCTTGGCGTGAAAGTTATCGGCGTCCCCGGTAGCATCGCTTACCCGGAATATCTCAAGAAATATGACGGGGCTGATTATGAAAAAGTCGGCACATTGTTTGAACCCGATTATGAAGCTGTCAATGCAGCAGAACCGGATCTCATTATTGTGGGTGGCCGTTCGGCAGCGAAATATGGCGAACTCGCAAAAATCGCACCGACTATCGATCTGACTGTTCCAGCCAAGGAATTCATTTCCGGCAGCGAAGCCAATATCGAAAAGCTTGGCCAGATTTTTGGCAAGGAAACCGAAGCGAAGGCCGAAGTTGAAAAGCTAAACAGCGAACTCGCTGCACTAAACGAAAAAACAAAGGGCAAAGGCAAGGGCCTGATGATCCTGACTTCAGGCGGCAAGATCAGCGCCTATGGTCCGGGTTCGCGTTTCGGTGTGCTGCATGACAGCTTCGGTATCGAACCAGCAGCGCCTGATCTTTCCGTCGGCAATCACGGGCAGCCAGTGAGTTCAGAATTCATTCTGGAAACCAACCCGGATTGGCTTTTCGTACTTGATCGCGATGCCGCCATTGGACGTGAAGGCACCTCTGCCAAGCAATTGCTCGACAACGAACTCGTGCGCCAAACAAATGCCTGGAAGAACAATCAGGTCGTCTATCTCAACGGCCAGAACTGGTATCTCGTGGGCGGCGGTCTTGGCGCGCTGCACAGTACCATTCAACAACTTTCAGAAGCTTTTGATAAAGCTAAGTAATATCTTCTGACCCAGTCATGTCGGGCCGCATAAGTTGTGGCCCGATTTCATGGCAAGGCAAGAGAACGGGAATTCAGCGTGAAGGCACTCGCCGCAGCTATAATTGTTGTCGTCATACTGGCTTTTATCAGCCTGTTTATCGGCGTCAGCGATGTATCGCTTAGCACGCTGTTTGGCGCAAACAGCACCGACCGCGCGACCGAAGTGCTGTTAATCAGCCGCATACCCCGCACACTTGCGATCATCCTCGCTGGCATGTCCATGGCAGTTGCCGGAATGATCATGCAGATGCTCACCCGCAATCGTTTTGTCGAGCCTTCAACCGCAGGCACTGTTGAGTCGGCAAGCCTCGGTATTCTACTGGTTATCCTATTTGCCCCCGACACTCCGGTCTTTGGCAAGATGCTTGTGGCATCCGTCACAGCCCTTGCAGGCACAGCGCTTTTTCTGCGTATCCTGCGCAGTATTCCATTGCGTTCTGTTCTGGTGGTTCCGCTCGTCGGCATAATGCTGGGCGGCGTCATTAGCGCGGTCACAACTTTCATTGCCTATCGTTATGATCTGCTGCAAGCACTCAATTCATGGACAACAGGTGACTTTTCAGGCGTGCTGCGCGGACGTTATGAGCTGCTTTGGCTCTCATTCTTCCTGACCGTTATTGCCTATATTGCAGCTGATCGTTTCACAGTTGCTGGCATGGGCGAGGACTTCACCACAAATCTCGGTCTCAACTATCGCCGCGTGGTAACGCTCGGACTTGTAATCGTTTCGATGGTCAGCGCAAGCGTGGTTGTGACGGTTGGCATGATCCCGTTTCTGGGATTGATTGTGCCGAATGTGGTCAGCATGTTCATCGGCGATAATATGCGCCGCGCTGTTCCATGGGTGGCGGTATTGGGTGCCGGACTGGTACTCGCCTGCGATATTGTCGGGCGACTGATCCGCTTCCCCTATGAAATCCCAATCGGCACAATGATGGGTGTCGTTGGCAGCGCGTTGTTCCTTTATCTGCTATTACGCAAGGGGTCACGCATTGCTTAAACGTCCCGGCTTTGTCATCGCATTTCTTGCAGTCCTTACCCTTGCTTCCTGCGTTGCGTTCATGACACTAGGCGCAAAAGGCAGTTGGTCTTTCATCCTCACTTTCCGAGGCACAAAACTCGCTGCGATGATACTCGTGGCCTATTCAATCGCTGTCTCAACCGTTCTGTTTCAAACAGTCACCAACAACCGCATTCTCACGCCCTCCATCATGGGTTTTGATGCGCTTTATATTCTGATCCAGACATTCGCCGTCTTTGCCTTCGGTGCCATTCACATCAATGGAATAGGCCCAAATGCGCGTTTCTTTGCTGAAACCGCAATAATGGTGGTTTTTGCAAGTACGCTTTATGCATGGCTGTTTTCAGGTGCGGCGCGCAGCCTGCATCTTGTCATGCTCGTTGGCATTGTCTTCGGTGTTTTCTTCCGAAGCGCGTCAAACCTCATGCAGCGCATGATCGACCCGAACGAATTCGCGCTGCTACAAGATCGTTTCTTCGCAAGCTTCAATAGCGTCAACGCAGATATTCTGGTGCTGGCAGCAATCATCGTGGCGGTAGTCACGCTTTACGGCCTGCGTTTTCTCAATGTCTTCGATGTTTTATCGCTTGGACGTGATCCGGCTATCAATCTGGGTGTCGATCATAGCCGCGTTGTGCATCGCATTCTGCTGATCGTTACGATCCTTGTGTCGGTATCAACTGCGCTTGTCGGTCCCATCACTTTTTTCGGTCTGCTCGTCGCCAATCTCGCTTACATGATCGCGGGATCTTCCAAACACCGTATCGTTCTGCCCATCGCCGTTCTTTTGGCAATTTTGTGCATTGTCGGCGGACAAACTGTCCTTGAGCGTGTTTTCGCTTTCAACACCGCGCTTAGTGTCATCATCGAGTTTCTGGGCGGACTCGTCTTTATTATCCTTCTCGTCAGGGGGAACGCACGTTGATCGAAATAAGCCAAGTCAGCAAATCCTATGCAAATGCAGTCGTCGTTGATAATGTGACGCTACAATTGCCAGCACGCGGCATTACCTCAATCATTGGGCCAAATGGTGCGGGAAAATCGACGCTGCTTTCGATGGTCAGCCGTCTCTTGCCGATGGAAAAAGGCCGCGTGACTGTCGATGGGCTAGATGTTTCAACCACATCCGGCGATATTCTGGCAAAGCGCCTGTCGATCCTGCGGCAAGACAATGCGATTAATTCCCGCCTCACCGTGCGCGATCTGGTTACATTCGGCCGCTATCCGCATTCCAAAGGACGCCCAACACGCGAAGATCTCAACCATGTCGATCAGGCGATCGGCTATCTTGGTCTTGAGGAACTGGGTTCGCGCTTTCTCGATGAGCTTTCCGGTGGGCAACGCCAGCGTGCCTTTGTGGCAATGGTTCTTTGTCAGAATACGGATTATGTACTGCTGGACGAACCCCTCAACAATCTCGACATGAAACATTCAGCCTCAATGATGAAGCTGTTGCGACGCGCTGCAGATGAACTCGGCAAGACGGTCGTCCTCGTTCTGCACGACATCAATTTCGCCTCGTGCTATTCCAACCATATCGTTGCCATGCGCAAGGGTAAGGTCGTGCATCAGGGATCGCCGGAACAGCTCATTCAGCCGGACATTCTGCGCGATATTTACGAGATGGAGATTGCCGTCGAAATGATCGGCGGCAATCGTATTGGCATATATTATCTTTAATTATGCAACCGGCTCGCTCGGGAAAAGCTGCTGCAAAGCATCATAAGCCGAAAGAACAGTTTCCATCTGCGCTGTGTGGCCTTTTACAAAAGCTTCGCCGTAGATGGTTTCGTCTGGATATTCGGTAATCAATGTCAGCGGAACGGTGTGCCGATCATCAACACCAACCAGACATGGGAAGCCGTTGATAATACGGAAACCCGTTTCGCCCGCATGTTGTTCGAAAAGCTTGATCTGTGCATCGTTGTATTCAAGCAGACCATCGATCGCACCAAGATGCTTAGTCACATGATCCATAAGCTGTTCAGCTTCTTTCTCCCATGACGCGTGGTGACGTATAATCAGGAAGAAGCCCTTTGGCAGCGTCCACATCGCAAAGGAACGCGGCACATAACCCGACAGAGGGCGCGTCCATTCATGTGACGGATAACCATGCAGATTGACGTGAAGCTTCGCACTTGTAAGAGCCTCAGCCTCTACGCGGATGGCCTTTTCAAAGAGCCCTTCGCCTGTGCGATATTCCAGATCATCACCCAGAGCCGTGTAGCGAGACGCGTGATGCATATGATGTGGTTGCAAGACACACAAACGTTTGTGGATTTCATATCCGTCCGGGTTTTCCTGCGGCGAGATCGTGAAATGTCCGCCATCGCGCGCGGCAAGCCGTGTGGCTGCACGCAATGCACCAACGATACCTGTTGTTTCATTGGCGTGCTGCCCGGCGCTGATCATCATAGGCAGATCACTGCCCGAAACATAGGTCGCGCGCACGCTACGCCCCGCTCGCGTCTTGGCTTCAAAAGGCGAACCGCCAAGTTTAACAATCTCACGTCTGATCTGATCAGCGGATAGCGGAGCTTGTGCATTTTCCAGCACCTGCTCGGCAGTCAGCGCATCCGTTGTTTCAAGCGGACGCGTTTCCACTTTCACATATGGGTCGGCGTCACGGAAACGAACTTCCGGCACAATCTGCCCCGGCTGCAAACCGCGATCACCAACAGGCCGACCAGACTTTTTCTGAAAGACTTCGAGCAGCGAAAAATAAATGTCTTCATGCAGAGCTTCAGTAAGGCTCAGTGCTTCTTCATCAAAAGGAAGACGACGATCTGTAATTGGCAGGCTGACCGATATGTTCAGCTCTTCAAAATAGGGCTCGCCCCTACCCCAGTCATGAGTAGCTATAGTCGAGATCGTGTCATGAAACAGCTTTTCATAAGCTGTCTCAAACCGGGCATTTTCTACTTTGTCTTTGTGCTCGACAATCAGCCAGCCGGTTGGAGAAACAAGCGTTTCGCCGATGAAATCTACATGGACGCGATTGGGTGCGAAAACCCGATGATTTTCGTTCCGACCATCGGCAAATATAAGGTCGACTTCATAGAAGAAGTCATCCTTACCCGATGCGCTAAAGCTGATTTTTGCATCAGGCAGAAGCGCAGAAAGCGGATAGGTTTCGAGCAAAAATCGGTTTTCTACGCAATTGTCATGGCGCGGATAGAGAATTGTTGCGGCTTTGAGGGCTGCACCGTCCACTTCTTCAAGGAAGAAATGCAGAAGCGGCTTATAGGCCGAACGCAGACGCGCATTAATGCCCGCCTCGCGCAATTTCGTTTCAGCCGCAAAGCGACTTGGCTGATCATCGAACAGCCATGCTTCCACTTCAGCGCCGCGCATTTCCGGCTTTGAGAAACGTTCGATCAGGACATTGATTGAACGCGGATAGGTCTTTTCAAAAAGCACGCTCATCGCGATGTCCTACCGGTTGGATCGAGCGTGTCACGCAGCCAGTCACCCAGAAGATTAAGGCCAAGCACGGTGAAAAGAATAGCAAGGCCGGGGAAAAGGCTAACCCACCACGCAGTCTGGAGATATGTGCGGCCATCGGCCAGCATTCCACCCCAGCTCGGAATGGTTGAATCAATACCAAATCCAAGGAAGGTCAGGCTGGATTCAAGCAGGATATTGTTAGCGACATTCAGCGTCATCAAAACGATGACAGGACCAAGCAGATTTGGCAGCAAATGCTGCAAGATAATCCGCCAATCCTTCACGCCGATAGCACGCGCAGACAGAATAAACTCACGCTCACGCAGCGACAACACCGAGCCGCGTACCAGTCGGGCATATTGTACGCATTGCGAAACAATCAGCAGAATGATCGTATTGACCAGTCCACCGCCGAGGATGGCCATAAACGTAATCGCAAGCAAGATGAACGGCATGGCAAGCTGCACATCGACAAAGCGCATCAGCGCCATGTCCCAGAAGCCACGATAATAGCCCGCGACCAGTCCCATTGTGGTGCCGATGATGACCGAACCTACAACGGAGATGAAGCCCACAAATAGCGAAATCTTGCCGCCGATGATAACACGCGCGAGCACATCACGTCCGAGAGGATCAGTGCCAAAAATATGCGCTGGATTGACGAAAGGTGGTGTCAAACGTGCCAGTAGATCGATCTTATTTCCACCTGCTGGAAACAGGTAGCCTGAGAAAATCACCGCCAAACAAATAGTGCCAGTCAGCAGAAAGCCGACAACGAATTCCAGATTTGCAAAACGTGAAAGCGAGAGAGTTGATGTTTTAGTCGCCATTACTCTACTCCGTCCGAATGCGCGGATCGACAAGGCCATAAGCTATGTCTACCAGAAGATTGACGCCGATAATCAGCATCGACAGAATTGCGATTGTCGCCTGAAGAACAGGATAATCGCGTCCAGCAACAGCATCAAACGCCAGCGTTCCCATGCCCGGCCAGTTGAAAACGCGTTCAATTACCACAATGCCGCCGAGTAGACCACCAAACTGAAGGCCGATGAATGTAATCAGCGGAATGGCACAGTTGCGCAGTGCATGCTTGTAGAGCACTTTGTTTTCGCTCAAGCCTTTGGCGCGGGCGACCATGATATATTGCGATTGCAAGGTTTCGAGCATTGATGTGCGCACAAGACGAACATTGGTTGCCGTCAGAATGATGCCCATCGTCATGGCTGGCATAATGAAACTTGCAAAACCGCTCATGCCGCTTGGTGGTAGCCATTGCAGAGAAATACCAAACAGCAAAACAAGCATTGTGCCGAGCCAAAAGTTCGGAAAAGACAGGCCAACCAGCGAACAAATGCGAATAAGCTGATCGGCCCATTTGCCACGCGATACAGCCGCTTTAATGCCCAGCGGCACTGAAATCACGATGGATACAAACAGCGATGCAAAAGCCAGCATCAGCGTTGCAGGCAAGGCACTGCCAACCAGAACGGAAACGGGTGTCCCACCCAAAAAGCTGCGTCCAAGATTAAGCGTGAACAGGCCTTTGAGGAACTCCCAATATTGCACAAGGAAAGGCTGGTTCAGGCCCAATCCTTCGCGGATGCGCTCTAGATCGGCTTCTGTGATACTGCCCGCACCTTGCGTCAGCATCAGCGCCGGATCGCCCGTAAGCCGGATTGCATAGGATACAAGCATTGTCATGGCTATAAGCACAAACAACGCCTGCAAAATTCGTTTTATGAGAAATCCGGCCACCAGAGCGCCTCCGAAATGCGGTGGCAAGCCGATAAACGGCTTGCCACATTAGTCTTATCAATCAACAGTCACGTCGGTGAGACGCAGGCGGCTATCTGGAACCGGAACAAAGTTCTTCACGCGCTTGTTCACGCCAAAGATTGCCTTGAGGTTATAAAGCGGCATTTCCAGAGCACGGTCGGCTGCATAATGCGCGATTTCCTGAAGCAGCTTTTCGCGCTCGCTACGATCAAGAACCGAACGCTGAGCTCCGAGCATCTTGTCGAGCTTTTCGTCCTTGTCATATGGGTTCCACTTTTCGCCCGAATGATACATCGAGTAAGCCGTGTTATCGTAATCAAGCGTCCAGCCACCCCATGACTGCTGGAACATCGCGCCGGTCTTGCCCTGCGGGATGATGTCGTTGAGCAGAACATTGGTGTCATAAGGCTTGATGGTCGCATTGATGCCAACCATCTGCAGGAAGGAAGCGACAGCCTGTGCGACTTCATTGAAGGTCGCTTCATTGCCGCGAACATCGATCTGTACTTCTGCGCCCGGCTGAACGCCAGCTTCTTCAAGCAGCTTCTTCGCCTGTTCAGGATCGTAAGGCAGCGGCTTCATTTCAGGATCAAAGCCAAACGAAAGCGAACCCTGGAAGCTTGCGATCTGCTCTGCCTGACCAGCGAGGATCGACTGAATGATCGCATCACGATCAACCGCCATGATCAGTGCCTTGCGCACGCGCTCATCCTTGGTAATGCCGTCGCGCGTGTTGAAGCGAAGCGCATAAACAGTTGGACCAGCGGTCGTGACGAGTTCGAGCTTTGGATCGGCTTCAATCGTCGGGATCATGCCGATTGGAATGGTCGGCGGAATGACGAGATCAACGCGACCAGCCTGAAGTTCGGCAACGGCTGTCGAAGGTTCAGTGATAAAGCGATATTCAAGCTCTGAAAGCTTCGGTGCGCCACCCCAATGATCAGCAAAAGCTTCGAGCTTGATGTTGACCTTTGGCTCATAGGACACAAACTTGAACGGGCCAGTACCGACTGGATGCGTGTTGAAATAATCATCACCCTTTTCGGTGATGTATTTCGGCGGAACGATCATCGCGCCATAAGCGGCAAGCTTGGTGATCAGAACCGGATCAGCAGCCTTCAGATGAAAATCAACGGTCTTTTCGTCGATGATTTCAACTTTGTCGATTGCGATATAGTTCGAACGCTGCGGACCTTTTGCGCCTTCATCTCCAAGCAGACGATCAAAGGTAAACTTCACGGCTTCGGCATTAAATGGCTCGCCATCGTGGAACTTCACACCTTCACGCAGAGTGAAGCGAATGCGCTTGCCGTCATCCAGCTCTTCCCATGACGTCGCAAGGCCGGGAACGATTTTCAGATCAGGACCGCGATAAACCAGACCGTCGAAAATATTGGTGCCGACAGATGCCCAATTGACGAGGAACGTATCAATCGGATCCCAGCTTCCGGGATCCTGCGGCGACGAAACGGTAAGCTTTCCAGCGGCGAAAGCTGGAGCCGACGCAATCACAGCCGCCGACAGAGCGGAAGCCAGAAAAGCGGCTTTCAGTGCTTTCTTTATCATTATTTTCCCCTTTGGGTTCGTTGAAGCATTTCCAGCAAAAGTGTTAAGCGGTTTTGCGTTGGACCATGCGATGAAAAGATGGTGCAAGAATTCAAGCGCTTTCGGCGACGAAATGGCCTGATGAAATCTCGCGATAGTTATAGATGGTCGGCTTGTCATCGATGCGACGGGTCGTGCTTGGAATTTCGCCTTCGAGCGCTGCGCGCTCGGTACGGGCCGAAGGATCGGCGATCGGCACGGCAGACAACAGGCGCTGCGTGTAAGGATGCGATGGCGTTTCAAACACCTGCCGACGCGAGCCAAGTTCCATGATTTGGCCAAGATAAAGCACCGCAACGCGATGGCTCATCTTTTCAACCACAGCCATGTCATGGCTGATGAAGAGATAGGCTAAGCCCTGCTCCTTCTGAAGGTCCATAAACAGGTTGATCACCTGCGCCTGAATCGACACATCAAGCGCTGACAAAGCTTCATCAGCGATAATCAGTTTCGGTTTTGAAGCAAGCGCGCGTGCAATGCAGATACGCTGGCGCTGTCCACCCGAAAACTCATGCGGATAGCGCGATGCATGTTCCGGGCCAAGACCAACGCGCTCTAGCAGTTCTGCCACGCGTGCATTGATCGCCTTGTTATTGTCGAGAAGACCATGCGTGCGGATTGGCTCTGCAATGGAAAAGCCGACAGTCTTGCGCGGATCGAGTGATGCAAACGGGTCCTGGAAAATATACTGCACTTCGCGACGCATCGCGTAGCGCTCTGGAGAACTCATCTGCGAATAGGCTTTGCCATTGAAGCGAATATCGCCTGCTAATGGCGATTGAAGCTGCTGGATTGTGCGTCCAATGGTCGATTTGCCCGAACCGGATTCACCAACCAGCGCCAGCGTTTCACCCGGATAAATGTCGAAAGCGACCTTAGAGACCGCATTGCATACATGAGTGACTTTGCCAAAAATGTTCTTCTTGATCGGAAAGCGCACATACAGATCATCAACGGCAAGAAGCGGCTTTTCACCGTAACGTGCGGTATCCTGAATGCGTTCTTCACCCGTTAAAACAGGCACGCCATCGCGCATCATCATAACCGGCATCCGTTTTGGGAACGCCTCGCCCGTCATGCTGCCGAGCTTTGGAACTGCCGACAAAAGCGTTTGTGTGTAAGGGTGCTGCGGCGCTTCAAAGATACGGCCTACCGGGCCTTCTTCGACCTTTTTACCCTTCCACATCACGACAACATCGTCAGCCATTTCAGCCACCACGCCCATATCGTGCGTGATGAAAATGACCGCCATTTCAAGCTCTTTCTGCAAGTCCTTGATGATGTGCAGAACCTGTGCCTGAATTGTGACATCAAGGGCCGTTGTTGGCTCGTCAGCAATGAGTAGTTTAGGACGGCAAGCCAGTGCCATAGCAATCATCACGCGCTGGCGCATACCACCAGAAAGCTGGTGCGGATAACGCTTAAGCAGGCCTTCGGCATCCGGCAAACGCACCATTTCCAGCAGGCGTTTCCCCTCAGTCAGAGCCGCACTCTTCGACATACCTTCATGCAGCATCAGCACTTCAGAAAGCTGGTTGCCAATGGTGAAAACCGGATTGAGCGATGTCATCGGCTCCTGAAAGATCATCGCAATGTCTTTACCGCGAATACCGCGCATGGCTCTCTGATCCGCTTTCAGAAGATCGCGCTCGCCTTTAGGACCATTAAACAAAATGCGACCATTGGGGAATTTTGCGCCACTCATATCAGCAAGGCGCATAATCGAAAGCGAGGTAATCGACTTTCCTGAGCCGGATTCACCGACAACTGCCAGCGTGCGGCCAGCAGAAACAGAGAAATTCAGATCATCAACAACGCGATTGCTGCCGAATTCAACACTCAGACCCTCAACCGTCAGCAGAGGCTTGGACACAGTTCCGCTCAAACTCGTAACTCTCTTATAGTGTTATGGCAGACCGCGTGGCCTGATTGAATGCACCGGACATGAAGCGCAGCAATGCGGCAACTTCCGAAAGGGTTTCTTCTGAAGGGCGGGCATTGGCGGTCGATTCGACCAATAACCGCTCACGAATCTCGCGATAACGCGCACAAGCTTCTGCGCCCTTTTCGGTGATTTTGACCGTCTTTTCCTTGGACGCCTTACCAGTGGTCAAAAGCCCGGCTTTTTCCAACTTGCGGATGGCGTAGGTGGCGATATGCGTATCTTCGATATCAAGCACCAGACAGATATCAGCCAGCTTCTTTTCACGCCCACGATGCCGGATTGAATGAAGGATCAAAACTTCGATTGGCGAAAGCCCCGGCAAACCGGCAGCTGCCATGCAGCGAACCATCCAGCGTGAGAATGCATGGGAAGCGAGAATAAGGCCATATTCCACCTCGGAAAGACCAGGCGAACCGCCTTCTGCAAGGTGCGAAGAAGATACAATAGGGCCAAGAGATGCGACAGAACGTAAATGCTTAGGCAACGAGACTTCATCAAAGCCCAACGACTGCATATCCGCTGGCGCTTCCGCCATCAGCTCGCCATCTCTGTTATTCCCCATATAAGCTGCTCCCTTTTTCTTATTTGTTTTATGTCATCATCTTATCGACATTTTGTCAATAAAGTGGTGTCGTATTTTCTGAAATGCCGATAATTAGATAAATAGGTGATAGTTGAGAGCGCTATTCGGCCTCGATCTCAGCTGCGTCACGGCGATTTTTAGAACAGAAAATCGCAGTTTCAGGCTATTTGGATTCAGATTGCTCAAATTACAATAAAAACAAAAATATATTCCGATAAGTATCCAAAAGCGGTGATTTTCGACGCATCATTAGAAAATAATTCCTGTATTTTAATTTCATCGAATATTTTTACAGGTGACCTTACAAATGAAGTTCGCAAAAATCCTCGCTACAGTCGGCGTTCTCCAGGCAGCTCTTCTCTCGACCGCGCTTGCGGGCGATAACCTTGAAGCCATTAAATCGGCTGGCGTTCTCAAGATCGGCACTGAAGGCACCTATGCGCCATTCACCTTCCACGACAAGGACAACAAGCTCGTTGGTTTTGACGTGGAAATCGGCGAAGCCGTTGCTCAGAAGCTCGGCGTGAAGCCTGAATTCGTTGAAGGCAAGTGGGATGGTCTCATTGCTGGCCTCGATGCCAATCGTTATGATGCCGTGATCAATCAGGTCGGCATTACCGAAGAGCGCCAGAAGAAGTTCAACTTCTCAAACCCTTACATCGTTTCCAAGGTCGTTCTGATCGTCAATGACAAGAACGATACCATTAAGGACTTCGCCGACCTGAAGGGTGTAAAAGCCGCTCAGTCGCTCACCAGCAATTATGGTAAGCTTGCAACCGAAGCCGGTGCAGAACTCGTTGCAACAGACGGTTTTGATCAGTCGGTCCAGCTTGTTCTGACAGGCCGTGCTGATGCGACGCTCAATGACAGCCTTTCTTTCCTCGACTTCAAGAAACAGCAGCCGAAAGCTCCTGTAAAAGTCGTTGCAGAAAAGGAAAACGCCACGGCTTCCGGCATTATCGTGCGCAAAGGTGATGACGAGCTCGTAGCGGCTATCAACAAGGCGCTTGATGAAGTCAAAGCTGATGGAACCTATGACAAGATTTCTCAGAAATACTTCGGTCAGGACGTTTCGAAGTAAGCTCTGGATAGTGTCTTCAAAGAAAGCCGGAACCAGTTTCCGGCTTTCTTTCATTGTGTATATGTTATTTCCTGAGAATTGAGTGTTCAGGTCCTATCCCAGCTAAGGAATTTGAGACGTGCCCGATTGGCTTCAACTCATGGCGGATTCCCTGCCCACCCTACTTTGGGCCGGGCTTAAGTTCACCATCCCACTGACGATACTTTCGTTCATTTTCGGCCTATCGCTCGGATTGCTTACAGCGTTGGTGCGCTTGTTTGCGCCGGTCTGGGTATCGCTGATTGCGCGGTTCTACGTCTGGATTTTCCGCGGCACACCAATGCTGGTACAGCTGTTTGTGATCTTCTACGGTCTTCCAAGCGCAGGTATTTATCTCGACGCCTTTACGGCAGCCGTTATCGGCTTTTCGCTGAATGTTGGTGCTTATAGTTCGGAAGTTATCCGCGCCGTAATTTCTGCAGTTCCGAAAGGTCAGTGGGAAGCAGCCTATTCCATTGGCATGAGCTGGCGTCAGGCACTAACCCGCACCATCCTGCCACAGGCAACACGCACTGCCGTTCCGCCGCTGTCTAATACATTCATCTCGCTGGTGAAAGACACATCACTTGCTGCAGCAATCACCGTGCCAGAACTGTTTCAGTCGGCACAACGCATTGTTGCCACCACCTATGAACCGCTGGTGCTTTATATTGAGGCAGCGCTCATCTATCTGGCGCTCAGCACGATCCTGTCCAATCTTCAGGCACGACTGGAAAAGCGTTTCAAACGCTATGGTGGAACGCTGGAGACAAACTCATGATTGAGCTGAAAGATATCGTCAAAAGCTTCGACGAGGTTGTGATCCTCAATGGCATCAACGTGAAAATTGCCGAAGGAACAGTCACAGCACTTGTCGGCCCATCAGGCGGCGGCAAGAGTACACTGCTGCGCTGCATCAACTTGCTCGAAGTCCCAACGTCCGGCACGCTAACGCTTGGCGGTCAGAGCTTAACGTTTGATCCCGACCGCAAACCAAGCTGGCAGGCGATCCAGTCTATTCGCCGTCAAACGGGTATGGTATTTCAGAATTTTCAGCTTTTCCCGCATCAGACAGCCATTCAAAATGTTATGGAGAGTCTGATAACGGTCCTGAAATGGCCAAAGGAAAAGGCAAAAGAACGCGCCATGGAGCTGCTTGTAAAAGTAGGCATGGCACATAAGGCCGACGCCTGGCCTGCAACGCTTTCTGGCGGGCAGCAACAGCGTATTGCAATTGCACGTGCCCTAGCGCCCTCACCGCGTGTTCTGCTTTGTGATGAGCCAACATCTGCACTCGATCCAGAATTGGCATCGGAAGTTGTGGACGTGTTGAGCAAGCTTGCAAAGGAAGGTACGACGATGGTCATTGCCACGCATGACCTGCGCCTTGCTTCAAAGATTGCGCAAAATGTCGTGTTCTTGGAAGCCGGCAATATTGTCGAAACTGGCACTGCGCATGATGTGTTCGTCACGCCAGCGCGCGAACGGACCAAGCAGTTCGTGGCGACAATCAATGCCGCGCACAGCTACGACATTTGAGACCTGAAAGTCATTTCTGATTCTGATAATGGGGCTTTTGCAGACAGCAGGAGCCCCTATTCATATTAGCCCTATCAGATTCATGCGTCCTTTTATCAATTTTCCCACGACTGGTCCCTGCCTGCCCCTTGGTAAATGCCCAAAGCGCTGCTACATTAAGGGCAACGTAAAAATTGAAGCGCATTGCTTGCGTCCTTTACAGGTTCGCGCGGCGCCATAAGGATAAGAACCTTGAAAAACCCCGAGGAGCGCCCCGCAGCAACGGCGCAACAAGGGGCGTCCGGCGGACAAACGGGCAACCAACAGGCTCGGAATCCGTCCGAGAACGGCAAGCGCAAACCGCGCAAGCAAGCCGTTCCAGAAGTCGGCAAGGCAGCAAAAGCCCCCGATTCAGGACGCTCAGACACTGAAAACAAAGGCTCTCAAAGCCAGCGCAAGCGTGCGCGCCGTCGCAACCGTGGCAAATCCCCCGGTGGCTCTGACGTGCGTGGCCAAAAGCCAACAATTGCTGAAATACCGAATCCAGATACTAAATCCGCAGATGGAAAGCCCGGCGGTAAAATATCGAATCGCCGCAGGCGTGCCCGCAAAAAGAAGCAGGCTCGCCAGCAAGGAAGTGCGCCTGTAGCTTCAGACAATGTTACAAAGCTGCAAAATCCCACTGCCCGTTTGGAGCCAGCGGGCAACGCATCACCGCAGGTAAAACGCCATTCGACCAATACGCAAAGCGTTCGCAGCCATGCGCCGCATGAAGCACCGCTCTATGCAGCGCTCGATCTGGGGACCAATAATTGCCGCTTGTTGATTGCTTCACCAACACGCCCCGGGCAGTTTCGTGTTGTGGATGCTTTCTCGCGCATCGTGCGGCTTGGTGAAGGCCTAAGTTCAACCGGACGGTTGAGCGAGCACGCGATGCAGCGTGCTATTGAAGCTTTGAAGATTTGTCACGACAAGCTTGAATCTCGTAAAATCAAGCGTTCACGTTTGATTGCGACTGAGGCTTGCCGCTCTGCCGCGAATGGCGAAGAGTTTCTCGAGCGCGTTCGCACAGAAACCGGGCTCGAACTTGAAATCGTTGACCGTCAGACAGAAGCCCGCCTTGCTGTATCGGGCTGCGGAACGCTGGTTACACGGGAAACCGATGCGGTCGTGCTGTTTGATATTGGTGGCGGCTCATCAGAAATCGCGTTGATCGATGTGACGCAGCGCCGCTCACCGCGACTTGCTGAGCATATTATGGCTTGGACCTCCCTGCCCGTTGGCGTTGTCACGCTTGCCGAACGTTTCGGTGGCCGCAATGTCACGCAGGAAAGCTTCGATGCCATGGTTGGCCATGTCACAGACCTGCTTTCCGGTTTTGCAGAACGCAACTGTCTTGGAAACCTCACGGCAAGCTCGCGCTTCCATCTGTTAGGCACATCTGGAACAGTGACAACACTTGCTGGCATCCATCTTGGACTTGAACGCTATGATCGGCGGCGCGTCGATGGTATGTGGATGGGATCAGAGGACGTGACGCAGATGACGCAACGTCTGCTGTCATGGGATTTTGAGGCCCGCGTTGCCAATCCCTGCATTGGAGCCGATCGTGCTGATCTGGTGCTTGCAGGTTGTGCTATTCTTGATGCCATACGCAATGTGTGGCCGAGTGAAAAACTTCTCGTTGCCGATCGCGGATTGCGCGAAGGCATATTGACCGAACTCATGTCGCGTGATGGTGCCTGGCGCCACAACCGCGCGCCAACCGTCAAAGCTGGCGGCAAAACCGACTTAAGAAACAGGCACTAAGATGAGCAAAGCAGGCGGAAACAAGAGCGGCACCAAAACCGGCGGACGCGGCGGTGCAGGAACCAGCAATCTTCGCGTTCGCGTGAAGAAAAAAGCCGGAACGATCAAGGAATCGTCGCGCCGGTGGCTACTGCGCCACCTGAATGACCCCTATGTTCACCAATCGAAGAAGGATGGCTATCGTTCGCGTGCAGCTTATAAGCTAATCGAAATCAATGATCGCTATAACCTTCTAAAAAAGGGTCAGAAGATCATCGATCTGGGTGCTGCACCCGGCGGCTGGTCGCAAATCGCTGCTAAGATTGTTGGCTCAACAGACGAGAATCCGCAGATTGTCGGCATCGATTATCTGCATGTTGATCCGCTTCCCGGCGTTATTCTGCTGGAAATGGACTTTCTCGACGATGAAGCCCCTGCAAAACTGATGGAAGCGCTTGGCGACAAGCCTGATCTGGTGATTTCAGATATGGCAGCACCAACGACTGGCCATCGCCGCACGGACCACTTGCGCACCGTGCATCTTTGCGAAGTTGCGGCTGATTTTGCGGTATCAGTTCTCAAGCCCGGTGGCCACTTCCTGACAAAGACATTTCAGGGTGGCACTGAAAATGAACTGCTTGCGATGCTCAAACAGAAATTCAAATCTGTGCATCACATCAAGCCGCCCGCATCGCGTGCAGAATCCGTCGAGCTTTATTTGCTCGCACGTGACTTCAAAGGCTAAAAACGACCATCAAGGCGGCTTTCAAAGCCGCCTTTTTATTTGCCATTAGACAGACCTGCTTCTTCCAAAGCCGCAGCATCATTGCTCTTACGCTTAAACTTTGCAGAGCTTGAAAGCTCGTGGCCTGCATCCGGTGCCAGTCGTGCAAACCAGAAAATTGCCGTTGCCGATACTAACGCCACCACGAAGAATCCAATATGGAAATCTGCCAGCTGTAACGGTGCGCGCCGAACCGCCGTGCTCAATTCGAGAATGCCACCCGCCAGCGCCACACCAAGCGCGATTGAGACCTGTTGCGCGACCGCGGTAATTGGCGTCGCCTGACTTGTCTTGGCATCAGGAATTTCGGCAAAGGCCAGAGCATTCACTCCAGTGAAGAACAGCGAGCGGAAAAATCCACCGATCAGCAAGAAACCGATAATGACACCATAAGGTGTATCCGGAAAAAATAGCCCATTGGCTGCAATAAAACCGGCTGAGATCAGCGATCCATACATCAGTGTGCGGCGGAAACCGAACAGGTTGAACACCTGCCTCGCACCGAACTTCATGCTGATCGCACCAATTGCCGAAACGAACGTCATCATACCGGACTGGAACGGCGTCATGCCGAAGCCGAGCTGAAACATCAAAGGCAGCAGAAACGGAATTGCGCCAATACCCAACCGGAAAACACTGCCACCAAAAACAGCGGCGCGGAAAACCTGATTTTCGAATAGTTTCAGATTAAGCAGCGGATCAGTCACGCGTCGCGCATGAAGGATATAAAGAACAGCGCAAGTCAAGCCGAGAGCCACGACGACAATGCCAATGACTGGCGGCAGTGCGGGCAGACTAACAACCGACAAGCCAAACACGACGCCCGACATCGCAACACCGGACAGGACAAATCCCGGCCAATCAAGCGGCTTTAGAATACGCTCATCGGTATCCGGTAGAAAGCGGGTTGCAAACCAAATGCCAAGAAGACCAATCGGCACATTGATGAGGAATATCCAGTGCCACGAAAAGAAGGTGGTAATAAACCCACCGACCGGCGGGCCAACCAATGGCCCGACCATCGCGGGTATGGTTAGCCATGCCATCGCTGACACAAGTTCACTTCGAGGCGTCGAGCGGATCAACACCAAACGCCCGACGGGCGTCATCATCGCACCGCCCATACCCTGCAAGAAACGCGCAACAACAAAAGCAGTCAACGAGTTCGAAGCCGCACAAGCAACAGACCCCACCACAAACACAGCGATCGCTGCACGAAATACATTCTTGGCACCGAATCGGTCCGCCATCCAGCCGCTTACCGGAATAAAAACCGCAAGCGAGACGAGATATGCAGTCAGTGCGAGTTTTAAGGCAATCGGGCTGGTGCCAATGTCAGCGGCAATTGCAGGTAGCGATGTTGAGATGACATTGGAATCCATCTGCTCCATGAAAAGAGCAATGGCCAGCACGAGAGGAACGATGCGGTTCACGGTAAAAATCCGAATAAAAGCAGCAAATTACAATTAGCTTCAATGTCGTTATACGCCGCTCTCTATGTAACGCGCACGGATTATTTGCCAGCCCGTTTAACGTCACAATACGGTTACCAGTCGGAAACACGACCTCGATGGCCGGAATACAACGCATTTCTCACGCGACGTTACAATCGTTCACATTTGTGAGAAATGGGTTGCGCCACTCGTAACAGGCTGTTACATTTCGTTATGTTCTCGAGCTTTAGAATCCGATGCAACAGCGTCGAGGTTCAAGGAGGTAGAAAATGAATGACATTACTAGAACCGCACTCGTCTATGGAATGATGATCGTTTCACTGAACACGGCGCTGGCGATTGGTCTTCTTGGCTTAGACTTCCTGCGTTAAGTGCGAGACCCTAACAGTTTGATTTTGCCCTCCAGGCAAGCATGAAAAAGAGCGCTCCTATCTTATTGGGAGCGCTCTTTTCATTTTGTTTTCAACGAATACGTTCCTGGCTTTTTGGATCGAAAAACACAGCTTTGTCGAGATTGAAAGCAAGGCGTGAGCGTTGCCCAGCGACAATGCGTGCATCAGCACGCAAACGCGCGACGACCTGTTTACCGCCAATCCGTGTCACTGCGAATGTGTCGGATCCGGCAGGCTCCACCACATCAATCAGACAATCACCTTCGATAACAGATTGCGCATTACGATCCGCTCCATCGGGGTCGGTGAGAGCTTCGGGACGAATGCCAAAAGTAATATCCTGGCCGATATGGTCACTGAGTCCCTTCGGCGCATTAAGGAGCGGAAGTCTCAAAGCCTCGCCCTCCGCCTGCGCAAGAACGATAACAACATCTGCTCCATTCTTTTCAACGCCTGCGCTGAGAAGATTCATGGCTGGCGAACCCATAAAATCGGCCACAAACATATTGGCGGGATTGTTATAGATTTCCGCTGGGGTGCCAAATTGCTGCAAGATGCCATCTTTCAGAACAGCAATTTTTGTTGCCAGAGTCATTGCTTCAATCTGATCATGGGTCACATAAACGATTGTTGTCTTCATGCGATGATGCAGCCGTTTGATTTCAGTGCGCATATCCACACGCAACTTGGCATCAAGATTGGACAGCGGTTCGTCAAACAAAAACACCTGCGGATTGCGAACCAACGCGCGCCCCATCGCAACACGCTGACGCTGACCGCCCGAAAGTTGGCTCGGCTTGCGATCTAGAAGATGGCCGATCTGAAGAATATCAGCAACTTCCTGAATAGCCTTATCGCGCTCAGGCTTTGGCACTTTGCGAATTTCCATGCCGAAAGCGATATTTCCGCCAACTGTCATATTCGGATAAAGTGCATAGGACTGAAACACCATCGCAATATCGCGCTGCGAAGGATGCAGACCTGATACAGACCGCCCCTTAATCGAAATATCCCCGGATGTAATTGGCTCGAGTCCGGCAATGGTATTGAGCAATGTAGACTTCCCACACCCAGACGGCCCGACCAGCACCAGAAAGCCGCCCTCCTCAATCTCGATATTGATGTCTTTGAGGACCGGGACGCTGCCGTAGGATTTATAGAGATCTGTAATTTTGAGAAATGACATGTGAAGCTTATCCCTTAACGGCACCGGACATCAGACCGCGCACGAAGTAGCGCCCGGAAACGATGTAAACAATCAGCGTTGGCAACGCGGCCAGAATGGCAGCTGCGAAGTGAACATTATATTCCTTAACGCCTGTGGAAGAGGAAACGAGGTTGTTAAGCGCAACCGTCATCGGCGTTGAGTTTGCACCCGAGAAAGAAGCGCCGAAAAGGAAGTCGTTCCAGATATTTGTGAACTGCCAGATGACCGACACAACGATGATCGGGCCAGATGATGGAAGCAAAATACGGGTGAAAATCTGTAAAAAGCTTGCACCATCAATCTGTGCGGCGCGCACAAGTTCAGTCGGAAACGCTTCGTAATAATTTCGGAAATAAAGGGTCGTGAATCCGATACCATAGACAACATGCACAAGGATCAGCCCCCAGATTGTACCGGCAATGCCAAGCATACCAAGAACACGGGCCATTGGGATCAGCACGATCTGAAACGGGATAAAGCACGAAAGCAGCAACAGGCCAAAGAAGACATTCGATCCGCGAAAGCGCCACTTCGTCAGCACATATCCGTTCAACGCGCCGATAATTGTTGAGATGAAAACTGCTGGCACAACCATCAGGATCGAGTTGATAAAGAATGGCTTGAGGCCAGTTGGCTGCACGCCAATCTGTGCTGTGGACCATGCCGAAAGCCATGGCTCGATGGTCCATTGCTGTGGCAGACTGAGCATGCCGCCTTGGCGAATTTCATCCAATGGCTTGAATGAATTTACCAACATCACATAGAGCGGCAGCAGGTAATAGATCGCAAATAGCAGCAACGCAGAATAGATCAAAGCGCGTGTCAGCTTGCCGCTATTGATTGCATTTTCCTGGGTCTGAGCACTCATGAGCGCGACCCTCCGCGAATTTCCGAATAGAGATAGGGGATGATAATCGAGAATATCATGACAAGCATGATGATCGCGGAAGAGGCACCGATACCCATCTGATTGCGCGTGAAAGTGTAGGAATACATGAAGGTCGCAGGCAGTTCGGTCGCCTGCCCCGGCCCGCCGCCGGTCAAGGCAACTACAAGATCATAAGCCTTGATCGCGAGATGTGCCAATACCACAAAAGCCGACAAGAATACCGGACGCATCAAAGGAATAATGATGCGGCGGTAAATCGTGCTGGTGGAAGCACCATCGATTTGCGCCGCTTTGATGATTTCATTGTCTACGCCACGCAACCCCGCAAGGAACATCGCCATAACGAAACCAGACGACTGCCAAACAGCTGCAATGACAAGGCAATAAATTGCCATTGTGTTGCTCTTGATCCAGTTAAACGTAAATCCTTCCCAGCCCCAAACACGCATTGTATGTTCAAGGCCGATACCTGGATCGAGAAACCACTTCCACGCGGTCCCTGTCACGATGAACGAAAGCGCCATCGGATAAAGATAAATCGGGCGCAAAAAGCCTTCACCGCGGATTTTTTGGTCAAGCAAAATAGCCAGAAACAAGCCGATAACCGAACAGATGATAATGTAAAGCGATGCGAAAATCGCAAGATTGGTGACAGCGCGCCACCAATGCGGTAACGCCCAAAGCTTTTCATAATTCGAAAGCCCGACAAAGCCATATGACGGCAACATTCGGCTGTTTGTGACGGACAGAACGCCGGTGTAAATGATAAATCCATATACAAATACAAGGACAATCAAGAAGCTCGGTGCCAGAACCAGCTTAGGCACCAGTTCCTGTAGTCGGCTGTTACGCTTCATGTGTGCGTCACCCATTTCTGCACGCGCATCCGGCTGCCGTTCAATCGCGGCGCTCTTGATGCGGGCTATTGTTTTAACGGCATTGTTGTCTGCCGCTCACTGTACTGAAAATATTTATTGATAACGGCTGATGTGAGCGCCCGGAACCTCTTCCGGGCGCAAACACTCTACTTACTTCGCGCCCTCAACGGCGGTAACCAGTTCCTTAACCGCATCTTCTGACGAAAGCTGGCCATTGAACTGACGGGTCACAACGTCATAAATCGCGTTCTTGACGGAAGCTGGATTTGCATAACCATGCGCCATGGAGCCGAGCATGGTGCCCTTGTCCGCTGCTTCCTTCACATCGGCGATCGCCTTCTTACCGCAAGCGTCAAAAGCGGTATCTGGCACATCGGTACGTGCAGGAGCAGAGCCCTTGACTACGTTAAAGGCCGACTGGAATGCCGGGCTTTCGATAGCAGAAGCCATTTCAAGCTGTGCTGGCACCTTGTCATCAGCAACCTTGAACATCGCGAACATATCGGAGTTGAAGGTTACCGCTCCTTGGGTTTCCGGGTAGCGCATGCAAACGAAATCTTCGCCCGGCTTTTTACCAGCTTTCACGAATTCGCCCTTAGCCCAATCACCCATAAACTGAACGCCAGCCTTGCCTTCAATGACCATTGCTGAAGCGAGGTTCCAGTCACGACCAGAGAAGTTATCATCCACATAGGAACGCAGCTTGGTCATGCGGTCGAACGCCTGCTTCATCGTATCGCTGCCGAGCGCTTCCGGGTCGAGATCGATAAAGGCTTTTTTGTAGAAGTCCGGACCAAAGGAAAGGACGACCGCATCAAAAATCGTTGCGTCCTGCCATGGTTGACCGCCATGAGCGATTGGGGTGATGCCCTGTTCTTTGAAATTATCGAGAAGAGCAACCAGTTCATCCCAGTTGGTTGGCTCTTTGCCGCCAGCTTTGTCGAGAGCAGCCTTGTTGATCCACATCCAGTTGGTGGAGTGGATGTTTACAGGTGCGGCAATCCAGTGGCCATCATACTTGGCAAAATCCTGCAAAGGTGCTGGTATAACCTTATCCCAGCCTTCCTTGCCTGCAATCTCATCAAGATTACCGAGCGAACCCTGTTCAGACCAGTCGCGGATGTCGAAACCGAGCATCTGCACGGCGGTCGGAGCATTGCCAGCTGTAACGCGGGCGCGAAGAACAGTCATCGCTTCTGTTCCGCCACCGCCTGCAACTGGCATGTCTGTCCAGCTGATCCCCTTAGCTTCCAAGTCCTTCTTGAGAACATCAAGTGCTGCGGCCTCACCGCCAGCGGTCCACCAATGCAGAACCTCCACGTTCTGTTTGTCCTGCGCATTTGCAACAGGCGCCATTGTGGCAAGCATTGCACACGCAGCCGTACCCATGGCGGCCATTTTAAAATATTTATGCATATGTCTACCTCCCGTAGAACTCTACAAAATAAAATCTAGCCAGATGCGTAGGGCGATCTCACCCAAAGCATCCTTAAGAGCATTCAACCTGCTTTGAGACCTCCATCCCAATCATTCTACCGCAGCTCCACCTGCGATTGACAACGTTGTCTTTTTTAGTTGAAAGTCTTCACTTCAGACAAGATGTGCGCCTAGAATAGGCCGAGAAACCTGATCTGTGTCAATACGGTTAGCTCACGGACGCTCAAAGTCTGCCACGCTAAATCGAAAAATCCATCCAAAAAACAGAACAATTTGAGCATCTTAGTGCGCAAAAAAATATTTCTTGCAGCGATATATTACGGGGTAGCGGATATCTGAAAAATTCAACGCTCATCCAGTTCCAGATCAGTATAAATTTCCCGTGAAGTCACTAGACATCAGCCAAAGGAATGCCTAGTTTCCGTTCAATCGCACAATGGTGTGCGAGTTTGTTCTCGGGGCGGGGTGAAACTCCCCACCGGCGGTATGAAGAGCGATCTTCGAGCCCGCGAGCGCCTTAAATAAAAGGTCATTTCGACCGTTCATTTAAGGGTCAGCAGATCCGGTGAGATGCCGGAGCCGACGGTTAAAGTCCGGATGGAAGAGAGTGAAAGAACGTTCGGCTGTGCCTTAACGGGCGCTGGCATTCGTTCCTTTGTGCGCCCTGATTCTAGTTTCTTGAGGAACCTATGAACCAGAGCTATCCGAACAAGACATCCTTCAAAATCGCCTTCATTCAGGCGCGCTGGCACGCAGATATTGTCGACGAAGCACGTAAGAGCTTCATTGCCGAACTGGCTGCCAAAACGGGCACAAACGTGGAAGTTGAAGTCTTCGACGTTCCCGGCGCTTATGAAATTCCGCTTCATGCCAAGACGCTCGCAAAGACAGGCCGTTATGCGGCGATCGTTGGCGCGGCTTTCGTTATTGACGGCGGCATTTATCGTCATGATTTCGTGGCTACTGCCGTTATTAACGGCATGATGCAGGTGCAGCTTGAAACCGAAGTTCCGGTGCTCAGCGTGTCACTCACGCCGCATCATTACCACGACAGCAAAGAGCATCATGACTTCTTCTTCAACCATTTCAAGGTGAAGGGCGTGGAAGCTGCACATGCTGCATTGCAGATTGTCAGCGAACGCGCACGCATTGAAGCACTTGTATAATCTTAATTTAGCTGGCCTTACATTTGTAGGGCCAGCTATTCTGTAATGATGCGTTCGGGGTGCGTATAGACGT
This sequence comes from Ochrobactrum sp. EDr1-4, assembly GCF_049199085.1. NCBI lineage: Bacteria > Pseudomonadati > Pseudomonadota > Alphaproteobacteria > Hyphomicrobiales > Brucellaceae > Ochrobactrum > Ochrobactrum sp. EDr1-4. The sequence continues at coordinate 185,245 of NZ_JBLZOF010000004.1, forward strand.
CAAAATCGTCGCCGCGAACAAGCGCCACAAGTGTGAGATTGGCTTCTTCCGCAGTGCGGATTGCCAGAGCCGTTGGCGCAGAAATTGCGGCCAGCAATGGCGCACCAAGAATAACGGCTTTTTGTACCATCTCAACTGAAACACGGCTCGTGAGTACGACCAGACCACTGGCTGCGAGCCTGTTTTCATGCGCCAGTGCACCAATAAGTTTGTCGAACGCATTATGTCGACCAACATCTTCACGAACCATGACAAGCCCCTGATCTGGCACGTAAAAACCTGCACCATGCACCGCATGTGTCAGCGCATTCAAACGCTGCGCATTACCAAGCGCGTCCATAGCTGCTGTTATTGATGCTGCTTTAAACCGAATGTTACCTGGCCCTATCTGCGTGAGCGGGCGAATGGCCTGATCGATAGAATCGATCCCGCACAAACCACAGCCCACAGGCCCTGCCATAAACCTACGTCGGGCAACGAGCATATCGTTACGCTTCGTGACAAGCCGCATCTGAATATCGATGCCCCTTTCAAACACCTCAATATTCAGATCTTCGATTTCAGAGATATGGCTTATGATGCCTTCCGTAAGACTGAAACCTAAAGCAAAGTCTTGAAGATCAGCAGGTGTCGCCATCATAACGGCATGGGTCGTACCGTTATAACTCATAGCGATGGGTACTTCCTCCGGAACTTCGCGCGAACTCTCGTGATAACCATCGTAACGACGAGTAAGGCGAGGCAAGTTCTGGCTGGTCTCGTACGTAATCATTTATCCTGCAACTCACAGATGCATAACTAGGCTTAAGTCATAACACTTAACGATATGATTGGTATCCGTATCAAATTCAATGAAGCAAAAGATTGAATAAATATCTGGCACCAGTCAAAGGGCATAGCGCTTGCGATAAGCAATGCGAACAAGCTATATCTGAGCACAATTCAAGTTCGTAAAGACTTGGTGCCTATTCCAACAGATCGTCTTACAGGTGCAAAAATGGATATTCGTCAAATCGACGACAATTACTCAGTGACCGGACAAATCTCGCCAGACGACGTGCGCGATATCGCGGCTGAAGGCTTCCAGACGATCATATGCAATCGTCCCGATGGCGAAGAAGGGCCAGATCAGCCAAGTTTTGCTGAAGTCGCCAAGGTAGCCGAAAAGGCTGGCATCAAGACCTATTATATCCCGGTCATTGGTGGCCAGCTCACTCAGGAAAACGTTGATGAAATGGCCTCGGCAATTGCCGAAGCCGAAGGCCCTATTCTGGGCTATTGCCGCTCTGGCACACGCTCAACGAATATTTACGGTATCGTGCAGAGCCAAAAGCGCGGATAAAAAACGAGCGCAAGCTATTTGGACGGTGTTGCCGCAAAGGCATTTGAGAAGTCTTTGCAAACATAGCGATTACCGTCCAGAAGCACGCGGGCCTGAAAAGCGCGCATTCGAGAACTTTGACCGGCGAACATTATGCGCCGAATACTGGCGGTAGTAGCTCATGCCTGTGCGGACCGCTGTTGCGATCACGCCGCCAGCAATCATCGTCCAGCCAACGATCTGCGGCCAGTTGAAGTTTTCAATGCCGGTGCTCAGCGCTACGATAACAACACCAGCCCACAGAACAGCAGCCGTGCGGCGCCAGAAAACCGGGTTGAGTTCGTCAAAGACGGCCTTCCACAGCGAAAGCACAAGACAAGCAAAGAAAACGGCAGCGGCCAAACCAATGTTCAGCAACTCGACTGGGAGCCATTGTTGCGTGTTGAGCATAGATTCCATCATTCCATTCCTTCCGCGACCCTGACGACGACCTTCGTGGCCATTTTCCTGTCAGCTTGCGCGGTCTTGTTTCAATTGTGACCATTGAGCTTTCGCATTGTGGTAGAAGCATGGAATTGGGCTTATAATACAGTCACATATTATTGCGTTCACGCGAAATATCGTGTTGAAATCATTCAGTAATCTGCGTTCAACAACAGGCTTTAAGCCTGTCAAAGCCCTTGATAGATCAGCGTTTTTTGGATTTTCCGCACATTCGGCAACCATGCCGCGCATCGTGTTAAAGTCGCGAACCATAACGACATTGTAACAATTTGATATTGCAGAACTTCTGCGATCACCTGCGAGCGTTACCCAAACGGCGCCCGACCCGCGAAAGCAGGATGACCGGCAGAATGCCGACTGCCACAATTGCCAGCGCTGCAACAGATGCTTCCTCATAGGTTCCGCGTGCAGCCTCGCCATAAAGATGCGTAGCAAAGGTCTCAATATTGAGTGGACGCAACAAAAGCGTTGCCGGTAACTCTTTCACGCAATCGACAAAAACCAAAAGGCCAGCGGCAACAATAGCCGTTTTTGATAGCGGCAGATGTACTTGGCAGAAGGTAGTCGTCACTCCTCGCCCGAGTGTACGAGAAGCGTGATCAAGCGATTGCGGAATCCGCTCCAGCCCTGCATCAATGCCACCAGCCGAAATAGCCAGAAAGCGTGCGACATAGGCATAGATGATAGCTGCCCCCGAACCGATCATCAACAAGCCTGTCGACACGCCGAATAAGCTGCTGAACACCTGACCGAAGAAGCGATCAACCGCTCCAGAGACGATCATAATAGCGATTGCAATCACGGTTCCGGGCGCTGCGTAGCCCATAGTTGAAAAGCGATAGAACCAACGCGCAGCTGTGCCGGGAAACAGCCGCATCGCATAGGCCACCATCATACCAAACAGCAGCACCAGAATGGTTGCGACACATGCCAGCATGACAGTGTTAAAAGCTTCGCCGGCAAGGCGCGGAGATATACCCGCAAAACGCATCCGCTTGACCGCTTCAATCACAAGATAAGTCGCAGGCAAGATAAAGCCAATAATGATTGGAGTAAGGCAGGCAAAGAATAGCCATATGCCTTTTAAACCCCTCACCTTTAGCGGCTCGAAACCACGTGAATGGCGAATATTGGACGAGAAACGTTGTTTACGCCTCGCCCATCGCTCAATTGAAACAAGTGCGACAACCAACAACAAAAGCGCCAAGGCAAGCTGTGCCGCTCCCGGCAGGTCGAAACGCGTAACCCATGTTGTGTAAATCGAAACAGTCAGCGTCCGCACACCTAGAAATTCGGCAGCACCAACATCGTTAAGCGTTTCCATCAATGCAAGACTGACGCCAATAGCCACGGCGGGACGTGCAAGTGGCAGTGCAACGCGCCAGAATATGCCTCTGCGACTGACGCCCAATGTGCGCGCAGCTTCAATCAAGCTTGCAGACTGTGTGAGAAACATCGCACGCGTTGGAATATAGACATAGGGATAAAGCACGAAGCCGAGCAGAATGATGCAGCCCGTCATGGATCTTATATCGGGCAAGCGGAACTGGCGGGGAGTTTCATAGCCCAGCATGAAACGGATTGCGCTTTGTATCGGGCCAATTGGGTGCAGAATATCAAGATAAGCATAGGCGATGATATAGGTCGGCACCGCAAGCGGCAGCAAAAGCGCCCATTCCAGCACACCGCGCCCATGGAAATCATAAGCCGTCACCAACCAAGCAGTCGATGTACCGACAAAGGCTGTAATAAGCCCCACACCTGCAAGCAAAATGATTGTATCGGTAAACGCCGTGGCAAAGATCGTTGAAAAAAGATGGCCCCACAGCCCGGACGAGCCGCGAAACGCTTCTATAATCAGTGCAAGAACTGGTAGGCACACCAGCAGCGCAATCAATCCGGAAAGCCACAACCAGCCTCGCCCTGAGCGCGAGCGATAAGGCTTGGTCGATGATGCGGCTTGCACAGATTCCGGCATGCTTTCCTCATATCAAAACGCCGGCGCAAAGGTTTTGCACCGGCGTCATTTTCATAATGCTAATCAGCTTTTAATTATCAAAGCCAACTTTGTCGACCAATTCACTGGCCTGCTTACGATGCTTGACGATTTCCGAAAGTGGGACACTATCAATCTTGAGTTCACCGAAAGATTCGACAATCGGATCAACCGGAGCACCAGCTTTGACTGGGTATTCGTAGTTCGCCTGAGCATAGAGCTTCTGCGCGTCGTCCGAAGCGAGATATTCAAGAAGCTTAACGGCTTCTTCCTTGTTCGGGGCGTTCTTGGCAACAGCTGCACCGCTGATGTTTACCTGCGTGCCGCCATTTGCAAAGGTCGGCAGAATGACTTTGATGCTATCTGCCCATGCCTTCTGCTCATCGCCGCTTTTGCCTGAGCGCATCAGCCCAACATAATAAGAGTTTGCAACGGCAATATCGCAAATTCCGCCTGCAATATCCTTGGCGCCATCGCGATCACCACCGGCAGCCTTGCGTGCCAGATTAGCTTTCAGGCCAGTAAGCCATTCTTCGGTCTTTTCGGCACCATTATGCGCAATATAATCCGCAATCAGCGCCGTGTTGTAAGGGTGCTGACCAGCGCGAATACAAATCTTGCCCTTCCACTTCGGATCAGCCAATTCTTCATAGGTGATCTTGTCGAGTTCCAGATCCTTATCGGCATAGATGACGCGTGCGCGCATCGACAGGCCGAACCAGTTACCATCGGCATCACGAAGCTGCTCAGGAATTGCATCCTTGAGAGCTTGTGAATCGACCTTCTGGGTCAGTCCCTTGTCTACGAGATCAACCAGATTGCCAGCATCAACCGTCATCAGGATATCGGCAGGAGACTTATCGCCCTCAGACGCAACACGTTCAGCGAGACCATCCTTCAGGAAAACTGTGTTGACGGTTGTACCCGTCTTTTCCTTATAGGCATCGAGCAAAGGCTGGATCAGGCCTGGCTCACGGGTTGTGTAGATATTCACCTCATTTGCATTTGCAGCACCTGAGAGAAAAGTCGCAGCCATGAGTGCAAGTCCAGCACGCGCGATCTTGGGCATATTACCTCCGAAAATATGGTTCATTTGGAACTATATGTAATGCAATCGGAATATATGAACTCGATTTTGCAGGGTCAATTGCACGGGCGGATAAATATGACCTATTTACTCACTTTTTTCCGAAAATCAGCGCTTTGCTCCAATCAACGTGGAGTAAAACAGATGACGCCTCCTCAGCCACATGCTGTTCTGTCCGAACGCGCAAAGACTCTTCGCTCCCATTTAAGCGGATCAAGAGTTCTTCCGTTTCACCAAGATAGATGCGGGTTTGGATCTGTCCGCTCAAACCACTCGCTTGGTCATGCGGCAGCGTTTTAATATCACGCGGTCGGATGTAAACGAGGACTTCGCCACTTATACCGAGATCACTCGGCAGATCGAAAGAACCCAGTTTGGTTTCGATTGCATTGCCGCGAACAAAACCTTCAAACGCGTTGAAGTCGCAGAAGAAATCGGCTGCATATCGGCTATTTGGATGATTATGCAGCTCGCGAGGAGAACCTTGCTGCACGATTTCTCCCGAGCGCATCAGAACGACGCGATCGCCTGTCGAAAGCGCTTCTTCAGCCTCATGCGTCACGATAATGACCGGCGTACCAAGAGCACGTAATAGGGCCATCGTTTCGCTCCGCACGCGCGCGCGCAATCCGCGATCCAGATTGGAGAACGGCTCATCCATTAACAACAGATCAGGCTTGGGAGCCAAAGCCCGGATGAGCGCAACACGCTGCTGTTCGCCACCCGACAACATATGCGGATAACGGTCTGCCATCGAAGACAAACCAACCAGTTTAAGCAATTCATCGACGCGGCTGAGCGCTTGTTCCTTGCGTACCTTGCGCAAGCCAAAAAGTACATTTTCGCGCACGGTCAAATGTGGAAACAGCGCATAGTCCTGAAAGACTACACCTATGTTTCGCTTTTCCGGTTCAATGAAGATCGATGGCCCGACGAGCGTGCGCCCGCCCATCGTAAGCTGACCTTCATCAGGCGCATCAATGCCTGCAATAATCCGCAACATTGAAGTCTTACCGCAACCGGAATGCCCGACCAGACAGATGATCTCACCGGGCTGCACATCCAACGATATGTTGTCCAGTGCGCGCACGGTTCCAAACTGCCGACCAATTCCCGAGAGGGTCAGTGCCGGAGCCCTTTCATTACCAAGCTTTGTGTCTTGTAAAGTCCGTGCGTCCATAGATGAGACCGAAAGTCCTGTTATCATCAAACTGCATATAAATGCACTTGGACGACTTTGCCAATAAAACCCGACCAAACGCATCAAGCATTTGCTGAAACACCATTTAAAGCACAATAATTTGCTGCACTATCCGGTTGAATAAGCTCGCAAATCGCGCAATGTTGCTTTCATCAGAATTTGATATTCGCATTGCAGGAGTCTGATCATGGGGCCGATCACCGACAAAGTGGCAACCGCCGAGCGTTTGCCACAGGAAACGAAGGTCGCCATCATCGGTGGTGGCGTGATCGGTGTATCAACGGCGCTTTTTCTGGCCGAGCGCGGCATTCCTGTTGCTCTTTTTGAAAAGGGCGAAATCGCGGGCGAGCAATCAAGCCGTAACTGGGGCTGGTGTCGTCAAACCGGACGCGACAGCCGTGAACTTCCGCTGATCGTCGAAAGCATGCGTCTCTGGGAGGGTATGAATGAACGTGTGGGTCGCGAAACTGGGTTTCGCACCACAGGCATTGCCTACACTGCCGAGAAAGATGAGGAAGTCGAGCGCTATGCAGAGTGGATCAAAATTGCCAGCGAACATGGCATCCAAACGCAGTTGCTTAACGGTCAACAGGCTGCAAGCCTCGCACCGGGACTGACGCGTCCACTCAAAGGTGGCATGATCACGCCGCGCGATGGTCGTGCAGAACCGCAAAAGGCAGTACCTGCTTTTGCCGCAAAGGCTCAGGAACTCGGTGCTGTCATTCTGCAAAATTGCGCCGTGCGCGGGATCGAAACCACCAATGGACATGTGTCAGCAGTGCTAACCGAAAAAGGCCGCGTGGCTTGCGAGGCAATTGTCGTTGCTGGCGGCGCCTGGTCGCGACTGATCATATCGTCGTTCGATGCCCATCTACCGCAACTCAAAGTGCGCTCGTCCGTCTTTCGTACCTCGCCTATCGAGAGTGGCGTTGAACCGGCAATCGCGTTTTCGGACTTCGCACTGCGCAAGCGGCTTGATGGCGGATATACGGTTGCGAGCCTTGGCGGTTCCATTGCAGACATAGTGCCGGACAGCTTCCGCTTTTTCCGCGACTTCCTTCCGTCGCTCTCAACCGAATGGAAATCGCTCCGTTTCCGTTTTGGCGAACGCTTTTTTGAAGAAGCTTTCCAGTGGAAGCTCCGTCCGGCAGACCAGGTCTCGGTGTTTGAAAAAATCCGTACGCTTGATCCCGAACCGCACAGGGCAGCGAATGCAGCAGTGCTGGCCAAACTGAAAACTGCCATTCCATCTTTTGCTTCTTCAACAATAGCGCAGGAATGGGCAGGTCTCATCGATACTATGCCGGATGTCATTCCGGTTATCTCACCCCTGCCCGGCATTGACGGGCTGATTGTCGCCACAGGCTTTTCAGGCCACGGTTTTGGCATCGGCCCCGGTGCTGGTCGATTGGTTGCTGATATGGTCAGCGGCGAAACGCCGGTGGTCGATCCGTCGCCGTTCCATATCTCGCGTTTCTCCGACGGATCGAAAATCCGTATCGAGAACTGGGGTTAGAAAATCTAAAGTCGATTAATCGTACCTGCCGCTGCCATAATGAGTGGTGCAAAGTGACTAGAAAACGTCTCTTTGTTCCACTCGCTTAGTGATCCGCCGACGTGAATGGCTGCAACTGGGCGCCCTTCGGGTCCGCGTATCGCAGCGCCGATTGCGATTTCGCCTTGAAGAACTTCTTCCGAAGCAAGCGCAAAACCATTTTCGCGGGCTTCGTGAATTTTGTCCCAGATTTCTTGCGGCTCAGTGATGGTGCGCGGTGTAAATTTGCGGCGTTTGGACCGCTGAATAATCTCATCCACTTCATCATCTGGAAGCTGCGCCATAACTGCGCGCCCGCCAGAAGTGCAATAAAGAGGCACACTATTGCCGATAAGCGTTGCAAAAAAAGCTTCTCGCTTACTTTGCAAACGCAGCGCATAAACCAGACGCAGATCATCCCTGACACTGAGATCGACACGCTCACTGGCGTCCCGTCGCAGCTCAAGCAGAGATGGAAGTGCGCGCACAATAACCGAATTTAATCGAAGATAATCCAGCGTATGATCAAGAATACGAATGCCGGGTACATACCCACGATCATTTGGGTCGCGTTCAATATATCCCTGCTGGCGAAGTGTGTGAACAATGCGCTGCACAGTGCTTTTTCCCATGCCGCAGATTTTTGCAATCTCGTTGAGAGTCAATGGCTTACTGGTGCCGTGAAAGGCTGACAAAACCTGCATCGCACGTGCGATTGCAGAGACAAAAAGCGGGTCTTTTTCATCCGCATCAGACACCGGACGAACACCATATTCCACTCTCTCAACGTCGCGCATAGCCCCTCCTTTAAATCCCCTTGACACATTAGCAAAATGCCAGCTATCGTCAATAACAATACTACCGTATCGCTAGACGATACTTATGTCAATCACGGGAATGATTGGCTGGTGATCTGGAGGAGGAAATAATGCGCGGAACAAGTCTTCACTTCGACGCGAGCTATAAGGTTGGATGTCAAAGCCACCAGTCAGCATCATTGCTGCCAGAAAAAACAACGGAACATCATCTGAAAATGGGAAAAGCAATGCTTCACGAAAAGAATTCACAGCCATCGCTGAAAGCTAAGGGCCGTGCAAATCGCGGCATGAGTCGCTTGCGGTCGACCGTTGCAGGCATGGCAGCCGTTTTGCTTGCCGACTCAGCATTCTGTCTGCCAGCTCAGGCGCAAACCATCACGGCCGTCATGGAAGGACTGCGCGTCCTTGATCCGGTAATCACAACCGCACACATCACGCGCAACCATGCCTATATGATTTATGATGTGCTGGTCGCCGTTGATGACAAATTTCAGCCACAGCCACAGATGGCAAGCTGGACAGTCTCCGATGACAACAAAACTTATACATTTACGCTGCGTGACGGCCTGAAATTTCACGACGGCGCACCAGTTACAGCTGCGGATGCGGTTGCTTCACTGAAGCGTTGGGGCCAGCGCGATTCCGGCGGGCAGACAATTTTCAAGCTCACGGACAGCCTTGAAGCAAAAGACGACAAGACGATTGTGTGGACGCTAAGCAAGCCATTCCCTCCGCTTCTCGATACAATTGCAAAACAATCCGCACTACCTCCTTTCATCATGCCTGCGCGCATCGCTGCAACGCCAGCAGATACAGCAATCACAGAATATATCGGTTCTGGCCCATTCAAATTTGTTACCGAAAAATTCCAGCCGGGTGTCAGTGCCACTTATGTGAAGTTTGAAGACTATGTGCCGCGCGATGAGCCACCAAGCTGGATGGCAGGCGGCAAAAAGGTCAATGTTGACGAGGTCAACTGGCTTACAATGGCGGACTCGCAGACCGCCGTTAATGCGATCATGTCGGGCGAAGTCGATTTCATCGATCAGGTGCCTGTAGATCTGCTGCCAATCCTCGAGACCAGCGATGATGTTGCTGTCGAGCTTCGCGATGATCTCGGCTATCAGGCAATTGCGCGAATGAACTTCAAGCATCCGCCGTTTGATAACAAGAAAGTTCGTCAAGCAGCGATGAAAGCGCTCAGCCAGAAGGATTTCCTCGCAAACATCGTCGGCAACCCCGACTACTATAAGGTTTGTGGTGCGATCTTTGGTTGCGGAACACCTTTGGGCGATGAAACCGGCGGCGAAACGCTGATCAATGGCGGCGATATTGAAGGTGCTAAGAAGCTCCTTGCAGAATCTGGCTATGATGACACGCCTGTTGTTATTCTTCAGGCTACCGATGTGCGTGTAACGTCATCTCAGCCGATCGTTGCAGCTCAAGCCTTACGTGCTGCAGGCTTTAATGTTGATTTGCAGCCGATGGATTGGCAGTCAATTGTCACGCGCCGGGCCAATCCGGGCAAGCCAAGCGAAGGCGGCTGGAACATGTTCTTTACGAACTGGATCGTGCCAGAAGTCGACAATCCACTGATCAGCCCTATGCTCAATGGTCGTGGTGATCAAGCATGGTTTGGTTGGCCGAAGGATGATGAAATCGAAGCTCTGCGCGAAGAATTCATCGATGCGACAACACCTGAGCAGCGCAAAGAAATCGCCAAGAAGATCCAAATCCATGCGATGGACAATGTGAGCTATGTGCCGCTTGGTCAGTTCTTCTCGCCGCATGCCCGCCGCAAGGTGCTTGAAGATATGGTTATGTCTCCGGTGCAGGTATTCTGGAACGTTAAAAAAGTCGAATAACCCTAGCCTCAATTTTGATACAGGTTGACGGCGCAACGTTCAGCGCCGTCATCACCTCCCGAACTACTCACATGAATCTGAATGCGTTTGATCTGGAAATTCATTCTTTCCGGCTCGTTCTCTTTCGTTTGAAATTTCGACAAGGACAACCCGATGTTTGGTTTTATCCTGCGTCGCATTCTTGCCGTCATCCCTGTGATGGCAATCGTTGCGATCTTTGTTTTCCTCCTTCTGCGTCTGACCCCCGGTGATCCCGCCGCGATCATTGCCGGTGATTCAGCAACGACCGAGCAGCTTGATCGCATCAGGGAGTCGTTGGGGTTGAATCTGCCGCTTCATACTCAGTTTTTCACTTGGGTCGGCCATCTGTTTCAGGGTGATCTCGGAACGTCGCTTATTTCCGGCACGTCTGTCACCACAATGATCGGCCAGCGCATGTGGCCAACCTTGAACATCGCTTTAATGACGATCTTCTTGTCCGTTGCCATTGCAGTTCCGCTGGGAATTTTGGCTGCTTGGCGTCATCGCACATGGATCGATTACGCCGTCATGACGCTCTCGGTGTTGGGCTTCTCGATACCGGTTTTCGTTATCGGCTACCTGTTCATCCAGTTTTTTGCGATTGATCTGCGCTGGTTCCCGGTGCAGGGCTATACCGCTCCGACAGAGAACTTTGGCAAGTTCCTTTCGCGCGCAGCACTCCCCTGTTTTACGCTGGCCGTGATTTATGTGGCGCTTATTGCACGCATGACACGCGCCTCCATGCTTGAAGTGTTGGGTGAGGATTATATCCGCACCGCTCGCGCTAAGGGTGTGCGCGAAAAAGTCGTTCTTTTTCATCATGCATTGCGCAATGCTGCGGTTCCTATTCTCACTGTTATAGGCACAGGCTTTGCTCTGCTGATCGGCGGCGTGGTTGTAACCGAAAGCGTGTTCAATATCCCGGGAATTGGGCGTCTGACCGTGGATGCAGTCCTCGCACGCGACTATCCGGTTATTCAGGGAATGATCCTGCTTACCAGTGCGCTTTACGTGTTCGTCAATCTACTGATTGATCTTTCCTACACGCTCTTTGACCCAAGGATACGCTACTAATGTCAGCCACACCACAACCGGCAGCACGCCTGCAATGGCTGCTGAGCGCTCTGTCCTTCTCAAAAGCAACTCGGCTTGGCATTGGTCCGATCATTGCCGCCGCCGTGCTTATCATTCTCGTCGTGATGACTCTGATCTCACCATGGATTGTCCCGCATGATCCTATGACAATGGATGCCTTGCAGCGTCTGAAGCCACCTTCAGAAACTTATGCGCTGGGTACGGACGGCTATGGTCGTGATCTCTTGTCTCGTGTTCTGATGGGTGGGCGTGTATCGCTGCTCATCGGAATTGGCGCTGCAATTGTCAGCATCTTTCTTGGGCTGATCATTGGCCTGGTTGCGGGCTTCTCCCGCGTTGCTGATGCCATCGTTATGCGTGTTATGGATAGCCTGATGGCGATACCGTCCATCTTGCTGGCCATCGCACTGATCGCGCTAAACGGTGCAAGCATTGGCTCGGTTCTGGCGGCAATCACCATTCCAGAAATTCCGCGCGTTGTCCGTCTGGTACGTTCCATTGTGCTTTCAGCGCGCGAAGAACCCTATATTGAAGCTGCCCTCTCGCTTGGGTCTTCGATGCCAAAAATCATCTGGCAGCATTTAATGCCAAACACACTGGCACCACTGACTGTGCAGGCCACCTATGTCTGTGCATCGGCTATTCTAACCGAAGCTATTCTGTCGTTCCTGGGTGCAGGCATTTCGACCGAAATCCCGACATGGGGCAACATCATGGCTGAAGGCAGATTGTATTTTCAGCTTAAGCCATCGCTGATCTTCTGGCCGGGATTGCTGCTCTCGCTGTGCATCCTTTCCATCAACCTTCTTGGCGATACGGCGCGTGATCTGCTCGATCCACGTCTCAAGAAACGCGAGGGCTGATCATGATTTTTAAGAACCGCAATTTTGATAATGCACCCACAGTGCTCGAAATATCTGATCTGACCGTAAGGCTCGCTGGCAATGCCAATGCAAAGCCGGTTCTCAATGGCATTTCACTGAAAATCAGAAAAGGTGAGACGGTTTGTCTCGTCGGTGAAAGCGGGTCGGGCAAATCCGTCACATCGCTTTCGATCATGGGGCTTTTGCCAAAAGGTGCGCTTGAACCCGCTGGGGGGCAGATCAATATGGAAGGCAAAAATCTTCTCGATCTTGGACCACAGGCAATGCGTGCCATTCGCGCCCGAAAAATATCGATGATCTTTCAGGAGCCGATGACGGCGCTTAATCCGGTTTTGCGCGTTGGCGAACAGATTGAAGAGGTGCTGCGCACGCATTTGAACCTGTCATCCAGCGAACGCAAAGCGCGTGTTCTCAACATCATGGAGCAGGTACACCTGCCCGATATTGATCGCATTTATCGCTCCTATCCGCATCAGCTTTCCGGTGGTCAGCGCCAGCGCATTATGATCGCCATGGCGCTTGTGCTTGAACCGCAATTGCTGATTGCTGATGAGCCGACGACAGCACTTGACGTCACAACGCAAAAGCAAATCCTCAGCCTGATCGCCGAATTGCAGGAAAAGCACGGCACAGCGGTTTTGTTCATTACGCATGATATGGGCGTTGTGGCGGAAATTGCTGATACCGTCCATGTGATGAAAAACGGCAATGTCGTTGAGCATGCACCGGTCGAAAAACTGCTGCGCTCCCCACAGGAAGATTACTCGAAAAAACTGCTGCAATCTGTACCAAGCCTGACGCCACGCGCAGCACGCGCGACTGCTTCTGATGAACTTGCCCTACAGGTTGAAGATCTTCAAAAGGCATACGGAACGCACAAGGTTTTCGTTAAAGGTGAGCATACATTCGCTGCAAGCGATGTAAGTTTCACAATCAAGCGCGGTCGAACACTCGGCATCGTGGGCGAAAGCGGTTCGGGAAAATCGACCGTTGCCCGATGTGTAATGCGTCTTATCGATCCTACGGCGGGCGACATTAGAGTTTCCGATTACAACATCGCCAAGCTTTCGCAACGCCAGCTTAAACCCTATCGCAAGCATATCCAGATCATCTTTCAGGACCCGTTTCGCTCACTTAATCCGCGTTGGACGATTGGCCGAAGCCTTGTTGAAGGTCCGGTCAACATGGGCGTTGATAAACGCACGGCGACAGCGCGCGCAGCGGAACTGCTGCAACTGGTTGGATTACCGGAAGATGCAATCGATCGTTATCCGCACCAGTTCTCCGGTGGCCAACGCCAGCGTATTGCCATTGCAAGAGCCGTTGCCATGGAGCCGGATGTCCTTGTGGCTGACGAGGCGGTTTCTGCACTCGACGTTTCGGTTCAGGCACAGGTGTTACAATTGCTCGATGAATTGCAGGAAAAGCTCGGCATTTCCACCCTTTTCATCACACATGATCTGCGTGTTGCCGCGCAAATTTGTGACGATGTTCTGGTTATGCAGCATGGCCGCATCGTTGAGTATGACACCGCGATCAATGTGCTTTCAGACCCCAAACACGCCTATACGCGCAGCCTGATTGATGCAGCACCTGGCAGGCAGTGGGATTTTGCCCACTTCCGTGAGCTTGGCACAACGACAATCGAAGCACCGCTGAACTGAATTTCATTTTTCCTTAGACTGGATCGAACGTAATCATGACAAAACTTAACGCACTCAGCGCTCAGGAAATGATTAACGGCTACGAAGCCGGAACTTTTTCGCCTGTTGATGTTACCAAAGCGGTTATTGAACATATTGAGCAACACGACCCGCAACTGAATGCGATGTGGTTTGTTGATGCCGAAGGCGCTCTTGAAGCAGCACGCGCATCTGAAGCACGCTGGAAAGCAGGCGATCCAATTCGTGTAAAGGGCGTATCGCTGGATGGTGTTCCCATCACACTCAAAGAAAACATTGCGACCAAAGGCGTGCCGATGCCGCTGGGCACGGCCTCTGGCGACATGACACCGAAGAGCGCAGATTCACCACCCGCCGCCCGCCTGCGCGAGGCTGGTTCAGTGTTTCTCGGACGAACCACAATGCCGGATTTCGGGATGGCATCGTCCGGTACATCAAGCTTCCACAAACTCGCCCGCAATCCTTGGAATCTGGAAAAGAACCCCGGCGGATCGAGTGCCGGTGCTGCTGCTGCCGGTGCTGCGGGCTATGGCCCCATTCATCTGGGAACGGATATCGGCGGTTCTGTTCGGCTACCGGCTGCATGGTGTGGTCTGGTCGGGCATAAGCCAAGCTTGGGACGCATTCCTATCGAGCCACCTTTTATGGGACGTGCCGCAGGTCCGATGACGCGTCGCGTTCACGATGCAGCAATGGCCATGGCTATTCTGTCCCAACCAGACAGTCGCGATCACATGAGCCTCCCAGAAGCCGACATTGATTGGCTAAATCTTGAGCGTAGCGTTCGTGGCTTAAAGATTGGCCTTCTTCTCGACCCGGGCTGCGGAATGGCTGTCGATCCGCAAGTAACCGCTGCCGTCACGGAGGCCGCCAAATTATTCGAAAGTGCCGGTGCACATGTCGAACTTTTAAAGCCTTGGATGACGCCTGAGATGCTTCGTGGTCTGGATCATTTCTGGCGCACAAGATCCGGTTTAGATGTGCAGGCCCTTCCAGAGCAAACACGTGAGAAAATCCTTCCCATCATGCGTGAATGGGCTGAATCCGGCCTTGGAAAAACAGGGGAAGAAGTCTTCCGTAACTATTTGATGACGCTGGAGATCAGGTCAAAGACTGTCGCGGCGACTGCCGATTACGATTTTGTTTTGACGCCAATTTCACCCAATGTCAGCTTTCCAGCAGAGTGGACATATCCAAACAACAACACTGTTGAGGGTGCACAATCACACATCAATTTCACGCTGTTGTTCAATATGAGCGAACAGCCTGCCATTTCTGTTAATTGTGGATATGACAGTGCTGGCGTGCCAATCGGGTTGCAGATTGCTGGGCGTCGCTTTGACGATCTGGGCGTGTTGCAAATGGCAACAGCTTTCGAACAAATGCGTGGCCCCCAGCGCGCCTGGCCTTTCTAAACATCCAGCAATATCGGGCAGTGATCATAAGTCCCTGCCCGCCTTTAAACGCCAGCTTTGTTGCCTCTTGTCAAACATCTCAACTGATACATATCCATCCTTATCTTGTGGAATATGGAGAGTAAAATGGGTGAAGCAGGTGTAGGCTGGATCGCAGCAATCATTATCGGTGGTCTTGCAGGTTGGATTGCGTCCAATTTCATGAATAGTAACACTGGCATATTCATGAATATTATTTTGGGCATTATCGGTGCGGGCATTGCCAGCTTTTTATTCGGCCTTCTGGGCGTATCGTTCGGTGGCTGGCTTGGCTACCTGATTGCTGGCTTCATCGGTGCATGCATATTGATTTGGGTCGCGCGAGCGATAACGTAACGTCAGCGACGATCTATTAAAGCCCCGCATTTTCGGGGCTTTTTCTATTTTACAGACTGAATACCGATCAACTATTCATGATTAGCTAATTTAAACTCATTTTAAATTGAAACACCCTATTTATTGCGTCTAATAAAGATGTGCTGAATGTTGACGGAGTTGTAGGGTGATACGGATACTATTTCTTCTGCTAGGTCGCGAGATTATTCAGCGACACTGGAGAACCCTTCTGGTGGTATCCGCTTTATGGATTATCGGCGGTGCGTTAATCGTTATCGATGCACTCGACGGTAAAACTCTTATCCCAACACGTATTTTTGGGTATTTTCTGCTTCCAGAGGCAGCACTGTGCCTTTTTGCAGCGTTTGCAAGCCAAGGCACGGCACGAAGAATGCGCATCGTGCAAGGCGTTGCTCTGTCAGGCGTTAGCATATTAATCCTAACCTCTACTCCAGCGAGTAACTTCGCACTCGCGGTTTTATTCGGCCTTTGCTTCTTCATTGACGGCGTTGTGCGTATCGGCAGTGCATGGGTTGTCCGTTATCCGCGCTGGAAAGTCGGCCTCATCGGTGGCGTTGTTGAAGTTCTGATAGCAATTTTCACGCTTCAACCTTGGCCGACGTGGTACGCTGGAACTGTCGGCGTCAATGTCGGCGCTGTACTTGTTTTGACTGGCATAGGCCTGCTCAACATTGCGTTCCGAATTAAACGTCTGGAAGCCGACGCATCGCTAACAAGCATTTTGAGTAGAAATCCTTTCAATTATCGCGCCGCACAGATTTATAAAAAGCGAACAGCACGCAACCGTAAAAAGCTAATAGTTCACGTCTGGACGCCAACTGGTACGGCAATGACGTCGCTGCGACAGCGTGCAATCAATCGCTACATAGCGGCAGTTGATAATAATGGTGTGATCTCGACAGGACATTCTGCACTGGAAATGTCACCCGATGTCTATATCAGTCATTATCCGGCAGCCGAAATTGACCGCAATCCGGATGAGTTCACGCGCACATTGCGCGCGACACCAGACAATAATGTTCCGGGCCGCTTTTTGCCAAGTTACGAGTTTGAATCCAACGATTGGTGTCCATCAACCGTAAAAGTGGAAATCAACAATATCGACGCAGCACGGCTGCGCCGGTTTTGGAAACACTATCGCGAAACTGACACCTATAATCTGACAAACAGAAACTGTTCAAGCGCAGTCGCAGATGCACTCGATGCCGCTCTTGAAGGTGTCTATCGCGAACACAGATGGCCAGTATTCAAAGCGCTACAAGCCCTTGTATTTCCGGAATTATGGGCAGCTGGGCTCATGCGAAAACGCGCTGAATCCATGGCGTGGACACCCGGACTTGTCCTTGACTATGCACGTGCATTATCAGCTTTGGTCGACCATTCCGAACGCCCGTCAGCAAAACAGAGCTTCCGTCTTGTGAAAAAATATTCACCACGCAAATCGAAGGCTCGTGCCGGTTAAAACACGTGTTAATGCCACATGATTTAACTTGATTATTTTACTCATATTAAATAGATTTCTCTGATCTATCATACAATAAAATGGATCAGGCCGAAGTGCATTTTATATCAGGTACTCGCGTTTTACCTTTCGGCAGAGTCGCAAAATCTTTGCTGGTGCTCGTAATTCTTTGCATCGCACCACCGACAGCATTTGCCGAAAGCGATGAAGCAAAACGCATCGTCTCACTCGGCCCTGACGTGACCGAGATCATATTCGCGCTTGGGGCTGGCGATAAAGTTATCGCAGTCGACCGCAGCAGCAAATATCCCGCTGAAACAGCGAACAAGACAAATGTAGGCTATCGCCGCAGTCTGTCGCCGGAAGGCATTCTGGCGCTTAATACCGACCTTATCATTGCTTCCGAAGATATTGGGCCACCTGAAACAACCGATGTGCTCAATCAATCGGCGGTCGAAGTGTTTTATGTGCCCGTTGACAACAGCCGCGAGGGCCTCATCAAAAAAATCGGGCTGATCGCAAAGCGGCTTGGAGTTGAGAAGCAGGGTGAAGCTCTGACACAGACGGTTATAGATGATTTCGATGCAGCCACGGCCTATGCCAAAAAGGTTTCGGCGGACAAGCAGAAAAAAGTTGTATTTTTCCACGGCCTTGCAAAGCTGAGTGGTGCCGGAAGCGACACAGCGGCAGATGCGTTTATTCGCTATGCTGGCGGGACAAACCCTTTGTCTATTTATTCTGGATATAAGCCAGTATCGGAAGAATGGCTGGTCAAGGCGGAACCAGATGTAGTTCTGATGCTATCAGATGGTGCAGGCGGGCCAACACGCGAGGATGTTTTCTCCCATAAAGCATTACAAGAGACTCCCGCTGCACGCAGTCAGTCACTGGTTGTTCTTGAAGGGCCTTACATGCTGGGATTTGGCCCACGCACAGCCGAAGCGATCCGTAAGCTGGCGGCTGCGCTCTACGAATAACTCAACAAAGAGCCCCGGAAAACCGGGGCTTCATCACTTCCGATATTCAATGATGTTTATTAAGCACTCGCAGATGCGGCCTGAGAAACACTCAGAACGCTAAGCTCGTGTGCCTTGCCATCACGTGCAGTCCAGGACATCGACTGACCGGGCGTCAAGCCAATAAGTGCTGTACCAATCGGCGTGAGAATCGAAATCTTACCCTGCGCAATATCTGCTTCACCCGGATAGACCAGTGTTACCTTCCGTTCGTGGCCATCATTGGAGCGAAACTCCACAGTCGAGCCCATGCAAACAACATCAAGCGGCAGCTTCTTCTGCGGAACGACCTTTGCGCGATCCAATTCCTGTAACAGTTCCTCAGCAACTTCTTCCAGTTTTTCGGAGACGTTACCGGCCAGAATTGTCAGGCGTTCGTTGTCGATGTCGCTTACAACGATCTTTGGCTTCTTACGGTTCTTTACGCTCATGACGTTCGCTCACTGCTGTCTAGTGATGATTGCTCTCCGCGACGATTCTCGTCCGGAATAACTGATTATTTTTTTAAGAAAGCGCTTTTAACAATTCCGCTTGCAGCCAAGCGGCAAACCGTCCCCCGGAATCCTCTGCGCTAAGCAGGACTCGAGGGTTGCTATCCCATGATCGGTTGGAACCGATGGAGTATGGATGCGAAACGGTTGTTCATGTTGCTAAACTTGGTGATATCCTTGGCAATGTCAAGTGCACAACTGACAGTGTGACCGAGTAACGATGGTATTACTGTGGTTTAATGCTATAAATCGATGTTCCTTTTATGTTCACAAAGCAGCATCCAGCTATGATCGATTCACATGCCGCAAATAATTCGGAGCAAGGTTTCTGCCGCGATTGCCTATCGCCGCAAAAGCTTGCAACGACGCGACGTTGCAATACGTGCGGCAGTCCGCGGCTTGTACGTCATGCAGAGCTTTACAAACTCTCACTGGCCCATGTCGATTGTGATGCTTTTTATGCTTCTGTTGAAAAGCGTGACAATCCAGATATTCGCGACAAACCAGTCATTATTGGCGGCGGTACGCGCGGGGTCGTCTCCACCGCCTGTTATATAGCGCGCATTCATGGTGTGCGCTCCGCCATGCCTATGTTTAAAGCGCTGGAAGCTTGCCCAGAAGCTGTGGTTGTTAAACCCAACATGGAAAAATACGCACGTGTAGGCCGTGAAGTTCGACAACTGATGCATGAACTTACGCCGCTCGTCGAACCCATCTCTATTGATGAAGCATTCCTTGATCTCGAAGGCACCGAACGCTTGCACCGCGCACCTGCAGCTTTGGTTCTTGCTCGCTTCGCCAAACGTGTCGAAGACGAAATTGGCATTACAATTTCAGTCGGGCTTTCCTATTGCAAATACCTCGCCAAGATAGCCTCTGATCTACAAAAACCACGTGGATTTTCTGTCATCGGAGAAGCCGAAGCACTGGATTTCCTGCGTGATAAGCCGGTGAGTATGATCTGGGGAGTTGGAAAGTCGTTTAATGCGAAGCTGGAAAGCGATGGCATTCGTACAATCGGCCAATTGCAGACAATGGATGAAGGCTCGCTGATGAAGGCTTACGGCACGATGGGCCAGCGCCTTTTCAGACTGTCACGCGGACAAGACAGCCGCAAAGTCGAACCAGAACACGACATGAAAAGCGTTTCCGCAGAAACCACCTTCAACAAAGATCTCTCGCAAGAGCGCGATCTCGTACCTGTCCTACGTGCATTGTCGGAAAAGGTTTCGCATCGTCTTAAAAATGCTGACATTGCTGGGCGCACTGTCATCCTTAAACTCAAGACGCAGGATTTCAAGCTACGGACCCGCAATCGCCAGCTCGCAGACCCCACACAGCTTGCTGATCGCATTTTCCGCACAGGCCTTCAGCTTTTAGAAAAAGAACTGGATGGCACCAAATTCAGACTACTGGGTATTGGTGTAGGAGAATTGTCAACCGATGATCGCGCGGATCCGCCGGATCTGGTTGATACGGCAGCCACAAAGCGTGCGGTAGCGGAAGGCGCAATTGATAGCTTACGCAACAAGTTTGGGCGCAATGCGGTGGAAACTGGCTACACCTTTTCCAAAGGCAATCTAGCGAGAACACAAACACCGTCGGATCGAGACCCAGATGAGTAATCGCAATTAAGACATTTAATTAGAAAGCCTTGGAGAAATGTCGCACAATTGTCCGTAACGGCTTGACGAAGCGTGTCTGGATCAATATTGGAACTCATCAAGAGTGGACTGACTGATTTGACAGCGCTCTTCGGAAGGCCTCATGGCGGAGTGGTTACGCAGAGGACTGCAAATCCTTGCACCCCGGTTCGATTCCGGGTGAGGCCTCCAACATTTACCCAAAATCATTATAACTGATTGAAATCACTTTGATACTTATCAAGGTGTGGCAATCGGTTCTCAACGTGTTCCGCCACACCTAAGTCGGGTGTGGCAATCGGTTCACCTTCCACCCCTTCACGCAAAATAAATTTCATCTGTGCATGCGGCGTATTGACTCTTTCTATTAGCATGAACAAAATAAGAACATCGATGGCGGTCATGTTTAACACAGATATACGGATGGCGTGTGTATCTGCTTTTTAATGGAGCAGTACAATGAATGCGGTTACGCAAGAAAATGAATACGACAATGAAATCGAGCTCGTCCTCGCCTATCACAAGGGCGACGTGCGAGCAGCGATTGAAGCGCTTTTGAAAGACCGTGATTTCCTCGTCAAAGAAATCGAGTATGCCAGCCTTGCAATGTCGATGGGCTTCGCTCGCGGCTGGAAGCCAACTGTGTTTACAAAATGAGCAGATCACGCGTCGAGCCACCAAAGATGCTGATCAACAAGGAAGTGCCAAAAGCTTGTTTTAAATTGTGGCAGGTCAATTTCTTATAGCAGGAATAACGGCTTCCATTCTCTGAGTATAAATTTCTCCACAAAGTTTACTATGGCGTGAACATTGGCGTAAAGTTTGAATATCAAGCTTTAATGAAACTTGTTCCACCAAATATCATCAATAGGTTGCGGCCATATATTTAGCCCATTAGAAAATGATACCTATAACTGCAAAAAATGGAGAAATATATGCGCCGTCTAATTATTGCAGCAGCAATTACCGGAACAACATTGACTTCCGCATTTGCTCAACAGCCAACGCCTGAACAGATGGAAATGGCTTACAATGCCGCGCGCAATCAGCTTGGCGTGCTCTCATACTGCCAAGAAAAGGGATTTATTGACGGCAGCGCAATCGAAGTTCAGGCAAAGTTGATGACGCTAGTTCCAACTCCTGCTGACGTATCTAAGGGCGATGCAGCTGAAGCCCTCGGTAAAGAAGGGAAAGTTTCCGCTATGGGCATGGAGCAGGACATTCAAACGTCAGCAAAAGCTCAGGGCATCGATGAAGCTAAGCTTTGCGAAATGATGGCTAGCACCATTAAACAAGCAGCAGCCAACTTGCCAAAGTAAAAAACAGCCCCGCTCCTATTCAGTGCAGCGGGGCTGTTTCTTATCCTGTACCAGTACAGCAAGAGCCTGATCGAGACGGGTGTTTGTACCCCTTGACGCTTCTCTGGTCTCGTCCCTCAATTCACGCACGCTATCCCGCAACTGTTTCACATGATCGTCTAAATCAACACGTCGAACATACTCATCTCGTGTTCGGTTGATCCATTCATGTAGCTGATTACTCCCTGATTGATTTTCTCAGAGAGCGATCGGAACGCAGCAACCAACGCGATGACAAATGAAACAATCATTGACGCGGATATCTACGATATGAAGCGGTACTGCACCCGCAAAAAACAAGAACAGACGACAGCAAAGCTGCTGCCATGACACTGAAGCCAAAGAGCATATCGTTCTCCTATGTTTGGACAATAAAAAAGCCGCACTAGGCGTGGCTGAAAAGTCCGGATTATCCGGTTTATGGAACACCACCTACCTAACCAGACAAGCGGTTGATTTAGTTAAATATTTCGGCCAATTACGGGAAATTCCCATGATTTAAGCACCACCATCAATACCTGTGCTTTGTGCGGAAACCTTTCGGGCATTATTCGAGTGATCGACCTCATTTTGAAAGGATCGATCCCATGCAGCGCCCTAGCTTTTCCGATATTCTCAACCTCTTGCGCCTCATCCTTGACGCCGGGAAGGTATTCGGTTGGTGGTGACCAGAACGGGTCTGGCGCTACCCAGACAGTGGGAGTAAATCGTGGTGTGCGTTGCACCAACACCTTCTATACTCAGGCTGCTTGCTCACGGTGCACCGTTATCGCATCTGACCTTGCGCTTCTGCTTTCAGCGCCGCCGTTCTGATTTGGTAAACGAATTAAGATACGATATGTAGCCCGTGTCTATACTCATCTAAGGGCTAAAATCGTGAGATATATATCAAAAATCTTTGCTTCTGTTCTGGGCCTAGTCATCTCACCAGAGCCCGCTCTAACTTCAACTATTGCCGGACGGATCGCGATACACATCAAACTTGCTGATGATAATTTTGGCGCATCAGGAGAAACATTCGAACTATACTCATTCGAAGATGAACTGGAACAAGCGATGGGGGATGCTGCAAGTCTTGAAGGGCATGAGATAGGCGGTGGATATTTTAAATCCTATTTCACTGCTTCAAATATCGATATAGCCCTTAGACAATCACATGAGATGCTCAGTTCCCATGAATTCAAGTCGACTTCCTTTATTCTAATTACCTATTCAGACAACCAAACTAAGCGAATTGAATTGCCGATAACTGAGCAATGATCTTTGCGCTAGTCGGACTCTGTTGGGCGAGGCTCTCACAACGTCTTTACGCCACCATTAACCAACCATGGCTATTTTCGCTGGCCGTCAGCTACTTGCGAGGATCGGCGCTTATACGCTCGATGTGCAAAACGCCCTCGCATTCCGTTGAGGCGTCACACCTCATTCTCGAACCATCGCCGATGCATCCGGCCCATAAACTCTGTAGTTACTGAAAATCCTGAGGCATCGCCAATTACCGCGTCAATTCCACAGCGAGGGCATATGGCTGTATCGTCATCGTCAGTCCATTCGGCAACTTCATTTGGACTGTATATTTCAAGACAATAGAAACAACCGCATTTTGCGCTAACGGTTAACTCTGACCAATTGTGAATGCATCGCTTATGAGCTTCGATAATATCCACTATTGCACCAAACTTGGCTGTAAATATCTAATAAAAAAGCGTCCCGTAGGACGATTGAAAAGCACTCGGCAACTTTACGCAAATAACCACGATATAAAATATAGCGTAATTCGCTTAAGCGGGCAACTATCCATCGCGTTTTATATCCCCAATGCACAGCCAATTCTTTAAGGCCATCTTTGATATAATCGCTAAACGTTGTCTTCTCGCGCTGTGTCTTGGCAATGTCGGCAATTTCCGTACCTGGCCCGACAACCTTGATCATAATGTTGAAAGTACGTTTGCCAAGGACATACGAGCATTCGTTCAATTGCTGCGTGGCGTCGACAACACGATCTGGAAGTGGTCTATGCCCTTTTGCCGCCATCAACCTGAACGGGCCCGTAATCGATGGCGATTGCGCCTTTCGCCCCTGATTGCTCCCAATACATGCGGAATCTGCCAGCTGCTGCCCACTGTGCATCATTAATATGGCCGCGTGCATACAGCGTATCCCAGACAGACGGCAGGAAGCCTCGCAAGCCAGAGGAATGGAAAGTTCTTTTGGTGTCTGGGCATTCCGTCGCCACGAAACAGCAGGCAGAAATTGTCCCCGGACTGGAAGGTGAATTCATCAACATTTGCGAAAGCACAGCTCGCATGTCGGTTGAGCGAGCCTGTGGCAGAACGGATACAGACATTTGCAGTCAATGAAGTTAATTCACCTAAAGCAGAAAATATGCACTTTAAGGGCTTGGGCAACATTATGAAAATCAAAACAATATTATTGGCATCGACAATCACATTTCTGAGTTTGTCGGCAGCTAATGCCGCTGATGCTATACAGTATCAAGAACCGACCCCAGCTATTGCTGCCCCGTCTTTTACATGGAATGGAGCATATATTGGCGGACAAATTGGGTACGGTTGGGGCAAGTCGCATTATACCTCATTGCTCAATAGCGGCGAATTGAAGCCAAATGGCTTCCTTGGCGGTATTTATGCTGGCTACAATTTTGCGCTTGAAAACAACTTCGTCCTTGGTGCCGATATTGACGTTACATATAACGATCTGAAAAAGCATAATGCCAACCAATCAGAAGAATTCGAAACCGAATTGCGTTGGTCAGGTGCGGCGCGAGTTCGTGCGGGCTACGCAGTTGACCGCTTTTTGCCATACATCGCGGGCGGCGTAGCTTTCGGTCAGGTACAGAACAAATATAGCATTACCGGTATCAACAGAACTTATTCTGATAAGGAGACCGTTACAGGCTGGACGCTTGGTGCAGGCGTTGACTATGCGGTAACTGATAATGTGATCGTCCGCTTTGAGTACCGCTATACAGATTTTGGTCGTAAAGACTTCGATTTCGGCGGTTCGGATGGTGTACCTAATAAATTCAAAACAAACGACATCCGTCTTGGAGTTGCTTACAAGTTCTAATTTGCTTCCTAATCAATACAACAGCCGCCCTGCTCCAGCCGGGCGGCTTTTTTCATTTCTTGTCCAGTGCCAGCACTGCAAGGACTTGATCGAGACGTTTATTCGTACCCGTTGACGCTTCTCTGGTTTTGTCCCTCACTTCGCGTAGCCACATCTAAATCCGGTGTGGCAATCTGCTCAATTTGCACCCTCTACATTCATAAATAAATTTCAGGCTGCACTGCTTCGATCCGCGGTAATATCTCAATAACAAGACACATGTTACTCGTGAACTATGGCAACGCGCGGCAAGCTCTGAAGGGGAGCTGAATAGTCACGCTGCAAGCGACGCATCCAAACCATTCAAGTACTCAATCAGTTCTTCCGCATCCCGCTTTTTAAGCGAACAACAAAATTGACCGTTCAGCGACACCGGTTGATTGGTGACTGTTTCCCTGACTTCCCATAAGCCGTTTTGTTGTTCGGAGAGGTAGTAAAAATTATCAACCGAAATTGTTTGAATAGGCATTTGCGTTCCCAAAAAGCATTCAACTTGCCGCAATAACGTGGGTAGAAATCATTGGTTCCCAACCTTTGGAATAATAAATTGAACGGTCAGCTACATAGCGCTGCAAGAAAGGCTGCGAGTGATTACTAAGAGAATAATCATCTATATCGCGGCAGTTGTGGCCCTGATCATTGCCTATCAGCAAATACCGGACATTGTCATCGGAGAGAGGGCGCAAGGGAGCTATGAAGGAGGGGCAGCCTCAGACGCTGATGTATCGAAAGCGATAAGAGACGCGCAGGAAGCCGCCGACAAAGCTGGCCGCGCCAGACTACGAGAAGGGGAAGAGTGAGAAGTCCTAAAAGCAGTAGATATTGCAGAGGGTATCGAGGGCACAACCTCCTCATTTACACCCACGAGTGCGCCCCCCCGGATTTGATTGCCTTCTAATAGTGTTTTTCTTTGTCAACTTATCCCAAAGTAGGGAATGCTAATCTTTTACCGTCTGGTAAAGAACACCTGCACTTTACAGGCGGGGCTCAGCTTGGGGTGCAGCCCCGGATTGCCCGCCAGCATCTGGGGCATCTAATTTACTTAGAGTGCTCTTAAGAACATTTTGCATATTGCGTTATCTGGCCAACACCCGTTGCCAACATTGATGGCACCACCTTCGCACCTCCAGTTCCTGCCCCTCGCCGATGAGCTAATAGTGCTCAACTACAACCTCCTTCTTGGACTGTGAAAAATTAGGGCGCGCAAGCCGCTAATCTCATACACAGTTCAGGGCGATGCTCCTGTTGCCAGCACCTGCCCGGACAGTATTGCAGCTCTTCACAGGATCAATATACCTGAAATTGGGGAGTGTCTTTTGCTCAAATGCCGATAGACTCACCAAGCACCTAACCGGCGGGGGAACGCTTGGGGAGTGCTGCCCCAGATCGCCCGCCAGCTTCTGGGGCTTTCATTTTGCAGTCAAAAATAGCGAAACAAATCATTACAATTCTGAAATTGAAATTTTTCGACATTTTGCGATGCTGACTACGCGATGTCACCACAACCCGCAGCACCCAGTAGTGACACGCCATGGAAATCCCGACAGGTATTTCCATAATTAGCAGAAGGTCAGCTATATTCCTTTCTGCTACCGGGAGACGCAGCACATTATCTCCCCAGATATGCGCCTCCCGGCCTTTTTTATCCGAAAACGCTGCAAATATGCTCCGCTCAACCAGCAGGTGAACGAATTGGCTGAGCAAAAATATTTTGATAAACCGCAGAACGAAGGCAATGTAAAAACTACATCGC
This sequence comes from Ochrobactrum sp. EDr1-4, assembly GCF_049199085.1. Taxonomy (NCBI): domain Bacteria; kingdom Pseudomonadati; phylum Pseudomonadota; class Alphaproteobacteria; order Hyphomicrobiales; family Brucellaceae; genus Ochrobactrum; species Ochrobactrum sp. EDr1-4. Next base: position 211,916 of record NZ_JBLZOF010000004.1, read on the forward strand.
CTCCGCATTGAAAATGCTACTTCTGCAAGCAGTCCTTTGCCAATTGGCAAAACAGACGGACACCATTTTCCAGGATATCGTCGTTGAAATTATAGGTTGATGTGTGCAGTCCTGAACTGTCTCCATTACCAATCAACACATAAGCGCCCGGTACTTTTTCAAGCATAAATGAAAAATCCTCGCTGCCCATCAGCGGCTTTTCCATTTCCGAATAAGCTTCGGCACCAAAGCTTCGGGAAATCGTTGCTTTGACCTGTTCTACCGCAGCCTCATCATTAATGGTCGCTGGATATCCCGTTAGCCATTCGAACGAAACCTGAGCACCAAAGCTTTCAGCCTGCATCGTTGCAAGCCTCTCAATCTTGTCGCGCAACATCTTTCGGACCACAGGATCGGTTGCGCGCATAGAAATTTCGAGCTTTGCAGTATCCGGGATAACATTGCACACGGACCCTGAGTTAAACGCCCCCACTGTCACGACACTTGCCTGATGCGGCGAGATATTGCGTGACACAATCGTCTGCAATGCCATAATGAAGCTTGAACCAACAACTATCGGATCAATAGTCTTTTCCGGCTCTGCACCATGTCCACCACTTCCCCTAATGGTAAGCGTCAACGCATCAATCGAAGCTGCCACCGGACCAGACTTTGAAGCGAAGCTCCCAGCCTTCATACCCGGCCAGTTGTGCATCGCGAAAATCTGATCGCACGGAAAACGCTCGAAAAGCCCCTCTTCAATCATGATCTGGGCGCCGCCGAAATTTTCTTCTGCGGGCTGGAAAATGAAATGCACTGTGCCCGAAAGATCGGGATCATTCGCCAGTGACCACGCCGCACCAAGCAACATTGTCGTATGACCGTCATGGCCACAGGCATGCATATTACCGGGATTTGTACTCGCATAAGGCAAGCCCGTTTCTTCCAGAATAGGAAGTGCGTCAAAATCCGCACGAAATCCAATGGCGCGGTTAGAATTCCCTTTGCGTATGCTGGCAACCATACCAGTCTTTGCAAGTCCGCGCAAAACTTCAAAGCCCCATTCTTCAAGTTTGGATGCGATAAAATCAGAGGTTTTCAGCTCTTCTAGGCCAAGTTCGGGAATACTATGCAGATACCTGCGAATAGAGGTCAATTCGTCAATAAAACCAGTGTTTTTTTGATCGTTCATGACGTTCCCCTCAATCCATCTTCAGGAATTGGCGCAGACGTGCGGACTTCGGATCACACATAACAGTATCAGGCGAACCACGTTCCTCTACCAATCCCTTGTGCAGAAAAATAACCTCGCTCGAAATCTCACGGGCAAGCGCCATTTCATGCGTCACCATCACCATCGTGCGCCCCTCTTCCGCGAGTTTCTTAATAACCTGAAGCACCTCGGTTACAAGTTCAGGATCAAGCGCAGATGTCGGCTCATCAAAGAGCATGACCTCTGGTTTCATCGCAAGTGCACGCGCAATGGCTGCGCGCTGCTGCTGCCCGCCTGAAAGCTGGGTTGGGTATTGGTCACGCTTCGGCGTTATACCCACTTTTTCCATCAGAACTTCCGCGTCCGCTATTGCCTCGGCTTTTGACATGCCAAGCACATGAACCGGACCTTCAATAATGTTTTCAAGAATAGTGCGATGCGACCAAAGATTGAAACTCTGAAACACCATACCAAGACGCGTGCGGATATGTTCAAGCTGCCGTGGATCAGCAGCATGTGACTTGCCAGCCTTATCTGTCTTGGTCCTGATAGTTTCTCCAGCAACCGAGATCGAACCCTGATCTGGAGTTTCAAGATAGTTGATGCAGCGCAGTAATGTACTCTTACCGGAGCCGCTGCTGCCTATAAGAGAAATGACGTCACCTTTACGCGCTTCGAATGAGATACCCTTCAGAACCTCAACACCAGAAAAGCTTTTGTGAATATTTTCGACGGTAAGAGCCATGGAAGTCATGGGAAATTACTCCTGAAACGGGTCAGATCATAGCGGCACTGTGGCCGCTAACACGCCGCTCAACCCCATTCATAATTCGGGTGAGGATAAAGACGACGGTGAAATAGATAATGCCAGCGGCAATCAGCGGCTCAAAAATCAACAACGAACTGCGTTGAAGTGCACGTGTTGTTCCCATGACTTCCATAATCGTAATCGTTGAAGCAAGAGACGTCGATTTAAGCAGGATAATAAGATCGCTGGTCAGCACCGGCATACAATGCCGGAAGGCAAGTGGCAGTGTAATGCGTCGCAGAACCTTGTAAGGGCTCATGCCAATAGAAAGGGCCGCCTCAATCTGCCCGCGTGCGATAGACTTGATCGCACCGCGAATAACTTCCGCATTATAAGCGCCTTGATTAAGGCTCAATGCGAAGATCGCATACCACAATCCATCGCGCATATATGGCCAGAGAAAACTGTGCCGAACCCATGTGCCCGGCAATATTTGACCGAGGCCATAATAGATCAGGTAAAGCTGAACCAGCAATGGCGTGCCGCGAAACGCAAATGTAAAGACGAAGGCAGGCGTGGACAAAAGCTTGTTTTTTGAAAGCCTTGCCAATGCGGCAAGTGTTCCCAATACCAGCCCGATAACACCCGCAACTGCCGTCAGAAGCAGCGTCAGTGGTAATGCCTTAATCAGCGGCGGCAGAAATTCTATGACTTTGGTAATCGACTCCATCATCAATGCCCCCGATTAAGGCGCTTTTCAAAGCGCGCAATGATGATGACGGATACAAGCGTAATCAGCAGAAAAAGAAACGCAGTCAGTCCATAGAAAAAGACATATTGTTTTGTCGATGCTGCGGCGCGATAGCCTGTGTAAAGCAGTTCATGAAAGGAGCCCAACACCGAGATAATGGCGCTTTCCTTGGTGATAGATAGCCAGAGATTACCTATTCCGGGAATAGCGTGGCGCATCATTTGCGGGAAGATCACCCGCGTAAAAATCTGGCGTCGACGCATTCCAATCGAAAGAGCGGCCTCAATTTGCCCACGAGGGATGGCGAGATAGGCTGCACGCAATACCTCCGTCATGAACGCACCATTGACAAAAGCCAGAGCGATCACAGCAGCCCAGAAAGCGCTAAACTGGAAATTATTGCCGACAAGTCCAGTCGTTTTCAGAAGTCGTTCGACACCTGTAGCAACAGAAAAATACAAAAGCAGAATGACAAGCAGTTCCGGCAAGGAACGAACAACAGTCGTGTAGAAATCTGCAATCAGTTTAGGGAATTTCGCACGGGATAGCTTGCCCGCGGCACCGGTAAGGCCGAATAGAAAAGAAATTGCAAATGCCACCGCAGAAACCTGCAATGTCATTATCAGTCCATAAAAGAACTCGTCGCCCCAGCCCTCACTCCCCCATGAGAGCAAATGCCAATATGTTTCCATGCGTTTTGATCCGATCAGAAGACAGCGCGGCCCATGCCGCCCGGAATATCTTGCATCCCTCGCCTATTGTGGAGTGCAGATAATCCCGCAGAGACGTATATAATACCTCCGGCGAACGGGCGCTGTAAGCGCCCGCTCTGATCCGATTTACTTCTTCTCAAAAATCCACTTATCAACAAGCGTCTTGAGAGTTCCGTCCTTATCGAGGGCAGCAAGTGCTTCGTCAACCTTGCCGAGTGTTGCCTTGTCATCCTTGCGAACAGCATAGGCAACGCCTTCACCAAGAACTACGTTCTTAGGGGCTACGACCTTAACTTCGTAATCTGCACCCTGTGGAGACTTCAGGAAGTTTTGTACGAAAAGATCAGGAGCAAGAACATAATCGACGCGTCCAGCGACAAGATCTGCAACCGAATTGTCTGCGGTGTCATAGCTTTTCAACGACACATCAGGAAGGTACTTTCCCATATAAGCCGACTGAACGCTGGAGGTTTGTACGCCAACGATCTTGCCATCAATGCTCGCCGCGTCAATTACCTCACCCGAGCCATCAGATGCAGCAACCACGGTAATCTTCTCTTCATCCGACTTCGGGCCGACGATGACAGTGCCTTCGGTGTAATAAGGTGCGCTGAAATCGACAACCTTGCGGCGTTCATCAGTAACCGAGAAAGCGCCGATAATGAAATCGACCTTATTCTCAGTCAGCGATGGAATAAGACCGTCCCACGCCATCGATTTGAATTCACACTTTACAGTAAGCTTTTCACATAAAGCGCGGGACAGGTCGGCCTCAAGCCCTTCCCATTCACCAGCAGCATTAACCTGCGTGAAAGGCATATATGGTTCTGGCGTCATACCCAGACGCAAAACATCTTCTGCATGTGCTGTACCTGCCAGTGCGCAAAGTGCGACAATACCGGCGATTTTCCCTGTAAATCTACGCATGTTCCCGTTCTCCTTTTATTTTTAAACCGCCATGCTCTGGGAGTAGTGATCAGACGGTCATGCTATCAAAAAAACGGTTCAGTCTCGTAAGAGAACTGAACCGTTGATTACTTACTGGCGATACCAACGCAGCGACATGCAGGAAAGCCCGGCATCAATCTTACCAATCTGCGTTGTTTTGAGTGGAACGACATTGTAGCCGCTCTTATCCAGCAACTCGATTGTGCGCGGGAAGTCAGATCCCACCATCACAACATTATTAACGCGCAGCGCATTTGCTGCCGCTTCTTCGCCTTCCGGCACGATAAGCTGGCGAAGATCCGAGAAAACCCCAGACTTTGCCAAACGCGCGGTGGAGAGAACAGTTTCTTCGTCGACCAGCGAGCAATCCGTTTTGAAATGCAGCACACCTTCAGGTGTGTTTACGACTTCACCCTTAAGGCCCATCTTATCGAGTGTCGCAATAAGCGCTGCTGCACCTGCTTTATCAGTACGCGCCGAGAGGCCAATCATGACGCTCTTCTGAGTATTGAGTACATCGCCGCCATCAGCAAAGCCCGGATGCGGGAGATCAAGCACATTGTCGAACATGCTGCGCAGCGTTGGTTCGATTTCTGCTGTCTCGCCGATACGGGTTTCAGCACCCGGACGCAGAAGAATAGCGCCCTGTGTGAAAACAAGTGCAGGATCTTCGACGAAAATGGAATCAGGGAAGTTTTCCAGAGCTGGCAAAACAGTTACCTCAACGCCAGCCGCACGCATTGCATCGATATAAGCGTCGTGCTCAGCCTTCACGCCTTCATAGGTAGGATTTCCAGTATCATAAGCGCGCAAGCCATTGACGACTGAACGGGAAGGTTCGCGAACGATGATCGAATTGAACTCATAAACTGGTCTGTTAGAAGACATGAAAGGTACCCTCATTTTTACTGGTGCTTATCTACTCGGCTCTTGCTGCTTCGTAAAGCAGATGTATGCCGTTTGTATTACGTCTGGAGAGATGAATGCCTGCGAGCATGCAACGAACCGATCCGCCGGCAAGCTCAATGGTCGGAACTTCAAAAGGTAGAGGCTCAGCAGTTTGCTTGATAACACTGATCTGATCCGCCGAAAGCGAAGCATAAGCGCGCGCTGAAAGCGCCAGAACCCGGCCCTTCTGCCCTTCGAGCTCAATAGCATTTCCGGCAAATTCTGCAATCTGGTGATGTGAAAGATGGATCACCGTGCGACCGGTTTCCTCTAACCGATCGACAATTTCTTGTCTGCGCGCCTCGTTAACGATCATGTCCGTTCCAATGAGCGCATAATCCGTACCAATGCACATGAGTACATTGGTGTGATAAATCTGACGCCCTGCATCATCCACGGCATCAAAAACCATCGGTTCGAAATTGAAATGCGTACAAAAACGCTCAAGCGCGACTTCATTGGTACGATTGGAGCGCGCGGCATAAGCAACACGACCAATATGATCGAGCACCATTGCGCCCGTACCTTCAAGATAAAACCCATCACGCTCCAAGCCAGAATAATCAATCACGTCCTGAACGCGATACTCTTTCTTGAGCATCTCAATAATATCAGGCCGACGTTCTCTCTGTCTGCTTTCCGAAAACATCGGATAGATAGCGACATGGCCACCCGAATGCGTTGAAAACCAGTTATTCGGAAATACAGAATCCGGCAAAGAGCGGGTCTTATCTTCGAAAAGATGAATGGTGACACCGGCTTGTGCCAGGCCTTCCGCCATGCGGCTCACCTCCTCAAAAGCAGCCTTCTCAATAGCAAGCGTCGAACGACGCTCATCAACTGACTGAAATGCATTATCCTTCGCGGTTTGCGCATTGGGCGTGAAATGGTGCGGACGGATCATGACTGCTGATTTCGGAGTCTGTACGGATGGTCTGGTCATATTCATGCGAAACTCTGAAAAAGATAAAGAAGGAAGCGACGCGCAGCGTATTTGAGCAAAAAAGCAGGAAAGAACCGGACAATCTCAACGGGGTTATCAACCTAACCGCAACATCTTACCGAAGATAAGTCCATCATTTCCAGCGCTTCATACGACAACCGCCGAGGATCAGACTAAGCCGACACAAAGCCAGTTAAAATTAAAAAAATGCTGGGTATGATTTAAAAAATCTAGCAAATTGTATAGTTAAACTATACAAAGTGTCATGCATATTTTTGATGAACTCGACCATCGCCTGATCGCAATTTTAAGAGAAGATGGACGCGCACCGCTGTCAAAGCTCGCGGCCATCCTGGGGGTGTCGCGTGGGACCGCTCAAGCGCGGCTTGACCGGCTCTTGGAAACTGGAGCAGCCTTAGGATTTACCATCCGTGTTCGACAAGATTACGATGATGGTGCCATTCGGGCAGTTATGATGATTGAGGTTCAGGGACGCTCAACCACCAAAGTCATAAAACTGCTTCGAGGCTTCCCACAAATCCGAACGCTTCACACGACAAATGGCTCCTGGGACCTGGTCGCGGAGATACATGCTGATAGCTTGCATGAGTTTGACAGAACTTTACGTGATGTCCGTACAATTGAAGGTGTACTGAACAGCGAAACAAGCATTCTTCTCAGCAGCGTATAATACCGCTTCGAAAAATAAGTTAGCTGTCAGACGTTCATTGCACTACATCAGCAACCTTCGTCAGCCTATTCTTGCGAGACGACAACTCTGAATCGCTTGCACGTGACACAATATCTGCGCCAACCAGAATTTTAACAGGCGGTTGACTGTCGGACGTACTAATTAGATCATCAAGAACAGTCACAGCGAGATTACCAATCTTACGCTTCGACACTTCAACTGTGGTTAGCCCCGGTTCCATCGTTGCGCTCTGTGGCAAATTATCGAAGCCTATTACTGAAACATCATCAGGAATTTTAATCCCTTTTGCTTTCAGTGCGCGGATGAAACCGTAAGCGATAATATCATTCGTACAAAAATAGGCCTCAGCGAGATCAAGCCCAGAATGCAGCATGGCACAGGTATCACGGTGTGCGCCTTCATATGTCGACTCGACCGACAAAATATCTCGTTCCTGAACCGTCAGTTCCAAACGCTGCATGTTTTTGAAAAACGCATCGCGCCGAAGCCGAAAATTAGTGGTTTCCGTATGACTGGCTACAAAACCTATCCGAGAAAGACCAAGTTGCTTGAAACGTGATAAAACTTTGAAAACTGCATCTTCGTTGTTCATATCGACGAAATTCGCTTCAACGACTTCGTAAAATGTATCAATAAAAACAGTAGGCAAACCAATCCCTTGGATCATATGAATGTCTGCAACAGATAGCTCCGTCCCCAAGGCAATTACGCCGCGGATTGATGCACCGGCAAGCGATTCAGCGACTGCACTCATTGGCTGCCCCTCAAAACTCACCACTTCCAGCGTATAGTTACGGCGCGTTGCTTCCGAGGACATTCCATCGATGTAGTCGGAGATAAAAACGCTATGATCGCGATTAACGGTCTCACCGTGTTTAGCTATCTTCAGAAAGCGGATTGTTTCACCCGCGCTGGTCCCCGTTTTGGCAGTGCGTGGCACATAATTCAGCTTAGAAACCGACTCAAGAACACGCGCTCGGGTCTCACCTGAAATCTCGCCTTTGCCATTGAGCACAAGCGAAACCGTGGCAGGAGAAACGCCCGCATTTTCGGCAATATCCCTGATCGTGTAAGACTTTTTCTTCTTCATGCTCTCCGCGCATCATACAAAAAAGATGTGTCGTTTAGTAAACATAAACGCCCTTATTTAAAACGATTAGGCGAATTTATAGAGCTAAGCAACCAAAATCCTATGAAAACGGGCTTGACACGGTGATACCTTCTGTTGAATCATTTAGTGAATAATAGTTTTGTTTACTAAACATGGTAGGAGGAGACCATGCAGAAGACAAGCAATCAGCTTGCTATGCTAGTTGTCATCAATCTCGGATTGCTCGCGCTTGGCGCATATATTTCGGGTGGATCTTTCCTATCTCTTTTCAATCTGCAGTCGATGGCCGGTCAGGTTCCCGAAATTGGGCTTCTGGCAATCGGCGTCATGCTGGCAATGTGTGCTGGCAATGGCGGGATTGATCTGTCGGGTATCGCACTGGCCAACCTTTCCGGCGTTCTTTCAGCCGTCATCGTTTCGATGTTCATATCCAGCGCTGAGAACCAACTTGGCTTTAGCCTTGCTTTCATCGGACTAGCGTTGGTGATTGGTCTTGCAGGCGGCATCGTCAATGGTGTGCTGATTGCGCGTTTCAATATCACACCGATCCTCTGCACGCTTGGCACACAGATGGCGTTTACGGGGCTTGCGGTTGTTGTTTCTGGTGGCCGTGCTGTCATGGTTGGCAGCCCGGATCTGCTATCACGCATCGGCAACGACATGTTTCTGGCGGTTCCGATCAGCTTCCTGATCTTTATCGCAGTCGCGTTGCTGATTGCTGCTGTAGTGCGCTTTACGCCCTACGGTTATTGGCTGATGTTGATGGGAACCAACCCGAAAGCCGCTGTTTTTGCTGGTTTTCCGCGCCACGGTGTCTTGATTGCGACCTATGCAACCAGCGGATTTCTGGCAGCTATTGCAGGCATCATCATCGCAGCACGCAACGTCAACGTGAAGTTCGATTACGGCAGCTCGTATCTTCTGGTCGCCATTCTGATTGCCGTTATGGCTGGTGTTAAGCCGGAAGGTGGCTATGGCCGTGTCATCTGCGTCGTGATGAGCGCCATTGCGTTGCAGTTGATGTCCAGCCTTCTCAATTTCGGCGGCCTCTCAAACTTCGTGCGTGACTTTGCATGGGGCTTGCTGCTGCTCGCCTTCCTCGCAGTCGGCAAATACGACATTGCGAGCTTCTTTACCCTCGGCAATCGCCACAAGGGAAATATCGGTGCTCAACCCTCAGGCACCCGACCATAGACATTGGGGGAATGTTAGCGTGGAGGAAATCATGAAATCAGTAACGAAGAAACTGCTCGCTGGAACTGTTATTGGCGCAGCAATTGTAGCAGGCAGCGCAAGTGCTCTCGTCGCACAGGAAAAGCCAGTTATCGCAACGGTCGTCAAGATCAGCGGCATTCCTTGGTTCGACCGCATGAACACAGGCGTTGAAGCCTACCAGAAGGCCAACCCAGATGTGGTCGCAACGCAGAGCGGCCCAGCAACTGCCGACGCAGCACAGCAGCTTCAGATCGTTCAGGATCTTGTTGCCAAGGGCGTAAACGCGCTTGCAGTTGTCCCAATGGACCCGGCAGTTCTAGAGGGCACATTCAAGCGCGCTATGGAGCGCGGCATCATTGTTGTGACGCACGAAGCCGACAACCAGGTCAACACCATGGCCGACGTCGAAGCCTTCGATAATGCCGATTACGGCACTGCACTCAACGAGCGTCTTGCAGAATGCATGGGCAAAAGCGGCAAGTGGACCACATTTGTAGGCTCACTCGGCAGCCGCACACACATGCAGTGGGTTGGTTCGGCTGAAGAAAATGCAAAGAAATATGCTGACATGCAGCTCGTCGATCCGAACAATGAATCATTTGACGATGCAAACGGAACCTATGAAAAGGCCAAGGAAATCCTGCGCAAGCACCCTGACCTGAAGGGCTTCCAGACCTCTGCCGGCAACGACGTTCTCGGCGTTGGCCGCGCTATCGACGAAGCTGGCCTGAGCGGCAAAGTCTGCCTTGTTGGCACCGGTCTGCCAAATCCTTCGGCTGATCTTCTTGAATCCGGTGCAATCACCGCAATCGGCTTCTGGGATCCACAGAAAGCTGGCATGGCGATGAATGCTGTTGCCAAGCTTCTGCTTGAAAAGAAAGAAGTCAAGGAAGGCACTGATCTTGGCGTTGATGGCTACAACAAAGTCAGCGTGAAAAAGGGTGCAGGTGAAGGCCTACTCGTGATCGGCAACGGCATGGTGATTGCTGACAAGGCGACCTACAAGGAACACCTGTTCTAGTCGTTTCGCACAGGTTGCCTAACCATCGTGTGCGGACATCGTTCAGCCTCGCGCGATGGTTTCAAAAATCCGGATGCAGCCCGCGCTGCATCCAGGTGCCTGAACCAAAAAGAACAGCCATAAAACAAGACATTAGCGCCCGACAATTATCGTCGGTCGGTCCTACAGCCAGCCCAATCGCTTTGGCGAGCTGCGCGGCGACAAAGGAATTTAACGTGTCCACTACAACCACTAGCGCGGATCGTTTCCTCGAACTGCGCAACATTCATAAGCGGTTTGGCGGCGTTCACGCGCTGCGCGGCATCGATATGACAATCGACCTTGGTCAGGCCTATCACCTGTTGGGTGAAAATGGCTGCGGCAAGAGCACGGTGATCAAGATCATGTCCGGCGCACACGCACCCAGCGAAGGCGAGATCATTCTCGATGGCAAAACATATGCGTCACTGAATCCGATCCAGTCGCTGGCAGCGGGCATTGAAACCGTCTATCAGGATCTGTCGCTCATTCCCAATTTGACCGTCGCTGAAAACGTAGCGCTGAATGAGCAGCTCGTTGAAGGCAATGGCCGGCTATTCCGCAGCGTCAAGCTTACGCAGCTTCGCGAGACTGCAGAACGGGCATTGAGCACGGTTGGCTTGCCAACCGACAAAACCTTCCTCAACACAATCGTTTCCGAATTGCCCTTGGCAATACGCCAACTCGTTGCAATTTCGCGCGCCATTGCAACGCGCGCTAAGCTCGTCATCATGGATGAGCCGACCACATCGCTGACCCGTCGCGAAGTGGACAATCTGATTGCAGTCGTAGAACGCCTGCGCGCCGAGCGCGTCGCAGTGCTTTTCGTGACCCACAAGCTTGATGAATGCTATCGCATCGGCGGCAATGCGGTTGTCTTCCGCGATGGCCAGTGCGTGGCACAGGGGCCAATCGAAAACTACACCAAGAAGCAGCTTTCCGAGCTGATGATCGGCCGGGAAATCGACGCCGAGCGCTATCGCACGGCACAGCCTGGCGATGCCGAACTGCTTAAACTCGACGGCCTTACCGCATCGGGCTTCAAGGACATCGGCTTTCGCTTACGCAAAGGCGAAATCCTTGGCATTACCGGCCTTGCAGATTCTGGCCGCAACGAGCTTGCCATGGCGATAACGGGCGTCGTGCCTGCGCATTCCGGTTCAATCCGCCTCGATGGAAATATAACCGAGGTCAAAAGCCCTGCGGAAGCCATTGAGCGCGGCATAGGCTATGTGCCGGAAGACCGGCTTGCAGAAGGCCTCTTCCTCGACAAGTCGATCTTCCAAAACGAGATCGCACTGATCTTCAGAAAGCTCTGCAACAGCCTTGGCATTGTCGATCAGAAAGAGGGGCGGAACATCGCCGCCTCGCTGATAAAAGAGATGCGGCTTAACACAACCAATCTAGACCTGCCTGTTGGTGCGCTTTCAGGCGGCAATCAGCAGCGCGTTTTGATCGGTCGCTGGCTGAGTATTGCCCCGAAGCTTCTGGTGTTACACGGCCCGACCGTCGGCGTCGATGTGGGATCAAAAGATACAATCTATCGCGCAATTCAGGCGCTGGCCGAAGCTGGCATGGGTCTGATCATCGTCAGCGATGATCTGCCGGAGCTTCTGCAGAATGCCGACCGCATTCTCGTTATGAACTCAGGGAGCATCGTTGCAGAACTGGATGCTGCACAGGCCACCGAAGATCAGCTCTATCAAGCCATGATGTCGTCGCAGAAGGAAGTTGCCTAATGAGTGCGTCGCAGTATCAACAGGATTTAGGCCGCACCCAATCCTTCAAGTTGGGTGACTTTATTCGCAGGCGCCCAGAATCGATCACGTTCTTGCTGCTCGTGGCAATCTGCACGATTGTCTCGATCATCAACCCTGCATTCTTACAAGCCTCGACACTGATCGATATTGGTCGTGCCAGTGTGGTGATGGGCCTGTTTGCGCTTGGCGTCTTCATCATTCTCGCCGCAGGCGGGATTGATGTTTCCTTTACGGCAATTGCCGCCACGACAGTCTATTCGCTGACGCTTCTGGTGCAGTCCTATATGCCGGAACTGCCGATCATCTTCATCATTCTGATGGCGATTGCGGGCGGTATTTTCCTTGGTGTCCTCAACGGTCTGCTGGTGCATTACCTCAATGTGCCGTCATTGATCGTCACCATCGGCACACAATATCTCTTCCGCGGCTTCCTGCTGGCTTTTGTCGGCACCGTCTGGATTATGTCCCTGCCGCCGACAATGGGTGCTTTCGGTCGCCTTCCGCTGTTCCAGTTTGAATCAGCAACCGGTGCAACCATCACCATGCCATTCTATTTTCTGGTGCTGCCTGCCGCTGCAATCCTGACGTGGTGGATATTGAACCGCACTTTGATGGGCCGCGCGATTTTTGCGATGGGTGGTAACAGCCAGATCGCAAGCCGCCTCGGCTATAATCTGCGCACCATCCATATCTTCCTGTTCGGCTATGCGGGTGGTCTGGCTGGGCTTGCAGGCATCATCCATGTCTGCGCCAATCGCCAGTCGAGCCCCTTCGACTTTGTTGGAACAGAAATTGCGGTTATCGCCGCTGTGGTCCTCGGTGGTGCACGCATCACCGGCGGCACCGGCACCGTCTTCGGCACCATCCTTGGCGTCCTTCTTATCACCGTCATCAACAGTGTTCTGGTGCTCGTCGGCATCCCCAGTACATGGCAGCGTCTCGTCGTGGGCTGCTTCATCCTGCTGGCTGCCGCCTTCTTCGTCACCAGTCAACGCAAGAAATAACCCGATACTCTCAAGAGGCAATCATGAAGAAGTTTCTGAACGATCCCGTCAATTTCGTGGATGAGATGCTCGAAGGCATCTATCGGGCCCATCCCGAGCTTACCTTTGTCGATAATGACAAGCGTTGCATGGTCACAGCCAATATCAAATCCGGCAAGGTCGGCATCGCAACAGGCGGCGGCTCCGGCCACCTGCCGCTGTTCCTCGGCTATATTGGCGAAGGCATGATAGATGGCGCAGCTGTCGGCGGCGTCTTCCAGTCGCCAAGCTCAGAGCAGATGTATCAGGTCACCAAAGCCATCGATCAGGGCGCAGGCGTGCTCTACATCTATGGCAACTATAGCGGCGACATCATCAATTTCGATATGGCTGCAGAACTTGCCGATCTTGATGGCATCGCCGTCAAACAGATTGTCGGCAATGATGACGTGGCATCCTCGGTTGTCGGTGAAGAACACAAGCGTCGCGGCGTCGCCGGTATCTTCTTTGTCTACAAGGCAGCCGGTGCAGCTGCAGCCAACGGTCTGTCGCTTGATGAAGTAACGCGTCTTGCCGATAAGGCACGTCTGCGCACCCGCACCATGGGTGTCGCTCTTTCGAGCTGCGTTGTACCAGAAATCGGTCACGCCACTTTCTCCATCGGCGAAGATGAAATGGAAATCGGCATGGGCATCCATGGCGAACCCGGCATCAGCCGCAAGAAGCTTGCCAGCGCAGATGCAGTCATCGACGAGCTGATGGAACGTATTTTCGCCGAGCAGTCCTATGCCAAGGGCGACGAAGTCGCTGTGCTGGTCAATGGTCTTGGTGGCACGCCGCTTGAAGAACTTTACATCATGTTCCGTCGTGTTTCGCAGCTTTTTGATGAGCGTGGCGTCAAGGTAAAGCATGTCTGGATCGGCGAGTTTGCCACGTCCATGGAAATGGCTGGCGCGTCAGTTTCCGTGCTACATCTTGATGAAGAACTAGAGCCACTGGTTGCCGCTTCCGCAAACACCCCATTCTTCAAGCATTTTGCGGGTTGAGGTCAGATTATGAACGTCATTACAGCATCTGATCTGATCAATCTTTTCGACAGCTGGAAGCAGCTTTTTGCCGAACAGCGTGAGTTTTTGATCGCACTGGACGGCAAGGTGGGCGATAGCGATCTTGGCATCACCATGAGCAAAGCCTTTGCGGCAGCCGCAGAGGCCGTTCACGCGGAAGGCGAAGCCGCTGGTATATCTAAACTATTACGCACGGCTGGCACCACTATGGCCCGCGTTGCGCCTTCAACCATGGGCACCCTCACCGCAACCGGCTTCCTGCGTGCAAGTAAGGCCTGTGACGGCCTTGACGCACTGGGAACACCTGAGATGGCCGCTTTCTGGCGCGCCTACCGTGATGGCATTGCCGAGCGCGGCAAGGCAAAGGTTGGCGACAAGACACTTCTCGATGTGCTTGATCCGATTGCAATTACGCTCGAAGGACAAACGATACTCGGCGCATCGCTCGTTGATGCACTGGCAGCAGCGGCTAAGGCCGCTGAAGACGCGCTTGAAGCAACCAAAACCATGGTTGCTCAACACGGCAAGGCTGCGGCCTTTCAGGAAAAGACCATTGGCCTTCAGGACGCAGGAGCAACTGTCGGCATGCTCTTGATTACGAGCATGTCCGAGTTTGTTTCAAAGCAGGGGTAGAACTAAATCAGCCCATGGCGATTATGCTCGCCATGGGCACTTCAAACGCACGTTTCATTATTCAGACATAAATCACATTATTGACCAGCTATTGCTCATACAGCAACAGAATCTGACTGTCACAGGCCCGTCGGCGAAATGCTCAATAACGCGTTTGAATGTTATTCAACAAATTTTTCAACCACTGCAGCCAATAATATGACACTTGTGGTCCAGTAATAACTTCTGATTGATTTTGATCAAAGATATCGGATCCGATCCGTTCTAAATCGATATCAAGTCGGCGCATATGAACCACAATGAAAGTCAGCGCCCACTATGGAGATCTGACATATGCGTAGATTTGTAATTTCGTTCGCCGCAGCCACCCTTAGCGCGATGCTGGCAGTTCCTGCCATGGCTGAAAATATCGAAGTCCACATGCTCAATAAAGGAGCGGACGGCGCTATGGTTTTTGAACCAGCCTACATTAAGGCCAATCCCGGGGACACCGTCACTTTTATCCCAACCGATAAAGGCCACAATGTCGAGTCGATAAAAGGCATGATCCCTGAAGGTACCGAGGCGTTTAAAAGCAAGATAAACGAAAACTATACCCTCAACGTCAAAGAGCCTGGCGCGTATTTCGTAAAATGCACTCCGCACTATGCCATGGGCATGGTAGCTTTGCTCATTGTCGGCGAGAATCCATCCAATCTCGAACAAATTGTTGCGGCCAAGAAGCCAAAGCCCGTGCAGGCGAGGCTTGAGAAGGCAATCGCCAGCGCAAAATAGCACGCGAGTTCAACAAACCGGGCCTGCAATTTTAAGCTATGGTCTCCGCCCATATTTTCTGGGCGGAGACTTCCGGGCAGTCATAGTAATCCGCTCTGGATATTGTTGCAGACGCTGGAACTTAGGCTTCGATCACTCGCCATATTGAAAGGCACATAACTACCCCCTCGACAACCCACATCACTTATACTTGGGCTATGTCCGCCGCGCTTATCCGGCCTTTCACAAAGACTAAATCGAATTTCTTCCATACATTTCTCGCCGCCACAGCCCTGTTGTGGATGCAGATATTCAATTTCTTTGTCCTTGAATATAACCCAATGATAATCTTAGAATATAAAGAGGTTTGAGACACCCAAAGATGTGCTGCATGTCGTGCAGCAAGCTGAACAGTAAGAGTAAAATGCCCGTTCGTCATATAATCAAATACCCAGACCAAAGCCTGCGCACCGTCGCAAAACCTGTTATCGACTTTGATCAAGCCCTGCGAAATCTTGCCGACGATCTGCTTGACACAATGAGGGCAGCGCCTGGTATTGGCATAACGGCACCGCATATAGGCATTGCGGAACGGCTGGTTGTTCTTGAGCTGTCCAAAGAAACTGGCCCCCGCATCTATGCGAATCCAGAAATTATCTGGGCATCTGACGAAACTATTCGCCATCAGGAAGGCAGCGTCTCGATGCCCGGAGTTGTAGATGAGGTTGAGCGCCACGCACGCATTCGAATCCGTTATCAGGATCTCGACGGCGTTTCCCAAACTGAGGAATCCGACGGACTGCTCGCGGTTTGCCACCAACATGAAATTGATCAACTCAACGGCATTTTCTGGATCCAGCGCTTGTCCCGACTAAGGCGCGAACGGCTCATCAAGCGCTTTGAGAAATTGCATCGTTAAAATATTTTCAAGACAGCTAAATAAGTGCTTTTAAATTGTTGAGTTCTTCTGAGGGTTAATATCTAAGTATAGTTCTTATCATGCCCCCCGGATCATAACCTTGACCAAACAACCATTAGCTTCGAATATCACGTTCTCACGTACTGCTGTCATCAGCACAGCGATGATATTTGGCCTGACATATAGCCTTAGCGCTGCACTGATCGCACTCGATCTTGACGAAATGGGCTATAGCGAAGCTATTATTGGTGCGAACGCAGCCATGCATGCGGTCGGGGTTCTTTGTATGGCATTTTTGTTGCCACGCTTAAGCGCTCTGCTTGGAATGCGCCTTCTGGTCATCGTTGCTCTTGCCGCAGCAGCACTACTTCTTGGACTGTTTCCAGCTATTCCGCTGATTTGGCTGTGGTTTCCATTGCGTATCCTGCTGGGGGCTGCATCGGAAACACTGTTTGTCGTATCCGAGACCTGGTTAAACTCACTCAGCACGGATGAAAACCGCTCAAAAACCATGGGCATATATACTGCCGCGCTATCACTTGGTTTTGCTCTTGGACCCTTGATCCTTTCACTTGTTGGGTCGAGTGGTTTTCTTCCCTATTTCATTGGCTCTGCTCTTGCAATTATCGCGGCATTGGCAATTGCCAGCCCGAAAGTAACTGCACCGCCAATTGACGACAAGCCGCATGGAAGCCCGCTCCAATATCTAGCATTAGCGCCCGTAGCACTTGCCGCGACAGTGCTTAATGCAGCAATTGAATCAGCCGGCCTTTCATTTCTCCCGCTATATGCTGTCGATCTCGGATGGAGTGAAAATCAGGCGACACAACTTATGTCGGTTATGATGTTTGGTGCTATTGTCCTCCAGATCCCAATCGGCTTTCTCGGAGACAAGGTTAATCGCCAAACATTGCTGCTAGTACTCGCAGCCTTGTCTGCGGCAGGTGCAGCGGTCTGGCCATGGGCGCTTACTTTGCCATGGCTAACCTACACGCTGCTGTTTGTCTGGGGTGGTGCATTTGTTGGCATTTACACAATCATGCTCAGCGTGGTGGGAAGCCAGTTTAAAGGTGCGCAACTCGTCGGCATTTATGCTAGCATGGGACTGATGTGGGGTGTGGGAGCACTGGTCGGACCACTCTTTGCAGGGATTGCACAGCAATATCTGGTCCATGGCCTGCCGGTTTTTGTAACCATCGCATGCTTGGCTTTTCTCACATTGGCTTTGACCGTGCGTAAACGCAGCCCGGCAGCGACCAATTAGGCATTACCTTTCAGAAACTTAAGGACTGACAGAGCCTTCATACAGAAGGCCCTAATCCTAAGATTGCAACCAAATCTTAACCACTTATTTACCACGTTTGTAAGAAACTGAACCTAGCAAATCATTGCGCCGATTTGTTCGTGGATTCGAACTTTGGCGGTTTCTGTTTTTGAAAAGCGAATTTCATATGGCAAACTCACATCAGGCTTCTGGTTCTCGTTCCGTCATCGACGAACTCAACGCCCTGCGTGAGCGTCATGTAACGTCAACGGCACCAAATTGGAGTGCTATGGACGAGCTGCACAACACATTGGCACAGCTAGAA
The DNA here is from genome assembly GCF_049199085.1 of Ochrobactrum sp. EDr1-4. Classification (NCBI taxonomy): domain Bacteria; kingdom Pseudomonadati; phylum Pseudomonadota; class Alphaproteobacteria; order Hyphomicrobiales; family Brucellaceae; genus Ochrobactrum; species Ochrobactrum sp. EDr1-4. The sequence continues at coordinate 229,940 of NZ_JBLZOF010000004.1, forward strand.
AAACGCCTCAGCAACTCGAGTGAAATGAACGTACGAGAGCGCTTTTCCGAGCCTCACGCTTCGGACAGACGCATTGAGGATATTGCAGAAATTGCTGAACATCTCCGTCGCTTAAATCGCGAAAAAGATGTCTTTGGGCAATATGGAGAGCGAGTATCGCCAGCTATATCGCGGCATTCATACAACAGCCGTGAGGAACAGCGCTCACCAGCTTTTGACGCTGGTCTTCTTCGACAGATGGACAGCCGACTGGATGAAATCAGCCGCGCAGTTATTGCCGCTAATCAGCGCCAGCAATCAGATCACGAAGAAGCGCTTCGTATGGAGCGTATAGAAGCCCGTCTGACCGAACTCACGCAGCAGCTTGATAACTCTGTGGCAGACCAGAATGCTGATACGCTTTTCCGTCGCCTTGGTGAGTTATCGCAGCGTATTGATGCTTTAAGTGAAGGTTCGCACCTCCCTGACGAGGCAATTGAGCATCTGGCACAGCAAATCAATCTTTTGGCACATCAAGTTGGACGGGTTATGGAAAACCTGAGCCAGCCTGATTATCATATTATCGAGTCACGACTTGAAGCAATTGGCCAGAAGTTAGAAGCTGCCGAGAAATGGTCAGCTGAACCGAACCCTGCCCTGCTCGAGAAGATAGATAACAAATTCAAAGAATTAACGAAGCGTCTGGATGCACAATATGCAAGCCACTATGCAGAAAGCGGCTTACTCCATACGCTTGAAGGCCGTCTTGATGACATCTCACAACAAATTTCGCTGAGCCTTTTACAAACTCCACCATTGAGCGAAATCGCTGTGGCAGAAAGCGAAGCAATTCGCGGGCTAGAAAATCAGATCGCGAATTTGGCGCGACAACTGGCAAAGCCGTCTGCAGAATTTGCGGAATTGAAACCGCGACTTGATACCATAGAGCGTTCAATCCTCGACAGTCGCGAAACATTTCTGGATGCCGCGCGCGAAGCCGCTGAAACAGCCATTGCGCGTGTTTTGAAACATGGCACGCAACAAGACACAACAATAGCACTTCAGCTCGCAAATGATATGAAGTCACTTGAAACGCTTGCACGCAATGCAGATGAGCGAAACAGCAAAACATTTGAAGCTGTCCACGAAACACTTATAAAAGTGGTTGATCGGCTCACCAATCTTGAGCGGCAAATCGATATACGCCCCAATGCTTCATCGCTTGCAGCAAAGCCAAAGCCTGTTGCAAACCCTTATTCTGTGGCATCAAACACTGCTCCAAAAAGTGCAACTCCACTCGTTGAGCAACAGAAAGCCCCTGCTGTCGATGCAGTCGGCGGCGGTGAGACCCTTGCACGGCTAACGCCGAAAACACGGCGCGAACCTGTCTTGGGCGCATCGTTGGATTCTGTTCAGCCCGACAGTGACGGTGTGCTTGACCTCAACACGATCATGAAGCGTGTGCGCGAGGAACGCGGCCAGCAAGATGAAGAAGAAACAAAGGTAAACAAGAAAGCTGATCTGATTAGCGTTGCTCGTCACGCCGCACAGAAGGCCGCTGAAGAAGCAAGCCGACTTGAGCTGGTTACGGAGCAAAATAAAGATAATAAGAAAAGCTCACTCAGCGCTCTGTTCGGCCGCCAGCGCAAGCCAATTCTGATGGCAATTGGAGCGGTAATGCTCGCTATTGCAGGCTTGCAAGTCGGAGCAGCTTTCCTTGAAAACAATCAGCAAGCAGAGATTGCCGCTACCGACAGCACACCAGAAATCGATAACAACACAACCGCCTCCATTGCACCTACCAATGAAAGCAAGCCTGCGAGCAGCATTCAGCCAATGCCGCAGCTTTCCATACCGGAAACGCAAAATACAGAGCCACAAGCATCAGTCACTCCGACTGCGCCACAACCGGAATTACAACCTGAGCAAAATAGTTTTTCTGATGAAGCACCTGCTCAGGAAATGGAAGCTACAGCGATCGAAGTGCCTGCTGATGCTGGCCCTTCAGCACTGCGCGAGGCTGCGGAATCTGGCAATGCCCATGCGCTTTTTGAAATCGGTAACCGCTACTTCGAAGGTATTGCAGTTTCAAAGAACGAAGCTGAAGCAGCGAAATGGTACGCACTCTCGGCCCAAAAAGATTTTGCGCCAGCGCTTTATCGCCTTGGAAACATGAATGAAAAGGGGCTCGGAATGCCCCGCAATATCGGCAAAGCCATTGATTGGTATCAGCAATCAGCGCAAAAGGGCAATGCCGGGGCTATGCACAATCTGGCCGTTCTCTATGCTTCAGGTGCAGGTGGTTCTCCCGACAATGCCGCCGCTGTTCGTTGGTTCACAGATGCAGCCGAACTCGGCGTAAAAGACAGCCAGTATAATCTTGGCATTCTGGCGGCACAGGGGCTCGGAATGCCGGTCAATCTGGAAGAAAGCTATAAATGGTTCGCACTCGCTGCAAAGGCTGGCGACAAGGATGCTGCAGACAAGCGCGACCAGATTGGTGCGGCGCTGAAGCCGCAACAGCTTCAGCGCGCAAAAGACACAGTGGAACTCTGGAAGGCAAAGCCGCTTAATCAGGAAGCCAATTCAATCGACACACCTGAAAGCTGGTTGGATTCCAAACCCGTTGCACAAGCAACAGTCGATATGAAAAAGGCCGTCCGCAACATCCAGCTTATTCTCCAGAAGAATGGTTATGATGTTGGCACCGCTGATGGCGTGATGGGCAACAAAACCCGTAACGCCATCTCGGAGATTCAAAAAGCCAATGGTCAGGAGCCTACTGGCGAAGTCAACCAGCAGCTCGTCCAGCTTTTGCTTGAAAAGAACAAATAATCATTCGATCAGGGCGCGATGCTGTCCTGATCGGCGATGATCGATTTCGCATCGCAATAGAGCCTTGCACTTTCATTGTCTTTGGTGTCGTTCGAAAACTTTTCTGTCGACGAATAGACGCGCACTTCTGCGTCTCGTATAGCACCACCGAGACGCTTATCTTCCGTCACTACAAAAGCATAAACATATTCACCGCGCGCATAACCCAAAGCCATAGTCATATCGGTCGGATGATCGACATTGGTGTCTTTGGTCGAAAACCACGTCGAGTTAGTTTCAAAATAGAGTTCGGACGGTTTGGTTCCAGTTACATAATTGTAATAGGCTTCTTTCTTATCGGGATGCGCTTTTGGGTCCGCGATACGACAAAATTCGACACGCGCATCGCGATCTGGAATATTGCAGGCAAATTGCGTCTGCCACGGCGGAATGCAATTGGCCATTGCTGGCAGTGGAAGAAATGTCGTCAGCGCCAGAACCACATATTTCATAATAGCTTATCGCTTCCCGCTCTAATCGTGTTTTACGAATGAACGGATATATTAGAATATTAGCGCTATAAAAAGCGAAAAAATGATTTAATTCTGGTCGTTACTCGTTGCCATAAGTAACAGGTTGAATCCTCTCGATACGGAATAATATTAAAAGAATAACAAGGGGAAGATTCATGCTGCTATATGTAAATAATGAAATGGAAAATGGCATTATTGCAAAAATACCCCTTGCTCTCGACAAGGACATTAAGGGGTTTCAAGGCGATGCCATCGACTTTGAAATTTCATCGATCAAGGGGCAACTCATTCCAGCAGACGATGTTCAGCCGTATAAATCCTTATTCAAAATTCTTTCTGGAAGCTCAGAACTAAAAAACATTCATATGGCTTTGTCGTTTAATCTCAATTTCGTCACCCCAGACGGTAAGAAAACGTCGTTGACGCGATCAAGCCCCACCGATGAATGGCTTATTACCAACGGTGACTACTACTGCGATGTCGCAACATCGTTTGGCTTCACATCCGGTAGCAAATTCGCAGGAAATTACAGCGCAAGCCTTACCAACGCGTTCCTTTATGTCATTAAAGGTGGCAGCCTGATCGACAACAAAATGTCGGAACCGATTGCGATCAAAGCGCAATTTTACCCATCATCAGCACACTCGGCGATCACACCAAAAGATGGCATTCAAATCGTGATCAGCAACCGTCAAAGCGGAACCGAATAACGGACAGTTTGGGGTAGTTAAAGATTGCATATTGTTGTCCACAAACAACAAAGTTCTATTTTCTTTGGTCATGTCACTTCAAAGTAACTCTATTTGCAATCGGCGTTTGACTTCACAACGTCGAAAGAGCAAACCCATAGAGTGCATTTTCTGTGATGATTTTCAGCTAACATGCACGCCAAATCAAATTGTTAGAACCACGTTCTCATAGATTTCTACGAAAACGGGTTTTAGCGAATTTAAAACAGACCTTGCGGCACCGCGCGACCGCATAGGGCTGCGTGTTGTGCGTTTTAAAACCGGGTTCGGAATTGGGTATTTACCTTCCCATTGCGGAATTGTCGGTCAACATGCTGGTTCTGCTTGGCATGGGTGCCGCTGTTGGTTTTCTTTCCGGTTTGTTCGGTGTCGGCGGCGGATTCCTCATCACGCCGCTGCTGATCTTTTACAACATTCCACCCGCAATTGCCGTTGCAACAGGCGCCAATCAGGTCATCGCTTCGTCGGTTTCAGGCGCACTTGCCCACTTCAAACGGCGAACGCTCGACATCAAGCTCGGGCTGTTTCTTGTTGCGGGCGGTATCTTAGGATCACTGCTCGGTATCTTTGTTTTCTCGTGGCTGCGTGATCTGGGACAGCTCGATCTTATCGTTTCGATCCTTTACGTCTTCTTTCTCGGCACTGTCGGCGGACTAATGCTGGTTGAAAGCTTTCGCGCACTTCGACGCGTAAAAAAGGGACAGGCGGGCGCAATCCGCCGCCCCGGTCAGCATACGTGGATCCACAAACTGCCCTTCAAGATGCGGTTCCGTGCTTCGACAATTTATGTCAGCATCATACCTGTGCTCGCCATTGGCTTCTTCATCGGCCTGTTATCATCAGTGATGGGTGTCGGTGGCGGCTTCATCATGGTGCCCGCGCTGATCTATCTGCTCCATGTGCCAACGAATGTGGTTGTCGGTACGTCGCTATTTCAGATTACTTTCGTTACAGCTTTCACCACAGTGATGCAGGCGACGACAAACCAGTCAATCGACATAGTGCTGGCGTTTCTGCTGATGCTCGGCGGCGTGATCGGCGCGCAATATGGCGCGCGTGCCGGGCAAAAGCTGCGCGGTGAACAATTACGCCTACTGTTGGCGCTACTCGTCCTCGCCGTTGGTCTGCGTCTTGCATTTGGCCTGTTTGTGCGGCCTGATAATCTGTTCTCGATATCAATAGCGGATATGTGACATGCGGAAATTCGCACTCATATCCACGCTATTATCCGGCCTTGCTGCAATACCCGCATCCGCGCAAATCAATTCAAACGGCGACGGCAATGGCGTTCCACAGCTTCAAAATCCGGCTGAAGAAACAATCGAAATCGGCCTTTCAACCGAAACAATCGCAATCACTTCCAATTTCGGAGGCACCGATCTGACGATCTTCGGTGCTCTCGACAACGCGGATCCTACAATCCTTCGCCGCGGACGCTACGATATTATCGTCGTGCTACAAGGCCCGTCGCGCGATCTGGTGGTGCGTAAGAAAGAACGTTATCTCGGTGTGTGGGTGAATGCGGATTCCGAAACATTTCTCAATGTACCGCTATCCTATTCGCTCGCATCAACGCGTAACTTGCAGGATATTGCTGACGATAAGCTCTATCGTCAGCTGTCCGTTGGTGTCCGCAATTTTTATCTGCGCCCGGAAGACCCCGCCAGTCTGTCAGGCAACATTCCAAAATTTGGCAATGAATTGCGCGAGATGAAAATCCGGCAAGGACTATACAGCCAACGTATCGGTGGCGTTGAGTTTCTCTCACGCACTCTGTTTCGCGCAACGCTGAACCTTTCAGCCAATGTGCCGGTTGGACGTCATCGCGCACGCGCACTGCTGTTCCGCAACGGTGTTTTCTTGCGCGAAGCCAATGCAAGCCTTGAAATCGTAAAAGCCGGTGTCGAGCAAAGCATTTATGATGCGGCACATAAATATAGCTTCTATTACGGTTTGTTTGCTGTGTTTCTCGCCGTCTTCACCGGATGGGCAGGCCGCATTCTGTTCAAACGCGATTAACCTCCGACCAGCGCCGCATGTGCAATCGGGTAGATCTTACCCTGCCCCAGCATGTAAGCGCGCAGCGTTGTATCCATAAACAGCCCACGAAATGCCCGATCCAGCACATTGAGCGCGCCGGTATATGCACCAAACGCCGGCATAATCAGCCGTTCACCGTCGCTTGCAAAACATGGGCGCCGCACCGAGCGCCCGCGTCGTACAATCCTCGCTGCCGGATGAAGATGGCCTGCCACCTCTCCTTGCGAATTTATACGCGATGGCTCATGTCGGAATGTAAGCGGTCCGATTGCCAGTTCCTCAACACAATCGCCGGGCAGATCAACCGGACGGTCAGGATCATGATTACCCGTAATCCAGAACCAGTCACGATGCTCTATCAGTGATTTGAGACGGATTGCATAAAGTGAAGGCAGGCGTTCACTGGCTTTCGCATCATGAAAACTGTCCCCCAGACTGATCACCGTGCGCGGCTGATAACGCGCAATTACAGATGCCAGCATATCAAGGGTCACAGCGGTATCATAAGGCGGAATAAGCTGACCTCGCCGGGCAAACGACGAGCCTTTTTCGAGATGCAGATCCGATACAACCAGCATATGAAGGTCCGGCAAATACAGCGCGCCACAAGGATCATAAATGGTCGCGACCCCACGCACCTCACCATGCGCGAGACTGTAAGCCTCACCGTTTCCCCAAACTGCGGTCATTCTATCGCTTCTCTGATCAGTTCATCCGCTGCCTCTTCAAGCAGCATATCATCACCCTCACCGGCCACGCGTTCACGTCCGATTTCAAGCATCACCGGCAACGCCAGTGGTGAAATTCGGTCGAGCGGTTTATGCAAGAGATGCCCCTTCACTCGCGCCAGCATATCACCCAAACGTTTAATGTCTAAAAGACCGGTCGCAGCATCGGCGCGCGTTGCCTGCAACAAAATATGATCTGGTTCATGCGTGCGCAGCACGTCATAAATCAGATCGGTGGAAACCGTCACCTGACGGCCCGTTTTCTCCAGTCCCGGATGACGCCGCTCGATAAGCCCGGAAATCACGGCACAATTGCGGAAAGTTCGTTTGAGAAGATAACTTTCATCAAGCCATGCTTCGAGATCATCGCCCAGCATGTCCTCATCAAACAGACGCGTCAGATTGAGTTTGCCCGCGCCAATCATCGCGCCCATGTCTTTAAGACCCCAAAGCCCCAGCGAATAATCGGTCGCGACAAAGCCCAGCGGATGCGCGCCCATACGCTCCAGACGCCGGGTCAGCAGCATACCAAGCGTCTGATGCGCAAGCCTGCCCTCAAAAGGATAGGCGACCATATAAAACCGTCCGCCTTTGGGGAAAGTCTCGATAAGCAATTCATCTGTACGCGGCAGAACGGACTTGAACGCCTGTACTTCCAGCCATTCCCGCACTTGTTCGGGCAGAAACTGCCAGCGCGAACGGTCTGCCAGCATCGCACGCACCTGAGAGGCGAGATAGGTCGAAAGCGGGAATTTACCGCCAGCATAGACCGGGATTTTAGCATCTTGTCCCGCAGCGTTGGAGGCCATGCATTCATTTTCACGAATGCCTTCAAACCGCAGCACTTTTCCTGCAAAGAGAAATGTGTCGCCCGGCGTGAGTGTTTCGAGAAAATATTCCTCGATCCGGCCCAGAACGCGGCCACCTCTCGCATTGGCTCCCTTACCGCTGCGCGTAAGCCTCACATTCAGCTCCGGCGCTTCAACAATCGTGCCAATGTTGAGGCGATATTGCTGCGCAATGCGCGGATTTGAAACCCGCCATGTGCCATCGACAGTCTTGCGGATTTTGGCAAAGCGCTCATAGGTTTTAAGAGCATAGCCGCCGGTTGACACAAAATCGAGAATTTTATCAAAAATTTCGCGCGTGAGTGTTGAATAGGGCGCAGCGCTTTGCACTTCCCGATAAAGCTGATCGGCATTGAAAGGCTCGGCACAAGCCATGCCCAACACATGCTGCGCCAACACATCCAGCGCACCATCGATCAATGGCGGCGTATCCTGCGCACCGATATAATTCGCATCAAGTGCAGCGCGACACTCCATCACCTCAAAACGATTAGCAGGCACAAGAATGGCGCGGCTGGGCTCATCCATACGATGATTGGCACGACCGATACGTTGCGCAAGACGGCTGGCACCCTTTGGCGCACCGACATGAATGACCAGATCGACATCGCCCCAGTCGATGCCAAGATCAAGCGTTGAAGTCGCGACCACGGCGCGCAATGTGTTGGCTGCCATAGCCTGTTCGACCTTGCGGCGCTGACTGGCATCGAGTGAACCATGATGCAGCGCAATCGGCAGCGTATCCTCATTGACGCGCCAAAGTTCCTGAAACAGCATCTCCGCCTGACTGCGCGTGTTGACGAACAGCAGCGTCGTGCGATGGGCGCGGACCGCCTCATAAATATCCGGGATCGCATAGCGCGAGGAATGCCCCGCCCATGGCACGCGCTCTTCGGAATCGAGAATGGTAATCTCTGGTTTCGCACCGCCATCAACAGTCACGAGACCAGATTTCGGTTCCGTTCCATCCTGTTCGACCAGCCAGCGACGCAATTCGTCAGGCTGCGCGACAGTTGCGGACAATCCGATTGTTTGGAGTTGTGGTTGCAAACGGCGCAGACGCGCAAGACCCAGAGCGAGCAGATGACCACGTTTGGAAATGACCAGAGAGTGCAGCTCATCCAGCACCACATAACGCAAGCCTTTGAAAAACTGCTCCGCCCCTTTGGAGGCGATCAGCAAAGCAAGCTGTTCCGGCGTGGTGAGCAGAATATCAGGTGGTGCCAGTTTTTGCCGCTGACGCTTATGTGCAGGCGTATCGCCAGTGCGGGTCTCAATCGTAATATCGAGGCCCATCTCCTCGACCGGGATAGTGAGATTACGATGAATATCGACCGCCAGCGCCTTAAGCGGCGATATATAAAGCGTATGCACGCCTTTTTTTGCCATGCCCGGCTTTTTTCTGCCCCGTTGCTCCAGATCGACCAGCGCAGGCAGAAAACCAGCCAGTGTTTTGCCAGCACCCGTCGGTGCGATCAGCAGCGTGGATTGCCCCTGTTCGGCACGTGAAAGCAGCTCCAGCTGATGAGCGCGCGGCGACCAGCCCTTCTGTGCAAACCATTTGATAAAACGGTCTGGCAGATCAAAGGCTTCCGTCGGTGTGGTCGGGGTCCGGTTCAGCGTCACCCCACCAATCTAGTGCTCCCAAGTCTTTCCGCCAAGATGTTTGTTCACTTTTGTTCTCATTTTATCAGGAGTATTTTTATGGGCTCTTTCCAGCGCGAAGGTGCTGACCTATCTAACCATCTATGCGCTTCAACGAGCTTCTGCACTCCACACCCAAAGGCCTTTACTGCCCGCCCGGCGATTTTTATATCGATCCGGTACGGCCAGTTGATCGCGCGCTTATTACACACGGTCATTCTGATCACGCACGCGCTGGTCACACCCACGTGCTTGCGACCCGGCAAACACTCGACATCATGGCGATCCGCTATGGTGCGGATTTTGCGGGCAGTTCCCAGCATGCCGATTTTGGCGACGTGCTTAATGTTAACGGCGTCACAGTCAGCTTTCACCCTGCGGGGCACGTACTCGGTTCAGCGCAGATTGCCGTCGAGCAAAACGGCACGCGTATTGTGGCATCGGGGGACTATAAACGCGCATCCGATCCGACTTGCTCACCTTTTGAGCCCGTCGCTTGCGACGTATTCATCACTGAAGCAACATTTGCTCTTCCAGTTTTTCGGCATCCTGAAGCAGCGCACGAAATCGAGACACTGCTTAAATCGCTCAAACAATTTCCTGAGCGGGCGCATCTGGTCGGGGCCTATTCCCTTGGTAAGGCACAGCGCGTTATAAAACTCATCCGCAATGCAGGTTATGATGAACCGATCTATATCCATGGTAGCCTGCAAAAACTCTGCGATTATTATCAATCTCAGGGCATAGATCTCGGCAAACTGGAACCTGCGACGCTTGAACGGGGTGAAGTAGCGCCCGATTTTGCTGGAAAGATCGTCGTTGGTCCGCCCTCTGCGTTGGCTGATCGCTGGGCACGACGCTTTCCTGATCCTCTGCCAGCATTTGCGTCGGGCTGGATGCGCATCCGTCAACGTGCAAAGCAGCGTGGCGTGGAATTGCCCCTGATCATTTCCGATCATTGCGACTGGGATGAGCTCACCGCCACCATCAGCGAGATAAAACCCGCCGAGGTCTGGGTGACGCATGGGCGTGAAGAAGCATTGGTTCGCTGGTGCGAATTGCAGAACATTCCTGCACGCCCGCTCCATCTTATCGGCTATGAGGACGAGGGAGACTGATGCGCGCTTTCGCTGAACTTCTCGACCGCCTTGTCCTTACTCCGCAACGCAATGGAAAATTGCGCCTGTTGGTCGATTATTTCCGCACCACGCCCGATCCAGACCGTGGGCTGGCGCTGGCCGCCATCACGCGCGATCTCGAATTGCAAAGCGTCAAACCCGCAATGCTGCGTGCGCTTATGACTGATCGCAGCGATCCGATGCTTTTTGCCTATTCCTACGATTATGTCGGCGATCTTGCCGAAACGATCTCGCTGATCTGGCCCGGCCCAAATGAAACGCCAGTGGGAGCCAATCTGCCGCTCAGCGTGGTTGTGCGCGAATTGCAGAATGCTTCGCGTCGCGAAGGTCCGCTGCTCATTGCGAGTTGGCTTGATGTGCTGGGTATTTCCGAACGTTATGCCCTTCTGAAACTTGTAACAGGCGGCTTGCGCATTGGTGTTTCATCACGCCTTGCAAAGCAGGCGCTAGCGAACTTAGGCAACGTAGACGTGGTTGAAATCGAAGAACTGTGGCACGGTCAGGTTCAGCCTTACACCGCACTGTTCGACTGGCTTGAAGGCAAAGCTCCAAAGCCTGCGGCCACTGCCGATGCACCGTTCAGACCTGTGATGCTGGCGACTGCACTGGATGAAGCCGAGATACCCTCTCTTGATCCATCTGCCTATAGTGCAGAGTGGAAATGGGACGGTATTCGCGTGCAGGCAGTATCCGAAAACGGCGTGCGGCGGCTTTATTCGCGCACCGGCGATGATATTTCTGGCACTTTTCCCGATGTACTTGAAGCGATGGATTTCGACGGTGCCATAGATGGCGAATTGCTGGTGGGGCACCATGGCGAAACCGGCATTGACACCGCAACATTTTCCGATTTGCAACAGCGGCTTAATCGCAAAACGGTGACGGCAAAACAGTTGCACGAATATCCGGCTTTCATCCGTGCCTATGATCTTTTGCAGGATGGCACGCAACAATCAGGCGAAGATTTACGCGCTCTGCCTTTTGCCGAACGACGTTCGAGGCTCACTCAATTCGTAGACAAGCTCGATAAGCGCCGGTTTGATCTCTCACCCGTGCTTGAATTTTCGGATTTCAGCGAACTCGCGAAACTGCGCCTCAACCCTCCGCATCCGGTTATTGAAGGCCTTATGCTTAAACGGCATGATAGCACATATGTACCCGGACGCCCCAAAGGCCCATGGTTCAAATGGAAGCGTGATCCGTTCACCATCGATGCCGTGGTGGTCTATGCGCAGCGCGGGCACGGCAAGCGTTCCAGCTATTATTCCGATTTCACCTTCGCTGTGTGGACCGGCCCCGAAGACACACCCGTTCTTGTACCAGTTGGCAAGGCCTATTTCGGCTTCACAGACGAAGAGCTGAAACTGCTCGACAAATTTGTCCGTGAAAACACCATTGAACGTTTTGGACCTGTGCGTTCTGTGCGCGCGGAGCAAAACCATGGCCTTGTGGTGGAGGTCGCCTTTGAAGGGCTTAACCGGTCTACCCGACACAAGTCCGGTGTTGCCATGCGCTTTCCGCGCTTCTCGCGCCTGCGCTGGGATAAGCCACCCCGCGAAGCGGACCGGCTAGAAACGCTGGAAAAGCTCTTGAGTTGATTATTCCACAGCCGCAGTCGTCACGCGGATTGCAAATATATCGACAGCCTTGCCGGAACTGCTCAGATCGGAATTGATCGTAATCTTGCCTGCGCGTCCCGCAGCCTGTCCTGCCTGAAACTCCTGATCAAACAGGAAATCTCCTACAGAATCGCGAACGTCATAGCGCCTGCGACCACAATCACCAAGACCCGCAAAATCGCAATTGACCGACATTTGCGTGGTTTTGCCATCGTCGCTACGGGCAACAATATCGAAGGTAGCCTTCTTACCAGCAAGCTGATTAAGCACGCCTTCACCGACATCAAATGTCACAGTATCATTTACGCCGTTTGACTGCACCCGAACAAAGCTGTTTGTGCCTTCGCGCATGATGTCAGCTTTGGCTCCTCCTTGTACAGACATACGTGTAGCATCAGTAGGTGTGAAAATATTGATCCAGTTACGGCCTTCAGGATCCTCACCTTCCTTGATCGGAGCCATATTGTTCTCTGTGAGAAGCGGGCTTGAACCATTTCCACGCGTGAAATCGGCAAAGCTATTATAAAGTGAAAACCCGATAAGCCCTAGCACAACAATAACCAGTACTGGGATGCCAACGCTGATGAGTGGCGAGCTGCGCGTCTTCTTGCGGTCTTTGCGCGAAACACCAGCATCATAATCAGATGCGGTACCAGACCGGGCCGAACCGCGCTTTTTCTTTTTAGAATCGGTACGAATATCTGCTGCATCGAGTGCGGGACCGGCTTCGACACTGCTATCACCAAGCACTGGATCAATGGATTCCGGCACACCGAGCGAGTGTTCCCGACGGGTTGAAGCCGCCTGCACGGACTTGAACTCATTTTCAATTTCCGAGATCGCGTCTTTAACTTTCTCGCGCCGCTGCCTTTTTTGCTCTTCGCTGAGTGCGGTGTTAGCAACAAGCGCACGCTCATGCGCACCCCATGCAGCTTCATAGATACGCTGCCGGGCGGCCGGACTATGCGCGTCCGACCTTGCAAATGCATTTCTTATAGCGCGCTCGATACTTTCCAAAGGGCAGTTCTTCCTCGGTTTTTCATAATCCGGTTCAGCGTTTTTCTTGGTTCTCGTACCCTGACTGAGTCCCCCAAACAAAGCCAACTACATGAGCCTCAGCGAAATTAACGACTGAATCAAGGCATTTAGCGGTTCTGCATCCATTTTGGCTACCCGCGATGCCCGATAAAGTTATCAATTATTAACTTTATACCTCTTTTTCCATCGAGCCATTGCCGAAAGTTTATACGACTCCACATCGAAACCGCCTCGCTGTGACCCACTACCTCTCTAAATATTTTCACCTTGCGGTAAGCGTCAACCGTGTTAGAAATATTACGTTTACGCAAACGTCAATTTTTGGAGGATAAAATGGCATTGCCGGAAATTTTGAAAAACAAACTGCGCATTCCTGTTGTAGGAGCGCCTCTGTTTATCATCTCCAATCCGGCTCTGGTGCTGGCACAATGCAAAGCGGGCATTGTCGGCTCATTTCCTGCCCTGAACGCACGTCCGGAAGCGCAGCTTGACGAATGGCTGTCTGAAATTACAGAAAGTCTGGCCGCGTATAATGCCGCCAACCCCGATCGCCCAGCTGCACCGTTTGCCGTTAATCAGATTGTTCACCGCTCAAACAAACGGCTCGAGCACGATCTTAGCCTCTGTGTGAAATACAAAGTGCCAATCGTTATCTCCTCTCTGGGAGCCGTACCTGAAGTCAACGCCGCGATCCACTCCTATGGCGGCATCGTACTCCATGACGTTATCAACAACCGCCACGCCAATTCAGCCATCCGCAAGGGTGCCGATGGCCTCATCGCCGTTGCAGCAGGCGCTGGTGGCCATGCGGGTCTACTTTCACCCTTTGCGCTTATTCAGGAAATCCGCGAATGGTTTGATGGTCCACTGCTGCTTTCTGGTGCGATCGCCAATGGCGGTGCAATTCTCGCAGCACAAGCCATGGGCGCAGACCTCGCCTATATTGGCTCTCCTTTTATCGCGACGACAGAGGCCCGCGCATCAGACGCTTACAAACAAATGATCGTGGAATCGAATTCGTCCGACATCGTTTACTCGAACTACTTCACTGGCATTGCCGGCAATTACCTCAAGCCATCAATCGCAAATTCTGGCCTTGATCCGGAAAATCTGCCTCAGGCCGACCCAACGAAAATGGACTTCGATAAAGCACAACAGGAAGGCGCAAAAGCCTGGAAAGACATCTGGGGCTGCGGACAGGGAATTGGCGTAATTAAAGAAGTTGCGCCTGTGTCAGAGCTGGTTGAGCGTCTCGCATCTGAATATACCTCAGCGCGCAACCACATCTGTGGAGGCGCATAAATGGGATTCGCCTATTGAGACCTCCATCTTTAAAGAAGGTCTGAGACAAACATACAGAACGTGCGTTTTGGACCTTGCTTTCCTTCCCGCTTTTAGTTATCAGCGCAACGTTCAGTCACAATTGGCTGATAGTCCTTCTGGACACGGGAACCTTTGTTCCGGGCCGCTTTAGCTCAGTTGGTAGAGCACATCATTCGTAATGATGGGGTCAGCAGTTCGAGTCTGCTAAGCGGCACCATAATTGTTGGTTTTTTTCATACATTTCAATGATTTAGTTCGAATGAACGAGTTTCAATCCACCCGAACATCCACCTTATTATAATCCTTGGTTCGCATTGCATGCGACAATCTGTCAACGGTAGATAGGCATCCCTATCAGCACCGCTCTCCCGTTTGATAAACTTCGATATTAAATCAAATCGCCTCGCGCGCGTGCACGTGCTGCTCGCAAAAATCTTCCCCGCGCAGAGACCGACTGACAAAACTCACCCGAGAAAAATTCACAAAGTACGCAAGAGACGAACTGACAAAACTGACAGAACTCCACGGCAGCAGAAAAAAATATTGAAACGCCCCATTGGGAAACTGACAAAACCGACAAAACGCCAGCGAAAAAAATCACCAAATACGCCAGAAGCGAACCCTCAAAACCTTCAAAACTATTGGCAAAGCAGAAAAAACATCGAAAACGCTGCTAAGCAGAACCTTCAAAACCCTTTCAGGTTAATCGCCGCCCAAATTGGACAGCCAGTAAATCGCAGTATTTTACTGATTGGAAACTCGCTATCGTCGCGCTAGGCACTCAGACGAGCCATTTCGCTATCAACTTTTGAGAAGATTAATGAAAAAGATTATCGCCGCTGGGCTGCTGTCTATATTTACGTCTCAAGCCACTATGGCCGACACTCAAGGTTCGCTCAATTTACCACACCGCGTTTCGAAGCAAGACTTCGTCATCTATATGGCTGGAGTGATGGCAGCAGGATTGTATTGCGAAGGGCTGGAACTCAATGGTTCTTACATCCAAGGTTTTCAGGATGCGACCGGCCTCATGTTGCCTTTCGCAGAACCGGGATACAGAGAAGAATTTAAACGGAGAGAAAAGGAAGCAAAGGAAGATACCGAAAATTACTGCAAGCTTGCAATTGTAATGTTTCATAAGGATGTGAAACCAAGGGCACTACTTGCACCTTTGCTAATGAATAAAGTTCCAAAAGATTGATTTTCAGGTAGCCGAGGCCTTATTCCGCTTTTGGTTCCCATGATTGTTTTTCATGGTGCCCTCTGTGCATGAATAAACGCCGCTGGTTGGTCAGCGCGCAGAAAAAGGCCGCGGAGTATTAGGTTAATCTTAGGGTGCCTCCTCATCGTATAGACGCTCAGTCCATCCGATTAACCGCGGCTTCTGCTCGCGATATGATAGCAGATAAATCGGTATTTCTCTCGCGTAGTGATGTCAGATTAATCGGTGAAGCCTCGCGCGCGCGTATTGGTCTCGAAAGTGCGTTTTTCGGATATTTCCGAGAAAGGGTATCAGTTGAACATATACCCTTGGAGATAACGCCGCACGGCGCGGCAAGTCAGCCGGACGAAATGTGTTCGCTTGCATTTCAGTTAATATGGGAATTTCTGAGATTAATAGGTCGGTATGGATTTCATACCAATCTCACATGCGGCGGATTTCGTCGGACGACCTGAAACGATAGTCGTGATACCTCCACCCGCCTTGAGGGATGCGCAGAAGTGAGAGCTTTTCGGCCTAATTGCGTTCATCCAAAAGCTTGATGAGCCGCTCGTGCGTTTTCTTCATATCGTAGAGATGCTCTATAACCATACCGAGGCAAATCAATACCAAGCCTGATAAGCACAAGCTAATCCCGCAAGACAGGAGAACAAGCCTGTCAGTGCCTGTAGTTGCAATACCGAAAACAGCAATCGTCAATCCGGGGATTAATGCGAGTATGCCAATAATTTTTATGAAAAGGCCCATTTAATCCCATGCTCTCCCGCAAATTAGCATCTGTGGTTTAGTTGCCCACTGCCAAAGCGGCCAGTTCGTTAATTCTCCGGTCAAGAAGCGTCTGATCTAAATCACGACGGCGCTCGTACTCCCTAACCTCCTCAGCGTGCTCATCAGCGTTAGGATGTGGAAAGCGGTTAATAAGATCAAGTTGATATTTGTGGTGGTCCATACGTGCTTTGAGTGCTTCGATACGGCTCTCAAGAAATTCGTGAGTTTTTGACATAACGCCACTCCCCTAATTGCCACAAGCTGGCAGAGGGGTGACGGGTGGTCAAGCATAACCTTAAATGAAAGTTTACTCCACCCCCCTGGTCCATATGGCCCGCCGATTGATTACGTTTGATCGTGGTACTGAGTTTACAGAATGGGATAGGGTCGCAAATCTGGTTCTGTGATCCGCAGTCACCCTGGCAGAAAGGCACTGTTGAGAACACCAACAGAAGCACAAGACGCTGGCTTCCCCTAGACCTTGATCACCTCACCGTCAGTGAACGAGACCTCGCCTTTGTCTGTCATCGCCTCAACAATATGCCACGCAAATATCTGGGGTACAAAACGCCTACAGAAGTCTTTCGGCAAAAACTCATCGCAAACAGACATCGTTTCGCGTAAACTCAAACGACAAAAGTCGCGCTTCAGCATGACCTCACATCCACATTTTTCCGAATACTTCCTGCTAGGGGGCAATTGTAGCCGGGGCTACCAGGGCATATGAAGTGACCGCTTTTCTGATACTCAACTCAGAAGTGTTCAGTAGCCATTCAAAGATACTGATGGCGTTATAAGCGGAAAATTCGCTATTCGAAGCGTATGAAAGTCACGCCAATCGCCTAATTCGCGCAAGCCATTCAAGTGAAAAAGTAATAAAAATACCTACGCCCCTCTTTGGCCTAAGATAGAGCGATGCTTAAAACCTAAAAAATAATTGTTCAGCTTTCGTTTTTCATGCGCAAATATGTACAAAAGCCTGATCGCATTCCGCGTCACGTCCTGCATTGAGAGCTATCAGTGTCGCCTATAAGGGTTAACCCGAATACCGGCGCCCCCTCATCCATCATATCATCAGTCCGTTAAGCAAATTGGGAGGATTTGCTGGAGGAGCGATATGTGCGAACTAATGCCCTAAACTTGCATCGGTTCCTCTGACCTACCGCCTAGCGTCCTTTCGAACTGGCTCACTGCTTCACCGCTTAGGGAATGCAGCGCGCATATCTGCGCGCCAGCATGATTTCCTCATGGTGTCTGATGCAGCGACGTGAGGAAGATAAGAAAGGACCCAATATGTCCAAGAAGAAATGTGCGATCATCGGTTCCGGCAATATTGGCACGGACTTGATGATCAAGGTCATGCGCACATCGAAGAATATCGAGATGGGCGCAATGGTCGGGATCGATCCAAATTCGGATGGTCTGGCGCGTGCTGCACGCTTTGGCGTATCCATAACCCATGAGGGTATCGATGGCCTGATCCGCATGCCGGAATATCGTGATATCGATATCGTGTTCGATGCAACATCCGCCAAAGCCCATCTTCACAATAATGGGTTGTTGCAGAAGGACGGCAAAAAGGTCATCGATCTAACGCCAGCTGCCATCGGCCCCTTCACCATTCCCGCAATCAATGGCGACGCTAATATCGACGAGCCAAATGTCAACATGGTTACATGTGGCGGCCAAGCGACGATCCCAATGGTCTATGCCGTCAAGCGTGCAACCGACCGCGTGGTCTATGGTGAAATCGTCGCTTCGATCTCATCGCGTTCGGCTGGTCCAGGAACCCGCGCCAATATTGATGAATTCACGGAGACCACATCGAAGGCGATCCGCACATTGGGCGGCGCTGAACGCGGTAAAGCGCTGATTGTTCTCAATCCAGCCGAACCGCCGCTGATCATGCGCGATACGGTGTTTGTTCTGTCGCAGGGCGGCAGCCGCGAAGCCATTGAGGCCTCGATTGCCGAAATGGTCAAGACAGTTCAGGCCTATGTGCCGGGCTATCGTCTGAAGCAGAAAGTGCAGTTCGAAGTCATCGGCGATAATGCACCGGTTCGCGTGCCGGGTATCGGGCTCGTATCGGGTCTCAAAACGACGATCCTGCTCGAGGTGGAAGGGGCTGCACATTATCTGCCTGCCTACGCCGGCAATCTCGACATCATGACATCCGCTGCATTGATCACCGCTGATCAATGGGCAGCAAAAGCGCTTGCCAAGGAGGCTGCATAATGGCCCGCTCCAATCCCGATAAGCTCTATGTTCAGGATGTCACGCTGCGCGACGGCATGCATTCGATCCGGCATCAATACACGCTGAAGGACGTCGTTTCCATTGCGCGGGCGCTTGACGCTGCCAAAGTGGATGCGATTGAAATCACCCATGGTGACGGCCTTGCCGGTTCGACTTTTAACTATGGTTTCGGTCTGCACGATGATGTGGAATGGATCGGCGCAGTTGCCGATGCTTGTAATCATGCACGTGTGACAGTGCTACTCATTCCGGGCATTGGTACGGTCCATGACCTGAAAGAAGCCTATGATGCAGGGGCGCGCTCGGTGCGAGTTGCCACTCATTGCACTGAAGCCGACGTGTCGCGCCAGCATATTGAGGCTGCGCGTGAACTAGGCATGGACACCATCGGCTTCCTGATGATGTCGCACATGGCTGAGCCCGAAAAACTTGTAGAACAGGCGAAGCTGATGGAAAGCTATGGCGCGGAATGCGTCTATGTCACGGACTCGGCAGGCGCGCTACTACCCGAGCAGTATACTCTTCGCGTCGAGGCGTTGCGCGATGCATTGCGCCCAGAGACCGAAATCGGCGTTCACACCCACCACAATCTGACGCTTGGTGTAGCCAATGCGGTGGCTGGTATCGAGGCGGGAGCTGTTCGCGTCGATGCATCGCTTGCAGGCATGGGTGCAGGTGCAGGCAACGCACCACTTGAAGGTCTGATCGCTGTTCTCAACCGCAAGGGCATCGATACGGGCTGTGATCTCTATGGCCTAATGGATGCCGCCGACGACTTGGTGCGTCCATTGCAGGATCGTCCGGTGCGTGTGGATCGTGAAAGCCTCTCGCTTGGTTATGCAGGCGTTTATTCGAGCTTTCTGCGTCATGCGGAAAATGCTTCGAAACTCTATGGCGTCGATACGCGCGAAATCCTCATTGAACTCGGCAATCGTCGCATGGTCGGAGGTCAGGAAGACATGATCATCGACGTCGCGCTCGATATTCTCAAGACCAAGACTGCGTAAAAGCCAACGCAGCTCATCAATCAAACAATCAGACATCATGCACCTTTTCCGGTGCACGATGCACTATAGGAGGAAATGCTATGACCGTCTTGGAGGGCGCGGCTTCTGCACGCGTAGAGAAAGACACCTTGATTACCGATCGCGACCGCCGTCGCGCACTAATTGGCAGCGCTGTTGGCAGCACCATCGAATGGTATGATTACTTCCTTTATGGAACCATGTCTGCCATCGTATTCGGAAAGTTATTCTTCCCGTCCAGCGATCCGGTCACCAGCCAGCTTCTGGCGCTCGCATCTTTTGCACTGGCTTTCTTGATCCGTCCCATCGGCGGCATCGTTTTCAGTCATATCGGCGACCGCATCGGCCGCAAGAAAACGCTTGTCATCACCCTTTCCATGATGGGAATCTCAACAGTATTGATTGGCCTCGTGCCGACATACGCCACGATTGGTATATGGGCACCGATTATCCTCACCCTGCTGCGTCTTTTACAGGGCCTTGCTCTTGGTGGAGAATGGGGCGGCGGTCTGCTTTTAGCGGTTGAATATTCGCCACGTAAAAAGCGCGGGTTCTATGGTGCTGTGCCGCAAACCGGAGCACTGTTCGGTCTGGCGCTTGGGAACTTGGTGACATCTGGCCTCTCTTTAGGCTTTTCAGAAGAAGCGTTCCTTTCCTATGGCTGGCGCATTCCGTTCGTCCTATCCATTGTGCTGGTTGCTGTCGGTATGTGGATCCGTAATGCCGTTGACGAAACTCCATCGTTCAAACGCGTGGCTGCCACCAATACTGCAAAGAAAGTACCTCTGCTCGAAACGCTAACCAAGCACTGGCGCGCGGTTCTGATTGTGATTGGTGCGAAGTTTATCGAAACCTCAACATTCTTCCTGTTTGCAACCTTCACAGTTTCATATCTCGTAGGATTGGGTTTTGAGCGCGTTCATGCACTCAACTCAGTGTTGATCGCTGCGTTGATCGCGGTTCCGGTCATGCTCTACTTCGGCAGCCTGTCCGACCGTATCGGCCGCAAAAAAGTGTTCATGCTCGGCACAGTCGCGATGATCATTTACACTGTGCCCTACTTCTGGCTGCTTAATCATGGTTCCTGGATCGTGGCCACGCTTGCAGTCGTGATCGGGTTTGCCATTATCTGGTCGACCTATGGATCAGTGCTCGGAACGTTCTTCGCCGAAAGCTTTCCCGCCGACGTCCGCTATACGGGTGTTTCACTCGGCTATCAGGTAGGTGCAGCAATCGTCGGGGGTCCACTCCCGCTAATCGCAACGGCACTGCTCGCCAAATATAATGGGAGTTATCTTCCAATTGCTGTGTTTATCGCAGCCTGTGGTATCATCTCATTGATTGCGGTGGCGTGCACAACGGATAAAAGCGGTCAGCAGCTCGACGACTGATCTAATACCCCAAAAAAGAAGTCGGCATAAGCCGGCTTCTTTTTTGGGTTTTCGCGAAAAGATAGATTTTGGCTAACCAGTTCCGCCACATTCATCACCTGCATCTTTTCCATCACGCGGCTACGATGTACTTCAACCGTCTTAATGCTGATATCCATTAGATCGGCGATCTGCTTGTTTAGCTTCCCCGTCACAATGTATTCCAGCACTTCCTTCTCACGCTGAGTTAAGCTTTCGTAGCGACGAGAAAAATCCTCTGCTTGTTTGCGCAACTGCGCAGTTTCGCGCGCCTTATTGAGACAGAACTCGATCCTCTCCAGGACATATTGATCGTCGAGTGGTTTCTCGATGAAATCCACAACCCCGTCGCGAAAGGCCGTGACGGCCATCGGTACGTCGCCATGACCTGTAACGATGATAGTCGGCAGATCGATTCCAGCCGCCTGCAAACGACGATACAGTTCGAGACCGGTTATGCCAGACATACGAACGTCGGCGATTACACAGCCGGACATATGTGGTGACGCGACATCCAAAAATGCTTCTGCCGAGCCGAAAGGATGAACGGCATATTGGCTCGATTCCAGCAACCAGACGAGTGAATCTCGAAATGCGTCGTCATCATCGATGACATAGACTACTTCACTCATGCGGTATTTTCCTTACAAACGCCGCCTACAGGCAGCGTGAACCGAAAGGTCATACCGCGCGTTGCCCCGCCGACAGTACTTGGGTCTGCCCAAAGCCTACCCCGGTGAAACTCCATAATAGAGCGACAGATATTGAGCCCAACACCCATTCCTTCGGCTTTGGTTGTATAGAAAGGATCAAATATCTTGCCCAGTTCATCTTCCTCAATGCCTTGTCCAAAGTCATGCACGGCTGTCTCCACATACTGACCGTCATCACTCATTCTAGCTGAAACGACGATATCACGCCTTGGTGAAGGAACTGCCATAGTAGACTCGATAGCATTTCGCAGCAGGTTGAATACAACTTGCTCGACCATCACACGGTCAGCAAGGACAGCGGGTAAGTCTTTCGCAATTTCAACTTTAATCTTGAAGCCGCGTCTTCGGGACTCAATATCGACAATGGAAGCGGTTTCCATCACAATCTCCCTTAACATTTGCGGCTCCAAAACAGGTTCACTGCGGCGCAAAAAATTACGTATGCGCGACACTATCCCAGAAGCACGGTTTGCCTGACGCGACGCTTTCTTCATTGCATCTAACAGCGCAACGTTGTCACTATTACCAGCCTCGAGCCTACGCACTGATCCCATGCAATAATTGCTAACAGCCGCTAGCGGCTGGTTCAGCTCGTGGGCTAGGCTGACGGCCATCTCACCCATCGAAATCAGCCTTGCCGTCTTTTCAAGACGCAGAGCGCTGTCACGCTCGAAAGCAAGTGCGGCTTCACGCTCCGCCTGGGCTTTAAGCTCCTGTTCGCGCATCTTCTCTTCCAGGATTTCAAACTCCTGACCCGTTTTCTTGAATATTTCCACCGCGCGTGCAATGCGACCAATTTCATCGTGGCGATCCTGATCCACGACGGTCAAACTATAGTTGCGCCGGGTCAGCTGCCCTATCACCGCTGTCAATCGTCCAAGCGGTCGCGTGATACTGCGCGACAGCAGGATCAAAAGAGAGGTTGTAACGAATGCAATCGTTACGAGAATGCCGCCTGCACGTAATAGGACGGTTTTCGTTTCATTGTCTACATCGTCCAGATAGAGGCCAGTCGCAATAAACCAGTTCCACGGCTCGAATGGCATAACATAAGCCATCTTTTCACCGCTCTCATTCGTATTGGGCTTCGTAAATTCATAACGCACCACGCCGCCACCGGCCTTGGCGGTATCGATCTGCATTTGCACGTAAAGCCGACCTTCAGAATCGACCAATTTGGATGCGTCAGTACCCTCCAAATCAGGACGAATAGGCAAAAGTACAGAATTTCCTTCGAAATCATCTATGAAGAAATACTCATCATTGGCATAACGTAGCTTGCGCAGAGTTTCTACGGCATTGTGTTTGGCCATAGCCTCATTGATCTCACCGCGTTGGAAGCGATCATGCTCTTCCTCAATAATCTTGCGTCCAATTTCCGTCAGATTGCGAACCATGGTGACACGGTCATCGATCATCTGGTTTCGCAGTGCATGCACCGTTACAGCAGCCATCACAAGCAAGCCGATAAGGCTCACAAGGCTCGATAAAAGAAGCTTAGAACTAATACCCAAAATAGCCTCCGATCAGCACTTCGGTGGCGAGTTAGATCACTTGGCGCAGAAGCTTGCCACTTAAAACACGCGGCCAGTAGAATGCGCTCACTGCTTTGCCCCTAAAACTGGACCTTTTTTGATTAGAGTTTTCAGCACTATTTTCTAACTACCCCAAAATCACCATTATAATATTCAAATGGCTCTCCGAACATCTCTCTGCGCCTAGCGCCAGTCTTAAAGATGACTTCAAGTCAATCATCGATGATTTTTTCCCTCGCTATCTCCAAGTATTAGACAAATACAAAGACGCCATTGATGAGGTTCGCATCGAAGGGCATACATCAACAGAATGGGCACCAAACACGCCACGGTTGGAGGCCTATTTCAAGAACATGGACCTATCGCAACAGCGAACGCGAAGCGTTCTTGAATATGCGTTAAAACAGCCGGAAGTTAAGTCCTATCAGGAATGGGCGATACGCCATGTGACGGCAAATGGGCTTTCATCAAGTCGTGCACTTACTCAATCTAACGGCAATGAAAATTCTGATGCGTCTCGACGCGTAGAGTTCCGGGTACTTACAAATGCCAAAGAACAGATCGTCAAGGTCGTGGAAGAACTTCAATGAAGCTCGCGATCGACTTTTCCGTATTTGATGTCCTTTTAAACCGAATGGGCGCAACGCGATCAAGATGGAAATTAGGGGCTTCAGCGCTATCTCAACGAGAAACCCGTATCGCCGAGCTATTTGTTGGCAAAGAAATACCTATTGAAGACGTTCAACATCTTGGCGGTTTGCTTCCCTATGAGGGTGAGCAAGTGTTGCTCTATATTAAGGACACACGTTCAACACGTGAAACCCTTCTGGAAGAACCTGAAAGGACAAAAAGATTTCATATTGCTGAGTGTAAAACACTATCAGATATGAGGTTGAAAGGCAGATTTCAGCGTTACCACGTCACAAAGCGGTTCGACGGAAAGTTCAATTGTACCTGGTTTGACGACGATAATAATACATCCGGGGAAGTCGATGCTGCATTGAAGGTTTGTAAGAATTGTCTTCAGCAAGTCGGATGGCAGGATTATGAAATAAAGTCACCGGATCAAGGGATTTGGAAAAATTTCGACATTGCCGATTTTTTGAGAAGTTATGAAACCATTTTTTTCACGAAACCTGAGCGCGATGATTTTTCCCAAGTTGATAACCAGTATATTCGCGAATGGCCGCGTATTTCGCACAACTATCGAAGCTCTAAGAGATGGAGATGTGAAGAATGTAGCGTCGATCTTTCAGACAACAGACAGCTTCTCCACACGCATCATATCGACGGTAACTTAAGCAACAACCGACCCGATAATTTTAAAGCGCTATGCGTACTCTGCCATGAAAATCAACCTTTTCATCAACATATGCGCAAATCGTTGAGAGAACAGGTCGTTATTGAAGCTTTGCGAATTAAACATGCCTAAAAGTTTCTTCGTGCGAGCTACAGACAGCATTTCTGTGGCTCGCCTATCTATACACATTTACAAAGTTATTCTGTGACAGTGCGCTTAACTAAAAACAATACCGCCATCGACATTGAGACTTTGCCCGGTAACAAAAGCTGCATCGTCAGATGCAAGAAATGCCACTGGGCCAACAACGTCTTCTGGATCGCCAATGCGGCGCATTGCAGTCTTCTCTTGCCATGCTTCACGCACAGCCACATCATCCAGATTAACGCGGCCCATATCGGTCAGAATAATTCCGGGACAAATGCAATTGGCCGTAATTCCGAAGGTTCCAACTTCTTGTGCGAGTACGCGCGTAAAGCCCATGACTGCGGCTTTGGATGCAGAATAATGCGCCTGTTCCGGTGCGCCATGCTTGCCACCAATGGAGGCGATATTCACGATGCGACCATAGTGCTGCTTCTTCATGTGTGGCAGTACGGCCTGAATGACAAGAAATGTGCCCTTGGCATTAATATCCAGCACACTGTCCCAATGTTCTTCTTTCAAATGCTCAACATCGCTGGCGATCAAAATACCTGCATTGTTCACAATTGCGTCGATCCGGCCAAAGGCTTCAATGGTTTTAGTGACCATTGCTTCAACATCAGTTTTGTTGCTGACATCAGCATAAACAGCAAGCGCGCGCTGGCCCAAGGCTCCGATTTCGCCTGCAACCTCGTCCAATGCGTCTTTCTGGCGTTCGATGTCATTGATAGCTACGTCATAGCCGCGCTTTGCCATGCCAATAGCAATGGCTCGTCCAATCCCGCGACTGGCGCCCGTGACGAGCGCTATTTTTGTCTGTTCGGTCATTTTGTCCTCCAAATTATAGCGCGGTGTAGCCACCATCTACGACAAGCACAGTACCGGTTATGAAGCTCGCCGCATCGGATGCGAGGAACAGAACAGCATTGGCGATCTCGCGCGGTTCACCTAGCCGTCCTTGCGGCGTCATGGCGAGCCAATGCGAGAACCATTCCTCATTGCTGCGCCCAGCAAGTGTGAGTTCCGTAGCGGTATAACCGGGAGCAACCGAATTAACCCGCACGCCCTGCTTGGCCCATTCAACAGCCAATGACTTGGTGATAAGATTTACACCTGCTTTGGCCGCGTTGTAGGCAACTTGTGGCTGCGGATAGACGGTAACCTCTCCGCATATTGATGAGATATTGACGATAGCGCCGCGACCAGCGGCAGACATGCGCTTTCCAAACGCCTGCGCGCAAAAGAAAACACCATTTAAATTAACGTCAATCACTGCACGCCAGTCGGCTTCGGTCGTTTCCGAAGCAGGTGCATTTTTCACGATACCGGCATTGTTTACGAGTATATCCGGCACGCCATATTCACTCACAATAGCTTCTGCCGCGCGTTCAACCGCATCCCTGTTTGTCACATCAAGAACATGAAGACTTGCTGACGAAGCTCTGACTGCATTGAGTTCTGCAACAGCCGCAGCACCGGCCAACTCATCCCTATCCGTTATGATGACGTTAGCCCCTGCCTCTACAAAAAGT
This sequence comes from Ochrobactrum sp. EDr1-4, assembly GCF_049199085.1. NCBI lineage: Bacteria > Pseudomonadati > Pseudomonadota > Alphaproteobacteria > Hyphomicrobiales > Brucellaceae > Ochrobactrum > Ochrobactrum sp. EDr1-4. The sequence continues at coordinate 256,298 of NZ_JBLZOF010000004.1, forward strand.
TCAGCAACAGCACGTCCAATACCTTTCGCCCCGCCAGTAATGACAGCACGTTTACCGGTCAGTTGAAAATCATTCATCATCTTATCCTCAGGTTCCACGAACGGAGTTTAAAGCTGGATAAAGTGCACGATATTGTTGATAGATCTCATTATAGATCGCGGCTTCGCGTGGTCGCGGTTCGATGCGCGCGCCGGGCTTGACCATCGCAGCTATTCCGTCGTCTATGCTGGAGAAATAGCCCGCACCATGGGCCGCCAGAACTGCGGCACCGACAGAAGGCGCATCGCGTGACTGTGGAACACACACAGGCAAGCCCGCGGTATCCGCATGAATTTGCAGCCATAGCGGTGAAGCACTGGCACCGCCGCCAACCGTGATTTCCTGTCCGCGATAACCAGCATCTGCCATGGCATCGAGAATAGCTCGCGTACCGAAACTAATGCCTTCCATGATTGCCCGGAAAACATGGTGCGGCTCATGCGCCAGCGTCAGGCCCACGATGGCACCACGCGACCGCGCATCAGTGTAAGGCGTGCGATTGCCCTGAAAATGATCCTGAACCAGAAGCCCGTCAGCTCCCGGTTCAAGCGCTGCTGCTTTGCGGTTCAACTCTTCCATATCCATGGTGCCATTCATCATACGGCCAAGCCATGCAATGATTGATCCGGTTGATGTCTGACCACCCTCGATAATGTAGCGTCCCGGATAAAGAATATCGGGGTAGCTCCCCCAAATACCCGGCGCATGGAGTGGTTGGTCTGACACGCCAAATTGCAAATGCGATGAGCCGGTTATCAGAGCGAGTTGGCCGGGCATCGCGACGCCAAGACCAATCATTCCGATCAGCGCGTCCGCGCCTCCCTGCACCAGTTTGACCTTCTGACTAAGACCAAGTTCAGCAGCGGCAGAGGCGCAAAGCGTAGAGATAACTTCGCCGGGGGCAACAACGCGGGATGGCCATTTCTGTGACAGGGCCTCAAGGCCGATCTTTTCTAACAGAGAGGTTGGGAAGCCACCACGATCAGTTGAATAATGCCAGCGCAGAGATGTATTGTTGAGACTTGCTGCCTTTTCGCCAGTGAGGCGCAAAGTCATAAAATCCTGATATTCGCAGATCGTTACGGCTTTCTCGAAAATCTCAGGTTCGTTGCGCGCAATCCAGAGTGCCTTGGGGATCATCCACTCTGCTGAAACCGGTCCCTGCCCACCACCATTTGCCAGAAGTGCTTCATCGCCCGTAGCAAGAACCGCCTCAGCCTCTGCACTCGCGCGAACATCCATCCATATGATCGACGGACGCAAGGGCTTACCGTCGGCGTCGAGAGCAACGACTGTACAGCTTGTCGTCGCAAGTGTGATCGCTTCAATTGCGGCCGGATCCACTCTTGATTCTGAAATCGCTTTACGTGCCGCCTGAACAAACGAAGCCCACCAGTCTTCCGGGTCTTGCTCAGCGCGCGCACCGCTTGCGAACTTCGTTTCATAAGGCACTGCAGCACTGGCAAGGCAAATGCCTGACAGATCATAAACCCGCGCGCGGATGCTTTCTGTGCCTCCATCGGCGGTCAGAAAATAAGCCATTCAACTCCTCCCAAAGCGATAGCGAAAACGCCTCCAGTTTTCGCAATGCTCTCAACTCAACTTAATCCGCGGAATGCTTCAAGTGCCTTACCCGCATACATCACAGCCGGACCACCACCCATTTCGACAGCAACTTCCAACGCTTCGAGCAGTTCTGCTTCCGTTGTGCCATGGCGGATTGCTGCATCGACATGATATAGAATGCAGTCCTCGCAGCCTTTAACGACGGCAATGCTGACTGCAATCAACTCACGTTGAGCAGAAGAGAAGCTTCCCGCAGCGGTGGCAGTTTTGCTAACTTTGGCAAAGCCAGACATAAGTTCTGGTGTTGCTTTAGCGAAAGCTCCAAGACGTAACTGGGCTTCTTTAAGTTTGGCTTTCATGTCAGTCATTAGCCCCTCCCGCGAAGCTCAAAAGCAGATCGAGAACATCCTTCGTCTGATCCCATTGCGGCATATGGCCGGACTGGGCGAGGAAATGCACACCAACTGTTGGCGGCAGCGACGTTACCTGCTGCCAGGGAATAATGCGGTCATGGAGACCGACCAGAACATGGACAGGGATTAAGCGCGTCAGTTTTTCCAACGGCGCGATAACGTCAGTGCGCTGCCCAGATGAGCCGACAATTGCATCAGCGAGCGCCTTGAGGCGGCCTTTGTTCATTGTGTTGGCAAAGTCCGCTGCAAGTTCCGGTGAAAGCTCCACTGGCTTTGCCGCAACGCGTCTTAGCAGATGCGTTACTTCGCCAGCGGTTGTGGCATGCGCCATGCCAGAGATGAAACTTGCATCAATTTCGGAACCAAGGCCGGCTGGCGCAATAAGCGTAAGCCCTGACACACGATCAGGATAGTTCGCGGCAAAAGCTGTCGCTGCAATTGCTCCCAGCGAATGCGCGACCACATGAACATCCTTCAAGGACAGTGCGTCTAGGAATGCGGGTAGAAAAGCGCTCAATTCAGCGACGTTGCCTGCTTCAATTGTTGTCAGGCCGTGCGCTGGAAGATCAGGAGCGATAACGCGGAAATTTGCGCGGCGCAGACCTGAAGTGATACCGCTCCATGTCGTCCGATCTCCCGAAAATCCATGCAAAAGCAGGAAGGTCGGAGCAGTCTTCGAACCCTGATCGCTATAGGCAACGCGACCATTTTCAAGCTCGACAAATTGAACGTCGCCGCTTTGCCGTGCGCCACCTAACGCTGCAAGCACGTCTTCTTTTTCAATACGACCCCTGCGACCCGTACCTGAAACGAGATTAATGTCGATGCCTTTATCACGCGCAATTCGACGTGCGAGAGGCGTCGCACGCACCCGTTGGCCGTGGCTCGCTTGCCTTGGCGTTGGGGTTTTGCGAGCGGCTGGCATTACAGAGGCTGACACTGTTTCAGCGAGCGGTGCATTCGGCTTCGCAGCGACAGAACCCGCAAGCACTTCAATCCGCGCAATTGCATCGCCAACCGTCACCATGTCACCTTCGTGACGCAGGATTTCGATTAGCTTGCCACTCACAAGCGCAGGAAATTCAGCGACTGTTTTATCCGTTTCAATTTCGAGAATAGCTTCGCCACGCTCGAAACTATCACCCACGGCCTTCAACCAGCGGACGATGCGACCTTCTTCCATTGTCTCGCCAAGGCGTGGCATATCGAGCTCTGTCACGACAACCCCTTCAGGTGAACCGACTGCGTTAGCGGGGGCCTGCGCAGTCGGCTCTTCCGGAGAGGATGCGCTTTCGCCACCCTCATCCGTCCAGTCAGGACCATCGCCGATATCAATGCGCGCTAAGGCAGCACCAACCTCCACATGATCCCCAATAGATCCAATCCACTCATGAAGCGTGCCATCACCGAGTGCAGGAAATTCCGCTACGGTCTTATCTGTTTCAATCTCAATTATGGAATCGCCGCGCTTGAAACTGTCACCGGGGTTCACAAGGAAGCCGACAATTTTGCCTTCTTCCATTGTTTCGCCGAGACGTGGCATTTTGAGAATACGCTCAGTCATGACAGCATTCTCTCTGCGATCGAACGGATCAAGTCCGCCGTTGGCACGCTGCCCGCTTCGAGATCCTGCGAAACCGAGATCGGAATATCTTCACCCGCAACGCGCACGACAGGCTGTTCGAGATAGTCGAAACATTCTTCCGTAATACGTGCTGAAAGTTCTGCCGCAACACCGGCTGTCATAACACCTTCGGAGACAACCATGGCTTTGCCGACACGCTCCACGTGTTCGCGAATGGTGTCAAAATCGAGTGGGTTAAGCGTGCGAAGGTCGATGACTGTCGCTTCAATACCCTTAGCAGCGAGCTTTTCAGCCGCATCCATCGCATAGTGCACCTGACGCGAATAGGTCACGATGACCAGATCTTTGCCTGTGCGACGCACCGCCGCCTTGCCCCATTCGAGCGGCTCAGCATCCAGATCGACTTCTTCTTTGCGGGTATAAAGCGCCTTGTGCTCAATAAAGACCACTGGATCAAGTTTGGTCAGGCTCTGTCGCAGCAGATGATAGGCGTCCTGCACAGTGGCAGGCATGACGAGCCGCAGACCGGGCGTGTGCATGATCCATGCTTCCAGGCTCTGCGAATGCTGCGCACCAGCCGAACGTCCGGTGCCGCCCTGGGTACGCAGAACCATTGGCACACCGATCTGGCCGCCAAACATATAACGGATTTTGGCCGCCTGATTGGCAAGCTGATCCATCGTCATGCCGAGAAAGTCGATATACATCAGTTCAGCAACCGGGCGAAGGCCAGTCATAGCTGCACCAACAGCAGCACCGATAATTGCAGGCTCAGAAATCGGCGTATCGATCAGCCGATCAGCACCATATTTACCGATCAGGTCTTTCGTAACACCATAAGCACCACCATAACGGCCAACTTCTTCGCCAATCACGACGATGGTGTTGTCTTCGGCCATGGCATCATCCAGCGCTTTACGCAGCGCATCGCGGTAAGTCATGGCAACCATTATGCTTCATCCCTGGAAAGTACACGATCAATACGGGTGCGGACTGGCTCGGGTTCTGGTTCGCCAACCGCATAAACATCTCTGAACATGGAAGTGAGTGGCGGTGCTTTGGATTCCACAGTGAAATCAATGGTCGCATCCATTTCAGCAGTGATACCGCTATCCATCGTATCCAGCTCTGCTTCTTGTGCCAGACCTTCCGAAATCAATCGATCACGCGTGAATTTAACCGGATCTTTTTTACGGCCTTCAGCTTCTTCTGCTTCTGCACGATAAGGGCTCTTATCCATGCGGGCATGACCAAAGAAACGATAGCAACTCACCGAAAGGAAGCCAGGTTTGCCAAGGCGCGCATCATCGATCAGACCCTGCGCAACGCTTTTGACTTCCTCCACATCAATGCCATCCACCACGGCACCGTTCAGACCAAATGCATGTGCGCGCTGGTCGAAGGCTGTATTGGCTGTCGCCTGATCGACACGCGTACCCATGCCATACTGATTATTGATGCAGACAAACACAACCGGAAGCCCCCAAAGTGCTGCCATATTCATGCTCTCATAGAGAATACCCTGCTGCATCGCACCATCACCAAAAAAGGCGAGTGAAACTGCGTTTTTCTTAAGGTACTTGCTGGAAAGGCCTGCACCAACCACAGCTGGAATACCGCCACCAACAATGGCATTCGCACCAAGATGCCCAAGCGCCATGTCAGCGATGTGCATGGAGCCACCTTTGCCGTGACAATAGCCGGTTTCCTTGCCACCAATTTCCGCCATCATCTGTTTAGGATCAGCGCCGCGTGCCAGAAAGATACCATGGCCGCGATGGTGGGTGGTAAACGTGTCCTGTGGCTGCATGGCAGCACAAACACCAGCAGCAGCGGCCTCTTCACCAATCGAAAGGTGAAGCATCGAACCTGCCGTCTGACCGCGCACGAACAACTCGCCGACGCGTTCTTCAAAGGTGCGGATACGCCGCATCGTCTGGTATAGTTCGAGAAGATTAGAGTTACTCGGATTTTGCACGTGCGCCTCCGACAGACTTGTCTGTTTCAAGTTTTTCATGATGTTTGATTCAATGCCTAACGCAGTTCTTCAAAGAAGCTTCAGTTTGGTGGTTCGCGAAACAACCGCGACCGCCACGAGAATGATAAGGCCCTTCACAATGCTCTGGATGTATGTGTCCATGCCAATGAGGTTGAGGCCGTTATTGATGACGCCGATGAAGAGAGCGCCGAAAAATGTCCCTGCAATTGTTGCAGTACCCGGACGAAACATGGTCATGCCGATAAACACTGTAGCAAGCCCATCCAGCAGATAACGTTCGCCTGCATTGGGCTGACCAGAGCCTAAACGTGCAGCAAGAAGTGCACCTGCGACGGCTGCAAAAATTGAGCAGACCACAAGAGCGGCAGCGCGATAGAAGCGACCATTAACGCCGGAAAGCTCCGCTGCTTTGAGGTTTCCACCCACTGCATAAATGTAACGGCCGAACACCGTGCGTTCCATCAAGAACCAGGCCACGAAAACGACAATCACCATGGCATAGGCAAGTACCGGTATGCCAAAGAGCTGACCTTGGCCAAGCCAGAGATAGTTTGCAGGAAGACCTCCATAAATAGCGCGTCCGCCTGTCATCAAAAAGTTGATGCCGTAAAGAATGGAGCCAACCGCGAGTGTGGCAATCAGCGACGGCACACCAACAAATGTAACCAAGACTGCATTGACCGAACCCACAACGAGGCCTGCTCCAAGCCCGGCGAGAAGAGCTACAGGCAAAGGAAATCCAGCAACCAGCATTAGTGGCACCAGAATGCCTGACATACCAACCATATAACCGACGGAAAGGTCCATTTCCCGCGCAGCAAAACCGAATGTCAGACCCGCACCAACAATGGTGAGCATTGAAATCTGCTGGATAATATTGAGAAGATTGTTTGCTGTCAGAAAGCGGTCAACGGTCAGCGAAAAACCTGCAAACAACAGGAAAAGCACAAACAGCGTGCTATATTTTAATAGCCATTCACCTTTAAGCTTTTTACCGAAACTTTGGGCATGACGGGATGATTGCGGCGAAACCGCTGAAGATCGGGCACTCATTGGGTAACTCCTGCCATTGCGGCAATAAATTTCGCTTCTGAGAATGCGCCACGCTCAATCTGTGGGCCGGGTTTGCCATTCACAAACGGGATGACACGGTCTGCCACGTCTGCGATTTCCAGAAGGTCGGAAGAAGTAACGAGAATGGCTATGCCTTTTTCAGCAAGCCTGCGCATTTGCGCATGAATTTCACGCTTGGCGCCAATATCGACGCCTTCAGTTGGCTCGATAAAAATCATCAGCCGGTAATGCTCATCCGCACCATAAAGCCACTTGCCAATCGAAACCTTTTGCTTGTTACCGCCGCTTAAGTCCTTCACGAACTGTCGATGCGAATGCGCCTTAACATTCATCAACTGCATTGTGCGGTCAGCTTCTAGCGCTTCGCGACGCATCGACAAAATGCCCGTGCTACCAAAGGTTGAATGCGTTGGATGCACCATTGCGAGGTTTTCGCGCACATCCCAATCACCGATTAGCGCATTCTCCATACGGTGATCAGGAACGAGCGCCACGCCTTTGTTCTGCATGGTTCGTGCATCGACTTTATTCACAACCTCGCCCTGAAAGAAAAGTTTTCCGCTTGTCACACCGCTTGCAGCATAAAGAGAGCGTGCAAAGCCAAAATGCCCTGCCCCTGTCAGACCGATAAGGCCCACAATCTCACCGGCGCGAATGACAAAATTATCAGCAACAACCCCACCTGCCTGCCAATCGCTGACTTCCAGCACAACGGGGCCAAGATCGCGACCATGTTGCGCTTCCTGCTCGACGGCTTCGCTACTTCCAGAGCGTTGAAGCATCAGGTCAATGAGTTGCGCTTCACTGGAGTCTTCAGCCTCGAGCGTTGCAATGTGTCTGCCATCGCGAAGAACAGTGATGCGGTCGCTCAGAGCTTTGATCTCTGAAAGAAAATGGCTGATCAGGACAATTCCAACTCCTTGTTGCGGCAAGGTTTTGATGATTTCCCAAAGGCTTTCTTTTTCGCGCGCAGGCAATGTGGCGGTCGGCTCATCAAGAATAAGCAACCGCACATTCCCACGCAAAGCACGAACAATTTCGATGATTTTTTGATCTGCCATCGGCAGCATATCAACCTGCTCATCAAGGTCGATGGACACTTGCGGAAACCAGCGCCTTAGAAGTGCGTCTGCACGGCTGACAACCTTTTTCTTGTCAATAACACCGAGGCCCATACGAGGCTCATCACCCAGCAAAATATTCTGCGCACCAGTCAGTCCGGGAACGAGACTGCCTTCTTGCGAGACATGCGCAATGCCCTTGCGCAGAGCATCACCAGCACTTGTTAGTCGCACCTCTGTGCCATCAATAATGATGTTGCCAGACGTCGGACTTTTGCTGCCACCAAGAATGCTGACGAGGGTTGTCTTCCCTGCACCATTTTCTCCGATCAGGCCATGCACCTCATCGAACCGGAATTCAGCACTGACTTGATCGAGCGCCAGTGTTCCGGGATATGACATGACGATCTGCGAAAGGCTTACAGCCATCGAAGAACTCCCGCGAATTGAATTTTCAGGTTAAAAAATGGCCGGAACTTGGAACGTCAGGTCCCGGCCAGTTGCAGGCACGGGTGCTTAGTTCTTTGGTAGGAAGTCCTTACAATTCTGCTTTGTGATAAGCGGCGCATTGAGATAGACGGTCTTCGATGGAATGACCGCCGCGGCATCTTCCTTCTTCACGACGATGCTCTCGATCCATTCACCGGTCTGTGCACCCATCTTTTCAAAAGGCTGGGAAACAGTCGCGATCAAAAGGCTTTCTGGCTTACAGACTTCCTCAATCGCCTGAGGATTACCGTCGATACCGATAACTTTCACGTTTTTCAGACCGGCTGCATTCAACGAATTGATGGCAGCCTGCGCTGGCTCATCCCAAGGTGCCCAAACAGCATTAATTTCTTCGCCAAAACGGGCAGCATAATCCTGCATTGAGCTAGACGTGTCTTCAAAAAACGCCGTGTAGTCGATATTATGTTCCGCAAGTACCTTCACTTCCGGGTATTCTTTCAACACTGTGGCCATCACATCGCCGCGCTTACGCGTGCCGTGATGCTCCGCCATGCGCAGGAAAATCAGATTGCCCTTTCCGCCCATTTCGTTGAGCAGATAAGGCGAGACACTGGCCGACATCGCCCAGTTATTGGTTGTCACATCGACGAGAACACCATCAACCTGTCCGCTATCAATGGCGAAAACTGGAATTTTTGCTGCGACCGCAGCGTCGATTGCAGCGCGCGATGCGCGCAGATCCGACATGCTAACAATAATCGCATCGACACCACGCGATGCCGCATCCTGAATATTGGACGCCGTGCGTTCGCCAGAGCCACCGCTATCAAGAACACTGACTTTCCAATCTTTGCCGGTTTCTTTCAGCCATGCATCAAAGCCAGCTTTGGCACGCTGTTCAGACTGCGCAGCAGCATTGGAATGCACCCAAGCAACGTTCGTCGCCGACGCGCTTGCTGTGCCCATCAGTAAGGCCAAAGCTGCAACAGCGACAGACTTCTTAAACAATCCCGATCCCATTTATTCCTCCCAGAAGCGACGTGGTTATATCCACTGTCCAGCTTCACATTGTTGAACTTGATACGTGACTAGCGAAACGCCGCGCCTTGTATCGTCCTGCAACTCCCCCTGAACTGTAGTCACGCAGCCATCCATCCCCGCTCCTCCGAAGAAAGATGTTGCGATACTGCTATGGCTTCAGCTCGGTATTCCAATTGACCTGAACACTCTTTCGCGCTCTTGTCGGTCGGAACGAATGGCATTAAGCGTCGTTAAATTACAAATGTCAAACAAAAATACATTTGTAATTTAACCGCACAATATTGGTTGAGGGGCGTATGAGTGAATCTGAAGACAGCCTTATGGTACGCGTGGCGTGGCTATATTACGTTGGTGGATTCAACCAGGAGGCGACTGCTTCCAAACTTGGATTAACCCGTGCTCGCGTAAATAAGATCTTGGGCGAAGCGCGCGAAAGCGGTCTTGTGAGCATATCCATCGACCACCAAAATGCGGGCACACTACCCGTTGAGAACGAGATCACACGTCGGTATAAACTGGATTTTTGTATTTCTACGCCGCCGTTTGGCTTTAGCGCAGACGATACTACGTCAGAAATCCGCAAACAGGTTTCATTTCGCGCAGTGGGCGTTGCCGCGGCGACTTACCTAAAGAATTTTCTCGCAGACAATCCAGAAGCCACCATCGGAACAGGCTGGGGGCGAACAATCGAACAAATGACCCTTCAACTTGCGGGTGTATCATCGCCGCAGGCGCGGTTCATATCTGTAATGGGTTCGTTGATAGCCAACTCCGCTTACAATCCGTTTGAAGTTGTAAACATGCTGGCACGTCGCACGGGTGGACAAGGCTTTTTCCTTCCCGTTCCTTTTATCGCTGATTCCGCCGAAGACAGAAAGGTTCTGATCTCCCAACGTTCCGTGGCGCGTGCAATGGAAATTGCTCGCACGGTATCGGTTTGTTTTATCAGTGCAGGTGAATTGACAGAAGATTCATTGCTGCGCCGCCAGAATATGTTGAGCAAATCAGAACTCGAAAGTCTGCACACAGCAGGCGCAATCGGCGACACAAATGGAATTTTCTTCAATAAAGATGGACACCAGGTCGATCACGAGATGAACGAACGCACAATCGCATTGGGATTTTCTGAATTGCAGAAGGTACAGGTTGTTCTTCTCATCGCGGGTCAAGAAAAGGCAGTAGCTGCCAAGGCACTGCTAAAAAGCGGCATAGTAAACGGCCTTATCATCGATGGTGACGCTGCCGAAGCATTGCTGAAATTATAACAAAAGCGCATATTGCAATTTCAGCTGCACGCATAATTAGTTGGGTTCTTCCATTATCCCTTTTAAAATTTGCTTCCAAAGATCGACCAATTTTCGACCAGTAGCGATTTCCGGGTCAAAGCTCTGATGAACCGCTATACCACGCAGGACTGACAAAATGAGATGCAGCTTTAGGGTATGTGTTTCATTGTCAGGCTCGAACCCCACTAATAGCGATATGCGCACATCACGTATATCGACCCATCGCTTCATTTCATCGCGTAGTCGCTGACCAAGCTCATTGTCTAAGCGAGCCGCGAGCATCAGTTCAATGGCAGCTATGTAACGCGTGTCCGAAAAAATCGTCAACCATAGAGCTTCTGTCAGTTCAGGCAGCGTATACTGGGTTTCATTCGGATCGGCTCCAAACGGATCAGCAACTTCCCAATCCTCATGAAGCTGTCGAAGAGCTGCTACGAGAAGATCATTGCGCGAAGGAAACTGATGCGTGAGTGCCCCGCGCGAAACCTTTGCTTTTTGAGCGATCATCGCGGTCGAAATTAGCCCATGCCCAACCTCAGCAAGTGCCTCAAGTGTAGCCTGGCAAACACGTGACCGCGTCGTAGACGAGCGTTCAGCTTGCGTTTTTCTACTTGATAGCGCCGAATTCTGAACCTTGCTCGGGTTTACGGGGCGATTCATATGGTGAGGTCTCTACAGGTGACGACAGTTAAATTAATGCCTCAATATTAAGCCAACTGCACTCAAAATCAACACGGCTAATGATCTACATTCGTATAAATATAAATTAAAACAGTGCTATAGGCGAGTTTTCAACATAAAAACAAGCCGACCTGTTTTTATGTAGACAAACCAAAATCCCCATGCAAGGATGTTGCTAATATACTTACTGTATACAAGCGTCGAAACGGGCGCATAATGGGGAATAAACAATGACGAGTTTTGTGTTTTTCGGCGGCCATGTCCTTGATGTCGATAAAGGTACCCTCAAAGCAGGACTAGAAGTGCTGGTCGAAGGCGACCGCATCGTTGCGGTGAGCGACCAACGCATTGATACTCCTGATGCTCAGAGAATTGACCTTGCTGGCCGCACATTGATGCCAGGCCTTGTGGATGCACACGTACACGTAGCTGCGACTCTGGTCGACCTCGCTGAAAATGCTGCTTTACCAACATCCCTTATCGCTCTACGCAGCGCCAAAATCATGCGCGATATGCTAATGCGCGGGTTTACAACTCTGCGCGATTTGGCAGGTGCTGATCTCGGCTTGAAGCTTGCTGTCGATGAGGGCACAGTTGAAGCCCCTCGTCTCGTTATCTGCGGCAAAGCATTGAGCCAGACAGTCGGCCATGGCGATTACCGTAAGCGTTACGACAATCGTCCATTACATGAAGCCCGATTGGGCAGTTTGGGGCGCATTGCCGATGGTGTGGATGAAGTGCGTCGCGCTGCACGCGAAGAAATCAAGAATGGTGCACAATTCATCAAAATCATGGCCAATGGCGGCGTCGCTTCACCCAATGATCCTATTCACGTACTGCAATACTCGCGCGAAGAAATTTGCGCCATCGTTGAAGAGGCCGAAAATTACGGTCTTTATGTTGCGGCACACACCTACTCAGATGCCTCTATTCGCCGTGCTGTCGAATGCGGTGTTAAGTCATTAGAACATTGTAATCTTATCACTCCTGAAACTGCACGACTTGCTGCCGAAGCCGGTGCAATCGCTTGCCCGACGCTCGTCGCCTATGAAGGATTGGCGATGGAAGGTGCAAGCTTTGGTTTAAGCGCAGACTCCCAATCCAAAATTGATACAGTACGCCGTGGCGGACTGGAGTCGCTGGCAATCATGCGTGACGCGGGCCTGCCAATGGCATTCGGGTCAGATTTGCTTGGGCAACTTCATAAATATCAGTCGATGGAATTTTCATTACGTGCAAGCGTTTTGACCAACCGCGAAGTTCTGCATTCAGCAACACGCGTTTCAGCGAAACTATGCGGCATGGAAGACGAAATCGGCATTATTATGCCGGGCGCCTATGCTGATCTTTTGATTGTGGATGGCAACCCACTAGAAGACATCACCACACTTGAAAGACATGATGAGTGCTTAACTGCCATCATGAAGGGCGGCGTCTTCCATAAAAACACCCTAGCGGAGTAGGTCGAATGGTCCGAGGCAATTCTCTTACAGAACGCCTAGGACGATTGGGAGCAGCGACAATGATAGCATTCAGCCTTGTGCTGATGCTTCTGCCCCTTGTGCTTGTGTTCTGGCTTTCTGTCATCTCGAACGAGATACTGTCATTGCCGGTTGAAGGCTACACGCTCCATTGGTTTTCGGAAGCGTTTCGTCAGCCCCAGTTTCTGAGCGGATTCTTGCTTTCAATCGCCGTTGCAAGCTTCGCGATGATTGCTGGCCTGCTGGTATCGGTTCCTGCGGCAATGGTGATTGTACGGCGAAGCTTTCGCGGTCGCAGCTCCTTGATCCAACTTTTGATGTCACCTCTCACGGTGCCAGCGATTGTTATAGGCGCAGCGCTCTATGTAACGGTTGTTGAAATCGAGATAGCATCTGGTGCGCCTATTGTCGGTTCAACTGGGGTTTTTGTTGCAGGGCATGTCTTGCTAACAATCCCATGGTGTATCCGCCTGCTTCTGGCTTCGCTTGAAGGTGTTAATATGTCAGTCGAAGAAGCTGCCGCTTCGCTCGGCGCCAAACCATCAACTGTTGTCTGGCTGGTGACATTACCGCTCATTAAACCGGGAATATTTGCTGCTGCTGTATTTTCGTTCGTTGTCAGCTTCGGCAATCTTGAAGTCTCGATTTTCCTCTCTGGTCCAGGACAGGTCACGCTTCCAGTTGCGATGATGCAATATCTGGAATGGAAGATTGATCCAACAATCGCCGCCGTTTCGGTACTGCAAGTGCTGTTCGTGGCGCTAATGCTGATGATTTCCAATCGCTTTGTAAATATTTCGAGGATGGTCTGATGGCTGACGTTCAAATTCAGGGACTGACCAAAACCTACGGTGCTTTCAAAGCAGTATCCGACATGACGCTTGATGTTCATGAGGGTGAGTTTCTCATTTTCTTAGGGCCATCCGGGTGCGGAAAAACCACAACATTGCGCATGTTGGCTGGCTTCATCGAACCTGATGCGGGAACTATGCGCCTTGGAAACAGAGACATTACATTTGAACCGCCGCATCGCCGCAATATTGGTCTGGTATTTCAGAACTATGCGCTTTTCCCGCATCTGAGCATTTTTGAGAATGTTGCCTTTGGTCTGCGCCGCAGGAAAGTGGCAGAACCAGAGCTGAAAAACCGCGTTAAACACGCTCTTGAACTCGTTGATCTTGCACACCTGATGGAGCGCCTGCCAAAGCAGCTATCCGGCGGGCAACAACAGCGTGTTGCCATTGCCCGCGCTATCGCAATTCGGCCCGATATGCTGCTTCTCGATGAGCCGCTATCTAATCTGGATGCACGTCTGCGCTTGCAAGTGCGTGACGAGCTTCGCAGCCTACAGAAATCACTTGGCATCACAACAATCATGGTCACGCACGATCAGGAAGAAGCCATGTCGGTTGGTGACAGATTGGTACTCATGCGCTCGGGATTGATTGAACAGATTGGCAATGCAGAGCAATTATATAAGCAACCTGCAAACCGCTTTGTTGCCGATTTTATTGGACGTGCAAATTTCCTATCCGGAAAAGCGGTCGAAAATGGGCGCTTTACGACTGAAGGCGGCGTTCATTTTCAGGCAGCACAAAGCTCCAAAACAGCATCTGAAGTGCTCATCCGGCCAGAAGCTCTGCGGTTGAGCAAAGCACCTCTGCCTTCAGCCCAAAACAATCAGACGGCTATTATCAAGAAACATGTGTTCTTAGGTGGCATGGTTGAGATTGATCTGATGCTGACCGACGGGCAGCATTTGACCGCAGTTGCATCGCCGCGTGAACTCAATGAGGCGGGCATCGATCTTACTCCTGAAAGTTCAATCTCAATGAGCATCGCGCCGGAGGACGTCGTGCTGCTTTAATCATTTATTCCTGAACGAGGCGACAGACCTCCGGGAATGCTTCATCAACGATCAAAAGGGGAACTAACATGACTAAAATAAGCAGACGCACTTTTGGAATCCTTTCCGGCAGCCTTTTCGCTTCAACAATGTTGCCTTCGTTCGCCAAAGCGTCAGGTCGAGCCGTTGTTGGTACCTGGGGTGGCGATTACCAAAACCTGCAACAAATCAACATCGCTGATGGCAATCTAAAGGGCAGCGGTATGCAGGTCATCTATGATCCTGCGACAGATACGGTGCGCAAAGCAAAGCTTCTGGCAGAGCGGCGTTTGCCACGCGGATCAATGGACATTGCATGCCTCACCCGTCAGGGAAGCTTTGAAATGTTCCAGAACGGAATTATCGAAGAGCTGGATGAAACCAAAGTTCCAAACCTTAGCAAGGTTCTGCCGTTCATTCGCACCAACTACTCCATCCCGCATATCTACACGGGTCGGGTTATTCTTTATAATCCAAAGCAGGTAAGCCCAGCGCCGACATCCTATGCTGATTTGTGGGATCCGCAATATGCTGGTCGCGTTGGCGTCATTGATCTTCAGTATCAGACGACAATTGAATCAGCTGCAATGGTTGCAGGTGGTAGTGCGTCGGATTACGAGCCTGGCAAGGCTAAACTCTTGGAGCTGAAAAAGCAGGGTGTGAAGATCTATCCTACCAATGAGGCTCTTGCGCAGGCATTGAAGTCCGGTGAAATCGTCATGTGCATCATGTGGAATGCACGCGGCTACATGTGGAAGAACGCAGGTATCGACATCGAAATTGCTATTCCAAAAGAAGGTATCGGACTCTACCTCTCCGACATGACAGTGCCAAAAAACGCACCGAACAAGCCAGCTGCATACGAGTATTTGAATGCCATGCTTGAACAAGCACCGCAAACAGCTTTTGCCGAGCAGATGGGCTATGCACCAACCAATGCTGAGGTGGCATTACCTGCCGAACTCGCATCAGCAGTTGATTACACTGCGGCGCAGCGTGAAAAATTCGTGCTGCCTGATCTTGAATATGTCGCGAAGGCAGATGCTGACCTGCAAAACTGGTGGAACAAAGAGTTCAAAGCCTGATTATCGCAACGACCTGTCTGGCTAAGCCAGACAGGTTCAGCTCCAGCTTTCTCGGTATAGCCATGCAAAAAACATCAATTTCCGCCGCCGCACTTCTCATGCCTGCGACAGGGCTGGTCCTTGTATTCATGGCCTTGCCGCTGCTTTATTTGCTCCGTTACAGCTTTAATGATTTCGTGCCCGGCGAATTTATGGTGCAAGGCTTTACACTAGCAAACTTTGCAACATTCTTTACCGACACATACTATCTAAAAGGCATGGGTACGACCTTGCTCATGGCAGGTTCAGTTACAGCAGTCTGCATCATACTCAGCCTGCCGCTTGCGAACTGGATTTCGCGACAAAGCGGCAGTCTTAAAACAATACTTCTTATGGCAATCATCCTGCCACTGTTCATTTCGAACGCGGTTCGCGCTGCGGGCTGGATGGTCGCGTTTGGTCAGACGGGAGTGTTGAATTTTCTTCTTATGAAAATCGGCATCATTTCTACGCCGCTCACGATCATGCAAACACCAACAGCTGTCTTTATCGGCATAACGGCCGTCAATCTTCCTTATGTCGTCCTCACATTACAAAGTGTCTTTGAGGGACTGGATGAGAACATCGATTATGCCGCTGCAAGCCTCGGCGCATCGCCTTTTCAAAGCTTTATGCTCGTTCGTATGCCACAAATTATGCCGGGTCTTCTCGCGGCTTCAGTTTTGTCATTCATTTTGACAATGAATGCATACGCCACGCCAGTACTTCTTGGTGGCCCGTCGTTCCGAATGATGGCTCCAATGATCGTGACTGAGATACTGAACAAAGCAAACTGGCCACTCGGCGCTGCCCTTGCCTTCGTTCTGCTAACTGTCACGGTGACAATATCAATATTGGCCGGTATGTTCATTCGCCGACGCTACTAATAAACAAGCGGGAGCTAGGATGCTGAACCGTAGTTCCTGCACTTATTGTAATGTCGCTTTTGTTCGCCTTTGATAGTCATCTGCTATGGTGCAAGTTATACGCGTTGATGAAACAAATAAGGGGAAGAACCCAACATGAGCGACACGCCAAAGAACAACTCATTCGACGGACCCCAAATGCAGGGCCAGCACTTTCGTCACGCAGATATGTCCGGCGCGAATTTCGACGGCGTAAACCTAACCGAGGCAAGATTTTATGCCGTTTTGAGCAAAGCGAAATTCAACGATGTTAATCTCAGCTATGCAGAGTTTGACGATGTAAATCTCGCAGGAGTGCAGTTCAATGACGTCAATATGACCGGCGTCAACATCACTAACGCCAATATGACGGGCTTGACCATCAGCGGCGTTACACTGGTGGACTCCAACATTAAGGATGCAGATCTGACAGGCATGCGGATCAATGGTGTTCTCGTTTCCGCGCTTTTTGAAGCTTACGAGAAAGCCAAGTCACGTCACGATTAAGTGCCAGTAAGCCTACAACGCTGAGGATAAGCGAGTGGTGTCGATTTTCGCCAGCGTACTATCTGGGTCCGCAACAGCTAATAGGGGTGTATCTGGTCAACGTGAATGTTGCCGTCATTGTAAACCTGGATTGTCAAATCAGGATTACCTTTGATGATCTCATATTCAACTCCTCGCCGCATTTTCCATTGATAGCCCTTTTCAGGATGCCCCGAAGAAACAGGTTCCCATTTCATTTCCGAAATTGGCTTGCCTTCGCCCCACCTATCTTCTTTGGTTGCGAATAATTTGCTCGGAGTGTCGCCCTTATCTCGTTGGTTGAAGTCGTAATAATTCTTACGATCTTGCAATATGATTGATTTTGCATCTGTAAGCTTAACACCCTTGTGATCCACCTTATCCTTCTCGCTGATATGAGCGGTGTAGCTATCGATGAGCTTGGGTGCGGCTGCTTGCTGCGGAGCTGTCGCGATATTTGCCGAACTGTTTCCTTTGGGGTTGTCACCTGTTGTACATGCGGTGACCAATGCAATCGCGCAGATGCCTACAGTGATTGGAATAAATCGCTTCATGGTAGCCCCCTATTTGCCGCAAGCTGGCAGAGACTTGGCGACGGGTCAAGGGTAACTACCAATTGTTCATACCGAAAAGATATAGTTTTCGATTGGAGTGTCAGGCCTGACAAAACCGTCCGAAATCCAGACGGTTTTCAAGCGCATAAGTATTACGCCGAACCTCTTATAATAAGATGGGTATCAAGCCGACGCACTTCGTCTTTCACAACGCGTCCTGTTTCTTTAGGATTGATACGAGAGAACAGCATATCCAGCCCCAGTCGCGCAATAGCTTGATAGTTTTGAGCAACCGTTGTTAATGGCGGGCACGTAAATCGACTGAGCGGATGATCGTCATGGCCAGCCACACGGAAATCGCATCCCTCTTCGCGTCCAACATGACGTCGCCGCTCATAAGCTGCTGAAATCACACCAAAAGCAATACGGTCATTGGCACACAAAACGGTGCGCGTCGGAAAACCGCCGCGATCTAGAATACGCCCTGCTTCCTCATAACCAAGCTCTTCGAAGTTCCATTTTTTCGACGTCATCGGCAAGACAATCGGCTCGATGCCCAGACGTTCCATTGAAGAGATGTAGGCAGCACGGCGCTCAATCGCATTCTGATTAACGGCAGGCATTTCCATGAAACAAGGGTGTTCACCTGTGCGGCAGAGATACTCGACAATATTGCCAATGCTCTGGCGATTATCCGTGCCAACAAAAGGCTGATCATCACTAATACGGCTATCCAGAAAAACGACTGGCATGGAATTCGACAGGCTTGAAAGAAGCTTGGCATCAGTTTCAAAGCCAAGCGGCGCCATCAAAACACCAGATATATTGAGCGACATGAGCGTACGCATAGCTCGCGCTTCAAGCTTGCGATCGCCATGAGAAGACAGAACAATCGTCCAATAGCCCTCAGCCAGACAACGCATTTCAATCTGGCGAATGATTTCGGCGTAAAATGGATCGGAAATATGTGGAACAATGACGCCAATATTCTTGGGCTTTTTGCGGTTCATGCTAACAGCAAAAATATTGGGCTGGTAATTATGGTCCTTCAGCGCCTTCTCAATGCGCGCCCGCGTCGACGGCTTAACACTCTCAGGATTATCGAAATATTTCGAAACAGTCGGGCGCGATAAACCGCTTGCGACAGCGAATTCTTCCATTGTCCTGATTTTGTTGTCGGCCATTGCCGCTCCTCCCATCCCGTGTCACGAGCCTGCCTAGACGGGTTCATTACTTTCTATGCGTAAAATTATTTTTTAACAGAAGCAACTCTAATTTGCACGGATATGCGGCGAATCCTTGATTCTTAATATGAAATCGACCTCACCTTTCGTCAAAATCCAAATTTTAAATCGTTATAAATTTTACACGTGATAAATTTTATATTGACTCATCGAACAGGCTCTATCATGTCTAATAAAGGCCCTAAGACGGGCTTAGGAAGGAACCTGCCCTTCCGGGAGGTTTTAGGATTGGCGACAATCTTGAACCCAGCAGGAAATGTTTATGTGTCCCTAATCAGAAGGACGTCCCGGCAAATGCCGGTTCTACACGGAGGAAATTATGTTTCGTAAATCGCTTGGTCGTATTCTTTTTTCTGGCGTAGCCCTTGCCATGATGGCAGGCGTTGCTTCCGCCGAAGGCATTGGTGCATCGCTTCTCACCCAGCAGCATCCTTTCTACATCTCGCTCGCAGAAGCGATGAAGAAGGAAGCGCAGGCAGAAAATGTGCCGCTCGAAGTGTCCATTGCCAATCAGGATCTCAGCAAGCAGCTTGCTGACGTTGAAGATTTCATCACCAAGGGCGTGGATGTCATCATCATCTCGCCAGTTGACAGCAAGGGCGTTCGCTCGGCTATCACCAAGGCTCAGAAGGCTGGTATCAAGGTTATCACCGTTGACGTTCCAGCCAACAATATCGATGTGACTTCCTTTGTTGGCACCGACAATTTTGCCGGCGGCGAAAAGGCTGGCGAGCTGATGGCAAAATCCATTGGCGACAAGGGTAATGTTGCTGTCATCGAATACCCGACAGTTCAGTCGGTTGTTGACCGCGTCGAAGGCTTCAAGAAAGCCATCGCAAACCATCCAGACATCAAGATCGTTTCGATTCAGCCGGGCATCACCCGCTCAGAAGCGCTTGCTGCTGCTCAGAACATCATTCAGGCCAATCCTGATATCGTCGGCATCTTCGGATTTGGTGATGACGCAGCGCTGGCCGCGGCTTCCGCTGTAAAAGCTGCAAAGCTCGAAAATCAGGTTAAGGTTATCGGCTTTGACGGCATGGAAGAGGCCCGCAATGCAGTCAAAAACGACCCGATCATGGTCGGCGTAATTGCGCAGTATCCTGATCAAATGGGAAAGGTTGCCGTCGAAACCGCTGTTAAAGTGATCAAGGGCGAAGAAGTTCCTGCGAAGCAGCCAATCGTACCGGGTGTTGTCACCAAGGACGGCGAAACCAAGTAGAACCGCGTGAAACGACGGCATCTCCTCCCAGTCGTCGTTTCTCTTTAGTGCGCGGCGGCACGACGATCACCACGCGTCAGTGCCGCCGCAGCACATTATCGATACAAGGCTATAGCTTCGCGCATTTTCGAGCGCGATAAATACAAGCCTCAAATGGAGAGCGGAGACTTCCGATGACCGCTATCAATTCTACTACCGAGACCAAACCGGACGTTGTGCTTGAGATCAGCAATGTTGCCAAAACATTTGGCCCTGTTGTTGCACTCAAACGCATGAACCTGACTGTCCGGCGCGGGCGTGTGCACACATTGCTCGGCGAAAACGGTGCGGGCAAATCCACTCTGATGAAAATCCTTGCCGGTGTTTTCAAGCCGACATCAGGCACAATTCTGCTCAAGGGCACGCCTTATACGCCTAAGAACCCGCGCGACGCACGCACCAGCGGTATTTCAATCGTGTTTCAGGAATTGAGCCTGTCTCGCAATCTATCGGTTGCTGAGAACATTCTGGCGAATAATGAGCCGAGCCGCTTTGGTTTTATCCGCGAACGGGAGCTCAATGCCGAAGCCAGCAAGCTTATTGCAGAACTGGGTCTGCCCGTTGATGCACGCGCCAAAGTCGGCGATTTGTCGATTGCGCAGCGACAACTTGTTGAAATCGCAAAGGGTCTTAGCCAACCGGCAGATGTCGTGATCCTGGACGAGCCGACATCATCGCTTTCTGACAGCGAAGCCGAAATTCTGTTCACCATCATAGAACGTCTAAAAGCGCGTGGAACCGCCGTCATCTACATTTCGCACCGCATGGAAGAAATCATGCGACTGTCCGACGACATTACGGTCGTGCGCGATGGGGAATATGTGACGACGACCGAAAAAAGCCAGACCAGCATTGAAAAACTGATCGCCTTGATGGTCGGTCGTGAGATGAACGACATCTATCCCCCGCGTGAGGCACCGCGCCCATCGGCAATCGTTCCAGCTATTCTGGAAACAAAGAACCTTTCAGTTCCGGGCAAGTTCAATGACGTTTCCATTGATGTAAAGCCCGGCGAAGTACTTGGTTTGTTTGGCCTCGTCGGCTCCGGTCGTTCGGATGTGATGAAAGCGCTCTTTGGCATGCTACATCCAACCGGCGACATAAAACTCGACGGTCAATCCATCACCCTCACCTCTCCAACACAGGCAATTGCGCACGGCATCGCTTTTGTGACGGAGAACCGCAAGGAAGAAGGTCTCGTTCTGCCGCAGAGCGTCGAGCGCAACATCAATATGGTTGCTCTCGGACAGCTGGCCGGTCCTTTTGGCATGATGCGCTCGTCGGCTGAACGCGCCAGCGCAAAAGCCGAAGTGCTGCGACTGGCGATCAAGACCGCATCGCTTGACACGATTGCCGGGTCTCTCAGCGGCGGCAATCAGCAGAAAATCGTTCTGGCAAAGTGGCTTCAGATGAAGCCAAAAGTGCTCATCCTTGATGAGCCAACCCGCGGCGTCGATGTTGGCGCAAAATTTGAAATCTATCGCATCATCCGTGAACTTGCCGCCCATGGTGCGGCGATCCTGATGGTTTCGTCCGAGTTGCCAGAAGTTCTGGGTCTGAGTGATCGCGTTGTCGTCATGCATAATAAGCATGTCGCCGCAACACTTGATGCAGATGGCCTCACACCAGAAACCGTCATGAGCTACGCAGCAGGAATGCATCAATGAGCAACGCACAAGACATTCAAAAAAAAGCCGCAGACGCAGAAGTTCGTCGTTCGCTTTTCTCTTCTCCGATGATCCGTCAATATGGCGGCATCGTCCTTTCGCTGGCCGTTCTCTGCATTGTTTTTGCAGTTTTGAACCCGCGCTTCCTCGCATTCAATAACTTCATGAACATCATGCAGCAGGTCGCCGTGATCGCGGTTGCAGCCTACGGCATGACCTATGTGATCCTGCTTGGTGAAATCGATCTTTCTGTGGGTTCAATGATGGCTGTTGCTGGCATGGTTGCGGCACAGGCATTTTCTATGGGCTTCGGCTTTGCGCCGACCGTCATATTCACACTGGCTGCCGGTGCGATCATGGGCGGACTGAACGGTGTACTCTCGGCAAAGCTCATGCTTCCGTCCTTCATTGTGACGGTTGCCACAATGGGCATTTATCGCGGCATGGTCAGCCTGCCAACCAACGGTGCGCCTGAAATCATCGAGAATGAAACATGGCTCGCAATCGGCTCTGAAAGCTGGCTCGGCTTGCCAATCATCATCTGGATCGTTGGGTTTCTGTTCCTCTTCAACTACGTTGTGTTGTCCAAGACGGTTTTTGGCCGCCGGGTTTATCTCGCAGGTGGCAACAAGGAAGCGGCGGTTTATTCTGGCATTCGCGTGGATCGCATTAAGATTATCGTCTTCATGATTTCGGGCGTCATGGCTGCAATCAGTGGCATCCTGCTCTCATCGCGCTTGTCTTCGGCGCAAACCAATGCGGGCATGGGTTACGAACTCGATGCCGTCGCGGCCGTGGTCCTTGGTGGAACATCGCTCGCTGGTGGCGTGGGAACGATGGTCGGTACAATCCTTGGCGCGTTGATTATCGGCGTCATCAACAACGGCATGAACATGCTGTCGGTGCCATATTTCTATCAGCTCATCGTCAAAGGTGTCGTCATTCTCGTCGCCGTTTGGCTCGATGTCCGCTCTAAATCCGTCAGAACATAGTTTGGTGCATCGCATGAAAAAGATCATCACAATCGGCGAAATCGTCGTTGAGATCATGGCCATCGAAACCGGCAATGGCTTCAAAAGCGCCATTCCATTGATTGGCCCTTTTGCTTCCGGCGCACCGGCAATCTTCATTGATCAGGCAGCTAAAATGGGCCAGCCTTGCGGCATGGTCAGCGCCGTAGGCAATGACGACTTTGGCACGCTTAATATCGAGCGCTTGCAAAAAGACGGCGTTGATGTTTCGGCAATCAGCGTGCATCCAACAGCCGCCACTGGCAGCGCATTCGTACGTTATCGTCCGGATGGCAATCGCGACTTCATCTTCAACATCAAGCACAGTGCATGCAGCGCAATTGCGCTGACATCTGATGCGGAAAAGCTAATCGAGACTGCCGACCATCTGCATATTATGGGTTCAGCACTGTTTTCTGATGGTATTGTCGACGCTATCCACGAAGCAACGCTGCGCATCAAAGCTAAAGGCGGCACGGTCTCGTTTGATCCGAATATCCGCAAGGAAATGCTCGATCTGCCGGGTATGCGCGAGGCACTCGTCCATGCGCTTGAACATACCGATTTGTTCATGCCAAGTGGGCCTGAAATTTTCCTCTTCACCAAAGCGACTGATGAAAAAGCCGCTATCGAAGAATTGCTCGATCGTGGCATCAAGGTAATCGTCATTAAGCGTGGCGCTGAAGGTGCAAGCTACTTCGACCATTCCGGCGAAGTCACAGCACACGCATTTAAAGTCGATGAGATCGATCCAACAGGCGCAGGTGACAGCTTTGGCGCAGCCTTTGTCACCTGCTGGTTGCGCGATCTCGCACCAAAGGAAGCCTTGACCATAGCCAACGCGACAGGCGCACGCGCCGTCGGCGTCAAAGGCCCGATGGAAGGCACATCAACGATGGATGAAATCAACGCATTCATCGCCAAAAACGGAGTCTCTTCATGAGCAGCACTCAGAGTTTACGCAATCTTCCCGCCCGTTATGCAAGCGGTGCGCGTGGAGGCATCACCTCGATCTGCTCGGCACATCCTCTGGTTATCGAAGCAGCCCTTCTTGAAGGCATTGCCACCAACACCGACGTTCTAATCGAAGCGACCTGCAATCAGGTCAATCAGGATGGCGGCTATACCGGCATGACACCGGCTGATTTCCGCCGTTTTGTCGAAGAGATCGCAGCGCGTCTCGGCTTTGATACCAAGCGGCTTATTCTGGGTGGCGATCACCTCGGCCCAAATCCTTGGAAGCATCTCTCTGCTGAAGAAGCCATGGCCAAGTCCGAAGTGATGATGGATGGCTTTGTGCGTGCAGGCTTCACCAAGATTCATCTCGATACGTCCATGGGCTGCGCTGGTGAGCCCGTCGCCCTGCCCGATGCTGTGACCGCAGAACGCGCTGCGCGACTTGCCAAGGTTGCTGAAAAAGCAGCGGCTCAATCCGGCTTTGATCTGCCTGTCTATATTGTCGGGACCGAAGTTCCCATCCCGGGCGGCGCAATGGAAGAAATCGAAGATCTGGAACTGACCAAGCCAGATGCAGCCCTTGAAACCATCGCCATTCATCGCAAGGCTTTTGCAGCCCTTGGCCTAGAGGATGCATTCGCGCGCGCCATCGGTGTTGTCGTGCAGCCGGGCGTGGAATTCGGCAATGAAAACGTTGTCTATTATGATAGTGAAAAAGCAACTGCTTTAAGCGGCGTTCTCAACGAGATCCCGCAGTTTGTCTTTGAAGCCCATTCGACCGACTATCAGCCCGTTGAGGCGCTGTCGGCGCTGGTTCATGATGGCTTTGCCATTCTGAAAGTCGGACCGGGTCTGACTTTTGCGCTGCGTGAAGCACTCTACGGCCTTGATCAAATTGCAGCATTCCTCGATAAACTGCCAGAAGAAGAAACCGTTCGCGGCAAGCTTGAGAAGCTGCTTCTCAACGAGCCGAAGAACTGGGAGAAATATTATCATGGCGATGCAGAAGAGCTGCGTCTTCAGCGCCATTTCTCCTATAGCGACCGCATTCGCTATTACTGGCCACATTCGGAAGCCACAGCTGCCGTCAATTCACTGCTCAAGCGTCTTGAAGGTCGCAAAATTCCAGAAACACTGATTAGCCAGTATCTCGGCACGCTTTATCCGGCTGTTGCATCTGGCAAGGTTGAAGCCACGCCCCATGCGCTGATGGTCGAAGCCGTCAGAAATGTCATCCGGGTTTATGGCAAAGCAGTGGGCACGCATTAAATAAATATAACAAAAAAGGGCGGAAATTCCGCCCTTTTTTATTAGCTACAGAATGGTGCTCGAAGTTTAATTCGAGAAATCGCCCTGTCTTGTAAAGGCAATGCCATTCTGATCGAACAAATGGCAGGATTGTGCATCAAAACTTGCCTTGATCGAAGCATCACCAGAGATCGGCGCTGTGCCCGGCGTAATGATGCAGAATGTCTCGCTCATGCCTTCCGGGGTGCTGTAAACGATTGTCTGCTGACCAAGTCGCTCAACAACAGATGGCTGCACCGTGATTGCAACTGCACCTTCGCCGATTGCAACATGCTCTGGACGAATGCCCAGTGTAAGCGTCTGGCCGACGTCTGGACGCGCGGCTTCCTCGCAAAGAACCGGCAGAACCAATTCGTTGCTTCCGAGCTTCACACGCGCATAGCCGTTGCTCTCAAATCCAGCAAAAGTGACCGGCAGCATATTCATGCGCGGGTTGCCGATGAAGCCTGCAACGAAGCTGTTGCGCGGCTTGTTGTATAGTTCGAGTGGCGTACCAACCTGCGAGATGTTGCCACCTTCAAGCACCACGATACGATCAGCCATGGTCATGGCTTCAACCTGATCATGCGTCACATAGATCATGGTTGCACCAAGCTGCTTGTGCAGCTTGGTCAGTTCAATACGCATATCGGCGCGAAGCGCTGCATCGAGGTTAGAAAGCGGCTCATCGAACAGGAAAATCTTCGGCTCGCGCACAATCGCACGGCCAATCGCTACGCGCTGACGCTGGCCACCGGACAGCATACCGGGCTTCTGCTCAAGCCGTTGATCGAGATGCAGGATCGAGGCCGCATGTTCCACCTTGCGCTTGATGGTCGCGTTATCCGCACCTTCGACGCGCAATGGAAATGCGATATTTTCGTAAACGCTCATATGCGGATAGAGCGCATAGCTCTGAAATACCATCGCGATGCCGCGCTTGACCGGAGGCAGGTCATTGACGCGCTTCTCATCAATGATGATATCGCCCGACGTCGTATCCTCAAGACCAGCGATCATGCGCAAAAGCGTGGACTTGCCGCAGCCCGATGGTCCGACAAAGACCATGAACTCGCCTTCGTTCACTTCAAGGGATACGTTCTTGACGACGTCAAACTGGCCGAAGCTCTTGACAATATTCTTGAGGGATAATTTTCCCACGCTGCTCTCCTGCGGCCGAAAACTCGTTGTAGTACCGCCCTGCTGAATGATCCGGCAGGGCGGCTCTGTCTCAGTTTTATCTAAGGTTCTTCAGCTCTTCATCAGCCTTCTTCAGTGCGTCTTCAGGCTTTGCATCGCCTGTAACAACGGACTGAACCATGGCGATCATGACATTCTGGAAACCGCGCCAATCAGTGAAAAGCGGCTCTGCGCCACCATACTGAATGCCTTCGATCAACGGACGCCAGTAAGGAATGTCAACCATAACCTTATCAACGGCTGGCGACGGACGCATTGGTGTCAGGCCTTCATCGGTTGCAAGCTCATACTCTTCCTGAATTGCAGGCGAAGTGATGTACTTTGCGAACTCAGCGGCCTTTTCTTCAACACCTGAATCCTTGAAAACAGCCAGGCTGTCGGTGATGACCAGCGTGCCGGAACCTTTGGCATCAGGACCAACTGGAAGCGTTGCAATGCCCCAGTTGAACTTGGAATCCTGCAAACGAACGGCTGCACCCGATCCACCCTGAATCATACCGACTTTACCGTCGAGGAAGATCGCGCGCACTTCGTTCTGCTCATACGCGGTTGGACCTTCCTGCGAATAAGCCTTGATGTCGTTATAGGCTTTCAAAGCAGCGAGAACCTGCGGGTTATCGATAACGACTTCGCCCTTGTCGTTCAGGATCTTGCCATCATTGGTGTAAACCCAATGCAGGAACTGGTGAACGGTGTTGTCAAAGGTCTTAGCCGACAGACCATAGCCTGGAATGCCGGTCTTTTCCTTGATGATCTTAGCGAATTCGATTTCTTCAGCCCATGTGCGCGGTGGCTGCTCCGGATCAAGGCCAGCCTGCTTGAACAGATCCTTGTTCCAGTAGAGAACCTTGGTCGAAAGCGCGATTGGAACGCCCCACTGGGTGCCATCATAGGTGACGGTTTCAACCACGTGTGGGAAATAAGCGCCCTTTTCTTCGTCCGTCATCGGAACCTGGACGATCATGTCGTTGTCAGCAAATTCCTTGAGCGTGCGCGAACCGACATAAGCGATTGCTGGCGGTGTACCTGCTGCTGCAAGTGTAGTTGCCTTGTCCTGGCACTGTGCCCAGCCGACCACTTCAACAGCGATCTTCCATTCTGGGTTCTTTTCTTCCCAGGCCTTGATGTATTTGTCATGCGTCTTGTCGAGCTTATCACCGCAATAGATCCACGAGATCTCCTGCGCTGCGGCTGATGCGCCGAGCGTTCCAAGCATCGTGCTGCCTGCGAGAACAAGCGCCGCAGCTCCCATTTTAAATATCGTCGTCACCTCTGAAAACTCCCTTATGATGATAGATGTTTAGACGGATTTTTATTGCTTCACAGCACCTGCGGTCAGTCCTCCGACCAGATAGCGCTGTAGTAGGAAGATGATGATCATCGCCGGTGCGATGCCCACAAAGGACGCTGCCATCAGCTCATTCCAGACGACTTCCTGCTTACCGAAGAAGGCAAAGAGGCCTACCGGCAGCGGCATATATTCGGCCTTGGAATTGAACGTCAGTGCGAAGATAAACTGCTGCGCATAGGCGCCGATAAAGGTTGTGATCGCCACAACGATAATGCCCGGCATTGCAATCGGCAGGATAACCCGGCGCAATGTGTAGAAGTGACTTGCGCCATCCATATAGGCGGCTTCATTCAGCTCACGCGGGATGCGCATCATGTAGGTGCGCAGCAGCCAGATCGCCGCCGGAATGAGGAAGGCAACGCCCGGCACGATCATCGCGGCATAGGTGTTGAGGAGCTGAAAACTGCGCATCAAACGGAACAGCGGGATCAACAGAACCGCGCCTGAGAACATATTGATTGCTAGAAAACCACCAAGGATCAGCCCTGCTCCGCGAAAGTCAAAACGCGAGAAGGCGTAAGCCGCAGGCACCACCAGAAGCAGCACAATGATTGTGACCACTGACGAGATAAAGAACGAGTTGAAGATGTATCGTCCGAATTGCGGAACGCTCTTCCACATTGAAAAATAGGCATCAAAACTGCCACTTTCCGGCCAGAACCGATAAGGCGAAGAGAACAGCTGGTTTAATGGCTTCAATGAAACCAGAAACCCTTCAAAGAATGGTGCGAGCAGAAAGATCATAAAGATGGCGATCCCTGCATAGGCAGCAATTTTTTCAATCCACGTATAGCGGTCGATAAGAGGCGTGTTTTGTGGTTGGCTCATTCTGGTGCTCCCTATGCCAGCTTTTCGGGGCTGATGCGCCGCGTGACACGGAAATAGGCAAGGCAGAACAGCGAGAGGAATATGCAGATCGTGACCGCACGCGCCGCACCTTCACCGTAACGCTTGGAACCAATAGCCGTCTGATAGGTGTCGATAATCATCGTGGTGGTCGAACCATTCGGGCCGCCCTGCGTCAAAATCCAGATGATGTCGAACGAGTTGAATGTCGCAATTGTCGAGAGCATCGACATGGTGATGATGGCTGGTAACATCAGCGGCAGCGTCACTCGGCGGTAACGATACATGCGACCAGCGCCATCAGTCCAAGCGGCTTCATAAAGATCTTTTGGGATTGCCTGAAGCGCTGCAAGGAAATAGAGCGTCACCATCGGCACGCCAATCCAGACGTCCGTGACAATCGTTGCCCAGAAGGCTGTATTGCCATATGCGAGGAAGGCAATCGGTCCATCCACAAGGCCAAAACGCTGGAGCATGCCGGAAATCATGCCGAACTGGCCGTTATACATCCAGCTCCACATAAAAATGCCAATCGCCATTGGTACAATCCACGGCGGCATGATCATCAGACGGAACAATGCACGCCCCGGCAAAGCCATATTGAGAAGCACCGCTCCAAACATGCCAATCGTGATCTTCATCAGCACCGAAAAGAACGTCCAGACGAATGTCCGGCCAATAACAGCCATAAACTGCGCATTGGCGATCTTTTCATAATTGGCCCAGCCGACCCAATTGGTCGTGCGGCGCAGCGATGCATCGGTGAAGGACAGGATGAAAGTGTCGATCAACGGATAGGCGACGATTGCCAGCACATAGATAAGTGCCGGTGCAAGCATGACCCACGCAAAGATGACTTTGGAGCGTTGCATTCCCATGTATCAGATCAAACTTTCTGAAGTGCTGCGTCGAAGCGATCCCAGACGGGACGCAGATCGATGACCGTGCGCTTTTCGCGCGCTTCATCCATTGCCATGGCAAGAATGCCCGCTTCCATCGCATCAAGCGGCGAAACAGGAAGTGGCCCGCCATGCATGACATGTGCGATCACTTCTTCCGCCATCTTTTCGTCTGCGCCATAATGCTGCGAAAGCTCGGTGCGTGTCGCATATTCCTTGTGAATGGTGCGCTTTTCGTTCAGCACCTCATGCACATCGAAATAACCGCGAATGAAATCGCCTTCGGCCTGACCACGCGTTCCAAAAATCGCAAAGCGACGGAACTGGTCCGGTGCATTCAGATTGGTGTGGAAGTTCATACCAACGCCGTTGGCATATTCAATGATCGCGACCTGATAATCGATGATGTCACCATCGGAATCGAAAACCTTGTCGGAACCCTCCCAGCCCGTCGGCTTGCGATGGAACAGCGACATATCGTTGATACCTTCACGACGCGGATCATTTTCCGGAATGAAGGTCTTGCGGCCACCAAAGCTTGCAACACGCTCAGGACGCGAGCCGATAACGCTGTTGTAAAGATCGAGATCGTGGCAGCACTTCTCCAGAAGAAAGCTGCCCGACCACTTTGAATAGCGGCGCCAGTCGCGCATAAAGAATGCGCCATGATATGGATAGATGTGCTCTGCCGCTTCAACCGAAACGATATTGCCCAGCAAACCATCGGTCTTGGCCTGCATCAGATCGCGATACATCGGCGCATAGCGCAGCACCAGACCAACCAGCAAACGATCCTGACCGTGTTTGGCCAAAAGCTCAGCCAGCGCATATGTCTGCTCAATCGAGGATACAATCGGCTTTTCGGTGAAAACCGTAAGGCCCGCTTCAAGACCCACACGAATATGATCGAGATGCATATGGTTTGGCGAGCCGATCATCAGCAGATCAAACGCCTCATTGGCGATCAGCTCTTCCGGCGTCGCATATTGCTTGCCAGCCGAAATGCCATGCTCATCCAGCTCTGCCATACCCGCAGGCGCAGGGTCTACATAGCCGACAATCTCGAACTCGGGATCAAGTGCATTGAAGACAAAACCCAAATAACCCAGACGATAGCCCAGTCCTACAATGCCGACTTTCACGATAAACTCCCAATCGATTTTTTAGTAAGATGAAAATTATCACCACAAAATGTCAAGAAAAAACACAAGGAATTTAGCAAAACCAAAACTTTTCACACAGACTTGATGATGTTCAGAAATAGCATTCCCGAGCATCTGCCTTAAAAGAAATCATATTGCTCGAAATCAGCTCAATATGTACAAATCGCAATCATTCCGCAGTCAAATTGCAATTTTAACAAATTAAAACAGTTATTTAACAGATTTACGACTTTACAGAAAACGCGTCGGGTTGCGGATAAATGTTGTATTTTCGTGATCGATTCTAGCTGCACGAAGCGCATGAAGTCATGCAAAAATCGCAACAAAAGAATTTAATAACCATTAAATCACAAACGGCTAAATTTTAGGATGGACAAAATCTGTTGAAGGCGATGATATAGTTGCTAACAAGGCCAAGGCCTCTATCCCGCATGATTTGTGGCCAAACCGACAAAGACTCAGCGGGATCTCACTTATCTAAAACGCGCTCACCGAAAACAGGTTTACGTTTCGGAATGCGCATAAATCTGCTGGTGGAGAATTGCATGCCTAGCCTATTCCGACTTGAAAATTCGTGGATCGCAAATCCCGCACCAGCCGGAACCATGACAATCGAAGTGTTTAACCTGTCGGATGAAACACTAACCGATTTCTCACTTTGCTACACCAGCATCACCCGCATTGTTGGAGAGCCGCAGATCACGAACGGACATTTTGTCCTGCATGATGGCAGCTTCAACGAAATAGCTGCGCCCAAAGGCTTCACATTGAAGCCGGGCGAAACATGGACGTTGAGCGTCGCACCACTTAATCGCTCACCGTTCCATGTTAATGACGGAGCGAAGACGGCTTATCTCAAATGTGCTGATGGCCGTTTGATCCACATTGAGACCGGCGAATTAGCGCTTTCGGGACAGAACCTCCCTCTGCCCGGCCCGCGTCTGCCGGAAGGCCGTCTTACGCTTCCGTTTTCCGTGCTGCCATGGCCTGTGAAGTTCGAGGCTGAGGCAGGTAGCACGCCAATTGCATTGCATCCCGCAGAGGGTACAGATCTTGCGGGTCTGCGTGCGCTTTCGCTGGTTGAGGAGCTTCATGCACGACTGTTCCCACAGGCGCGTCAGGTCTTTTCGCTGAAAGCAGTTGATGGCGGTCGCGCTGTTACGATCAAAGCCGACGGGAGCATCAAGAAGAGCGGCTTCACCATTGATTTCACCGCTGACCTGATCACGGTTACGGGTGGCAATGTCGACGGCACACGCCATGGACTTATCGCGCTCGCGCACATTCTTGATGGCGCAAAGCAAGATGCAGAACGCTTCAAATTCCCGATTTCGGGCCGTATTGAAGATGCCCCACGCCATGACTGGCGCGGCTGCCTTCTGGATGTTTCGCGTCACTTCTGGACGCATGATGAAGTCACGCGCTTCCTCGACATTATGGCCTGGTATCGGCTCAACACCTTCCATTGGCATTTAACCGATGACGAAGCATGGCGCATCGAAATTCCGGAACTTCCGGAACTGACAGGGATTGGCGCAACCCGCGCTCCGAATAGCCCAATGCTGCCGCAGCTTGGCGATACGACAGAAACGTCGCACGGCTTTTATACCCAAGAACAAATCCGCTTAGTGGTTGCACATGCGCAATCACTCGGCATTGAAGTGGTGCCGGAAGTCGATATGCCCGGCCATTGCAAGGCAGTGCTGACCGCATTGCCGTATCTTCAAGATCGCAATGAAGCCAATGAGTCCTACAAAACTGTGCAGGGCTTCACGAACAATGCGCTCAACCCCGCAATGCCTGCGACATGGGAG
Organism: Ochrobactrum sp. EDr1-4; assembly: GCF_049199085.1. Taxonomy (NCBI): domain Bacteria; kingdom Pseudomonadati; phylum Pseudomonadota; class Alphaproteobacteria; order Hyphomicrobiales; family Brucellaceae; genus Ochrobactrum; species Ochrobactrum sp. EDr1-4. The sequence goes on from NZ_JBLZOF010000004.1 coordinate 288,645, forward strand.
TTCGTGAAGACGATCCTCGACAATATCGTCGCTCTTTTTCCGGGCCGCTATATCCATATTGGCGGCGACGAAGTGGCCGATAATTCATGGATTGGCTCGCCGCTTGCACGCGAATTAATGGAACGCGAAGGGCTTGAAGGCACTTTTGAACTGCAATCATGGTTTATGCGCAAGCTCAAGATCATGCTGGAACAGCGCGGCCGTGTTCTCGCTGGCTGGAACGAAGTCGCGCATGGTGGTGGCGTGCAGCCGGAAGGCACTTTGCTGATGGCATGGCAGGCACCGGAAATCGGCATTGAGCTTGCAAAGCAAGGTTATGACGTCGTCATGACGCCGGGTCAGGCCTATTATCTTGATATGGCGCAGTCGCATAACTGGTGGGAACCCGGCGCTGGCTGGGCAGGCGCCTCCACGCCGGAAGAAAGCTATGCTTACGAAGCTGCTGGCAATTTTCCGCCAGAACTGGCGCAGCATCTCAAAGGTGTTCAGGCTTGTATCTGGTGTGAACATTTCACCACGCACGCCTATTTCAACGACCTCACCTTCCCGCGCCTTTTGGCTGTTGCGGAAGCTGCGTGGACCCCAGCATCGGAAAAAGACTGGCTGCGCTTTGCTGTGCAGGCACGCCGTCATCCGCTATTCTGATCCTCATGTCCTGTGCGGTTTCAGCCGTGCAGGACAAAGCCTGTTTTGGAAATAGTGGCGCACCGAATGTCGACCTCGAGCCTTGATCTTGTCCGGCAATATCCGATCGTGCGTGCCAGCACGATCGCCATCCTGTTTTTTGGCTTTGCAGGGGCGGCCACAACACCTTATCAGCCAATTGTCGGCATTAAGGTCATCGGATTAAGCGACTTCACCTATTCTATCGTGGCTTTCTGCGCCGTTGTAGCCAATCTCGCGGCGAGCATTGCCATCGGATTGGTATCTGACCGCATCGGGCGTTATCGCGCGCCGATGATCATCGTCACAGCCCTTGGGATTGTAGGTTTTGGCCTGATCTGGCTGTTTCCAACGCCTTGGGTTTTTGCGCTGGCGACCATCGGACCAATCGCGCTTTTTAACGTCGTCAGTACGCTTTTGTTTGCGAATATCCGCAATCACTCCGCTGGAATGACGCCGATTGAACTTAGCGATTCGATCACCATCGTTCGTATGGCCATTTCAATCGCATGGATTCTGGTGCCCGGACTTGTCGGTGCAGCGCTCGCCGGAACTGGCTCTGCCCTCACCGCTTATTCCTTTGCGACATTGCTCGCGCTCGGCTGCTTTGCGTCAATTGCCACATTGATGCCACACGATCACCACAAGAATCTTGAAAAAACCCACAAAAAAGCCTCCAGTTTTGACGACTTCAAGCGCCTTTTCTCGCCTTTTGTCGTCAAAAGGCTACTTGGAATAGCACTTATCACATCGGTTTTGCACGTGAATGCGATTGCTTTGCCGCTGATCATAACCGGTCGCGGTGGCGGTACGGTTGAAGATGTCGGGATGGTCATGGGCTTCGTTGCGGGGCTTGAAGCAGTGCTCATGCTTGTCTGGGCACGCATTAGCCGCCGCCGAAGTCAGATCAGCATCTTCTTTGTCGCATCATTGCTTTATGCAATCTATCTGGTCTGGCTTGCATTCCTCACCACACGGTGGGAGATTTACGCAGCATCAGCGATTGGGGGGATTGGTGCAGCTGCAATCGTAAGCCAGCCAATAAGCTATCTGCTTGGCATCATTCATGATCGGCCCGGCCTATCGGCTTCCCTGATCGCAATTAACATGTTTGTCGGCGGTGGCATCGGCACAGCGCTTTTTGCAATTGGCACAAGCTTTGCTGGCTATGGAACTGTCACCATCATGGGGGCTATCGCGGGATTGGCCGGTGTCGCGATACTGGCGAAGGCAGAGTACAAGAAAAACTGAGGGGATTGCTTTGAGCCGGATATTACTGGAAGTCTGCGTCGATGATGCTGAGGGGCTGAACGCCGCAATTAAAGGCGGTGCAGATCGGATTGAGCTATGCTCGGCCCTCGCAATCGGCGGGCTGACGCCTTCAATCGGTCTCATGCAACTTTCAGCCAAAGCACCAATTCCGATCATGGTGATGATACGGCCGCGCGCTGGCAGCTTCGTCTGGACCGAAGATGAATTGCAGATCATGGAAGCCGAAATTACAGCAACACGTGCCCTCGGCCTCGCAGGTGTTGTGATTGGAGCCAATCTGCCCGATGGCAAGCTTGATAAGCCAGCCCTGCAACGACTGGTCAAAGCAGCCGATGGCCTTGAAATTGCTTTGCATCGTTCAATCGACCTTACCCCTGATGCGGCAGATGCCGTGCAAATAGCTATCGAGCTTGGCATCAACCGGATTTTGAGTTCAGGCGGCGCGTTGAAAGCCGTATCCGGTCTCGAACGCTTGAATGCCATGCAGCATGCCGCAAACGGCAAAATCATCATCATGCCAGGTTCGGGCGTGAATATGGGAACACTTGCCGAGATCGCTGCGGCATTGCCTGATCTCACTGAAATCCACGCATCCTGCAGTGCGCCAATCGATTCAGATGAGATTTTGCTGAATTTTGGCTTTGCTGTGCCGGGCGCAACAAGAACCACAGCAGCGAAAGTTGCCGAGCTGCGCGAAGCTCTCAACGCCATTGCTGATGGCAGACAGCCACCTTCCTGATTTAAACAGCCATCCCTTGCTCAGGAATGGCCGATATACAAACGGAGCAAAATAAATTTGTGTTGAAATAAACAACTGACTTGAGAAATTTGTGTTGAAGTAAAATTTTCTTTTCAATAGAAAATTACGACACAAGGAAAGGGCCGGAGTTGCAACCGACAGAAGACCTCTATCAGACTGTGCAAGCAGCAGTGCCGGAGCTTACTCCGAAGCTGCGTGGCATATGCCTGTTGATCGAAAACGATCCGGTAGGCTTCATTCGCTCCACTGCACGCGAATTGTGCAGCCAGCTTGGCACATCTGAGCCAACGCTCATCCGCTTCTGCCAGCGCTTTGGCTACGCGGGCCTTGCCGATTTCCGTATCGATCTCGCTTTGTCGCTTGCCCAGCGCCCCGGCCTCGTGCCCGCAGGCGTGGAAGCCAATCCGGTTGATCGTCGCGCCGTCAATTTCGACGCCAAGGATGCAATCGGACGCAAGGCAGTTAGTCTCCTTGAAGGCGATACCGCGGTGCTGTTCGATAATGGTTCCAGCACCGAACGACTGGCGGCACATCTTGGCAATCTCGCACCACTCATCGTCATGACGCGCAGTCTCGACGTTGCGCAGACCGTGCTTCGCCATAAGCAGCATCAGGTTATGCTAACCGGCGGCAGCATTCGCCGCGAAACAATGTCAGTCTCCGGGCGTCTGGTCGATACAGCCCTTTCCGAAATGCGCTTCGACACCTTTGTCATGGGTGCGGATAGTGTTGATCCCGAAACAGGTGTGAGCACTTTTCTGGAAGACGAAGCCCATCAGAACCGCGCGATGATCGAGGCTTCTGGCCGTGTCATTGTGCTGGCCGACAAGACCAAATTCAGCAAACCACGGCTGCATCGTATTTGCGCAATGGATCGGATTACAGCGATTGTAACCGATCTGGAGCCCAATCACGAAATAGCCAACCGCATCCGCGAACGCGGCGTGCGTGTAATCAGTACCCAAGAGGACGGCGTTAATGACTAAACTGGAAACGAGCCACACATGGCAGGAAATTCATGCACAGCCGGGCATCTGGCAGGCATGGGCAGTACCTCTTGCCACCCAGTCGGCTGAAATCCGTGAATGGATCGCCGCCAAGGGTGTTAAGCGTATCGTTTTCAGCGGCGCAGGCACCTCGGCTTTCATCGGTCAGGCTCTTGCATCGGTTAAGGCGGGCGCGATTTCGCTTACAGCCATTCCAACCACCGACATCGTTTCCAATCCGTCTGAAACGCTGTCTGATGATGGCGAACTGCTCGTCGTGCAGTTCGGCCGCAGCGGCAACAGCTCGGAAACCATCGCAACGCTCGACCTGCTGGACGAGCATTTCCCGAAAGCTCACCGCCTCAACATTACCTGCAATGGCGAAAGCGCACTGGCCGTTCGCGATGCAAAAGGCCCGGGCGAACAGCGCGTGATCGTTCTGCCAGCGGCAACGCACGATCAGGCTTTTGCAATGACGTCCAGCTACACGACGATGCTTTTGTCGGCACTCGCCTGCATTGATGGCAATGTTGATGTCGCCGACAAGCTTAACAAGCTCTCGGCTGCGGGTACTAAGGCACTTGCGCAGCTCGACGCAACGCCTGCCCCGCATCCAGACCGCGCAATTTTCCTCGGCTCCGGCGCACTGACCGGCGTTTCGCGCGAAAGCGCACTCAAGGTTCTGGAGTTGACCGCAGGTCAGGTCATGACCAACTGGGATAGCACGCTCGGCTTCCGTCATGGTCCAAAAGCCTCGGTTGTCGGCAACACCCGCGTTGTGGTCTTCATTCACCCGGATCAGCACACCGCGCGTTATGATCGCGACATTGCCGTTGAAATTGCTCAGCAGTTCCCGACAGCAACCGTTACGACTGTTGGTGGCAAAGACTGTGATCTTGCGCTTGATCTTACCGGTGACAGCCGCTGGGATGCCGTACTCTACGTGCTTTTGGCGCAAATCTGGTCTGCCCGCTGGTCGGCAGAACTCGATCTCAACATCGACAATCCATTTATTGATCAGGGCAACCTGACACGCGTTGTTTCCGGGGTTAAGATTTACCCCTTTGCAGCATGAAACACGAGGTCAGCATGATCTGCGGCGCTATTGATCTGGGCGGCACCAAAATTGAGGGCCGTCTGTTCGACGCGAATATGGAAACCGTTCTGACACGGCGTATTCCTACGCCTGTCAGCGACTTCGATGCCTTCATCGATGGGCTTTCGGCGCAGATTGAATGGCTGACCGAGACGGCGGGCAATCCCAATCTGCCCGTCGGCATCAGCCTTCCGGGTTGGATTGATCCGGCCAACGGACTTGGCTTTGCATCCAATATTCCGATCACAGGTCGGGATGTCGGTGCAGCACTGGCCAAACGTTTTGGGCGCAGCTTTCCACTGATGAACGACTGCATGGCTTTCGCCTATTCGGAAGCGCACGGCGGGGCAGCCGAAGGCAGCGAAGCGATGATTGGTCTGATTGTCGGAACCGGCATGGGCGCTGGTGTGGTCATCAATGGTGAAATTCCGCCGCGCTATAATGGTCTAGCGCTGGAAATCGGTCACACGGGTATGCCTGCACGCATTTTGAGCGAACAAAGCCTACCACTGATCCCTTGCGGCTGCGGCAAGACAGGTTGCATGGAACGCTATGTTTCCGGCACGGGCCTTGCCGATATTTCTAAAATCAAGCTCAATGAGACCATCTCCAATCAGGAACTGACATTGCGCGCATCCAATGGCGATGCGAATGCAGAAAAGGTTCTCGATGACTGGGCTGATCTGATGGCGGAATCGCTTCTGACCATGCAGCTCGTCGTCGATCCGGATTGCTTCGTTCTTGGCGGCGGTCTTTCCAATATGGATGGTGTCACTGAGCGCGTCTCAAAGGCATTTGAAAAGCGCAAGCTCGGCCCCACACGCATCCCTGCCATCAGAACTGCACGTTTCGGTGATAGTTCCGGTGCGCGCGGCGTTGCGCTCTACGCACTTAATCATTCTGGAGAAACCCAATGACCCGTCTTGTCGCCCCCGATTATGTGTTTCTGAATGGGCGACTTCAGACTGGTCTGGTGGCCGAGATCGGCCAGCATGGCATCACCCGTCTTCGCCCGCGCAAGTCGGATGAAACGCCGGACCTCACGCCGCATGTGCTGATGCCAGCCTGTATCGACCTGCAGGTCAATGGTGCGGGCGGCGTCATGCTCAATTCGGAAACCAGTGCAAAGGGCATCGCGCATATCATCTCGACACTGCGCAAACTCGGCACTGCTTGGGTTCTGCCAACGCTCATTACCTGCGAGCCGGAACGTATCATTCAGGCCGCTCACGCTGCTGTTGATTGCAAGGGCATGGATGGCTTCTTCGGCCTGCATATCGAAGGCCCGCATCTCAACCCTGCCCGCAAGGGTACACATCGCGTTGAATTCATCCGCCCGATGGATGCAGCCACGCTTGAGGCGCTGAAAATTCTGCGCAAGGCGGATGTGCCTGTCATGCTGACACTGGCACCGGAAATGGTGCCGGGCGACACCATCCGCGAGATCGCTGATATGGGTGTCGTCGTTTCCGCCGGTCACACCAACGGCACGACGGAACAGGCCCGCGCCGGGCTTGAAGCTGGCATCAGCTGCTTCACCCATCTTTACAATGCCATGCCGCCAATGACATCGCGTGAGCCGGGTGTGGTCGGCACTGCGATTGGCAGCGATGCGTTTGTTGGCATCATTGTTGATGGGCATCATGTGGCATGGGAAATGGTCGGCGTCGCATGGCGTGCGCGCCCAAAGCGCGACCGCATGTTCCTTGTATCCGACGCCATGTCGACCATTGGCGGACCGGATCATTTCGAGCTTTATGGCGAACGCATTGAGGTGCGCGATGGCGCACTGGTTAATGCAGCGGGTTCGCTTGCTGGCGCCCATATCGATATGGTCGGCTGCCTTGCCAATCTCGTTCAGCACGTCGGAGTGTCGCTTGAAGAAGCCATTCGCGCGGCCTGTGTTGTGCCTGCCGATGTGATGGGCGTGGCTGCACCGAATCTCGGTGCTGGAACACCGCTGCCAGAGGTTCTTGCTCTGGATAACAATCTTCAGCGCATTTCTCTCTGAAATTTACCTTATATATGGAGTCTCGTCATGAGCAGCACTCAGACCTTGAGCAAACTTCCCGCCCGTTATGCAAGCGGTGCGCGCGGAGGCATCACCTCGATCTGCTCGGCACATCCTCTGGTTATCGAAGCAGCCCTTCTTGAAGGCATTGCAACCAACACCGACGTTCTGATCGAGGCCACCTGCAATCAGGTCAATCAGGATGGCGGCTATACCGGCATGACACCGGCAGATTTCCGCCGTTTTGTCGAAGACATCGCAGCGCGTCTTGGGTTTGACACTCAGCGCCTTATTCTGGGTGGTGATCACCTCGGCCCAAATCCATGGAAGCATTTGTCTGCTGATGAAGCACTGGCAAAGTCCGAAGTGATGATGGATGGCTTTGTGCGTGCTGGCTTCACCAAAATCCACCTTGATACCTCCATGGGCTGTGCTGGAGAGCCAGTCGCCCTGCCCGATGTCGTGACGGCTGAACGCGCGGCCCGTCTTGCCAAGGTTGCAGAAAAAGCAGCGGTTCAATCCGGCTTCGATCTGCCTGTCTATATTGTCGGCACGGAGGTTCCGATCCCGGGCGGTGCGATGGAAGAAATCGAAGATCTGGAACTGACCAAGCCAGATGCAGCCCTTGAAACCATCGCTATTCATCGCAAGGCTTTTGCAGCCCTTGGTTTAGAGGATGCATTCTCGCGTGCCATCGGCGTTGTGGTTCAGCCGGGCGTGGAATTTGGCAATGAAAACGTTGTCTATTACGACAGCGAAAAAGCGACTGCTTTAAGCGGCGTTCTCAACGAGGTCCCGCAGTTTGTCTTTGAAGCCCATTCGACCGACTATCAGCCGGTTGAGGCACTATCAGCACTGGTTCATGACGGCTTTGCCATTTTGAAAGTCGGACCGGGTCTAACTTTCGCGCTGCGTGAAGCACTCTACGGCCTTGATCAGATTGCGGCTTTCCTCGACAAGCTGCCCGAAGAAGAAACCGTTCGCGGCAAGCTTGAGAAGCTACTTCTCAACGAGCCTAAGAACTGGGAGAAATATTATCATGGTGATGCGGAAGAACTGCGTCTTCAGCGCCATTTCTCCTATAGTGATCGTATTCGCTATTACTGGCCGCACCCGGAAGCGACTGCTGCCGTCAATGCGTTGCTCAAGCGTCTTGAAGGCCGCAACATTCCAGAAACGCTGATCAGCCAGTATCTCGGAACACTTTATCCCGCCGTTGCAGCGGGTAAGGTTGAAGCCACGCCCCATGCGCTGATGGTCGAAGCCGTCAGAAATGTCATCCGGGTTTATGGCAAAGCGGTCGGCACGCATTAAATTAATTGAACAACAAAAGGGCGGAAATTCCGCCCTTTTTTGTTATCGATATAGAGTATCACGAGCGCTTATTCATGCTCTCACTCGATCATTATTCTCATCGATATCAAGCGCTCCATTCATATCTAACGGCAAAAACCGGGTTGATGGGTGGCATTTCAGGATTCTACCTGCACCAACATCACCGCGCAGATGAAGAAGTTTTGGCAGCAAATGAAGCGGAATGAGGGCTGGCGGGAGTACCGTATTGCCACTCTTCGAAATCAGTGGATGCGTGCCCGCGTTAGCAACCATTTTTTTCAAATGCTGGCGGGGGACATTCGGCATATCGCCAAGCAAGACGAGAGCATGGCTTGCGCCATGTTTTCTCACATATCGCAAACCCGCTTTAAGACTATCGCTTTGCCCCGTTGAATTTTTAAGAAAAAGCGGGCGAAAGCGGGCTTGCTTGAATAGACCCGCCACGAGAGGATTACTTGTCACAACAACGCCAAAACTATAGGGCAGACCAAGCAGGGATGCTGCAACATGAGCGCTCAGCGGCTTTCCCCGATAATTTGACAGGAGTTTATCACGCACGCCAAAACGTCGTGACTTGCCAGCTGCTAAAACAACAACAGCAACTTTTCTAGTTCCACTCATTTCAAATCTTTGACGCTCTGCAAGATATGTGCAAGTACAGACACGCCGAGTGTGTAAGGGTCGCGCGTCGATGGGATAAGTCCAAGGGGAAATTTCAACTTATCAGTATTTTCAACCGGGCAGCCATATTCAATCAATGCCTCACAACGCGCCGAATGAGCGCGTCTGCTACCCTGAGCACCCACAAAAAAGGCAGGGCTGCCCAGTGCTTTCGACAAGATAGTCGGCTCGCGACTATGATCGTGGAAAAAGGTTACGACTGCAGTTCGTTCATCCGTCATAACGCCATCCGGCCAGACACCTTTGACAAGCGGATTCGCCCAAGAAAACCGTATCAGAACATCGGGATCAGGTGAAAACAATTCCACCCGGCAACCAGCGGCCAATGCCAATTCTGTAAAGCAAATCGTTTCCATTCCGGTGCCAAAAACCAAAACCCTGATCTGAGGCAAAATAGTGAGATGCAGTCCCATTCCCGTCGGATTGAGAGATAGTGTCCCATCATCAGCCAACGTCAGCATCGCTGGCTTTCGTGCTCTCAAGCTTCGATCAATGTCCTCAAGAATAATCCTATCAGGAAATGGAAATATCTGAATGTCGAGCCCACCACCACAGGGAAGCGGCAAATCCCAGTAGGGAGAACCACGGCCGTAGCGCACTTTCATAGCATTGCCGGTTTCCATTGACGACTTTGCATTCAGCACAACACTTTTATCTATACAGCCGGAAGACAGATTACCCCAGCTACGACCAGAAGCATCGACAACCATGGCCGCGCCGCAACGTCGATAAGATGGGCCTTCAACGCCAACAATAACCGCAAGTGCGCACTTCTCAGCGGACAAGGCTGGCATCAACGGAAAGTCATTTTCGTTGATGGAAGCAGAGCACACCGCCACATTCGTATCATTGAAATGAGCCTGTTCCGTTGGTTTCATGAAGGTCCACCATGACTTGCGAGAAACATCTGTGCCTTTACTCTCCGAGTGCCCGCTGGATCTTTTCAGGCGTTACAGGCAGACGATAAAAGCGAGCGCCGGTTGCATGCGTAATCGCATTGCCGGTCGCTGCCACAACCGGGATCATAACCACTTCGGCCATGCCTTTGGGCGGTGAACTTTCTGACAGCGGTTCGAGATATTCCGCTGTCTGCGTCCAGACCGCTACGTCCTTGCTGCGCGGCAGTGTATAGCGATTAAAGTTCCATGTGCCATTGCCCGGGCCATCTTCATAAAGCGGAAGCTCCTCCATCAAAGCATGGCCAATCCCCATTGCGAGACCACCCTGTTGCTGACCGGAAACAAGCTCGGGCACGATTATATTGCCCGGATCAAGTATGCTGTGATGCTTCATGATCTCGACTTCGCCGGTAAACGTATTCACGTTGAGTTCGACGATACATGCCGCTGGCGTATAGGTGGTAACACCCGCATTGTTGCGTTGCACAGGTGGAAAATTCACGCTGCTCCGCTTGATAAAATCATAGCCGCCCGTTGTCATGCGGCTTTTAAACTCCGCTGAAGCACCGTCACCATAGCGAACGGCGAGAAGATCAACAGGCAGTTCGCGCATGCCTATGACAGGTATGTCGAATTTGGCTGTTGCCCACTCCCAGCGACTGAAACAGTGAATTGAAACACCTGTCACCAAACCCATTTCATGGGCTTTGCGTGCGAGACGCTCAAAGGAAAGCGTTTCCATTCCGCCACCCCCAATGCCGCCTGCCGTCACGCGCAGATCGCTTTGTGTGACAACGCCACTGGCAATTTGTCCGCCAGATGCACCTTCGCTCCAGATCGCCTTTGCAGCAGGCCAGAATGTGTTTTCAAAAAGGAACCGCGCCGCCTGTTGTGTTCCAAAACCAAGAAAATAAGCACTGTTGGAAGCGCTCATCGGCGGCAGTGCATTTGGCACCCAGAACGGGTCTTTTTGCAATTCATCCTGCTGCTCTTGCGTGGTTGTATAAGGCGACCAGTTGCTTACCATTGGTAATTCGGCAAAATCGGTCACACCAAACTCGACGACATCCGGCACTTTGCCCAACAGATTGCGCACCATCACCTGCTGTGCAGTGGTGGCACCAGTGCCAATTTCCTGCACACAATGGCGCATGGTCAATTTGCCATTTGCATCAAATTCGAGCGTGAGTGCAGAGGTGTCCGCACCAGAGCCATAGTCCTTCTGAACCTGCGCAAAACCTACACCATAAAGGCGACCGGGATTGGCTTTGTCATAGTCCGCCTTGGCTTGTTCGCGATTGACCCATAGTGGGTTTTTAGCCACCAGTTCGAGCATCTCTACATTACGCAAATCGCCCAAAGGTTGCGCGCCTTGTGTATTTTCGTCACCCGCCCGCATTGCGTTAAGACGGCGAAGCTCAACCGGATCAATACCAAGCTCGGCTGCGATTTCATCGACCATCAGTTCGGTAATGCTCATCACCTGAATGGTGCCATAACCGCGCATGGAGCCTGCTTCTACGGCAGGTGTTGCAAGGGCTATGGATGTGAGGTCTGACTTTGGAAAATAATAGATCGACTGGGCAGCCGTCGCAGCGACCTGTGCCACTGAGAATGAGAAATTGGCGCGACCACCACCGTTGCAATTATAGAAACCTTTCATGATTTCAAACTTGCCGGTCTTGCGATCAGCAACGATGCAAACATCCATTTCGATAGAATGACGCTTCAACCCAAGCTGGAACTGTTCGTAGCGATCATTGGCCAGACGCACCGGCAATCCATCACCGTAAAAGCAGGCGGCAATCGCATAAAACGGAAAGATCGAGTGGTCTTTGGATCCGTAACCGACCGTTGTTCCGGTCAGGAGTTTGATCGTCTCAACGGGGAAGCGCTTGTTATCTTTGACCATAGCCGCTGCAACACGCGCAACTTCATAAGGTGACTGAGCGGCAACGATCAGATGCAGCGTTTTCGACTTCGCATCATACCACGCATTGCCATTGTCTGGCTCCATGGCGCTCGGATCGATAGACTGCGAAAAGCCGTGCCGTTCCAGCACAAATTTGCTTTCGTCTTTACGCGCGTCTTCAATAGCTTTGGCAATATTTTCGGCGGCGTTCATACCGCGTCGCATAGGTTCATAGGTCTCGCGTGCGACTTCTTCCGGATCGCGTACCCCACCGCCGCCGCGATGTTTGGTCAAAACGGATGCTGGCACGAAAACGCCTGTAGTGCTGTCTGATGGCCAAGTTGGCGTATCACCATCGAAGCCACCAAAGATAACCGCATCCTGTATCGGCGAATAGGCAGATGATGCAGACGGTGTATCACCGCCGATGCGTACATAACGCGCTGCGCCGTAATTGGCTGGCGATTTAACACCAGTTTCAGCACCATATTTCACTATGCTGGTTTCAAACCGCAGCAGACGCTTTGCGGCATCAAAACGATCAAAGTCATGGTAGACAAGCAGCGCTACTGGCTGTCCCAGAAGCGGTGCAGTTTGCCCCTTTGGCAGCAGAATGCTTTTACCGTAAAATTCATCGGCCAGACCTTCGGCATACGGTGCTGTCAAGCCATCGGCTTCAAAGTTTTCATGCAAAACCAGACGATCAGGCTGGAGATCAGCCCCTAAAATGGTCAGATCAACGCCCTCAAAGGCTCGTTTTGCATCGGTTGCTTTGATGAAGAACGCATGAGCTTGTTCTTTGGGCCAGCCTTCGAGATCGCGAGCGCGATAGTCGCGCGAGAAGGTTTTCTCGCCGGTGACTTTACGTATGGCATCCCATCGGTAACGCGCTTGACCATCTTTGCCAATCCAGTCGGACGGGCTTGGTCCGGACTGAACTTCCAGCGCATGAGCAGCGGGCAACCGTCCAAGCATCACAGTGATGCCGGCGATTGTTCCCAGCTTAATAAAATTGCGACGTGAAATATTCGAACTCATCATTCCCCCCGGGGGTTGATCCGATTACGCCTGAAATACATATGCACGTGCTAATAACTGAGTTGGGCTCAATCGATTGAGCCCAACTCATGCGTTTTAATCGACAGCACTCTCTTCAGCTGCAACCTGCTCGGTCGTCACTGCTGTTGCCTGACCGCCCCATTCGGCTCTGATCCAAGTGATCAGGGCTGCAATGTCCGGATCTTCAATCACATGGGCGAACGGTGGCATCGCATACATGCGCTGACCATTGATGAATGTCTGCGTCGGAATGCCGTTGAGAACCACCTTGATCAGTGTCTGCGGATTATCCATCGCCAGAGTGGCATTGCCCTTCATAGCAGGAGCGACATTCGGAATGCCTGCACCATTGACACCGTGGCAGCCAGCACAGGCGGAAATATAAGCCAGCCTTCCGGTTTCCATCGGGCTTCCCGGTTCGGGATTATGCGCTTCCGCCAAAGGTGCAGGAGGAGGTGCTGCGGCTGCAATATTGCCTTCGTCATCGGTCAATAGGTAGGTGGCGACGGCCTTTATATCATCCGCGTCCATCACACTGGTTGAGAAGTGCGTCACCGTATTCATACCAGCAAAGGATGTGCCCTGCGGCGCGATACCGGTGGAGAGATACTGGCTCAATGTCGCAACATCAAAACCATGCTTAGACAATGCTGCGGCTGTGATGTTTGGAACAGCCAATCCATCGACTTCGCCGCCTTGCAGCGGACGCAGGAAATCAACGCCCATCATAAGATTGCGTGGTGTATGGCAAGCACCACAATGAGCAAGCCCTTCAACGAGATAAGCCCCTCGAGTCCATTCAGCCGAGCGCAGCTCATTCTGAGGAACTTCCCTGTTCGGGAAATTGAGCAAGTTCCAGAAGTTTAGGAATGGGCGCACCGGCAATACGAACACACCCGTATTGGCTTTATTGGCAACCGGCAGCGCGGGAATGCTCATCATATAAGCATAAAGCGCGTCGAGATCGTCGGGTGTCGTAATATGCGTGTAAACATAAGGCATCGCCGGATAAAGATTACCCTTGCCAGCCGCAATACCGTCTTTCAAAGCACGATGGAAATCGGCGCGGGTATAATTACCGATGCCATGTTCTTTATCGGGTGTGATATTGGTCGAATAAATCGTACCAACAGGAAGTTGGATCGGCACGCCGCCCGCAGCCATTGGGCCTTGCGGCAGTGAATGACAGCCAAAGCAGTCACCAGCCAATGCAAGCTCACGTCCACGCGGTATGAGACTTTGCATCTGCTCTGGCGTCATAGCCTGCTCGGCCTGTGGTGCTACACTTGAAGTGCGAAAAAGACCAAACAAGATGGGTAGCGCAACCAGTGCACCCAACACGATGATGGCTAAGATCGAATTGCGCAATCTATGGCTTTTCATCGTTTTTCCCCTATCCGATCACGCAACCGGGCGTGGCAAGCGCCACATCGCGGATAGCTTCGTAATAACGCACATAGCCTGTGCAGCGGCAGATATGGACATCGAGTGCCTCTTCAATCGCGCCTTCAAGATCTGCGCGTTTGACAGGCTGACGCTTGAGCTGGTCGATGAAAACCGTAGCGCCAGCCACAAAACCGGGCGTGCAATAGCCGCACTGGAATGAGAAATTATCGATGAAAGCCTGCTGGATTGGCGTCAGCTTTGTGACCTTGCCATCCGCATCGGTTTCAGCCTGACCTTCGATTGTAATAATTGATTTTCCATTGAAAAAATGCGCATCGTAGATGCAGGTCCGGCTTTCAGTTCGCGTACCATCCTTCTTCACTTCCATAATGGTGCAGGCGTGGCAGATACCCTGACCGCAGCCAAAATGCGTGCCAGTCAGATCAAGGTATTCATGCAAAAAATCAATCATAGGCATGCCGACCGGAACCTGCACCGGACCGATTGCCTTGCCATTGATGGTAAGAGAAAGTGGGCGTTTTTCGATGCTCATGATAAGGCCCTTTTTACTTTTTCCGGGGTAATCGGAAATTCATAGAAACGTTTTCCGGTCGCATGCGTAATGGCATTGCTGGTTGCTGGCAGGATCGGGATCATGCCCAGCTCCGCCATGCCTTTGGGTGGTGATGTTTCTGAAAGTGGTGGCAGATAATCAGTTGTCTGGTTCCAGACAGCGACATCTTTGGCGCGCGGCAGCGTATAGCGGTTGAAGTTCCAAGTGCCGTTGCCGGGGCCGTCTTCATAAAGCGGCATTTCTTCCATCAGTGCATGGCCGATGCCCATTGCTGTACCGCCCTGTATCTGGCCGGAAACAAGCTCAGGAACAATCATTGTGCCGGGAGCCATCATCATGTGATGGCGCATGACCTGAACATGTCCTGTGAAGGTGTTCACATTCACTTCGACCAGACACGCAGCCGGTGTCACAGTTGTTGGATCAGCGCCGCCGCGCTTTGTCGGCGGGTAATAGGCTATCTTGCGTTTGATGAAATCATAGCCTGCTGTGGTCATGCGGCTTTTGAGTTCATCGGATGCGCCGTCACCATATTTAACCGCAATCGCATCAAGCGGCAGGTTTCTCTCGCCAACAGTTGGAATGTCGAACTCTGCCCGCGACCATTGCCAGCTGCTGTAGGCATGAACGGCAACGCCGGTAATCAGCCCCATTTCATGGGCTTTTTTTGCAAGACGCTCAAACGGGATCGGCGTCATACCGCCACCGCCAATGCCATCCGGTCCAACGCGAATGTCAGACAATTCGACGTTCAGGCTTGCAATGGCACCGCCGCCAACACCTTCGCTCCAGAGCGCTTTCGCGGCTGGCCAAAGGCTGTTTTCCAGCAGAAAACGACCAGCCTGACGTGTGCCAAAACCGATATAATAAACACCGCTTGAAGAACTCATGTCCGGTATCAGCGCGGGTGTCCAATAAGGGTCGCTCTTCGCAAGCTCATCTTGCTTTTTCTGATCGGCATAGCTTGTGTGAAGCGGCAACTGTTCAAAGTCTGTGACGCCAAAATCTACCACATCCGGTGCTTTACCCAGCGCCTGCCAAACCATAACCTGTTGCGCAGTGGTGCCGCCGGTGCCAATTTCCTGCACGCAATGGCGCATGGTCAGTTTGCCGCTCGCGTCAAACTCTAAAACCAATGCGGTTGGAACGCCACTGGAACCATAAACCTGCTGAACCTGCGAGAAACCAACACCGTAAAGCTTGCCCGGATTAGCCGCCTCAAATTCAGCTTTGGCTTTTTCGCGGTTTTGCCAGATCGGATGTTTTTCGGCGAGATTGAGCATTTCCACATTGCGCGGATCGCCAGCAATGATGCCGCCTTGCGTATTGGGATAACCTTCCAGAATGGCATTACGACGACGCAACTCAATCGGGTCAATCTTCAGCTCGCTGGCAAGTTCATCGACCATCAGTTCGGTGATAGCCATGGATTGCAATGAGCCGAAACCACGCATCGAACCTGCTTCCACAGCGGGTGTCGCCATAGCGAGAGCCGTCAGATCAGACTTTGGGAAGTAATAGATTGACTGCGCGCCGCGCGCCGCCACGTGCGACACCGCAACGGACAGATTTTCACGCCCGCCACCATTACAGTTATAAAAGCCTTTGAGAATTTCGAACTTGCCGGTTTTGCGGTCTGCGGTGATCGAAACATCCATCTCAACGGAGTGGCGCTTCATACCCATTTGAAATTGTTCATAGCGATCATTGGCCATCCTGATTGCATGACCTTCACCATAAAAACACGCTGCCATCGCATAGAACGGAAAGACCGAATAATCTTTCGATCCATAACCAACCGTCGAGCCGGTCAGCAAAACGATCTTCTCAACCGGAAACAGCTTGTTGTTTTTAGCCAGCATTGCCACAGCATTGACAATGCCGGTCGGTGACTGCGTAGCCGTCATTACATGCATTGTTTTTGTGGCTGCATCATACCAGGCATTGCAATTGTCGGGTTCCATTGCGCAAGGATCGATGGACTGCGAAAAGCCGTGGCGTTCGAGCACGATTTTTTCGGGATTTGTGCGCGCGGCTTCTACTTCATCGGTGATGCCTTTGGCATAGTCCATGGCAATGCCCTGCGCATCCGGCTTTTCTTCCGCCCGATGCAAAGCTTCGATGAAACCGCCGCCGCGATCTTTTCGGATGATCGGCGGAATGGCGATTGCTTTATCCGGTGCATAGGGCGGCCAGACAGGCGTGTTGCCGTCAAACCCACCTTTAATGCCAGCATCCTGATAGGGTGAAAACACGGATGCATCGTAAGGCGTTTCACCACCAATCCGCACATAGCGCGCAGCACCATAATTCTTTGGTGGCTTGGCTCCAGTTTCTTCGCCATAGACAACGACATTATCTTCAAAACGCAGCTGACGTTTTGCAGCATCAAGCCGATCAAAATCCTTGTAAATCAGGATAGCGACAGGGTGGCCCAGAATAGGTGGCGTCTCACCCTTCGGCACAAGAATATTATAGCCGTAGAAACCCTTGCCCATATTGGTGTCTTGCGGAATATTCAGACCGTCACGAACAAGATCTTCCTGAAGCAAAACTTTGTCAGGCTGCAAATCTGCGCCCAGTATAGAAAGGTCAATGCCCTCAAATGTCCGGTCGGCCTTCGTCGCCTTGATCATGAAAGCGTGGCTTTGTTGCTTGGGCCAACCGGGAATATCACGCGCGCGATAATCACGCGCAAAGTTCTTTTGTCCGGTTACTTTACGAACACCATCCCAGCGCGAACGCGCTTTGCCATCCTTGCCGATCCAGTCGGTTGATGTCGGGCCGGAGTGCACTTCCAAAGCGCCTGCGGTAGGAACACGTCCAAGCATCACCGTAATGCCGGCAAAGGTGCCGAGCTTGATAAAATTCCGACGTGAAATACCTGACGCCATCGAGCGTGCTCCATACAATACATGGTCCTCTAGCGGGGGGGGGGGCTAGTGGAGCAAATTCATAAAAATCTAAAAGTGGGAGAAGGGTTGAAGGATGAGACTTCCTTCAGAGAACCTCCTCAGACCATACGAGAGAATTTCCCGTATGGCATTTTTAAAGTATCGAAAACGCTTAATATTCGAGTTCTCTGCGCTGTGCGTGAGGCTTAGCGTCTTCAGGGTTTTCTTTTGCAGCAAGCGCGGAATCTTCCTGTTCTTCAAAAAGAACACCACCGAGCGCTGCAACAAGGATCATGAAGCCGGTGCCAAGCAACCATGAGAGATACCAAGGGCCGTAATCACCAAGGATGATACCAATAAGGATCGCAATGACTGCGATGATCATTGCCACCACAAAACGCCAGAATACAGTCATCTTGCTCTCCTTAAAATGCGTGGTGCGAGGTTTCGACATGATCAGGATCGACCTTGCCGCGCATCACCCAGAAAGCCCAGCTCGTGTAAACGACGATCAAAGGCATGAAGACAACCGTAAAGCCCAGCATCCACATCAGCGTCAGCTCGCTGGAACCGGAGTTCCAAACCGTGAGGCTATGCGATGGATTGGTGCTTGATGGCATCATGAACGGGAACATTGCAGCACCAGCGGTGCCGATAACGCCAATCCATGCGATGGCACCGAGCCACCAGCCAAGCAATGCCTTGCGTGCAAGCAATGCTACCAGCCCCAACGCAACGCCGATATAGGTCAGCGCTGGAATAACCCACAGCACGGAATATTCATGGAAGTTGGACAGAAGTGCGCCAGGTGTGCGTTCAACCACCTGATGCAGAGGTGTTTGCGGCACGCCCGGATTGGGACCCTGCACGATCTGATAACCGTCCATGCCCGAAACCCAAAAGCCACCAATCGTGAACAGAACAAGTGCCAATATGCCGCCGAAAAGCGAAGCTTTGCGGGCGCGATCGGCGAGATTACCAACGCCACCGCTCATTAGCATCGCGCCGCCCATATAGATCGACAGCGAAACAGAGAGGAGACCACACAGAATTGCAAACGGGTTGAACAGTTCAATGAAGCTGCCGGTATAATAGGATGTCATCCGCCAGTCGAAGTTGAACGGCACGCCCTGAATGATATTGCCAAAGGCCGCACCAAACACCAGCATCGGCACAAAACCGGAAACGAACAGCGTCCAGTCCCACGCATTTCTCCAACGTGGTGATGGCATTTTACTGCGATATTCAAAGCCCAGCGGTCTGACGATCATGCTGAAGAGCAAAACCAGCATGACGATGTAAAAGCCGGAGAACGCAGTCGCATAGACCAACGGCCATGCCGCGAAAATTGCACCCCCACCGAGAATGAACCAGACCTGATTTCCATCCCAATGCGGGCCAATGATATTGAGTGCAACGCGCCGTTCTGTATCGGTACGCCCCACATAACGCAGCAACGTACCAACGCCCATATCCATGCCGACCATGATGGCAAGGCCCATCAGCAGGATACCAAGCAGCAACCACCATACAAGCTGAAGTACGAGATAAATATCCATGAAATATCTCCCGATTAATAAGCCGCAGCCGGAGCTGGTGCAGTTGCAGGGGCGGTTGTTTCTGATGCATCCGGTCCTTTGCGGATGAAATGCAACATGAGAAACAGCTCGACGATGGCGAAGATTGTGTAAAGCAGGATGAAGCCCGACAGCGACACGATCATATAGGCAACCGTATGCGTCGATGCCGAAAGCCATGTCGGCAAGACTTCATAAACCGTCCATGGCTGTCGCCCGACCTCGGCCACCACCCAGCCCATTTCACAGGCAATGAATGGTACAGGGATCATCCATACAGATGCCCGCAAGAACCAACGATAGTTTTGAACCGTATTGGTCAGCGTGAGAATGAAGGACAGAACAAAGTAGCCCAGCATCAGTAAGCCCATAGCCACCATGATACGGAACGCCCAGAAGATGATCCAGACTTCGGGAATGGTGTCTTTTGCGGCCCTATCGATATCGGCATCGGTTATGCGTGTGATGTCGCCATCAGGTGCGTAACGCTGGACCAGAAAGCCATAGCCAAGATCGTCCTTGTGCAAATCGAACTTAGCCAGCGCCGCCGGGTCTGTTGGATTTGAACTGAGTATCTGCATGGCTTCAATTGCCGGAATACCGTTTCGGATACGCGTTTTCGCGCGCTCCTCCAACACATCCGCGGCAGGCACTGTTCCCTCAAGTGAGTGCGTCACGAGAATAGACAGCATGGCCGGTATTTTAACTGCGAAGAGATTTTTCTGCTCGCTTTGCGATGGAAAGGCGATCGCATTAAAAGACATCGGCGCTTCTTCGGTTTCCCAAAGCGCTTCCATCGCCACAAGCTTGGTTGGCTGCGCATGCGCACCAACGAAACCGAGTGCGTCACCAAGAGTCAGAACGCCACCGGTTCCAAGTACACCAAAGAGTGCAGCAATACGGAACGAACGCTTGGCAACGTCCATATGACGATTGCGCAGCATATAAAAAGCGCTGACACCACAAACAAAAATCGCTGCGGTCACATAACCTGCAAGCACAGTATGTACGAATTTCGCCTGTGCATCCGGGTTGAAGAACATGTCGAAGAAGCTGCTCAGCTCCATTCGCATGGTGACGGGATTGAAGTCTGCACCCTTCGGGCTCTGCATGAAGCTGTTGGCCACAAGAATCCACAGCGCCGATAGGTTGGAGCCAAGCGCCACAAGATAAGTAACAACCAGATGCTGCATCTTGGTGAGACGATCCCAGCCGAATACCATCAGACCAAGGAATGTGGATTCCATGAAGAAGGCCATCAGGCCTTCAATCGCCAGCGCGGTACCGAAAGCATCGCCGACAAAGCTTGAATAAAACGACCAGTTCATGCCGAACTGGAATTCCATGGTGAGGCCGGTCGCGACACCCAGCGCGAAGTTAATCAGCAGCAGCTTTCCCCAGAACTGGGTCATGCGGCGATACACTTCGCGGCCAGTCGTTACATAAACCGTTTCCATAATGGCGACCAGAATGGTCAGCCCCAAAGTTAACGGTACAAAGAGAAAATGATAAAGTGCCGTCGCCGCGAATTGAATACGCGAAAGATCAACTACAAGATCGTTAACCATAGTTAGCCCCCATAATGTGTCCCCAGACGGCTAAAATCACAAGCCAGATCGCATGATATTGTAAATCCTGAAGGTATTCAGAACTTATTACTATCAAACATAAGCTAGTACTTAATATGAATTATGAATAATATTATTATTTCCATAATGTTACCAATTGACGCAGCATAGATGATATTTAAAGTTGACTTAATTGGTATACAATTGCAATTTAAGAAATCTTGTTTATTATATAAAATTGCAATGAAGCCATATAGTTAGAAGAAAAAATCATTATTTTCTTTGTAGGGTAATTCATGAAAATCAATACATTTTTTGCAATAAAAATGTAATATTTCCGCCGAAAAACAACAAAAAATAATTAGCAATTATACTATTATATAAGCTTCGATATTTGCAGTTCATGCACGAAATTCAGGATCATCAGAATTTACATTGAAGATCATAATTCATGAAAATCATTTGAAACCGTATAGCAAGAGATAAATATCTCATCATCGGTTTACGCATCTAGGCATGCAATAAGGGCATCTATATTCGCTATTCAGTCTAAATATTTTACTCAAAACTCCTGATTCTGAAATCTGTTATTGTCTCTCATAAAAAAATCACCGCATTGACTGACGAAAAGATGGTAGTAAGCACAGCTTTTTTAGGCACCAGCCCCCAACTAACTTTCAGCAAAACCATTATACCTTAGTAGGGTAACATGTGTTAAAAACGCCGATTTCTGGTGAATTATTTCGCGCCTGGCATGCTTGAAGATATAATACCGTGAATTTCACTTCCAAATAACTTGATTAAGTAAGTCATCTTTAATATCAGGAGCGCGAAATTGTGTCCCTGAGGATTATTATGATCACTAACAAATTCGCGCTCCTTCTATCCGCCTGTGCAATTGCATTTACAGCCCCTGCATTTGCAGAAGTGAAAACCATCACCGATGTCATCGGCCGTGAAGTGAAGGTCGATCTTCCTGCAAAGCGTGTTGTCGTTGGCTTCTACTTTGAAGACTACATGGCAGTCGGTGGCGAAAAGGCTTACGACTCGGTCGTCGGCATTTCGCGCGAAGCATGGGAAGGCTGGGTTCCTGCTAACTGGAACATGCATGTCACCCACCGCCCTTCATTGAAAGACATCCCTGATGTTGGCGAAGTTGAAGCACAGACCTTCTCTGTTGAAAAGGTACTGAGCCTCAACCCTGATCTCGTCATTCTTGCAGACTGGCAGTATAAGGCATTGGGCCTTGATGCAGATCGCCTTGAAGAAGAAGGCATCCCGGTTGTCGTCGTCGATTACAACGCGTAGACCGTTGATCGCCACGTTGCATCTACGCTGGTTCTGGGTGAACTCGCAGGTACTGAAGACCGCGCCAAAGAAATCGCTGACATGTATTCCGGCGCTCTGAAGGATGTTTCGGAGCGCGTTGCCAAGGCTGGCAAAGACAAACCAAAGGTCTATGTCGAATTCGGCAACAAGGGACCGGCTGAATATTCTTTCACCTACGGGAAAAACATGTGGGGCGCGATGATCCCTGCAGCTGGCGGCGACAATATCGCAGCACCGTTTGTCGAGTGGTGGGGCCCGATCAATCCGGAACAGGTTCTTGCTTCCAAGCCTGACGTCGTCTTGATCTCTGGTCGCGAAAACAACAAGGATAAGACCGCTCTGCCAATGGGTCAGGCCGTGAATGCTGATGAAGCGCGCGCAAAGCTCAAGGCATTTGAAACCCGTCAGGGTTGGAGTGAACTGCCAGCAGTTCAGAACGGCAAGCTTTATGGCGTTTATCAGGGTGCATCGCGCACGCTGTCGGACTTCGCCATGGTTCAGTACATCGCAAAGGAACTTTATCCTGAACAGTTCGCCGATATGGACCCAATCGCCAACTACCATGGCTATTACAAGAAGTATCTGCCAGTTGATCCGCAGGGAACCTTCGCAATCAGCGTAAAGTAATATCTGCGATTCCGTGCTTAAGGGTGCCACCATCACAATGGTGGCACCCTGTTTTGCAATTTGAACAGGCCACCATGACAACTCTCTCAAGGCATAAAGCAGCGATTGCCACCCACCGCGCGCGTGAGCGAAAACGTCTGCGCACGGTCATTATTTTTCTCGCAATCATGGCTGCGAGCCTTGTCTTTGACGTTGCGACCGGGCCATCGATGTTGTCACCAATGGAAGTGATCCGCTCCTTAACCGGCATCGGTGAACGCGCCGCAATGACGGACTCCATCGTGAGAAACTTGCGCCTCCCTATGGCACTCATGGCGCTTGCTGTGGGTGCGGCCCTTGGTGCGGGTGGCGCGCAGATGCAGACGCTGCTCAACAATCCAATGGCAAGCCCTTATACCTTGGGCATGGCCGCAGCCGCTGGCTTTGGCGCGGCTTTTGTTCTTGCAATTGGTGGTCTCGGCATGCCGGTGATGATCGCTGTTCCAGTCGGTGCTTTTGCCTTCTCTATGTTGGCAGCATTGTTCCTGTTCACACTGGCATCCATGCGGCACATGAATGCGCAAACTATCATCCTCGGCGGCATCGCGCTGCTCTTCCTGTTTCAGTCTTTGCTTTCGTTGATCCAGTTCCTGTCTTCGCCTGAACTGTCACAACAAATCCTGTTCTGGCTATTCGGTAGTTTGACGAAAGCCACATGGCCAACTCTGATGCTGACCGCGGCGGTCACAGCGGTTTGCTGTGGCTTGTTGATGGCAGATTCATGGAAGCTGGCCGCACTGCGCATGGGTGAAATGCGAGCCGCAAGCCTCGGCATCAACGTGCGTCGTTTGCGAATGAAAATTCTCATCATCGTTGCAATTATGACCGCCACCGCAACAAGCTTTGTTGGTGTTATTGGATTTATCGGCCTTGTCGCACCCCACATCGCGCGCATGACAGTTGGCGAAGACCAGCGCTATTTCCTGCCAATGTCTGTGATCTCGGGCGCATTAATGCTGTCCGCGGCCTCTGTTCTCTCGAAGTCGATCATACCGGGAGCACTCTTTCCAGTCGGGATTGTCACAGCCATTGTCGGCGTGCCCTTCCTGCTTTGGCTCATCTTTGCGCCAAGATCGCGAGGCGCATGATGGAACTGAAAAGCATATCCATAAAACGTGGCTCGCAAACGATCATATCCAGTGTGGACACACGACTAGAGGCGGGAAAAATTCACGTTATCATCGGTCCGAACGGCACAGGAAAGACGACATTGCTTCGTGCGATGTTTGGCGATTTGCCTTTGCAAGCGGGGCAGATCGGATTTAATGATCGGACGCTTAGCACGGGTGTCCACCGAAGCACCCGACTACGTCAATGGCGTGATGCCATTGCCTATATGCCGCAAGATAGTACGACTGATGCAGCTCTGACTGTGTTGGAAGTCGTGGTTCTAGGGCGGCTCGACAAACTATCATTACACATCGATGATGAAACTCTCTATCAAGCGATGACGCGGCTTGAAGAAGCGGGGATTGCCCATCTTGCCGACCGCAATGTGACGTCGCTCAGCGGCGGTCAACGGCAAATGACCATGTTTGCGCAAGTTCTTATGCGCGAGCCGAAAGCCATGCTTCTTGATGAGCCTGTCAGCGCCCTCGATCTCAAACATCAGGTCGGCCTCCTTGATCTGGTCAAGCGCGAGACCCAAGCGAACAACTGGGTCACTGTCATTGTTCTGCACGATCTCAACCTTGCATGCCAGTATGCAGATAATCTGCTCGTGCTCTCTCAGGGCCGTCTTCAGGTTTCCGGCACACCAGCCGATATCGTGACATCAGACCTCATTCTTCAGACCTACGGCGTTGATGCCGAGATCCTGCGTGACCGCGCGGGAAATCCCGTCATTCAGCCCGTTGGCAAAAAATTCGAACCAGCATTACAACACCAGGAAGGACTAGTCCTATGAAGTCGATCATCGCGGCTTTTGCATTGAGCCTCATTGCCACTACGTCTATGGCAGCAGAGCACAAGATCAAAATGCTCAATTATGGACAAGAAGGCGGCATGGTTTTTGAGCCGGGCTATGTGAAAGCAGAAGTTGGCGACACAATTACATTTATTCCGGAAAACTCCAGCCATTATGTTCAGTCCTTCGCAGTTCCTGAAGGTGTGAAAGCCTGGAAAAGCAAGCTCGACGAAGAGTTTACAGTCACAGTCGATCAGGAAGGCGTCTATCTTTATTACTGCCCACCACATCTTATGATGGCAATGATTGGCGTCATTCAGGTTGGCAAACCTGTCAACCTGGACGCAGTCAAAGAAAAGTCCGCCAAGCTTCGCTCAAAGCTCGTCATGAAGGGCGAACGTTTGGATAACTATCTTGGACAGGTCTCCGAATAATTAGACCCAACCGTCTCTAAAGAGATAGCCCAAGGTTTTGCCTTGGGCTGTTTTGGGGGGGGGCTGCTGTCCAGATAATGGGAGTTCTACAAAAGCGAAACTCCCAGCGGCATCACACTGCCAGAAAACCACCATCGACTGCCAAGGTAGTACCTGTTACCATAGCACTATCATCACTTAAAAGAAGCGCAATGGCCTGCGCAACCTCTTCGGATTGCGCGAAACGATTGATCGGATGCCGTACCATCATCGGCGCACTTTTTGCAGGGTCGCTCCATGCTTCAAGAGCCAGTTCTGTGAGTGTAATTGTGGGCGCAACCGCATTGACGCGGATACCATGTGGCCCAAGTTCTTTAGCGAACACCCGCGTTGCACCTTCAAGACCTGCCTTGGATGCTGCATAACACAAATGGTCCTGAAAACCACGATGCCCAGCAATAGATGTGATATTGACGATAGCGCCACCACCGCCTGCTGCCACGCGCATGCGCGCAAACTCCTGACAGGTAATCAGCGCTGCACGCAGATTGATGCCCATAACGGCCTCATAACCCGCATCCGTCATATCAAAAACGCTTTCAAGCACGTTTATGCCTGCACTGTTGATGAGATAATCGCACGTTCCCGCCTTACGGATCGCGTCGCGTGCAGCCTGCGCATCCGCCAGATCGACCTGAATTGAACGGCCTCCGATCTCGGCAGCCAAACTCGTAAGATCGGACTGCGTGCGGCTGAGTGCAATCACTTCCGCGCCACGGCTTGCCATCAATAGCGCGCATGCGCGACCAATGCCTTTGCCTGCACCTGTGACGATAACGGACTTTCCCGAAAACTGCATAAAAGTGACCTCTTTGGCGTCTTGTTACACCGGATATTGGATGTTGAATTATGCAGGTAAAACCTGCGCCATGCTCTGGCGTATCTCTCGAGCGCTGCCTTGCAATGTCACAAAGGCCTTATAACGCGCATCGTGCATGGGTCGGATATCCGTTTGCGGCAGGCATTGCGTACCAACACGTGACATGGCCGACATGGCTGTTTGTGTATCAGAAAAAAGCCCTGCTGCCATTGCTCCCAAGATTGCAGAACCAAGCAAGACTGGCTCCTCGCAATCAATCACTTCGATGGGCAGTCCTGAAGCATCGGCCAGAAGCTGGCGAATAAGCGGATGTGAGCCTGCGCCGCCACTCACGCTAATTGCTTGGACGGGCGCGCCATTTTTGCTTTGCGTATCGATAATCTGTCGCAAGCCGTAACCAAGACCACAAAGACCCGCAACATATAGTGCAACAAGGGAGTCTACCCCTTTCTCCATGCCCTGCCCTACAATAACAGCGCGAGCATGTGGGTCGGCAAAGGGTGCACGATTACCAAGAAATTCCGGCACAACATGTAGCGCATCAGCGAGCCGCACAGCCTCACTTGGTGAATTTGCCAGCGTCAACGCCCTGTCACCAAGCCATTGCGGCAGTGATTTGCCTTCAGCCTTTGCAACTCTGCCTGCTTCATGCGCTGCCGGATGACACTGGATAAGATGATCAATTGCAGCCCCCGCCGCCGATTGACCACCTTCATTAAGCCACTTGCCCGGCAGCATTGCCGAATAATAAGGCCCCCAGACGCCGGGAACAAATGCCGGTTCAATGGTCGTGGTCATTGTACATGAAGATGTGCCGAACACATAAGCCAAGCATTTCAACGGATCGGCAACGCCATCACGTGCACCAACGGTTCCTACACCACCCGCATGCGCATCGATCAGCCCTGCTGCAACTGCAATGCCTGCAACAAGCCCCATTTCGGATGCAGCTTGTTTGCTCAATCCATGACCGAGTGGAGTGCCGGGTGCAACTATCACCTGCCCGATACGACTAAAATCATCATCTGCCAGATCTCCGAGGCCAATAGCACGGAAATAATCCGCATCCCAACGCGCTTCATGCGCCAGATAGGTCCATTTACAGGTAACAGTGCACGATGAGCGCTCAAGTGCGCCGCTTGCCTTAAATGTCAGAAAATCGGTGAGGTCGAAAAAATGACGAGCCTTTGTATAGGTATCGGGATTATTTTCACGCAACCACAGCAGTTTTGGTGTCTGCATTTCTGGCGAAATACGACCACCGACATATTTGAGCACATCATAGCCGCCCGCATTAATACGCTCGGTCTGTGAGAGTGCGCGATGGTCCATCCACACGATAACATCACGATCGCTATCGCTGCTCACTGGCAATGTTTTCTCGCCGTCACCAATGACAACGAGCGAGCAGGTGGCATCAAAGCCGATGCCTGCCACCTCGCCCGCGTCAATCCCAGCGGCCGTAACACTTTCACGAACGCATTCACAAACGGCACGCCATATCTGCTGGCTTAATTGCTCGACGAAACCACGATCGTCCCGGTAAAGATCAATTGGGCGTTTGGCTGTCGCCAAAAGCTTGCCAGAGCGATCAAAAATACCGGCGCGGGCGGAACCCGTACCAACATCCACACCAATCAGATATTTTGAGGCCATTAGGGCTGCTCTCCGTAAAACGCGATTACACCCGATCAAAGTTCGTCGGCAGCACCAGCATATCGCGGATGGTAACTGTACGCTTACGCGTAAGCATATATTCGACTGCGTCAGCAACCTCACTCGGGTCAATCAGACTGCCTGATTCTTTAGCCTTGCGCAGGTTTTCTTCAGGCCAATCAGCAAGCAATGCAGAAACTACTGGGCCGGGAGAAACCTGTGCCACACGAACGCCATGCGGGATCATCTGGCGACGCATAGTCTGCACAAAGCATGTCACCGCCCATTTGGACGACGCATAGACTGGTTCCCAATAAGTCGGATAATGGCCAGCGATCGAACAGGTTACGATAATATCACCCGTCTTGCGCTCGATCATATGCGGCGCGACAGCATGAACATTTTTAATAACAGCATTGACGTTCAGGTTAAGCATCTGATCGATAGCTTCGGCGGTTGTTTCTGTCAGATCACCACCGATATAAGTGCCAGCGTTGCAATAAAGAATATCGATATGATCGACCTTTTGTAGGATTTCCGGCACCATAGCTGCGCAGCTTTCGGCATTGAGCAGATCGGTCACTTGGGCGATAGCCTTTTCGCCCAACTCAGCCACCAATGCACTCAATGCTGCTTCATTACGATCCACCAGCACAACTGTGGCCCCTGCGGCAAGCAGCGTTTTTGTTGTGGCCAGACCAATACCTGAAGCAGCCCCCGTGATGACTGCGATCTTGCCTTGAAGCGATTCCGCCATTTTATTCTCCTGTATATGCACCAGATTGTTTCCGGCAATTTTCGTAAATGGTTAGCGCCACTCGCGCCCGATATAGATTGCGAGCAGGATGATGCCGCCTTTGATCACATCTTGCAGATATGGATTGATGCCCATCAGATTGAGGCCATTGTTCAAGATACCCAGCAGGATCGCACCAATTAGTGTCCCAATGACCAGACCGCGACCGCCCGCAATTGCGGTACCACCCAAAACAACCGCAGCAATGGCATCAAGCTCAAAGCCCACGCCGGCATTGGGCTGACCACTCATCAGCCGCCCGGTCAGGATGACTGCGGCGAGAGCTGACGTGAAGCCAGAAATTGCATAAACGGCAAGCTTAACGCGCAGCGTTTTCACGCCCGAAAGCCGGGCTGCGGTTTCGTTGCCACCGAGCGCATAAACATGGCGACCGAAGGCTGTCCGCTCTAACACCACCCATGCAATCGCGTAGATAATGAACATGATGATAACTGGTACAGGGATCATACCGATCCGCCCTACACCAAACCATGACACCCAGCTCGGTAGGCCACTGATCGGATAACCGCCGGAATAAATAAGACCGATACCGCGCGCCATGCCCATGGTAGCAAGTGTCACAATAATGGCAGGCATCCGCCCCCATGCGACGAGCACACCATTGATGGTGCCAATTGCAAGCCCAATGAGCACGCCAAGAGCAAGGGCGGCACTTGCCGGAAGCCCGGCATGAACCATAAGGCCGGAAGCAAGCGTTCCAACCAGTGCCATGACGGCGCCAACAGACAAATCAATGCCGCCTGTGAGGATGACAAACGTCATACCGACAGCCAGTACCGCAACGATAGAAACCTGCCGCAACACATTGAGAATGTTGGAAACAGTGAAGAAGTTGTCGCTGGCAAGCCCCATCAAAATCGAAACGACGATCAAGCCCGCCAAAGGCAGTATCAGCGGTGAATGCAGCCAATTGCGCAATGAAAAGCCGCTCTTCTTTTCTGCTGTGGCAATATTTGCATCATTGGACATAGTGCGGCTTCCCCGTTGTGGCTTGGGTCATGACTTCCTCGGACGTGATTTTCTCGTCCTCAAGCGTTGCAACGATACCGCCGGAACGGAACACGCAAACCCTGTCGGACATGCCGATGATTTCCGGCAACTCGGAAGAGATCATGATGATAGAATATCCGGCATTGGTGAAAGCGCGCATGAGGGCATAGATTTCGGCCTTCGCACCAACATCAATACCACGTGTGGGTTCGTCAAAAATCAGCACGCGCATGTCATGATTGATCCAGCGTGCGATGACGACTTTTTGCTGATTACCACCTGACAGCGTATCAATACGCGCATATGGCCCTTGAGCCTTTACGCGCACCTGCTGCATGGCAACCTGTGTTGCTTCGAGCTCTTTTTTGAGATCAACGAACCAATGCAGGCGACGATATTTTCCATAATTGTTGAGAGAAATATTTTGCAGGATAGAGAAACTGGTGATCAGCCCCTGCTCTTTGCGGCTTTCAGGTAAAAGCCCAATGCCGTTTTCAAGCGCCTGATCCGCACCGGAAAGTCGCGTCACGACGCCATTGAGTTTCATCTTACATTGAACAGACGTATGTTCGCCAAGCATGGCCAAAACGCTTTCCGTCCGGCCTGAACCAACAAGCCCCGCAAAACCTAAGATCTCGCCCTTGCGCAGGCTAAAGCGCGAAACAGGCCCACCCTTGCGCAATTGCAATTCCTCTACGTCAATGATTGTCGGCGCTGACACATCGATGTCGGCCTTGGGCGGAAAACCAGCTTCCAGACGGCGACCAACCATCATCTCAACCAGACGGTCGTTATCCACATCCGCGACATCACAGGAATTAATATAATTGCCATCGCGCAGGACCGTAATCCGATCGCAGATCTCAAAAATCTCTTCGAGATGGTGCGAGATAAAAATGATCGCCACACCCTGTCGGCGCAACTCACGCATTACCTTAAAAAGATGTTCAACTTCGGATGGCGTCAGCGTGGCCGTAGGCTCGTCGAGTATTAGAATACGCGCATCAAGCGCCAGTGTTTTAGCGATTTCGACAAACTGCTGTTCTGCCACCGAAAGCCGGTTTATCGGCACATCCATCTGCACATCAACGCCAAGCTTTGCCATAATTTCACGCGCGCGGCTGCGCATAGCGGCACAGTCCAGAAGACCAAGACGGTTGCGCATTTCACGCGCCAGAAACATGTTTTCGACTGCATTGAGATATGGGATCAGGCTGAATTCCTGAAACACGATACCGATGCCAGCTTGAATGGCAGCGTCGTAATCGGCGAAGTGGCGCTCTGCTCCGTCAACCCAGATTTCGCCTTCAGAAGGGCGCAGAATCCCGGAGAGTATCTTCATCAGCGTAGATTTGCCCGCACCGTTCTCCCCGAGAAGAGCGTGAACCTCACCAGCACGCACTTCCAGATCCACACCGTGGAGAACCTCGATCCGGCCAAAGCTTTTTTTGATGCCTTTCAGCTCAAGCACGATTTGTTCCTAACCAATAAAGGGCTCCCGCTCCAAATGCGTCCTTTCGGACGCACCCGGAGCGGGAGCTGGGAGGATGATTACCAGCTGAAGCCTTCAGCATTCTTGGCATCGATCACCATGACGTCGATTGGAACTTCCTTAGGAACAACGCGTGCACCCCATTTCTGGGCCAGAGCCATCGCAAGACCGACGCGAACCTGATCACGCGGGAACTGTGCGGTGGTTTCGATGAAAGGTGTACCATCCTTGATCGCCTGAATTGCCTCTGGTGCACCATCGACGGAGGTCAGCTTGATATCACGGCCCGAGCCCTGAATTGCTGCCAGAGCGCCCATAGCACCGCCGTCATTGACCGAGAAAATGCCTGTGAGATTAGGGTGCGACTGGATCATGTTTTCAACGACACCAAGTGCCACGGAGCGATCCTGACGACCATTCTGTGTATCGACTAGCTTGATGCCCTCAAACTCTGCAAGTGCAGCCTTGCAGCCCTCAACGCGCTGTAGGATAGGAACGACTGGAATACCATCCAGAATGGCAACCTCGCCTTTGCCCTCAAGGCTTTCACCAAGATACTTGCATGACTGATAGCCCGCATCACGGTTTTTCGATCCGACGAATGTATCAACCGGACCATTGGCGTTGGCATCAACCGCAACAACAATAACGCCCTTTTCCTTAGCGGCATTAACAGCCGCTTCAACGCCAGCACTATCAGTTGGATTGAGAAGCAGAATGTCGATGTTCTGCTGGAGCATATCTTCAACGTCGGAAATCTGCTTAGCCACATTATGGCCAGCGTCGCTGACAACAACTTCAGCACCGATGCTCTCGGCTGCGCCGCGGAGCGCTTCCTGCATCGACACGAAATAGGGATTGTTCAGTTCCTGAAATGTCATACCGATTTTAAGCTTTTCCTGCGCAATAGCAGGCGATGCCAGAAGAGCAAGAACAGTGCTCACTGTTAAAATGGCTTTTTTCATTGAGATTTACCTCCCGTTACAGATTGACAGGCGATGCCTGCATGTTTTGGGCAGAAACCCGCCCGCCCAAATTGCGAATAGCCGCATTCTCCGGCTCTGATTGGTCTTGCATCACCGGAATTTTGTTTGCGGCAAAAGTGGTACGAAACTGCGAGGGGGACATGCCCTTGAGATTGAGAAAATGCCGGTTGAAATTGGACAAGTTGGAAAAACCGATCTCGTAGCAAATATCGGTAATGCGCACCGACGGCATCGTCAGCAGCATCTGGCAAGCTAAATCTACGCGCAACTGATTGCGGTAACGAACCAAAGTCGTCCCTGTATGACGCTTGAAGGCGCGCGAAAAAGCGCTCTGACTCTGCCCAAGCATTTGAGCGAGTTCGCTCTCTTCAATCTGATCGGTCAGATGCTCGCGCAAATAAGCGAGCGCGCGATTGATGCCACAGGGATTAAAGCGTCTCACGTCAAGCTCATAACTCAAGCTTGCCAGCACTTCCGGTTCAGGCGCATTAACCAATAAGTCGAGAATTTCCCAGAACAACGCGATCCGCGTCATTCCCTGCGCCACGATTAAACGCTCCATGAGGGGGCGAATTTTGATGCTTGTCGCATCATCAAACAACAACCCGCGACGGCTGCGTTCCAACAATGGGCCAAGGCTGCCCATTTCCGGCATGGTTGCGAGCACGTTTTCAATGAAAGCTTCGGGGAATTGGATGACCATAGAACGCGTGGGAACAATTTCACCGCGCTCAATCTCGCTGATCCAGTTTTGTGGAAGATTGGGCCCGGTCATAATCAATTGTCCCGGCGCAAAACGCCCGACATGATCACCCATGTAGAAGGTGCCAGAAGTCGCAACGACGAGATGAATTTCATATTCCGGATGATAATGCCAACGCACGGTACGGAATGGATAACCATGCATCCATGCCGCAAAGGACTCACCCTTACGGATATGCACAAGCTCCAAATCTGGTTGCATGACATCCTCCCTGACGCACACCATGATACAGTTTGAAGGCCTGGGCTCCTCTGCTCCAGACCATGTCTCATGATTGATGCATTCTGGGTGGTGTGAGCGCCCGCGGCTACATCACAACTTAGAATATTATGATACTTTTTTTACATATAATTTGCGTAATCTATGAAAAATGAAGCACTTAACAGTGCCCGTTCAATGCCTTGACACCATAATCCATATGTTTGATGTCTATAGAAACCCGACATTACCTGTATTTTCAGTGCTGTAACGTCAATAGACCTGCATCTTTCAGGCGACCATAAATGATGTGATCGCTCTCATATTTTTTGACATAGTAAATTACCAGTTTAAGGCTAGATACTATTTTCACTCGCATTTGAGTTGTACGAAAACCCAGAATATCTACATGCAAGTGGCGACTTAAACTGCGTAGCAGTGCCAGCGAGCGTTGCAATTGCCTCCTCGAGCCCCTCGTCCAGTCAGGAGGATTCTGCTCCGACTAAACGGGGTGCGAAAGGCTCACTTGCAACGCAGCATGAACAACATCAAGAGCAGTAGAACTTAATCGATAAGCCTTGTCTTGATACTAGGCGTTCTAAAGTGTTCTTGATCGCCTATTGAGGAAAGGTGATCTGAAGCTTCACATCAGTTTCACGCGCCTCAACCGCACGATCAAATCCAAGAATACTCTCTTCAAAAGGCAATGTAGCCGATATCAGCGGCTTGAGATCCACTTTGCCAGAAGCGATCAATGCAATAGCGCGATCGTAAACATTGGCATAACGGAAGACGGTCTCAACGCGCAACTCACGGGCCTGAAGTCCGACAATATCGACCGGCACGGGGTCAACTGGCATACCAACAAGCACAATTGCACCGCCCGGTCGTGCCAAGCTCGCGATATTGAGAATAGCAGATGCAGCACCCGAGCATTCAAACACCAGATCGCAACCCCAGCCGTCGGTGTGTTCTGCAATAACTTCCGCAAGATTATGTTCACGAATATTGACCGCTACGATGCCGTCATAGGCTGCGATAATATCGAGCTTCGGTTGAGCCAAATCGGCGACGATCACCTTTGCGCAGCCGCCAGCAAGTGCTGCCAGTGCCACCATCATGCCAATAGGACCTGCGCCCGTGACAACAGCCACGTCACCCGGCTGGATGCGTGCACGTAAAGCCGCCTGCATGCCAATGGCAAAAGGCTCAACCATAGCACCTTCGCCAAATGAAACCTGATCCGGAAGTTTGTAAGTGAAAGCAGCTGGATGAATAACTTCCGGCACAAGGCAGCCATGAACAGGTGGGGTAGCCCAAAACTGAACTGCCGGATCCACATTGTAGATACCGAGTTTCGACGCACGCGACGTCGGATCGGGAATACCTGGTTCCATACAAACACGATCGCCGACCGCAAGATGTGTAACATCTTCGCCCACTTCAATGACCGTTCCTGATGCTTCATGACCGAGAACCATCGGTTCGTTGACGATGAAATGACCGATGCGCCCATGCGTATAGTAGTGCACATCGGAGCCACATATGCCGACGGTGTGAATCTTGATGCGCACATCCTTGCGCCCTAGCGTATTCGGCAAATCAAAATCTCTGAGCGAGAGCTTTCCCTTTTCTTCGAGAACGAGTGCTTTCACTGCTTCCTCCTAAGCGCATTATGAAACATGCGGGCTATCAAAAGGGAATTTTACAGAAAGTAAAGGAGACGTATCAGAGAAGTGGAA
Organism: Ochrobactrum sp. EDr1-4; assembly: GCF_049199085.1. Classification (NCBI taxonomy): domain Bacteria; kingdom Pseudomonadati; phylum Pseudomonadota; class Alphaproteobacteria; order Hyphomicrobiales; family Brucellaceae; genus Ochrobactrum; species Ochrobactrum sp. EDr1-4. Next base: position 323,156 of record NZ_JBLZOF010000004.1, read on the forward strand.
TCTTTAAGTTTGGTGCGCAAAAATCTATCAGTAAGATAGAGAATGCGTATAGGTCTTGGGATTTTTTGTGGCTATCTGGATGGATGCAAAATCGAATCGCAAAGTGGCAACAGCTACACTGAAGGGAAATACGTTCGAAACAAACGAGAGCAGCAATAAGCTGGATAGACAAAAAATGTCAGCAACCAGTGTCCATAATGCATAACTAACACTGGTTACGAAATGCGTTAAACCTGTTCTAGCTAGCAGAACCAAACTACTAATTTTTAGTTTTAAAAGATATGGCTGGGGCGCCTGGATTCGAACCAGGGGTGCCGGTACCAAAAACCAGTGCCTTACCGCTTGGCTACGCCCCAACTTGCAGCATCAAATAAACTCTATCGCTGCAAAACTCAAGGCTATATATTCAATCAATCGACATTTCCCCAAATGAAAATTTGGATGTCTCAACACCATCATTTTATGCTTGAATAGCCCTTTCTGAACCGCAATTAGCACCAACAAAATAGCTTTGGCGCTGTCTGATGTTAACTATTGGCCAAACATTTTTTCAGACTCAGAAAATGACGTACAACTGTTGACGAAACGCGAGAACCTGATTGTCACGAGGCCAAATCGGTGGCAATTCGACCACCATTCCGGAGAAACAGAACAGTCACCCAGCAACTTCAGCGGCAGTGTTCTTCAAGCTGCAGCCTCGAACGAGAAATGACTCACTGACATGAGTTCGTTCCTCATTCCGGTTGGAACAGCATACCTTCCGCTCATCTTGCCTTTCTTATCTTTTCATCAGCCACGACCTTTCGGTTGTGCGGCATTTTGCAGATCGTGTGGCTGTGATGTATCTTGGACGCATCGTTGAGACAGGCAAGACCTCTTATATTTTCGATAATCCGGCGCATCCCTATACGGAAGCACTGATTTCAGCCATTCCGTTGCCTGATCCCATCGCTCAACGCCAACGTAAGCGTATTGTCCTGCGTGGTGATTTGCCAAGCCCAGCCAATCCACCAAAGGGCTGCGGTTTTTCCACGCGATGCCCTATTGCTTTCGACGAATGCCATCAACTGCCGCCGCCACTCATTGAAGCTAAGGCGGCAAGATATGTAGCTTGCCATGCTCGATAGTATCAGAGATGGTGTTACTTAACGCTCGGGTCTTACAGCACCCCCGCATACTTCTCTGGCTCATTTAATGAGTGTTTTTATTTGCGTTATTATGCTTTTCCCGATTTCCGCATCTTATAGCTGCGCTGTTTCTGGATGCTATATTATAAAGCAAAAAGCCCGCTCGGGGCGGGCTGTTTTTGGGTGTGTTTTGCCGTCGTAATGATACGCGGGTAGGCTGGTTGATAAATCTGGGTTGTTTTTTTGATATTTTGTTTCGTGATCAGGATTTAGGCCGTTCGTGGTGCGATCGATAGTCGATTGATTATCGATTTGGTTGAACGGGCAGGCCATAAAGTTTGTAGAAGCGGTATAGCTACGAATATGGCGTGTGCATCAAAGGTTTTAGTATTTTTTTTGAGATTTGGTTGCGGGGGCAGGATTTGAACCTGCGGCCTTCAGGTTATGAGCCTGACGAGCTACCGGGCTGCTCCACCCCGCGCCATGGTGTGTTTATTGAACCGGTTTGGTATTGTGCGCATAGCGCTAGTAAAGCTGTTTTGTATGGATTTGAGAAGATGAATGATATTTGTGTGCTTAGCAGACCTGGCAGCGACCTACTCTCCCGTGTCTTAAGACAAAGTACCATTGGCGCTGGAGCGTTTCACGGCCGAGTTCGGAATGGGATCGGGTGCAGCCGCTCCGCCATAACC
>NZ_JBLZOF010000040.1:0-370 GCF_049199085.1 Ochrobactrum sp. EDr1-4
AAGTACCATTGGCGCTGGAGCGTTTCACGGCCGAGTTCGGAATGGGATCGGGTGCAGCCGCTCCGCCATAACCACCAGGTCGGCGAAGAACACAAATATGAGAAGCTGGTTGTCTTTCGTGCAGATATTGATTTGTTTTTTCAGGCGCTGATAAACAATAAGCACACGACTGTGTGCCGTCGCTTATGCGACGCGCGGTCCGCAGCGAAGCAGCTTCAGCTGCGACAGCGTGAGGACAAACAACTATCGAACATTGTTCGATGGATATTGTAAATGAGAGTGATCAAGTCGATCGAGCTATTAGTACCGGTAAGCTACATGCGTTGCCGCACTTCCACACCCGGCCTATCAACGTGGTAGTCTTCCACGG
>NZ_JBLZOF010000041.1:0-347 GCF_049199085.1 Ochrobactrum sp. EDr1-4
GCTCTAACCAACTGAGCTACAAGCCCATATACTTTCGCTACCTCTCAAAGAGGGCGCCAATACAGGACGCTAGTCCGTCGCCGCTTATGCGGCGCGCTCGCGCAGGGCCAGCAGCATCAGCTGCGATCCGGCCCGTGAGCGGGTCATGTCAATCAACAATGAAGAAAGAGAAACGAAGGCGGCACGCCTGCAAAGCGATTGTCAGGCTGACTGGCCTGCAATCTATGTTCTAAAAAGCACGAGAAAGTTCATCTGCAATAAATTGCAGCGTCTTACTATTCTACAGCTTCCTTAGAAAGGAGGTGATCCAGCCGCAGGTTCCCCTACGGCTACCTTGTTACGACTTC
>NZ_JBLZOF010000042.1:0-291 GCF_049199085.1 Ochrobactrum sp. EDr1-4
CCCCCCCCCCCCCCCCCCCCCCCCCCGCCGCCGCGTCCGCATCCGCATCGGCATCCGCGTCTGCGTCGGCATCAGCGTCGGCATCAGCATCAGCGTCGGCATCCGCGTCTGCGTCGGCATCAGCGTCGGCATCAGCATCAGCGTCGGCATCTGCATCCGCGTCGGCATCAGCGTCAGCATCCGCGTCGGCATCGGCATCCGCGTCGGCATCAGCATCCGCGTCTGCGTCGGCATCTGCGTCGGCATCAGCATCCGCATCAGCATCCGCGTCGGCATCAGAGTGGGGGTCGG
>NZ_JBLZOF010000043.1:0-286 GCF_049199085.1 Ochrobactrum sp. EDr1-4
CGCCATTGGTTGAGGTTGCAGTTGGCGAAGACGGTGTCACGCTGACAATTACCGGTGAGCCTGGTGCAACGGCAACGATCACCGCAGCGGATGGTTCGCCACTTGGCACGGTTGTTCTTGATGGTGACGGAGCAGGCTCGATCCTTCTTGATCCGCTCAATGCACAGGATGTGACCGTCACGCAGACAGATGTTGCAGGCAATGTCTCGGATGCGGCTGTCGTTCCGGTTCCAGATACCCTGGCACCTGATGCGCCATTGGTTGAGGTTGCAGTTGGCGAAGACGG
>NZ_JBLZOF010000044.1:0-285 GCF_049199085.1 Ochrobactrum sp. EDr1-4
TGGTCGCCGATGGTAGTCTGGATGCAATCAACGGCGGTCAGTTGTTCGGCGTTTCAAGATCCGTGACGACAGTGTTGGGCGGCAATGCTGCTGTAGGCGCTGATGGCAGGATCAGCATGAGCAATGTTGGTGGAACCGGCAAAAACAATGTCAATGATGCCATTGAACATGTGAACCAAACCGCGAATGCGGGATGGAACGTTAAGGATGGCGCGGGCCATTCAGCGAATGTCGGTGCGAATGGCAATGTGACGTTCAAGGGCGACCGCAATGTTACAGTCAAAC
>NZ_JBLZOF010000045.1:0-277 GCF_049199085.1 Ochrobactrum sp. EDr1-4
ACATTGCTCATGCTGATCCTGCCATCAGCGCCTACAGCAGCATTGCCGCCCAACACTGTCGTCACGGATCTTGAAACGCCGAACAACTGACCGCCGTTGATTGCATCCAGACTACCATCGGCGACCAGGCCGCCTGCAATACCGGTAAGCTTTTTGTTGCCTGCATTGATACCGTCGGTGGTGACTTTTACTCCGCCTTCCAGCTCCAGGCCCTTATCGGTGAGTTTAACATCTTTGCCAACCCGCACGCCCGCATCGCTCACAGAGGTCTTGCCAG
>NZ_JBLZOF010000046.1:0-255 GCF_049199085.1 Ochrobactrum sp. EDr1-4
GTCTAATGCAACGAACTGAACGCCCTATTCAGACTCGCTTTCGCTACGCCTACACCTACCGGCTTAAGCTTGCTCGTTACACTAAGTCGCTGACCCATTATACAAAAGGTACGCTGTCACCCAGAACAAATCTTGGGCTCCAACTGTTTGTAGGCATTCGGTTTCAGGTACTATTTCACTCCCCTCGTCGGGGTGCTTTTCACCTTTCCCTCACGGTACTGGTTCGCTATCGGTCATGCACGAGTACTTAGGCTT
>NZ_JBLZOF010000047.1:0-255 GCF_049199085.1 Ochrobactrum sp. EDr1-4
GGCATGCACAGGCGATGAAGGACGTGATACGCTGCGATAAGCGTCGGGGAGGTGCGAATACCCTTTGATCCGACGATTTCCGAATGGGGCAACCCACCTTAGATAGCTAGAAAATTTGAATTGTTGGAGCGCAAGCAAGAACAGTTCATGTTTCTAGTTATCGTAATAAGGTATCTAATTCTGAATACATAGGGGTTAGAAGCGAACCCGGGGAACTGAAACATCTAAGTACCCGGAGGAAAGGACATCAAACGA
>NZ_JBLZOF010000048.1:0-255 GCF_049199085.1 Ochrobactrum sp. EDr1-4
GGTGCTTTTCACCTTTCCCTCACGGTACTGGTTCGCTATCGGTCATGCACGAGTACTTAGGCTTGGATAGTGGTCTACCCATGTTCAGACAGGATTTCACGTGTCCCGCCCTACTCAAGGACTTATATTCGTGTTGCGTGTACGGGGCTATCACCCACTCTAGCCAACCTTTCCAGATTGTTCCACTTTACTCATATAAGCCACTGGCCTGGTCCGCGTTCGCTCGCCACTACTAGCGGAGTCTCGTTTGATGTC
>NZ_JBLZOF010000049.1:0-255 GCF_049199085.1 Ochrobactrum sp. EDr1-4
GGGGGGGGGGGGGGGGGGGGGGGGGGGGGGGGGGGGGGGGGGGGGGGGGGGGGGGGGGGGGGGGGGGGGGGGGGGGGGGGGGGGGGGGGGGGGGGGGGGGGGGGGGGGGGGGGGGGGGGGGGGGGGGGGGGGGGGGGGGGGGGGGGGGGGGGGGGGGGGGGGGGGGGGGGGGGGGGGGGGGGGGGGGGGGGGGGGGGGGGGGGGGGGGGGGGGGGGGGGGGGGGGGGGGGGGGGGGGGGGGGGGGGGGGGGGGGG
>NZ_JBLZOF010000005.1:0-217157 GCF_049199085.1 Ochrobactrum sp. EDr1-4
CGTGGTCACGCTCAAATTTGACGAGAACATATTTACACACCAACTTTAATCTCAAAGGCCGAAGCCTAAGATCAAAGCCAGGTAACATATTCTATCAAGAAACGTGTCCGCCAAAGTTCTGTTCGAACATTCCAAATCTCTTACAAGACCCGAAACATTCAGCAGACAATGCCGCCCACGTTTCTCTTTCTTCTGTATAAAATTATCAAAGAACAGACAGTCGCAAAACCGTCGAAAACTAAACCCGCTTAACTCCGCGCTCCAATCTCAAGCTCCAGAGCCCCAAGGCCCCAACTCTCAATCTCGTCTCGCTCCGTCGCTGCGGTGCCGGGTATCTAGTCTACATCGTAAACCGTGTCAACCCATTTTTTTCAAGAAATTCACAGCCTTATCAACCGTTCCTTCCTCAATACATCAACAAGACTTCCATCCCGTCGATGACGCCGACCTAATCCAAATGTTTGTGATTGTCAAATTAGAAATTCATACTGTCTGTGGATATCTCCCGCTTTTTAGCCAGCATATTGTCAGTCGTCGCCCATGCGCTCAGTTATTTCTCGATATACTATTTTGATTGAAATTGGCGCTATTGTGGAACTTTAGCATGGTTGAGGGGCATCGAATACTGTGCCGGTCTGAACCTTAATGTCGATAATTTGTCATCGAAGTTTATGGTAAGAGGCCGTTGCCTCTTTCAGCATACGTTTTAAGAATGAGCACGGTCTGCCATGGCCTGCAGAATGATGACCGCTGATGCAGCGCCGGGGTCCATATGACCAAGCGAGCGTTCACGAAGACGCGCAGCGCGTCCCTTGGTGGCGATCATCGAACGGGTCGTGTTGGCGCCAGCCGTGGCAGCGGCGACAACCTTGTTCCAAAACTCGGCAGAACTTTGATTAGCAGACACGGCCATTTGTGCGGCTTCAGCAGCAGGCAGCCATGCATCCAGCATTGTCTTGTCGCCACGCTGTCCATGGCCTCGCTCACGAATGCCAACGCCGATGGCCTCAATGATGATCGCAAAAGTCGCCAGATCAAGATCCTTGCGGCCTTCCGTTGCCTTTGCGGCACGGCGGAATCCAGTGGCATAAAGCGGCCCAGTTGATGCACCAACCGCATTAATGAATGCGGTTGCCGCCGTATTGAGAACTGCCGAAATGTCGGCATCGTCGAGATTGAGCTTCGACAATTCGCTGCGCACAGCCTGAAAGCCCAGAGCCATTGTCGTTCCATGGTCGCCGTCGCCGATTGCTCCGTCGAGTTCGGACAGCCGATCGCGTTCCTCTTCCAGCGACGCAGAAACAGCATCAAACATATGGGCAAGACGACGAGCCGCAGTTTCCGACATGGATTTTCTCCTCAAACCTTACAACTGCAACGTGCGCCGCTCGTCATCAGGCATATGCTAATTTACTTTCAGGCGCAGTGAAACGATAGAACTCAAAGACGCTGTTAGCTAATTTTGAGAGCAGCAGTTTCACATCGATGTAGCAGCATTTCTGACAGTTCATGATCAAGATGCATGATCGATATCGACGCGCCCACCATATCCAGAGACGTGCAATAATGCCCGATCCAGTTGGCTTCAATATGAATGTTCTTAGCTTCAAGTCGTTGCGCCACACGCCGGTAGAGAATGTAAAGTTCCATCAGCGGTGTAGCTCCGAATGAATTGACCAGTACCGCCACGCGATCACCCGGCAGAGCCTTCATTTCATTGAAGATTCTGTCCATAATGCCATCAACAATTTCATCGGCCTGACGAATGCGATCACGCGATACACCCGGCTCGCCGTGAATGCCAACGCCGATTTCCATATCTTCGGGGCCAATTTCAAAATTATGCCGACCGGTTTGCGGCAATGAACCCGGCTCCAGTGCCACACCGATCGTATAAGTCCGCGAATTGGCCTTGCGGGTAACGATCTCACACGCATCGAGCGACAAGCCCTTATCGCAGGCAGCCCCTGCCACCTTGAAAACAAAGAAATTGCCTGCAACGCCGCGGCGTCCGTCCTTGTCGTCGATCGGCGATGACGCTATATCGTCGGTTGTCAGAACGGTCTTGATCCTGACACCCTTCTCCTCGGCCATTTCAGCCGCCATCTCGAAGTTCATGACGTCGCCGGCATAATTGCCATAGACGAAGAGAACGCCTTCGCCGTTGGACGCTGCCAGAGCGCATTGAACAATCGGATCGGGCGGAGGCGACGAAAAGACATTGCCAACCGCAACAGCGTCCGCAAGTCCCTTGCCCACATAGCCCACAAAGCATGGCTCGTGACCGGCTCCACCGCCAATGACCAGTCCCACCTTGCCGGGGCGCGGACCATCCCGCGCCACCAGTGCGCGGTTGGAGCCACCAATCGGCTGCACGAATTTGCTATGGGCCCGAACGATACCGTCGAGCATTTCCTCGACCACTTCGTTTGGATTGTTGAGGAGCTTTTTCACCCGCACGCGAAAAGCTGTCGGAACCTGATTGGTCCTGGGCTTCTGGGAGAGGCGTGCATCAAGATCAATGACGCCATCGGCGCGCAAAATACCGAGCCCCGTCGCAGCATCGGTCACAAGCACATTGATGAAACCACCGCGAAGGGCCGCCAGAAGTGCTGGCACCTTGTCGAAACCGCCTGCAACCGCAATACGGGTATGGATCTGCCGCAGCTTATCGAGCGAGATACCGATTGTTCGCTCATCAAGCGGTCCTGCAACCGGCTTCCCACGCTCGTCGATGAAACGGCCTGCCACAACACCGACAGCACCCGCTGCAAGATATTGTTGCAGAGAAACCGATTCAAAAAAGCCACTGGTGTGGATGGTAGAATTGGAACGCAGCGAAGAAATACCGAAAAGAATACGATTGGCATTCTCAAGGGTCGCAAATTGCTCCTGAAGCAAGGGCTCTTCGAGCAACACATCCCGCGTCTGCTGCGAACGCACCATGGCGGGCGCCATGATATTGACGCAGCGTGCCGAGACGGCTTCTGAGAGCGCTGCTGCACAACGTTCGGGCGTATAGGGAAATGACGCGGTGGTGCCGCCTGTCGCCTGCACGACGGTCATGTCCTGCAAGGAACTGATAGCGGTTTGCTCGCCAACGGAAAGTACCGTACGTCCCCAGGCAACCGCGAGAGTATCGCCGGATTTAAGGATTTTGTTAAGCGCATGTGCACCCGCAACGCCAAGCCGATCAATCAGCGGGCGGGCATTGTCATCATGCGGGAGAATTAAACAGTCCGTCAGGCCGAAATGACGCTTCAACTCTTGAGCAACAGACAGCGATTCCAGCCGCCCACCCTCAAGGGAGATATTGACGATGCCTTTATCGCGCGCTTCAGCCAGATAGCTGTTCACGGTTGCGCGGGAAATGCCCATGACATCGGCAATCTCGCTCTGCGTCAGGCCATCTTCATAATAAAGCCAGCAAGCCCACACATAGGGATCATCGCCATAACGCATCGGGATCGTGATCGAGCTATCGCTTGCACCAGCCTTTGGCTTGCCGATCTTACGCGATGTGTTGGGCTTAAGCGTCATGCGATTATCTGTTGCCTCTCTCCTGCGCAGCAAACATGAAAGCGTTCATACGCAATTGCAACATGAGGAAACGAATTTGGCGCCTGAACGTGTGAACCCACACAGTTTTCAGACGCCAAACTCAAAATCAGGACCGAAAGCCTTACTGCAAACGGCTCTTTGCGTGTGCTGCAAGGTCAGTCAGAATCAGTGCGCAGGATGTTGCACCCGCATCAAGGACACCAAGCGAACGCTCACCAAGACGGCTTGCGCGACCGATCTTTGCCACGAGATTAAGTGTAGAGTCGCGACCGGCCTCGGCAGCTACCGACAAAGCATCCAGGCTTTCAGCAAAGGACTGGCCCTTGCCGTTTGCTTCGTCAAAAGCATTGATCGCCGGGATGAGCGTGTCGAGCAGCGTTTTGTCACCAAGCTTTGCCGAACCAATAGACTGGATGCCGTCAAGACCTGCATGAAGCATGGTACTGAACGTGGCTGCGTCAATATTTTCAACGCCTTCCAGCTTTTCTGCGAACTCGTTGAACATCACGCCGTAAAGCGGACCCATCGAGCCACCGATTTCAGTCAGCAGAACAGTCCCGAGCGTATCAAGACCTTCACCAAGCGTTACGTCCTTGCCACGCAGGCGTTCGGCTGCAAGGCCAAAACCCTTGGCCATGTTCACACCATGGTCGCCATCGCCGATCTTGCCGTCAATTTCGCTTAAGTAAGCTTTGTTTTCGATAATCCGGTCTGCAAGCGAAAGAACGATCTCACCCGATCCGGCATTCTTGAATGTCTGCATGGTATGCTTCTTTCTTACAAAACCATTGTATTACAAAACTGTCGTGCAACGAGCTTCAACGTCCAGCAGTGCTTTCAGTTCGTCATCCAACGCCATGACTGTCAGCGTCGCGCCAACCATTTCGAGCGACGTGAAATAATTGCCGACATAGGTGCGATAAATCTTGAGACCGCGTGCAGTAATCTCCTGCTCAATGGTATCGTTGAGGATATAAAGCTCGTTGATCGGCGTTGCGCCAAGTCCGGAAACGAGAACCGCAACTTCGGTGCCTTCGGGCAAATTGTGATCGTCGAGGACAATCTTGCTCATGTCCCTGGCAACTTCGTCAGCACGCTTTAATGGCTCAACGCGGACGCCCGGCTCGCCATGATGGCCGATACCGACTTCCATCGTGCCCGGCTCGATCTGAAAGTTCGGATGACCAACCGCAGGCAATGTGCACGGACCAAGACCAACGCCAATCGAGCGGCAATTGTCGATAGCCTTCTGTGCCGTCGCCTGCACTTCCTGAAGGCTTGCACCCGATGCAGCTTTTGCACCGCCAACTTTCCACATGAAGATTTCGCCAGCAACGCCGCGACGCTTTTCGCGTTCTTCGATAGGAGCGGAGCAAACATCGTCATTGGCAACAACGGTCAGGATTTCAATTCCGACCTTGGCAGCTAGTTTGATCGCCATTTTGACGTTCATGTTATCGCCAGCATAGTTGCCATAAAGACAGACGACGCCCTTGCCGCCATTTGCTTCACGAGCGGCATCGTAGAAGCTCTTGGCAGTTGGGGAAGAAAACAGTTCGCCAACAGCAACAGCGTCAAGCAGGTTCTTGCCAGTATAGCCGATGAACGCTGGCTCATGGCCAGAACCACCGCCGGTGATGACGCCAACCTTGCCCTCAATCGGTGCATCTTTAGCGACAACCACGCGCGGGTTTTCCGTCGACAAACGGACAAGGTCCTTATGCGCCTTGACGAAACCCTTGACGGTATCTTCGACCACTTCATCAGGGTTATTGATAAATCTTTGCATTTTGCACCTATCGAAGGCGAGAGATGAGTTCCCGCTCTGTAATTTTAAAGCCGCATTTTCGGCCCCGAACAATCGTCAGACCATTCGCTTTGTTAAAGAATTGTGTAGCCACCATCGATCAGAAGGTCGGCACCATTTATCATGTTCGCACCACTGGATACGAGGAAAACTGCAGCTGCTGCAATTTCTTCCGGATAGGCAAAACGTCCGGTTGGAATGCGCTTCTTAGCAGCTTCGCCCTTTTCGCCACTCCAGGCCTTCTTGCCAAGCTCTGTGAGAACAATGGTCGGCGAGATCGTGTTGACGGTAATGCCGTATTTGCCCCATTCAGAAGCAAAGGTTTTCGACATGCCTATGACGCCGAACTTCGATGCACAGTAAGCAACATGTTCTTCAATCGCCACGGTGCCTGCCTGCGAGGCGAGATTGACGATCTTGCCGCCTTGGTTTGCTGCGATCATGGCACGGCCCACTTCCTGCGTAACAAGGAAGCTGCCCTTGAGGTTGATTGCAATCGTGCGATCCCAATCGGAAATGGTTAGATCTTCGGCAGGGGCTAAGAAAACAACACCGGCGCTGTTTACAGCAATATCGATCTGTCCAAACGCTTCGACCACGCCCGATACAGCAGCCTTCACCGAAGCCGGATCAGATACATCGCAGACGAAAGGTTTTGCATCCGCTCCAAGCGCTTCTGCCTTAGCGCGCGCCTGATCAGCATTGATATCAAGCACAGCAACCTTTGCACCCTTGGCAGCGAAGGCCTCAGCGACAGCCGCGCCAATACCGGAAGCAGCACCAGTTACCAGAGCAACTTTACCGTTAAGCGGGAAGTTGAGGTCGATTTGGGGAGATTGGTCGGACATTGTTTGATCCTCGGCGTTGTGAGGGTAGCGGGAATTTTTAGGGTGCGGGATGAGCCGGGGGCTGCTCATCCCGCAAGTCACTATTACTTACGTGCTTCGAGCAGCTTGTCGACGTTGTCGGCAGTTACTGGCGTCCAGGGAACATTGTATTCCTTGTCCTTACCGTCGTTGAACGGCATATCAGGATACTGCGCCCAAATGTCGGACTGTGGCTTGTAGTCGCCCTTCTTCGCATGAAGAATTGCGAGGTCCATTGCACCCTGCGCCTGAGCGCGTGCGTCCTGAAGGATCGAGGTCATGGTGCCAGCCTTAACAGCATTCAGCGCATCGGTCACACCGTCGATACCAGCGATAGCAAAGTCATCGACCTTAAGGCCTGCCGACTTGATTGCTTCAATCGCGCCAAGTGCCATTTCGTCGTTCTGACCGATGACGCCGTTGATTTCACCCTTATGCGAAGTCAGCCAGTTTTCCATCAGCGTCTGCGCTTCAGCGCGCGACCAGTTAGCGGTCTGCTGCTCAAGAACCTTCACGTCCGGGCATTCAGCAAGCGCCTTCTTATTGCCTTCGAGGCGCGAAACCTGCGAGGACTGACCAATTGGACCTTCGATGATCACGACATTGCCCTTACAGCCGATCTTGTCGAGAACGTTCTTAGCTTCCATGTAGCCGGAAACAGCATCGTCAGAACCGACATAAGAAGCCAGAAGATCGGAATTCACGCGGGTGTTGGAACCAACAACCGGAATGTTTGCGTCAGCTGCTGCCTGAACAGCGGTTGCACCAGCTTCAACGTCGATTGGCACAAAGATGATCGCGTCAAACTTCTGCGTTATCATGTTGTTGAACTGTTCCTGCTGAACGAGCGCATCATAGCGACCGTCGAAAACAGTGAGCGAAACTTCGCCACTCTTCACAGCTGGATGCTCTTTGAGTGCTTCAGACCAGATCTGCATGAATTCAGCATTCAGGCCGTAAGGCGCGGCGCCAATCTTCAGCTTTTCCTGAGCATGTGCAGCACCTGCAAACAGCGCCGTGGCAGATGCCAAAGCAATAAGCAATTTCTTCATCGGTATTCTCCTCCACAATATCCGCCATGACTAAATGTGCGGTGTTCGTTGCGCCACGTGACTGGCAATTAGAAAACTCTGGAAATCAGGCGTTCTGGTTGCGTTTTTGATCGAGCATCACAGCACCGACGATTAGCGCGCCCTTGAGAACTTGCTGGTAGTAAGATTCGATACCCATCAGATCGAGACCGTTGTTCATCACGCCAATGATGAGCGCGCCAATCAACGTTCCGGTCACACGACCTACGCCGCCCGAAAGGCTGGTTCCGCCGATCACAACCGCAGCAATTGCATCCAATTCGTAAGCAATACCGGCCTGTGGCAGTGCTGAACCGGTACGGGCTGCAAGCATCATGCCTGCGAGGCCGGAAAGTGCACCGGAGATAACATAAACAGAGAAGCGAACGCGGGTGACATTGATACCCGATGTCTTTGCTGCATGTGGGTTACCGCCAACCGCATAAATGTAACGGCCAAAACGGCTGCGCGAGAGCACCCACCAGGCAGCTGCAAACACAATCACCAGAATAATCACAGGCATTGGAATGCCGAAGATTTTTTCTGTACCGATCCAGCGAAAATCAGGTGTCAAAGCAGGCACAGGCTTGCCACCGCCATAGATAAGCGTCATGCCGCGTGCGGCCGAAAGCATGCCGAGTGTTGCAACGAATGCAGGCACTGAGAAGCGCGAGACGATCCAGCCAACCAGTCCGCCACAGGCGCAACCAACTGCAAGACCCGCAGCAATAGCAACAATTGCTGGATAAGGTCCGCCCGCAACACCTGCCGTTGCAGAGGTTGTTGCCAGACTTGCTGCAACAATGCCGGTCAGCGCTGCAACCGAGCCAACAGACAAATCAATGCCGCGCGTCAGAATAACAAACGTCATGCCAACAGCTAAAACGCCGTTGATTGAGGTTTGCAGCAGCACGTTTGAGATATTGCCCGTTGTCAGGAAGTATGGATTTGACACCGACAAAATGAAAACCAGAAGCAGGAAGGCTAGGAAAATGCCGTATTCCTGAATGATCAACCGGCGCTTTTCAGAAGCGAACCAGCTGTTCGATTGGGTGTTTTCGTTGTTGCTCACGTTTTCTAGCCTCTCCCAGCCTGCCAATGTCAGGCTTAATTCTCAATCTTGCGCGCAGAGCGACATCCATTGTCAGGTAGACAGATGCACCAGCTTTTGTGCATCAGTGTCGGCCCTGTCATAGACGCCAGCCGACTTGCCCTGCCGCATCACAAGGATGCGGTCAGACATGCCGAGAACTTCGTCGATTTCGGATGAAATCATAACGACCGTTCCGCCTGACGCAGTGAATTCGCAGATGATGCGATAGATTTCGCGTTTTGCGCCCACATCCACACCGCGCGTTGGCTCATCAAGCAGCAACAAACGCGGATTGCGCAGGAACCATTTGCCAAGCACAACTTTCTGCTGATTGCCACCCGAAAGACCAGAAACCGGCATGGTATCGCGTGCTGCCTTGATGCCGAAATGCTCAATCATTTTCGCGCTTGCCGCAGCTTCTTCGCGCTGACGCATAGCAAATGACGGGCTCATCTCCGGCAGGCTCGCAAGGCAGATATTGGCGCGCACGCTGTCTGTGAGGTTAAGCCCCGTCAGCTTGCGGTCTTCGGTAACAAAGGCAATGCCTTCAGCCATTGCATCCGCAGGCTTGCTCACTTTAAGCGCGCGACCTTCAAGCTTTATTTCGCCCTTGCTTGCCTTGTCGAGACCGAAGATGCAGTTGAAAATTTCGGAACGACCCGAACCCATCAGGCCGTAAATGCCAAAGATTTCCCCCTTACGGACCGAGAAAGAAATGTCTTCAATCTTACCCGGCAGAGCGAGATCGGAAACCTCGAAGCCAATCTGATCGGTCGGCTCATTGGTCTTGATAAATTCTTCGCCAAGCTCGCGCCCAACGATCAGACGGATCAGTTCCGGACGATCAATATCACTCAGCGCGCCCGAACCGACATAACCGCCATCGCGGAAAACCGTATAGGAATCTGCAATCTGGAAAATCTCAGACAGTCGATGCGAGACATAGACAATGCCTTTGCCCTCAGCCTTGAGACGCTCGACTGCCTTAAACAGATGCTGCGCTTCTTTTTCACCGATGGCCGATGTCGGCTCATCCATGAAGATCACATCAGCATTGTGACTGAACGCCTTGGCGATTTCCACGAGCTGCATCTGCGCAACGGACAACTGGCTCATCACCTGTGTCGCGCGAATGTCGAACTCCAGACGATCCAAAAGCGCCTGCGCTTCACTGTTCATCTTCTTGAAATCGATACCACCAAATCGCGTTGAAGGTTCGCGACCGAGATAGATATTTTCAGCAACACTCATATGCGGAACAGGGCTCAGCTCCTGCTCGATAATCGCAATGCCGGATTTCAGCGCTTCCGCAGGTGTCGAATACTGGACCTCTTCGCCGCGCAGCCAGATCTTGCCGCCGTCGCGCTGCTGGATACCCATCAGAATGGAGAGGAACGTGGATTTGCCTGCGCCATTACCACCGCACAGCGCATGGACCGAGCCTGCACGCAGTTCCAGCTGGCCATTGCGAAGTGCTGCAACACCGCCGAACGATTTTTTTAGGCTCTCAACTTTTAATAGCGTCTGCACGGCATCCTCCTTGACCACGCATGACAAAAATCAACGATTGGTCGACAAATGTCAATATATGAATTTTACATTTGTCGAGTTTTATACGTCATTTGTAATATCATCGATAATTTGAGTTTAAATAATACGATGTAAATATCTGAAAATACGCCTGATTTATCATTGCAGTAATCCGATTTTGTCGCCTTTCCATCCCGTAGAATGGGGCGGATACGGCTTCTCAAACGGGCTTTGTCGCAAAATTTTAAAATTGATGGGTTATTGCCTGTTCGGTTGTGAACATTAGGCGAGGCAAAGAGGAATGGCCATTGACTTCAGAGGGGCTCATTTTCCTAAAAGTGTCGTGCTTTATGCCGGCGTAAATGTAGATCGTGCAACATTGAACCGTTGGGTCGTTCGATACTCCCCCTCAGATTGCGGATCAAGCTCAGAAGCGTAAGCGGCCAACGTCTGGCTCTTGGCGGGTCGATGAAACGTACCTAAAGGTCAAAGGGAAATGGACCTATCTGTACAGAGCCGTTGATCGTGACGGCCAAACCTTGGAATTTATGCTCTCGGAGCGCCGAAATCTCAGTGCAGCGAGGCGTTTCTTTAACCGTTTCACGTCGTAGGGAACCAGAGAATAGTTTATTGCTACTACAATTTACGCGCGGCAGCAGCCAGACGTGACACGAGTTTGGGAAAACCATAGGGTATTGAGAGGACCGTTGGCGTCAACACAGACCAGATTTCTGCCGGGTCCTCTAAAGCCACAACTGTTCCTCGCTCAACCGATGGCAAAGTATGGAATATTGGCTGTCTATTCAGCGCTGCTTCTGCCCCTTCAGAAAACCAGGCTATCAAAATGTCACAGTCCAGCACATCAAGCTGCTCAAGACTGACCGGTTTGACATATCGACCACTCTCCGCCTTTCCTAGTTTAAGAACACCTTGGCATGGATGCAAACCCAACTGTTCAAACATTTCGAAACGGCTATCCCCCGATAAATAGACATCAAAGCCATTCTGCCGGGGAAAATGAGAAACAAGCGCGAAAGACTTACCTGCAATTTCCGGGTGTTTTGTTCTCAAATCATCAATTGACTGATTAACCGCATCTATCAACTGCGTCGCTTGCGACGTTTTCCCCATGGCGTGTCCTGCCAATAGGGTTTGCTCGCGCCAGTCGCTTGTCCATGCACCATTTAAAGGGCAAACGACTGGAGCGATCTGCGATAGCCTTTGATAGGCAAGCCCATCTATCCCCGAAAAAACAGATAAAATGAGATCTGGGCGCAACGCAGCAATCTGTTCGTAATCTATCAAATAGTTCATCAGAACTGGCTTTTCAGACCCAATATACGATCTGTTCCAATCCGCGATTTTATCTGGCCAATAAGGATAACCCGTCATGCCAACCGGCACTTCGCCCAATGCGATAACCGGATCCTCGCCACACCACCCAATTGTCACAATTCTCTTGGGAGGTTTAGGAGCAACTGTTTCCCCAAACGAATGCCTGATCGTAACAGGAAAGCCGTCGTCTGCTTTTGCCGGATCGATGAAGAATAGTGAGGGGACAGCGATCCCCCCAATCAAAAGCTGCCTGCGCGATAGACGCACAGGACGCTTTTTCAGTAACTGCGGCGAAGCCTCATCACACATTATCTTTGCTCAGAATTTCGCAGTTAGAGTAAGATTAAAATTGCGGGGTGCTCCGTAAAACAGGAGACCGTCTTCCGTTAATCGGGAGTACTTTTTATCAAATACGTTGTTAACGTTGAGCTGTGCTTCCATGCTGTCGGTAAATTTATATCGTGTAAGGAGATCGACTGTCGCAAATCCAGATTGCTTGAAGTCTACAGTCTCAGTACCAGTAGATATTGGCCTTGATGTTCCGCCCTGCCAACGCACGCCGCCGCCCAGCGTCAGCCCGTCCAAGCGATCCTTCAAGTCATAAGTGGTAAATAGACCAGCGGTAGCGCGTGGAATTTGTGGATTGACCCGAACTCCGTCAGCATCTTTGCTTTCCATATAGGTTCCACTCAGCCAGGCATTCCAGCCGTAAGCGATCTCTCCGCCAATCTCGGCTTCAATACCCTGCGTTTCAACACCTTTGGCGCCAATATAGGCCTGACTGGATGTGCCGGGTACGTAGTGGCCTGTATCGGCAACCGCGACATTGTCCTGAAGCGTTCGGAAAATGGCCGCAGACGCATTCAGTCGACCATCCAGAAATTCACCCTTCAATCCAATCTCGTAGCTTTTTCCTGTTTTTGGATCGAGAAAATTGCCATACCTGTCAAGATTGGTTTGCGGGGCAAAAATGTCCGTATAACTCGCATAAACAGTCAAATTATCAGTCAGATCGTAGGTCAATCCAACGTAAGGGATAACTTCACTGCCGGTGGCGATGGTTCCATAAGTGTTCTGTTCCCACTTTGTAAACCGGCTGCCGACGATCGCGTGAAGCCCATCATATAACGAGAGCCGTGTCGCAACATAGGCCGCCTGCTGTTTAGTTTCCGTGAGGTAGTAATATGGGTTTGTCCATTCTGGTTCTGCCATCGAACCGTTCCAGTCGAAGAGATTCGCAATCGGGGTGAGCGATTTTCTCGAGCGGAAATAGTAATTCTGCTTGGCATAGTCACTCGTCAGTCCGGCCGTGAATTCATGCTGTCGTTCAAACAGCTCGAAGTCGCCTGACAAATTAAGATTAAGGACACGCTGCTCTGCATCCGCAATCATATAGCTTGGTGCAAAGCTGATCCCACTACCATCCGGGTTAAGTACCCCACGCGGGAAATTCCCCTTCATGTCATAGTTGCTGCCACGTTGCAGCGCATCCGCACGCAGTTTCCAGCCATTATCAAACTCATGATCAAGGCGCCCAAAGACATTCCATGTCTCAGCTTTATAATAAGTCCAATCCGTTGATGTAGAAAATGATCTCGGGAGGTTGGCAGGCTGGCCGTTACTCATCATGGCCGGTATTCCACCCCACTGCGCACCATCGGTATCTCGTTTTTGATAATCCGCGCCAATGGTGACAAGCGTATCTTCAGAGACATCTATTTCTGCGGTTCCATAGATCGCGCCGCGTTTCATGTGCTCGCGATCAAAAAACGCTTCTTTATTTTGCAGTACGCCAATCACGCGCCCACGAACGGTACCCTCCTTATTTAAAGGCGAAGAATAGTCCAATATCGTTCGATAATTGTCCCAAGAACCAGCACTTGCTGTGATCGACCCATGCGGAGTTTTAGAGTCGGCACGTTTACGAACAAAATTTATGGATGCAGACGGATTGCCAGCGCCGGTCATAAGGCCAGTTGAGCCTCTGACAATTTCAGCATGATCGTAAAAAGCACTCTCATTGGAAT
This sequence comes from Ochrobactrum sp. EDr1-4, assembly GCF_049199085.1. NCBI lineage: Bacteria > Pseudomonadati > Pseudomonadota > Alphaproteobacteria > Hyphomicrobiales > Brucellaceae > Ochrobactrum > Ochrobactrum sp. EDr1-4. Next base: position 13,290 of record NZ_JBLZOF010000005.1, read on the forward strand.
GCTCGCCATGCCAGCCATTCTGCACATTGATCGTCACGCCATCATATTGAAAGCGGTCGATATAAAAGCCACGGGCATATGGTTCTGATCGATAACCATCTGTTTCATCTACAAAAATGCCGGGGCTGGATTTCAACACATCTGTAATATTTTGCGCATTTGTATCTTTGACGCGCTGTTGTGTAATCACACTTATGGATTGGGGAGTTTCTCGCGGCGAGAGCGCCAATCCAGTCGCAGAATTCATGGACTCAATCGTATAGAGATTGGAACCTTCAGTCTGGTTGCCGCTACCCTGAACTGTAATTGTGTTCAGAACAGTGGTGCCTTCAGCATTTAAACCACTGGCCTGTATGCCGGGTTTTGCAATCAGAACTGTCTTGGGTCCCGCGAATTTATTTTCTAGCCCTGAACCTGTCAGAAGACGTGTAAGCGCTGCCTGTGGAGTTAACGATCCGGAAACACCTGCCGAGGTGAGGCCACGCAATGCAGAAGCATCAACTGATACCTGCATCCCAGCCTGCTGTCCAAAAACAACAAGAGCATTTTGAAGAGATTGTGGGCGGATAGTAAAAGACTTGCTCTCGGCATGCTGCGAAAGAGCTGGGGTAGCCATTCCAATGATCGCAACTGCGGTACTCATCCACAACGCCGCAACCACACCTCGTCTCACAATGCCCTTAGCACGCATTTCCAAAACCCTTCACTCTTCAGTATGAGGAGCAATGCAATTGCATTGCCTGAAAGCCTCTTACCTAAAGAACGAAACAGGTTTCAGTTTTTTCAGATAAAAATACTCATGTTTTCAATTTTCTTCAAAAACGCGCTTAAAATGTTGAAACGACTGTCAGCCAGGGACTGATCTGCCGGATACGTGCACCATGAACCTGCACAAGAGCAGTCAAAGCATCCATAGGCTTATTAAGATCATATACCCCGGTTACCCGCCTATTACCGAGATCATCGCTAGCCAGGACTATCTTGCCTTTATACTGCCGCCGGATTTCATCAACGACATCGGAAATGGTCTGGTCTTTGACTGCAAGCATGCCGCTGCGCCAACTTCCAACCAGTTCAGGCATATCATTTCCACGTGCAACCTGCCCGTTACTCTCAATGCGCACCCAATCTCCAGCTTCCAGCGGCGATCCAACTTGTTGATTTGCAGCGGAACTATCAACAGCAACGCGACCGTAATTAACCGCGACAGCTACCGCTTCACTCATTATCTTGACATCAAATGCGGTGCCGAGAACTGTTGCATCGACATTTCCCGCGGCGACCTGAAATGGTCGATTTTTATCGGGCTCAACTTCAAAATATGCCTCTCCGGATAGGAGCTTGACTCGCCGGAAACCCTCGTCAAAATCGATCTGTAAGGCACTATCGGCGCCAAGATGAACGAGACTGCCATCATCTAAAAGTACGTTACGCGTTTCAGCTTTGCCAGTTGACCAATCCGCTGAAAACCAAATGTTGAAACTCGGCTGAATAACAACAGCCAGACAAACAGTCGCGAGAACAGCTGCTGCGTAGATTGCTGGCCGCAGACGGGATTGTCTGCCAGCTTGCCACGCTGAGATTGACCGCTGCGATGCTTTAGCTTTGCCCCTCGAAACTCCCGAAGCCATTGCATCCGCAAGCGCATTCGAGACACGCTGCGCATCATTCCATGCTCGCTTATTTTCCGCACTGCTGTTTAGCCACGCATTGAAGCCATCAAGAACGTCAGCATCATCTGGCTCTTCCTGTAGCGCTATTAACCAATGGAGTGCTTCGCGATTTGCGCGCTCTGATATCTCACTCGATGAAATAAGTCCAACTCCCTAGAAACTATTCGACATTTGCTGTTTGTACTTTCAAACTCTCACCCCTCATATAAAGAACGAAATCGAGCGGCACTTTTTCAATGATCGACACATATCTTCAATTGCGATCTATCAAGCGCTTGCGACAATGATCGAGTCCTTCGTAAATGAGAGCATGGGCTAAGGCGACAGAAACTCCAAGATGTGCGGCGATTTCTTTCAGTTTGAAGCCTTCGAACCGGTGCATTTCGAGCGCGATTCTCGTTCTTTCAGGAAGCTCAGCCATTGCATCCATCACCACACGCAACTCGTCGCGATGCGCGATTACGTCCTCCTGAGAGGGCCGGTCCTCAGCAACAGCCTCAAAATCGGTGGTGTTGTCATGACGCCGTCGGTCATTAACTGCGCGACGGGTTAAATCAATCGCCAGATTGCGTATGATACGGCGCAGATATCCAACAGGCTCTTCAAGGTGTCGGTCAAAAGTAGCCGCATTCAACCGTAGGAAGGCTTCTTGAACAACATCTTCGCCCTGCGCGCGATCACCTACAATCGTCGTTGCGTAATCAACAAGCTCACGACGATGATCGAGATATGTTCTGAGATTTCTGTCGGTATAATCCAACTTTACCTCGCGGATTGCCACTAAATCATACAAATATTTTAGAATAATTTTAAAGAGCCTGATTAGCCGTAAGATGGTTCTTCAATCGCCTGCGTACCTATTTGAATTGCAATACAAACGCAATGGCTTTTACTTCGCCAGAGGGTAAGCGGAGGCGATGCTGCATGATATTCTATTGACTATGCGCAAAAAGATAGGCGGACTATATAGCCTGCCCCGATTGTTGACGCAGGTTAATTTCCATTATGCTGGAAGAGCGAAAAGCTTGAATCATGATGCGCGTTTTAAATGCATAGACGCTGTGCTTACGGCGGTTTGTTTCCTGTAGCTTGTACCTGCTGGTTCGCCAGATGTCAGGCTCCTCCTATAGTCGGAACAGGCTTAGAAAAGTTGAAATCGTAGCTGATAAAAGACGTAGGCTGTTTCAAAGCTCATGTCTGCACGCTGATGGGCCAACGGCCAGTCAGAGCTTTCAATCCAATCTCTATCAGGAACTGACGGGGGACGCCTGCATGAATTACGCTGAAACCCATATGGCAACCGATAGAGACAACACATGGGGTGGTATCGGTGCAGGCGGCACCTATGCATGGGCAAACAACAAATATGCTCTGTATGGCGAAGGCTCGATCAACACATCGCTCAACCATGTCTCTGATAGCTACGCAATCTAAGGCAACATCGGCTTCAAAGTGAACTGGTGAGAAACAACGCAGAATCCAAAAACAATGCTCTTGGATCTAATCCGGGAGCCGGAAGTGCTATCCATAATGTATCATGCCAGTGATGGGTTCACGTAGAGTGGCTACTTTTGCAATTTATGATTTTTTAGGCTTATAGAGACCGAGAACGCGTTCATTGAATGCTGAATAGCTTTGTCTTCCGGGCACTTTACGTTGGGCAAATGACAGCGTGACTGCAACAGTCACCAAACCCAAAAATGGTAATATAAGCACTTCATATGGCGTCTTAGCCGTTTGATAAGCTAAGACGCCATATTTGTTAAACATATTTCTGTCGCCGGAAACTAACTCCTATGTTCAAGGCATGTGCCGACGAGAAAAATTACCTCTTAAAGGCTGCCCGCGGCCTTCTCGCATCTAAGCAGCATACCATAAAGATCGCGTGGCTCATCGGGATCAGCAAGCATATCAAGCTCGTCAAACAAGCCTGTTTCAGCAAGCTTGCTACGGACATAGCGAAGTGCGGAAAAATCTTCGATCGCAAAACCAACGCTGTCAAACAGAGTGATTGCACGTTCTGACGAACGACCTTCAATCGCTCCTGTGATGACTTCCCACAACTCCTTAACCGGATAGTCGGCATCAAGCTGCTGAATTTCACCTTCAATGCGGGTCTGTGGCGGGTATTCGACAAAGATGTCGGAGCGCAACAGGATATCCTTGTTCAACTCTGTCTTACCGGGGCAATCGCCACCGACCGCATTGATGTGCACACCCGGCCCAACCATGTTGTCGCTCAGGATCGTTGCATATTGTTTGTCTGCCGTCACAGTCGTGATGATATCAGCGCCTTCAACAGCCTCTTGGGAGGTGCCAAAGATTGAAATGGACAAGCCAGTATTGGCAAGGTTACGGGCGCAGCGCTCGCTTGCGGAGCGGTCAATGTCGAAAAGCTGCAAGTTCTGAATACCGACAATCGCTTTCAATGCGAGTGCCTGAAATTCGCTCTGCGCGCCATTACCAATGATGGTCATCGTTTTTGAATCTGGCCTTGCAAGATGCTTGGCCGCAACTGCCGACATTGCGGCGGTGCGCAAGGCAGTCAGGATCGTCATCTCGGTCAAAAGCATTGGATAGCCATTGCCAACATCAGACAAGACGCCAAAAGCGGTTACAGTTTGACGGCCTTCTTTGGTATTCTTTGGATGACCATTGACATATTTAAAGCCGTAAAGCGTACCATCGCTTGTCGGCATCAGCTCAATCACACCTTCATCGGAATGCGATGCAATGCGTGGTGTTTTGTCGAACTGCTCCCAACGGCGGAAGTCTTCTTCAATCACTTCGGCCAGTTCTTTGAGGAAGGTTTCAACACCAATGGTCAAAACCAGCTTCATCATATTATCAACGCTGACGAAGGGGACGATGTTCAGCTTTTCAATGGTCATATTATTAATCCTCTATCGGATGATTTGGTGCTGAACTTCAGGCACGCTTCGACAAAAACTCTTCCGCAATCATCGACACGACTTGCGGCAACACCCCAAATGCGTAAGGCGCGTGTACGCGTTCCAGCTTCTGGTGAAACTCACGCCCCCAAGGACCGATGTTAACGACAGGGAACCGCAATGCATCGCTTGCCGGGTGATCAACCAAACGTGCAACCGGCGTATTAATCGAAACGAGATCCTGACCCAGCGTCGCCTGTCCCAGGAAGCTCATATCTGAAATTCCCTGGAAATAAGGCTTCCAGACCAATACTTGATCTGCAAAATTTGCAAACTGCTGCATTGTCACATCAATCGCCTGTTTGAATGCACGGTCATTCACCTGCTTTTCATCCAAATGGCTCGCAGGATAATGAAGACCGGCAAAACCGACCACAACGGCGGGACCAGAAAGATGAGCCACACCCACCAGCCATTCAGTCAACTGGCGGCTGACGGACAAAGGATTATCGATGTGTGAAAGGCGCTTTTCCTGTTCGCCGTAAAGCGCCTCGAACTTATCGCCTGCTACTTCTGCAGCCATAAGCCGTAATTGCTCGAATGTGATGAGCTTCGGAGCTGCCGGAATTGCACCCGCACGTTTGCCGATCAGCTTGCCAAAAGCTTCGGACTGGGCTGCAAAACGTTCAACTGCTTGCGTGGCCCCTGCAAGCACTTCACTCTTGAAGCGCTCAAACAGTTCTTCTGCTGTCATGGCATGGTAAAGCCAGTTCAATGCGATCCAGAAGCGTTCCGGTGTTGTGACTTCATAGCCATCGCGCAAGTCTTTTGCTTCAAGGCAGATAGGCGGTGGCGAAATATCATTTTCGTCGCGATCTGCAAGAGCAGCATTGCCCTCAAAACGTGCTAAAATACCCGCAGCCATCGCCTGCGCACTGACACCTTCATATGGGTAGCTCGCATGCGAACTGAGGCCAATAACCAAGGCAAACGGCAACAACTTACCAATCGTTCCGGCATAAACCGCGCGGCCTTCCTGACCATCGCCCTGATCAGACGTCACATCGAGATTAATTGCTGCTGCAATTTCAATATCGAAGTCACGCGCAATTGCAGGCAATGCATTGCGCATTGAGCGCATACCACGGCTTTCACGCTCTTCATCCGGTGTGAAAACAAGCAGGAGATTGCCGCTGCGATCTTCATCTTCGGCAAATTTTTCTACGCAAGCGATACCAACGGCAAGGCCGCTTTTCATGTCAAGCATACCGCGTCCCGGAAGGAAATTACCGCTTAGCAAATCTTCCAATGCGCGCTCTTCCTGTGCAGAGCGTGAACGCCTGGATAAATCCGCAATCAGCGCATCTTTAAGTTTGGTGCTTTCGCAGGCAAGCGATTTCAACTCGTGATAATTATCAGTCGCAACCGTATCAAAATGACCTGCCAAAGCGAGCGTATGCTTGCCCTTACCTCGCACCAGTGCGACGACATTATGCGTTAGCGGATCACCATGGCTGGCAATCGTACGAATATTATCGGGGTTCTGCTGGAAATATGGAATTTCCTTCAATACAGAAACCAGATGGTCGGAGAATGTCGCTTCGCCCGGTGTTCCGGTTTCGCTGCTCCAGCCAACAAGACGCAGCGCCAGTTCTTCAACATGCTGTGCATTAATATGGTTGTGCACCATCGTTACGGCGTTGGGCGCGCCGTTTGTAATATTTGCAGTCATAGATCAAATCTCCTTTGATCGAAGCGTGTTCGCAATCAGCGCAACACGCCTTTAAGGCATTAATTTCAAATTCTAATGAGACAGATGCTTACGCAAGAATGCGCGCGTGCGCTCTTCCGTTGGATTGGACAGAACCTGATCGGGTGAACCTTGTTCAACAACCACACCGCCATCCATAAACATCACATGATCACAGACTTCCGCTGCAAAGCGCATCTCATGCGTAACAATCAGCATTGTCATGTGTTCACTTGCGAGCTGCTTCATCACCTGGTTCACTTCTTCAACCAGTTCGGGATCAAGCGCGGATGTTGCTTCATCAAACAGCATAACCTTGGGCTGCATCGCCAGTGCGCGGGCAATCGCAACACGCTGCTTTTGGCCGCCCGAAAGTCGTGCTGGGTAGGCATGGCCCTTATCGACAAGTCCGACCTTCGCAAGCAGACTATTGGCACGTTCCAGTGCATCAGCTTTCGACAAGCCCTTCAGCTTCATCGGGCCAACCATGATATTCTGGAGAACAGTCAGATGTGGGAACAAATTAAACTGCTGGAACACCATCCCCATTTCCTGACGGATATGGTTGATGTGCTTTTCAAAAGCGCGTCCCTTCAGCGGGCGATTGACCTGATGCCCATCCAGCCAGATTTCGCCGTTATTGGTCTCTTCCAGCATATTAATAGAACGCAAAAGCGTGCTTTTGCCTGAGCCGCTGGGGCCAATAATGGAAACGATTTTACCTTTGGCTACAGTCAGATCGATGCCTTTCAGCACTTCGATATCGCCATAGGACTTTCTGATCTGACGCAGTTCGATCATAGGAGGCTGTGTATTCATCGGATAGCTTCCGCTTTCTTGGCCGCTTTACTCAAAAACCATTCCATCAGAAGATTGACGAGGTAATAGAGAACGGCTGCAACGAAGTAGAACTCAAAAGGACGATAAGTTTCGCTGATGCCACGTTGTGCACTCAGCACCAATTCCGTGATACCAAGCACCGACAAAACGGCTGTGTCCTTGAGCAGGATAATGCTGTTATTTCCGACTTGCGGCAGCGCAGTCAGAATCGCCTGAGGGATGATGAAATAGCGCAGTGACGCGCCGCTTCCAAAACCAAGCGAACGTGCAGCTTCCATCTGTCCTTTATCAACAGCTTGAAGGGATGCACGGAAAATATCGGCATTGTAAGCCGCGTAGTGCATACCAAGGCCTAAGACGCCGGTCCAGAAAGCTGGCACCATAATGCCGATTTGGGACAGACCATAATAGAGCAAATAAAGCTGCAAAAGCAGTGGCGTCCCCATGAACAGAAACACAATGCCGCGTATTGGCAGGCTGATCAGTTTGGGTGCATGCAACGTTACAATCGCAATGATGATCCCCAACACAATACTAATTAAGCCAGCCAGCAGTGTTATTAGAACCGTCCAGGTCAGACCAATCAGCATCAGTTCGGCATAGGGCGGAACAACGGTAAAATCGAGACTCATGCCCCTGCCCTCTTGTCTGCACTGAAGTAGATTTCAAGGCCGCGAATGATCAGGGAGATGACAGCGATAATGACAATGTATGCCGCCGCCGCCACCGCAAAAACCTCAAACGGCTTATAAGTCGAAGTCACAAAACGCTGCGCGGTGTAAGTCAATTCGACCACGCCAATCGTGGACACAAGTGCAGTACTTTTTGTCAAAATAACCGTATTGACGCCGAGCGAGCGGATCATCAACGGTGCAGCTTGTGGCAGAATAAAAAGGCGCATCGTTCCAACACGACTAAAGCCAAGCGACCGTGCCGCTTCATTCTGCCCCTTATCAACGGCCAGAATTGCGCCGCGCATGCCTTCAGACATATAGGCCCCGATATTGAAGCCCATTGTGATCACGCCAGCGACAAAGGGCGTGAATTCGAAGCCGAATTGCGGTCCGCCGAAAAAAACGAGGAACAACTGTACCAGAAGCGGCGTACCACGCATGACGCTGATGTAAGCGGTTGCGATCCATCGAACGGCTGTATAACGCGAAAACTTGGCAATCACCAACAGGCTGGCAACAACGAGGCCAATAAGCAATGACACGACAGTCAGCTCAACTGTGACCCACCCTGCCTGAACAATGAAGGGAAAAATCCGCTCAATGAGTGCGATATCCATCCTTCAACCTTTCTGCTCCAACTCAGGAAGCATCTGCCATATCTGATCAATCCGGCAAGGTGCCAGAAGATGCATATGACAAAGTTTAGGAACGAGAGCATTCTCCGAGCGATTGCCTGACATTATGTCAAAGCCAAAAGCTGGGGGAAGCTTGAGCGGCATCAACAGTGATGTCGCGTTTATCGAATGTGGAGCGGCTAATAAGCCGCTCGCAACCAAGTTTAAGATTAGCGGATATCCGCACCAATCCACTTTTCAGAGATGGTTTTGTATGTTCCATCTGCCATCATATCATCGAGAGCTTTCTGCATGGCATCGCGCAGCTCTGGATTGTTCTTGCGCACGGCAATACCAATGTCGTAGCGCGGCAGCTGATCGTCCTTAACCTGATCGATTGGCGCATTGCTTTTGCTAATTGCAACGAGAACCGGAACGTCGTCAGCGACAACGGCATCAATACGGCCCGATCCAAGGTCGAGCAGCATTTCCGGCAGGCCTTTATAAGTGCGGACTTCATATTTGCCCTGCTCACGAACCCACTTTTCGGAAGTTTCGCCGAGCGTCACGCCAATGGTCTTGCCTTCAAGCTCATTAAGCGACTTAACCGCATCACCCTTACGCACAAACAGCGCCAGACCGGAACGGTAGTAAGGCCCGACGAAATCAATCGCCTTCTTACGCTCGTCAGTAATGCCCATCGATCCAACGATCGTATCAAAACGACCCGTGACCAGACCGGCAATAATACCATCCCAGGCAGTGGTTACGATTTCAGGCTCTGCCTTCAGGCGGCGGGCAATTTCGGAACCGATGTCAACGTCAAAGCCGACGACCTGATTGTTTTCATCAACGAAGCTGAAAGGTGGAAACACGCCCGAAAGCGCAATTGTCATTTTGCCGTTCTTCTGGATCTTTTCCAGATCATCAGCTTTTGCCGCATGTGCGGAGAAAGAAATGCCAAGCGCAACAAGCGCCGTGGAGATAAGTCTCGCCATTTTCATTATCAACGTTCCCTACGAAAGCTCCGAACGGAGCTGTTGACGCAATTTTCACAGCCTTGTAACCGGCCTGAACGGGGAATAATACCGCACTCCTCCTGCTTGCAGCATTTTAGGAGTCACTTTTACATTCCCCTTGAATGAAATCATTAGCTACAATCTCATTGACAAAAAAGAATTTAAAGTGATTATTTTTATAATAAACTGACGATTTAGGCAGAAATAATTACGAAAAAGAAAGTGGGAACGATGGACGAACTGGACAAGAGACTGATTACAGAATTGCGCATCAATGGTCGTGCGTCCGTTCCACAGCTGGCAGAACTCCTCGGCGTCGCGCGCGCGACGGCTCAAAAACGCCTCGACCGCTTGATGGCCAATGGTGACATCAAAGGTTTTACGGTGCGCGTTCGCGATGACATCGGAAAAGACCAGATCCGCGCCTTTATGCTAATCGAAATGTCAGGTGCATCACTTAAGGCCACCATTGCCGCAATTAAGCGTGTTCCCGGACTAACCAGCCTGTGCAACACCAATGGCATTTGGGATGTCATCGCCGAGCTCGAAGTCTCAACCATCTCCGAGTTGAATGAAGTCATCTCTACAATTCGTTCACTTCAAGGTGTGAGCAAAAGCGAGACTTTCATCATGCTCGGTCCTGCATAATCACAAAAAGTCTTAGCTGCGGGCAGAATGCGCAGTGAATCCGCAATTTTCCATTATCGGTTAGCTATTAATTAGTTCGCTTTTTTATTTACAGAATACACGAATGCCGAATAAACCTATAATTGCAGATTTTCGGGGGATAACTTCATGCGACGGCATGCATTGACGCTAATTCGAAACATTTCGGGGATTGGCCTTCTTTTTGGATCAGTACTGTTTGCTGCTGCGTTAACACCGAGCTTGATACCTCGCACTTTTGAAGTGCAGGGCGTATTGGCTGGAATGGCTTTCAGCGCAGGTTATGGTATCGGCGTCGCGGTACGTAATCTTTGGCAGTATCTCGAATTACCAGCTGCGGATCAATATTTTACCAAGATTTGGAAGTTATGCGCCGCTACAGTCTGCATCGTTATCATGCTTGTAGCTCTCTATCATGCCGCTGACTGGCAAAATTCGGTCAGGCGTGTAGTAGGAATGGAAGCAGTCGATAGCGCTTATCCTCTGAGCGTTACATGGATTGCTATTGTGTGTTTTGGCATTCTGTTATTTTTGGCGCGGGGATTAATTCGGCTGGGACGGTACATCGTAAGCAAACTGAACTGGCTACTCCCCCCCAGAGTTTCTATTGTTATCGGTGTTTTTTTAACAATTTCGCTCATCTACACTATCACAAACGGCGTGCTGATCAGATACTCATTTCAGCTAATGGACAGTTCCTTTCGGCAGTTAGATGCATTGGTGGAGCCTGACAGACCGCAGCCACTGATTGCAGAACGAGCAGGAAGTCCACAGTCAAAACTGGATTGGCGGAAATTGGGACGCGCTGGCAGAGAGTTTGTCGCCTCCGGACCAACGGCGCAGGAAATCAGCACTTTTACGCAGCAAGTTACTCTTGAACCTATACGTCTATATGCCGGTTTACAGATAGCTGAAACGCCTGAGCAAAGAGCATCATTATTGCTGGAAGAATTAATCACGCTTAAAGCTTTTGAGCGGGATGCATTGGTTATCATAACTCCCACAGGTACTGGTTGGGTCGATCCATCGGCGATTGATGGACTAGAGTTTTTGCTTAAAGGCAATGTTGCCAGCGTTGCGTTGCAGTATTCCTATTTAAACAGCCCACTCTCCTTGCTATTTCAACCCGAAAACGGACTGGTCTCGTCGGAGGCTCTGTTTAGAACAGTTTATAACTATTGGAAGACGCTACCTAAAGAACAACGTCCCAAGCTCTATCTTCACGGACTTAGCTTAGGTGCGTTCAATTCACAGCGCTCAATTACATTCTTCGATGTTCTGGGTGATCCTATAGATGGCGCAGTATGGAGCGGCCCTCCTTTCCCAAGTGAAAAATGGCGATCGCTGACAAAAGATAGGGCGCCCGGTTCGACCGAATGGCTTCCTGTTTTTCAGAACGGACGTTTTGTGCGTTTTATGAATCAATCAGGAACGCCGGAAGGAAACACCCAGCCGTGGGGCGATCTACGCTTTATATATCTGCAATACGGCAGTGATGCGATTACCTTTTTTGACAAGAGTTTGCTTTATCGAGAAGCCGATTGGATGAAATCACCACGAGCACCGGATGTATCACCAGACCTTCGTTGGTATCCGATTGTAAGTATGCTTCAGATGCTGATTGATATGCCTTTAGCCGACACCGTGCCGATGGGATATGGTCATGTTTTTGCACCCGAACACTATCTGAATGCCTGGTTGGAAGTCACAGGCATAAAGGGTTGGACCGGTGAGCAAATTGTAGCGCTTAAAGCGCTGCTAAAACAACGCAGCATGCGTGGCGACGGTTATGAGGGACGCGGCGGTTAGGGGCGTTAAAGTCAAACTGCGAACGTATTAATTATTTTGAAACGGTAAAAGAATGTCTGCGCTATTTGGGTTCTCGATCTTTAAGTCGCTATTGGCTTTTACAGGCCTTGGCTTGATATTTTTTTTGTTTGGATATTTCGTATTGTTTATCCTTGCTCAGCGCAAAGACTACAATCAAACAATTCCAATTGGTGCTTTCATTGGAACTGTTGCAACGGCCTGGGCGCTGGCCCTGGGTTTCGTGGCCGCAGACATATGGGCGAACTCTGCAAAAGCGGAACAGGCGACTATTGATGAACGATCTGCTATTGAGCGATTAATTGGTATCGCTGGCTCACCAGAAATAAACGCTATCGAGATGCGAAACGCACTTTTACTATACAGAAATGCTGTAATAGATGACGAATGGACCAAGAATATTAATCTTCGTCCAGCCACTTCCGTTGAAGCTGCATTACAAACCATCAGAGACAATATACTGGCTCTTGGAAAATCGGATATTGCAGCCCCGATCGTTACGCATGTACTGAACGATTTTGATATCCTACAAGATGCAAGAAACACCAGGCTGGCAGTCGGCAAGACATCCATTGATGCATATAAATGGTATCTCGTGCTTATTCTCACCGCAATGACCATCATTACGATTGCGGCTACACATGCAGACAGACGCCGTGCAGGAAACACAGCTCTTACCATTTTTTCTTGTAGTGCAACTTTATGCTTATGGATCTTAGCAATCCACGCAAACCCTTATCAGGGACTCGAAAAGCTGGAACCAACACTCTTATTGAATGAAGCCTCGACCAATCAATAATCTCCAGAATAGAAAATATATCATTTAGATATTTTTGGATATTATGAATAATGCTTTGGAATAAACGGCTATCATAGATATACCTGACGAAATAAAAAACTCCCTTGCAAATGACAGATCCTGCAAGGGAGTAGAAGCCGTAATGTTTATTTTTTCTTCAAAAACTCAGCATGATATTCATCGGCCATTTTCCGCAATGACCGACCAATAGCGGCGTACTCAAACTCATTCAGATTTGCGAGAGATGCGCGCCCTGACGGATGCTGTGTACCGAACCCACGCCCTGGCAGCAGGACGATACCCGTTTCATCCGCGATACGAAATAGTAGCTCATTGGCAGAAAACTCTTGTTTCACCCATACTGCAAAGTCTTCACCATAAAGTTTCCTTGCAATCTTCTCGAGGTCCAGAAGAGTATAATAATCAACGGAATTTTCATTGTCAGGCATATCTATGCCCAGTTCGGCATAAAGCGCTGCCTGCCTGCGACGGATAACACGCTTAAGTGTCGCTTTGTAGCTATCTTGCTCATCCATCAAAGCAAACAATGAAAACAACACCATCTGTACCTGCTGCGGGGTTGAGAGGCCAGCTGTGTGGTTCAAGGCGACTGTTCTGCTATCCGCAACTAATCTATCGATAAATTTGAGAGATGATACATCAGTCACAATTGACGAATAACGCCTTTCTAGTGCCTCTTTGGCATCATCAGGGAGCTTGGCAATAGTGTTATCAAGCACATTATTGTGGTGGAGAGCAACGGTTCCCAAACGCCAACCTGTTGCGCCAAAATATTTCGAATAGGAATAGACGAGAATTGTATTGTTGGGGCAAATAGCAAATAGCGATTTGAAATTATCGGCAAATGTGCCGTAAACATCGTCCGTCAACACGATCAAATCCGGACGATGATTTTTCACAATATCTGCAATTCGCTGCAAGCTACGCTCATCCAGCTTCACAGAGGGTGGATTGCTTGGATTGATGCAAAAGAAGACCTTGATTGAAGGGTCTTTCAACTTGTCCAGTTCGGCGTCCGGATACTGCCAATCTGCATCTGGATCGGCATTAATCGCCACCTCTTCCAGACCATAAGCATCAAGCTCAGGAATTTCGATATAGGGCGTGAAAACCGGCATCCCGATAGCAACTTTATCGCCTTTTTTGACAAGGTGATTTTTCTTTAACGTGTCAAAAACATATGTCATGGCAGCAGTGCCGCCTTCGGTCGCGAACACATCGACATCTTTGCCTGAAATATGTCCGCCAACCATTTCTTTCATCAGATATTGGCGAACAATATCTTCACTGATACGCAACATTCTTGGCGGAACCGGATAATTGCAACCCAAAATTCCTTCAACCATTTCATGCAAAAAGTCTGAAGCCGACAAACCGAGCTGGTCGCGAACATAGCTGATGGCGCGACGCAGAAAATCGACCCCCTCCTGATCGCGATTATCTGCAAGAAAACGTTCAAATCTCGCTTCAATGCCTTCAATGCGCGGCAAGCCACCAATACCCTGCTGCATGTAGGAAAAGGAGAGTTCAGACTCTGTCGCTGCAAAAAGACCGAGCCTGAAAAAGCCCCGACGAGGAAGGGTCGCAAGGAAGTTAGGGTTGCCGCGTCCAGCATTAAGCATAACCATATCGGTTTTGGTGGACGCCAATTTGATGAGCTCGTCTTTAAGTTCAAATGGGCTGAGCTTGGCGAACTGGCTGTAGTCGTTCATTGCTTCTCTCTCCAATAATTTAAACGAACGCGATAACGAGTGGCCCCAACAACGTCAGGAAGACGTTTGCAAGAGCATAGGTGATGGCGAAAGGTGTGGTGGGTACAGAATTGCCAGCCTTGTCGAGAACTTCGCCAAATGCTGGGTTGGCGCTACGAGAACCTGTCAGTGCGCCAGCGAATACAGCCACGTTTTCGTAACGCAGGATGTACCTTCCCACAAGCATTGTGATAATGAGCGGCACAACTGTCACAATGACACCTGCGATAAAGATCGACAGGCCACTTTGTGCAATCGTTGTCACAGCTTGCTGGCCAGACTGAAGACCGACAACGACGACAAACCCGGCGAGGCCAAGATCACGAAGTAATGTTGATGCAGCAGTTGGCATATTGCCAAGCGTCATATGTCGGCTTTTATACCAGCCGAACACGAGGCCAGACATAAGTGCACCACCGCCCGATCCCAGTGTCAGAGGGATCGAACCTATCTTGACGACAGCCAATCCGATGAGCAAACCAACAGCAATGCCGAGGCCGTGAAACACAAAGTCGGTTTTATCACTTGGGATAAGCGCAGGGCCAACACGTGCGGTTAAACGTTGAAGATCTTCCTGTACGCCATGGACCGTTACAATATCACCGATCTTGATAACCGCGTCGTTGGTGAGATCAACTTTGCTTCCGCCACGTGTAACATTGAGCACATAGATACCATGGCGCAGTTCACCACTGGCTTGAATAATCTCAGCTACAGTATGATCTGCAAAATCTTTGTTACGAACGACAATGTCACGGGTTGTGACAACCAATTCCATGCCTTCACTACCAGATACTTCTGGGCCAAGCTTGTCTTCTAGTCCGATGACACCATTGCGACGTCCAACAATCAGAACCAGATCATCAGCGAGAAGCATTGTGGTTGGCTCGACACCGATGATTTTTCCTTTTCGTTTGATGCGTTCAATCGTGACTGCATTACCACCAACAGTAATAACACCGTCATTTGTGAGAGACTCAATCGTGCTGACAGTTTTGCCCGCAGCTGAACTTATCCGATAAATACGGCCGACAAGTTCAGGGAGTGCTGGCGTTTCGCCTACTCCATAAATTTTCGTGCCCTTTAACATTTCCGCTTCGGCTTTAAGAGCATCATCACGAATGCTGCGCTTCATAAACCAAGGCAAAATATTAACGCAGACGATAATCGCACCAAATGATCCGAAGATATAAGTCACCGCGTAACCAATCGCCACGTTTGACTGCAAACGTTGCACTTCATCGGCGGCAAGACCTAGCTTCTCAATTGCAGAACCTGCTGTACCTATAATCGCAGATTGCGTTAAGCCTCCCGCTGCAATACCAGCGGCAATTCCTTTGTCGAGTCCCATAATCCGTGCAAGAATAACAACAGTTACAAGACCACTAATGGCAAGAACTGTTGCCATCACGATTTCACGGATTGATTGTTTGCCTAACGATCGGAAAAATTGCGGACCACTTTCAAAGCCAACTGCGTAAATAAAAAGTGCAAAGAGTACAGCTTTGATACCATTGTCAATTTCCACGCCAACCTGGCTGATCACTACCGCAGCGAGCAATGAACCTGCGACGCCGCCCAGCTGAAACTTACCAAATTGAATTTTTCCGATCCAGTACCCGATCGCCAAAGACAGGAACAGCGCGATTTCTGGCGAATGTTTAAATATGTCACCAAGGGAAAACATCAGATTTCCTAACCATCAGACCAAATACATCTATCTTTGATAGATCTCTTTGGTGAACTTAGGAAAAATGAATAAAACCTGTCCAGAACTTTATTTAACATTATAAATATTTATCCACTTTCATTAAATCGAACAAGAAAATAGATATCCAGCAAAATGAATGACAAAATATTTGTCATTCATTTTGCTGGTTACAACATAAATTGTTCAATCTTCTATGGGATTAATTGTTAATATCTACCGTTAGAAACTTCAATTCTCCAGCACTGGAAAAATGTTTACTTACCTCGCTCACAATGCCATTTTCCAGAGTCAAATCCTCAACCAGGTTGAGTTTCATCTGATCCGCGCCCTTGGCCAGGTTTAAATCCTTGATGTTCACCCAGACGATGTTCGGGCGCGTCGTCGACTCAAATACATAGCGCTTATTGGTCAAGTCCACGACGGTTTGCCACAAAGTCTGCGACGCCTCCGGTGCATCTGGATCTGGTATTCTGAAGGGCTGGGCTGCATTGCGCATGACGCTAAACATTGAAGCAACAGCCTGCACGTCGCTTTTTGGTTTAGGCAAACGGCTGACGTAATAACTAGCGCGCGCAAAACGATCACTTGCTTTTGTTGATCCGGGAAGTGATTGCGATCCGCCCAAACCGATAATTTGTTTAACCAACTCCAATTGCTGATCATAGGTAGGCGAGTTCGTCATTACACGGTAATCCGTACTATGATAAACGACAGGCTTGCCATGAACATATTCTATGATACAGGAGTCTCCGGTAGCATCTTCAAGAGCCAGGTGGAGCGCAAGTGGAACGCCACCTGTTGGGTCCTCCATCTGCACGACTTGTACATTGGTCGCCTTGATCCAGGAAACAGCGTCCGCGACAGTTGAAAAATTATCAAGAAAATATTGCAGCCATATCGCCTGACTAAGCTGCGGCCGGCTTGGATGCACTTCCCCGTATTCCGACTCCGCCAACCACAGAATATGCCCGGCAAGTCCAGCTTCGTTTAATCCATCAACAGAGATCATATCGAAACAGCTAGCGACCACACTTCCATATTTGGACGTCCATTTCAAATCGCCGTTAACACCGTTATTTCTATCAATACCACGAGGCTGCGTCCATATATTTGTCATAAGATCTTTATAAAAATCCATATTTCGACCGGCTATTACTAAGCCATTATCATCAGACCAAAGAACTCGTGTGCACATACATGACCCCCGTATGATTTAACCCGCAATGAGTATTTTGATATAACCTAGGCCAAATATTAGATTAATCAATCTGCGCAGAAAAAATAAAGCGCTAATAAAATGCTGTTCAAAAAAAATTAAGAACCGCAATTATAAAATCGTGCCACCGATCGATATTTTGGTTTACGTAACGCTCATAATATCGATACAAATTAAGAAAAATTATATTCACGGCGAATATACAAGGGTTTTTAAATGGATTTCGTGCCTGATCTGGTAAAATACGTGTCTATTGTGGTGATAGGTCTTCTGCCAATTATGAATCCACTGACGACCATACCTTTATATATGTCATTGACCAAGCGCATGAGCGACGAAAACAAACGCGCGCAGGCAAGAAAGACATGCATTTATGCGTTCTTAATCCTTACTGTATTTATGCTGCTGGGCAATGGCATTATCAAAATATTTGGAATATCGTTGCCAGGCATTCGTGTCGCTGGCGGTATAATCATAATGATATTAGCCTTACGCATGATTTTCTCTGGCGAAGACACTTCCTCTGAGGTGGACGCAGATCCCGCAGACATTAAAAAAGCGGATCTCGATTACTCATTCTCACCTCTTGCCATGCCAAGCTTGGCGGGCCCCGGCTCTATAGCTGTTGTTATGGGTTTCTCATCCCAGATCCCAAGTGATCATAGTATATTTGGCCATGCTGTGATCGCTATCGGTGTCGCTATCATGTCCATCATCGCCTATATTGGCTTGCTATCATCCAACTGGATTGAAAAATTTCTCGGTGATCACGGCATGCAAGCGGTGACGAAAATTATGGGGTTTCTTTTAACTTGCCTTGCAGTTCAATTTCTAGCATCTGGCATTAGTCAATTTGTCGTGCAATTTGGCAAACTCTAGTCTCGTGACAGATTGACTATGAACCAATAGCGATAGTCCACAGATGCACTTTAAAACCATTACTGTGGACACCCAACGCGGCAGCTGCTTCCTTTAAATGGAGCACACCTCGTGCTGGAGCATGTTATACTAACACTTTCTTCACGAGGTTCAGCCAATATGCAACACCGAATGGTATAGCTTTATCATCAAAGTCATATTCTGAGCTGTGCAGTGATGCGCTGTCACCATTACCAATGAACATGAATGCCCCCGGCACCTTGCGCAGGATAAAGCCGAAGTCTTCTGCCGCCATTGTTGGCTTCATGTCTGCATTGACAAGGCCCGCATCTGTAGCCGCTTTGGCTGCGTCTACTGCAATATCGACCTGTGCCGGATGATTGATCGTAGCCGGATAAGGAATGCATCCTTCAGGCAGGACTGCTTCAATATTGACACCAAAGCCATTCGCGGTTTGCAAACACAAGGACTGAATTTCATTACCAATGGTTGCGGCGACATCTTCCATCGTCGAAGCCGGTCGAATTTAGTTCTTTGGCTTAGGATCGATATATGCCGTGATCTATTCACAAGTTAAATAATATACGTCTCCCTCGCGGTGTCCGCGAAGGAGACGACCCCTGCATCCCTGACGGGGGGCGCTGCCGGATGCAGGAATGGAGATTTACCACTTCATCTTGAAGCCAACCCGACCAGAGATGCTATCATTTTTGATACCATTGTGACCAAGGTTGCGGCTATAATCACCACTGGCAAACAGAGAAACCTGTTCAGTCAACTGGCCGGAAAACCCGAAACCGACTTGCCCTCTGGTTCCCTCAAGGTCACTGCCTAGTGTCACGCGATTGTTGCCTTCAAGATTAGAAAAACTCGTTTTTGCCTTATCACCCATAGTATGCCAGATATTGACACGCGCCCATGCTGAATAGCGTCGGCCATCTTCAGCTTTCCAATCGCGAGAAACTTTTGCGCCAATACGACCATAAACAATGTCATTGCTGGCGAAGGAAATCTGGCCAAACTGATCTGATGTATCATCCAGCGAAACATGCTGGTAGATAAGCTGAGCCTGAGGCTCAACAGTCCACCCATCATTGAGTGCATAACGATATCCGCCTTCGAGAGAGGAGATAAAACCCCATCCTGCTGTTTGCATACCAACATTGTCGACCGAACTGCTATGCACCTGATCGTAACGTGTTCCCTGAATGACAGCGTCAGTGTACCAGCCAGTATGATCAAGATGGGTCCAATAACCACCGAAGCTATAACCATTCATCGACAGGTCACCGGCTTTACCACCATAGACGCGGTCAACGTCGGCCTCAGCACGACCAACACCTACGAATAATCCCAGAAAATCAAGCGAACCATTCGCGCGCTCACCACGATACAAATCTCCACCAGCCTGGAAGCCTCCTAATGTGTAACTATAGGAAGCACCATCACGATAAAAGTCCGCGAGGTGTTGCTCAGTGCTACCAGACGCAGTGCCAGCATTTCCATGTTCACCAAACGCGCGGAACCAGAAGGCTGATGCATTCAGATCAATTGTATCCCGCCTATCGTGATATGTACCGAGCATAGCTAAACCAAACCGGGAAGCAAGAACAGGAGCGACCATGCTAAGCGGCACTTCCGAGCGATAGTCCGGAAGCTCTGGATCGGGCTTAGGCTCCGGTTTTGGATCTGGATCTGGATCCGGGTTGGGCTTTGGATCAGGTTCTGGGTCTGGATCTGGAGTCGGGTTATAAGTGGAGCGCAGATACCATTGTCCGTCAAACGTACCAGAGGAATCCCCAGCGTAAAGCGTATAGTCATACGCACCCGCTGAAATACGCCCCTGCTGCACAAAAGCTCCACTGCTTGCCTGACTGGCATCGACAAGCATAATCCCATTGCCTGTTGTTTGTGCGCCAAGACCACCGGCATTATTAACGCTCACCCGGCTGATACCGTCAACAGCCCCCTCAAAAATCAGACGATCCGTCTTAGAAACGTCATCTCCGAGTTTGCTATTGAGGACAAACAGGCTATCGTCAGACGTGAAATCGCCTTTCACTATCAGCGTCTTAAATTCATCCTCATTGGGTGAAGTAAATGAAATTGTACCGGCGCTGTCCAGCGTGTTAATGATGGATGAACCGGTAATTTCCCAGGCACTTGTGTTGTCTAGCGACAGTTTGTCGAGCATAGTGCCAGTATCGCTTTCGCGCGCAGCCCCTGACAATAAACTTCCATCACGAAGATCGAAATTAACTGCTCCACTGGCAACAAGAATATCACCTTCAAGCAGGGAGCCTTCCGCATTCACACTTGCTGTTCCAACAGGCATAGGAATGATGTTGGTGCCATCATTATAGATATAATCCGCGCTGGAGAACAAAAGTGCATCATCGCCTTTACCGCTAACGCTGGTATTCTTGAGGTTAAATGTGCTGCTACCTCCGCCACCCACGCGTAGCGCAGGGCCTTGCGCTACATGAACCGTTGAATTTGCCACATCAACGCTATTGATGTGGTTTGTAACAGGAGTGACATTCTCCGGCGTATTATAGCCAAGCAAATATATGCCAGCAGCATTCTCGCCAGTGGTAACGATACTCGTATCAGAAATATCCATATGTGAGCCAAATGTGACGGCGGCTCCATGCGCATAATCACCGGATGTCGTAATCGATGTTCCACCCGACAGAAGTATCCGCCCTGTACCATGACTACGCGCACCTATGGCACTTTCACCGCTGGTTTTTATAATCAACCCACTGGCATCTATTGTCGACCGCGTTGTTGCAACCAACCCATAGGCGCTTTCACCTTCGGTCGTGATTTTAGTGCCGGAAATCGTGACATGCGAAGGCGCCCAGCTGTTCACACCACCATTGCCAGCAGCGACACCATGTCCACCCAGGCCATAAGTAAGAATGCTACCGCCATTGATAACTGAACGTACATTTATATTTTCAATCCCAGTGGCGTTCGTTCCATGAGTGACGATGTCCACCCCATCCGCACGCAACTTTACCTTGCTCGTATCGCTCGTGTTGTTGGCTGCAAAAATCCCATTATTATAATCGCCCCAAGTCTCAATACGACCGATGGAAAGAGTTGTATCGCTATTTGTATTGGCATCAATGCCATAAGCACCACGACTTGTTGTCGGCGCATTGGTAGCAGCGTTCCAGCCAGTGCGGATATCAAAATTATTTGCGGTGAGCGTACCACTCATCGCTGAAATGCCGGCACCCGCTGTGGTTGTGATCCTGGTATCGTCAACAAATATAGATGCCGAAGTCGATCCATATTTACCCTGCATCGAAATACCAACTTCGTCCGCCACGACACGGCTGCCAATCAATGACAAATGGCTCTCATCCATAGTGAGAATACCGCGTCGACCGGTTCCGCTACCGATAATCTCTACATTTTCCAAATAAACAGACGACCCATCACCGTAGATATTAACTACGTTACCAGCTGCGCCAGTTGCAACGAGGCGCGCTGCCTTACCTTCTTCACCGACGATTCTGACAGTACTCGGAGCAGAGGAGCGATAGCTTTCAACGCGCAATGCTTCCGCAGCGCGACCTTCACTCACAAGATCGATGTCCGAATTTGTTATGTTCAAAGTACCATTTGTAACCCAGACGGCCGGTGCATCCAGTTGACCGTTCGCGGAAGTCGTATGCGCATGCGCATGCGCATCCGAATTCTCGATAATACGCTCTTGACCTGCAGTAACTCGGATCTGTTGTGCAATTACTGGAGTTGCCGTCGCCGCAAGAACGATTACAGAAACACTGAGCATACAAGTCAAATGGTGGCGGCCGATAGCAGTGAATTGATTTTGGTGTTTCTGAGGCGACATGGAAGAAAATCCTTACCCAAGGCCACCCTAAATAACTCTGTAGAAAAAGTTAGGAATCAAACCATTTCTATTAAAATAAATAGAACAAAAATTAGACTTAATCTCCATCATAGAGATTAAGTCTAATATTCACTCCACATATCAAGCTACCATCAGGTGGGTATTTGCTTTAAATTCCATGCACTTTTATGATTGAATCAACAAAAATAATTGCATAAAACTTCATACATTTTTAAAAAAGTACAATAATATGTAACGAGTGTTATCCATGCGCCTTGCGAAAAACGTAGTACATGCAATAAGTTATGCCGCAGCACGCCTGAACGAGGCAGGCGTGGACCCAGCTAAACGTTTAAATAGCGTCGCGAAGTGTGCCTGATCAGAAAAACCACAGGCGAAGCCAATCTCGGCAAGCGGCAAGTTTGAAGTGCCAAGCATTTCCTTAGCTTTGCTAACGCGTAACCGCATAACATATTGGTAGGGCGTCATATGCATTGTCGTTTTGAAACGCTGATGGAACGTCGTGCGCCCCATAGCACACAGAGAAGCGAGCTCACTGATATGTATATCGTGACCGAGGTGTTCGATAATATATTCATCAACCCTGCGCATTTGCCTGGAGGTCAGCCCACTCAGCCGCTCAGACCTGATTGCAACCGTTGATGTGACGGAATATTTGGCCAGCAAATCTGCACAAAGCGCACGAGACATGTAGTCGATTTTAAGTTGAGAAAGATGATAAGGCTCGTTCAGGGATTGCTTGATCGAGCGCAAAAGCCAGCTCAAGCTGGCGCTTTTTTCGCCAAATACCGGCGAAAGTGAAAGCCTATCGGGACCAGTTTCAAACAGCTCATATGCGACTTCGTGCAACAGCTCAGGCCTCAAAAAGACGTGTACGGCCTCTGTTTCATTGCCGATAACGCAATCAACCGGAGTGAGTGGCTCTGCAATGCTGATAGAATAAGCAGGTAGCACCGCAAGCTCTTCTTGCCCTGAAATGCTCCTATGCACTTGCGTATCGCTTAGACCCATACTCAACCAAAAGAAAGGAACCGAATGATGAGAACTTTCATGAGGGTGCTCGAGTGTATGCGCAGCAAATAGCTCTTGCCAGCCGTGCCTTTGGCTACTGCGGATCGTTTCTACCTCTTTTGTAACGAAAAGAGACGTATCATTACCAAGTATTGTTGCCTTAGCTCCCTCAATGGGAAGCGACGTCGTCTCGACGACATTATCGATCGGCTGTTTCATTATTGCACACTTTGCCTGCTCAGGCTCCCACAGAAACTGTAGGGACCAAACGATTGAAATATGCAGCGCCCAGTTAGTTTATAATCCTGCTGCGTATGTAAAACAACTGCGACTCCAAGAAAGCCCAGCTTCAATCGCGCTCAACATTTTACCAACAGCAAACCTCAGCCGTCAGTAGACTACCTTATGTATATTAACAGATGATCATATTAAGCCTTTGATTGAAATCAATCACGCTCGAACGACCAGCAATAATGGCATAGATACGCTGGAGATATATTTTGATATATAAACAAAAAATAATAGATAAAACAATGACTTATAATTTCCGTATCAATATATAATACGAACGAAATTGCCTTTCAGTTTAATTTTATAAAACGGACCAATGGATAAATAAACAAAGAAAATAGGGACCTGCATGAAGCATACCGGTCCTTATTATCATTCCTTCAATTTAAAACCGGCTTTTAGATCTGCTTGATGGACACCCTTCCGGTGACCTTGATTTGGCAGTATTTGCACTTGGTAACCGAACGGAGAATATAATACTCAATTTATATAGTTTGCGTGACTTTGCGAAGGTTCATCGGCGTATCCGGATTTAATCCACGAGCCTGTGCAACTTCTTCGATCAGGCGATAATAGGCGCCGAGACCAACCAATGGGTCGATCAATCCGCTGCCTGTAGACGTGATCTTGATGCTCTTTTCTGTGCCAGCATTCTCGCCGATTGTGATGACGTCTGCCCCCATTCCAATAAGACGATCTATCGCTTGCTTACCGGCATCGTAGGCTGCATCTTGATGGAGGAATGCGAGCACGGGAAAATCACTATGTACCAACCGGATTGGACCGTGCATTACTTCTGCAAGGGAAAATGCCTCCGCATGAAACCCGCAGGTTTCTTTGGCTTTGAGCGCGGCTTCTTGTGCAACCGCAAAGCCGGTGCCACGGCCAACCATATACATGCTTTCAACGGCAGCGAGATAGGAAACAAGATCACCATCAATTCCCGCAGTCGTTGTCTTCTCCAGAGCTTCCGGGAGTTTTGCCAATGCTTGTTTCAGCCCAGCATCTCCGCTGATTTCTGCGGTAATAGCAGCAAGCGCTACGGCACCGGCTATACAGGATTTGGTCGCTGCGACGCTTTGCTCTTTACCGGCGTGCAGGTTTAAAACGATGTCCGCCTGACTTGCCAATGCGCTATCAATCACATTGACCACTGCTACAGTAACAGCTCCACCCTGTTTAGCCGCCTTCTGCAAAGCAACAATGTCAGGACTCGCACCTGATTGCGAAACAGTAAAATGCAAACCATCATGCAATTGCAAGCGACTGTTGTAGACAGAAGTTACTGAGGGGCCAATCGACGCGACAGGTATGCCTACGCTGATTTCGAACAGATACTTAAAAAAAGAAGCTGCATGATCCGACGATCCCCGCGCAGCCGTTGTAATAACGCGTGGCTTGAGCTGATCATAAATACGCTTGATCTCAGCTATTGTAGCTGCTTCTTCGTTCAAAACGCGAGAAACAACAGATCCCGCTTCTATCGTTTCTCGCCGCATAAAGGATATCGTAGTCATCGAAGACCTCATCATTAGACCAATAATTTTCGCGGTTTAACCCTGCAAAATCGAAGCACCGCCTGCTGCCTGAACAGCCAGACTACCACGTCTGACGCCAGCTTCCAGACAATCCAAAGCGCAACGTCCCTCGATCCAAAGATCAATAAAACCGGCGTTAAAAGCGTCGCCAGCGCCTGTGGTATCAACGACGTCAACTTTTTGAGCTGGCAAATGAACTGAGGTTTTGTCAAAACGCACCCAAGCGCCCTCGGCTCCCGTCTTCAGGACAACCAGCGGAAAGTGTTCAGATAGGATATCGAGCGCTTTGCTCGGATCACTCTCGCCGGTGATTGCTTCTGCTTCTTCGCTATTTGGGAGAAAAACATCCACGCCAACACAGTTTTTCAGGAAATTATCACTGTAGATAAGTGTTTCATCCCAGCTTGGATCAAGGGATATCGTCAAACCGGCAGCTTTTGCTTTTGCTATCAGATCAGGAATTTCGTGCAGTGTTGCATATTCTGCAATGTGCAAGTGCTTTGCATTTTTCCAGGCCAAAGCGTCTTCGAGTGTGGAAGGATGCGCTGTCCCTGCTCTGCGCGAAAGAAACGCCCTATCATTGCCTATAACACTAGCGACCGTTAGCTGCGGCCCTGCATTTTCAGAAGTTTCCAGAAAGCGCAGATCAAGACCATCGATAGTCAAATCAGTCGTTAGACCCTGCGAGAGACTGTCCGTACCGAGCCGCGCGACCAGCGCAACCGAGCGGCCAATATGAGCGAAATGGGCGGCGGAAATGAAGGCACCGCCGCCAGCTACAATTTTCATATCACGTGCGAATACCTCACGCCCCAGCTGTGGCAATGCCTCAAGGCCCGTGAAAATGAGATCGCAATAAAGTCGTCCTATACTCAGGACTGCGGGGGTTTTAAACTGCTTTGACATTATAGGCGACCGAGGCTCTTTTCTGTTTTATCATCGAACAGATACAGACTGCCCGCAGGCGCAAAGACTTGCAGCGTACTGCCGGAAACAGGCACGGTTTTGCCCGGTGCCGTTGCAATAACGACATCACCATTCACATCAAGATGTACGAGAGTTTCCGCGCCAAGTGGCTCCACCGCAGTCACTACACCCTGCAGCGACACACCACCTTCAGTGCCGGTTTCACCGACAGTCAGCTCATGTGGACGAATACCGATCAATATATCGCCATCCGCTGCAAACTCGACCGTATCACCCTTGCGGCGACCTTTCAGCAGATTCATCGACGGACTACCGATAAAACGTGCTGTGAAAACATCCACAGGATTTTCATACAGCTCGGTCGGTGTGCCAGTTTGCAGAATATTACCATCACGCATGACAACAATTCGGTCAGCCATAGTCATGGCCTCCACCTGATCATGGGTCACGTAAACCGTAGTTGTCTTGAGACTCTGATGCAGACGCTTGATTTCAATACGCATCTGCGCACGCAACTGCGCATCAAGGTTGGACAGTGGCTCGTCGAACAAAAATGCAGAGGGCTTACGTACCATCGCCCGACCAATTGCTACGCGCTGACGCTGACCACCGGAAAGCGCCGCGGGGCGACGATCAAGATAAGGTGTCAGCCCCAGGGATGACCCCACCTCTTCAATCCGCCTGGCTTTTTCAGCTTTCGAAAGCTTGGACGTATAAAGACCAAAACCGATATTCTGGCGCACACTCATATGTGGGTAAATTGCGTAGTTCTGGAATACCATTGCAATATTACGCTGCTTTGGGTCACGCTCATTGACGACTTCGCCACCAATTTTCAGCTTGCCACCGGAAATATCTTCGAGACCAGCAATCATGCGCAAAGTTGTCGATTTACCGCAGCCAGAAGGGCCGACGAATACGACAAATTCACCATCGGCAATTTGCAGATCAATTGCGCGAACCGCTTCGACTTTGCCGTAACGTTTGACAAGTTTTTCAAGTTCAATGGTTGCCATTAACGTGTCTCCGCAAGTGCGCTGAATTTTTCATTAAGTTCGCGATCAGATTTTGCCTCGACCGCTGCATGTTTTGAGGCTTGGTCAGTAAAGCCCTGCGCGACAGCACGGTAATGCGCCAGGGCTTCACCCATTGGCTTTGGTGCCGGGCCGCCCAAACGGTCTCGCACGGCAACAAAATGCTGTGGCGAAACCAGTTCTTCAAATTTGACCTGATCGAAAGATGGATCGCGTCCCGTTGCCTCATGGAAGGCCGTCAGGAACGGCGTAAAGCCATCTTTTTCCAATCCGCCACCTTGGGCGACCACCGCACGAGCAACTTTGGCTGCGATCTCATGCGCTTGCCGGAAAGACAGGCCTTCAATACGCACCAGTGAATCCGCCAGTTCGGTAATGGTAATGCAAGAGCGGCGGATATTTTCCGCAACGCGCAATGGATCAATGCGGATAGCCTCAATGAACGCTGCCAGCAGATCAAGGACACGACCGGCAGAGGCAAAGGCTTCGTAGCCCATTTGCTGGGTTTCACCTTCACTGTCATTCATGTCGGTGAAAGGCGTATTATGCATCACATCCAGCACGGTGCGGGCACGCCCCATAGTCTGGGTCGATAGATGGCGCATATGCTCAATCGGTACCGGATTGCGCTTTTGTGGCATGATTGAAGAAATCTGCACAAATGCATTTGGCACATAAATCTGGCCGACTTCAAAACTCGTCCAGAACTGGAAGTCCTGAATGAGGCGTCCAAGATGTATGAACATCAATTCCAGCGCCGAATAGGTTGAGGTGACATAATCCACTGCAGCAATGCAGCTATAAGAATTGTGTAAAGGGGCAGCAAAACCCAACAGTTCCGCGACGCGTTGGCGATCAATCGGAAAACCTGAGGTGGTGATGGCTGCTGCCCCCATTGGCGACTGGTTGACAATGGCACGCGCAGCTTCAATTCGCTCAATATCACGGATCAGCACCTCTGTTGCTGCTGCCAGATAATGGCCGAATGTCGTTGGCTGTGCAGGCTGGCCATGGGTATAGGCCACAATCAATGTCGCCTGTTCACGATCAGCCGCTGCAATCAGCACGTCGAGCAAATGCCGTGATTTTTCCAACAGCACGTCAATGTGCTTTTTCAAACCGAGTTTAAACAGCGTGTGATCAATATCATTGCGCGAACGTGCAGTATGCAATCGCCCTGCAACATCAGCACCGATACGGGCTTTGAGTTCCTTCTCTATGAGAAAGAAAAAGTCTTCAACCTCACCGGTATAAGACAACTCAGCCGGATTGATCTCACGATCAATCGCTTGCAATGCACCAGCAATCTGTGCCGCCTGTTCGTGCTCAAGGATGCCGGTTTCAACAAGCATCACCAGATGAGCGCGGTCAATGCAACGGAAACCATCGACGTGATGTGTCTTGGCACCATCAAACAGCGGACGCAGAACGGTTTCTTTATAAACCGGATTTGGAAAAACGCTTTTGTCGGATAGTTTTGGGTCGAGATCAGGCATGGTTCAACCTTTCAGACCTGCTAGCATAACACCGCGTACGATGTAGCGCTGAAGCAGCATGAAAACGAGAAGTGTAGGCAATGTGGCAATAGCTGCGCCAGTCATGATCATTTCCCACTGGATCGATTGTTCAACCGCAAAGCTCGATAGTCCCACCGGCAGCGTATAAAGCTCCGGACTGGTAGAAACGATCAGTGGCCAGAAGAACGCTGTCCAGTTACCGAGGAAGGTAAAGATCGCCAGCGCCGACAAGGCAGGCGTGACCAGTGGCATGGCAATTTTCCACCAGATCTGGAACTCGTTGAGGCCATCAACACGTGCGGCTTCAAGGAAGTCATTCGGTACGCCTTCAAAGAATTGCTTCATGAGGAAGGTACCAAAAGCGGTCATCATACCCGGGAACATGATGCCCCAATAGCTGTCGAGCCAGCCCAGTTTGCTCGACATCAGATACCACGGAATAACCAGCATTTCCGTTGGGATCATCAATGTTGAGAGGATCGCGATGAAGATGAAATAACGACCACGAAACTGGAACTTGGCGAGTGTGTAGCCGACAAGACTGTCGAAAAACACGTTCGATAAGGTCACCACAACAGCAACAATCATCGAATTCATGAACCAACGCAGAAAGCGTCCGTCAGCAAGAATTGTGATATAATTCTGTAAAGTCGGTGCCGCCGGTATAAGACGCAGATCATAGACCTGACTGGCGGTTTTCAAAGAAGTTGAAAACATGAATGCCAGTGGTGTGATCATGATCAGACCGCCGATAAACAGCAATGTCCATGTGATAATGCGGCCGGGCTTCAAATGCTGAAACGGCAGTGATTTTATTTGTGCAGTCGCGGTCATTTCTTTTCCCTCAGAATCCAGAGCTGCAACAGCGATACGCAAAGCAGAATGATGAAGAGAATAATGGTTTGCGCAGCCGCATAGCCCATTGCATAGGAGGAAAATGCTGTCTGATAAATCATCAGCACCAGCGGTTTTGTAGACCCCAGCGGCCCGCCCGGATCATTGGTGGTCATGTTATAGACCTGATCGAAAATACGCAGGAAACCAATGGAAGAGAACACTACCAGAAACACAGTGGTCGGTTTCAGCAGCGGAATAGTGATCTTGCGTAAGATCGCCCATTCACCGAGGCCGTCAATGCGTGCGGCTTCATAGAATGTATTTGGCACCGCGCGTAGGCCCGCCATAAATATGATAATCTGAAAACCAAGGCCCGCCCAGATCGAGGTTGCCATAATGGCATAAAGCCCCTGATCCACTGACCGCAGAAAGCCTTGTTGCGGCAGCCCCATTGAACTCAGAATATTATTGATAAAGCCGATGGGTGCCGGCTGATAGAACCATCGCCATACCCATGCCATAGCTGCCGCAGTCGTCAGATAAGGCAGGAAATAGAGCGCACGAATAAAGCCATGCATGATCCGGACACGATCCAGATAATAAGCAATGACAAATGCGATGAGCAGGCTGATCGGTGTGCCAACCAACAGATAGATGAAAGTGTTTTTGAACACTTTCCAGAATTCCGGATCGGCAAATAGTTTCTCATAATTGCCGATCCCGATAAACTGGGGCGGGCTCATCAGATCCCAGTCTGTGAAAGACAACCAGAATGCTTCAATCGTCGGATAAAAGCGGATAACGCTATAGAACAGGATTGGCAGAGCCAAAAAGCTCCACACCCACATCAAACGTCTGGTTTTCATCGACAGGCGATCTGTCAGACGCGAACCAAACGGCCTGCGCGCTGTATGATCGGGTTCAGCCGTCATTGTCATTGTCAAAATCCTTCGGCGAAGTGACGCCGCTGCAAGGCATGGTAGCCATGAGAGGAAATAGTCAGACTGTCAGGGTTCAAAACCAAACAGCCGAATAAAACTGGTCAACAATTCTTGCGTTGCTAAAGTTCAGAGCGGGCGGCTTTCACAAACCGCCCTACCCGATCAGTTTTACTTCGCAGCGTCCAAAAGTGCCTGTTCTGCTTTGGCAGCTTCCGCGATGGAATCCTTAACCGGCTGGTTTTGCAGAATTACGCGATTGGACATATCAACGATGATCTGGCGCTGTTTCAGCTCATCCTTGAACATCGTTGTATGCGCGTATTCCAAACCTTTGAGGAATGGCCCATAAATCGGATCTGCCAGATTGGTCTCTGTCAAAGCTGCCGAGCGGCGTGCAGGCAACTCGCCAACGCCTTTAAGCCAGATTTCCATTGCTTCCGGAGAAGAAATGTAATTCAGGAACTTGGAAGCAGCGACAAGTTTTTCGCCCTTGGTCGATGCACTGATGCCATTGGCAAAATAGCTGGCATAGTTCGAGCGAACACCATCACCATTCGCTGGCAGTTCGGTCACACCCCAGTCAAAACCTTCAATGGTTCTGAAAGCGGCAAGACGGAAAGTGCCGTCAACAGTCATCGCGGCTTTACCGGCGCGGAATGCGGCATGACCTTCGTCCATGAACTTAACTTCACCGACCTTATATTTGGTCTGCAAGTCAGTGTAGAACTGCAAAGCCTTTTCACCGGCTTCGTCATTATAGGCAACCTTGGTGTAATCATCGCTGTAAGGCTGGCCACCGAACTGACGCACCAGCACTTCACGATACCAATGCAGGTCCTGACCTGGCATATCCAGCGTGATACCTTCGCTCAAAAGATTGCCTGAACCATCACGTTTGGTGGTTTTCTGTGCATATTCGAGCAATTCTTCAAGGTTTTTCGGCGGATTGTTCGGATCAAGACCAGCTTCTTCAAACAGCTTCTTGTTGTAGAACAGCGCCAGCGAGCGCACAGCTGTCGGTAAACCGTAATATTCACCATCACGCTTCATCGCACCAACAATCGGGAAAAACTCGCTCTCGATCTTGTCGTGCGGGAATGCATCCTGTGGCAATGGCTGCAAAATGCCACCAGCAGCAAATTTATCCAGCCAACCGTAGAAAAGCTGCATCACATCTGGGCTTTTACCAGCCATTTTCGCCGCGATCACGCGGGTCTGATAATCGTCATAAGGAAATGTAACCTGCTTGACTTTGATATCAGGATTGGCTTTCTCGAAATTCTCGATCAGCGTGTCCATCGTCTTAACACGTGATTCAAAAACATATTGCCAATATTCGATTTCAACTGCCTGTGCAGCATTGATTGCGATTGAACTCAGACCGGCCACAAGACCAGCAAGTAGCAATTTACCCATTTGCTTTCGACCTCCCCGTTGCTCAGACCCTCTGGTGCCCGAACAAGGTATGGGCAGGTCATCGACCTGCCGGTTCCACCATTGCTTCACTTTTCGTGACGCATCCTCACCGCCGGCATGTTCGGCAAAAGCCTTTCAAGTACCGACAAGACAATTTTTGCCCTCGCTTAGGCTTCTATTTTGCAACCCATTTGTCAATAAGATAATTTAGTTGAATTAATATATTGCTGTTAAAAGTCGTGCGGGTTATCTAGATCCAAGGCAATTCGGAGGCGGCATGAAATCGAAAGCGGCGGACTCACCAACCATAGCGCATCCCGACACGCACCCCATCACTTTGGGGAAAAATCCTGAACGAATCCGGGACCATAACCGTCGCGTTGTGTTGGATGTTGTACGCCGTCATGGTCCCGTCGGACGCATGCACATCGCTCGTTTGACGCATCTGACAGCTCAGGCTATCGCCAATATTGTTGATGAACTGGTCGCAGAAAATCTTCTGATGCAGCTTGGCAGATTAAAGACTGGTCGCGGCCAACCGCCAATCCAGTTTGCCGTCAATCCTTCCGGGGCAATCACAATCGGAATCGAAATGGGTTCATCTCATATCGTGACGACAGTCCTTGATCTCTCTGGTGTCCCGCGCAAGCAGCAGATACAATTGGTACGCGACACGCGACCAACTGCACTTTGTTCACAACTCCGAATCGAAATCGACAAGATCAAATCCGAATTTGATGCACGGCTTCTTGGTATAGGGGTCGTGATGCCTGGCCCTTTTGGCATCGAAGGTATGACGTCAGTCGGCCCTACGACGCTACCCGGCTGGGCAGGCATCGATGCTGCGGCAGTTTTAAGTTCAGCGTTTGATGAACCTGTTCTCGTTGAAAATGATGCAAATGCTGCGGCAGTGGGTGAGCGGCTTTTTGGTGCGGGTCGAGCAATTTCAAACTTCGCAATGATCTATTTTGGAGCTGGTATCGGCCTTGGCATGATACAGGACGGCGCACCTTTTCGGGGCGCTTTTGGTAATGCTGGTGAAATAGGGCATATTTCCATTGTGCCGGATGGAAGGCTGTGTTCCTGCGGCCAGCATGGATGCCTCGAAACCTACTCGTCAGCACATGCTCTAAAAGAAACTTTGGCGAAGGCCGGACTGATTGATGTCAGTTCTGAAACGCTCGAAGAACTGCTACGCAAAAAAAATCCATTGATCCTTGAATGGTTAAGCGATGCTGCCAAACATCTCGCTCAAATGATTGCAATTATTGAAAATATACTGGACCCCGAGACCGTGATTCTCGGAGGAATGCTGCCAGATCCTGTTATTGATGCGCTTATCTCGCAGATGGGTGAACTGCCTATATCCGTTGCGAACAGAAGTGCACGAACCATACCCCGTGTACTTCGCGGGCAAACAGGCCAATTTACTGCGGCACTTGGTGCGGCCTCACTGCCTATGTTCGAGGTCATGACGCCGAAACTTGATACAAGTCTGTGAAACAGAATAAATCTGCCGTTAACGTTATTGTTCGAGGCGTTAACGGGATATGATCAGAATTAAAGTCGTGTTCAGCAGTACATCTCCTTTCAAACGTCAGCGTTTGTTGTGTCGTCGCCAGTCGTCAAACTTCTTAGCAATTGTCTCGTCGGTGCAAGGGTAAAGACCAATGATGGCCGCTCCTTTTATCACTTCTTCCAGAACAAAATCTTCAAACACCTCCATTCCTGCGCATTCATCTGCAATCTCTTCCGTTAAATGCGCCGGTATAACCATCACTCCGTCCGCATCACCAACGAGAACGTCACCGGGAAACACCGCAGCATCGCCACAGGAAATCGGCACATTAATGTCGATCGCCTCGTGTAGGGTCAGATTTGTTGGCGCGGATGCTTTGGCGCAATAAGCAGGCATTTTAAGTTCGCCAATGCCAGTGACATCCCGAAAGCCGCCATCAGACACAATTCCCGCCGCACCGCGTAGGGCCAGACGCGTTACCAGAATGGAGCCGGCAGTGGCTGCACGCGCATCCTTTCGCGCATCCATAACCAATACGCATCCAGGCGGACAGGTCTCTATTGCCACGCGTTGCTTGTGATCCGGATTGCGGAAAACAGTAATCGGATTGCGGTCTTCACGAGCTGGAATATAGCGCAGCGTGAAGGCTTGTCCCACCATATTTTCCGGCTTGCGTGCGACCTGCACCGCCCCTTGAATAAACTGATTGCGCAGCCCGCGCTTATAAAGAGCGGTAGCAACAGATGCAGTCGAGACTTTTTTGAGTTTAGAACGGGTTTCTTCTGAGAGAATGTAGTCCATCACAGGGCATCCTTAATAGATCACTGGCTCGTCAACCGGACGACCAAATTCAGTTTTAAGAAAATCAAAGTCACAGCCCTTATCGGCCTGCTCGACATGTTTGGAAAATACAAAGCCATAGCCACGCTCATATTTGGGCTCCGGTGCGATCCACGCAGCGCGGCGGGCACCTAATTCATCTTCAGGCACAAGCATGTTGAGACTGCGTGCCGGAATATCGAGCTCAACCATGTCGCCAGTTTTAAGCAAGGCTAACGGACCGCCAACAAAGGATTCAGGCGCAACATGCAAGACACAGGCACCAAAACTGGTTCCAGACATACGCGCATCGGAAATCCGTACCATATCCCGCAAACCAAGTTTAAGAAGTGCTTTGGGCATCGGAATCATACCCCATTCCGGCATGCCCGGACCACCCTGCGGACCAGCATTGCGCAATACGAGCACGGTTTCAGGTGTGAGCGGATAATCTGGATCATCAATGATTTTTTTGAGTTCAGGATAGCTGTCTGCGATCAGTGCCGGACCAGTATGCCTATGATATTTAGGATCACAGGCAGCAGGTTTGATCACAGCACCATCAGGGCACAGATTACCTTTAAGCACGGCAAGTGAACCTTCATGGTAAACCGGATTGGACAAAGGCCGGATGACATCATCGTTGAAAACCTGAACATTTTCCAGACCATCTGTGATCGGCTTTCCCGTCACAGTGATTGCAGACGTATCCAGCTTATCCGCAAGTTGCTTAACAAGCGCACGGATACCACCCGCATAGTAAAAGTCCTCCATCAAATAACTGGAACCCGATGGCCGGATATTGGCAATGACCGGCGTGGAGCGCCCAATACGGTCAAGATCGTCGAGTTCAAGCGGAACACCGGCACGACGCGCCATAGCAATCAGATGAATAATCGCATTGGTCGAACATCCCGTCGCCATGGCAACGATCACCGAATTTTTGACGGCCGCTGGTGTGATAATCTGATCAGGCGTGAGATCTTCCCATACCATTTCAACTATACGGCGACCACATTGTGTGGACATACGTTGGTGATTGGCGTCAGGTGCGGGAATGGACGACGCACCGGGCAATGTCAGCCCCATGGTTTCAGCGATAATCGTCATGGTAGAAGCCGTGCCCATGGTCATACAATGGCCATAGCTGCGAGCAATTCCGCCCTCTATACCCTGCCACTCCTCTTTGCCTATCGTACCTGCACGCCGCTCGTCCCAGAACTTGAACATATCCGTACCGGAACCAAGAAATTTACCCGCGTAGTTGCCGCGCAGCATCGGCCCTGCGGGTAGAAAAATGAATGGAAGCCCAGCGCTTGTTGCGCCCATGATAAGAGCAGGCGTTGTCTTGTCGCAGCCCCCCATAAGCACCGCACCGTCCACCGGATGCGAACGCAAAAGCTCCTCAGTCTCCATCGCAAGCATGTTTCGGTAAAGCATAGTGGTCGGCTTTACATAGCTCTCAGACAAGGAGAGTGCCGGAAGCTCAAGCGGAAAGCCCCCCGCCTGAAGAATGCCTCGTTTGACCCATTCTACCCTGTCTTTAAAATGCGCATGACACGGCTGAGCATCCGACCATGTATTGATGATGGCAATAATCGGCTTGCCTTCCCAATCGACAGGATCGTAGCCCATCTGCATCGTTCGGGAGCGATGACCGGACGAACGTTGATCGTCGGGCAACATCCAGCGTGCTGAACGCAGATCGCTATATATCTTCCTGCTCATATTATGTCCTTCCCGAAAGAGGCTCCACCGTGCTGTTTTGAAGAGCGAAGGCAGAGAAAAAAGCGCCACCGGTAAGGCTTTCTCCGGGGCTTAGAATGGTCATGCCGGCATCTTTACCAAGTGCGGGCCGGTTTACGGCATCCGGCAAATGACTGACGGGTTCAGCGCAAAAAACTGCCCGGTCCTGAGGATTAAAGACATGAAGGTGTTTCAATGCACCTTCCGCTCTCAACATGAGCGCTGTAGATCTTTCCGGCCATTTGATCAGAGCCTCACGGCTGTTCCAGCCTGAAAAACAGCTGTTGATAAATGGCAGAACACTAAGTCGCGTCGGACAACCCGGTTCAAATCCTGCCATCAAAACAGCACTCCCCTCCGGCAGTCCACGTGTGTCAGGCCGTGGCGCGCCACCAGATGAAAACTCCAGCGTTGCACCCGGTGTCTTTTCAAACCATGGGTGAAGTCCAAGGCCGAATGGCAGTCGCAGCAGACTTTCATTGCGAATAAAAAGCGATACCCGAATACCCTGGGGTAAAATCGAGATTTGCTGTTCAAGGTGGTAACTGTAAGGATGCTGGCTTCCAGCAACCATATCCGTCATCAGGACCCGATCATCGCGTACCGATGTGCATTGCCATTGCCTGTCTCGCGAAAAGCCATGAATTGCCATAGCTTCGTCCGGTGCATTGACCGGCAACTGTATTGGCCGGTCATTGAGCACGAATTTTCCGCCATCAACACGATTGGCAAAAGGTGCCATGACAAAGCAGCCAGCTTTCAATCCTGCCTCAGGCTGATCAAGCGACAGCAAGAGCGGCATTTGATCGCCATCAGGATGCTGCCATTCCGCCGAGAGTATGGTCGCACCATGCCTTGGGTCCACTTTCAGGCGATAATCATAAGCAGCCAGTTCAATCACCATAAGCGTTAATCCGTGCGGGAATAATCATGCGCAGTGAAAGTTCCACCCTGAAAGCGACGGGATACTGGATCGCCGGTTTCAGCCAATACGCCAAATCGCGATGCATCATCCTGCGGTAAATAGCCAATCAGCGCAGCATCATCATTTTCCCACCAGCGATCACGATTGGCGGAAATGCCCCAGACCGTTGCAACGCCGGTGCGTGGTGCTTCGACCGCCGCAATCAATAACCGAACCAGATCATCATGCGACAGCCATGTCGCCAGATGCCGGGCTTCGGCCGGTTTTGGCAAACACGAGCCGATACGCAGATGCACGCTCTCAATACCGTGCTTGTCGAACATCATGCGCCCAAGCATCTCGCCATAGGCTTTGGAGAGACCATAATATCCATCCGGACGAAAAGCCGCGTCAGCATTCAACAACTCGTTGCGAGTATAAAATCCAATCGTATGATTGGAACTCGCAAATACAACGCGCTGCCGCGCAGGGCGGGCAGCCTCAAATATATGTGTGACACCCAGAAGATTAGCCTGAGCGATCAGGTCATAAGATTTCTCAACACTGATACCACCAAAGTGCAGCACAGCATCAGTGCCATCAACAAGGTCTGCCACCGCTTCTGCATTGCTCAGATCAGCCTGAATAAATTCAGTACCATGTGGCAATTCATCCGGGAAAAGCTCAATGTCCGATAGGCGCAACCGATAGCCTGCATTTACCAGTTTTGGAGCCAGCATTCGACCAAGATTTCCAGAGGCGCCCGTGAGAAGAATATGTTTCATCGCTTCACACTCCCTTCATGCGTGCAATTTTTGCGCCCGCAACATGAGATTTTGCAAGATGTACACCACCCGATTGCGGACTGTCTGAACCACCAAGGCGATGCGATGTCACAGCGATCAAGGTTAAATCCGGCCCACAAAAACATGGCATTGTCGGCGAAGGAACTGGCACTGCAACGCTCTCAAGCAAAGCGCCGTCACGGTCGAAACGGTTGAGCACCCCGGCTGAAACACCAGCGCTCCAATAATGGCCTTCAATGTCACATGCGCCACCATCCGGCCTGCCAGTCTGCTCGTCCAGAACACGGATGCGCTTGCGAGCCGAAATATCGCCCGTAGATGCATCAAAGTCGTAGCGATCAATCCATGGACCGCGTGAATCTGTATGAAACATGGTTTTTCCTTCGGCAGACCATGCCAGTCCGTTGGATATTTCAAAGCCTTCCGCTTTTATCTGCGTGTGGCCATCGGCGGTGACACGATAGAGGTTGGAAATTGCCTCGCGTTCAGGACGAGCATCCATACTGCCGATCCAGAACGCGCCATCAGGTGCGACCTTGCCATCATTGAGGCGCGAGGTTTCCGGCTCAGTATAACCGCTCCAGAGAGCTTGGCGCTCTCCTGTTTCAGGGTTGAAGAGGATCACTTCGCGCGCCAGTGCGACAACCAACTTACCACTTTCGGCAAGCCCCACACATGGCACTTCTGTTTCAAACGCCCATTCGCGCAACGGACCTTTTTCAAGATCAATCTCATAGATTTTGCGCCCATTAATATCGCAGGTAAACAGCGTTTTCCGACGATCATCCCAAACAGGACTTTCCATCAGCTGCCCGCGTAAATCCGCTATGCATTTAAATGGACCCATCACTGCGCCCCAGTGCTTCGACGAATGACATCAGGGTGTTTGAGCACAAAATCCGAAAGCTCCAATCCCAGCCCTGCACCCTCAAACGGGTAAATTATGCCATTTTCAATTCGCGGCATGACAGTAACAAGATCACGATACCACGAGGTGTAATAAGCCCTCACCGACTCCTGATAAATGGCATTGGGGGCATTAAGCGACAAATGAATGGAGGCTGCAAAGACCACGGGTCCAGTGCAATCATGCGGCGCAATCGGCCGCTGAAAAGCTTCGGCCATAGTGGCGATTTTTTTAGCTTCCGAAAGCCCCCCACACCATGAAATATCAAGCATCACATAATCGGATGCTTCAGCCCGCAACACATCAAGATATTGGGACCGAGTTGCCATTGTCTCGCTGGCACAGACAGGAATGCCTGAGCGCTCCGCGTAAACGGCCAGCGACTGTGGATTTGTCATTTTGATCGGATCTTCCGACCAAAAAGGACGAAATGGCTTGAGTTCTCTTGCTATGGCAAGTGCAGAGGTCAAATCCCACATAGAATGAAACTCAACCATGATTTCCATTTTATCGCCAACCGCATCGCGGATCTGGCGAAACGGCAGCAGCGCCTTATCAAGGTCAGTGGCATGAATGAAATTACCGCCATTTGCGACCGCAAAAGGATCGAACGGCCAGATTTTCATTGCAGTTATACCTTCTGACAGAAGGCTTTCAGCCAGCGCCCCTGCATCACGATGGAAGGCAAGCTGGTCCTCATAGGGACCTTCCTGCGCCTTATCCTGATCGCCAATATAGCGGCGCGCACCACTCTTGTTATAGGTGTAACCAGCGCAGGTATTGTAAGTACGGATAGACTGGCGTGAGAGCCCGCCCAGCAACTGGTGGATCGGCTGGCCAGTCAGCTTTCCGAAAATATCCCACAGCGCAATATCGATTGCGGAAGCCGCGCGAATTTCGACGCCAGACGAACGAAAACCGACATAAGGCTCCAGCAGAAGCTTCGATATACGATCAATTTCCAGCGGGTTCTGGCCAATAAGCTGCGGTGCAATATCACTATGAATATAAGCCGCCACAGCATTAGCTCCGCGAAACGTTTCTCCCAGACCAATGATCCCTTCATCCGTATGAATCTGAACCCAAAGGATATTATTGAGATGTGGAAGCTGCACCGTTTCGATCGCAGTAATTTTCATCATGCACTCCAAATAATATGATCGATCAATGCGCTGAGGATTGACGGCTGCGGGCAACGATCTGTGTCGGATTGACGAAACGCAGTGCCAAAATCAGCCAGATCAACGACGTGATCATGTAAATCACCGCCATTGCATCGATGGATTGTACAGAACGGACACCAGCCGCAAAGACTGAATAATAGAGCGCGACCACAAGGGTTTGCGATGTTGGTCCGGCAGTCAGGAAGGTCAACTCAAACATGGCGACCGTGCGCACCAGCACAAGCAGCATTGCAGCCAGTATACCAGGTGTCAGCATTGGCAACAGCACATACAAAAACAGTTTGAACGTACCCGCACCAAACACGCGCGCCGCTGCTTCAATTTTGGGATCAATCTGCTCAATGAATGGCACCATGACCAGAATAACAAAAGGCACGGTGGGAACCAGATTGGCGAGAACAACGCCCCAGAAAGTACCACCAACACCAAACTTGTAGAGCACGGTTGCCAGCGGAATACCGAAAGTGATTGGTGGCACCAACAATGGCAGCAGGAAGATCAGCAGTACCAGCTTTTTACCGGGAAAGTCGCGGCGTGCCATAGCATAGGCTGCAGTAACACCTAGAAAGCCTGACAAAATGACAACGGCAAACACAACCTGAAAGGTAACAAGAAGGACCTGATCAAGCTGGAACTCTGCCCAAGCAGCCGCATACCAGCGTGTCGTAAACGCATCCGGCAACCATGTGCCAAGCCATCGCGTTCCAAAACTTGAAACTACGACCGCGGTTATGACGGCCAATACATTGAGAACGAAGAAGCCGGTGACAAGCCAAACAACAGTGATCCAAAGTTTGGAAAGTGCAGATGTATCGCGGATCATGGTTTAGCCTTTCCCGCCAGCGGTCGAACCGCGGTAAAATAACGAGCGCACACCAAGCAGAGCACCGACAACCAGAAGCTGAACCACTGCCATTATCATGGCGATAGA
This sequence comes from Ochrobactrum sp. EDr1-4, assembly GCF_049199085.1. Classification (NCBI taxonomy): domain Bacteria; kingdom Pseudomonadati; phylum Pseudomonadota; class Alphaproteobacteria; order Hyphomicrobiales; family Brucellaceae; genus Ochrobactrum; species Ochrobactrum sp. EDr1-4. The sequence goes on from NZ_JBLZOF010000005.1 coordinate 53,838, forward strand.
GGAGGCCATGGAGTCATCATACTGCTCAAAAGCTGCCTGCGCTGCGGCAATGGAAATGACACGCGTCGGCCCTGATGGCGCGCCAAGCAACACCGCTGATGGAAACACAGCAAACGCCTGCACAAATGTCAGACATGAGGCTACGACAAGTCCAGGAACCAGCAGCGGCAGCATAACGAAACGAAAGCGTTGCCAGCTTCCGGCACCATGTGTCGCAGCGGCACGTTCCAGTGCGGGATCTATCCCGGTCACGTAAGACAGCGTCAGCAGGAAAGTGAACGGAAACACCGTGATCACAAGCGACGCAAACACACCCCAGTAGTTATTGGTGAGCTTTAATGGATTATCGATAAAGCCAATCGCAATCAGACTGCGGCTGAACCACCCCTGGGGACCGAGATAGTTCAGCAAACCTTCAGCAATCAGAACTGTGCCTAGCGTCACAGGCAGTACCAATATTGTCGTTAAAAGACGCTGCTTGTGCATCAGACGAACACGCATGGCGATGGGAACCGCCAGCAGCACACTGATCACGGTGACCGGGATCGCCAGCCAAAGGGTTGCACCGATGGTTTTATAAAGAAACGGATCGGAAAAGAACTTACGATAATTCGCAAGCATTCCACCACCATCTAGCGGATTGAACGAGAGAACGAGACCATAAAGAAACGGATAGATGAAAACGCTGATTACAAATAATAGAGCCGGAAGAATTAGCAACGTAACGCCGTCAATTCCGCGATTGGCAAGCCGCTGACGCCATCCCGGTGCCAGAGCCGCATTGGAAAACCGTTCGTCCGCCATGGCTTAAGCTCCTCCGGCAAAGACAAGAGCATTTTCCGCATCGATACTTAGCGTGATTTTTGCGCCCGGATCGACTTCTTGCGGGCCATGAAAGACCATTTCCATGGCATTGTCGGTACGCGCTATCCCGACATATTCACGTCCGCGATATTCGATCGTCTCGACAATCGCTTCAATGGTATTGTTGCCCTTCTGACCCGAAACAACATCGTCGCCACGCGCCATCAAAACCGCATCACTGCCCGGTGCAAGCATGTCCATCGCACGCCCGTTTAACTCTCGGCCTGCGACCAAAATCGTTGCCTGATCACCATCGATACGCAGCACCTGTCCATGCAGTGCATTGCGGAAGCCCATAAAAGCCGCGACATCGCGATAAAGCGGCTTCTCGTAAAGCTCGTGCGGTGTTCCGACCTGTCGGATTTCACCGTCCCGCAAAACTACAATACGGTCGGCCAATGACAAAGCCTCATCCTGATCATGAGTCACATAGATCGTCGTTGAGTTGAGCTGGTTATGAATGCGTCTGATTTCGGCGCGCATTTCGAGCCGCAGTTTTGCATCAAGATTGGAGAGCGGTTCATCCATCAGCACGACAGGTGGCTCAATCACAATCGCGCGTGCGATAGCGACACGCTGTTGCTGTCCACCGGAAAGCTGTCCCGGCAGTTTATCTTCCTGTCCCTGCAAACGCACAAGCGTTAAGGCCGCACGGGAGCGCTGTTCGATTTCACTTTTTGAAACGCCGCGCATTTTCAAGCCAAAGCCGACATTCTGAAGCACAGTCATATGCGGAAACAGCGCATAGTTCTGGAAGACCATACCAAAACCGCGATCTTCCGGCTTCAACTGATCCACACGCCTGTCATCGACATAAATGCCACCGCCGGTGGTGCCCAACAAACCGGCGATGCAATTAAGTGCGGTCGACTTTCCGCAACCCGAAGGACCAAGAAGAGCAATAAATTCTCCCTTCCTGATGGTGAGATTAATCTCACTCAGCGCAGCAAAATTTCCGAATGACCGGCTCATGCGGTCAAGCCGCAATTCTTGAAATGACATTGACGCAAGCACCATAAGTTGATTGGTGATCATGGGCTGCCTGTAACGGCGCAATCTGATGCCCGTTACAGACGCCACACTAGAGACCTACTGAGACGCGACTTCCTCGTCCCAACGGCGGAAAGCTGCGACCAGCGCTGCCGGCTCAAGCGGCATTTCGATAGGATTGTTGGTAATCCAGTCAGCATATTCAGGACGGCCAAATTCGGTGATTACGTCCTGACTTGCCTGTGGAGCCATATCGATAGTCACATCTTTTACCGCAGGTCCCGGATAGAAATAACCCGCATCATAAGAATAAGCCTGCTGATCCGGCTTGAGCGCGAACTTGATAAACTCCATCAGAACCGCGACTTTCTCTTCCGGCACGCCTTTCGGAATGGCAAAATAATGCGCATCCGCCACCCAATGGAAACCGTCGAGTTTACTTACAGCCATTTCCTTTGGAACCACACCCAGCGCACGCGGATTGATGTCCCAACCCGTGGTGGTGACAGTCATGTCGCGTGTGCCTTCGCCCAGCTCTTTCATCAAAGCGCCGGTGCCGGCAGGGTAATATTCAATATTCTTGTGCAGTTCCTTGAGATAGGCCCATGTTTTGTCCCAGCCATTCACTGGATCTTTTGGATCACTATCGCCCAGAAGGTACGGCAGCCCCATCAGGAACGTACGACCTGGACCAGAATTTGCAGGGCGGGCATAAATGAACTTATTCGGATTTTGTTTGGTCCATTCAAGCAGCTCTTCCGCAGTCTTAGGCGGCGTCTTAACCTTATCGGGGTGATATTCAAGCAGAGGCCCCGATGGATAATAGGAAACCACAACGCCTTTGCCTTGCGACATTTCCTGCATGCGCCATGCTGGCTCCATATAGACGTCCTGCAAATTTGGCAGACCGTTATCAGGAAGGGCAATAATGTCAGTCCAGATGTCATCGGCAAGGCCAGCTGAAAGTGCATCAGGACCGATGATCACAAGATCAATATCTACACGATTGGCGCGCTGCTGTGCTTTGATTTTGCCGGGCAACTCCGGCGCCGGCGCTTTGTTGAATGTAAAGCGGGAAACCAGGTTCTTATTTTCAGCAGCAAAATTATCAAATATCGGCTGTGTCAGCGCGAGATTACCTGCCGCGTCAATCACATTGATTCCGACCGGGCTGGATGGCAATTTTGCCGATTGCGCCCATGCAGCCCCTCTAGGCAATAAAATCCCCATACCTGTCGCAAGACCAGCGCCAGCCATGAATGTACGGCGTGAAATTCCTGTACCCATGTTCTCCTCCACTTTTAAACAATCCGGCACACTTCGCTTCCTCCTGCGCAGCGGGCCGGTTTTCTATTTTTCAGACAAGAGCGTCAGTCTCCCATCCGGCAATAATCTTTTCGAGTGACTTACGATCTTCCGCATCAAGCTTCGGCAAACCGGGCAACCGAACATCCCCAACCGCAAGTCCTTGAATCTGCAAAGCTTCCTTCACAACAGTGACATTGGAACCATTGCGATATTTGGTCCGCATCGTTTCAAAATCAGCGATACTTTCGACAATCGCTCTTGCACGCTGGTAATCGCCCTTCTCCAGCGCATTCCACACAGCAAGCGAACGTTTTGGTGCAACATTGACCAGCCCTGACGTAAAGCCACGCCCTCCAAGCGCGTAAAATGGCAGGGCCCAGCTTTCCGCGAGGCCGCAAATCCATGTCGCATCGGTGCCTTTGGTCGCCCGGCAACATTCGAAGAAAAGCATTGCATTGGGCGACGCAAATTTGACGCCTGCTACTCCAGGGTGCGTCGCAAGACGCACCATTTCATTAAGCGGTATAAGATCTGAACGGATATAGGCCACGATCGGGAGATCTGTGGATTCAGCAATCTCAATGAAATAATCGACCTGCGCATGAGGTGCGGCAAAAGGATCAAGCGGATGATGGATCATCACACCCACAGCACCCTCTGTACTCGCAGCTTTACAAAGTCGGATTGCATCACGCACCGAGCGTCCGGCGGCGGCAGTTACGGCTGCCTTGCCATCCACTGCTTTAATGGCAATCGCCTGCAAGCGAATGACCTCATCAATGGTCATACTATAGAATTCGCCAGTATTGCCGCCGGTAACAATATTATGCACACCGGCACTGGCGATACGCTCAACGATTTTTGTTGTCAGAACCGCATCAATATCGCCGTCGCTGTTATATGCAGTCGCGTGTACGCCTGAGATGCCTCGCAGCACCCCACGGTATTCCGTCAAATTCATAATTCCCTCCCAGGTACTGGTCAGAAGACCAGTTCGATATGCGTATCCCCCGCCTTCACGATATGCTCACGCATCAGTCGCTCAGCCAAATCTCCATCTCTTGCAGCAATCGCGTTCATGATTGACTCATGCTCCTGAAATGACTGCCGACGAACATCCTCCCGCGACAACACCGTTACTCGGGCTGCGTGATCATACATCCGCTGCGCATTCTGTAAGCGCCGCAGATATTCACATCCCGACGCATCATGGATGCCATCGTGAAACTTCTCATTGAGCTCAATAAGAGCATCCACATCGCCAGATTCTACAGCAAGACGCATTTCTTCAATCACCGCACGCAACATGATGAAAGCCTCCTCGCTTCCGTGTTTTGCTGCCTGCCGTGCGATGATGCTTTCAAGCGCCGCGCGCGCCAGTGTCATTTCTTCAGCCTGACGCGCGTTGAAGCAAACAAAAGTACCGCGACGCGATTCAGTCCGCACCAATCCCTCACCCTCTAGCTGGCGCAGAGCTTCTTTAAGCGGACTGGTACTGATCCCAAGATCCAGCGCCAGCTGGCGCTCATTCAACCTGTCCCCCGACTTCAATCGCCCTGAAATAATCGCTTCACGAAGATCATCATGAACATGATCCCGAAGGTTTTTCAGCTTTATCGGCTTAAAGGGTGAAGCATGCTGATCCAAAGTTCTTCTCTTCTCCAAATTCGTCTGTCAGGCATCATTAACAGAACATATCTGATACTTCAATATCTGAAATATCAGATTTTAATGGACCACAAATACGACGGCGTATAATGGATTGAGAGCAAAGTCTGGCTTAAACATAAGGAAAACTCTGAGAGTTATGCCGGAAATCAGACACTTTGCACTGCGCGCGCCGCTAGCGAGGGCCGATTTAGACTTCGAATTAGAAGCATCAAACCGCCAGCAGATACGCCCTATTAGTTGTTTCGCTGAGTGAGCAGGAAAACACCGTGCCGGCTGTAGACGAAATACCGCTGAGCGTTCCATGGAAGAGAACATTGCTAAATCGCGAAGTCCCGACAGAAGTTGCTATTAGATGTCGGGCGCAGATTTCGTATGGCTGAACAAGACCCGCTTTGCGCTCTAAACCAGACGCTGTGCTCGAATTCTGATAGCCGTAAAACCGGCCAATCGTATTGCACTAAGTGTGAGATAGTCGCTTCGATTCAAATAGATCGCACTATCTTTTAATGATTAGCGAACCGAAACGGGCAATGGTTGGTTAGGGGATTTGCGATGGTCTGTATACTGCCAGATTGCGGAATCGTATAAATCCGGATAGTTTTGCTCATGAATTTGATAAACTGAGAGTGTTTACCAAAAAAAGTGGCAGGTAAGACGTTGAAGGGGCTGTTCCTTGCACACCAGCGGGAACTGAAAGCCTATCTCACACAAAAGTTAAAAGACTCGGACACTGCTGCGGACCTGACGCAAGAAGCGTTCTTACGCTATGCAGAACAAAACTCCGTGGACGGCACAAAAGTTGTGCACGCTCGCTCCTATCTTTATCGTACGGCGCATAATCTGGCTGTTGACCATGTGCGGCAGAAAGCGCGTCGAAAGACAGATACTTCTACCCATGACGAGATGGCGGAGATTGCCGACGATCGCCCAACACAAGAAGAGGCGATCGACGCCCGGCAAAAGCTCGACCGCTTGCAGACTGCTGTCGCTGAATTGCCGGGGCGAACTCGTCAAATCTTTGTGCTCAGCCGAATTGAAGGTTTGAGCTATGCTGAGACGGCTGCTCGGCTTGGAATTTCGGAAAGCTCCGTGCAAAAACATCTTGCCAAGGCGCTGCTGCACGTTACGCAGCGACTTAGGCCACAATAACAAGAAATCGTCACGGCTTTACTGGATATGGGGTGCTCGAGCGTCATATTCACAAATGGGTCTGGGCAGTTAGCACAAATGACATGGACCGTAGTGTGGGACAAAAAGACGACAAAGAACAAATAGAGGCTGAAGCCGCTGAATGGGTTATCCGTTTGGGTGGAAAACCGATGTCGCCGCACGAGCACAAGTCATTTGAAGTCTGGTGCTCAAGAAGTGAGTCTCATGTGAAAGCTTTGGAGTTTGCCCGGCAGACCTGGAGCGATTTAGCCGGGCTTCGTCAAACTCCCGACCTCTTGGATGCTGATAGAGCGCCTTCCAGACAGCAAAAGCGACCGTGTCAACCTGTACGTGCACCGATCGTAAAACAGCGCTCTGACTTCTGGCAGCGATCTGTGATGGCGGCCATCTGTCTGATCGTTGCTGCTACTGCCGTGAGCTTTTGGTATGGGAACCCCGTCACGCTCATTGCTTCGGATTACTACACGACGCCGGGCGAGCAGAGTACTGTGAAACTCTCCGATGGAAGCGTTGTAGAGCTTTCCACCAACAGCGCAATCGCATTGCATTTTAGTGATCAGGAACGGCGTGTCACGCTGATCAAGGGCGCGGCGTATTTTACCGTTGCTCCCATGGGATCAGGTGAAAAGCGTCCCTTCGTCGTTGAAGGCGTCAATGGTACGGCGACGGCGCTCGGCACCCAGTTTGCGATGGAGCGTCTATCGGATACCGTTGAGGTTACGGTTGCCGAGCATGAAGTCCGGGTTGAGCTTTCCGACGCAGCAGGCGACATGAAACAAGTCGTTTTATCTCCTGGACAATCCGTGCGCTATTCTCGGGCTACGGGCCTCGGCCAGGTGAGCCTCCAGAATGTTGAGCAAGCCACAGCTTGGCGCCGCGGCCGTCTGGTCTTTGATCAGGTGACGCTTGCTGAGGTTGTAGCGGAACTCAACCGCTATCGCCGCGGTCGCATTGTCATCTCCGACTCTACACTTGCGAACCGCAGGGTCAGCGGCGTGTTCCAGATCAATGATCTTGATAATGCGCTCTCCACCATCTCCAGCGAACTCGGCTTGCGCTCGACATCTGTTCCTCATCTGGTCACGGTGCTTTATTAAATTTCGTCCTTATGGTGATAAAATATACAATATATTCCAATAACTTACCATATTTTTTAAAAAACTGGGAAAATCGTTACCGGGAAACATGACTGAATTCGTCTTATTTGCGAACTGGCGGAAGAGATATTTTGCCAATGCAATCGAATAGGATGAAAGGTTTTCGCAATGGGGATGCAATCAGGTGGCAATCGCTCGGAAAGCAAGCGTACCACGCCAATCTGGCTCGTGGCTTCCGCAAGTGCGCTGACTATCGTCGCTGGGCTAGCAATCTCAGCATCGTCGGCTTTAGCGCAGCAGAAGACCGCTGGCGCAGTAGCAGATGCGTCGAAAATTACTCTCAGCATTCCCGCACAAAGTCTCAATACAGCCGTTCTCGCTCTTGCAGATCGTGCGGGGCTCCAAGTTTTCTATGACGCTGACCGATTGAAGGGACTTCGCAGTTCCGGCGTTAAGGGCACTTATTCGCGTGAACAGGCAATCGGTATATTGTTACAAGGGACGGGCGTTTCCTATCGCTTCACCGGAGCAACTTCAGTTTCTCTTGTCTCGGGCTTGACGACGGACCATGTGAAAAACGTCGAAAACTCCACAGTACTTGATACCATAACCATCAGTGGCCTTGGCAGTACAACAGAAGGTACTGGCTCCTACACGACAGGCGCAATGTCGACCGGTGTGAAGCTACCGCTTTCCGTCAAGGAAACGCCTCAGACCGTTACAGTGGTGACTCGCCAAAAAATTGAAGACAAGTCTTATGAAACGCTTGATCAGGCGGTTGCGGATACCCCGGGCCTTATTGCTAATCAGAACTTTGGTGATGCACGTTATCAATATTGGTCGCGCGGGTTAATCATCGACAACATGCAGTATGATGGCGTAGCTAATCCTGTGCAATATTATGCACGTGACAGTGATGGCGCCGATGATATGGACATGTATGATCGTGTTGAAGTGCTGCGCGGTGCATCGGGCCTTGTCACGGGCGCTGGTAATCCATCCGGTGCAATAAATTTGATGCGCAAGAGACCTCTTGATGAGAAGAAAACCACAATCACCACAAGGGCTTCGTCGTGGGGGAGCATCAAAGCGGTTTTGGACCATTCTACTCCGCTCAACACTGAAGGAACTGTGCGGGGCCGCATAGTGAGTTCCTATGGTTCTGGTCAAACCTATAAAGATGACTCTTTTAACAAGGATGGCATCTTTTACAGCACGCTCGAAGCGGATGTGAGAGAGAATACGACCGTCAACCTTGGATATAGTTACCAGAAGCAGAAGATTGATGGCTACGATTGGGGTGGATTACCGGTTAAAACTGATGGCTCATTCTATGATTTTTCACCGTCAGATTTTATTGGCAATGACTGGCAGTATGTTGATCGCTCACAGCACACCGCATTTGTTGAATTGGAGCATCGTTTTGACAATGACTGGAAACTGAACGTTACTGGCCGCGCATCTTGGTCTAAGTCGGAAATGGCCGCATCCTTTTCGAGCTACACTGGTTCCAATCTTTATCTGTATGACCGCCTTTTCAACTATGATAACGACGTCTACGCATTCGATGCCAACCTTAATGGTTCGCTAGAAGCATTCGGCCGTGAGCATGATCTCGTCCTTGGCGTCAATGCTAACCGCACCAATCTAACGATTCTAAACTCGCTTGGCCCAACAACCCTGATTAACGACCCATTGAACTGGAGTTCATCATCGGTATTCGACTATTCAGATTTCAAGCCCTTCAGCCAGCTTCACTATAAGACTGAGCAAATTGGTGCTTATGCAGCCGGTCGCTTTGCAATCACCGATTCCCTTAAGCTGATCGCCGGAGCCAGGTTCTCCTGGTACGACTACGATGCCACAACCACTATACTTTCGACTGCAAAAGTTACGCCAAACCAGATTCGAGAGAATGGGATATTCACGCCTTATGCCGGTGTAGTTTATGATATCAACGATACTCTCTCCGCTTATGCGAGTTATACCAGCATCTTCCAGCCACAATATAATTTCGGCCGTGGCGGCGATCTGCTTAATCCGATCACTGGCACAAATATCGAGGCTGGTTTCAAAGGCGAGTTTTTCGATCAGAGGCTCAATGGAACACTCGCGGTTTTCCAGGTAATGCGAGATAACGTCGCCTCTCGCCTCTCAGACGTTTCATACTGTAATCCGACAATTCTCGCTTGCTACGAAGGTGTGGATGGTGTTCGGACGCGCGGCATTGAACTCGAACTGAGCGGCTTCATCACAGATCGTTGGCGTATGACAGGCGGGTATACCTATGCTGTTTCCAAGTATACTGAAGGTGCTTCTGCAGGGGAAAAATTTGCTACTTATCAATATCCGGAACACGTTTTCAAGCTGTTTACAACTTACACATTCCCGGATGAGCATCTGACTATTGGCGGCGGTTTAAGGGCGCAAAGTAAGCTCTACTATGAAAGTGGTGCATTCAATGTCGAGCAGCCGGCTTATGCGGTAGCTGATGTGATGGCAAAGTATGACTTCAACGAACAGACAGCCCTCCAACTCAATGTCAATAATCTTTTCGATAAGAATTATTATTCAGCCCTGAATACGAGCGCAGGCTATGGCTTCTTCATGGGTTCGCCCCGTAATTTCAAGCTTACGCTAAAGCATTCCTTCTGATTATTTGGAGCCAGCGCTCTTAAGTGCTCTGGCTCCACTTCTACGAGAATGGTCGATTATTGCGCCGCCGTTGTCGTGCGCACCTTGTAGCGTACCACGTATTGATGATCGCATGATGCTCAATGTCACTCTGTGGCGCTTCCGTACAGGGTTCATCATGGTCCGAAATCCCTGAACGCGATGGTGTTCAAACGACCTGTTACAACTGGTTCGTTCGTGGGCGACGTCCTGATGTCTGGGATCGACTGCTGGGGGCCGTGTGTGGGTGTATGATGCCGATATCGTGATGATCGACAGAACCTGTGTTCGTGTGCACCAATACGGATCTACAAGTAAAAAGGGAATACCGGCGATGGTTGCATGGGACGTTCCCGGAGTGGACTCACAAGCAAAATCAGCGCAATCGTTGATGCAGAAGGCCGTCCAATCAATCTTTGCCTGACGGCTGGTCAGGTTGCTGATTGCTCGCTGACTGAAGATCCTGTGGCGAGTGTTTCAGAAGGTGGGAGGCTGCTTGCGGACAAAGCATACGATACTGATGCGATCAGGAAGACCGCAGCGGAACGGAAAATCTGGACCAATAATCCTCCCAAATCCAATCGTGATGATGTTTTCGCGTTCTCACCCTGGGTATAGCGCCAGAAAACCTAGTCGAGCGCTTCTTTAACCGCATCAAGTACTATCGTGGCATCACCATACGTTACAACAAGAAACCAGCCAACTTTCTGGCTGCTGTGAAACTCAACGCTATCCGCATTTGCTGTATCAGTTTATCAGGCGACGCTTTGGATCTGTGAGCTTATGCCAACAAAGTCACGCTGAATTTCTCTGGTTCGGGTAAGTCGACGGATAACGGGCTCATTAAGGCCTTCAACAGCAAGCCTCATACAGAATATGTGAACGCACACTGGTTCTTAACGCTCGAAGATGCGCGCGAAACTTTGAAGAATCGGCGTCTACACTATAAAAAGAATTTTCCCTATTCGGCATCCGATATAACGCACCGATTGCCTTGCATAGTCCTGATGGCGTTATCAGCCAGCCATTGGGACGAAAGCCGGAAAATTCTGATTCCCCGCTGTCTAAACTTGAGGTTCAGTGCAGCAAAGGACTTTGAGAAAACGGTCGTCTTTCCCTGAGGCGGGGGTTAGGCGGGGGTCTATGCCGCAACTGTCGATAATAATCAGACGCTTTGCACGGGCTGTAATATGTTGATTAAGTATAAGGAAAGCCTCAAATATTTTACTGCTCAAGTCAGAATCCCCCCGACAAATTACGGTAGGCAGCCGGAAACAAATCAGAATGAAACAAATCACGTTAATTTCTCGAATTCTCTCTATACACTAAGATTAAAAATTACTAAATAATGAATAACGAATTGCTGATTATGTCATCATATTTTATGAGGGTGGGACTCGTTGTTTTGAATAATTGGCATGTTTGCATTCTTGCTTTAATGGCCCCGTTGCTCGCTTCATGCACTTCAACGGGAACGGCTAGCATTAGCAACGGCAAACGGGTCGTTACACCGGAGGATGCGTTCGTTCTCCCTGCAAATTATTCCGTTGTTGGTGTTGTCGAAGATCGGGCACGTAATGGCGTTACGCAAAAAATTACCCTGAGTACGAACTCCAGGCTGGCGGGCGAAAACTACTTCTACGTTCAGTTTTTGGGTCCGACAGACGCGCGCACGGAAAACACCATTTCATATGCTGCGATTACTGATGGCAGGATTGCACGAGAATTGCGCACTGAGATGGCGGGAATCGCAATGTCGCGCTCTCCATTCTATGTTCAAAATAATTATGGCTCTTTCAGCTATGCAACCGGTAAGGCTCCCGGGGGCGACAATTGCATATATGCGTGGCAACAAATTCAATCGCCTGATCATAATCAAAATTTTTTCCAAAACAGAGGGCGTATCAATTTGCGCTTACGCCTTTGCGAAACTGGTGCAGATGTAGATAAGCTATTGTCGGCGATGTACGGCTTCACAATCAATACGACAAACCAGGCCAACTCGTGGAATCCATATGGCGAGCCCGCTTCTCCGTCGCCCAATCTTGGCCGACCCGGTAATCCGGTGTTCCCGCCGGCTGTAAAAACTGAACTTGCCGGGCCGTTTCCAGCATCAGATTTAAACAGCAGTCGATTAAATAAAAACGAGACAACTTTCGAAAATGCTGTGCATAATAAACAGCAGGAAAACCGCCCGCGAGACCCATCTTCGTCGCGCAGTACAAGCCCGCAGAGTGTGGCGCCACAGAGCGCAGTGCCAGCTCCCGTTAAAGTTACCAATTCAAATACGGTTATTGTCCCGCCTCCGCCATTGGCAGGTCAGAACTCTGGCGTTTCAAGAGGGCTGTTAACGGATGGTGGAGCAGTGAAGAATGACTCCATTCAAGTTCCGTCTCCTTGTTCGATAATTAAGCCTCAGAAATCAAACGGGGGAGAAAGCGACGCTAATAACTTCTGCAATTAACGTATCTGAATTATTCGCATAATGGGTCGAGGAAAGAATACGCTATGCCGAATTTGGGAATTGTAATTTGTTGGATTCTTTCAGCCGTCGGCGTACTGTTTTTTTGCTTTATTCCTATAAATCTGGCAACGCAGCTTTCTCTTGGAATTAGTGTTCTCGTTCTTGTCGCAGTCCTGAAGCATTTCAGGATTGGCGGACCATGGCGACTTGTTGTCGTTGGCCTTTGCAGTGCGGTGGTGCTGCGATACGTTTATTGGAGAACGACACAAACTATTCCTCCCGTAAGCCAGTTACAGAATTTTATACCAGGAATTTTACTCTATATGGCGGAACTGTACAGTGTGATGATGCTGGCACTCTCCGTATTTGTGGTTTCACTTCCCCGTAAATCGCCGGACAGTGTTGATCTGGTTGAAGATGACATGCCATCAGTTGATGTGTTCATTCCTTCTTACAACGAAGATGCAAATCTCCTGGCCAACACGATTGCTGCGGCCGTCAATATGGAATACCCAGCGGACAAGCTCACAATCTGGCTGCTGGATGATGGTGGCACTGATCAAAAATGCGGGTCATCGGATCTGTTGGCGAGCCGTCGCGCCACAGAACGTCGGGCAACACTGAAAGCGCTATGTGCCGACTTCGGTATTAATTATTTGACACGCGCACGAAACGAACATGCAAAAGCGGGTAACCTGAATAATGGTCTTGCGCACTCAAAAGGCGAACTCATAGCCGTTTTTGATGCGGATCATGCACCAGCTCGAAATTTCTTGACGCAAACCGTGGGTTACTTTGTACAAAACCGTAAATTGTTTCTCGTACAGACTCCGCATTTTTTCATCAATCCCGATCCGGTTGAGCGAAATCTTCGTACATTTAATCAGATGCCAAGTGAAAACGAGATGTTTTATGGCATGATTCAACGTGGCCTCGATAAGTGGAATGCGGCGTTTTTCTGTGGCTCTGCTGCGCTGTTAAGCCGTGAAGCACTGTCCACAACTGATGGATTTAGCGGTGTTAGCATCACCGAGGATTGTGAAACTGCGGTTAACTTGCATGCTCAGGGCTGGGAAAGTGTCTATATTGATCGTCCACTGATCGCTGGCCTGCAACCAGCAACTTTCGCGAGCTTTATCGGGCAGAGAAGCCGTTGGGCCCAAGGAATGATGCAAATTCTTCGATACCGCTTCCCGCCATTTCTGCCTGGATTAGCATTACCTCAGCGGCTTTGTTATATGTCATCGACGCTCTTCTGGCTCTTCCCATTTGCTCGAATGACATTTCTTGTTGCCCCACTGTTTTATCTGTTTTTTGATCTCCAGATTTTTGTTGCCTCAGGAGGCGAATTTCTTGCCTACACGTTGATCTATCTATTTATCAATTTGTTGCTTCAAAACTATCTATATGGAAATTATCGTTGGCCGTGGATCTCTGAGCTTTATGAATATGTGCAGTCCGTACATCTGTTTCCTGCTATCATATCGGTTCTGCTCAATCCCAAAAAGCCTACATTTAATGTGACGGCGAAAGATGAATCCATAACCGTCAGCCGACTGTCCGAAATATCACGACCATTTTTTATAATATTCATCGTTTTGGTGATCGCGTTGCTCTACGCGGTATATCGCGTATACACAGAACCGTACAAGGCCGATGTTTTGATTGTTGTGGGCGGATGGACGCTACTTAACTTGATCATGGCCGGATGTGCATTGGGCGTTGTTTCAGAGCGGGGTGAGTGGTCATCTACCGTGCGCGTAAAGGTGACACGGCGAAGTTCCGTCCTGATCAATGAAGAGTGGCACACAGCGACAATTGATGATGTCTCTGTGAACGGAATGCATTTGACTGTGTATGCGACCGATGCAAACGCGCTCAGCGTTGGACAACGCACGTCTGCCCGTTTCCAGACACTTGCCACTATGGACAGCGACGAACTCCCGATTGAAGTCAGAAATGTAAAACTCGAGGGAGACCTTTTGTCTGTGGGCTGCCTTTATAAGCCCACTACCGCTGATCATCACAGATTGGTTGCCGACCTGATTTTCGCAAATTCAGAACGCTGGAAAGAAATACAACAAGAACGGCGAACCAATCCGGGCGTGTTGCGCGCAACTCTATGGTTTCTTAGTCTTTCACTTTACCAAACGGGAAGAGGGCTTGCCTATTTCCTGGGGCTAAATCAGTATTCAAAAAATACCAGGTCCAAGGCGCAGGCGAAGAAGGTAGGAAAGGCATGACGGTCTTGCTGCCTCATACAAAGATGTTCTTTGGTACACCCAAATTGGTGGCTGCAATTTTGAGTGGAGCTGTGATATCGCTTGCCACAACCTGTTCATATGCACAGACGCCTTTTAATATGACACCGGAAGGTGCTCAGGAGCGCGCGCCCGTCATCCAACAACCGGCTGTCGTGCCTCCTTTAACGCCGTCGCCTGTGATAAATTCGCGTAAGTGGCAACGATTTTTAATACCAACAAACCAACTCTCCGTGCGTGGCGAGCAATTCCGGCGTAGCTGGAATATATCGCTTTCTGATGCTGAAGCCAGCACGACAGCAACACTCAATATTGGTTATCAAAACGCAATCCTGGTCGCACCAGAGACCTCATTTTTCACGGTAACGCTCAATAATACCGAGATATTAAGACAGGCCATTCGATCATCCAATCAAATGGCTGATGTAAATATTCCCGTTCCGGCCAAATTACTCAGACCCGGCAACAATACGATTACCTTAAGCGCGCATCAAAGGCATCGCACCGATTGTTCGATTCAATCAACATACGAGCTTTGGACCAATATAGATGCCGCTCGGACATTTCTCACGTTCGACCTGAGTGCTGAAGCTGACAACGTTTCTGGCAGCTTGCGCGACATTAACGACCATATTTCGACCATTGGCGTCAATTCCAAAGGTGAGACACATTTTACCATTGTCGCTCCAGGTTCAAATAATAGCGAGAATGGCAATAGCCTCATGCGGCTCTCCCAAGCCTTAGCTATACTGGGGGGAATGCCTAATCAGAGTTTTTCGGTAGAAAAATTTCTTTTCTCAGACGTTCAGGATGCGAATCTTCATCGTTCTGGCGAATTAACAGTTTTGTTGGGTACCTACGAAGAGCTCAAAACTTCATCGCAGACTTTGAGCTTTGATTTTGACACTAAGGCGCCGGAAACTGTTGAGTTTTTTACCGATCCCTCCGGCCGCAGAGTTCTATTGATTGCTGGCAACAACTGGCAGAGGGTAAAGCAGAGCATAGACCGGATTGCGGAGTTAACAGATCATCCGGCTGATGTGTTAAGAACTGAATTGAACACGCAGAACTGGCATTTGCCTGAAGCGCCAATGGTCAGAAATAAAACGACGCTGACATTTTCCGAGCTTGGAATACCCACGCAACAATTTGATGGGCGCAGATTCAGTAACGCGTTCATTTTTGGCATTCCTGCCGATTTCTACGCAAACGCCTATGGGAGTGCTACCATTTATATGGATGCAGCATACTCATCTGAAGTGTTGCCGGGCAGCAGAATTGATATTTACGTCAATGATAATATAGCGACGACAATACCGATTACGAACACTGGTGGTGGTGTTATGCGCCAACTGCCAATCAATATCTCAATGCGCAATTTCCGGCCCGGCGTAAATACAGTCGTCGTGGAAGCGGCTCTCTTGACCAATCAGGATAATGTATGCGCGCCTGGTGTGACGACCTCACAGAGTTCACCACGCTTTGCACTTTTTGATTCGTCGACATTTAGCGTCCCGACATTCGCCCGGATCGGTCAGACCCCAAATCTCGCTGCAATGGCTGGAATGGCTTATCCTTATAGCTACTCACGTGAGACGCTTCCATTAGTGGCAAACTTTAACGATTTTAATGTCATGGCGGCGTCCGCAACAATTCTGGGCAATCTTGCCAGCGCGGCAGGTAGGCCGTTTGATATTACCACAAGCGTAACGGATGATCGTCTTCTATCAAACAACGCACTTTTTATTGGTAATATCAATAATTTGCCTGACACGGTATTATCAAGCGTCGGACTTAATCCCGATGCAAAAAACTCTTGGAGCGATGACGATTCAGAGGTTTTGTTGCCGGACAATAAGAATATGACTCTCAAAGATTGGCAGCAACTGCATCAATCTAATTGGGTGAGTAAGCTACAGAATATGTATTCCAGCTTGCGCACAACGTTTAATATTTCGAACGAGCTGCGCCTTTTTCCCGGAGAAACAACGCAATATACGCCGTCGAGAGAAATTTCGGCCGTTATGGCACAAGGTCCAAGCCCGTCTTCAAATGGAGCATGGACAATCTTTACCGCGCCAGATAGCGCCATGCTAAGAACTGCTGCACAGACGCTTACGCAACAAGAAAACTGGAACGAAAGTCAAGGCAGAATTACAGCCTATAATAGGGTGAATACTGCCGTTGAAACCATGCCGGTTCAGAATCTTTCTTTCATTCCCACGCAGCCTTTTTCAATATCGAACTGGCGCCTCATCGCCACCAACTGGCTATCAAGCAACGCATTATCCTATGTCTTATTAATGATAGCGGTTTTTGTGGCACTCGGTCTGACAACGTCTGCTTTGGTTTCACGTTCGGGGAGACGTGATGATGAATAATCGTAGTCGCTTTTCGATGATTGTTAGCCAATGGAAGCGCATTGCGCCTACGTTGGCGGTAATATTGTTATTCGGTATGCCTGTTTGGAATTCTCACGCCCAAGAGGTTACCAAAGCCCCTATGACCATCACTGCAAAC
Organism: Ochrobactrum sp. EDr1-4; assembly: GCF_049199085.1. Taxonomy (NCBI): domain Bacteria; kingdom Pseudomonadati; phylum Pseudomonadota; class Alphaproteobacteria; order Hyphomicrobiales; family Brucellaceae; genus Ochrobactrum; species Ochrobactrum sp. EDr1-4. The sequence continues at coordinate 70,856 of NZ_JBLZOF010000005.1, forward strand.
GAGTGGAAACTTTACACTGAAAAGTTCCTCAGCCCCGAAGGTCGTATCATTGATGATGCGAATGGCAACATAAGCCACAGCGAAGGACAGGGTTATGGATTGCTTCTGGCTGTTCTGGCTGGGCGACAGGATGATTTTGAACTCATCTGGACATTCACTAAAACAGAGCTGCTGATACGCAATGACGGTCTGTCAGCTTGGAAATGGGATCCTGGTGTCCGTCCGCATATTGTTGATACCAACAATGCATCGGACGGAGATATCCTGATAGCCTATGCGCTCACCCTGGCTGGCAGGAAATGGCCAAATACTGAATATCTTACTTATGCCCACACCATCGCCAATACATTGTTGGCGAAGCAGATCGTTGTTTATAATGGTGAAACGATACTTCTGCCCGCCATTCGGGGATTTTCACAGGATGACAGGAAAGATGGACCGATTATCAATCTTTCTTATTGGGTATTTGAAGCATTTCCGGTGCTAAACGAAGTTGCGCCTTCTCCGAAATGGAATGCTCTAAAATTGAGTGGCCTTAAACTGCTGTCGCGAAGCCGTTTCGGGTCTGTTAAACTCCCTTCCGACTGGATTAGTCTTGGGGAGAAGCCGATGCCTGCAAATGGATTTCCGCCAGAATTCAGTTACAATAATGTTCGGATACCACTTTATCTCGTACGTTCCAGCAATGGAGCTGATCAGCTTACGGTCGACTTAACCGCAGCGATGACCCAAAAAAATGGTGATGTTCGTTTGGTCAATGTTCAAACAGATGCGACCGTAACCTCGTTAAGTGAGCCGGGCTATAGGATTCTGAACGAATTGGTTTCATGTGCTAAATCCGGACAAAAAATATCGGCAGGACTTAAAGAGTTTCAACCGACGCATTACTATCCGTCAACTCTACACCTTCTTTCACTCGCTTATATCAAAGAAGTTTACCCGCGATGCCTATGAAAAATATTCTCATCAGTGTTTTGCTAGGGTCGATTGCCGTCGGCGGTTATTATTTATTCTCTAAAAACAATGATCCTATGTCTGATTTACAGTTAGGCACTGCCAATCAAGCAACGTCACCTTCCCCAGTTTCAATTCGTGCAAACCAAACTACTGCGCAGGGCGAGACTAGCTCTGAAGTTGATGAAAGCGCGCTGCGTTATTTTGCAACCCGTGGCGATAAGGTTCGAATGCAAGCCGAGATCGCCCGATTGAAGTCCTTGCATCCTGACTGGGTTCCGCCAGAGGATCCTACAGCACCAGCAAAAGTGTCTGACAACAAACTTGATGAACTTTGGGAGTTGTATTCCAAGGGCGAATATAGCGCACTGCGCAAAGCGATTGCTCTGAGAAAGAGTAATGAACCTGGTTGGGTTGTGCCGGACGATCTTTTGAAGGCTGTCGACCAAAGCGAGAATAGAGAACGTCTTATCAATGCATCGAACAATGCTCAGTATGAGATGGTCATCAATCTCGCGGCTGGATCGCCAGAAATGCTCACCTGCAATGAGGTAGACGTTCTTTGGCGATTATCCGAAGCCTTTGCCAAAGTTGACAAAGGTAATCGTGCGCTTGATGGTTATCTCTACATTATAAATAATTGCCCTGACCCCAATGTTCGTACTGGTACGATACAAAAGGCGCTGACAAATTTGTCTTATGATGAAATGCAAAAGCTTCTGGAGGTGGAAAAACGCTTACCAGATGGACAGCGTGAATTTGCAGGACTCGAGAAAGATATAGCGCGCCATTTCGTGGGTTTGGCTGCTCTCGATAAAGATCTGGTGATAGATCAGTCCAACATTTCAGCACTCGAAAACGTCCCGGACAGTGAAACTCTGGGCGCTGACGCAGAGATGCTCGGTTGGTATTATATGCGTCGTGATGAGCCGACAAAGGCTGAAAAATGGTTTGATTTGGCCAATAAAAAGCAAGCGACGGCTACATCTGCCCAAGGGATGGCGCTTGTCTTAAATGCGCGCAAAGATTATTCGGCAGCAGAGGATTTGATGTATCCGTGGCGTGATAAGTCGCCCGATGCAACGCTGGTTTATTTTGATGCTGCCGCAAACTTGCTCTCAAGTGATCCACCCAACCGAATGCCAGAGACTATTAGTCCGCAAGTATTGACGCGTATTGCAAATGCTACGGTTGCGGAAAAAAATATTACGACAGCAGAACAACTTGGTTGGTATGCGCGGGCTATGGAACAGGATTTGACCGCAGTTCAATGGTTTCAAACTGCTCTTTCGTGGGATACTTCCAATGAGCCCGCAGCCTACGGTTTGGCTTTGGGGCTGTTGTCAATTGATGACGAAAGTCAGTTGCGGCAAGTAAAAGAGAACTGGGACTCCAAGTCCGCCCGCATTCGGGAGGTTGGCGGCAGCAGACAGAATAGCAACCGCTCTTCTCGTGGTCAGAGTTTAAGACCAAGCAACGCGACTGCTCCTCGAACTGTCAGCAGTAATTCAGATAACCCGGCGGATCGTGCAGCGCAGCCGAGATCATCGGGATCAGGGAATGCACGATCCTGTGCTCAGGCGCTGGAGGGGCCTGTGCCCACTGGCGGAAATGCAGTTTCCCATGGCTGGTGTCTGATGGAACTCAATCGTCCGCTCGACGCTGTAAGAAGTTTTGAATCTGCCCTGATGACAGGATCTGCTTCCCACCGTTCGGACGCGGCCTATGGCCAGGCTCTGGCTTATCTGCGGGCAGGTCTTGTTGAAAAAGCCGCCGTATCAGCCACTAAGGCACCATTAAACCCTCAACGTCAGAAGGAACTGCGCGTTTCAATATTATCCGATAAGGCTGTCGCTGCGTATCAAGCTGGCAACTTTCGTGATGTCCTCTTTATACTAGAGCAACGCGCTCAATTGGCAGCGCCTCGAAAGGATCTGATGGGTCTTCAAGCCGCGGCCTATTTGAAACTGCGTCGTTATGATGATGCGAGGGTAATCTATGAGGCCCTGGCCGCCACTGGTGATCGCGAAGGCATAAGAGGAATGGCTGCTATCAGAGATATTCAGGGAAGGTAACTTCCCGAAGCCTCTTCCTTCGACAAAATATAACTTGGTTAATAAACGTAAACAAATTGCTAATATTGCAGTAATTCGTTAGCTATTAACCATGTTGAACGCTATCTGAACAGAAGTCTGATTCATAGTTCGTTCAGCTTGAGATTGAAGTTGCTTTTTGGGATTGTGTCTAATGCCAGCGGGAAAACGAAAGCGTTTGAATACTGCATGTGCTAAGCGGCTACTCGTTAGCGTTTTCTGTTTTAATTCGATTGTCATCCTGACAAATTCAGCTTCCGCCGCAGAACCGTTTGCGCTGTTAGAAACTGACAATATTCCTCTTTCTCCCGTCGGTGAACCAGGGATTAAGGGGTTTCAAATGCTCTCGAGCGATGTTCAAAACGGCCGTGATCTCGTATTCAAAAATGTGGAAACAGCGGGTCAGCTCGAAATTACAAATAATGTTGCTGATAAGACCACATTTCTCAACCAAAGTTCTGGCGGCGAGGCGACTATTATCAACAATTCTGGAGGCGAAACGCGGTTTTCGGACCAGTCAACGGCCTCAAACGCATTTATTACTGTTAACACGGATGCAAAATTATCGTTTGACCAACAGAGTTCGGCGGCAGATTCCCGAATAACCAATAATGAGGCGGGGCTGATTACGTTTTCCGATGAGGCCTCAGCCGGTGACGCGGTAATAACGAACAATGGAACAGTTAATTTTAATGGCAGGTCTTCAGCAGACAATTCTCTGATTACCAATAACTCTTCTGGTGATATGGCGTTTCGCGATAACGCTGATGCGGGGCGTCGCAACATAACAAATAATGGCCAGATTGATTTTTATGACCAGAGCTCTGCTGGTCAGGGTCTTATCGTCAATAATGAGTCTGGCAATTTAAATTTCTACGGATCGTCTACGACGAATTTTGCCGATCTCAACAATAGTGGTTCACTTGTTCTCAGCGATCATTCGTCAGCAAGCCAATCCTCTATTGTGAACAATGAGACGGGGACTATTCGCTTAGATGGCAGAGCAACAGCCGGCAGCGCGAATATAAACAATAGTGGCACAATCGCATTTAGCGATGAGAGCAGCGCTGGTAGTGCACGTCTGTTTAACAACGCGAAATCTTCCATAAGTTTTGATAACAATTCAAACGCTGGAAGCAGTTTTATCATCAATGCGGGCGACCTTGAGTTTTTAGGCACATCATCAGCGGGGAGTTCCTCGATCCTTATAAGTGGAGGGGGAACAGCACGCTTTATTGGCCAGTCCACAGGTGGAACCTCAGACATTCACATTGATCAAAATGGCTCTTTGGATGTTTCCCGGCTTGATAATCAGCAACTATCTATCGGCTCTCTCGTCAGTGCAGGGAATGTCAATTTAGGCAGAACCACGCTAACGGCAGATCAAAAGATCGTACTCAATGATACGTCGCATATTAGTCTCGTCCTCGGTTATGGTCGATTGATTGCTGAAGACCTGGAACTCCAAGGTGGCACTCTCGACTTAAAACGTGCCGATGATTTGCTTTATGAAATTAACAAGACATACGGCATCTTTTACGCTCCGACATATAGCGGGTCCGCGTTCAGCGAGGTGTTAAGCCACGATTTTGTATTTGTCACACCGTCGGTGGATTCAAATACGGTTATTCTGACGCGTAATGATATCCGTTTTAAGAGCGTTTCAAATACGCCTAATCAAACTGCGGTGGCAGGCGCGCTCGACTATCTTAACCCAGACAATCTGGTCTATCGCTCAATCATCAGTGGTTCCGAAAATGATGCGAGGCGCAGCTTCGATCTTCTATCAGGCGAAGTGCATTCAAGCATTACAACGGCATTATCTGACAGCAATTGGTCTTTTCGCGATGAGATATTTAACCGCGCTTTGAATGGCTTTAGAGGAACTGAAACGCGTTCAGAACACCCCCAGTTTTGGCTGTCTGCCAGAGGCTTGAATGCCAAAACGAACGGTTCAGAAGCAATTGCGGGCACCAAATCAAATGGTTACGGTATCAACGCTGGTATTGCTTATGATTTTACAGATCATCTATCCGCCGGTATTGTAGGTGATTATCAAGATACTTCGCTAAAGATTTCCGACCGCGCCAGCTCCGCAGATATTAACACGTGGGGGGCGGGTTTATTCTTGCAGTGGCAGCAGAACGGCTTCAATGTTGCCGGTGGTGCAGCGTATCAATATCATTCAATCCAAACGCAACGATCGTTAAACTTAAATGCATTAACGGGTACATTGAGTGCTGATTATAACGCGTATACCACTCAGTATTTTACCAAAGCTGGTTATACATTCGACGCGGGGATTATGGACGTCCAGCCGTATCTGGCTTTGAGTCATTCCCGGACGGAAATTGATGGTTTTCAGGAAAGTGGCCTGTTGGACGCAGCCCTTTCCGGACAGTCATTGTCCATAACCAGTACTACGGGAACACTGGGCATCCAGACCAACGCCTCTTTTTCTCTCAGCCAGAGATATAGTCTGAATGCACGGGTAAATGCTGCCTGGAATAAGGAATGGGGTGATCGCAATACCCGCCGTGAACTTTCATTTGCTCCAGAGTATCCATTCTATGTTGTTGGAGCTTCTTCCAACGATGAATATTTGCTTATGAGATTACAGATTGGTCTGGTTAATTTGGAGCGTCTCTCAATGAACCTGACATATACTGGAGTTTTCGGAAACCAAACAGACTCAACAACATATGCCGCAAATGCAGCATTAAAGTTTTAGTTTGTAAAATTGTAATATAATTTCGGGGCATCAGTTGACTTATCTGGTGTTGTTTATTGTCGTTAAAAGTGCAGTAGGCTTGGTTTGAACGGGGTCGCCTCCACTCCTGCGGCTTTAACGTGGTGGAAGGGAGGTGGCGACTCCCATAGGGAAGGACGCATACGTACCAACCACGACCCTGTTAAATTGGCTTGCTGTTGTTATCCGCTATTTTGGTTCTATCACGCCCCGAAGATTTTGCGAGGTAAAGCGCTTCGTCGGCACGGTTCCAGATATAGTCGAGGTCTGCTCGTGTATTCACATAAGCAGAGCATATGCCGATGCTGATTGTGAAGGGTACGAAAAGCTCACCATGCTGAAATGGATTTTCTGCGAGCTTCTTACGTAGTAACGCGCAGATTTCTGCACTTTTGCTTGCCCCTTGGTCATAGGTTAGGATCATAAATTCTTCACCGCCCACTCTTGCTATTGTCGCTTCCTGGGGAAACGCATTTTTTATGAGTATGGCCAGGTGCCGCAACGCTGCGTCCCCAGTCGAATGACCATAGCTATCGTTGATTAGTTTGAAATGATCGATATCGATCATGATGGCCGAGATCAGTTTTGGACTTATCTTGCTCTCACTGGGCAGCGCGATCGTTTCAATGCTCCATCTGTTGAGTAAGCCTGTCAATGGGTCGCGTAATGCGATCTCTTGCAGATTATTTGCATTGCGTTCGTAAGCGATGAGAAGAGAAAAAGCACCGCTCGCACTTATATGAACGGCAGCGGCAATAAGGTTGAGGTGAAGGAAAACATCTGCTGGCAACATTGATACCATTGAGGTGTCGAACAACCAGCCCTGCATGACACACAGGAATGAAGATAATACGAGCACCGTATAACTGGCTATCAGGCCCCATTTGGATTTCAAAATTTCGGGTTCTGAAGCAATTGCCCAAATAATCATGACAATCTGCAACGTAATCAACAGGTTGATTGCACCGAAGGTGATACTGTTTCGCAGCCACGGTGAGAAAGCGAACATGATCATACCAATCAATGGCGGCGCGGTCATCACCGTAAGAGACACAGGGTGGCCAAAAAAAGTCTCGAATAGCATTCCACCGTAAGCTTAAACCGATAAAAAGGAGTAGATTTGGTAAAAAAAGCTCAGCAGGTTCTGCGCCAATTTCTTTTGAGAAGATGAGAAACGCGACAGCAAAAACGACATTTGAAAACAGCATATAACACCAGTATTTTCTATCCTGGCGTTCAAAACCTGCAAACGCAAAAGCAATAGCGAAAACCACCAGCAGCAACGCATTGACTGTAAACATTGTCTGCTGATCTAAATTTACTATCGTATCCATTATCAGCCCCGGCCTGACTAAACCCGCTTTCTATCGTTTAAGTATAAGAAATATTACACAAATGCCAGCTTCGTCCTTTTCCATCTCTTAGCGGAAGTTGTTGATCATTTACCATTGCCGCACGCGTAACCTTAGAATGTTAGCGATTGCGTAAAATGATTTGATTGTTTGCTATCTCTATCGAGGACCAATAACCAGATACCGACTTATTAAACGCAGAAACGTTGCGTCGGACTTTCGTAGCAGCCGTTAGCAAATGAAGCTGGCCTTTCGCCTGGCGGATTTCATCTACAACGTCAGACGCCAGGGACCGATAGGGTGTGCTTATGGCGAATATTCTGAAGAGTATTCAAGCACTGTAAATAGTTTAAACATATTAGAAACTGATGAAATAATAAAAATTCTACAAATTTGATAATATTTAAAGAAGACAAGTGTTATTCATTTGCGTTATGGGATGAAGACGGCGCTGGGGTGGTAACTGTATGAATGTCGAAAGTGGGCTTTGCGGTAGTATTTTGCCAGCAGTGAAACAGTTGGTAATGCTCGGATTAATAGCAACGGCGATTAAAATTACGACAGCGCAAGCTACTCGAATAGGTCGACAGATGTTCCACTTTATTCGTTCCGCGTCCATCGTCGTGAAGCGGAACGAGTTTAGCATGATTTAAGAATGAACGAGCAATATGGTCAGCAAACGTGTTTTGTTTGGTTCATCACAAAACGGCAAGTCATCAGTTAACTGTCGAAGGTGGCTTGAGGAATTTAACTATGCGTTTTTTGACATCTGATTTTAAATCGCCATATGAAAGGGCGCGAGCATGAATGCTCCAGGGACATCGAAATTTAGAGACTATGCACGCACATTGACTGCACGCAGTGTTCCTAGTGGCATATTGAACCGAAGTGCTGCTCTTCGTGGCACACGTTTTCTCGCTCATGCTGCCAGCATTGCGAAATCTGGTAAACGACGTCCTTTTCAGATGGTCAATGTTGGTGCCTGCGATGGTGTTCTTTTTGATGATGTGACCCCTTGGCTACACCGCATCCCTCGCTCGAAAGCGGTATTAGTAGAACCTATTCCTTATAACCTGCATAGGCTGCGTCAAAACTATCAGGATACGGAGCGCTTTAAGATTGAACCTGTTGCGGTGACGCGTGAGCCGGGCTCAATCACGGTGAAAACGTTTGATGCCAAAGCGCTGGAAGATGGAACGTTACCGATAGAATTTATTGGATGCTCGTCGGTCACGGACAGTAACCTGATGTCGGGTAAGAATGTTTGGGGACCCGACGATCCGAACTTTCACAAGTTTGCTCCACACCTGAAAGAAATTGTTGTTCCATCTGATACACTTCAGGCGATTTTGGATCGCAACAATATTGAATATATTGATGCATTTCTGGTAGATTGTGAAGGAGCTGACTGGATCGTGTTTGATCAGCTTGATCTGCAACGGTATCGACCTGGCATGATCAAAGTTGAAGTGGGTGCACTTTCCCCGACAGATGTTGGCAATGTTATTGTGAAGCTGAAGGCTGCTGGTTATGACGTTGGAATGTATTGCGAGGATGTCTGGGCATTTAGCTAGTGTGGTCTATTTGGATCTCCTGTCTTTTGTATTGGATTCACGTTTAGGAGCTTTAAATCCGTAAACCACACCAGATTCAAAAGTTACTCGTATGGCTTAGAACCCGAAATCCATTCCGATGTCTGTTTCAAAGGGATGCGAATTTCGAATTCGAAGCCATACCAGCGCTCTGGGGTTTCATTGAAACAGACATGTTATCGAAAACTGTTTTTTACTTTTCGACATCTTCGCAAGAGATAACGACGCGGTTGATATTAAAACGGTTCATGGTGAACTCCCGATGAAAAACGGAGGTCCTATCCGAGTGCCGATCCGGATAAAGTGCCATTGGCACTCATCGCAACAATGCATCGCAGCTTAACTCTGGACGTAATTATGCCACGAGTGCGTCAAACTGAGGTACATTCTATTTTAAACAAAAAAATCCCAATGAACTCATGTTGTTAGCAATGGGGGAAATTGGATGTCGACTTGCTATTCGCAGATCACTTTGCGTGAACGTCGCCGTCTTTTTGAACTTCAGCAGCTCAAACTCCCTCTCGGCGATATTGCGCAGCTGATGGGTCGCCATCGCTTGACGGTCTATCGCGAGATCAAACGCAACAGCTTTCGGGACACTAAGATACCAGACTATAATGGCTATCATAGCGTTGTTGCTGACTATATCAGCAAAGGCCGCAGAACACGGTTGCGCAAGCTCAGACGTTACCCAGTGCTGCGCAAGTTCGTCATAGAACAATTAAAACCCATTGGTCGCGGGAGCAGATCTGCGGCCGACCGGTTAGCCATGGCCTGAGCGCGATACCTCCGTGTGCCGAAACAATCTATGTTCAGAGTTTATGCAGTACTGCGCTTTGGAAGATGAAATGGAGAGCCAGAAGCTGGTTGCGTGATCGAAACGCACCATGGCAAAAAGGTGCGATTGATAACATAAACAAACGCATTCGACGGTATCTACCCGGCATCACTGACCTGACACAAGCTATCTAGCCAGGCACAGTTAACCGCCCTCGCCCATAATCTCAATGCAACGCCGCGCAAGTGTCTCGGATTTAAGACAACCACTGAGAGCTTTGCTCACCTTTTGCAGGAAGCAGCACAATCAGATACCCTCACGTTTGGCATGATCCACTTGGGTTAGTTTTTCCGATCTGATACTTAACGCACTTCTGCTCGGCACTAGCATCAACTGCCCTCGCTTAATCGCTGCACGTGCTGAGGCTAAATCCGGCATGATCCAGTTAGGCTCGCCACCAAGAAACTTGTCAAGAAATGCAATTGCATAGCCCGGCATTTCCGAGACATTCTCTTTATATGACCACCACGTCCGTAAATCGTCTGCACACTGGTCGAGGTTCGGAACGATGCCGAACTCCTGCTCCTGAATAGCGGCAATCGCGCAGATACAGTAATTGGTGTACAGAAACCCTTCCGGCCAGAAACTGATGATCTCATACATTCGGGCAGAATCCCCGCTTGCATGTTTCGGCGGCGTAACGAGCTTCACTGGCGACAAGCGGATCAGTTCGCGCAGCACAAGTCCAGCGGCGAAGCTTATGAAATCTTTGCGGTCAATCTTTGCAAACCGCTTATTCTGGTCGACTAACTCTACCCAATTGAGAAACGCTTCGGTCAGCTTCTTTTCGTCAATATGATACGCGACCCCATACACATCTTGCAGCTGTCCGGCATGTTTACGAAAGGTCGCGCGAAACCAGCGCAACTGGCGCAGCCGATGCCGTAAATCCGGCATTGATGCCATCTGCTCTCTGAGAAGCAAGTCCATTTCGCAACGTCCTCCGATTTGCGATTTACCTTATGCGAAACGAAGCCAGATGTCAGGTGTCAATCGCGTCAGAAAATCCACAATAATTATACATATTGACATTCAAGAAAACAAATGTTCTCTAATCAGTTGAAAGATAGGCTGGATATTTCCGGCACTTTTTTCGTGGAGGAGGATCAATATGGCAATCTGGCAATGGGCTTTAATTGGCCTCGCTTTGCTATGGGGCTGTCAGGCTTTGGGCGTCTGGTTCCAGATGCGCCACTATTCCGATGTCATGAAAGGCATCTCTGCAAAATATTCCGACGGCTTTGTTGGCGCCGGACACGTGCGGGGGCGTTTTTCCAAAGGCGTGATCGTTTTGATCGTCGTTGACCGGAATTTGGTGGTGCGCCGTTTTCTGGAGATGAGCGGACGTACCGTCTTTGCCAAATTCATCCGCCGTGAAGGCTTTGAAGGAATGCGCCTGAGTGAACTACAGGACAATCCTGCAATCGGAGAAGGAAAGCCTGAAGTAGCTACTGCTGCTACGCAGGCTATGGAGCAGATCGGTCGCATAAGAGATCAATCCGATGGTCTCGAACTCGAAGGTTTGAAGGCAGTGGGAGCTTAGGATTGCTTGTCTGAACAGGCAATTGAGGAGGAGCTATGTCGTTAATCTCTATGTTGGCGCAACACGCCGACACAACAATGCAAACAATACATGTCGCTGGCAGCATGCTATCAGACGCGGCGCTGCATGGTAAACATGCCGCCGAACACGCTGGTAATGATCTGTTGCAACTCGCACAGGCGACCACACCTGCACCGGTAGACACCGGAACAGCCGGAATTTCGGTTGACCAGTTCAAGGAGCGTTTGCAGAACGTCGCGCAGGAAGAACAGCTTGGCTGGCTTGCCTCTATTGGCAAGCACTTCATCGGCGTTTTCCAAAAGGGCGGCGAAGTCTTTTCCGGTTTCGTGACCGGCATCATCCCGACACTGATCGTGCTTATGACCGCATTTTATGCGGTCACAGAACTTGTTGGCGAAAAGCGTGTTCACGGCATTGCGCGCAGTGCAGGACGTATCGCACTGACACGCTACACGGTCTTGCCCGTGCTTGCAGTTTTCTTTCTGACCAACCCGATGGCTTATACCTTCGGTTCGTTCCTGGATGAAAAATATAAGCCTGCCTTCTATGATGCCGCTGTTTCTTATGTGCATCCGCCGCTAGGCCTCTTCCCACACATCAATCCGGGTGAATATTTCGTCTGGGGCGGCGTTCTGGTTGCTCTGCTTGAGCTTGAGAAGAAGGGCGCGGTGCCCGCCGGCTATCACATCAATGTCGCCATCTGGTATGCGATTGTTGGTCTCTTCGTAATTCTCCTCAAAGGCATGCTCACTGAACGCATCACCGCCATTATGGCGCGGCGTCAGGGCATTGATCTTTAAGCGGGAAATGGGGAGGACATCATGGCTAAAACCTATAAAGCAGTAAAAATTTCCCGTGGCTCAAATGGTTGGGGCGGACCACTGGTCATTCAACCAACCGAACAGCGCAACAAGATTGTATCTGTCACCGGCGGCGGTATCCATCCACTTGTGCGACAGATTGCGGAACTCACTGGTGGTGAGGCAGTGGACGGCTTTCGTTCACCACCAATCGAAAGCGAAATGGCCGTTGTGGTTGTGGATTGCGGTGGAACGGCGCGTTGCGGCGTTTATCCACGCAAGCGCATTCCAACCGTGAACCTCACGCCAGTCGGACAATCTGGTCCATTGGCGCAGTTCATCACAGAAGACATTTATGTTTCGGGCGTAAAGCCGGAAAACATCGTTCTTGCAGATGGTTCAGCAGCTCCAGTTCAGGCAGCATCGGCTTCGGCCGAGGAAGAAAAGCCTGAATATATCGAGCAGCCAAGCGAAGGCGGCATTGTCGGCTTCATCAGCAGCATTGGCCGCGTGATGGGCCGTGTGGTTGGCATCTTCTTCCAGGCAGGCCGCCGCACCATCGACCAGGTTATTCGTAACGTATTGCCCTTCATGGCGTTTGTTACGATGCTTATCGGGCTGATCCTATATACCGGCATTGGCGATATTCTTGCGCAGCCACTCGGACCGCTCGCCAATAATATTGTTGGTTTGCTCATCCTGTCTGCAATCTGTGGTCTTCCATTCCTCTCACCAATTCTGGGACCGGGTGCGGTCATTGCACAGGTTATTGGTGTGGCAATCATCGGTCCACAAATTGCCAACGGCACCATTGCGCCTGCGATGGCTCTGCCAGCACTGTTTGCTTATAACGCGCAGGTTGGTTGTGACTTCGTACCGGTTGGCCTGGCACTTGGAGAAGCAAAGCCCAAAACAATTGAAATTGGTGTTCCCGCTGTTCTTATCAGCCGCCAGTTCATGGGACCGCTCTCGGTTCTGATTGCCTGGCTCGTCAGCCTCGCAGTGCTTTAAGCTCTAGGCCTGCCGCAACCCTAATGCGGCAGGCAAATCCCAAACATGACAATGGCGATGCTTTCAAGCATCGAACAACATACCAGGAAAGGACCGCCTCTATGTCGATACACCTCAAGACGCGGATCACCGCGATCGGCCCGGAAGTTGCGGATCTCGCCGAAGGCGGCGTTCTTATTCTCTTTGCTGATGGCTCCCCGCCAGAACTGGCCGAGGTGTCAGTCATGCATATTGTTGAAGAAGGCCCAGAGGCCTCAGCGCCTTCAATTGGCGATAAGATTGCCATCGGCTCGGTCAATGCAGAAATCACAGCCGTTGGTGAAAGTGCCTGGCAAAAAGTGCGTGAAATCGGACACGTCGTTATTTCCTTCACGGGCGCGAACTCAACCGACCGCCCGGGTGAAATCTGCGCCAGCGAAATAGTAGGCGAAGACCTTGTCGCGGCCCTGAAAGAAGGTCAGATTATCACTATCGGCAGTTGAGGGCTGATTGCTCTCTGATCGAAAATAATGTTCTAAAACAGACTATTGGAATGATTATCAAAGTCCCGGACGCTGGAATTGTTTCATCTGTTGATTTGAGGCTATAGACATGGAACGCTCGACAATCGTCCGGGTGCATGAAGGGCTGCATGCGCGCCCTGCCACGCGCTTCGTTAAACTGGCCAAGGGCTTTGAAAGCGATATTGAAATCGCCAAAGCCGGTAAAAGCGTCAGTGCCAAAAGCTCCGTTAAGCTGATGCTGCTTGGTGTGAAAGAGCTTGATGAAGTGACTGTGCGTGCCGATGGAGCGGATGCTATTGAGGCCATTGAAGCCCTGATCGGCTATCTGGAAAACCCGCAGGCTGGTATCGAAGAAACAACGGCCCCTACCCCTTCACCCAAAGCGGAAACTGCGCTTGCGACCGTGCCGCAGCCCGCGCTCACAATAGAATTGCCTGCCGGTCAGATTAAGGGCGTTAGTGCCAGTGAAGGTATTTCTCTGGGAACGGCATTTCCGTTTTTCCCAGAAGAAATCAAGCCTTCAGGTAAAAAGCTTGCTGCATCAGAAATTGATGCGGAGATCGAACATTTCAAATCGGCGATCGCAACCGTGCAGCATCGTATGGATGCCTCGCTTGCAAGCGGTAATCTCGCCGATGCTGACCGTGGCATCATTGCAGCCTTGAAAGACATTGCAGCGGATGACAGCCTGACTGACGAGTCGCTTGGGCTTATTCGTGGTGGTCTCGATGCAATTTCGGCAATGCTTGCCGCTGCCTCAACAGTTGCCGGGCAATTTGCGGCACTTGATGATCCATATCTCAATGCGCGCGCCGATGACGTGCATGCAGTCAGTCGCCAGATTTGTCTTGCGTTACTTGGAAAAGACGACATCAATCTGGAAGAACTCCCAGACGGTTCAGTTCTGATTGCCGAGGATATTGGTGCCTGGGATCTGGCGCGTGCACCACTCAAGAAGATCAAAGGTGTTGTTTGCGGACATGGTGGCGCAACATCGCATGTCGCCATTATTGCACGCACACATGGCATTCCGGCGGTTCTGGGTCTTGGCAGTGCTGTTCAACAGCTTAAGACCGCGAAAACCGTAGCAGTCGATGGAAGTTTTGGCATCGTTCACTCCGATCCGGACGAGACGACCCGCAGCGAGATCGAAGCGCGCATTGCCAAAGCCTTGCAGGACAAGCAGGCATTGGATGCTTATCGCTCAATAACGCCACGCCGTGCGGATGGAACGATTATCGAAGTCGCGGCCAATATGGGTGCGCTGGAAGAAATTGACATTGCACTTGAATCTGGAGCGATGGGTGTTGGACTGTTTCGCACCGAACTTCTCTTCATGAAGCATATTCATCTGCCATCTGAAGATATGCAGACAGAGACCTATTCAGCACTTCTGAAGGCCTTTGCACCAAACCCGGTTATCGTTCGCACACTTGATATTGGCGGCGACAAGCCAATTGCAGGGATCGAATTCCCTCAGGAGGAAAATCCGTTCCTTGGCTGGCGCGGCATTCGTATGTGCCTCGACCGCCCGGATATATTTAAGCCTCAACTCCGTGCGTTGTTGCGTGCAGCGGTCAATGGCAATCTCAAAGTGATGTTGCCGATGATTTCGGATGTCGAAGAAATACGGGCCACAAAACGGCTGATCGCAGAATGTGCCACCGAACTTAAGAACGAAGGCAAAGACTATGCTGAGGTCGATCTTGGTGTGATGATCGAAACTCCGGCGGCTGTTTTTGCTGCAAGAGAACTTGCCAAAGAATCCGCTTTCTTCTCCATCGGCACCAATGATCTGACGCAATATGTGATGGCGGCGGATAGGCTCAATCCGACCGTTGCAAAGCTAAACGATGTCAGTCATCCTGCGGTAATGGCTGCAATTGAGATGACCGCTAAAGCGGGAACCGAAGCAGGCATCATGGTTGGCATGTGCGGTGAAGCAGCAGGCAAACCAGAGCTTATCGGCGAATTTATTCGTATGGGTTTGACTGAACTCAGCATGAGCCCGGCATCCATTCCGCGTGCGAAAAAACTAATCGCGGACATGTTCGCAAACTAAACTGCGTAGGCGATACAAGTATTAGAAACCCGGACCATGAGCCGGGTTTTTTCTTATGGAAGATGCGCCAGCAATGTTTGGAAAAGGACTTCAAGCTGCGATTGATCGCGTTCTTCTGCTGCCTGCATGAGGCGCTCCTGCCGCACATCCAATGCCAGAATAGCGCTTTCCAAAGGATCGATGCCCGCGAGATCCGCGGGTTTCAAAGTCATCAAACCACAGGCAAGGCTGACAGCCGCAAAGCAGGACACTTCAAACTGACGCAAAGCCTGCGGATCGCAGTGACCCTCCATCGAAATAAACCGGACGGGTCTTTCCAAAAGCAGTTGATTGAAAATTGCTGTAATGACTTTTGCGGTCGCGGCTAATCTGTTCTCACCGGATTCTGCGGCAAACACGCTTTTGAGCGAAGCAGCGTGGTTCCGTGCCAGCCTGTCATGAACTGTGACAAAGACTGCTTCCTGAATCAGCACATTTTGCAACTGATGCCGGCGCAGCACTTCCTTGGTAAGATAATACATATCTTTACGGAAAGCCCGAATACCCTCAGCGGAGCCACCAAAGTAGATCGCGAGACTCTTCACATGCGGCGCGCTGCTATGCATATTCGGATCAGACGAAATGAGCGAGATCGAAATCGTTTCAGCTGTGGTGAGCGCCTTGTCCATCATGCTGGCCGCGTGGCCCAGCAGCAGTTCTGGAGAAACAATTTCACCGGGACGCGATGAGGCCTGATCTGCACGCAAACTTTCATCACGATTGCGACGGATCATGTAGCGGACTTCGCGCAGACGGTCCTTCAGATTGACTGCAATTTCTTCCGAAAGAATGCGTAACATATTCGTTTTCCTCACCGACAACGCCATGATAACAGAATGGTCAACGCATAGGAATTATTGTTTGCGTTCACATGGAAAAGCAATAGTTTAACAAGAAGATCATCACTTCGATAACATTGTATTTTGCTATAAATTTGAGGGATAGTTTTGAAAAAGGCTGGCAAGCAGACAAAGAAAAATGCTGACGTAGCAGACCTCATCATCGGTTCTGAAGGTGTAGCTGCGGAAAACCGTACAAGCCGTCTGAGAACACGCGCCGCATGGATGTATTACGTCGAGCAGATGACCCAGAATGATATTGCGGAAGCGCTGGGTGTTGGTCGTGTCACAATCGTTCGCCTGCTTGCAGATGCCCGCGCCCGCAATGAAGTCAAGATTACCATTGAAGGCAAGCTGGCAAGCCTGACGGCCCTTGAAGTCGAGCTTGAAAAGACCTTTGGTCTTGAGCGCGCCATTGTTGCGCCGCTCTCATCCGCCGATATTGATCCGATTCCACCGATCAGTGCAGCAACAGGCGCCTATCTTTCGGAAAAAGTGCAGCACGGTATGACAATCGGCGTGGGCTGGGGCCGAACCCTGTCCAGCACGCTGCAACATATCGGCGCGCGGCCGCTCAATGATCTCAAGGTAATTTCTCTGCTTGGTGGCATCGTACAGCCACGGCGGTCTAACCCACCCGAATTTGCATGGCAATTTGCGCAGATCTTTCAGGGCGAAGGCTATCTGATCCCAGCGCCAGCTCTGGTTGACAGCAAAGAAACCCGAATAGCACTGATTGAGCGCTGCGGGTTGAATACCGTGCTTGATATGGCAGAGCAACTCGACATGGTGCTGCTCAGCGTCGGCGATATTCAGACGGCCAGCAGCACTTCTTATCGAGTTGGTCTGATTGATGAGCAGCAGAAAATATCGCTCATCAAAAACGGTGCCGTCGGCGACGTGCTGTTTCACTTCTATGATATAAACGGCAAGATCGTCGATGATCCGGTGCATGATCGTGTCATGTCAGCCAAGATCGAGAGCCTTCAGAAGACGCCTCAGCGCATTCTGACATCCGGTGGCAAAGAAAAAATCGCAGCATTGCTAGGCGCAGTTGAACTTCTGAAGCCGACCGTGCTCATCACCGATGAGGAAAGCGCCGCGCAGATGCTGAAAGACAAAGCGGCATCGCACTAAAGTCAAAAAGCGCATCGTTGCAAAACGATGCGCTTTTTTGATTGCTTTGTTCTGATATTAATTGGCGGCGGCTGCGCATTCTTTCAGGATTTGCAGCACAGCAGCCCGCTCTTCAATTTGTGGCATATGTCCACAACCTGCGAAGATATGGACACCCACTTTACCCGGCAGACCATGCGCATGAGACGCGGGAATGACCCGGTCTTCCGCACCGAAGATGAGCCGCACGGGCATTGCAAGTGATGCAATGCTTGAGCGCACCTCAAAGGTCTGTGTGCCATCAGCAAAGAACCGCGCGCCAATTGCTTCTTGCGTATCACGCAATTCTGTATCAGCAGCCTGAGCGACAGTGGCATTGATGAACGGCTTTGTCAGATGGCTGTCATCAGCGACAAGCACTTTAAGCCAGGGAACGATGCTGGCTTCGCTTTTTGCGCCGACAAGACCCGTTATAAATGCGCCATTGACCTGCGGGCCTAAACCACCCGACGAAATCAACAACAGCGAGCGCACATCGACAACACCGCGGGTTGCCGTGACAGTCGCGACCGCACCGCCCAGCGAATGTCCGACCAGCACACAAGCAGATACATTCAGTGATGCGAGCGTTGCTTCGACGCTTGCGGCAATGTCGTCAATGCTTGCAGGAACGGCGCGTGGTGAATTGCCGTGTCCCGGAAGATCGAGTGCAAGGATTGGATGGCCGAGCGACGCACCGGCAAACAATCCACGCCAAGAGTTCAGATCCGCCGCATAGCCATGGATCAGAACGATAGGTAGTAGGCCTGCATCACCCTCGCGCAACCAAACTGCATTAAGCAGTCCCGGAGCAATCGATTCAGCAGTGTTTCTCACTGGCGGTTTACCTGCAACCGCAGCTATGGCAGGCTTCGCAACGCTGATATTGCCTTCAACGTCCTTTTTCTGCACACGGCCTTTCGGGCCCGAGCCTTGAACGGACTTGAGGTCGATACCTGCCTCACGCGCAAGCCGACGTGCGAGCGGTGTAGCCCGCACATCATTGGCTGAACTCGGCTCAAAGTCCTGGGAGGATTTTGGTTCAGCCTGTTTTGATGCGACTGGCTCGATAACAGCTTCTACGGGTACAGCGGCAACTGGCTCTTCAACGACCGAAGTTGACTTAGCATTGCGCTCTTCGCCTTCAGCATAAATCCAGGCGACGGCCTGACCAACGGGTACAACAGCCCCTTCAGCAGCACTAATATCTGCGATGATGCCGGATGCTGGCGCATCAACTTCCATCGCCGCCTTGTCGGTCTCGATTTCAAAGAGAAGCTGACCTTTCGTGACGGTATCGCCATCCTTGGCAAACCATCGCGAAATCTGCCCTGTCTCCATATCCATATCGACCTTGGGGAGAATGACTTCCACAGCCATGGTCAGCGCACTCCTTTGGCCAGATCACGAGCGCTTTTCAGGATATCAGGCACCTGCGGAACGGTCGCGCGTTCAAGATCAGGATTATAAGGAATTGGTGTTTCGGCTCCGCCCAGACGCACAATCGGCGCATCGAGGTAATCGAACGCATCACTTTCTGCGACGATAGCAGAGATTTCAGCACCGATGCCGAGCGTCTTAACCGCTTCATAAACGCAAAGAAGCTTTGACGTCTTCTTGACGCTTTTAATGATGGTTTCGCGATCAATCGGACGCACAGTGCGCAGATCAATCACCTCAACATCAATGCCTTCTTTGGCAAGTTCAGCAGCCGCTTCAAGCGACTTATGCACCATAATAGCTGTGGCAACGATTGTCAGATCACGGCCTTCGCGAACTACTTCCGCCTTACCGATTGGTACGGTGTAAAAGCCTTCAGGCACCGGGCCCTTGGTCTTATAAAGCAGCTTGTGCTCGAAAATCATGACCGGGTCAGGATCTTCAACGGCTGCAAGCAACATGCCCTTGGCATCATAGGGTGTTGAAGGCTGCAAAACCTTGAGACCCGGAACATGACCCAGCCAAGCCTCTAAGCTCTGGCTGTGCTGTGCAGCAGCACCCGTTCCCGAACCTGCCGGAAAGCGCATGACTAGCGGAACAGAAACTGCACCTCCAAGCATATAGCGAATTTTCGCTGCCTGATTGACGATCTGCTCCATGGCAAGGGCTGCAAAATCAGAAAACTGGAACTCAAAAATCGGGCGCATGCCGGTCAGTGCTGCACCGACCGCTACACCTGCACCACCCAGTTCTGAAATCGGGGTGTCCATGACCCGGTCTTCGCCAAAGCGATGCACCAGATCCCCTGTCACCTGAAACGCGCCGCCATAGACGCCAATATCTTCACCCATCAGGAACACGCGGTCGTCGCGTTCCATGGCAATCGCCATTGCTTCCTGAATGGCTTGCGAATAGCTCAACTCACGGATTGTCGTGTCCATGTTCAAATATCGTCCGTGTAAACGTCGCGGGTAAGGTTGGTAAGATCAGGCGCCGGGCTGTTCTTGGCGAATTCAATCGCGTCAGCGATTTCCTTTTCCACCTCAGTACGAATTGCCTCGATCTCGGCGTCATTGATGAAGCCATAGGCTTTCAAATCGGCCTCAAAATGCGCGATAGGATCGCGATCATTCTGCCAATGCTCAATTTCTTCCTTGGTGCGATAGCGGTTGCGATCGCTCTTGGAATGACCACGAATGCGGTATGTTTTGTTTTCAATCAGCGTTGGTCCATCGCCGCGCCGTGCGCGTTCGCTGGCCTCGTTGACGGCCTCTGCCACTTCCGACAGATTGTTACCGTCCACGATCACACCCGGCATGTTATAAGCCGAGGCGCGGTCAGCGACATTGGCAACTGCCGTTGAACGCTTGGTCGATGTAGACATGCCGTAGCCGTTGTTTTCGCAGATGAAAACGACTGGCAGCTTCCAAACTGAGGCCATGTTGAGCGCTTCATGAAACGCGCCTTCATTATTCGCACCGTCACCAAAGAATGACACGACAACCTTGCCGTTTTTCTGCTTCTTAGCAGAGAGTGCAGCACCAACGGCAATCGGAATACCTCCGCCGACAATGCCATTTGCACCGAGATTTCCCTTTGAAACGTCAGCAATATGCATCGAGCCGCCACGGCCTTTGCAGTAGCCGGTTTCCTTGCCGAAAAACTCGGCAAACATGCGCTTCACATCTGCACCCTTGGCGATGCAATGACCATGACCACGATGGGTCGAGGTGATCATATCATCGTCATTGAGCGGCAGGCACGATCCCATCGCGCTCGCTTCCTGCCCGATGGAAAGATGCATCGTTCCGTGAATGAGGCCGCGCGTGTAGCTTTCTTCCGCGCCCTCTTCAAAGCGGCGGATAAGATACATCTTATGCAAGGCTTCTTTGAGCTGCTCTGGCGAATAAGTGCGAAAAGCATAAGGCAAGTTGTGACGGTCGCCCGTATCCTGCGGTTCGACTTTTTTGGCTTGAACCATGATGTTTTGTCCTCACGCTCCGTAAACGAGCTTGTCCTGACGTGCGCGCAGCTCGGCAATCTTGGAGCCGGGCGCTACAGCCGCATTGTCGTAAGTGATCAGTTCGCCCTTTTTGATCGGCTTGGTCACGCTACCGCCTTGTAGCAATCCGCAAGGGATCGCATGCGCGCTTCTTGCTTCACCGGAAGTCATGATCCATGCGCGGTAGCAATACTCACCAATGGCATCGAGCTTTTCGCCAGGCTGCATGTCCTTCTTGGCAACCGCAGCCACTTCCGCAACCGGCTTTGACAATGGAACCATGTCCGGCTTGCCGTAAAGAACAACGCGAGCGCAGGTAAGCGGCACTTCGAGCGACGTCAGGTGATAAGGGCGATGGAATGTGAAGTATGGACCCTTGCCCATTTTCAGATCTTCCATACGCTCGGAAATACGCGGATGCGACATGTCGGCGACAACAAACACGCCCGGAGCAACGCCCTTGCCGATGGAGTAATCTACGACGCCAACCTTCGACAAAAGGCCGCCATCCTTTTCAGGGATCAGCGTCTTGTTAAGCTGATCAAGGGTTGCAGCAGGGCCGTGCATACCGGCTTTATCGGGCACAAGACCTGTCGCATTGGCAATGGCAGCCATTTCGACCATGGTTTTTGAACCATCAACGAATTCTACCAACATGCGCACGTTCATATTACGGCGCGTGGCTTCCTCCATATATTGATCAGGAACCGCATCAATATTGAGCGGATTGTTCTTGCCCTTGCCAGCGGCCACAATTGGGTGGCCCATGGCGGACACGAACTCGATCAGCTCCATACAGGATGATGGCTCGTCCCCTGCACCCAGCGAATAGGTGACGCCAAGACGCTCCGCTTCTGCTTTCAGGTAAGCACCGATGGTGACGTCGGCTTCGACATTCATCATGACCAGATGTTTGCCATGCTCCATGGCACGCAGGCCGATCTCTGCGCCAACAGCGGGAACGCCAGTCGCATCAATCACAACATCGATAAGATCATTTTCAAGGATAAGATTTGCGTTGTCTGTGACGGCAACCTTATGCGCTTCCATCGCGGCGGTCAGATCAGACGCGGTCGAGACTTCGCGACCATGCCCTTCTTCCTGAAACGCAATATCAACGGCCTTAAGTGCATTAGGAACGCGCAGTTCGGAGATGGCACCAACCTCAATGCCCGGCATATGTGCAACACGGGTGACAATGTCAGTGCCCATTTCGCCGGAGCCAATCAGTCCAATACGGATCGGTCGTCCGCTGTCCGCCCGCGCCTGCATATCGCGCGCCAAACCTGTCAACGCCACATTGGTTGCCATCGTTTCCTCCTGAACGTCTCTGCAAAACGCTTGCAGTCTCCTCTGATACCCTATCGATTACTGAACATTTGTTTTTAAGTCAATACCAGTGTTCACATTGATCGCATTTGACGCCCACCAAAATGCCATCTTGTTATTCAACTTTAGTTTGCTATAGAATACAAATGTTCTGCCGTTTCGCATAACTCAAATTTTGAAATGTCGACACGTAAGAGCTAACAATGGCGTTCTGTGAGCTCGATGCACTTTGGGAGTGCTTCGGGGGGAGGAGAAATAAATGGACGCGTTTCTGAGCGGACTAAAAACGGCAGTCGATACGCTTGGGGCAACGGTTCTGTTGCCTATCGTCATCTTCATTATAGCGGTGGTTCTTGGCGCCAAAGTAGGCAAAGCCTTCCGCGCTGCGATCACCATCGGTGTCGCTTTCATCGGTATTAATCTGGTTCTGGGTTTGATGTTCACCTCTATCGGTGAAGTCGCTCAGGCAATCGTCACCAACACAGGCATCAAGCGTGATATCGTTGATGTGGGCTGGCCTTCCGCTGCGGCAATCGCCTTTGGCTCGTCGGTGGGCCTATGGGTTATTCCAGTCGGCATTCTGGTCAACATCGCGCTTCTATTGATGCGCTGGACCCGAACGCTGAATGTCGATGTGTGGAATTTTTGGCACTTTGCCTTCGTTGGATCGCTGGTAGTGGCCGCAACCGATAACATCGCTTACGGTATTATTGTTGCAGCGCTTGTTGCCGCTCTGTCTCTGCTCTTTGCAGATTGGTCGGCACGTGCTGTTCAGCAATTCTATGGCATTCCTGGCGTTTCCGTGCCGCATCTGGCTTCCGCACAAATCCTGCCAATCGCGATTGTGCTCAACTGGATCATGGATCGCATTCCTGGCATCAACAAAATCAACATCAACACCGAAACCATTGAGCGCCGCTTTGGGGTTTTTGGTGAGCCGGTTGTGATGGGGTTGATCATCGGTCTCGTGCTCGGTCTTATCGCATTCTATAATGCGGGCGACTTCGGTACGGTGCTTGCCAAGGTACTTGGCACCGGTATGACACTGGCAGCGGTTATGTTGCTGTTGCCGCGTATGGTCAAAATCCTGATGGAAGGCCTGCTCCCGGTTTCTGATGCGGCGCAGGAATTTGTGCGCAAGCGTACAGGTGACCGCGAACTGCTCGTTGGTCTCGATTCGGCTATCCTTATCGGCCATCCGGCAGCTATCTCGTCGGCGCTCATTCTTGTGCCGATTGCGATTATCCTATCCGTCATCCTGCCGGGCAACCGCGTGATCCTGTTTGCTGATCTTGCAGTTATCCCATTCATCGTTGCCATGACGGCTCCGCTTCTGAAAGGAAACGTGTTCCGAATGGTTGTGGTGGGTACTATCACTTTGGCAATTGGCTTCTATGTTGCCAATGCGCTTGCTCCGCTCTTTACAAGTGCGGCGGTATCTTCCGGCTTCAAACTGCCTGAAAATGCCTTGCAGATTACTTCGGTGGTTGATGGGTTCCTTTGGGTTCCTGATATTATCATCAAAACAATCAGCTGGCTTGGTGGTACGGTTGGCGTAGCAGTCATTGCTGCCGTTATCGCCCTGCTGTTCATACTCTATCGTCGCAACACACTCGCCTGGGAACGTGCGGCTGGCGCAGAAGATGAACCTGTAGAAGAAAAGATTGCCTGATACTGGCCATCAATTCTGCACTATAATCAAAGCCGCACGTCAGCTCGACGTGCGGTCTTTTCCAAATGGAGAATGCAATGGCAGCTGGTTTGATTGATTATCTCGACCCACAAGCAATTGAGCTTCAGAGCGAAGCAAAAACAAATGAAGAAATTATCCGTATTTTAGCAGGCAAGCTCGAACAGCTCGGTTACGTAAAGCCAAGCTATGCCGATGCCGTTGTCGCCCGCGAATTATCGATGCCAACCGGCTTACCACTTGAGCGCGTCGACAATGTTGCCGTACCGCATACCGATCCAGAACATGTAATCAAGGCTGGCGTCGCGTTTGCAACGCTGAAATCACCTATCAGCTTTGCCAACATGGAAGACCCGGAAGAAACCGTTCCAGTTGGTTACGTCTTTCTGCTTGCTATCGATGACAAAGACAAACAGATTGAAACCTTGCAGCAGATCATGACAACCATTCAGGACGCTGATGCACTCGACCGACTGAAGGCCGCACGCACTTTAGAAGACGTTCGATCTGCTCTGTAAGAGATGACGATCCGCGGAATGCATAATCTTTACGGGCGAGACCAATAAACAGAATACGACATTTGTGCACCTTGAAGGGTGCATAAGCCTACTTGGAGGAAATCATGGCTAAAATGAAAACAATTCTCTTCGCATGCGGCACAGGGGTAGCAACATCTACTGCAGTGAATGCGGCTGTTACCGAAGAAATGAAAAAGCGCGGCCTGACTTTCAACGCTCAGCAGGCAAAAGCAACCGAAGTTCCTTCGATGGCGGATAATGTGGACTTCATCGTCTCCACCACACCAATTTCTGCTTCGGTAACGAAGACGGTTATCAAAGGCCTGCCATTTCTGACCGGCATCGGCAAAGACAAGGCATTCGACGATATTGAAGCAGAATTGCGGAAATAGTAATTTATTTCTGGCTCGTGCAGAACAGAAATAGCCCAGCAATCGAATGAATAGTTATCGCCTCCACAACGAACCGTCGTGGAGGCGAAATATTACCTAGAGATAACGGCGCGGATTGGCTGCCAGATAGAATGTGTTGATCAGCGTGTTGATATCAAACACAGGCAAGCCGGATTCTTCCGCAACAAATGACGAAAATGGGCACATGTTGGTGCATTCAAACAGGATTGCACCAGGATTGTCACAGCTCGCCATGAACGCACGCGTCATTTCCAGCATTTCTTCCTTCAACACATCCGTATCAAGATAATCGCGCCCTTCGATATAGGTTTGCGGAAACTCTGCATTCTCCTTCATACCCTGCACCTGAACCGGGATCACTTCCGACGACCAGCCGACGCCTTTGAAATGGGCGTCATTCATGTGGTGCGCGCGCTCGGTAAACACACCAATGACTTTGCCGGGAGCTAGCATTGCATGGACAATCGGTGCTTGCATCAAAGCAGATGTGAAGACGGGAATATTAACCGCAGCCGCAATATCTTTTTGGAATGGTCCCAGGAATCCGCAGCTCGTGGTGATGGCGCGGACACCTTCTGCTTCAAGTTCTCGCGCAGCCTCGATAAAGGGTTCAATGAGTTTTGGATCCGGGTTGTCGCCCATGATACGCGTGGCATGCGCACCTTTCACCGTCTTGTAGCGAACGGGAAAATCATAGGACAGTGCGTTACCGATATCGCCTGCGGGACGCGGGAAAATCGTGTCCAGCATCAGCACGCCAATCTGCTGGCCATAGTTGGTAAAGCCACCTTTGAGCATCACAGTGAGATTCCTTTGTATTCAGAAATTTAGTGGCCGAAACGTGCGGGCGAGAAGTCGCGAGCGCGTTCAGAGGCGACATTGTTGATTGCGTCGAGAACCATGTCAGCAGTTTTGGGGGCTGCCGCGATCCCGATATGACCATGGCCAAAGGCCGCAATAATTCCGGGATAGCGCATGAGTTTTCCGATCACAGGCACCCCATCAGAGGGCGAAGGCCGGTGTCCCATCCAGAGCTTGAGGTGCTGTAAATCTTGCTTGGCCAGATTGGGATAGCTCGCCAACGCGTGTTTCAACAAAACCTCAGAGCGCCTCCAGTCTGGTGCCTTCTCAACGGTTGCCAGCTCGACTTGACCGGACAAGCGCAGCCCCATATTGGTTGGGGTATTCCCCATCCGTCCCGTACTCGGCATGATCGGAATATCGAAGGGAAGCTCTGCCATCGGCAAAGTTACGTGATAGCCGCGCTCGCTTTGCATCGGCACATGCATGCCCAGATCATTCATGATGCGCCCCGAGTGGATTCCGGCGGCAAGCACTATATGATCAGCAGCGAGGCTTTCATTGCTGTCCAAAACAACACGCGGTGACACACCTGCAAGCACGCGCACGACATTCTTGCGGATATATTGAACGCCGGATTTTTCAGCCTGTGCGGCAATCCCGGCAACATATCCGCCAGTATCGAGGCAATGCGCGCCTTCCGTTACATGAATGGCAAAGCGGTAATTATTTCCAAGCGCTGGAATGCGCTCGCGCAGTTCCGTTTCCTCCCATTCATCGAACAGGATGCCATTATCGCGACGCAACTGCCAGCTCAGTGCTTCCGCTTCAAATGCCGTGCGATCAGGATAAGCATAAAGCAGGCCCTTCTGCACAATGAGATGGTCCTGTCCGGTCTTGTGCGCCAGCTCCCGATGACGCTTGGGTCCGTCATTAAGCAACCAGTTCAGTTTAGCAGCAGTCTTCGTCACCCGAGATTTTGTGGCGCCGGCCAGCAGAAAACGCGTGAGCCATGGCATGAGCCTTGGGACGGATTTCCAGTCCAGTGTAAGCGGGCCATTGCGATCCAGCAGAAAGCCCGGCACCTGCCGCCAGAGACCCGGCATACTCATGGGAATGATAGAAGCGGGACTGATCCAGCCCCCATTGCCATAGCTTGCACTTTGTTCACCGCCCGGTTCTGAGCCGTCGCACAGCGTTACCTTCAGGCCAGCCTCGGCAAGTCGCAAAGCGATTGTGGAGCCGATAATGCCAGCCCCAACGACAATAACATTGCCTGTCATGACATCTATCCGTTCTGCGCGTGCGCTTATGCGAGGCCGCCATGGAAATGGCTTAAGAATTCACGGGTTGCAGCTTCACGTGGCTCATTGATCATCTGTCGAGCATCGCCAGTTTCAACGACGTAGCCGTCCTGCATGAAGATGACTTTGTCCGCGACATCACGAGCAAAAGCCATTTCATGGGTTACGAGGATCATCGTCATGCCCTGCTCTGCCAGTTGCCGGATGACGGCGAGCACTTCGCCGACCAGCGCCGGATCAAGCGCCGATGTGGCCTCATCAAACAGCATAACCTCGGGACGCATCGCGAGCGCTCTTGCAATCGCCACACGCTGTTTCTGCCCGCCTGAAAGCTGCTCCGGTCTGGCATCTGCACGCGTCGCAAGCCCGACCTTTTCCAACAATTCCATCGCCAACTGTCGTGCTGCTTTTTTATCCTGCTTTAGCACTGTGACCGGCCCGACCATGACGTTATCGATCACGCTCATATGCGGGAACAGATTGAAGTTCTGAAACACCATACCCGTATTGGCGCGGAACGCAGCAAGATATTTATCCTTCAGCGATACGTTGCCTGAAGAGAAATCAATCTTTTGATCTCCGATTGCGACATAGCCCGCATCTGGAAGCGACAGCAGATTTAGGCTGCGCAGCAGTGTCGATTTGCCGGAGCCACTCGGCCCAATCAGCGCAACCACCTGGCCACGCTCAACGGTGAGGCTAATGTTGCGCAGCACTTCGATGTCGCCAAAAGACTTTTTAAGCCCACGCACTTCGATCATCGGTTCAGTTTTCATGGCTTATCTCCACAAGGCTTGCTTGCTTCATTCGATACGTCATTTCAGCTTGCCTTCCAGCCCATGAGCGAGGCGTGTGAGAGGGAAGAGCACTGCGAGATAAAGCACTGCAATCAAGGTGTAGGTTTCAAGCGGACGGTAGGTTGCCGATGTTACAAGCTGGCCCTGGTAAAGAAGATCGGGCACTGCGAGAACTGACAGAAGCGATGTGTTTTTCAGCTGAAGCACGGACTGGTTGACCAGCGGCGGCACCATGCGACGGAGCGCCTGTGGCAGGATGATCTTACCCATTAATTGACCGCGACGCATACCAATCGCGCGTCCAGCGTCCCACTGCCCTGCATCGATGGAAACAATGCCGCCACGGATGATTTCTGCGTAAAATGCAGCACCATAAAATGTCAGCGTGATGAAAGCTGCCATAGCTGGCGAAATTTCAAGGCCTATCAGCATCGGGAGCGCGTAATAGCACCAGACAAGCTGCACCAGCACCGGCGTACAACGGAAGATTTCTACAACCGTCATAATAGGGACGGTGATAATCTTATTGCCGGAAAGCCTGCCAAGAGCGAAGACCGTTCCAACGAAGATGCCAGAAATAACCGTTATAATCGTGAAACCTACGGTATAGGCCAGACCTTGGGCGAATAATCCTCGATATTGCCAAAGGCCCGAAAAGTCCCATTGATAGTCCATTAATTCACTCTTTCTGACATCCCGGCAAAGGCACGGGAGGACGTTGAGCTGAACAACCAGTGCCCAAGCGACAGAATATCGAACACCGGTACGCCACAGGCTTTTGCGACCGCTTGCGCGAATGGCGGCATGTTCGTGCACTCAAGAATGACGGCACCCAGATCAGGTTCGCGTGACCGCAATTGCTGTGCCGCATGAATGATTTCAGCTTCAAGGGCAGTGCGGTCGTAAATTCCACTGCCTTCGATTAGTTCACGAAATGCGCCGCCGTCTGGCATGCCGATCCGAGGTGTGTTGATGTCGGCACCGCAATCCAGAAAGATTGCCTCATCAAGGCTCGCTTCGTCATAGGTGATCACACCGACTTTGCGGTTCTGACCAATCAGTGCGTTCACCACCGGCAATTGCAGCAAGCTGGACGTTGCGACCGGTACCGATAGTCTCTCACTTAAAACAGTTTGATGCCGCGCCATGAAACCGCAAGACGTGACCAGCGCACTGCACCCTTCGGCGATAAGAGCATTACCAGCCTCAACGAAGTCTTCAATCAATCCAGCGCCGCGCTGGCGGATGATCTTATCGGCTGATGCGCCAAGCACCTTCCTAAACCGCACCGGCATATCCCATGATGCCGGATTGCCAACATCTCCGGGCGGCCTTGGAAAGTCGGTGTCAAGCATGATGACACCGAGTGATTTTTGCTCTAACTGCATGATGGTTGACGCGTCAGAATTTCAGCGTTGGTGGCAGATCAGATGGCTGCACGCCGACAAGTGAAAGACTGCTGACGATCCACTCATTGACCTTTCCATCCGCACGTCGTTTCTTGAGCCAGACGTCCACGAAATCACGGAATTCGCCCTTCTCGTCTTTGCGCACGCCAATCGTCGTCGGCTGGCTATCCAATGGCTCTGGAACAAACACTTTGAATTTGTCACCAAGCTTATGCGCTGTCACCACAGACATCAGTGCGACCTGCACGATGGCATCGGCCCGACCAGATTGCAGGGCGATAACGGTTTCATCCGCACCTTTGAGCGCAACCAGCGTACAATTGGGCAATGTTTTACGGGCAAAAAGATCCTGCGTGGAACCAAGATCAACCGTAACGCGGATTTCCGGCTTATTCAGCTCTTCCCACGTTTTAACATCCCGGTCTTTGTTGGTGATGACAGTGAAGACATTGTCCATCATCGCTTCAGTAAAATCGACGGTCTTGGCGCGTTCAGGATTATTGCTCAGCGCAAACATGATGTCGATTTTGCCACTCTGAAGATCCATAACGGAATTGCCCCAGGTGGTTTCGACCATTTCCAGCGGGACACCGATATTTTCGGCCAGATCCCTACCCATGGAAACGCAGAACCCGTCCCATTCGCCGGTTGCAAGATTTTTCTGATAATAGGGCGGAGTACCGTTAAAAACGCCGATGCGCAAAGCACCCCGATCCTTGATCGATTTGAGCGTAGCGCCTTCTTCGACAGCCCATGATACCCCGGGTGCCAGCAGAACTGCTGTGCCACCCAAAAGCGTTGTCTGGATAAACTTACGTCTGTTCATTGTTGTTTCCCTCTTTTTTGACCGAGCATTCCGTCGAACATTATTGGGCGCTTGTATGCGCCAGACTGCTTTCTCTACTAAATTTATTGGAAAGCACCACCGAGTAACTGACGTTCTCGATCTCTTCTATCTGCGCCAGCTCTTCAATCAAAGCCTCCAGGTCTTCGAGAAAACCAACATGCACGCGGCACATTATGTTGGCCGGTCCACTGATCGCATCCGCGGTCAGGATTTCCGGGTAAGCACGCAATGTCGCAAACAAACGCTGCGCTATGCGCTGTGCGGCCGTGATAAACAAATAGGCGGAAATGCTGTTATCGTCCGTTGCCCGACGAACAATGGCGCGATAGCCCAATATGACGCCACGCCGCTCCAGACGGCCAATGCGCTCTTGAACGCTTGATCGGGCAAGACCCACGCGCCGGGCCAACTCGCTTGCAGGAAGCCGTGCATTCTCTTCCAGGATACTGACCAGATTTCGGTCGATGCTATCACCGTAGTCCATCGTGTTCCCTTATCTTTGTTTTTATTGAGAATGCGGCTCTTTCTCATCAAATAAAAGCATTGAAAATTGGATTAGTCATGACTTAAACTCATGATGAAATTTTGAGGAAACCCAATGCGCCGTTTTCTTCCCTCACTCTCCGCACTGCATGCTTTTGATGCGTCCGTGCGATATCTCAGTTTTACGCGGGCCTCCGAAAACTTAGGCATGACGCAAAGCGGCGTTAGCCGTCAGATTCAAAATCTTGAATCTTTTCTTGGGCTTAAGCTTTTCGAACGTGCAGGGCCGCGACTGGTTTTAACGGAAGAAGGGCAAAGCTATTACGAAGAAGTCTCGCGCATCCTCGCAAAGCTTGAAGAAGTGTCAATGGATGCAGTGCGCGGCTATAAAACGCAAAGCCTGCTCAAAGTTGGCCTGCCACCAACACTGATGCGCAAATGGGCGCCAGGCATTATCAGCACATTTGCCAGATCACATCCGCAAATATGGTTTGAAGTGTTTCCTTGCTCACATGATCTCGATTGGAGCAAATCCGACCTTGATCTCGCGGTTCTGCGCGGTATCGGCAACTGGGCGAATGTGCGCAGTCATTTGCTTTTCGATGAAGAACTGGTCGTGATTGGCTCGCCCGACGTTGTGCCCGAGAATGGGCTGAACGGAGACGTAGAACTGCTCGATTTTCCACTGATCCAGAATTCAAACCGGCCGAGCCTATGGCTGCACTGGCTGCGTGGCGCGGGTATCCATTATAACAAGCGCATCTTTGGACCACGCCTTCCAACGCACGACATCATCATCGAGTGCGCTGTTGCGGGAATGGGGCTTGCGATAGCGCCCAAAATTTTCGTGCAGGACGAATTGCGCTCCGGAAAGCTCAAGCTGGCGCTTGATCGTGTTCAGACATCAGGAGAAAGCTATTTTCTATGCTCGGCACAAGCGCGTCAGGGATCAAAAAACGTCCGCCTGTTTCGCGACTGGTTCATCGCAGAAGCAAAACGCCACAGACATCAAGTGCCTGTGGCGTGAGGTGCTCAAATATAAGAGCGTTCAACGGGCTTTAAGTTGAGCGGGTCTTCACCGCGTTTTAAAAGCCACGAATAAACGGGCGGAACACGATCAGCGATCGATTCAACATGAATATCGATAAAGCACGGGCCATCTTTCCAGGCGAAAGCCTCGGACATAGCGGCATCCAGCTGATCTGCCGTTTTGGCGGTCCATGCTTTCAGACCATAGGCTTCGGCAATCGCCTGTCCTTTTGGTGCCAGAAAATCAACACCGAAACATTGATTATGCCCTTTCAGGCGATGAAGGCCTTTGATCCAGCCGAACGTTCCGTTGTTAAACAAGATCAGAAGTGCGGGCACCTGCAATCGCACCAGCGTTTCAAGTTCACCCACTGTCATCCCAAAGGAACCATCGCCAAACAGTCCGATTGGACGCTTATCGGGATCCGCACGCCACGCACCAACCGTTGCTGGCAAAGCCGAACCTAAACCACCAAAAGCACGCGGAATAGCAAAGCGCGTTTCACGATCATTGATCTTCAGAAAGCGCGTCATATAGGGCGTTGGCGTTCCAGCATCTGAATAGATCAATGCTGGCTGACCCGATTGACTAAGCGCTTCATTAAACGACCGCACAACGCGTTCAGGGCGCAAAGGCACCCGCTCATCACTCAGGGCTTCTTCAGCATGCTCCCAGAATGTGCGGCGATGCGCATTCAGTTCTTCGATCCATTTATCATGCCTTTTAGGCTCGTCTGTTTGCTCAATCTGCAACAACTCATCCAGGACCAGCAATGCATCGCCCTGAATAGAAAGCAGGTTCTCATAATTATTGGCCATGATTTCTGGCGAAATATCGATCTGAGCAAGGCGCCGGTTCAGCGTGATCCTGGGAAAAGTCCAGCCAATCGTCACTACTGAGCCAATCCGCGATCCGACAAACAATGTAAAATCGGAATGCTCCAGCGCCCAGTTTGCATGAGGGTGATAACCATTGTCACCGATCACACCAATCGCGAGACGGTGGTCATCATCAATCGCGCCCTGCCCTGTCATGGTTGTGCACATTGGAATATCAAAACGCTCGGCAAGTTTGGTAATTAGCCCGCCCGCATGGGCACGGTTGACGCCACCACCCGCGACGATCAATGGGCGCTCGGCCTTTGCAATAAGTTCGAGAAGTTCATCGAGTTTGTGCTTTGGCGGAAGTGTGGGGAAAGCAGGAAAGGTTTTGCACTCTTCTTCAACATGAAGCGAGATGCGTGCAGGATCGACTTCGGCCAACAACATATCCTCTGGAATTTGCAGATGCACTGCACCCGGCTTTCCTGAACAGGCGACACGGAATGCACGGCGGATGATTTCCGGCAGCTTATCGGCAGATTTCACTTGCACCGAGAGCTTCGTCACCGGCTCGAACAGTTTGGCGCAATCAAGTTCCGTGAGAACACCGCGACCTTCGCCGGGCAAAGGAATATCGATTGTCAAAAGAATGACAGGAACGGATGAGCCATTTGATTCCGCAACAGGTGGCAACGAATACATGGCCCCCGCGCCCGACGGACACTCAAAAACACCCGGCTTATTGGAAAAGCGACCATAAGCGTCGGCCATATAACCAGCAGAGCGTTCATCGCGCGCCATGATATGGCGGATTTCGCCTTCGCGCTGCTGCAATGCTTCATAGAGAGGCACATTGGTATCGCCCGGCACACCGAAAATCGTCTCGACACCGTAGCCAATCAACATTTGCACCAAAATATCCGCGCCGCGCATTCCATTACTCCTTCAGAATCTGATGCGCGCAGAATATGGGCGAATTTCTTCGGTCTGGACCGGCGGATCGACGGCTGAATGATCGCTATACCTGCGGAACGCAGGTGAGTGAATGTTAATTGCGGCTCCTTCGCCAGACAGCGCCCCAATAGATATAAAGAAGGAGGTAAGCGAGAGAATGGGACGGCCACTCAGCCGCCCCGTATTTCTGGTTATATAATATATTCAGCTAATGCTTTTTGCCGCCTTCTGCCGGTTGTACGAGTTGCAGCTCCGTCCTTTGTAATGAAATAGATGTAATGGAAAGCATCTGCGCGACCGCTCATCAGACATACATCGTGACGTTCCCATTCAAGCTGCATCATATCAAGAAGCCGCTCGAACATATTAGATGCTGTTGCCGACCAAAAGCTTACTGCACCACCCTGTGTTAAAGCCTCTATGGCAACCGATAGACCGTCTCGTGCGTAGATTGCATCATTATCTTTTCTCACCAGAAAATCCGGCCCATTATCCGTATCCATCAAAATCATGTCGTACTTTGAGCGGCTGGCAGTCAATGTCTGCATCACATCACCAACAACGACTTCGACGCGAGTGTCATTGAGTGGATAATTTGTAAGATGCCCGATGCGGTGCCGGCTCCATTCAACTATTTCAGGAACAAATTCGCACACAGTCACCTTTGCATATTCAGGCAAAATGTCGAGTGCGGCTCTTAACGTAAAGCCCATTCCAAGGCCGCCAATCAGAACATTTTTCGGTGAATGATTTAGTATTCTGAGTGAACGTTCAGCAAGAACGGTTTCTGACTGAACGTTTATATTCGACATAAGTTCGAGCCCATTAAAACGGATCTCGTAAATATCATCTCGCCTGCGCAATAGTATCTCGTCGCCAGCAATGTTACTGGTGCGAGCAATCTCAGTCCAAATAGCCATGATAAATCCCAACCATGGAACTACCTTTTAAAAGGTAGAACTTTGATAATTCTGGGTGATTGGATTTTCTGGGGTCGCTGCGCCTAAAGGAACAGCAACCCAATGGCATCGTCAGACCGGGCGTCCATCATCAGCGGGAAGGCCGACTGGCTATTCGATATAGCGATATAAAACCGCTGAATATGAAATTTTGTTGCCATGAGCCTAAGAACATTGAACTTCTGGTGAATGGTTACTCGTAGGAAATAACTGCACCGATTGCAATGACTGAAGTGATATCGCCAGAAAAGAGAATTGTCTGCAAGTTAAGCCTTTTAATTTGGCTGGTTAAGCCTCCAGAGGGTAGAAAGCGGACTTGGGAATGGGAAATAGGCGCACCACAGCGAACAGCTCTATGCTAAACTGATCACCATCAAGCATCTTTTTTACATGCTCACGCCTATAGGCCTTAAGCAACATCATCTTCCAGGCAAGCTGATAGTCCGTGATGATGACGCAAAATCGTCTGGAAGTTACGCAGCATATGCTAACTCGATAATTTCGCTGATGGCATCCAGGGCTAACTACGATCAGTAGCCCTCAATAGTAATATCAACGGCAATGCAGCTAAGCTGGCATACATCATCAACAGGAAGCAATCTGCATAAGCGATCACTTCTGCCTGTACACTAACAAGCCCATTTATCTCTGCTCGCCCTTGCAAAGAGGACACATCTACTGCGTTGCCTAATTGCTGAAGGGCCCGGGAGTATGGTGAGACATCCCGAGCCAATGATGAATGTATGATCTGTTGGTTTTGAACGAGTAAGAAACTCATCACAGAAATGCCCACGCTGGAACCGATATTTCTGACAAGATTATAGAAAGCTGTTCCTTGTGTTCTTAACGCGTCAGGAAGAGTAGCGAATGCAACAGTCGACATCGGGACAAAAACAAACCCTATTCCAAACCCCTGAATAATGCCGGTCCTTATAAGCGTCGCCTCCGACACATTCTGAGTGAACTTGCTCATTTCCCACAACGAGTAAGCGGTCATCATAAAACCTGCGGCCAATAGTAATCGAATATCAACCTTCCCAATTAAGCGACCAACTAAGATCATTGCAATCATAGTTCCAATGCCACGGGGAGCGAGCACTATACCGGCTGTCAAAACAGGATAATCCAATAACTCCTGCAGATATGGGCTCAACATCGCAAGTGTTGCGAGTAGAACAGCGCCAACCACGAAAATCAGAAATTGCGAAACAACAAAGTTTCGATCAACAAACAGATTACGATTTATAAAGCTTTCAGACCTTGCAGTGGCAGTGTGAACAATAAAGAGGTAGAAGCCCAAAATGAATAGCCCAAATTCAAAGCGAATTTCGACAGATTGGAACCAGTTCAGTTCCTGTCCGCGATCCAGAAACAATTGCAGCGAGGCTATTGCAAGGCTGAGTGTCGCGAACCCAAAGGCGTCAATGCGAGCGTTAGGATTAGATGGTCGTTTCGGCAGATATCCTACGGCAAGAAATAGAGCGAACGCTCCAATCGGAACATTTACATAGAAAACCCAACGCCAGTCATAATACTCAGTAAGCCAACCGCCCAAAGTTGGCCCCAGGATCGGCCCAAGCATAACCCCAAGCCCAAACATGGCCATCGCTTGCCCTTGAATGCGTCGAGGGTAAGTGTCTAAGAGCGTTGCTTGAGCAAGGGGAACCAATGGCGCACCAAACACTCCCTGGATAAGACGAAATACGACCATCTCAGTCAGGCTGGTAGCGGTTCCGCATAGCATGGACGCGCCCACAAACCCAATGATGCAAATTATGAACAAACGGCGGCGGCCAAATCTTTCTTCCAGCCAGCCAGTCGCCGGGGTCGTGATGGCCGCGGCAACAATATAAGATGTCAAAACCCAGTTAACTTGCGTGCTTGTGGCTGACAACGCTCCTTGCATATAGGGCAAAGCAACATTTGCGATGGTAGAGTCCAGGGCCTGCATTAGCGTCGCAACCATAACACAGAGTGTTATCGCAACTCGTCGCGATCCGGCGGCCTGCTGATTTTCGACCAACGGCGCCGCCATTAAAAATTCACTATGCTGGCCAGATCAGCCATCAAAGTTTTTAGCGTCCGGCGATACCCCGTATGAACAGTTACACTGGCGCTTGAGCCCACCCGCAAAAGAACATCATCTGGACGATCTTCAATTGAAATACGAACGGGAATGCGTTGCACAACCTTCACCCAGTTACCACTCGCGTTTTGCGGCGGCAGCAACGAGAACACAGACCCGGACGCTGGGGAAATACTCGCGACCCGCCCATGGAGTTTCAGATCAGGATAATTATCAACGACAATATCGACAGAATTACCTACTTTAATATGAGCGAGGTCTGTCTCTTTAATATTGGCATCAACCCACGACTGCGTTGAGACAAGTGTGAAGGCTGCCTGGCCCGGCACGAGGTAAGTCCCTATTTGAATATTGTCCACTTGTGTTGCGATACCATCAAACGGTGCACGCACTGTGGCCTGTTTTAAATTCCAAGCCGCCTTTTCCTGCATTGCCATTGCTTGCTGGTATTCTGCTTGTTGTTCAACCGGAATATCTACAGATCCACCGAGTAAGGCCAGAGTTGAATTGGCTGCGTCTTGGGCCGCTATCCGCTGATCCTGTGCAACGCGCAGGTTCCGCCGCGCCTCTTCAGCAGCCTGTACAGTTCCTACTCCTGTTTGGCGAAGCTGTTGAGCCCGATCAAGTTCACCTTGTGCATATGTGACATCAGCTTCAGCTTGCTCAACAGCGGCTAAGTTTTGTTTATATGTTAATGCAAGGCCATCCAGCTTTTCACGCGCGGCTTGAACCTGTGCCTTAGCTTGATCAAGTGCTATGCGATAAAGATCCTGGTCAATTTCAAAAAGAGTGGAGTTAACGGCAATATGCTCATTCTCGACCGCAGTGATATGGGTGACCCGACCTGAAACCTGGGCGACAATAGTCACATTGGGCGCGCCGACATAGCTGTCGTTTTCCGAAACCGTACGACCACCAGTAAAATAAATTAAAAGTGCAATTACGATTGCGACAATGGGACCCGCAAATAACAGAACAGGCCTGATCATGCTTTCGGAGTGCAGTCCACTGCTCTCGCTGTTATCATCATCTTTTTTGAAAGTCTGATCTTCAGTCACTGAAACCTCGCAATACAAATTTCAGAAGCATTATAAATCACGGCGCTTAACAGGATTTATATTACAAACAACGACGCAGACTATTCAATATGCCTGGAAGCTCTCGATCAATATTTTTATTTTTAATGCACAAAAGAAAACATCAAAAGGTGTATTCGCTTTAACGGGTTCGCATGTTATAACCAGTTAAGCATTTCAAAAATTGGAATTTTTACGCGCTTAGGACGCTACCAATCCCGATCTGTCATGTAATTAAGATAGCCCGTAAGTCATTCACATTGGTCCCTGTAGGCCCGGACATATAAAGATCCTGAATTGAACTGAATGCTGCCCAGGAGTCATTACTGGATAATGACGCACCAGGATCCACATCCGCCTCTCGCATTCTCGCGAGGGTGTCCGGCATTACAAACGCACCAGCGTTGCTCTCGGAACCATCAATACCGTCCGTATCAGCCGCGAAGGCGCACACGCCGTCTAAACCTTGCAAAGCAATGGCAAGTGCCAGCAGAAACTCACTATTGCGACCACCTTTGCCACTTCTCCCTCGAAGGGTCACTGTGGTCTCGCCTCCAGACAAAAGCAGAATGGGTATAGGAAAAGGTCGATTGCCCAGCTTAATTTCACGCGCGATCGCCGCGTGGACCCCGGCTAATTCAGCGGCAAAGTCTTCCAATTCAAGGATAGAAAGCAATTTTTCGGGAGACTGTCAAAGAGTGATTGCAGCGGAGGATTGTGACTGCCTGCTCTCCTCCCCACTTATCACAAAGCAAACTGAAACGGCAGCGTAACCTAAACCTGACTACCGTTCTGCTTGAGGAGCAAATAGTATTTGACTTGATCTATAGGCAGGCAATTTCACGCCACATGTTTGTTGCGGCATGGCGTAATTCACGGTGATCGGCGGAACTGAATTTGTTTCCTGGGAAGTAATGCAGGTTGTAAGTAGGGTCGTGAATGGAAGCGAACTTTGTAAATGTCGAGCTGCCTTGAAACGCTTCATTATGCCTTCTCGTCGCCCAATAGGCTGATGCAAATTCTCGCCGCGATTGTTTAAAAAAACTTATGCTGGCGATGGTCGCAAACGCTCAGGCCGATCTCACGATTTGCAGCACCATAAGAACCCAGCTTGTCGGTCACCACGACGCGAGGCGAACAGCCTTGGTCAGATAAAAGTTTCCGGATAAAGCGGTTGGCATCGCTAGTATGGCGGCGTTTTTGCACGACAACTTCAAGGACAAACCCATCCTGATCACCCGCACGCCAGAGAATGTGTTTCTCACCTTTGATGGATATCACACATTCGTCCAGGTGCCATTTCTCAACAAGCCGTGGCGTACGACGACGATACTATTGGCATAGCGTCGCCCGAACTTCTCATCCCATTCACGCATTGTCTTGTTGGTAACGATGATGCCACGGAAAGCCAGCTTGGCCTCGACCATGCGAAAGCTAAGTGGAAAATGAAAATACGACCTTACTGCTTCTGCGATAATCTCAGCGGAAAAAGATGGTGGTGATA
Source organism: Ochrobactrum sp. EDr1-4 (assembly GCF_049199085.1). Taxonomy (NCBI): domain Bacteria; kingdom Pseudomonadati; phylum Pseudomonadota; class Alphaproteobacteria; order Hyphomicrobiales; family Brucellaceae; genus Ochrobactrum; species Ochrobactrum sp. EDr1-4. Next base: position 109,870 of record NZ_JBLZOF010000005.1, read on the forward strand.
AAGCTAAGAATGAGGTTCGGTCATCCATTTTTACCACACCCCAAGCTTACGCTAAAGTTAAGGTAACGGTGCCGTTGCGATGTTGATTTGTGATCTACCAAACACCCACTCGATTAGGCTGTATTGTTTATATCGCGTGCGATTAAATAGAATCGTCATGCCACTTAGTGTCGCTCTCGCATCATGTTTTCGAGCATGACCTTCTCAATTATTTATAGTTGTTCCCCGCCCAAGCTGGTGAATGGCCGGGGAACAACGAGAGCTTAACGTTGTGCCACAGGACGCACCAGCGGTGTTACACGCCGGATTGTGACGCGCCGGTTTTCTTGCTCGGCCGCCTGTGTGCGTATTTTGAGGAAGCGTTCGCCATAACCCTGTGTGACGAGGTTTTCAGCTGGAATATCATAAACTTCGGTCAAGAGGCTGGCTACTGACTCTGCACGACGGTCTGACAAGATAAGGTTCGAGCGATCCGAGCCAATAGCATCTGTATGCCCTTCGATGAAGAAAGTTTCACCCAGATCTTTCTGCAAAACTTTATGCATGGCATCAGCCACTTTTCGCAAGGTTTTTGCCTGTGAAAGAGAGACCTCCGCGCTTCCCGTCGCAAAATGAATTGTATCAAGATCGATACGTCTTACTTTGTCGCGAACTCGTGCTGAATGGCGGACTTCATCAATCGTGTAAACACGTTCAACACGCTCAACAGGAGGGCGAGCAAGGAAATCATAGAAATCGCGGTCAGGATCATCTGCGACATCGATAATATAATCACGAACAGGAACTGTCAGCCGCATTGGCGGCAGTTCATAGCCGACATCCACGATAGCAGCGCGTGGCCCGTCATCATATTCGGGGGCGTAGATCATGAGATAGTCATTGCCATCCCTATCGATCCTATTGCGCTGTAGAATATCGCCATAGCGGTTATAAACTGTCACGATTTCGTAGCCGCCGGGGCGTACAATCGTCTCGCGCATGCGGCCTCCCGGCAATTCATCATAGTAGGTGCGCTCTGCATCGCGACGAAGGCGAGGACGGTCGTCACCCCGAACAAAAATTCGATCGCCAGCACCCAGAATGACACGATTGTCAACCTGTTCAATGACCTTAACGTTTGTCACATTGTTATTGATATTGTCGAGCGTCGTGTTGTTAACAACAGTGTTATTGATAACCGTATTGTTGATTATATTGGTTGTTTCAGGAACTGCAAAGGCAGGGGCAGCGTCAATGCGCGTACCCTCTTGTTTGAGATTTGCCTCTATTTTTTCAGACAAATCCGCCTTCAACGCTTCTGGAATGGCGACTTGAGCAGATGCGTCGTCGACAGGTGGCGCTGTATTTTCCTCACTCGCGCGTTGTTGTTCACGCTGTTTACGACGATCTTCACGAGATTTATTGCCACCCCAACTGTCTGCATCTTTATCGCTGTCGAGGATTGCCGCACCGTTGTCGACTGGCAAAACAACAGTCTCGTCACTCTTTGCAGGGTCTTTCGCAATTGCTTGTTTTTCATCGTTCGTGCGTTCGTCAACAATCTCCGGTGCCGGTACTGGAGCAATTGTTTGCTGCACCCGAGGGTTCGGATCTATTGGTTGCTCAATGAGCGGCTGTGTAGATGCACCTTCAGGTCCTTTTGGAGGTGTTGAAGGCTGATCGATGGATTGTTCCGGTTGTGGGGGAACTTCACTTTGAAGTGGTTGGGCATCATTTGATGGCTGCTGCGGTTGTTCAGTGGTGTCTTCCTGAGACGGAGTTTCTGGAGCTGGGAGCGGCTCGTCAGCTGGTGCGGTAGGCACTTGAGGTGCAGACTGTTGTTCCACTTCTTGTGGTGCGGGTTCTTCAGCAGCTTTCCTACGCGCCTCTTCTTCTGTTGCACGTTGTTTATCTTCGTTCGCCTGCTGTTCGGCTGCTTTCCGCTTTGCATCCTCAGCGGCTTTCTCTTGCTCTAGAGCGTGCTTCGCAGCTTCCTCTTTGGCTGCTTTCTGTTCTGCTTCGGCGTTGCGTCGCATCTCTTCTTCGGCAGCACGCTGCTGCTGTTCGGACTCTTGACGAGCCTGTTCAGCTTGCTGACGTTGTTGTTCGATGGCGCGCTGATCTTCCTCTGCAGCTTGCCGCGCCTGCTCCGCAGCACGCTGCTGCTCGATAGCTTGACGATCAGCTTCTTCCTGAACTGCTCTTTTTTGCTCTTCGGCCTGACGTCTATTTTCTTCTTCTGCAGCTCGCTGTTGTTCGTCAGCTGCGCGCTGGGCCTCTTCCTGAGCGCGTCTCAACTCGTCTTCTTGCTGCTGACGCAGATCTTGGCCTTCTGATGTCGGCTCACCGTTATCCTGGGCCAACAGCACAGGGGGCTCTAAAGTTTCTGACATAACCGGTTGGACGCTGATTGAAACAGAAAAAGCTGGTACAAAGACCGTAGCAAAAAGCATCATACGCTTAGAACGAATAGACATAGCCCTTCTCCTTATGGACGGCATAAATTGCGAGCATTTTGCCGGAAAAATTGCCTTATGTTGCTATCGGTATTTGCTGATTAAGAATAAAGTGCGACAAGCCCACAAAAATGTTAACCAGAACTTTATGAGCCTGTTCTGAACGGAGCATCCTTCCTTTACCTTCCCTTCCTTTACCTTACCTTACCTTACCTTACCCTAACTTTAGCGTAAGCATGCGATGTGATAAAAAGGGATGACCAAACCTCATTCTCACTTTATAACCGCCATCGCTTTCCCGCTGAGATTATTGGACTCTGTCGCAAATATTTCAGCAGGTTAAGAACAAGCTTATCTGTGGACGCAATTATGCTGCGAGTTCCACAACGACTTTAAATGGCGAACCATTGTCATTTGCAAATTGGTTTTTGCGGATCATATGCGCCACTTCAATGCCGGTAATGGTAGCTGCGGCTAAATGAAATACTTTGAAGCTTAACAGGTGTTTGGTGATCCGTTTGATGAACCGATGATCCTGCTCAAGAAGATTGTTGAGATATTTTTGCTTGCAGGATTTCAATCACGTTGCTGGCGCCCGTGATTTTCAGGATGTTGTTACAGCCTGTGCACCAGCCAGATTTGCTCCACTTTTATCGCTGACGATTTTGTCAGGAAGACCCAATGTGTTTCTCGCCTTTGATGGATATCACACATTCGTCCAGGCCATTTCTCACCAAGCCGTGGCGTACGACGACGGATACTACTGGCATAGCGTCGCACGAACTTCTCAGCCCATTCACGCACTGTCTCGTGGGTAACGATGATCCCACGGAAAGCCAGCATGTCCTCGATCATGCGAAAGCTTAGTGGAAAACGAAAATACAACCATGCTGCTTCTGCGATAATCTCAGCGGGAAAACGATGGCGGTGATAAAGCGAGAATGAGGTTTGTTCATCCCTTTTTATCACACCGCATGCTTACGCTAGAGTTAACGTAACGGTGCCGTTGAAACTCCGGTCAAGCTACCTGACGCCTGATAGCACTCAGCCAGACTGTACATATCGGCAGACAGGCAAAAAAGACACCCATCGGAAACCGAGACCCTTTAAATTTTAAAGATCAAACCTTCAGGGGAGAGCAGTTGGACTCCGAAAAGGAGAGTAACGCGCGTCACAACTGTTTGGCCTTATGCCCTAATAATAGTCACTGTATCCCGCAGATTAAACTTTTGGACCATAGTAAGTACACCTATTATTTTAAGTCGTCTCGAAATCTGGTGGCTTCCAAATAACTTACTGCTTTCATTGGTATGTTTACGTAATTTCTACTCATCGGATTTTCGCTGAAACTGTCCGTTCAGCACAATTGACGCAACAAGGCCAATCACCAGCCCCCAGAATGCTCCCCCGATGCCGAGCAAGCTGATATTCGCAGCGGACGCCAAGAAGGTAATAAGTGCTGCCTCTCTCGAACGAGCATCTGCCATCGCACCAGCAAGGCTTCCCCCAATTGCACCAAGCAAAGCAAGCCCCGCAAGCGTGGTAATAAACGTCGCCGGGAATGCCATAAACACTGCTGCGAGTGTTACCCCAAACACCCCTACCAGAATATAAAAACAACCCGCAGCAATACCGGCAATCCAGCGTTTCGACGGATCTTCGTGCGCTTCGCGTCCGGTAGCAATGGCAGCAGTAATAGCTGCAATGTTGAATGCATGAGAGCCAAACGGTGCCATTATGAGTGAACCCAGGCCCGTTAGCGTTACGATGGGATTTGCACTGGTCTGGAACCCATCATTCCGCAGCACCAACATGCCGGGCATATATTGACCTGTTAGTGTGATCAAAAACAACGGCAGTGCGATACTGAGCGTGGCGTTCAGGCTAAACTCTGGCATGGTAAAAACGGGAGCGGCGAGTTTCAATTCCAGATCAGACAGATCGACACGACCCTGCATCAGCAGCAGAAAAAACCCAATCAACAAGATGCCAATCACTGCATATCGTGCGGAAACACGCTTTAAAACGACATAGGCAGCGATCAGCGTACCCACCAAAACGGGATCGACGCTCACACTGCTGAAAGCACCTATTCCGAACTGTAACAATATGCCTGCAAGCAAGCCCGAAGCTATACCCGGAGGTATCAGCCGGATAACTTTTTCAAAGTATCCTGTGAGGCCGAGAAGCACGAAAGCAATCGCTGAGATCATGTAAGCCCCAATTGCTTCCGCATAGGATGTTGCGGCGAGAGCAGTGACGAGGAAGGCTGCAGCTGGCGTGGACCATGCCGTGATAATTGGTTCACGATAACGCCAGCTTAGCAGCAAACCAGAAAGCCCGACGCCGATCGAAATCGACCACACCCACGATGCGGTTAGTTCGGGGCTAAGATTGGCAACACGGGCTGCCTGAAAAACGAGAATGAACGTACCGCCATAATTGACGATGACTGAAATCAAACCTGCAACAACAGGGTGAATTATATCATTTATTCGAGTAAGCGTGCGTGAAGAGGTGCAGGACATGTTCGGGCTTCTCCGGAAAAGCTTATTCAAGCGATAGACGGGCTTGACTTTTAGACGCTCAATGGCCTGATATGCCCTGCCAATTATCACAAGAGATACCATCCAATTGTTCAAGCACTCGCAACTCGAATCTGTAAAAGCTTGGCTCAATCACCCCGCGCATTCAGCCATGCCGCTTCACGCGCGTATTCAACGCGCGATCCGGCAATTGATCGTGGATGGTGCACTCAGTGGTGGCAAACCACTTCCGGCCTCACGCGCGCTCTCACAATCACTGGGCGTTTCTCGCGATACGGTCGAAGCCGCCTATGCGCAGCTTCATGCAGAAGGTTTCATCGAGCGTCGCATCGGCAGCGGTAGTTTCGTCTCGCAAATTGCCGAGCTTTCTGTCGGTCGTCGACTGACGAGACGCTCTCCCAAATCAAAAGATCAATCGCCCGAACTCAGCAAACGTGGCAACGCGATGTTCCAGAGCGGCGGTGTGCGCGAGACTTTGACACCACGCCCTTTCGCACCCGGTATCCCCGACACGCGAAATTTCCCGCTTGCACTTTGGGAGCGCTTACAAAGACAAGTTCTCAAAGAGATAGGGCCACAAACACTTTTGCATGGAGATCCGCAAGGGATTGAACAACTACGACAGGCAATAGCAGACTATATAAATCTCGAACGCGGCGCACGCGCCACTGCCAAGCGCGTGCTGATACTCACGTCGTCGCAACAAGCCCTAACATTGTGCGCGAATGTGCTGTTTGATCCGGGTGAGCGCATTTATATCGAAGACCCCGCCTATTATGGAGCCCGCAAGGCATTTGATGCTGCCGGGTTGAATTGCGTACCCATTGCGCTGGATCAACAAGGCATAAATATCGAGCCTATCATCAATGATCCCAATCCAGCACGCGCTGTCTTCCTCACACCATCACATCAATTCCCGACGGGTGCAACCTTGGCCTTGGACCGCCGGCTTGCATTGATCGAATGGGCGAAGCGTCATCGGGGCTGGATAATTGAGGATGACTACGACAGTGAGTTTCATTATGAGGGCAAGCCCACAGCCTGCATGCAAGGCCTCGATCAGCATGACAGAACCATATATATCGGGACTTTTACCAAGTCGCTCTTCCCGGGATTACGAATAGGCTATGCCGTATTGCCCGAACAGCTGGTCAAACCATTGACCACGGCCCGCACGCTTCTTGATGGCCATACCGCATCCATTTCACAATATACGCTTGCCCGCTTTATAGAAGGCGGACATTTCGGAGCCTATATTCGCACCATGCGCGGTATCTATGCCCAGCGCCTTGCAATACTGACCAGACTGGTTCGCAAACATCTTTCAGGCTTTGTCGAGCCGTGCGTTCCCGTAGGGGGCTTGCAAATGCCATGCCTATTGACATGCGATATCTACGAGCACGTAGTTTTGGAAGCGGCGCGCCGTTCTGAAATTGAGCTGCTGGGGCTGTCAGCACTCCACGCCACAGGTGAAGGCAAAGCGGGGTTTCTGCTCGGCTTCGCAGCTTATACGCCGATGGAACTCGAGAGCGCGGTCAGGAAACTTGAAAAAATATTCCACACACTCAAGGGCGTTCCGTCAGCAAAATGTAGTTAAACCCAAAAAGCTTTAGCTATGTGTAAAAGCCTGCAGCGTGTTAACGCCACAGGCTGCAAGATCATCAAAACGAACGCTCGTACGTAACCCAGTTGGCTGCTTTTGCAATGTCGTCATAAAGACGACGCGCAGTTACATTGTCCTGCGCAGTCACCCAACCCAGCATATTGGCCTTGCAAAGGCCTTGGTTGAGGCCAGTAGTGGGCAAAACCGATAATGCTTTCGCCTGATAGACATACCGTGCAGATATGCAGATTATTGGATGACGGCCCGCAATTTATCATTGTGGTGGTAGTGAAAGGGACGTCAAAAGGTTTGCGCCGAAGCAGCGCCAGAAATTCCCTAATTCGCCGATTGACAAATACCTCGGCTACCTGAACATTTCGAAAGATCGTCTATTGTAATTTCTAAATAATTCTTGAACAAATATCTGTAAAAAAATTAGATCGCGTCCGTATTTTTTGTATAAAAATAAATATAATTTGACAAATCCAAGATAACTCATTAAGTATTAATTATCGATATTTTCTTGATGAGTTTTGCTTTATTGCGCTTTTAGCACCGCGCCCTGAACGGACCCCTTTTTAAAATTCGTTATCACTTTGCTTCACGCAACTGCGTGCTGCTATCTATACTTCTATGAAAGGGTTTATTATGACCACTGGAACAGTTAAATGGTTTAACTCCACAAAGGGCTTTGGTTTCATTCAGCCTGACAACGGTGGCGCAGATGCCTTCGTTCATATTTCTGCCGTTGAGCGCGCCGGAATGCGCGAAATCGTCGAAGGCCAGAAGATAGGCTACGATATGGAACGGGACATGAAGTCGGGCAAGATGTCTGCCTGCAACCTGCAGGCTGCTTAAATAGGTTTTCTCCTTTCCTTTGACCACGGATGTACTGGCACTGTTGAAAGAAGTTTACTTTTAAAGGGTCGAGTGCACGCTCGGCCCTTTTCGATATGCGTGCTTATTGAATTAATAAATTTTACAGAGAGGCTCTTATGGAACACCAACAAGACAAGTCACGAAACCTCATGAAACAACCCAGTAAAATTAATATTTCGCCTTTGGAGCATCCCCACTTAATGGGGAACATCTCAAAGCGCATTGCTTTGCCGCGCGATTGGTCAAAGCTTTCAAACGTTTTGAGACGAACTGCTGGCGGTTGTTCAAAAAGCCGAGCACGTTAGTCATAGGCTTTATTTTATAGTTGGAGAACGTCGCCATGATAACCGAATACACAAAAGATACTCTTTTTAAGCGACTTAACACGAACCCCGATGTGCTCAAGTCGCGAACTGATCACACAGCTAAGTCAATTCTTAATGAAGAAAAAACAGCGAGCTCCGCGAAGACGGATCGGTTGAGGGCAGCGAGAATAGCCCGTGATTCATCTTCCGGAGCTAGACGTTAGGAGCCATTATGCAAGTTCTCGTCCGAGACAATAACATTGACCAAGCCCTACGTGTTTTGAAAAAGAAATTACAACGTGAGGGTGTTTTCCGTGAGATGAAGGCCCGCCGAGCATTCGAAAAGCCTTCAGAAAAACGAATTCGCGAAAAGGAAGCCGCCATAGGCAGGGCCAGAAAAGAAGCGAAGAAAAAAGCGCAACGTGAAGGATTGCTGCCTAAGCCAAAGAGAAAGCCGTTTTCAGGGCCTAATAAATCACCGTCTCATAGTGTCAACGCTGCAGCCGCAGCTTAAGAGCGGCCCGAAGACCGCTCCAAAACGACAAACTTTGATAAAATATTAGAGATCGACAGGCTTGCCAGATTCTTCTTCTTCGAGTGTGACGGCAACATCTGCATTCGCAGATAGTCGAACCTGCTTATCGCTTTCAATATCAGCGACAAATCCAATATCGATATAATGGTGGTGATCTTGGTGAGCCGCCGAATTATCGGTTTTCTTCAGCTTGATACGGTCACCCTCAAGATGATCAACCGTTCCAATGTGGACGCCGTCAGCGCCGATTACTTCCATATTCTCATGGATTCTATGCTGCATGATGTATCTCCCAGAACACCAATTGGTCCTAGGAGCTTATGTAGTGCTTAAACTTCTCGAGGGTATGGCTCAAGGCCAAAGAATTATGACCGAGGCCGCGTCGTCTTTTGCTCAAACACCCGATCCATGCGCTCGGTCAACCCATCGATGCAGTTTGCGAAGCTTTCGATGGCGCGCATAATCTGCGAGGTCTGCTCCTGCATCCCAGCCTTCGTGGCGAACGTTTCGGCCGCACGCAGCTTATAGTCTGACAGCTCCTGCCGCGTCAGAGCGGCAAGTGCTGTGGCTGCGTCAGCTTTCGCTCCGCACCCCGAGCACACAGTCTTGATGTGGCCTTCGATGTCTTTCCAAAGGCCAAAGAGAAAACCGAACAACATCACGATGAAGCCGACGACGCCCATGATTTCTGTTCCGGTCATGCTTCGGGTCTCTTGAGATTAAACATAGTTAATGTGCCCCTTTGTGTTCGCTTAACGTCTTTGCTGATATGATTGCAGCATGAGACAGGTATCGAATAGTTTGATTGGAGAAATTGTCGGCGCAGTGCTACGCGTTTTATGCATCGCAGTGCCGGTAATTGTGGCCTTAGCTGCTATCGTATTGATCATGCGGTACGAAGAGGGACGAACCTCATTGCCAAGAGAACAAGTCCCCGGAGTTACTCAGCCTATGGCCAACTAGCCTGAAAGCCGTACCCTGCACAGCTTTTCCATTTTCTCATTCTCGCCCAGTATCTGGCGCTTGGTTTCTGAGGTGTCATCGTGGCTGGCATAGATCGCCGGCGCCACATCACAGTAATTACCGCTTGTCGCGCATCCACTTAGCAAGCCGAGCGTCAACAGCGCTGTAATCACGACAGCTGACTTCATTTTCTATCTTCCGTGCTTTGGTTGCGGATCGTGCGTCGCGCGCGGTCTGTGCTGATTTACTTTCAGACCCTCCTTTGAGATACGCGCTGACAAGGACGGCCCGCGCCGCAGCGATTGCCACGGCGTAATTTGTCATGCGTGCGTTTATGGTTGCAAACCACGTCACGCCGCCACCCTCTTCAGCTTGAGCCTGCCTGTGTGCCAGAGCCAGAAAGCTGTCACAGGCGCCAGTTACAGACGCAAGTGCGTTAAACCCGGCGTCAGGTTTTTAAATCGGTTTTCGATTGGATGACACCTGCGGTCGCATCGATGCCACAGCTAGAACAGCTTCTCGAAGTGATTTGTTAGGCTCCTCCGTACCGAGTGCCGATAGCTGTACGTCTTCCGGCAATTTCGTCGATGCGGTAGCATTGCTGATGCTGACCCTTCCTTCATCCATGGCCTGCACCAACTCTCGCGTGCTTTTTACTACGCCGGCTTTTGCCTGGCGGGCGGTTTCGCGATTGCCAAAACCAGCCTGTTCAGCGGCAATGCCTGCGGGACGTTCAAGGCAAAGCATTTCGTTATAAATATAGTGATCTGTTAGCTTTTATTGAACTACAAAAGAGGGAAACCACTAATCAGAAGTGAAGTATATTCCTTTATCTGAAAATGCCGTAACGGATCATTTCTGATGACCGGAAATGGGGTTGCTAGCTGAATGTCCAGTTCTGATGAATAAACCATACTTTAAAAGGGTTTACTTTTCAGGGGGCAGATAAACTTTAATACAGCTTAAATGGTGAATCTGAGATAGCTTCTCCACCTACTCCTGCCAATTTATAAAAGGTTAGGACAACTCAGGTTCAACCACCATGAAAATTGAAACGGGTTGAAGTTCAAGACAAAACTGCTTGAGTGCGCGCGTTCATAAGAACGCGCGCAAGTCCTGCTTTTAATGCGTATGATGGACAGCTTGAAGTTCATAGACCGGCGTATCTATTCCCTCCATACGGGCTTTAAGCTGAAGCGAAAGATACTGCGAATAGTGTCGTGACTGGTGCAGGTTGCCACCATGGAACCATAACGCCTCCTGCTGGGTCGGCTTCCACATATTGCGTTGTTCGCCTTCCCATGGTCCGGGATCTTTTGGCGTGTCCGACCCCAAGCCCCAAACCTTACCAACCTTGTCCGCAGTTTCCTTGTCGATGATATCTTCAACCCAACCATTCATGGAGCCGTAGCCGGTCGCATAGACAATGAGGTCCGCTGGCAACTCCGTACCATTGGCTAGCCTGACACCGTTTTCTGTGATCTCATCAATTTGACCAGAGGCAAGCTTGATCTTGCCGTCAATAATGAGCTGTGAAGCACCGATATCGATATAATAGCCGGAACCGCGCCGCAGATATTTGAGAAACAGCCCGGAACCATCGGAACCGAAATCCAACTGGAAACCAGCCCTCTCAAGTGCCGCATAGAAATCTGCATCGATCTCACGGATCTTGTCATAGATGGGTATCTGGAATTCATGCATGATACGATAAGGCAGCGACGCGAAGATCAGATCAGCCTTGGCGGTGGTGACGCCATTCTGCAGGGCTTCTTCTGAATAAAGCGCGCCCAAACCATGCTTCATTAGTGGTTCGGAGCGAACAATATGGGTCGATGAACGCTGCACCATGGTCACATCAACGCCAGCTTCGCAAAGTGCTGCGCAAATATCATGCGCCGAATTGTTCGACCCGATGACAACGACCTTCTTGCCTTTGTAGCCGTCCGGTCCAGGATGGCGAGAAGAATGCTGCTGCTCACCTTTGAATCGGTCCTGCCCTTTGAGGCTCGGAATATTCGCCTTGCCCGACATTCCGGTTGCAAAAACCAGTTGTTTGGGGCGTAGCGTGACTTCTTCGCCATCCCGGTCGATGACGACAGACCACTCCCTATTGCCTTCATCCCATGTCGCGGACTTGACCGTGGAACGCGTCCAGTAATTGAGTTCCATTACCCTGGTGTAGAACTCCAGCCAGTCGCCAATCTTATCTTTCGGTGCAAAAACCGGCCAGTTTTTTGGAAAATCGATATAAGGCAGATGATCATACCAGACCGGATCATGCAGACAGAGCGACTTGTAGCGCTTGCGCCATGAATCGCCGGGACGCTCATTGCGCTCAACAATGATTGTCGGCACACCGAGCTGACGCAGACGTGCGCCAAGCGCAATACCGCCCTGCCCGCCGCCAATCACCAGCACATAGGGCTGTGTTTCATAACCAAGCGTACGTTCTTCCTCCTCGCGCTCTTCCTTCCATGTCTTTGCACCCAGTTCCTGACCGTGCTTTGCCCCCAGCGGGCGGGTGAAGCCGGATTTTTCCTCATGGCCCTTTAATTCCGACATGACAGTCAGAAGGGTCCATATCTTGCCACCCTTCAGGCGAATAAGCCCGTAGCCGCGTGCGACTTCGGTTTCAAAAGAGATCCAGCTTTCGGTCACGCCATCGGCATCTGTTGCCGCTTCACCCGGTGCAACAAGCCATTGTGTCGGCTTTACCAGCTGCAATTGCGATTGCAGCATGTCGCGCACCTGATCATGCCCCTCGACCGTCTTGATATTCCAGGTGAAGGCAACCAGATCGCGCCAGTAACAATCATCGGCAAACATCGAAACAGCTTCGTCGATCCGGCCCGCTTCAAGTGCTGCGCCGAACCTATCGAGAAAGGCCTGCACACGGACCGTTGGTGTTTTCTCTAACATTGCAATTTCCTCCCATAGATGTTGACGCCGGGCTCTCCCAAGCCCGGCTGTGAAATGCGTTACCTTTTCAAATCGATCAATATTTTAAGCTGGGTTCCCGCCGGGTCGAGCAAGCGGTCGAAACCTTCGGCAACAGCGTCCTCCAGCGCGATTGTCTTGGTAACAATGTTCTTTGCCGGGATTTGACCACTGGCGATCAGCCTTGCGACGCGCGGCCAGTAATGTGTGGGATAGGCCCAGGAGCCGCGAATATCGATATCCTTGAACGTGACATCAAACCAGTTGAGCGGGTTCTCATGCGGGTGCAATCCGGTCTGCACCACGACGCCCTGTTTGCGAACGGCATCGGTGCAGTTCTTCAAAGCATGTTCATTGCCGACGCATTCGATGGCCACATCACAACCGACATTGCCTTCGGTTTCCGCACGAACCACATCGCCAACATTTTCCGATTTCGGGTTGATGGTGCGAATATCCCCCAGCTTTTCGCGCGCAAGCTGCAATCGTGTTTCGTTGAGATCGGATAGGAATATCTGCGACGCGCCCGCAGCCCGTGCCGCCATTGCCACCAGAATACCAATCGGACCAGCGCCCGTGACAAGCACACTGTTGCCAGCCGTAACCCCGCCACGATCACAGGCGTAGACAGCAACTGCCGTGGGCTCGATAAGAGCCGCTTCTTCATCGCTGAGATCGTCAGGGATAGGTTGGACATTATAGCTGTTCAACACAGCCTGTTGGGCCATGCCGCCCGAATGCCATGACAGCCCCGCTAATGCCAGACTGGTACTTAAATGATAAAGACCACGATCAGCAAAATAATCCCCAGCCCTTGGCATGATGAGCGGCTGTACCGATACGCGGTCGCCGATTTTGACATGGCTGACATCAGAACCCACAGCTTTGACCACACCACCAAACTCATGGCCCAAAATCTGCGGACCACTTGCTTTTGTAAAGGGATGCGGTTCTGTCGGAATGAAAATCGGTCCATAAGCATATTCGTGCAGATCGGTCCCACAGATACCGCAGAAGCGGTTTTCAATTAAAACCTGATCCGGGCCAAGATCCACTGGCGCTGGCACGTCTTCAACGCGCAGATCTTTGGCAGCATAAAAGCGCAACGCACGCATATATTTCTCCTCCATTTGCGAGAAAAGAAAAGCAAGCCGTGTGCCAGTTTTACCTTAGATAATAAGCCATTGTTTTTTATTCATTTTATTTAGCAACAAATTGGGAACTAAAATCGTTGCAACACGCGTCCTGCAACAGGTGTTGCAAGTGTTGCAGCATCAGTGCGTCTGTTTCAGCCGGCGATGGATCGTCGACCGATTAACGCCAAGTTTGCGCGCAAGCGCCGAGATATTGTTACCGCATGCATCAAGCTGGTTGCGCAGGCTCTGGTGATTGTTCGTCACCAAAATATCCGTCTGAAAATGATCGGGCAGGCAGTCGATGGTGATTGTTGCATCTGTTACAAGTGCGGCTGCAACACGCAACGTATTGTCCAACTCGCGCAGATTTCCGGGCCAGCTATAGGTTGCAAGTATCGCCTTCGCAGTGCGATCAATCGTGATCGTCTCGCCCTCTTCTTCTCCAATACGACTAAGAAGATGATCGACCAGTTTGTCGAAATCCTGTCTTTGCCGCAGCGACGGCAAAGACAATGTCGCGGCATTGAGCCGATAGAGCAAATCTTCGCGAAAACGACCTTCGGCAGCGAGCGCCGCAAGATCGCGATGCGATGCCGACAAAAGTCGGAACTTAACCGGCTTCGGTTTCAGCGCACCGACCGGCTGAATTTCGTTTTCTGAAAGAACGCGCAGCAGTCGGCTCTGCAGAACAAGCGGCATATCGCCGATCTCATCGAGAAACAACGTGCCGCCACTGGCTGCCTCGATAAGCCCTATCTTTCCCTTCTGCATGGCACCGGTAAAGGCACCGGGAACATAGCCGAACAACTCGGATTCGATCAGTTGTTCCGGAATTGCCGCGCAATTGACCGCAATGAACGGTCCGGGTTTGGCGCTGCTATCGTGAATGGCACGCGCCAGATATTCCTTACCGCTGCCGGTTTCACCCTTGATGAGAATGGGGATATGACGATCCGCCAGTTTAGCTGCGCGGCCCTGTAGCGCCTCCATGGCTGAATCGCCGAAACTCAACTGTCGCAAGGCGGCAGGCAACCGCACGGATATGCTGGTTGCAGGCGCGCGAAAACTGCTAACCGGTGCAATTGCGCTTGCAAACAACGCCAGTCCATTGCGCGCACGAAGCAGACGCTCGCCATTAGGGCGTCCGCGCATCAGTGCGGGGAGCTGATCAATATCGATATCAAAGACGCTGGAAATCGGCTGTCCGATAAAGTCTTTGGTCGAAAGAATATTGAGGTCCATTCCGCGTGCGACAGCACCAAAACCGCCATGCGTCATGCCGGTTATGACGCCATTGCCATTTATCGTCAGTGCGGCGTCAGGATCAACATCAAGGAAATCCGGTAGCTTTGCCAAACGCAGAACCCAGTCTTCACGGGCTCTGGTCATCAGATTGGCAAGCTCAATGCGACGCGCTGTGGAAGCCACCAGATGCAATGCGAGCTGTTGGCTTGCTTTCGCGGTCGGGGAGCGCAGTTGCGATATGTCGAGCACCGCGGAGAGATCACCCAAAGTGTCGAAAATAGGAGCGGCTGTGCAGGTCAATCCAATGTGAGACGCATCAAAATGATCGTCCTGATGAATAATGACAGGCTTGCCCGATACGATGCAGGCACCCACTGCACAAGTTCCTGCTCGATCCTCCGACCACTCCGATCCGAGATAAAGCCCCGCCTTACGCAGATGATTATCAAAGGTCGGATCACCCATAAACTCAACAGTGACACCGCGCGCGTCTGACAACAACAACACATAGCTTTGATCTGCAACCTGCCGATACAGCCCTTCAAGCCCAGTTCTGCCAATCCGGATAAGTTCTTCTGACTGCTCACGATGCTCACGCAGCAGCGTGTCAGGCACGATATAAGCCTCCTGCGTTCTGGCAGGATTAAGCTGATAATCGTTGAGACAACGAAGCCAGGATTGAATGACAGGTCGATCACGATCAGACGCACCGCCCATAGCGACGCGTTCAATCTCCCTGATGTGCGACAGTGCCGACACCATATTACTCCTCCTCCGACCAAATGCTGGCATAATGATAGCCAAGACACAAGGCGGAAGACGGCATCGGCTAATAATCAGAGACATTAGGCAGCTTCAGCGACAAGGCGACTAAAGCTGCCTTACAGGTATTATACGCCGTATTTGGATTCAACCGGCCAAACTGACTGCAATTTTTCGCCGCCAAGAATACGATCTCGCGCGGCGGCTTCATTTGCACCCAATTGGTCTGCCTGATCTGCAACCTTCGACAGCATAGCCTTTGGAATAACCACAACACCATCGATATCAGCGAAAATTACATCACCGGGATTGATCTTAACGCCAGCAATTTCGATTTCGACTTGAGAGCGCTTCGGCTCCATTTTGCCAGAAACAGAAACCGGCGAACGCGCACAACCAAACAGAGGATAACCAAGGCCGCGAACCTGCGCGATATCTCGCACCGTTCCATTCACAATCGTCGCTGCAGCACCGCGTGTTTTTGCGCCTGAACTCATCAATTCACCAGAACATGAGCCTTGAGCACAAGATGAATCGACAACAATAATGCCGCCCTCTGGCGTGCAATCAATTGCGTGATGATAAGCATCCTGCGGCTGATTGCGGCGTTCGCTTGGTTCAAACTGTACGGTCACTGCCGGGCCGCATACAACCTGGCCAGGCTCTAAGACGCCTTGCAACGAGATGCCATCAAGATAGCCCCAGCCGCCAAGTTGTTCGAGGCTATCGTGGACGTCGCCGGAATACCACTTTGATAAACGCTTGATGGATTCCCAATCAGTATCGGCATAATCGAATTTGTTCATTTGCTTTTCGCCTTTGAATTCATAGCTGCTTTGTCCATGGCTAACTTGAGGTAGCGGGAGCTTTCTTCAATTTGTCTGCGGATAGAATTACGCGCTTCATCAGGCCGTTTTGCTTTGATGAGGTTGTAAATTTCCTCATGTTCTGCAAGTCCGTCTTGAAGCGATTTGTCTGGAACGCGGCTCGTCACGCGAATGACATCAATGATGATCGAAAACAGATTGTCGTAGACCACATTGAGGATTTCGTTGCCCACCGAGTGGACCAGTCCGCGGTGGAACGCGGCATCACTGTCGGTAAATCGCGACATGTCATTGGCTTGCGCCGCCGCGCGCATTTCTGCGAGCGAGTCTTCAACCTCTTGGGTGATCGTCAACTCTTCCGAGCTTAGACGCGTTACAACTTCCGTTTCGATGATCCGGCGCACTTCCATCAATTGCACAAGATAATCGGAGTTGTTCGCGAAAAGCTGTTTCACGGTCTTGGCCAAGGATCCGAGAAACTCTCCAACATCATCACGAACGACCAGCGCACGTTCACCATGCTTACGGCGAACAAGGCCCTTCGTTTCAAGAATTTGGAGTGCTTCACGCACCGAACGCGTGCTCACGTTAAAGTCTCTAGCAATGGCCGCTTCTGCAGGCAAACGATCACCGACCTCCAATTGCCCAGACAATATCTGCGCTTCGAAGTCTTCCACGACTGAAACATGCAGCTTATCCCGATCCGGAATGGCACGTTTCTGGGACTGTCGGCTGTTTGCCTGCTCTGCTACCACGCTGTAAATCCTCCATCGACGACGACGTTTGAACCCGTCATATAGGATGATGCATCAGAGGCAAGAAACTGAATAACGCCATTATATTCATCAAGCTCTGCCTGACGATGCATTGGAACGCGTTCAAGGAATGCATCGATAAATTCTTTGTCGAAGTTTGCCGTCTTCACACCACCAAAAGAAATCAGATTAACGCGGACATTTTTGGTGCCCCAATAGGTGCCGAGATAACGGGTCAGATTGACCAGCCCCGATTTGGAGGCTGCATAGGAAATTGCCTTGATGAACGGCTCGCCATCGCGAGCTTCGCGATATGCATAAAGCGCCTGATTGGGAGAGACGATTCCGTAGATCGAACCAACATTGATGATGCTTCCACGCTTCGCATCAGCCATCCTGGAACCGATCACCTGACAGCAGAGCATAACACCCGTCAGATTGGTCTCAATGATTTCGTTCCAGTATTCCTGCGGGTAAATTTCAAAAGGACTATTCTGATCCGCAGAACCGGATGGTTTGGAGTCAATACCTGCATTGTTTACGAGAATATGCGGTACGCCCCAATCTTCAATCAGTTGATTGGTTGCCTGTTCCAAAGCGCTCTTATCGGTAACGCTTGCAACATAAACGCGGATATTATCTGTAAGACCCGGGAACTTGGCACTGAGATCATCCGCACTGATCGGACGGCGGCTGAAGATCGCAACCTTTGCACCGGCTTCAGCAAGTGACTTGCTGAACTGTGTTCCCAGTTGACCAAGACCACCTGTCACAATCGCGACTTTGTCTTTCACACTGAACTTATCGACCATTTTAAATCCTGATAATTCAATCATTTATATTGAACGTGTCTCGGCCGAATAACGGTTTGCCCGACCGAGTATATTTGTAAGGAAATGCCATTTTGATCGGCGTCATGGGCCAGAGAGGGCGGTGACGTCATACCCGTCTCTGGCGCAGGCGGATTATCGGGGCAGATCCATCGTTGCGAGTTTTTTAGGATCAAGCTTTGCAGCGTGATATTTTTCGTAAATTTCGACAAGCTTCCCGTTATCGAGATTGGTTTTTACCCAGGCATCGATCCATTCTTTCAGCTGTGGCTCATTGCGGCGCATCGCAATTCCAAGCGGATAAGCTTGCGCAACAAACTTTTCTTCGAGATCGAGCTTTGGATTGGCTTTGATCAGTTCGGTCAAAAGCGGACGCGAGGTTGCATAAATAGCCATTTGGCCACTCGTAACCGCAGCACTGGATGTCGGATCATCTTCAAAACGCACGATCTGCACGCCAGAAACATCAGCCGTCTTTTCCGTGAGATTGGTGTCGTTCACAGTGCCGCGTGTGACCGCAACCGATGACCCTGCCAAATCGGCATATGTCTTCACATTGGATTCTTTGGGTGCAGCCACCACGATAGCTGTTTCAGCGTAAGGAACACTGAAATCAACCACGTCGAGCCGCTCTTTTGTGATCGATAGCGTCGACACAGCCAAATCCGCCTTACCAGAGACGAGGAACGGAATGCGACCAGACGTTGGCACTGTCAGAAATTCGATTTCAACGCCAAGGTCCTTGGCAAGTAGCTTGGCGGTTTCAACTTCAGAACCTGTCGGTTCAAACTTTGCATCGCGCATGGCATAGGGCGGGTTGCCGAGATCAATTGCGACTTGCAGCTTACCCTTTTCGCGAATGCTTTCGAGCTGATTAGCGAAAGACGGTTGCAGGGAAAGCGCCATAAAGCTTAGCCCTAGCCCCAATGCTGTGAGCATTCTTCTTCTATTAAAAACAGTCATGTTTCCTCCTCCTGGAAATAATGAAAATTGCTATGGCGCTCCTCTACGCCAATGCAAACATCAGTGGTGTGCGCCAACGAAATTCTTCAATTCCGGTGTCGTTGGATTGCTTAGGATCTCGGGACTGCCCTGTTCGCAAATCTTGCCCTGGTGCATAAACACAACCGTGTCTGCGACCCGTTTTGCAAAGTCCATCTCGTGCGTCACCAGCAGCATCGTCATTCCATTGCGCGCCAAGTCTTCAATGACTTTGAGAACTTCGCCCGTTAGCTCTGGGTCGAGTGCGGATGTTACCTCATCAAACAGCATGACTTTTGGTTTCATCGCCAGCGAGCGTGCAATCGCGACGCGTTGCTGTTGGCCACCCGAAAGCTGCTCCGGATAATTGTCGATTTTCTCAGCCAGACCGACCTGACGCAGCACCATTTCAGCCAGTTCTCTGGCCTCAATGCGGTTGAGCTTTTTAACCCAGCGCAGCGCGAGCGTGATGTTCTGTTCGACCGTTAAGTGCGGAAACAGATTATAGCTCTGAAAGACAATCCCCACGTCCTGACGCAGCGAGCGCACATTGAGTTCAGGATCGTTGACGTGATGATCGCAAACCCAAATATCACCGCTATTGATGGTTTCTAACCGGTCGACGCAGCGCAATGCTGTACTCTTTCCCGATCCACTCCGACCGATCAGCGCAACGACCTGGCCTTTTTCAATTTCTAAATTGACCCCTTTGAGGACTGGTAACGAGCCATAGCTTTTATGGACATCAACAAACTTAACGATGGCTGACATTATACATCCTCTCAAATTTGCGACTTGCCGCCGAGAGTGGGAAGCAGATGCAAAAATAGAACAAAGCAATCACGAGATAGGTGGTGAAGGGCTGGAAAGTGGAGGCGTTAATTTCCTTGCCGATATAAGTCATTTCCGCCATGCCGATGATTGATGCCAGCGAAGTGTTCTTCACAATCTGCACCATAAAACCGACCGTGGGTGGTGTCGCAATACGAATTGCCTGGGGTACAATCACCAGCCACAACCCTTGCAATCCTGTCAGCGCAAGGCAGTCGGACGCTTCCCATTGCGTGCGCGAAACCGATTGCAAACTGCCACGCCAGATCGCGCCCAGAAAGGCACTTGCGAAGATCGTCATGGCAATGCTGGCCGCGAAAAGTGACGACACTTCAATGTTGAGGATTGGCAGTCCAAAATAGACCAGGAACATCAGGATGAGGACTGGCGTACCCTGCACGAGAACGATGTAGGCATCGGCCAATCGAACCAGCGCCTTGTTTTTGGAAATCCCTGCAAGAGAAACCGCAAACCCAAAAATACCGCCAAAAACAAAACTAATGACCGATAAAACAACAGTCCAAACAAGCCCTTGCAGCAGAACTTCAACATGCAGCCAGGAGAAAGATGTAAACATTGCGTCCTCCTAGAGATTAGTGCCAAGGCGGCGTTTGCGGGGGAAGAAGCCGAGCGCAAGAAGCTTGAACAGGCCACGCATAAGAAACGAGAGCAGCAGATAAATCACGAGAATGACCAGATAGACTTCGAAGGATCGGAAGGTTATCGATTGTATCCGCGCTGCTGCACCCGTGAGCTCTTCTGCAGAAATCTGAGAAGCGACGCTTGTTGCGAGCATCAACAATACATATTGGCTAACGAGCGATGGATAGACGCGCTCCAGTGCTGGCGGAAGCATCACAGCAGCCAGCATCTGTAAGCGGCTCAGACCAAGCGTGTCGGCAGCTTCCAATTGCCCCTTATTGATTGACTGCAGGCCTGCCCGGATGATCTCACTGGAATAAGCGCCAACATTGATGGTCAGACCGATCAACGCGGAAGCTTGCGCAGAGAACTTCAGCCCCAAAGAAGACAGGCCAAAATACACCAAAAACAGCTGGATAAGCAGCGGAGTATTGCGGATGGCTTCGACATATATCGCCACGATAATACGCAAGAAGCGATACTTGCTAATGCTGGCCACGGCGCAAAGTGTACCCAATAGAAAACCTAAGAATGTCACAATCAGCGACATTTTTATCGTTTCGATGGTGCCTTGCAGCAGCAATGGCCAATATTTTTCCAGGAAAGCGAAACTGAACTCATACTTCATACGCAAACAACCTTATGCGCAAAGAAGCCCTGATCTTCAGCAAGAATGACAGCCGATCCTGTGTCGCGCACGAGCGCTGACTTTTTCACAGTCGTCAGAAAACACGCGCACGCGAGACGCGTTCGCATCATTTGATATGCGTTCATGTTTATTCCTCCCAAGCACAATTCACCTCACCTGATTAACAGGCCTCCTGGAGATGAACTCTGCCTTACACACGGATCTAAACGCATCTTATGTCATATGTCAACATAGCAAATATTATTATGGTTTTTACGCCGAGCCGATCAACTCAACTGTTATCAACGCCACTTGTGCGCAGCCGGTGCCGCTTAGAAAGAAGCGCTAACGAGTTTTTCGCTTTGCGAACATTAAATAGAAATTTTAAAATCGACTTCGTTAATTGCCGCATGTCCAAACCCGGAGGCAAGTGGGAGCATTGGTGCGACGCAGACTGCTGCAAAGCTTGGGGGACATACGGCTACAAAACGATGTATGGCCAGCTTTGGTTTTGCTACTAACATAAACAGCAAGGCGAAGATGCTCTGGCTGGACGAAGGTAATAAGCGCGCTACCGGTTCTCTTAAAAGGGAGGGCACCATGTTGAAACCAAAACAAGTTGGCACTTATCCGGATCGTGACCAGGATTGTCAGGAAGCTGTAGCGCAAGGCATCAGACGTGATAGAATAAGCTGCATTGTCAGGAACGTCAGAATCCGACGCCGCAGCCGCAATTGCCGATACAGGCGTGCCGGACATATTAGACCTAATCGACGACGCGATTGCAGCTGTCTGGTCAGTTGAAGAAACTGCAACAGCAATCAAGTTTGTTTCGGCAGTAATGTATCGCGGCTACACCGGCACAGAACCAGACGAATATATAAGAGCTCTCTTGCCGCCGAAATTACAGATGTAGTAGGTTCGCGACGAGGGATTTATACGACAGTTTGGCCCGCTTCAATTCAACAAAAAAGCATGAGCATTTACTGAACGAGCGCAGGCCAAGCTTAATAATAAAACGCATCATATTGAAAAGATGACATTATAAATTCACTATTTGAGAAACGCGTCATATGTATTCGACAGTTGATCATTTTTGAAGGACGAATGCAAAATGTCAGCCAACCAACTGTTTCGCACAAAACCGAATAATCTCCGTTCCACCCCTTCGCAGTCGCTAGTAGTATGAAAAGCGAAACAACCGCTTTCAGCAAACTTTTCGGTACGCCAATCGTCCGACATAAAGCGCAAAGCGAACTGTCAGCGATCAGCTCAACATATGGCAAAACGCCACTCTTACCATATGTTTGATTATATAGCTTTCTGCCGAGCTAAAATCTTGCCTACAAAATAATAAAGCTGATCCATACAGTTACTTTATAGGGGGATATTTTCTGTGACTCATTGATTATTCAATAAATTAAGAACTAGTCTTATTAACGTGGAGTCTATGATACCATAAAAATCAACGATAGCGGAACTAATATATGCAATGTCATAAGGTATCATAGTTTGCGCCGCTTAAATTAATATAGGAAACTAACTTTTGGCAATTGGTCGTCAATCGATGCCACCGCTTAATGCGCTTGTGGTTTTTGACAGTGCTGCCCGTCTTGGCAGCTTCTCACGTGCGGGCCTTGAACTCGGCCTCACCCAAAGTGCTGTCAGCCGACAAATCGGCAAGCTCGAAGCCTTCATCGGTTCAAAGCTCTTCAATCGTCTTCCCATTGGCGTACAATTAACGGCAATTGGCGAAAGCTATGCCTCTGAAGTCAGCCGCCTGCTCGGGGATCTGACAGCCGTCACAGATGGGCTGCGGGCATGGACAGGGCCCCGTCAGATTACCATTGCCTGTTCACGCGGCATTGCCGATCAGTGGTTCCTCACACGTGTCGGCATGTTGAAAACGGAAATTCCGGGTATAGAAATCAGGCTGCGGGTCACCGATGATGTCGCGCATTTGCGACTTGATGAGTTTGATCTCGCTCTTTTCTACAGAAAAGAACGCCCCATTGGGGTGAATCTGACGATTCTGGGACGTGAAGAGGTCGTCCCGGTCTCAGCACCCGGTTGCGGCAATATCATGGAACAGGAGGCTCCGGTTCTTCTGGCTATTGAAGACACAATGCGCGATTGGCAAGGATGGCCGGAGTGGTGGCAAGATGCGAAGCTTTCGCCGCCAGCAGGAGCATTGGAATGGCGCCTTGGCGATTATGGGCTATGCGTCGCCGCAGCAACACAAGGCATCGGTATCACATTGGGCTGGACATGGCTCATCAAAGAACAGCTTGCAGCAGGCACACTTGTACCTGTTCACGACCACATGATGCGCTCAGATGCCTATTTTTATTTAATGCGACCAGCGGACCGTCACCAACGAAGAATCGTTCGCGAAGTATCTGATTGGCTCATCGCAAGCAATGGAAATGAACCAATCACATAAAGATGATCTATCTTATTCCACAGGTGTTATGGCGCGGCGTTTGGCCAACATACGAAAGCGCGCATAGCCAATAATTGTGAAGAGCAACCACGCTATCTGAGTGATGATAGAGCCAAGGTTGAAATTCCACGAAAGTGAATAAATCAGAGCTACACCGCCCAGAATGTTAAGCAGCGTTATAATGGCATCGTCCACGGTGTAAATACGTAGCTGAATCAGGGCGTAAGCCGTGAGATAGAAGACTGCACCCAGCAGGCCGATAATGTCCGGCAAACCCATTTTGATCTCCACGATCATGTAAAACTCAGTGCAGGAATTGCCTCCAAATTCGTGGAACGCTCAGCCTGCAAACCATCCTTGAAACGCTCCTTTATCCGTGTCTGTAAAAATGCCAAGCCACTCATTTTACATGGGGGTATGCAGAAAAGTCATATCAGAAAATGCTCATACAACCCTTGAAAACAGGGACGTCTCTAAGGTACGCAACCCTGAAAATCGCTTAAGCTATGAATTAATCACAAGCTGAAAGTCTAAGGGGTAACATATGTCTGAGCAAAAGAGTCAGTTTCAATTAACACGCCGATCCTTCATGTCTGGTGCGGCAGGTTTTGGTCTTGTTGCTGCAAGCGGCATGAGTGGTTTGATCAGCTCTGCAATGGCTGCCGAAGCCGATGGTACGCCAAAGAAAGGCGGAGTTCTCAAGCTCGGTATTGGCGGCGGTAGCACCACCGACAACTTCGATCCACGCCTGTTGAAAGACTGGGTTCCCGTCAATCAGGCCTATATGCTGATGAATGGCCTTGTCGAAATCGACGCCAATAACAAAGCAGTGCCTGAACTGTTCGAAAGCTGGGAACCATCCGCTGATGCCAAGGAATGGACCTTCAAGGTTCGTCAGGGCGTAACATTCCACAACGGAAAGACGCTCGACGCTGACGACATTATCTACTCAATTAATCTGCATCGCGGTGAAACGACATCAGGCGCGCGTTCGCTCGCAGCCGCATTCACCGATGTTGCAAAAGATGGTGATGACAAGGTCAAGATCACGCTTGAAAGCGGCAATGCCGATCTGCCTTACATCCTGTCCGATTACCACTTCCTCGTTGTCCCTAAGGACTGGACCGATTTTAACAAGCCTGTTGGTACAGGTCCGTTCGTCTTTGAACGCTTCCAACCCGGTGTGCGTTCGCGTTTCACACGCAATGAGAGCTACTGGAAACCGAACACAGCTTGGGTTGATGCTGTTGAAGTTATCGTCATCAACGATGTTTCCGCCCGTACCAACGCTATGATGTCTGGTCAGGTTCACGCTATCAATCAGCTCGATTTCAAAACCGTTGATCTGTTGAAGCGCAATCCGACTCTCAACATCGTTCAATCGGCCAGCGGCCAGCATTTCTCATTCCTGATGGATTGCACACAAGCGCCTTACACTGATAATAATGTGCGCCTGGCGATCAAATATGGCATCGACCGCGAACAACTGCTGAAAACCGCTCTACGCGGTTACGGGCGCATCGGCAACGACAACCCGATCCCAAGCTCTGATCCATTCTTCAACGCAGAGCTGCCGCAGCGCGGTTACGATCCGGAAAAAGCAAAATTCCATCTCAAGCAGGCTGGCATGGATTCGCTTAAAATCCAGCTCGCAGCTTCCGATGCCGCGTTCACCGGTGCTGTGGATGCAGCAGCTATCTTCCGTACAGCTGCTGCGAAGTCCGGCATTGATCTCGATATCAAGCGTGAACCTGCGGACGGCTATTGGGACAATGTTTGGATGAAAGCTCCGTTTAGCATGTCCTATCGCGGTGGTCGCCCGACTGCTGATCTGGCGCTTTCAGTGGCCTATATCTCCACTGCTTCGCAAAATGATACGCATTGGAAGAACGAAAACTTCGACGCCAAGTTGCTCGAAGCCCGTGCGATGCTAGATGAAGCCAAGCGCAAGGAAATCTATGCCGAGTTGCAGACAATGATCAGCGACGAAGGTGGTGCGCTTATTCCAATGTTCGGCGACTATCTCGACGCCACCTCCAAGAAGCTCAAGGGCGTGACCACGCATCCGATGTTCAATTTGATGGGTGCTCGCCTTGCCGAAAAAGTCTGGCTGGAAGCATAAATGTTCGTTCTCATTTTTAAGCGTGTGGGGCTAGGTCTCCTCACGCTATTCCTCGTGTCGGCGTTGATTTTCGCCGGCACGCAGATCCTGCCGGGTGATGTGGCGTCAGCCATTCTCGGCCAGAATGCCACGCCGGAAGCACTGGCAACGCTGCGGGAAAGCCTCGGCCTCAATCAGCCGCTTCTTGCGCGCTATTTCTCGTGGCTTGCAGGTTTCGTGACAGGCGACCTCGGCACGTCTCTTGCCAACCAGCAACCTGTTGCAGAACTACTCTGGCCGCGCTTCTGGAATACGATGGCACTCGCAGCCTTTGCAGCAGTGATCAGCGTTCCAATCGCTATTCTTCTCGGCCTCATCACGGCGGTCAAACGCGGCGGCATTTTCGACCGTGTTATCAATATCGTCGCACTCGCATTCGTTTCGCTTCCTGAATATTTCCTCGGTCTGCTACTGATCCTGTTCTTGTCGATCCGATTCAACCTGCTGCCAAGCCTTGCCGATACCTATGAAGGCATGACTGTGTTGGAATGGATGCAGGCAACCGCCCTCCCCGCGCTAACGCTGGTTCTCGTGACAGTTGCCCAGATGATGCGCATGACCCGTACCGCCGTTTTGTCGGTTATGGATCAAGCCTATGTTGAAACAGCCTATCTCAAAGGGCTTCGTACCAAACGCGTTGTGATAAAACACGCTTTGCCAAATGCGGCAGCACCTATCGTTAATGTGGTGGCGTTCAACATCGCCTACCTCATTACTGGCGTGGTGCTTGTCGAAGCAGTCTTCAACTATAATGGCCTTGGCCGCTTCATGGTTGATGCCGTTTCCAAGCGTGACCTTCCGCTCGTTCAGGCTGCGGCTCTCGTCTTCGGTGCCGCCTATGTCATTCTCAATATCATCGCCGATGTCGCTGCCATCGCGCTCAATCCGCGCCTGAGGCACCCACGATGAAGACAATTAAAAACTCTATTCCCTTAACGGCGTGGGTTGGTCTCGCCATCGTCACGCTATGCCTTTTGATGTTCCTGTTTGGCCCGTTAATCGCGCCTTATGGTCAGGAAGAAATCGTCGGCGCACCGTTTGATCCGCCATCGGCGCAGTTCTGGTTCGGTCTTGATCAAAATGGCCGCGACATGCTCTCGCGCCTGCTTTTTGGTGCCCAGATGTCGATTGGCGTTTCGCTTGCAGCGTCGCTGTTATCGTTTAGCGTCGGCGTACCGCTCGGCTTTCTGGCAGCTATTTTCGGGGGCTGGGTCGATACGGTTCTCTCACGCATTGTCGATACCGTTATGTGCGTTCCAGTGCTGATTTCGGCACTTGTCATTCTACAAGCGCTCGGCTCATCCCTGCCAGTACTGATCATCACCATTGCGTTGCTCGATTCCACCCGCGTCTTCCGTTTGGCGCGCATCGTGGCGCAAGGCGTCAACGTACTGGAATATGCCGAAACCGCCCGTCTTCGCGGCGAAGGGCTCGGCTGGTTGATCTGGCGTGAAATCCTGCCAAACACGCTGCCGCCGCTGATTGCGGAATTCGGTCTACGTTTCTGCTTCACTTTCCTCTTCGTTGCTGGCCTATCGTTCCTTGGCCTCGGCATCCAGCCGCCATTTGCGGATTGGGGCGGCATGGTAAAGGACAACCAGCAGGCTATTCTCTATGGCCTTTACGCACCGCTGTTCCCGGCGGCTGCAATCGCCATCCTCACCGTTGGCGTCAACCTCGTTGTTGACTGGCTTCTGGCCGGACGCACGACCACGCAGGGAGCTGATCGATGAGCAAAGATATCGTTCTTTCAATCTCCGACCTCGTCGTCAAAGCACCCAATGGCGCAACGCTTGTCGATCATGTCGATGTGACGCTGAAACGCGGCGAAGTGCTTGGTCTTATCGGCGAATCCGGTGCTGGTAAGTCCACCATTGGTCTTGCAGCCATGGGTTATGGCCGCGGCGGCTGCAAAATCGCTGAAGGCACCATTGTCGTTGACGATATTTCGCTAATGGATGGCACGCGCGAAACGCGAGAAAAGGCACGCGGCGCACGCATCGCCTATGTGGCGCAAAGTGCGGCAGCGTCATTTAATCCGGCGCACCGCATTGGCGATCAGATCATGGAAGGCCCGCTCTATCACGGCCTGATGACCAAGGCGGAAGCAAAGAGCTGGATGCTGGAACTGCTGCATACATTGCAGCTTCCCGATGCTGATACATTTGGCGATCGCTATCCGCATCAGGTTTCCGGTGGACAGTTGCAGCGTGCCATGGTCGCCATGGCCATGTCCTGCCGCCCGGATATTCTGGTGCTGGACGAGCCAACAACCGCGCTTGATGTTACAACGCAGATCGAAGTGCTGGCACTCCTGCGCAGTCTGATCCAGCGTTACAACACTGCTGCTCTTTACATCACGCATGACCTTGCAGTGGTGGCACAGATCGCCGATCGCATTATGGTTCTGCGTCATGGCAAGATGGTCGAGCTTGGTTCTGCAGAAGAAATTCTCGAAGCACCCAAACAGGAATATACCCAGCGTCTGGTGTCCGAACGTGAGGCCAGCATTTCAGGCGAACAAGCCGAACACAAGACCGGCGAAATCCTCCTCGAAGTGAAAAATGCAACCGCCTACTATGGCAAGAAGCTCGTTCTGACAGATGTAGGGTGCTATATCCGTCGTGGCGAAACGCTTGCAGTTGTGGGTGAATCCGGTTCTGGAAAATCAACGTTAGCGCGCATAATCGCAGGTCTGCCACCGCACTCGAGCGGTATGGTCACACTTGCCGGACAGCGATTAGATGCCAGCTATAAAAAGCGCTCGCGTGAAGAACTGCGCCGCATTCAGCTGGTTTATCAGCTTCCTGACGTGGCACTGAACCCACGCCAGACCGTTGGTGAAATCATCGGTCGGCCGATGAAATTCTATTTCGGAATGAATGACGACCAGCGCGAGATTGAGGTCAAGCGCCTGCTTGAACTCATCGGCCTGCCAGCTGACTTCGCAGGTCGTCTTCCCGGCGCGCTTTCGGGCGGACAAAAGCAGCGCGTGTGTATCGCTCGTGCGCTAGCCGCAAAGCCTGATCTTATCATCTGCGATGAAGTGACATCAGCGCTCGATCCTCTGGTCGCGGAAGAAATTCTCAGGCTGCTACGCAAGCTACAGGATGAATTGCATGTGTCCTATCTCTTCATCACCCACGACCTTGGCGTCGTCCGTCGGTTGGCTGACCGCACGATGGTGATGCAGAAGGGCAAGGTGGTCGAAACCGGTACCACGAAAGTAATTTTTGAACCGCCTTATGAGCCTTATACTGAGCAGCTCATCACATCCGTGCCAGAACTACGCCGTGATTGGCTTGACGACATCCTCAAAGCTCGCGCTGCCAGTTGAACTACAGATGCGGCGCTAATGCCGCATCGAAATACTCATTATAAAGTGGACCCTATCATGACCGTAAACGTCACTGAACATCTGTGGATCACCCTTAAGGATGGCACGCGCCTGGGCGCACGCCTCTGGCTGCCTGAAGGCGCTGAGCAAAATCCTGTTCCGGCTGTTCTCGAATATATCCCTTATCGCAAGCGCGATGGCACACGGGGCCGCGATGAACCGATGCATGGCTATTTCGCGCAGAACGGCTATGCTGCGATCCGTGTCGATATGCGCGGCACGGGTGAATCCGATGGTCATATGGCCGATGAATATCTTCAGCAGGAACAGGATGATGCACTTGAAGTCATCGCCTGGATTGCGGAACAGCCATGGTGCAGCGGCAAAGTTGGCATGATGGGCAAAAGCTGGGGGGGCTTCAATGGCCTCCAAGTCGCTGCCTGCCGTCCACCGGCATTGAAGGCGATTATCACGGCGTATTCGACCGACAACCGCTTCACCGACGACATTCACTATATGGGCGGTCTTCTGCTCAATGATAATCTATGGTGGGGCACAATCATGCTCGCCTATCAGTCACGTCCGCTTGATCCGGCGATTGTGGGCGATGGCTGGCGCGATGCATGGATTGAACGTCTGGAGCGTCTGCCGTTCTTCCCTGCCCTCTGGCTCGAACATCAGCATTATGACGAATATTGGAAGCATGGTTCGGTCTGCGAGGACTGGTCTGCCATTCAGTGTCCCGTTCTCGCAATTGGCGCATGGGCCGATAGCTACACCAATGCTGTTCCGCGTTTACTCGAAAACCTTCAGGTTCCTGCTCGCGGGATTATCGGCCCTTGGGGCCATGTTTATCCGCAAGACGGCCTTCCCGGTCCGGCCATCGGCTTCCTTCAGGAAGCAGTTCGTTGGTGGGATCATTGGTTGAAGGGCAAAGACACGGGTATCATGGACGAGCCAAAGCTGCGTGCTTATATCTGCGATACCATAGAACCAACTGGCTCGCGCGATGTTACGCATGGCCGCTGGGTCGGTGAGAAGAATTGGCCATCGACAGAAATCACGGCGAAGCCTTTTGCACTTGGTGCAGACTTCTCGCTCGGTAAAGCGAACGCAGAAAATGCCGTTCTTTCAATTTCATCCCCAGCGAGCCATGGCAAAGCAGGTGGTGAATGGATGGCGGCGGGCTGTCCAGGTGAGCATCCAACCGACCAGCGCCTTGACGATGGCGGCTCATTGAACTTCGATACCGCTGTGCTGACTAACGATCTGGATATTCTTGGTGCGCCGGTTGCGCGCCTGACATTTTCTGTTGATCAGCCTGTTGCACAGGTTTCACTGCGACTGAGTGATATTCTGCCTGATGGTCGTATCACCCGCGTCAGCTATCAGGTCTTCAACCTCAACCACATTAACGGCCACGATAAGCCGAAAAGGCTGGTGCCGGGAAAGACTTACGAAATCACCATAAAGCTCAACGATACGGGTTACAGCTTCAAGAAAGGTCATCGTATTCGCCTTTCTGTTGCAACAGGTTACTGGCCAATGGTCTGGCCATCGCCAAAGCGCGTGACGCTGACGCTCGATACCGCTGCATCTGTTCTTGATCTTCCGGTGCGTGAAGCGGCTGTTGATGATGCGAAAGTTGTGTTCGAAAAACCAGCACAGGGCCCTGCTACATCAATAACCCAGCTCGACCCCGGCAGCGTTCGTCGCTGGAGCTGGCAGGATCACGTTAACGGTGAAACGCTTTACGTCACAGAAGGCATCGGCGGTGTCTTTGGTGAAGGCATTCTGCGCTTTGATGATATTGGCACCGAACTGGCCCATGGCCTGAAACGTGAGCTTCGAATTCGTGATGAGGATCCGGCAACGGCCTCCTATGTGCTCACTCAAAACTATCGTATGGGCCGCGAAGGTTGGATGATCGATATTGAAAGCACAACCAGCTTACGCTCCGATCAAGAGAATTTCTATATTTCAGGCGTTCTGAGCGCTAAGGAAAACGGCAAGGACGTGAAAAGGCGGGAATGGGAGCAAACTATTCCGCGCGATTATCTCTAAGATTTATAAGCGCCAAGCCAATTTAAGCGGCTTGGTGCTTATCCCAAATTAGCCATTTGAGCCAAAGAACAATCAAAATTAATATAACATTTAACGGCGGTGAACCCTCAGACTATCGTTAGAACAGCCGTACAGTTTGCTCTGGAATGAAGGCGAGAATTATCTTGAGCTATGAAGTCACCGATTTGCTCTAGGTCATTTTCTGCCGCATGAGAGAACTCGACCCTCATCCTAATTTTTCAGCCTTATCAGCTATTGCCAGATATTTTGCTTCCAACCGGTCAAATACTTCACTTGCAGGCTTTGTCCGCCCAGCTTCGATATCAGCCAATCCACGGGCAAGCGCAGCATCAAGGGCGGTGAGTTTCGCTTCGCGTTCCTGAACAAGACGCACACCTTCGCGCAGGACTTCACTTTTTGAGCCATAGCGGCCGTTATCAACGAGCTGCTGGATATAGCTTTCGAGTTGTTTACCCAGTTCTGCACTGATCATGTTGTGGCTCCTTTGCTCAAGCGTGTAATCAAGTTAATGGATTTATCAACTATTATCAAGGCAACCTCGCGCTTCCTCTCATCATGCCCCCTCATAAATCACATGCTGGTTCACGCATTTTGGTGCGAAAAACCATCATGTTTGGCCAACACTCTGAGCGTTTGTCTGCATAAACGCACCGCTTTCGAAGAAGGCCGCCCTAACTTCACCTGCCAGAACGCTATTTTTTTATTTAGCATCCTGACCTGGCAATTGAAGCGGCCCTTGATCGGCAGGGTGAAAGGATAAATATGCTACCTGTCACCCGCAGCTTGTCATTCAATTCAGCTATGATTTTGGATTTATCAATGTTCGTTCTTTGTTCTTGATGTAAGGTCATAGCTATGCCTTCCGCGGTGAAGCAGTTTATGTTGAGGTGATTGTCGGTGATTTGGTTCAGTGAGTTTCGTTGGCCCGGTTCGACGGCTAGATCAGCCGGACCAGGCGACGCTGGGCATCACTATCCCCATCGATATAACGCTGTGTAGTAGTGATTGAGCGATGACCAACAAGCAGTTGAACATCGCGTAATGATTCGCCAACCTTGTGAACAAGCCGAGCAGCTTGTGTTACCAAGGTCGCCGTCCTGAATGTCATGAACATCCTTCAATGCCTGAAAGCGCATAAATATGCTTGAACCAGTTGAAGACGGACTTTTTTGTGACATGGCGCCGCCTCGTTCACTCAAAATAACGGGGCCGGTGCGATCAGTATTTCTCGCCAGCTTTTGTAACGCTTTCCTCAAATCAGGCTGTACCGGTACACGGCGGGCATGGGCATTTTTTGTAATACGACCCAGCAGGTTGATGGACGTGCCGAGTTTATCGTTGGCGCCGAGCAGTATTGACCATTCAAGCTGAAAGATTTCGCCTGCACGAAGTCCTGCCTAGAAGCTGAGTAACAGCATGGCTTTGTTTCGGTCAAGATGTCGGAGGGTATTTGCTGTTTGAAGCGCTTGTTGTATTTGAGTTGTAGTCACCGTGCGGGCTTGCCGGTGGTGTGTCATGATGGACATCGAGTTGAGAAACGATGTTGGTATTAAAGCCTAAAAGTCATCATTTGTTAAATCGACAATATAAATAAGTCATATAAATCAATACTTTATACTGATTTACCCACTAAAACACCACCCCGTTTAGCTTGCATAATGCCGCAATATTCTCGTCGTTGGCCATCACGAAATATGTGAAGGTTTTCGTATCAGGACGGTAGTTACTGTAAAAGAGCGTAAAGCCCGCATAAGCGCGAAATTGATTTTTCGAGTTCACTAAGCCACACACCGTATAAGTTCCGTCAGGGAACTCAGCGGCTGCAAAGTTACGAAAGCGGGCAGAAGTCTCGTCAAGAAGTTGCAATCCAACCAGCTCTTCACCGCGTTTTCGTCAGTAGAGCTCAACGCGATCACTTTGCCTCTCGGCACATAATATGCTGGGTTTCGGTATTGGGTTGGCTCAAGACTGCTATTACTATTAGCACCGGCTTGAGCGTTGCTAGAAGCATCAGATCTAGCTACTGCGCCTCGCGCTTTATCTTGCTCGCGAAGAACCACCGGACGATCTGGATAGATCGTGTTACTGTCTTCGACTACTGGGGGCGATGATGGCTGGGTGCCCAAATTACTAGGCACATAAATGGGTGGATCGCAGCGCTCACGGTCAGCGGCTGATCAAGTGGTGCAGCGGCTGAGTTATTCGATGGCGCTAGGCCATGCTGGCTCCGCCCCACTTTCGCAGTGGTATTGCCAGCTAAGTTACTGCCAAAGCGGTTTGCGCCTGGTGTTGATGGCGAGCACATGAAAACCAGCAGCGCAATTTGACGGAACAATGGCACAAGCCCTGCCAAGATCCACCAACCCGATCGGTCGGTGTCGTGCAAGCGCCTAACCGTGATCGCAATGGCTGGCCGTAAATGTGCGAGGTAAATAGCAGTGAAAAGCCCACCCGGCTCATCGCGTGTCGTATGGCCTACCGTTTGGTCGATGATCATTGCCACCACGAGCATGATGAACAAGGCCAGGCTAAAAAACCAATATTGTGAACAGCTGGCGCGCCCTGAAAACACGGCATAGTTGCGCATTGCATCGCTATAATAGTGCATGAAATCCCCCAATGATGTGTAGATGTGTGAAACGGCAAGCCCTTGGTTGTGCGAAGCGCAAAGGGGTGCCGTTGGCTCAAGCATAGCAAATACTAATTTGGGGACCAACAGTCCGTCGATTAACAGGCCGTCAATATGATTGCTGCGTGATCATGGATGTTAAAAAAATCGTTGGCTGGAACCTGCGATATATTCGCTCTGAACGTGGTCTTTCGCAGGAGCGATTGGCGCTTGAAGCACAAATTGATCGCTCACATGTTGGTCGAGTGGAACGCGGCATGGAAAACGTCACCGTTTCAACGCTCGAGACGATGGCGACAGCGCTGAATGTGCCAGTGTCAGCCCTAGTCATTGAACCGCGACCCGATGCCGAGAAACCCAAAGGGCTGAAAGCAGGCAGAAAGCCAAAGCAGGCCTAAAAGCCTCAGCTGTTGAAGCCGGCTTCGAAAAAAGATGGCCAATCAGAGAAACATCAAAATTTATAAAAAGTAAATACGACTTATACTATTGTCCTTTTTTAGAATGGCGTCATCATGACTAAGCGACACATTAGTATTTGTAATCTATTGAGGCGCATCCCCGGCCCTGCCCCCGCTATCGCGGTTTTTTAATATTTAATGTTTTATATCTAATTTAGTATAAATTTGAGATATAATTCAATTATCGTTGTTTCATGATATCTAAATTAGTGAAGCATCCGAAAATAGTGTCATGGCATTCTTTTATGATAAAATTTCGAGCGCTACGATGAAGCGTTATTTCTTCTCGAAAAAATGTAAGAATCTGAAACTAACCACTGCTCTGGCCATTCTCACAAACTGCTGGAATTTACCAGGCTTTTACATCGCCTAGGCTGTACATATGGCAAAAGTCAGCTTTTGCCATATGTTGGTGAACTAAGTAATTTCATGTTACTAATGCTATATTTTACCATATGTCATCATCTCGCCTTTTACAGGCCAAACTACAAACAACAAGATCTAAATCCTCTTCCCTTTTTTCCAATCAAACAAATGGACGCGATTTTGGTCGCCTTTGACATGTATTTGTTGTCCGAGCTTAACCTCACTGTCGCGCGGAAATTCGACGGTGAGCATTTTGGGTTGGCCGATTTCGACGTAGCCAAACATCTGACTACCCAGCCTTTCAACCACCGCAAGTTCACCGCTAAACCATGCTTCCTGAGCAGAGCAGCTGGTGAGATCTTCAGGCCGGACACCGAGTGTAATACAGTCTTGAACACCTAGGGGGCTAGCTTGGGCTTGAAGCAGAATATCCCTGCCTATGCAGGATAACATGAGCACTTCTCCACTATTTTGTAGAACCTCGGCAGGTAGTGCATTCATGGTCGGGCTACCAATAAATTGTGCCACAAACAAACTTGCAGGCTTGCGATAAATATCTAGTGGCTTACCAATCTGTTCAACATTGCCCTTATTCATAACCACAATGCGATCAGCGAGAGTCATGGCTTCAACTTGATCATGCGTGACATAAACCGTGGTTGCTTTAATCTTTCGGTGCAGTTTCGCGATTTCCAACCGCATCTCAACCCGCAAAGCTGCATCAAGATTAGAGAGTGGCTCATCAAACAAAAAAGCATTGGGTTCGCGGACAATTGCGCGCCCCATTGCGACGCGTTGGCGTTGGCCACCTGAAAGCTGCGCTGGGCGACGGGCAAGAAACTCGCCAATTTTAAGCGTCTCCGCCACGGTTCCAATCCGAGATGAGACGTCGTTGTCATTGGAGCCGCGCATCTTGAGGCCGAAAGCCATATTCTCCTCCACACTCATGTGCGGATAGAGCGCATAGTCCTGAAAGACCATTGCGATGTTACGCTCCGAAGGTGAGAGTTCGTTGACGATTGCATCACCAAACTTCAACTCACCGCCAGATATATCCTCCAGGCCAGCAATCATTCTGAGCAAAGTTGATTTACCACAACCGGAAGGACCAACCAGAACGACAAACTCTCCACTCTCGATCCGAAAGTCCAGATCATGGATAACTTTGTGAGTGCCATAAGTCTTCTGGATACGCTCCAAGGCGATGGCGATCATGCTTTCTCCTCCCAGAGTTTTCTCTTGACGTCATTTATCGATATTATTATCAATAATGATAATTGAGGCGTTAAGCAAGAAGGCTCAGGCATCGGCGTGGCATATTTTTCACCCAAACTCGTTCAGAGCAGACCTCCAAAAGCAGCAGTCGTATTTGAAGCGCTGAAGCGAGATATCATGCTTGGCGCATTGCCTGCACGGGCCAACCTAACAGAGCTTGAAATCGCAGCACATTTCCAATGCAGCCAAGGACCAGTACGTGAAGCATTGCTTCAGTTGCAAGAAGAAGGTCTCGTCCTGAGACAAGGCCACAGGGGCACTCAAGTGTCTCTTTGTACTCCAGATGAAGCTGTTGAAATGTTTCGTCTGCGCAACTCCATTGAATGCAATGGCATCCCGCGCGTGATGATGCGGCGTACTCAAAAGCTGACGGACGATCTCAAGGGAATGCTCGAAGGCATGTTACAAGCAGCCGATGACGAAGATGAATATCGTCTTGCTGCAATTGATCGCGATTTTCACAGGCACATCTTCGACGAAGCAGACCTGCCCGCGCTGAACCCGATATTGCATCGTTGCCTTGTGCATAACCATCGCTTTAAGATTTCACAAAGCGGCAGCACCCGCGATCTGCGCGGAACTGCATTGCGCCATTGCTCAATCATTGATGCCATTGAAGCTGCGGATGTCGATGCCGCACAGACTGCAATGCGCCATCACATTGCAACCATCGTCGATTTCGGACCAGCTGTATTCCCTGAAGAGAGCCGCTCGTGATGCCGCACCGTCTCAATCATGAGCCGTCGCAAGAGATGCGCGCTCTACTCGAAAAAATAGCGGTTGAGTTTGGAGGCACACCAGATCCGACAACACTCCCATCCGCAGAAGGGCGGGCACTGGCGGAGAAAAACAACCAGCGCTGGAATGTTAATCTTCCCGCGATGCAGGATGTTCGTTTAATGAAGATACCTGCAAACCCATCCATAGGATCGCAAGAAACGCCACTCCTCGTTCTGGAGCCTCTCAACAAAAAGCCCGGAACCATTCTTTTCATTCATGGTGGCGGGTTTGCGTTTTGTAGCCCAAAAACACATGAGCGTTGCGCACGTGTGCTTGCAGAGAAAACCCATTTCACTGTCGTTTTGCCTCATTACCGACTAGCGCCGGAAAACCCTTTTCCGGCAGGACTACACGATGTCATAGGCACCATACGCGCCTTGATCAATGAAAATATAGAGGGGCTGGATGCACCCCTTTATATTGCTGGCGATTCAGCTGGCGCAAATCTAGCGCTCTCGGCAATGCTGCATGAAGTGGAAAATAATCGTCCGCTGCCAAACGGCGCTCTGCTCTTTTATGGCAATTATGCCATGGATTTTGAAACCCCATCTTATCAAGCATTCATCAATGGTCCCGGGCTGACCACGGACCGAATGAAGCGTTACTGGAGCTGGTATGCGAGCGGACAAGACATTGTTGCAAATCCACTAGCCTGTCCGCTTCACACAAAAACCGAAACGCTTGCACAACTACCACCGCTTTACCTGACAGCAGCAGGAATTGATCCGCTCTTTTCCGATACAATTCTGCTGCACGAGCGACTTTCAAAGGCTGGGCGCAAAGACGAGTTAGCCATAACAGAAGGCGTCGTACATGGCTTTCTGCAATACACCAATGAACTAACGGCAGCCGAAGCAGCGTTGGAGGACGCAGCAAAGGCATTAAGCCGAATGGCCTGAATTGGAGAGGCCTTTTTTTAACAACTGGGAGGAGTTGATATGTTTAAATCTCTTATGCTTAGTGCAGCATTTACCGCTGCTCTGACAATGTCCGCGCAATCTGCTGAGACAGTTCGCTTTTGGTATCACTTCGACAATCCGGAAAACCCGATGTCGGAACTGGTTGCGAAGTTTGAAAAAGCAAACCCGGATATCAAAATCGAAGCAGAGAACATTCCATGGAACAGTTATTACGATAATCTCTACACGTCGATTATTGGCGGCAGCGCACCTGACGCGGCAATGGTCAAGCTTTTCGCACAACCGCGATTGACCGAAATGGAAGCGCTTGAACCACTAGGCGACAGGATTAATGGCTGGGCCGGAAAAGACGACTTGCTTGATAATTTGCTGGAGCTGAATAAAGCTGCAGATGGTAACCAATACTACCTCCCTATCCAGTATGTCGTTCTTTATCTCTATTATCGTGCTGATCTCTTCAAGGAAGCAGGCCTCGAACCGCCTAAAACCTGTGAGGACTTCCGCAACGCTGCAATCAAGCTCACCGATGCCCCAAATCGTTATGGCTTTGGTCTGCGCGGCGGC
The DNA here is from genome assembly GCF_049199085.1 of Ochrobactrum sp. EDr1-4. NCBI lineage: Bacteria > Pseudomonadati > Pseudomonadota > Alphaproteobacteria > Hyphomicrobiales > Brucellaceae > Ochrobactrum > Ochrobactrum sp. EDr1-4. The sequence continues at coordinate 147,731 of NZ_JBLZOF010000005.1, forward strand.
AAAGGCGGATGGGATCAATGGGGCGCATTTGTTCTCTCACAAGGCGGCGAGGTAAAGCCAGGCGGCTTGACAACACCGTCGGCTGTCGCAGCCAATCAATGGGTGATTGATCTGTTCCAAAAAGACAAGGTCATCCCGCCATCCGCACCAAACGATGGATTTCAGGAAATCATTTCGGCTTTCAAAACCGGAAAAACGGCGATGACGATCCACCATGTTGGCTCGTCCAAAGATCTCGTGGCTGCACTTGGCGATAAAGTATCAGCAGTCCCTGTGCCTGAGTGTGGGGGCAATCGCTGGACATCCTATGGTGATGAATCGCTTGCGATTTTCTCGTCCTCAGAAGTGAAGGATGCAGCCTGGAAGTGGATATCCTTCCTTGCCGAAGGCGAAAATAACGTCTCCTTCAACAGCGCAACCGGCCAGATGACCGTAACCAAAAGCGGCGCAAAAGACTGGAAACTGCATGATCGTCGCTTCGTTGATGCGACAGTCGAGTCCCTGCCCTTCGCGCATGTGCTGCCACAAAACGAGGGCACTTCGGAATTCGTGAACACGGCTTGGCAAACAGCTATGCAACGCGCACTCGCTGGGCAAATCACATCTGAACAGATGATGCAGGAACTGGAAAAGCTATTCCAGAACTAAGCAGCCGACGTTCGGTAGGTATGGTGGCATTACTATGTGCCGTCATATCTCACCGGTTCAAAATCGTCGAAAGCCAGCCCTTTCCCCAGCTTGGATAGATAGCCTATGTCTGCCCTACCCTCTGTCTCCCGACCGCCGGCGCGTCTTCGCCGCAGAAGTAAAAAGCTGCTGCCTTATTGGTTGCTTAGCCCGGCCGTTATTGTCACGCTCGTCATCGTTTTTCTGCCAATGGTGCAGGCAGTTTGGACAAGCTTCTACGATCTGGTGTTGTTCAAACCCAAAGCAACGGCCTTTGTTGGTATCGGCAACTATATCAAACTATTGCAGGATCCGGTGTTCTGGGCAGCTTTCTGGAACACATGTATCTGGATTGGCCTCACGGTCCCGCTCCAGATGGGCCTTGGATTGATCACTGCTCTTCTCCTCAACAGAGAGTTTCCGTGGCGCGGTCTGGCGCGTGCGCTGGTCATCATTCCTTGGGCACTCCCCAGTGTGGTCATCGCGCTGATGTGGCGCTGGATTTACGATCCCAATACCGGCGTTCTCAACGATATTTTGCTCAATTTATCAGTCGTCAGCCATGCAGTTCCATGGCTGGCCGATCCGAACATCGCGCTTTACGCAATCATTGCCACGCTGACATGGCAGGGTTTCCCATTTTTTGCGATCATGATCCTCGCGGGCTTACAGGGCATTCCAAAAAGCCAGTATGAGGCGGCGTCCATCGATGGCGCTTCACCTTGGCGGCAATTCGTGAACGTAACATTACCCGGCATAGCGCCAGTTCTTGCAACAGCAGGTCTCCTTCGTGTGATCTGGGTCGCGAACTCCATGGACGTCATCTTCGTCATGACAGGTGGCGGCCCCGGCTATTCCACATATACCCTGCCCCTCTATGCCTTCGTAAAAGCCCGGCAAAATCTCGATTTCGGCTATGGCACATCGATTGCTGTCACCTTCACGCTGCTGCTTGGTGTTCTGGTCGTTCTTTATCTTGCCCGCACAATGCGCGAGGTCGAGAAATGAAACGTCAAAGCACCCTCAAACGCATAGTAACCACTGACCTACCCGTGGCGTGCATTGTTCTGTTCGCTTTAGCTCCATTCGCATGGATGGTTTTGACATCACTCACACCCACTGAGCAACTATCAGCCAATGGGGTTTCAATCTCACCATCTGGCTGGAGCCTTGATAACTACGAAAGGCTGTTTAACAAAGCGCAGTTCTACAAGAACATGTTCGACAGTCTGGTTATTGCAGTTGGCACGGTGGTTCTAGGGCTCGCAGTTTCGGTAACAGCGGCCTATGCGCTATCGCGTTTTCGCTTCATCGGGCGCAAATTATTCATGATGCAGTTTCTGCTCATCAACATGTTTCCGATTGTGCTGCTAATCCTGCCGCTTTTTATCCTCATGCGTAAATACGGCATTCTCGACACCTATTTCGGACTTATCCTTGCAAACTCTACGGTCGCCATTCCGTTCTCTGTCTGGATGCTGACGAGCTATGTCGCTGCTATTCCCAAAAGTCTGGACGAAGCCGCGATGATGGATGGCTGTTCACGTCTTACTGCGCTGCGGCGCGTGATCATACCACTGATGATGCCCGGCATTATTTCAACCGGCATCTATATCTTCATCACGGCTTGGAACGAATATCTCTATGCCCTGACACTTGGCGGCAGAAATGTACGCCCGGTTACCGTCGCGATCCAAACCCTGATTGGTGAATATCAGATCGAATGGGGCCTTCTCGCAGCAGGTGCGGTGGTCGGAGCGCTGCCTGCAACAATTCTTTTCCTACTGGTTCAAAAACGCCTCATTGGCGGCCTCACACAAGGGGCGGTCAAAGGCTAATACCAATCTATTCCCCAATAGTTCTTCAAGCAATCGAGGAAATATCATGAACCCCATCGGGTTGATTTCAATGCAATATGCGCGGCCGTTCACAGCCGACCATTTCCCGCTGTTCCATAAAATGCGCGAGCACGGATTTGATTTTGTTGAGTTACTGGTGCCTGAACCCGGCGAACTTGATCTTAAGGAAACACGCAAAGCACTTGAAGATGCAGGATTAAGCGTGGTGCTTGCAGCGCGCGTCAATCTTGAGCGTAATATTTCTTCCGCTGACAGCAAAGCTTATCAGGGCGGTGTTGATTATCTCAAATACACAGTCGATTGCGCCAATGCCCTTGGCGCGCAGGTCGTCGGCGGCCCTTTGACCGGAAATCCGCTGGTCTTTGCTGGTCGCACACCACAGCCGGTTTCAGAAGACGAGCGCCTTCGCCGCAAAGATAGCTGCGTAAGTGCCCTGAAAATTGCAGGTGAATATGCTCATGGTAGCGATGTCCTGCTCGCAGTTGAGCCACTCAACCGCTTTGAAAGCGACGTTTTGTGTACAACCCAACAGGCAATCGAACTACTAGATGCGGTTGATCAGCCAACAATAAAGCTGATGCTCGACACATTCCATATGCATATGGAAGAAAGCTCAATCCCTGAAGCGATCAGGCTTGCAGGCGATCTGGTTGTGCATTTTCAAGCCAACGAAAATCACCGCGGCTTCCCCGGTACGGGCGCAACAGATTGGGTAGCTGTTTGTCGGGCCCTGCACGAGATTGGCTATACCGGCCCAATCTCACTTGAACCTTTCCGCCGTCAAGATGATCGCTTCGGCGTGCCTTTTGCGCAATGGCGCGCACCACACGAGGACGAAAGTGATCGCTTGGCAGCCAGCACCGCCTTCATGAAAAGCCACCTCCTTCTCACGGAATATCGTCGATGACCCTCAAAATTGGCTGGATTGGTTGCGGTATCCACGCAACCCAAATGTTGCTTCCTCAGTTGGTTCGCTATGATGTGGAAATTGCCGCTCTTTGCGATATAGACCCAGAACGTTTAAAAAATGCTGGGCGCCAGTTTGGCGTGCGTAAGCTGACAAGTGACGTCGAGGCTTTGCTCCACACACCCGGTCTCGACGCCATTGGCATGGCAGTTGGCCCTGATCAACATCTTGCCTTTGGCAAAGCTGCATTAGAGCGAGGTCTGCCTGTATTTATGGAAAAACCGCCTTCGGGATCAGCCGAAGGTGCCCGTGAGCTATTGAAAGCATCCGAGAAAGCGAAAAAGCCACTGCTACTCGGTTTCATGAAACGCTATTCAATCGGCAACAAGATTGCTGCGAATATCATTCGCTCCGGTCAATTCGGTGATGTATTGGGGTTAACAGGCTATTACATGACCGCACCCGGCTATTTCGCGGGCAATGTCAATTATACCGGGTTCTTCCTGCATCATTGCGTCCATTACATGGATCTCGTCTCTCATCTGGTCTCGCCAGTGCGGAAATTGACAGCCAGGAAAGTCGAAAAAGAACCGGGTAAGCTGCTGATCCATGCTGCATTCGATTTTGAATGTGGAGCGATTGGGACCATTGCTATGGGAACTATGCAATCGCGTGGAACACCCGTCGAACGTATCGAGTTGATGGGAGATCATCAACGTATCGAAGTGGATGATGTCATTGATGTGCGCTGGCACAGAAATCCTGCATTCAAGATCGATGATCCCAAGGCAACGCTATCAGGTGAATGCGATACGCTGACTTGGAAGCCCAACTTCACCGCAGCAGCGAACGAAGATCCAAAGGGCTATCATTCGCTGTTGGCCGATGTTGTTCCTGCACTCATGGGTAAGGAAACGCCGGCACCAAATATTTGTGATGGGGTAATCGCAATGGAGCGGTTAGAGACAATGAGAAATGAAATAGGGCTGTAGTGCCAGCTAACATTTTACATCAGAGCAAAATGAACGCATATCCACCGTTATACCAGTAAACAGGTATAACGCTTGCCCATATGGAAAAATCGGATTTTTCCATATGGGCAAAACTGCTCGACTAACGGACTATATAGGGCAGCAGCCGTGTTTGCGGTGATCATTCGATCGCGAAATTCCAGTTGAAAATCACTATCAAGATTTTGGTGTCAAATATCCCCTTGAAGAACGTAAAACATTAGAAATATAATGAGTTCAGTCTTACCTTTACTGTTTCAGAGCGAAGTATTTATGAAGAAAATAAAAGTTTTGGCCATCACAGCAACACTCTTTGTCACATCAACCGTACCGCTTTTTGCACAAGACAACGACTTTAATCTCACTTTTCACGTCGAACGTACTCCAAGCAAAACACTTGATTTAGAAACCTGCGGCTCCGTCGTTGAAAGCTCAGCAAGTGCAGCAGGATTTACGGTGAGTGTGCAGCGCTTCCCTCAACAGCTTGTTCTTGTCAGTGGCGGCGAGAAAGGAAGCGGTGTTTTCACGCTTCAATGTATTGCTGTTGGAGATGTGACGGTTAGCGTTGTTCAAGGCATTGATTATAGAACAAGCAAAGGAGCTCTTGGTAAATTCGCAGACGATACATACGCCGCAATATTGGCCTTGAGGAAATAGTGCCCCTCCCCAGCTGCCGCGAACAGTAGAGCAACGCTTGAGGTACAGGTTTGCGCTGTTTTCAAATCATATTTTGGGTTTAAATCTTCTAGAAAACGCCGGGCATCTATCAATACGTTCACCGTCAATGATGTGTCGGGATCCTTCTGTTTATGCTAGACGAGCCGATGATTTGCAAAACATGGTAAGAATTGTTGCGGGGAATAATGATCAGCAAGGTGTTGGGCCGCGGATTGATAAAGAACGGTATTACGATTCTGTTGGTACCGCTTTTAGCTGCCCTGACACTAAGTGGTCCTGTCTATTCAGATAGCTTGCCGTCACATCAGCCAATCGGCATCAGACATGTTTGCTCGCCGGTAGATGTAAGCGCCGGTCCCGGAAAATCCGCGCAGCATTCACTTCGTTCCGGCGATGAGGTCCAGCTGCAAGACATCACTTTTGGACCAGACAATAAGCCTTATTTTGCAGTCAACTATGCGACGGGAACTGGTCTGCAACGCGCAACTGGCTTTTTGCCGGTCGATCAGGTGTTTAACTTCTGTGATTTCGAAAAACGCGCCGATAACGGCCAGAACTTTCTGGCACCTCCCAACACTTGCCACCTGATTGCAATTGAAACAAACTCTCTTGCCGCTTTGAACAAAGAGACATTAGCTCTTGAGGAATTCCGGCCGTCGATGGCGGCCTACAGAATGAGCAATGGGAATTATGCACTATCGCTTGGCTTGCTCAATACACGCGCCAGCGAACCCATAATGCGGCAAGCAGTAAGCCTTCCGACGACCAGTCATTGTTCAACGGGAGCCGATCTTGTTGAAGCTATGCTGAAAACCGAAGCCGGCTTTTCGGAAGCAGAAAGTGGACGCTTTGCTTCCGACACTGAGCGCCTGGCTGCGGCGCGCGATCTGCTACAACAGGGAGAGAAAACATCGGATTCAGCAACTTTGAAGCGGGCCTGCGATCTGGGAGCTTCGAGAGCATGTAGTCTTTACGCTGAATCGATTTATGACGCCGATGATCCAAATGGAACCCTGCCCGCAACTGTTACCCATTACGCCCTGATGGGATGCATGGGCGGAGACGTCCTTGGCTGTAAACTAGCAATCAATCGTGCCGAAAACACTTTGGAAAACGCTCAGTTTCGCGCCCTTGAAGGCGGAACTCAGAATCCCGATGATCTTGTTGTTCTGGAACTCGCAAAGCCAGGTTGCGATGCACGACAGGCTGTAAGCTGCATCTTATTAGCGCGCGGTACTGCACCTTATAAGACACCAACACTCATTCAGGCCGCGTCGAATTTTGCTGCCAAGCTGACCGCATGCAGAACCAGCATTGTCTGGGCATGTGAAGAGCTTCAGGATGCCTTCGCGCAGGTTGTCCAGGCACGCCAAGGCGACGCTTCCGCAACAGCGGATGAAAATTTTGCACTGGGATCTTTTGTGGAAGAATACTGCACTCCGGGTCCTGCGAAACCCAATGTCCCACACTGTAAGCCCGCTTATCTGAAATACCGTGATTTTCTGCAATACACAAAACCTTCCGCCGCCAGCGACGCTAGAGTTGTAAAAGCAAAAAACTTTGTGGAAAAGGGCTGCGCTGCTAGCGATCCGTCAGCCTGTGCCGCTCAAACCCGATTGAGCGATCACTGGTCTGCGGACGTTCGGAGCCAAGCTGCGGCACGGGCCATCGATTTGTGCGCTCAGCAATCTGAGAAAGACAGCGTTTGCAATGGACTGGCGGCAGCCCTAGACCCTAAGCTCCAGGGCGCTAAGCCAGCTCAAAGCGAAATTTACGACGCTCTTGTAGCAAAATGCACAACCGATAAAACCTCCAACGGACAACAGGCGTGCAGTGCTGCCGTTGCGGCCTTTAAATCACTGGAGGGAGATCGTCCGTCGTCTGATATTGAAGCTGTGCTTTCTGACGCCTGTAAGGATGAAAACATCAACGGCTGCCGTACACTGGCTTCACTTATTGCAGAAAAATCGCAGAACGGATTACCGGATAACCAGAATAAAGAAGCGCTACTGTCAGTCCTTCGTACAGGCTGTCGTTTTGATGATAGCCCTGCAAGCACATGCCTTTCCTTAGCAGATACTTTGGCCTCCCGCGGAAATAACGCTGACGCAGCCGATGTTTATACGAAAACTTGCGAATATCAGATCGAACATGCGGTCGGACGACCAACCGATGTCAGCATCTGTTATAATGCAGCCAAATTCGCCCTCGCTCAGAAAATCCAACTTGCTGATGCGTTGCGCTGGTCTGAATTTGCCTGTGGCGCAGAGGATCTCGGACTGTCACCCTATGCCTGCAAACTCGCAGGTAACATTTACGCATCCGGTCTTGGTGTCGAAGCCAATCCACAGGAGGCGATAATTGCCTATCAAAGTGGATGTTTTCATCCGTATGTGAAAACTACTGACGGCGAAGCCTGTATCAAATACGGAAACATCCTGCTGGATGCGCTCAATCATTTTGGTCAAACTGGCGCTCCAAAATTTGTCCTTCCCGGAGGCATGTATGACGATAGCCAAAACCCGATTGATATTGGATCCGAGGTCTCGCGTGCATATGACATGGGCTGTATGGACAATATTGAGCAGGCTTGTCAGTTAAATCGCAAACTGCTTGATGACTGGAGCAACGCGCGTTATCTCCATAACAATGTTCGCTGCCGCGTTCAGGATGACCGCGGATCGGTGTCATCCGACAAAATCTGCCGTGCGTTTCCTTTTTATCAGGCCGCAGGAGAATTAAAAGAACAGCGCCATCAGGTGAGATTGGAGGTCTATGTCTGGCCTGATGGCGACAGAACTGTGGTCTATCAAAAAGATGGAACATGGCTTTTGAACGAGGTCATCACTGATGGCGTTCGCCATGACGGATCGACAAACTGCTGGCGAAATCCTATTTCGAAACGAAGTTTCTGTGTGTCAGCTCAGGAACAATGATTTGCAACGCTACCGCAAATCATTGTGATGTCGTATCAATTTTACAAGAGCTGGCAGAGCGTTATAAACAGACATGATCACTAAAGAAAAAAGACATGTATTGAGCGCGAATAATAACCAGTCAACATGTGTTGGCAGCTGATCAAATTTGATCCAAGTTAATTTTACATCCTGCGGGTATCGCGCAAATGATAAACGCGAAAAGTCCTGATATATCCACTTCACTGGCCAGCCAAACCCCACCGATGAGAGATCCGAGGAGTAATAAGCTGTCTCGCTCTTCAAATTCGCGATTGTCCAGCTCAAAATTGCAGCAGCGGGCAAGCTACATGAAAACTGCTTGATGCGTTGTGGCATACAAATTGTCATTTTAACAGGCCACTTAAAGTTGCGTGTTCGTTAAGTCTCAGAAACAGAATTCATTATACATAGCTTAAACAGCGGCAGAACATATGGTAAAAATGCCATTTTTCCATATGTCGTTTTGTTGTAACTTCACTATAAAAATCCTCGCACACAAGCTAGTGCTAAAACTCATGAACCGGGATTGCAAAACGGTCTGATTTTTAGTTCATTGAAGCCTCGACTTGGAGGCTTTTCACGACCCGTCGCCGGTTTAATCTCACCCATTTTGAGCGGAATATTATTTAACCATTGTTGACCAAAAAAGCCTCGCGGACGCGGGCTGGTCCGCGGGCGTCGCACATCAAAATAATTACCCTTGTGTAAGATCGCATGGACTTTCTCGTGGTCAACAAGCGTACCTGCACTCTTATCTGCGACCAGGGCATCTCATCCCAGCCGTCCCAGAGCTTACCCGTCACATCGACAAACTCAGCAGCCCGATCATAGCGCGTTGCCTGCTCAAGTAACGGCCGGTCTCCGAAGTTTGCCGCAGATTCAGGATGAAACCTGGTCGCAATGTTCCACGCCGCTCTACCCTTGGAAATATGATCGAGACTAGCAAACGCACAAGCGATGCTGAAAGGATCGGCATAGGTTGTCAAAGCTGTCGTGATAAGACCTATTGTACTTGTTGAAACAGCAAGCGCCGATAAAAGCGTGAGAGGCTCGAAGTGCCAGCTCAATCCCTTCCAAGGATGATTAATAATAGAAAGGCCATCTGTAATGAAGAGGGAGTCGAACTTCGCAGATTCCACTTTGCGGGCGATCTCAATATAATAATCGATATCAAGAACTTCGCTAATCCTGTTGGATGGGTGCATCCATCCCGAGAGATGGTTACCCTGAAGTCGCATGAAAAGATTTAGATGGATTTCTCGTTTTGATATCGTGTCGCCTGCATTTTTGATCGGCCTTAGACAACGAACTTCACGAGTGAGCGTATAGCCTTCAACGGTTCATTTAGCCCGGTTATACGACTGCAATGCGCCACGGTCCATTTCAATTAAACTACTGTTTATGAACGATTATTTCCCTTCAATGAACGAATTTAGGTTCGTATATCTCCAAGGCCTAAAACTCGTTTTATGCGGTACATTTACTGAGTTTTGAGTTTAGCATTACACAAATCAACGGCATTTCCCATGCACAATGATTGCCATTTAGTAGTTACAAGTAATCAGGAGGTGGGCGTGAGGGTGAGTGTTGGCAGCTTCAAGGCTTTCTCGAATTAAAGTTCATCAGTGATAAATCAGTTCTAGTCTCCGAAAAACGGCGGGGTGTTTTTCCCGCCGCCATTTCATTTCCATTCGTCAGCTCTTGAGCGCGTTTTGATCTCATCAAAAGAAATTGTACGTCTCAAATATTTCTGAAAACTATCTCTTAGTTTTCAAGATACGCTCTAATTCTTCACTGTGTCTTCGAGAAAGAACCGTCCGAGCGGATTCTGATAGAAGTTATCGATATTCTTGCCCGTGACGTTAATATACGGGCTGTAATAAAGGTCGATCCAGTTAACGTCGTCTTTCGCCATTTTCTGCAAATCGACATACATCTCTTCACGTTTTTTGGGATCAAGCTCAAGACGGGCTGCGGCAACAAGGTCTTTAACCTTCTCATTGTTATAGCGCGTCATGTAATTCATGTTGGTATCGTGGCCGAGCACAAATGTTGTCTTCTGATCGGGGTCGAGAACATCATTCGTCCAGTACATGACCGAAATATCGTAGTCGCCAGCAATCAACATATCCCAGCTCTGACTTGAATCGACTTTCTGCAGATTTACCGTAACGCCTGCTTTTTGAAGCTGCTGCTGCAAAAGAACTGCAATCTGTTCGTCGGTTTCATTGCCTGCGTTGACGATGTAATTAAGCGAAAGATCGGATGCACCGGCCTCAGCAAGCATCTGTTTGGCCTTTTCAGGATCGTACGGACGCTTGAGATTGTCTGCATAATGATAGAGCGCTCCCTTCGGAATATAGGAATTTGCGACCTGACCAATTCCAAAAGTCACCGTATCAACGATCGACTGTTTGTCGATTGCCATATCAAGGGCCTGTCGAACTTCCTTCTGAGCGAGAGCTCCATGCTCATGATTGATAAGCAGGTGATCTTCTCGCGTGGACGTATCTTCCTGAACCTTAAGGTTAGTATCCTTTTTCAGCTCCGCTACGCGTGAAAACGGAACGAAAATTGCAGCATCGAGTTGCCCAGCCTGCACGTTGAGCATACGCGTATTGTCATCAGGCACGGAAATCCATTCGACGCCATCAAGTTTGACGCGATTAGCTTCCCAAAAGTTCGGATTTTTCTTGAGGATCACACGGTCGCCGCGGCGCCATTCATCCACGACAAATGCACCGGATGCGACAGGCTTTTCCGCGTAGGCATCTTCGCCCATCTCTTCCAGTCCTTTTTTTGAAAGAACAGATACGTTCGGTAGTGCCAGCGTGGAAAGAAACGGTGCGGAAGGTGTCTTCAGTTTAATAACCAGTGTCTGCGGATCGGCTGCTTCTGCCGTATCCACGACTTTATAAGAGTCGCTCCAAAGTGAGGCCGGATTATCGCGAATTCGCAACAGTGAGAACGCTGCATCATCGGCCGTAATCGGCGATCCGTCCGAGAACTTTGCCTCGCGCAGTTTGAATGTATAGGTCAAACCATCATCGGAAATGGTCCAGCTTTCAGCCAGACCGGGCTCCAGCTTTGTACCGGTCTTATCGACACGCACCAGCACATCATAGACATTGGAAAATACCCAGTTATCGATGTTCTGGGCAGTTTTGATCGGATCAAACGTTGATGAGTCCTCTCGACGGCCAATGGTTAAAACACCCGCGGCTTCGGCAATTGCCGCACCAAAAGTCATAGTCGTCATGACAGTGACGAGACCGAATTTCATCCATTTTTTGAGCATATTGTATTCCCCTTTTATTTTTGGTTGGTCGCACATTGATTTTAATGTGTGTTCAGGAAGCATCCGCCAAAACGCGTTCTTCAAACAACGATTTTGTAGGATCAATATCGGGTATCGCGCCGATGAGGGCCGCGGTATATGCCTGTTTCGGATGTGCGAAGACGTCAACGCTCAACCCTTCTTCGACAATCTCGCCGTGGTACATGACAACCACGCGTTCACAGAGATTGCGAACGACCGCGAGATCATGAGCTATGAACAGCAAGGTCAGTTGCATCTTGCTTTTCAACTCGCGAAAGAGCTCGACAATTTGCGCCTGAATAGTGACATCGAGAGCTGCAATGCACTCATCAGCGATGATGATTTTGGGGTCGACAGCCAACGCACGCGCGATGCCCGCGCGCTGGCATTGCCCACCGCTCAGGCTACGCGGCTTTCTTGTGGCAAAGCTCCGATCAAGTCCCACCAGATCAAGAAGCTGAATGATCCGTTCAGGGATGTCCTTCACATCTATCTTGCCCTGAACGCGCAGCACTTCGGCCAGTGTGTCACCGATCGTCATGCGTGGATTGAGCGAGTTAAACGGGTCCTGAAATACCATCGCCGCATCCCGGCGCAATGCCCGCAAAGCCTCTTTCCGGTCAGCACTCAACGTCAACCCGTCAAATGTAATGCTACCTTCCGCAATAGGCGCGAGACCAAGAATGGCGCGTGCAAGCGTGCTTTTGCCGCTGCCGGATTCTCCGACGATGCCAATTGTTTCACCAGCCCGGACTTCAAGACTCACGCCTTTCAAAGCGCTCATTGTTCGGCTTTTCAGAAAGCCACCGGCAACGGGATATCGCACATGCAGATCATTGACCTGTAACAACGGTGCTTGGCCCGGAACAATTACAGAATGCAGCGACGCGGCCTCGGGCATTGATGGATGACTGGCAATAAGATTGCGCGTATAGGGATCACGCGGATGCCTCAGCACGTCCTGTTTCAAGCCCTGTTCGAGCAGCTTTCCGTTGCGCATCACCGCGATGCGGTCGCAGGTTTGCGCAACCACACCGAGGTCATGGGTAATCAGAATAATGGAAAGTCCGCGCTGATCGCGAAGCTGCATCAGAAGTTGAAGGATTTGTGCCTGAATGGTCACATCAAGCGCCGTCGTCGGCTCGTCTGCAATCAGAATTTCGGGATCACATGCAAGAGCGACCGCAATCATCGCACGCTGTCGCATACCGCCGGAAAACTCATGCGGAAAGCTTCCATATTGGCGTTGTGGGTCGGTAAATCCGACCTGCACCATCATTTCCACGGCGGCCACTTTTGCCTTGGCTTTAGCCAAACCTTTGTGAAAACGGATGCCTTCCGCAATCTGATCACCAACGCTCATTACCGGATCAAGATGGCTGGTTGGATTCTGAAAAATCATCCCGATCTTGCCACCACGCACGCCGAGCATTTCGGCCTCGCTTGCATGGACCAGATCATTGCCATCAAGAATGACTGATCCGGCGGAGATCTTTAATATCGACGACGGAAGAAGCCGGACTATTGATCGGCAAAGCAAACTTTTGCCGGATCCGCTTTCGCCCACCAGTCCAAGGATTTCACCCTCGTTCAAATCAAATGAAACATGATCAATCAGACGCCGATTTTCATCTGGCAGTTGCGCTTCAACTTCAAGATTTTGGATGGAAAGAACTGGTTTGGTCATTCATGCACTCCCAGCGCTTCACCCAATCCGTCGCCAAGCATGCTGAACCCGAAGGCCAGAAATACAATCGACAAGCCGGGGAACAAAGTAATCCACCATGCAGTGGTCACGAACGGCTGCCCCTCAGCAACCATCACGCCCCATTCGGCAACAGGAGGCTGAACGCCAAGTCCGAGATAGCTTATCGCCGCGCCATTGAGCAGAACGAGAACCGCATCAGACATCACAAAAACCAATGAACCGGCAATCGCGTTGGGCAGGAGATGACGAAACATGATGCGGAAGCGGCTAAAGCCAAGACTTTCGGCCGCGACCGCGTAATCCGTTGATTTCAAAACCAGTATCTGCGCTCGCACTAGACGCGCATAAGAAACCCAGCCAACCAGCGCCATTGCAATATAAAAGCTGGTGAGGCCCGGTCCTAAGATCGCAATGATAGACAGCATCAAGACCAGAAACGGAAAGGCCAGAATAATATCAATCAGACGCATGAAGATCGTGTCGATAATTCCGCCAAGAAACCCTGCAATTGTGCCAAGAATCGTCCCAATGGCAAAAGGAAATATGACGCCGAAAACTGCAATCTGAAGATCAATGCGTGCGCCCCAGATAACCCGCGACAGCACGTCACGACCAAAATTATCAGTCCCAAACGGATGAATCCACGATGGCGGCTGTAAACGCACTTCGGCATTCTGAATAACGGGATCAAAAGGGGCAATCAGTGGTGCGCCAAAAGCCAGCAACACGAAGAAGATGAGCACACCAATTCCGATGGCCAATGTGGTACGGCGGCTGACAAAACGACGCCAATTGATAAAGGTTAAAGGCAAAAAGCGTGCACTCATAGCTTCACCCGTGGATCAAGCGCTACAGTGGCGATGTCGGCCATGAAATTCACCAAGACCGTTGCGCAAGCAAACACCATCGCAACCCCTTGCACGACCATATAATCACGGGAAAATATGGCGCGTACCAACAGCTGTCCCATGCCGGGAAGCGCAAACACGCTTTCCACAACAACCGTACTACCAATGAGCCAACCGATATTTACGGCCAGAAGATTGACCGTTGGCACAAGCGAGTTGGGCAGAACATGCCGCCAGAAAACAATGCTTTCTGGCATTCCGCGTGCCCGTGCGGCGGTCGCCAAATCCGAGTTCAGTGATTGGATCATCGCCGCACGAAGACTGCGGGCGAGAACAGTCGAGAGCGAAAATGCAATTGTCAGGCTTGGCAATATCAGATGAGACAACTTTTCTTTGAACGTATTGCCATAGCCAGAAACCGGTAGCAGATCGAGTTTAACGCTGAACAGAATAATCAGCATCAAGGCGAGCCAAAAGGGTGGAAATCCGATTCCAAAGGTCGAAACAGTGCGGATGACATGATCGCTGAGTTTGCCATTTTGCCTTGCAGAGATTGCCGCGAGGGGCACCGCGATCAGGATCGACAGAACAACACTGCAAATCACCAACATCAAAGTCGGTTCAATGCGCGTTGTAATTAGTTTCAACACGTCAATCTTATAGAGGATCGACTTGCCCATTTCACCATTTGCAAGGTTGCGCAGGAAATAAAGATATTGAAGCCACATCGGCTCATCGAGACCATACTGCGCACGAATGTTGGCGATGGCAGCCGGTGTTGCGCGTGTACCAAGGAGTACGCGGGCCGGATCACCCGGAATTAGCCGGACCAGCACAAAGGTAATCAAGCTAATGCCAAACAAAACTGGCAACAACTGTAGTGGACGACGGAGTACGAACTGAAAGCGATGCATGAGTTGTGTGGTTTCTCCCGGCTATACTGATTTATTGCGAGGAACGGTGTCGATTTATGAAGGCGATCAAGGCCGGATAATAGTAAGCCGGATTTTCGTAAAATGGCATATGGCTTGCATTTGGCACCACATGCAGTTCAGCATTCTGCAAAGCCATTTTCATGCGCAGAGCGCAAGCGGGCGTCAATTCATCGTGCTCACCGACCGTAATCAGCACAGGCACATCAATCTTACCAAGATCAGGCACACGGTTCCAATCTTTCAAATTACCCGTATAGAGAAACTCATTGGGCCCCTGCATTATCCCGTATGGCCCCATATTCCAGTCATCAAGTGAACGCGTGACCGGTGCAGGCCATTCTGACAACCGGCAAACATGTCGATAATTCAAAATGGTAATCGCTGCGGCATATTCAGGATGCTCCAGCGTCCCTTGCGCCTCATGCTTTTGCATCATCGCAACGGTTTCCGCCCCTAATGCATTGCGCAGCCGCTCCAGTTCACCCACCAGATGCGGCATGTCAGCAACCGTATCTTCCAGAATAAGAGTCTTCAAATTTTGCGGATAAGTCAGCGCATAATCAATGCCCAGCCAACCACCCCAGGAATGACCAAGCAAATGAACCTTGCCAAGACGCAATGCCTGACGAACGGCTTCTGTTTCCTCGACATAACGATCAATTGTCCACAACGTCGGATCGGTCGGGCGATCCGATGCGCCAGTGCCAAGTTGATCGAACGCAACAACCCGATAGCCCTCATCAATCAAACAGGAATGGGCATCTCTAAGATAATCGCACGGCAACCCCGGCCCACCGTTAAGGCAGAAAACCACGTCATTACCTGTTCCAAAACTATAGGCTATAACTTTATGAGCGCCTACGGACACTTCATACCGATCATCCGGTTTCATCTCACGCCACATATGTTCCCCGATCGCCGCTCCGACTTATTTTACCGCGTCGAATTGTCAGCATCTTTTTTCTTTTGATTTTGATTTTGATTTTGATTTTGATTTTGATTTTGATTTTGATTTTGATTTTGATTTTGAACCGAATAATTAAACTACACCAGCTATAAGAAGTGATAGGATGTAATGGGGGAGGAAGTTTCGGAGATCGGGATGCGAGACCAGATTGAAACTTTCAGGCAAAGTTTTACAGCTCATCAAACGCTCGACGGGCGTATTGATGAGATATTTTTAGCTATGAGGCCGCTCGGCTTTGAAGCGCTTATTTACGACTATACCCCTTCCGCTTTCGACATGAATGGCGACATGATGGGCCCATCACTGATGAAATTGCGCAATATCAGCGATGATATGCAGGAGTTTTGGGCTGATAAGGGCTATTTCCGTATCGATCCTGTGCAGCGGCTCGCGTGTCGCGCATCAGTTCCATTCTTCTGGAACTATGATGAAAAGTCTGAATCCAAGCTACAGGAATTCATGACGGAAGATACTGCTCCGGTCGCGAGTTACCTTCACGAGCGCGACATATCCGCAGGCGTCACCGTTCCAATCCATATGCCCTACGGCGACTACGCAACGGTTACCGGTGTTTTTTCCGGCACCCGAACCGACTTCAAAGAGCGTGCGCTGCGTTATGTTGCTGATTTCAATCTTATGGCCCTAATCTTTCATCAAACTGCCTATGAACTGTTTGATGAGCGCATTCGCGGTCTTGGCAAAGTCCATTTGACGGAACGGGAGCGCGAATGCCTGCGCTATGCAGCGGAAGGTCTGTCGGCGAAAGAAATTTCCCGTATCATTGCGCGATCCGTACCAACGGTCGTGATGCATCTCAATGCGGCGGCAAAAAAACTAGGGGCCAAAAACCGCACACAAGCCGTTGTGCGAGCCACACGCGCCCGACTGCTGGATGCCTGACTTCACCTAACACCTATAAGTTATGATAGCTGCCACAGGCAAAGAAGCGGCGTTATGGTTCTCCAAAAAGCAGATAAATGGAGGACCAATTGGCTTCAATCAGGCAAACGGAAGGCTTTGTCCCTTTCCGCGACTATCAGACTTGGTATCGTGTTACCGGCTCGCTCGATTCAGGAAATATTCCACTCGTCGTGGCTCATGGTGGGCCAGGTTGCACACATGATTATGTGGATGCCTTCAAGGACATTGCTGAACTCGATGGTCGCGCCGTCATCCATTATGACCAGCTCGGCAATGGAAATTCCACGCGTCTGACAGAGAAAGGTCCTGATTTCTGGACTGTCGATCTGTTTCTTGAAGAGCTTGATACCGTCCTGAAACATCTTGGCATTCAAGATCGCTATGCCTATCTCGGCCAGTCATGGGGCGGGATGCTGGGCGCAGAACACGCTGTTCGGCAACCTGCAGGCCTTAAGGCACTCATTATCGCCAACTCCCCTGCAAACATGCACACATGGGTCGCAGAAGCCAACCGCTTGCGCCTTGAACTACCAGCTGATGTGCAGGAAACTTTGTTAAAACACGAAGCAGCGGGAACGCTGACTGATCCTGAATACATCACAGCGTCTCGTATATTTTATGATCGCCATGTTTGTCGCGTGACCCCTTGGCCGACGGAAGTTGCACGAACTTTTACAATAATGGACGAAGACAATACCGTCTATCGCAACATGAATGGCCCGACGGAATTTCATGTAATCGGTACGATGAAAGACTGGACAATTGAAGACCGCCTCATCCGCATTCAAGTACCAACGCTTGTCGTCTCAGGCCGTTACGATGAAGCAACTCCATTGGTTGTGAAGCCATATGTGGACAATATTCCGAACAATAAGTGGGTAGTATTTGAGGAATCTAGCCATATGCCACATGTCGAAGAGCGCGATATGTGCATGAAGACCGTATCTGACTTTCTAAACAATATTGAAAGGGTTTGAACTCAAAGTTGTCAGATAATCTCTGGCGACTTTGGTCGCATTTTGGCGGTCGGAACCGTCGAGTTCAGACTATTCTTAACTGCAACATGCCAATAAATAGATGATGTTAGCCATGGAAGAGATTGGATACAAAATTACTATTCGCAAGTCACTTTGCCTCAACGTCGTCGTCTTTTCGAGCTTTATTAAGCAGCTAAAAGTCCCTCTCGGCGGTATTATGTAACTCATGTCTCGTAATCACTCGACGATCTACCGCGGAATCATGCGCAATATCTTTTGGGAACACAGAGATACCAGGCTATAACGACGATGATAGCGTAGTTTTCAACAAGATCAGCAAACACGCGCACTAATTCGTTTCTGGGACATCTTCTGACTCAGTTCGACCTAAAGTTTCGCTAATCATATTTGATACACTGTCTGCCGCTTCGCGTATGGGATCCGGCGCCAAGTGCGCATATCGTTGCGTTGTCTGAGATTGACTGTGCCCTAACAATTTCCCCACTAAGTATAGGCTTTGTCCCGTTGAAACGGCCGTGCTTGCAAAATTATGCCGAAGATCATGGATACGCAGGTCATGCAAATCTGCTTCGCAACAAATCTCAAACCATATCTTTTGAATACTGATTGGCTTATCCCCTCCCACTGATGAAGGGAAAATCAGTGGTGAGCCAGCGACTTTGGGAGCGATTTTATCAATGATAATGCATTATCCCCTAAGTGCACTTCTTTTTAGCCAGTTTTGCTATCAGGTAACTTTGCTAGACGGTGTTCGAAATCAATCCAGGACCATTGCAAAGTCAGCGCCTTGTTCCTTCTACATCCTGTCATGGAGAGGAACCTTATCGTGGCTACTGCAAATATGCTTAGCCCCTTCTTTTCCGCTGAATAGAGAGCTTTTCCCAGTCGGTCCAATTCCTCAGGAGTTAAGTACCTATCATGAGTTTTTAGCTTAAACTGCTTCGTGCCCAAGGCTGAATTATCAGCACGATATCCATTCTCAACGGCGAACGTCAACATTGACGATAACAAGCCTAACGTCCGATTGGCTGCGCCCTTCCCACCGGTAACTCGGGCTAGCCCTCTGGCCTTCGTTTTGACTCTTGCCGCGGCTTTGCCGGTAGCGACATCGTTGATGAACTATTGAATATCCACTCGACGAATGTCTTTTACTTTAATTCGCCCGAATAATGGTGCTATGTGCGGAGCCATCAGCCCCTTTTCTTTTGCAACGGTAACAGGCTTTTTATGAGCGCAAGCGATTTTCCAATAGATATTACCCAGCTCTTCAATGGTAATGTCATTGCGACGCGACCGTTTCTCTTCGTACGGGTCAACGCCTTTAACAATTTCCCCAAGGAGGCGTTTTGCCTCATCACAAGCTGCATCCGCAGACCATGGCGCTCCAAAAGCTCCGATCGTAAATCGCTTTAAGCTTCCGTTAAGCCGGGATTGGAGAACAAATATCTTTTTTCCGGCTGGTGTAACTTTAACGCCAAATCCTTTGAGTTCCTCATCCCAATGGAGAACATCTTTGCTGATTGGTTCGATACCATCAACGTTGCGCCTTGTTAATTTCATCACTTTGCCCTGATTGCTAGCAATCTATTGAACGGGAATTGCAAGGATTTATGATGATGCAGGAGGACGTTGACTATCGCTAACTAACTGTTTTCGTTATCACCAGTGACGAACGGGGAAAAACAGTGATCATACCGCGCACTTTTCGTAATGATGGGGTCAGCAGTTCGCGCGGCCCCGGCATAGCCCCCGCTACCGGGCCTTCTTATTGGATGTTAAGAAAATCAAAGGCTTGAACTAACGTAATATTCGCTCTGAACGCGGCCTTTCGTAGGAACGGCTAACACTCGAGGCGATGGCCATAGCGCTCAATATGCCGGTGGCAGCCCTCTTCGTTGAGACACAACCCGATGCGGAAAAACCCAACGGGCTTAAAGCGGGCACAAAGCCGATATAAGTCTAAAATATAGCCTCTGAAAGCGGCGTTTCTTGACGTTGAAAGAGCCCGTTTATTCGATTGCGATTAAACTCGAGAGAATCCTATTTAAGCACATTTAGTTCGCAACCTTTCTGGGTACCGGTCGAAGCTTCTGAAAATAATCAAGGCGCAAATAAAAGTTTCTGGCTCAAACGCACCCTTCTACCAGTCAGCAAATGAATAACGCCATCTTGGGATTAGGATTACAAAAAACGGCGCGCTCGCCAACGCTTGATTAAATGTGCGTCGATAACTGAGATTTTTTGTAGCGTAAATTTTCGCTGAATATTTGATGTTGTCGCGATTATCTCCCAATGTGCTTGTAGTGCAAAGGTTTCTATTGTGAAAAATAGCGGACCAATAAGATTTTTGTTGCAGAAAATCGATTTTTCCAGCAAGCTAAGTGAGCTTTTTGGGAGGAGCTATGACAAAGAATATAATTCTGGTGGATCCGTTACCGCGGACTCTGGACCTTATCATGCGTCCGGAAGTTAGGTCACGACTTGAGGCGCTGGGTGAGCTTGTCATTAGTGAAGACAAGCCGATGGATGATGATACAATTGAGCGCTACTTGCCGGATACTGTGCTTCTGATAGGACAGACTGCCATGCCCAAAGAGCGGCTTGATCGTGCACCAAAGCTCAAAGGCATCTTCAATGTAGAAACGAATTTTCTGGCCAATATTGATTATCAGGCCTGCGTAGAGCGCGGCATATGGGTGCTGACACCTGCTTCAGCCTTTGCTGGTCCGGTTGCTGAATCAGCTCTCGCGATGGTGCTTGATCTGGCGCGCGGAATTACCATAGCCGACCGGGAAATGCGTGCTGGTACAGAGCAATATGGTCTTGAGGGCAATGTTGATACCGTGCGCTTTATGGGGGCAACGGTTGGGATTATCGGCTTTGGCGATCTTGGACGACAGTTTCGTGATCTCATTCGTCCTTTCCGCAACAAAACACTGGTTTATGATCCGTGGTTGCCGACTGAAATTATAGAGCGCGCAAATTGTATTCCGGCATCCCTCGATCAGGTCGTAAAGGAGAGCCAGTTCATTCTGGTTTTTGCAAGTGTGACCAGCGAAAATCAGGGTCTGATTGGTGCGCGCGAATTTGCAATGATGCAAAGGGGCGCAAAGTTTCTGCTGATGAGCCGGGCTGCGGTTGTGGATTTTCCGGCCATGCTGGAGGCAGTTAAATCGGGACATATTCAGGCCGCAACCGATGTTTTCCCGGATGAACCTGTAGCATTCGGTGATCCGGTACGTTCTGTCGAAGGGCTTTTGCTTTCCGCGCATCGTACGGGCGGAACGCGTGATGCGTTTTACGAAATCGGTTCAATGACTGTCGCAGACGCTGAACTGATCATGAAAGGTTTGCCGCCACAATTGTGCCGCCGGGCTGATCCGGCAACGGCTGCGAAACTCCGGTCCAAGCCGGTGACGATATCATAACATAAAAACAAGTCTGCCAATATTTTCACGTTCTATGGAGGAGAATGAACATGAAAGCCGGTAAAACTTTATTGTTGTCAGCCGTTTTTGCGGTCGGTGCATTCATAAATGCATCTGCCGTGCAGGCAGCTGATTATGCTGTTATTCTGAAAACTCTGTCCAATCCATTCTGGCAATCGATGAAGCAGGGCGTTGAGGACAAAGCCAAGGAACTGGGCGTCGAGGTGGATATTTTTGCCTCTCCGACCGAAGATGATACGCAGGCGCAGTTGCAGCTTTTCGAGGATGTGTTGAACCGTGATTATAAGGCAATTATGTTTGCCCCGATTTCTCCGGTTAATCTGGTCCAGCCAGCGGCTCAAGCCTATAAAAAGAACATTCCGCTGATCAATATTGATGAAAAGGTCGATCTCGCGGCTCTCAAGCAGGCGGGTGCCAATATTCAGGCTTTCATTACCACCGATAATAAGGCGGTTGGTGCAAATGGTGCTAATTTCATCATTGAAAAGCTTGGTGCTGACGGTGGTGAAGTCGCGATTATCGAAGGTAAGGCTGGCGTTGCATCGGGTGAAGACCGTAAAGCTGGTGCTACTGATGCTTTCAGCAAAGCATCCAATATCAAGCTGGTTGCAAGTCAGCCTGCCGATTGGGATCGCCTGAAGGCGCTTGATGTCGCAGCCAATATTCTGCAGTCCTCACCTAATCTGAAAGCTTTCTATTGTGCCAATGACACAATGGCGCTGGGCGTAGTGCAGGCCGTGCAGAATGCTGGCAAAACGGGTGAGGTGATTGTTGTGGGAACAGATGGTGCGCCGGAAGCGCGTGAATCTGTTCAGGCCGGACGTCTTGATGCGACGGTTGCACAGAACCCTGCCACAATCGGCGCAGATGCGTTGGTTGCCGCTGTTGAAGCTGTCAAATCCGGCAAGTTGATTGCGCCGGATGCAGATGCACCTCAGGTCAATATTGAATCTGTGCTGGTGACCAAACAGTAAGAAAAATCGGGTGCGGTCAGAGCTTTTCCAGCAAAACGCGAAAAGTGAAAAGTTCTACCGTATCCTTTTCCTAACTCATCGTTGACCGAGGAGGGTTTCATGCCGGATTCTGGCCACGAATTGCCACATCCTCTTATTGAGATGCGCAATATTGCCAAATCGTTTGGTGGTATTCAGGCGTTGAAGGGCGTTGATCTCGATATTCATCCCGGTGAGGTGCATGTGCTGCTTGGCGAAAACGGCGCTGGCAAATCCACTCTCATGAAGGTTTTGTCGGGTGTGTTCGCGCCGACCAGCGGCGAAATCACCATTGATGGCCAAACACATACGCGTCTTACGCCGGGGCAGGCAGCTCAGTCTGGCATTTCGATTATCTATCAGGAACTCAGTATCATCGACGAGCTGTCAGCACTCGAAAATCTGTTTGTCGGTAATTTGCCGGTTAAACGCAGGCTTTTGTTGACGAGCATAGACTGGAAACTGATGCGTGCGCGTGCGCAAGCCATTCTTGCCCGGCTGAAGATCAATATCAATCTAGATCGTCCGGCTGGTGATCTGCCGATTGCCCATAAACAAATTCTCGAAATTGCCAAAGCTTTGATGGGAAATGTCAGAGTTCTGGTGATGGACGAGCCAACATCCTCACTGACGCGTGTTGAGATTCAGAGCCTTCTGCAACTGGTGAACCAGCTTCGTGAGGAAGGCATGGCGGTACTGTTCATCTCGCACAAGTTCGATGAAGTGCGCCAGATTGGTGACCGCTTTACGGTGCTTAAAGATGGTAGCTCCAATGGCACGGGTATGATCGCAGATTATACAAATGATGAGCTGGTTCAGATGATGGTTGGCCGTGCGCTGATACATAATTACACAAATCCTGCGCTGGATGATGAGTCGCCGGTTGTTCTAAAAGTCAGCAACGTTACTTCCGGCTCCAATGATCGCGTTCGGGACGTGAGTTTTGAAGTGCGTCATGGCGAAGTGTTTGGCTTTGCCGGTCTGATAGGTTCAGGCCGCACGGAACTGATGGAGTGCCTGTTTGGTGCAGACAAACGTGCTTCTGGTAAAATTGAACTCAATGGCCGCGATGTTACGCCCCGGTCCCCGTCTCAGGCTTTGAAAAATGGAATGGCTTTCATTACTGAGAACCGCAGAAAAACGGGTTTTTTTCAGAATTTTTCCATACTGGAAAACATAGTACTTTCCAAGCGCGTGAAAGATGCTCCTTTGGATGGCATGGGTGCCGTTGTCAGCAAGCGCGATGACCGACGAATTGCCGAGATGGAACGTAAAAAACTCAATGTGAAAAGCTCATCCGTCGATCAGATGGTAACTGAGCTTTCTGGCGGCAACCAACAAAAGGTGATTGTCGCCAAATGGATGGCGACCGAACCTGACTTAATCATCTTTGACGAGCCGACGCGCGGTATCGATGTCGGTGCCAAAGCGGAAATCTACGCAATCATCCGGCAACTGGCCTTGCAGGGCAAAGCAATTATCGTGGTTTCTTCAGAGCTCGCAGAAGTGCTTGGGGTCTGTGACCGCATTGCGGTTTACCGCGATGGCAGCATCGCGACCATCGTTGATGGGCACAACGCAAATGAAGAAATCCTTTTAAGCCACGCTATCGGTGGAGCAGCATCATGAAAAAGTTTCAGGAGAACTGGGACAGATACGGCACACTGTGCATTCTGGTCGTTATTCTCGTTCTGTTTAGTGTCCTTTCGCCTGAGTATTTTCTGCGTCGGCAGAATCTTGTCCAGATCATGCTGCAAAGCTCGATCACGATCCTACTGGCGCTTGGCGAATTTTTCCCGATCCTGATCGCGGGCATCGATCTGTCTGTCGGTTCCATTCTGGCCTTGGCGGGTATCGTGACTGGCAAACTTCTGCTTGCAGGTTTTGATCCCTATAGCGCGGCGCTGATCGGTGGTGCTGGCGTTGGCCTGACGCTCGGCGCATTCAACGGCCTTCTGGTCAATTTTACCGGACTACATCCGTTTATTATTACTCTGGGAACAAATGCCATATTCCGCGGTATAACCCTGATTATTTCCGGTGCAAGTCCGGTTTTTGGCTTCCCCTACAGCTTCACTGAAACCTTTGCAGGCACGATCTTGTGGGTTCCTGTCCCCGTTATCGTTGCCTTTGGTATGGCCGCCATCCTTTGGTATTTAACGCAGCAGACGAGGCTTGGCCGCAATATTTATGCTATCGGCGGTAATCGTGAAGCTGCGTTTTTCTCCGGTATCAACGTTA
This sequence comes from Ochrobactrum sp. EDr1-4, assembly GCF_049199085.1. NCBI lineage: Bacteria > Pseudomonadati > Pseudomonadota > Alphaproteobacteria > Hyphomicrobiales > Brucellaceae > Ochrobactrum > Ochrobactrum sp. EDr1-4. The sequence continues at coordinate 172,186 of NZ_JBLZOF010000005.1, forward strand.
AAAAACATACGCTGATCGTATTTATGATTTCCGGTCTTTGTGCGGGTCTTGCGGGTGTATTAAGCACGGCCCGTCTTGGTGCGGCCGAACCCGCAGCCGGTACGGGTTTTGAAACTTTCGCCATTGCGTCCGCGATTATTGGTGGAACCAGTTTCTTTGGTGGCAAAGGCCGTATTCCTTCTGTTGTGATCGGCGGGCTTATCATTGGTACGATCAGCAATGGTCTTAATCTGATGCGGGTGCCAACATTCTATCAATTGGTTGTCATGGGCGGCCTGATCATTGTAGCGGTCACCCTTGATCGTTTGATTGCCACCAGAAAGTAACAGGAGCGATTGCATTCCAATATGACACGACAATCCCCGCCAAAGGCTAAAAACCTGGCGCCGCCAAAGACCGCAAAGCCGGTGACTATTCAGGATGTGGCAAAATATGCAGGCGTCGCACCGAGCACTGTTTCCAATGTGCTGACCGGACGTAAATTCGTCCATCAGGATTTACGGAAAACGGTTCTCGAAGCCGTTGCCGAGATGAACTACAAACCGAACTTCGTCGCTTCCAGCCTGCGGCAGGGGCGAACAAATTCCATCGGAATTATTGTGCCGGATATAACCAATCCGTTCTTCTCGGAATTTGTGCAGCGGGCGGGAACGGTTGCGATGCTGGATCGCATGCAGCTTCTGCTCATGAACAGCAATGAATTGTCGGTTACACAAGCTGATCTCATCGATACACTGATTGCGCGACAGGTGGATGGTCTGATTATCTTTCTCAGTGATGAGGAGATTGCATCTGGTGGTAATTCGCTGATCCGCTCTGTGCCGACGGTTCTGGTGGATCGCGGTGCCGAACTGCCGGATTTCGATACGGTTGCCATTGATAACAGTGCTGCCACCCATGCTGGGACCGCCCATCTTATTGAAATGGGACATAAGGATATAACATTTCTCGCAACGCGTGACAGTCTGGTTCATATGAACCAGCGCGTTGAGGGCTACAGAAAAGCGATGGCCGAAGCCGGGCTCTCGGACCACGTCAAAGTGATTTATGCCGGTGTAACAATAGAAGAATGCAGGCATTCTTTAGAGCAACAGGTTTTTAGTCAGAAGCCACCGACAGCCTTGTTTGCATCGGCGTATATTGCAACACTGGGTGCTATCAAGGCTGCAAGACAGGCGGGGCTTGAGATACCCCGCGATATATCGCTGTTAGGCTTTGACGACTCGGACTGGATGACAGTGCTCAAGCCAACTATCAGCACGGTCGCACAGCCGATTGATGCGATGGTGGATAGCGCGTGGCAGCTTCTCATGCAACGTATCGGGGAGCCTGAGCGACCGCTCTCGCACGTGGCGCATATGACGGATATGCGCGTGCGGGAATCTGTGGCTCAACAAATCTCAAAAACCGAAACAGATTGATCGGGAGAAAATTATGCAGAAAATTCGACTGGCTATGATCGGCGGTGGAGAAGGCGCGCTGATCGGAAACGTGCATCGTATTGCAGCACGGATGGATAATGAGTTTGAACTGGTCGCCGGTGATTTCAGCTCCGATCCTGAGCGCAATTTGCGATCTGCCAATGCATTGGGTGTCTCAGATGATCGGGTTTACGATACGGTAGAAGCGCTGATTAAGGGTGAGAAAGCGCGACCTGATGGTGCAGAGGCGGTCGCTATCGTTACGCCAAATCATTTGCATTTTGATGCCGTCAAAGCCTGCTTGCAGGCGGGATTTCACGTTATTTGCGATAAGCCTGTGACCTCTGCACTAGAGGATGCCGTCGCGCTTGTTGACATTGTACGAAATGCGCCGGGTATGTTTTTCTTGACACATAATTACACCGGGAACGCCATGGTGCGGCAGATGCGCGACATGGTGCTTTCCGGGGAACTGGGCGAGATACGCTTTGTCAATTGCGAGTATGTTCAGGACTGGCTCAGCGAACCTGTCGAACTGCAGGGGTCCAAGGCTGCTGAATGGCGGACCGATCCTCAGAAGGCGGGCGCAGGTGGGGCAATCGGTGATATTGGAACGCATGCCTATAATCTCGCATCTTACGTGACAGGGCTGACGCCGGATAAGCTTTGCGCTGATCTTACTTCGTTTATCAAAGGACGCAGGCTTGATGATAATGCTTCGATCTTGCTGCGTTATGACAATGGTGCAAAAGGGCAATTCTGGATTAGTCAGGTGGCAATCGGCAACGAAAACCGCTTGAATTGCCGCATATTTGGCACCAAAGGCTCACTTGAGTGGTCGCAGGAAGACCCTAACCGCCTCTGGTATTGTAAATCAGGGCAGCCGCGCGCCATGCTAACGCGCGCAGGCAATGGGGCGACCCACGGCAACACGCAATCAGGCCGTGTCCCTCCTGGTCATCCGGAAGGCTTTCTGGAAGCCTTCGGTAACATTTATAAGTCGGCTGCCAATGCAATTCGCAGCCATCAGCAGCGCAAGAGCGATCCAAGCAATATTGCATATCCGACAATCGAAGACGGACTTAACGGACTTTATTTCATCGATGCCTGTATCCGCTCCAACGAAGCGGCAAATGGCTGGGTCGATGTCGAAACCTGTGCGAGGGAGAGCGCATAATGAAAAGCTACAACAACCAGATAGGTGTTCATGCTTTGGTATGGACCGGCGATACATCCAAGGCCTCAATTGAACTGGCTGCAAAGCGCAGCGTTGAAACGGGTTATGATCTGCTTGAACTCTCATTGCATGATCTCGATAATCTCGATGTCAATCATGCCCGTTCGGTTTTAAGCGCTTCTGACCTTTCGATTGTGTGCTCGCGTGGATTAGCATTTGATGCCGATGTTTCAAGCGATGACCTGTCTGTTGTTCGCAAAGGTGCGGAACTTCTTCATCATTCGCTGATTGCCACGCATAGCCTTGGCGGAAAACTTTTGACTGGCGCGCTCTATTCGGCGCTCGGAAAGTATGGAAAACCCGCAAGTGCAAAAGGGCGTGATAATGCTGTTGCTGTTATCAGAGACCTTGCAAGTGAAGCCAGCAAGCTCGGCGTTACTTTGGGATTAGAAGTGTGCAACCGCTATGAAACCCATCTCGTTAATACGGCAAGGCAGGCCCTGTCACTGGCCGACGATATTGGGGCGGATAACACGGTAATTCACCTCGATACGTATCACATGAATATTGAGGAAGATAACCTCATTCGTCCATTGCACGAAGTGGGTGAGCGGCTTGGATATATCCATATTGGTGAGAACCATCGCGGCTATCTGGGATCAGGACATATCGATTTCACCGGCTTCTTTCATGCCCTCGCTGACATAAAGTATCACGGGCCGATAACGTTTGAATCATTCTCTTCGGCAGTTATCGCAGAAGGGCTTTCTAACGATCTCGCAATCTGGCGTGATACCTGGTCTGATGGGTTTGAGCTTGCAAAGCATGCACGTTCTTTTGTCGATACTCATCTTTCGGTGGCATGACACTTCAGTGGTTGCGGCAAGCTATTCAAAACCGTTGGTTCATCTGAACATGTGACCGGACGCGGTCTTCGCTAATGCGTTTAATCGCAGCTTCTCGAAAGACCGCGCATCGTCACATTCTTGTGGAAAATGGGCAACAAGCAAATTACGCCTCCTGATGTCAGACTGTACCGCTTTCACTCTCCGGCAGACCGACTTCGGTCGTATGGTTTGCAGCATCAAGGTTACAGAGAAATCATGCCATGATAATTCGCATTTTGTAGATGAAAATTTACGGGCTCTCACCGGCTTGCCTTTCCCAAGGTCATTGCACGAACGTTAGAAACTGGTCAGTCCAAAATTGGCCCCTTTTTCGACAAGTGGTGAACAAGGCAACACAGCAAATATAGCAAAATTCACCTTTTACCATATGTTCCAACTACCATTACTCATGCTTTCTTTTTCTGTCAGGTCACGAACATAACGTAACCTACTACAACTCATCATCTGTTGATGATTAATTTATCGGCTATTTCCATGATCGACGGAACGTCATCCCCGGGACATATCCAATGGCGGTTTCACATCTTCACCGAGCGGGCAAATATACGGCGTTCTGGACGTGTGTCCGGACAATGCTTCTTTCGCCTCTTTCAACAGAAGCGGGTCGATAATCGCATTCAATCCAGTGGCAGCCATTGCCTTTGCGGCGTGAACCATCGCTTTGTGTGCAGCCGGTGACTTCCCCTGTGCAACAATCTGCCAGGTATGAAACGGGGTACCAATCGCCACTGTCGGTGCGTGAACCTGAACTGTCGGTACAACCCAACTCACATCGCCAATGTCTGTCGAACCAATAAAGGGTTTGCGATTGGTATTTTGTGGCGTGAGGAAGTTGGCGAGTGGCTCATCCGTTACAGGCATTCCGATCGCCTTATATACCGACGCTATGTCTTTCTCGGAGAACGTCTTGCGAATTTCGCCTGCAAACGCACGGTCCTGATCGTCAAAATCAGGCAATCCCAATTCATCCATCGCGCTGAAAAGCGCATTTTCCAACGGCTTATTGTCGAGAGTATTTGAAACGGCACTAACAATTTTCATCTCGACAGTTGTTTCTGTCATCATGGCAGCACCCTGAGCGATCTTGTGCACACGATGAACAAGATCGTTCATATCCTGCAATTCCATTGCGCGGATTGAATAACGAACGCGCGCATGCGCTTGAACGACATTGGGAGCGATACCACCAGTATCGAGAATTGCGGAATGAACACGCGCGTCCGATGGCATATGCTCGCGCATGTAATTGACACCGACACTCATGAGTTCAAGCGCATCAAGCGCGCTTCGCCCGAGATGCGGAGCTGCGGCAGCATGTGCTGCGCGTCCTTTGAAGGTAAAATCAGCACGCGTATTTGCCAAAGAAAGCGCAGGAGCGACCTCCCAAAAACTGTATGGATGCCATGAGATTGCAATATCGACATCATCAAAAGCGCCAGCACGCACCATAAACGTTTTGGCAGCACCACCTTCTTCAGCCGGACAACCATAATAGCGCACACGGCCCGGAATGCCTTTTTCTGCGAGGTAGTTCTTCAAAGCAATTGCCGCGAGCATTGCACCAGAGCCAAGCAAATTGTGCCCACAGCCATGGCCATGACCGCCCGCCTCTACTGGCCGATGCTCTGAAACGCCAGCTTCCTGACTAAGCCCGGGCAACGCATCATATTCGCCCAAAAATGCAATAACCGGGCCGCCCTCTCCGGCTTCGCCAATGACCGAAGTCGGAATATCTGCAATGCCCTCAACAACCCGAAAACCCTGATGCAGAAGTTCTGCCTTATGCTCGGCCATCGAGCGAACCTCTGTATAACAGACCTCTGGCATTCCCCATACGCGATCACTCAATTCGATGAGACGCTCTTTCTGCTCATCGACTTTTTTCCAGAGATATTCATGATTATTTGCATTCATTGTTTGGTCCGATCTCTATTTCTAAAGCTGGGCTACGTCGTCAAAAACAAGTTCATTCGCCGGTGGAATTCTGCCCTCAAACCAAAATGCAGCGGCGGCACGAGACATAGCTGCGCCGTCATGGCCCACGCCTTCAATGTCGACCAAAATCCAGTTAAACGGAAGCCCAAGCTTTTGGGCATGGGTCTTTGCGAACGCATAGACAAAATGTGCGCGCTTGAAACGAGAGGCGCCTTGCGCCAGAGCTTCTGGCTGTGATGGGAGGTTTGGATCATCTTCTGCGATGTCCTGATCGCCCGCAAATATATGCATGGGATACGCAAACCATCGCTCAAGCTCATCATGTGACAAACCAATCCCGCCCATACCTTCGGGAAACTCACGATCAAAATCCGGTAGCGTGTACCAGCCCGGGTTGGCGGCAATCACTGCATGAAAAGGATAGGTTTCCTGCGTAGCTAGTAAGCGATGGGCAAATTGTCCACCCGCCGAGTGGCCATATAGAAAAGCTGTTTCCTGATTGGTCACACCTGATTCTTGCAACGCAGCAAACACCCGCGCCGGCACACTATACAACCATTCTGAACGGTCTCGAACACTAGCATCCGGGCGAAGAACAAGTCCATTATTATAGCTTTCAGCCATAGGGAAAAACGTATCTGAAAACGTCGGTGCAGCTATCAGCAATCCGTGCTTTTCTGCCGCTGGTATCCAGAAGTCCCGATACTCATCACCATTACGCAGCATACCGTGTTGAACAACCACAACGGGATTCTGCGGCTGATAATTCTCCGGTCGATAGAAGTTCACTTCCAACGGACGATCAGGCTGATACCGATCAATAAATGGAAGCACGCTTCTGCCGATTTCTGGATTGAGCGAGGAGGTGATCATTGTAACTCCGAATTATGCAAATGACATGCAGCGCTTTGATGAGCGGAAACTTCTTTAAGTTCAGGGCGATGAACGCTGCAAACCGGCATGGCTTGAGCGCAGCGTGGATGGAAAGGGCAACCGCTTGGCGGCGCGAGCGGAGACGGTAGATCACCCTTGAGCGGCTCGAAATTGCGCTTGCGCCGTTTGACGGATGGGCTGGCATTGAGCAAAGCCGCACTATAAGGATGAGCAGGATTTGCGAAAATTTCAGCCGCTGTGCCAATTTCGACAATACGGCCAAGATACATAATCGCTATTCGGTCACTGATATGTCGCACAACGCCCAGATCATGACTAACGAATAGATATGTCAGTCCATATCGATCACGCAAATCCATAAACAGATTGATAACTTGCGCCTGAATTGACACATCAAGCGCTGAAACCGGCTCATCGCAGACCAGAAAATCAGGTTTGACGGCAAGTGCACGCGCAATGCCAATACGCTGTCGCTGGCCACCAGAAAACTGATGCGGATAGCGTTCGCGATAGGCCACATCAAGACCCACTTCCTCAAGTGAACGATCAACCGTGCCTGAAATTCCATCCCTCGGCACAAGCTTATGAACTTTCAGCGCTTCCGCAACAATCTCATGCACTTTCATTCGTGGATTGAGCGATGCAAACGGATCCTGAAAAATCATCTGCACTTTCAGCAGAAAATCAAGCTTTTCGCGGTCCCGCAATTCTGCGACGTTTTTATCTTTATAAAATACATCACCCGCCGTCGGCTTATGAATGCCAGTTGCCATACGGGCCAAGGTGGACTTGCCGCAGCCAGATTCTCCAACCAGTCCAAGGACCTCACCCTTTTTGACACTCAGATCGACGCCATCAACGGCGCGCAGTAGCCGATTGGGTTGTTTCTTGCCTGCAAGACTGAGCAGCTTTTCAGCCATTGTCACTCTGGATTCAAAGTGTTTACGAACGCCCTTCATCTCGAACAAAACATCGCTCACGAGATTACCTCCAGGCTTGCGACTGGGTTGTGGCAGCGGAAAATATGATCTCCAACACTCTGCTTTTCCGGGTAAATTTTCGTGCAAACGTCAATGACATGATCACAGCGCGTTCGAAATGGACATCCGGATGGTCGCGCATCAATACGCGGCGCATTCCCGTTGATTTGATGAAGACGCTCGCCCGGTTCAACCATGCCGGTAGAGGAACTCAGAAGGCCAAGCGTATAGGGATGCATGGGGCGATCAATCACATCATCCACCAGACCGCTCTCAACAATCTGTCCGGCATACATCACTGCAACTCGATCAGCCAATTCCGCAACAACCGCAAGGTCGTGCGTGATCCATAAGACAGCTGTTCCGGTTTCACGCGCCAGTTTCTGAACCTCATAAAGAATTTGGCTCTGTATGGTCACGTCCAAAGCAGTTGTTGGCTCGTCTGCAATGATAAGGTCGGGGCCATTCAACAAAGCGATTGCAATGGCCACGCGCTGACGCATGCCACCGGAAAACTCGTGCGGATATTGCTTCAGCCGCGCTTCGGGTGAAGAAATGCCAACTCGTGTCAGAGCCTGCATTGCTTCCCTGCCCGCTTGTTCCCGGCTACAAGTACGATGCTCGAAAATTGCTTCAAGCATCTGCTCTCCGATGGTGAGGACGGGATTGAGCGTTGAAAGCGGATCTTGAAAGATCATCGCAATACGGTCACCGCGCAGCGAACGCAATTCTTCATCTGAAGCCTTACGAAGATCCGTGCCATTAAAGAGAACCTTGCCCTCTACAATCTCTCCCGGCGCATCAATCAATTGAACTATAGAAAATCCTGTTACGGATTTTCCAGAACCAGACTCCCCAACGAGGCAGAGAATTTCACCGCGCCCGACCTGAAGATCGACCCCATCAACCGCAGACCATGCGCCACCGAGTAGGTGAAAAACAGTCCGCAAACCCTGTATATCAAGAAGCGCTGTCATGCGTTGGCCCTCACATTAAAGCTGCGGCGAACACGATCACCCACAAAATTCAGTGAAATGATCAGGAGGACCAGCGCTATGCCCGGGAACACTGCAATCCAGTATTCACCTGAGAGAAGATACTCAAAACCATTCGCTATCAGCAGGCCAAGCGAAGGCTGGGTAACAGGTACACCAACGCCCAAAAATGATAGGGTAGCCTCCAGCGTTATCGCACCCGCAACGCTTATTGTGGACATGACAAGCACTGAACCGACCGAATTTGGGAGCAAGTGTGCCAACATGATATGGCGTGTTGGAAGACCGAAATTGACTGCGGCCTCAATATATTCTTTGCGCCGTTCAACCATCGCAGAAGCACGCATCAAACGCGCATATTGTGCCCATTGAACCACGATAATAGCGAAAATCACCTTATCTATTCCGCGTCCCACCGAAGCCAAAAGCACAAGAGCCACAAGGATCGATGGAAACCCGAGCATGAAATCGACAAAACGCATAATGAGCGTGTCAACAATTCCACCGCTTTGCGCCGCAAATAATCCGGCCGTGACGCCAATAATCATCGCACCAAGTGTCGAAAGAAGCCCAACGAGTAGGCTTGTGCGAAGGCCATAAAGGATCGCACTGACCATATCGCGCCCCTGCGCATCTGTGCCAAGCCAATAAGTCATCCCTGTCATACTGGCTGAGCCGGGTGGAAGGCGGTTGTCCATGACACTCAGCGAGCCAAGGTCATAAGGGTTTTGCAGCGCAATAAATGGTGCCAGGATCGCAAGCAGCACCATGCATGCAAGCAGAATAGCAGCACCGCGCATCGTGGGTTTATTGCGAATGCGCTTGAGTACAAGCTTGCGCAAAGATGTGTTAGCAGCTTCGGGAATAATGGGCTTGTTCATACCATCTCTCCCGAAAGCTTCACTCTTGGGTCGAGGGCCGCATAGAGCACGTCAACAATGAAATTGACGCCCACGAAAAGCAATGTGGCCAACATGACATAGGCGACAACGACAGGCCGATCGAGCTGATAGATACTATCGATCAGAAGTTTGCCCATGCCCGGCCAGGAAAACACGGTTTCCGTGATGGTGGAGAAGGCAACCAGACTGCCAAACTCAATGCCTGCGACAGTCACAACGGGGATCAGAATATTGCGCATAATATGCCGAAAAACGATGCGCTTGCGGCGTACACCCTTGGCGCGGGCAAACTTAACATAATCTTGCGTTGTGGCCTCAGCCGTGCCTGCCGCAACAAGACGCACAAGCAAGGCTGATGTCGGAACAGCAAGATTTAGTGTTGGCAAAATGAGGTGGCGTAAACCATCGAGTGTAAAGAGGCTTGTCTGAAAGCCCAGAAGAGCAACAGTCTCTCCTCTTCCCGCAGTTGGAAGCCACCCGAGAACCACACTAAACAGCAAAATCAACATCATTCCCTTCCAGAAACTAGGAAGAGAAAAGCCGATGACCGTTCCAGCTAAAACAATCCGCGAAAAGCGACTTTCAGTATTCAGCCCCGCATACAGTCCCAAAGGTACACTGACGATTGTAGCAAGCGTCATAGACAAGAGTACCAACTCTAATGTGGCGGGAAGACGTCCGAGTATGAGGGATACAACCGGCACGCCATGCACAAAGGATGTCCCCAAATCGCCTTGCAGAGCATTGCCAAGAAAGGTGAAATATTGCTGCCATACCGGCAGGTCCAGTCCAAGCCTCTTGATTAATGCCAGCCTTTCGGCGGCACTAACCTGTGGCGGCACCAGCAGTTCAATTGGATCACCAATACCATAAATGGCAAAGAAGACCGCGACCGAAACCGCCAGCAGTACCAGCGCGCTTTGGATCAAGCGCTGCAAAGCATATGCAGTCATCACATTTTACCCGAACTGTATTGAGAGCTTTTTGCATGCGCCCGATAGGGCGCACGCAACTCTAAAGACGATAGTTACTTCTTTGGCTTCGCTGACATCGCGAGTGTGAACTGATCAGAACGGCCGGTGAAGTCGATATCGGCCTTGTGAGCCCATATGCCACTTTCGAAATGCAGCGGGATAAACGCATAATCTTTGAGCACTTCAGTCGTCGCCTGCTGCAACAGTGCAGAACGCTTATCATCGTCCATCGTTTCCACAGCCTCATAAATCAGCTTGTCGAAAACGGGGTTCTTGTAGCTTCCATAGTTGGAGCCACCCATTGTGCCTGCTTCATTGGCCGATGCTGGCCACTGACGCAGGAACGACGAAGCTTCGCCACTCGTCGAGGCCCATCCACCCAGTGCAACACTCAACTCTTTCTTAGAGCGACGCGGGAAATACAAAGCTCGCGTCATAGCATCCACATCGGTTTTAATCCCGATCTGCGTCAGATATTGCGCAACCGCCTGGGTAATCTGGCTATCATTGATATAGCGGTCATTGGTCGTTGAAAGTGTGAGTTCAAAACCATCCGGGTAACCCGCTTCAGCAAGCAGCTTCTTAGCAGCAGCGGGATCATAACGCAGCTCCGGCGCGTCAGGCAGCGTGCCGAACATGCCCTTCGGCAGGAATTCATCTGCCTGTTCAGCGGCGCCATCCATCAGGCGTGCGATAATCGCCTTCCGGTCAATCGCCAGCGACATGGCTTCACGCACGCGAACGTCCTGCAATGGATTTTTACCATCTGCCGATTTGACAAAGGGGCTTTGTGCACGGCCCACATCCAGCTGGTAATAAATCACGCGGGTAGTCGGAGTGACTTCAGCAACGAAACGCTTGTCATCCTTGATACGCGTCAGATCACGCGCCGCTGGATTTTCAACAAGATCATAATCTCCGGCAAGCAGACCGGCCAGTCGCGTTCCGGCATTCGGGACAGGAACAAAACGTACGCTTTCCCAAGGCTCTTTATCACCCCAGTAATTATCGTTTCGTTCTAAGTCGATCGTGGATCCTTTTACATAGCTTTTCAGCTTGTACGGCCCAGTTCCAATTGTCTTTTTGCCGTCATTAAAGTCACCAACAACCGGCCACGCACCCGTGACGCCGCAATTGTTAGCTGGATCAAAAGTTATTTTCCCATGATCAACAATCGACGAACTCAGAATACCAACCGTTCCCATAAAGGTCGCCAAAAGTGGCTCAGGAACTTTTGTCGTGATGATCAGAGTTTTAGCATCAGGTGCTTCTACGGATTCAAAATTTGCTGTAATATCTGCAAAAGAACCAGAAACCGCTGTTTCATTCTTTAACGTGCGGCAAAAGGTAAACAGCACATCGTCAGCTGTGAAGGGCGTTCCATCTGAGAACTTGACGCCCTCACGCAGCTTGAACGTCCATTTGTTTTTGCCATCATTTTCCCAAGATTCTGCCAAAGCTGGGTGCAGCTTCTGCTGCTCATCCTGCCTGGTTAGACTATCGAAAATATGCGCCGCCAGTGCGTTGTTCGGCGTCAGATCATGATAATGGGGGTCAACAGCTGTCGCTTCCGAGGAAAGCGCAACTTTAAGAGTTTGTGCATTTGCTGCACCACACAGAACTGTTGACGCGAAAAGGCTAGCTATCACGAGCTTTTTGTACATAACTATATTCGTTCCCTTGGAGTAGACATCTTTTTGATGTGATTATTTTCATTTTTAGATTATATGAAAATTTCTAGACGTCAACGGCGGAAATAATCAATGGCCACAGCTTTGAGTCCTAAGTCAGAATTTGCTCAGCGAATGGCAGAGGTTTATCCGTCTCTGAGCAAGTCCCATCAAAGGATCGCGGACTTTGTTTTGGCGCGACCTTTGGATGTCGTGGCGATGTCAATTGACGGCGTTGCAGAAGCAAGCGGCAGTTCCACCGCAACAATTACACGATTTGTAAAAACCGCTGGATACGCTGGCTTTAGTGAGTTTCGCGAGCGGATCGTGTCGGATTATCAGTCAATTTCTTCCGGCATGGGTGATTATCAGAATCACGAAAAAAACTTAGATGGCCAAACTTCAACCCTTCACAGATTGCTCATAGACAATGTGCACAATGTCCAAAACACGGTCTCAAACATTGACTATGCAACAGCCCAGAATTTCATAAAGGCTATAATTGAAGCGCACCGCATCATCATATTGGGAACGGGTGCGAGCCACTATGCCGCATCATATCTTGAAGAAGGTTTGGCGCTCTATACCGAAAAGAGCGTGACAAATGCTCTTTTGCGCGGTGCCAGCTCGTATTCAAGCAATATCATAAATTCTATCACTGAAAGAGACGTGGTTATCGCAATATCGATTCCCAGATACTCGCAAAGCACTTTGGATCTTACGAAGTTGGCAAAATCCAAAAATGCCACGATACTGATACTAACTGATAGCCCGACTTCGCCCCTCGCTTCACTTGCGAATAGCGTACTTTATGCGACGGCGAAGAGTGAATTGTTGCCCAACTCACCTTCCGCTATTTTTACCGTTGCAGAAGCAATCGTTGCAACGGTTGCGGAGCAAAGACCCGACATCGTCGAGTCTTTACGAAAAATCCCTCCACCGAATATCATTCGGTGACCGCATAAACTCGTGCTATATCGCAACGAACACCGCTAAGCTTAGCTGCGGATTACCAACCTTCTTGCAGAACCGCTTCCAGTGTATCAGCAAAATAGTCAGCGCTTTTTTTGGTGAGACAAAGCGGGGGCTTGATCTTGAAAATGTTCAGATGATCACCGGTCGGCTGCATAATGATACCAAGTTCCAGCAGTCGGTCACATAGAGCCATTGTTTCTTCGGTCGCCGGTTCCAATGAGGTAGTATTGCGGACAAATTCCAGCCCCATATAGAGTCCCATACCATGAACAGCACCGATCAAAGAATATTGCTGTTTGAGTGCCTCAAGCCGCCTTTTGAGATGATCACCAACGTCGCGCGCATTGGCCTGAAGTTGTTCGTCTTCCATGATGTCAAGAACTGTATTTCCGACAACAGATGATACGGGACTGCCGCCAGCTGATGAGAAGAAATAACCTTCCTTTTCAAGCGCATCAGCGATTTCCTTACGCGTTATCACTGCGCCAAGCGGATGCCCATTGCCCATACCTTTGGCGATCGTAATAACGTCTGGCACGACCTGCTGTTCTTCAAAGCCCCAGAAGTGGTGCCCTGTGCGTCCATAGCCAACCTGCACCTCATCAGCGATGCAAAGGCCACCGCGAGCGCGGATTTCCTGATAGACTTTTTTCAAATAGCCTGATGGCAACGGTATTCCGCCTGCATTTCCATAGATCGGCTCACAGATAAAGCCTGCAAGCCCCTCGCCTTTCGCGTCAAGCTCCGAGAGTTTGTCTAGAACAGTTCCGATATATTGTTCGGCAGTCATATTCCCGCGATAGGTATTTGGAGAAACGACTGGATGCACCCATGAAGGACGCGTTCCAAGCGCATTCGGATTATCAGCGGTTGAAGTGGATACTGCATCACTCCCAACGGTCCAACCATGATAGGCTTCCAACAGCGAGACAATATTGCGATGACCTTTCCATGCCCATGCCAGTCTTAAGGCAAGGTCATTGGCTTCAGAACCACTATTGACCAGAAAAACGGTGTCCAGCCCTTCGGGTGCCAGTGCGGCAAGCCGTTCTGAAAAATCGGCCACTTCTGAATAATGAAAGCGTGAATTTGTATTCAGCTTCAACCATTGCCTGTTCACATTTTCTGCAAGCCGAGGATGGCCGTGACCTATCGTGGTCACGTTGTTGACCATATCCAGATAGGCACGTCCTTCGGTATCAAACAGATGTTCTTTCCAGCCGCGCTCAATCTGAGGCGGATTTTCGTAATAATGCTTTTGCGTGCCAGCAAGGCTTCGATAACGCCGATCGAGCAAGGATGCGGATGCTTTTGAAGATGTTTCGACGGGCAAACCAAGAAATGCGGCTGGCGATGGACAAACGGCCGACCATGCAGAGGACTGCGATGGCTTTGCGAATTGTGGCAGTTCGTCAGATGCCATTTCTGACTGTTGAACGCTGATGACGCCAAAGCCATTCTGTTCATTACGGACTGTGCCGAGCACATCGCCTGATGCTACAGAATATGCCAGCCCATCGATGATATCTACACCGCTGATGTGCAGATTGAGTTCACCATTGCGCAGAATAAGCATACCATCCGAGAAATAGGCGCGACCTTCAAACGGCGCAACAACCTCTGTTCCGGCAGGAACGCAAACCGCGATATGCAGAGAAAAGCTTTGCGGCTCGGTGCGGCTGTTAACCTGCGTGCGTGTCAGTCGATACTCACCATATCGCGTCAGGCTACTGCCAGCAGATTGAGCTGCTTTGAGCAAAATCTGCTGTTCAATGCCCCTCGTATTCCAGTTCCCAGTTACAAACTCAGGATTATCAATCGACAAATCGACCTGTCGTGCGGTCGATAGATCTATACTCGCAATAATCGACTTTGCATTGACCTGATGCTTGGCTTCAAAATCAATACCCAGCGCACAGAAAATCGCTTTTTCCATCAACTCAAATGGAACAGAAGTGGCAACATCAAAGATAATCCGCTCATGTGCTGCATTGGCAGCAGCATAGCTGTTATCCGGATCAAGCTTGAGTTGCTGATGCGATGCTGCAAGCAATACGCAAGCGCGCGCCACGATCAGCGGCCAAAGGGCGGTAAGCTCTTCCCTGTTTAACGGACAAACTGCATGAAATGCCTTCACGGCTGGCAAGATTGAGAAAGGATCTTTTTCTCCGTGATGCAGCAAAGAAGCACAGGTCGTCGCAAGTTCTGCAACCAGCCAGCTTTTGGTCATATCCCCGAAATCGATCACGGCATAGGGCAGCACAGATCCTGAGAGCTCCCGCCGACCGACAACATTATCATCAGTGATGTCGTGGTGGATCACCTGAACCCGCAAACCGTCTCTCACGGGATCAAGGCGCCGAGTTACGCGGTCCATTGCCGTGAAAATGGATGCGGCGACTGTGCTCGACGCCTCATCCTTTAACAAGAATGGCACCGCAGTTTCAGCATGCATCAGATCCCAAAGAGAACTCCTCAGCGCCCCAGTATGGGAGAAATCAGACAATGAACGTGCGACATTTCCTGCAAGTGCCCCAAGCGCTTCAATTGCGGAGCCACTCAAATAATTGCGTGTTGTCAGTGTCTCGCCTTCGATAAAACTCAACAGGCGAACATGATAGTTTTCCGAACCAACATGAGCAGCACCAATGAGACTGCCGTCGCTACATGGAATGACTTTCGGGAAAACGAAAACGTGGTCTGAGCTGTCTTCCTGCTTTAAAGCCAGATGCTGCAAGATGGCATTCTGGGCTTCAAGCTCAACGCGCGGGTACTCACTACGGCTGATTTTAAGCACATAGCTTTCGCTGCCGATACTAACTTTAAAATTCCTGTCCTGCTGACTACCAAGCTCGCGCAAATCGCCCTTCAGCCCATAAACTGAACCAAGAATATCTGCCGCATCCTCAATGGTAAGATTGGGGCGAGACAATTCAGCTTTTGAAAAAAGGGATATTTCAGACATGCGAGTTTCCAATAGAAAATGGTAGGACAGATCAGGAGCTGTGATGCGCTTGATAGCAAGCGCATCACAATTCACTCACGGCTCAACGTGTGTTGTATCGGGCGTAGTAACGCTCAATGCGGGACTGAATGAATTCAAACGAGATGGAGAGCATCCAGTAGATCATCGAGGCCGTGATCAGCATTTCGATATGCCGGAACTCGGTCTGGCCCTGCGTTCTTGCGACATACATCAACTCCCAAACACCGATCACCGAAACAAGCGACGAGTCCTTGAGCATGGCGATGAACTGGTTGCCTGTGGGCGGGATGATAATCCGCATCGCCTGGGGCAGAATGACGAGCCACATTGTCTGCGCCGAGCCAAGACCAAGTGCTGTTGCGCCTTCGGTTTGCCCGCGCGGAATGCTCTCAATACCTGCGCGAAAAATTTCCGTCATATAGGCGCCATAGCACAAAGAAAGAGCGAGAATACCAGCAGGGATAGCGCCAATCACATAGCCAATCTGCGGCAGACCGAGATAGATAATGTAAATCTGCATCAGCAGCGGCAGGCCGCGAAAAAGCGACGTGTAAAACGTCGAAAGCCCGTAAATAACGCCGTTTTTGGATAGCTTCGCAATCGCGCCAATAAGCGCGATGACTGTAGCGATCGCGATAGAAATCGCAGAGATATAAAGTGTCGTGACGGTTCCCTGTGTGATCAGGAAGCCAATTTTACGAGCGATAAACGAAAACGACAGATCAAACGAATAAAAGAACAGCATCAAAAGCGTAAACAGCTCAACCCAAACCGCTACAATTTGCTGCTTTCTCGAAAGCTTCTTAAGGAGCTTCCAGTTCACAAAAAGGATCAGCGAAATAGCAAATGCTGACACGATCTTCGCTGTTGCCGGATTTTCTTTCACCCAGTCTGCGAGTGGGGGAACCACCGAACCCAGCCAGTGTGCACTGATGCCAATTGAATAAAGCGCCACCATAGTGATTGCGAACAAGACAAGGCCGCCAAGCCTGCGCGCTGTATCGGGATAGTTGAGAATGAATCGTCCAAGCATGAACGGTCTCCTTCAATTCGGTGTGCACCCTGTACCGATCGGCTCGATGGATGTCTTTTTGTTCTGGGGGATTAAAATTCGCAGTAAGAAGAAAAGAGCTTACCCGGCGGACCGTTCGCGCCACTTATCCTGCGCTTGCAGTTTCCAATAGGTGAGTTGCGCAACCGCAAGACCGGCATAGCCGCCTGCCCAGGGAAGACCAAAAGGCTCGAACAGCTTGTAACGATCCGTTTTGCCAAGGATTGCTTCGGAGACCACCTTGCCGCCAATTGCCGTAGTGTTCAGCCCATGACCACCAAATGCGGTGCAATACCAAACGCCATCCGGCATTTTGCCAATCTGGGGCATCAAATGACGCGCATAAGCCATCAAGCCAGACCATGCGAGTTCGGTCTTGAGTTCAGAAAGCTGCGGATAGGTGCTTGTCATTTCACTGCGCAATTCGCGTACGAGACCTTCCGTAGACGCAGCCCGCGTTGTTATGCGGCCACCCCACAAAATACGTCTTCCGCCTTCAATCAGCCGATAGTAATCGCCAGCCCTGCGGCTATCGCCAATCGCTGCCGGTGTTTTAATTGCTTCGCTGATCAGGTCGGGGGCTACTTCAGAAACCATCACATAGGTTGCTATCGGCAAATAGGACCGCTGAAGTTTCTTGTTCAGCCCACCCGTGTAACCGCCCGTCGTGATCACCAGATGCTTGGCGCGAACTGAACCCTGGCTTGTGCGAACAACTTTTTGAGAACCAGAAACATCCATCGCTTCTGCCGCTGAATTCTCATAAATCCTGCCGCCAAGACGTTCGATCTCTGCCGCTAGACCGCGTGCATAGTTTAGTGGATGGATGTGAAACGCTTTAGCATCGCGAACGGCCTGATAATAACGGTCAGACTTCAATACGGATTGAACTTCATCACGCGACATATATTCAAGGTCGTAGTTGAAATCTCTTTTTGTTTCCGCGACCTCCGCCTGTAAAGCTGCTGCATCTTCATAGCGCTGAACACTGATCAACCCATGCTTGGGATCAGCAGAGGTAATGTTCAGATCGCGGATTGTTTGGCCTACAAAATCCATACCCTCGACCGAGAGCATGTGAAGCTTTCGAGCGTTAGTTTCACCAGTCGTTGCTGCGATCTTGTCATGACCCGTTGCATATCCGGGGCTGACAAAGCCGCCATTACGACCGGACGCGCCAAAGCCGACATTTTGCGCCTCAAGAATAATAACAGAATGTCCCTGCTTCGCCAGTTCCAGCGCTGTCGTCAGACCTGCAAGTCCCGCGCCAATGATGAGGGTTTCACACTCCTCATTACCAACGAGCGCGGCACGTTCCTTGGTATCGGCCATGGTTCTGAAATAATGCGTATCAGGATAGGACATTTTGTTACCAGCTTCGTTTTATTTCTTTATTTCAGCCTTCATTTCAAATCCCGACCTGCCTCATACAGCGAGGTCGGGATTGAAATATATTTGGAGATTAGTCTTTGCTGTAATCAGCGCCGTACCACTTGGTCGTCAGCGTTGCGAGCGTGCCATCATCCTTCATCTGCTTGATGATTTCGCCGATCTTTGCAGTCCATTCTGCATCGTTCTTTTCAGCGATCACAACAAGCGGCTCACGGAATGCATAACCACCTTCGAGAATGCGAACCGGATAGCCATTCTTGATCGCCGTCTGTGCAGTCTGCTCAGGAGCAATAACAGCATTGAGACGAACGCCATCGCCAAGACGCAGATCGTCAAATGGCATCATGGAATCTTCAAAGGTGCGGACTTCGCCCGGTGTCACTTTGTATTCAAACGCTGGAAGATCAGGCGCATCAATTTCGAGACGACGGTTGATGAAATCTTCCGATGTGGTTCCGGTTTCAACGCCAATAATCTTGCCGTTCAGATCATCCGTAGAATGCGCTGGGCTATCCTTATGAACCACATAGACATATGGGCTGTAGTAATAGATGCCAGCAAAATCGATTGCCTGCGCGCGCGCCTTGGTTGGTGTAACCGAGCCAACGCCCACATCATAACGTCCCTGCCAATGACCACCTGTGAGCGTCGGCCATTCTGGTGTTTCAAAGCGGACTTTGACGCCAAGGCGCTTGCCAATTTCATTGGCCACATCAATGTCAAAACCAACGAGTTCATTGTTGTCATCAAGGAAGCCCTGTGGAGGCCAACCAACATTGGTAGCAACAACCATTTCCTTCTTTTCATTGACGCGGTCGAGTGTTGGACCTGCATGTGCCATTCCTGAAACCAGAAACAGCGATGCTGATGCGAGTGCGAAAAATTTGTTCAAGTTACCCTCCGTTGGTGCGGTTATAGTTTTGTTAGATCAATGTAGAATTTGGCTGAGGAACAGTTTGGTGCGCTCGTGCTGCGGGTTATCGAAGAACTCGGCTGGCGCATTTTCTTCGACGATCTGGCCTTGGTCCATGAAGATCACGCGGTTTGCGACCTGACGGGCAAAGCCCATTTCGTGTGTTACACAGATCATCGTCATACCTTCATCAGCAAGGCTGACCATCGTATCGAGCACTTCCTTCACCATTTCCGGATCAAGTGCAGAAGTTGGCTCATCAAACAACATCACCTTCGGGCTCATGCAAAGCGCACGGGCAATCGCCACGCGCTGCTGCTGACCACCTGACAGCTGACCCGGATATTTATTGGCCTGTTCTGGAATTTTCACGCGCTTCAAATAATGCATGGCGACTTCTTCAGCCTGCTTCTTTGGCATTTTGCGCACCCAGATCGGGGCAAGCGTGCAGTTTTCCAGAATGGTCAGATGCGGAAACAGGTTGAAGTGCTGGAACACCATGCCGACTTCGCGGCGCACTTCGTCGATCTTTTTGAGATCATTGGTAAGCTCGATGCCATCAACGATAATCTGCCCCTTCTGGTGCTCTTCCAGACGGTTGACGCAACGGATCATGGTTGATTTGCCTGAGCCGGATGGTCCGGCCACAACAATGCGTTCGCCGCGCATAACTTTCAGGTTGATGTCACGCAGCACATGGAACTCACCATACCACTTGTGCATGTTCTTGATCTCGATCGCCACTTCGGTCTTCGAGACTTCCAGTTTTGTACGGTCAATTTGAACTTGGGGAGCTGTATTTGTCATCATATCACCCGTGAGCAATCATGACGTGACGCACTGTGGTGTAATCCTCAAGCGCGTAGATGGACATGTCTTTGCCATAGCCGGACTGTTTTAAACCACCATGCGGCATCTCATTGGTCAGCATGAAATGCGTATTAATCCATGTGCAGCCATATTGCAGATGCGCGGCAGCCTTGAGACCCTTGCTGATGTCCTTGGTCCACACTGATGATGCCAAGCCATAATCACTGTCATTAGCCCAGGAAATGGCCTGCTCTTCTTCGCTAAAACGCGTGACAGAGACTACTGGACCAAAGACTTCGCGACGAACGATTTCGTCCTCCTGCAAAGCTCCGGCAACCACCGTCGGCTCAAAGAAAAAGCCCTTATCACCCGATGGATTGCCACCAGCGGTTATCTCGATATGTGCATTTTCACGCGCGCGCGCCACGAAACTCTCAACCCGATCACGCTGGCGACGCGAGATAAGAGGCCCCATTTCGTTTTGTGCATCATCTTCCAGATTGAAACGAATGCTGGAAACCGCACCCGATAAATCCGCGACAAGGCGATCATAAATGCGCGCATCAGCATAAATGCGACAAGCAGCGGTGCAGTCCTGACCGGCATTGTAAAATCCGAATGTCTTAATGCCCTGAACGACTGCATCAATATCGGCGTCTGCCATCACGATGACTGGTGCTTTACCACCCAACTCGAGGTGGGTTCGCTTCACCGATTTTGCTGCAGCCTGCAAAACCTTTTTACCAGTTGCTACATCACCCGTAATAGAAACCATGTTTATCGACGGATGATTGATCAGCGCGTTGCCGACAGTTTCGCCGCGACCAAGAACGACATTTACAACGCCGGACGGCAGAATATCGGCCATTACCTTCGCCATTTTCAGCGCGGTCAAAGGCGTCTGTTCCGATGGTTTGAAAACAACCGTGTTGCCACCAGCAATTGCTGGTGCAAGCTTCCAAGCCATCATCATCAACGGATAGTTCCACGGCGCAATCGATCCAACGATGCCAACAGGATCGCGACGGATCATCGATGTGTGACCGGGGATATATTCAGCAGCAAGCGGTCCCTGCATATTGCGGACAGCACCTGCAAAGTAACGGTAGCAATCAACAACTGCGGGAATTTCGTCGTTAAGAACCGCGTGATACGGCTTGCCGCAATTGAGCGCTTCCAGCGCCGCAAAACCTTCCGCATCTTTTTCGACAGCATCAGCGATTTTGAGCAGATATCCGGAGCGCTCGGCAGGCGTTGTGCGTGACCATGATTGAAATGCTTTTTCAGCAGCTTCAACAGCCTTATCGACCTGACCCAATGAGGCTTCAGGCAAATTCAGAACGACATCACCGTTTTTTGGATTGAGAACAAGTTCTTCATTCTCTGTTCCCAGCTCAAACTGCGAGCCGATAAGCATTTCAGAATTCATTACAGTCTCCGGCAGAAAATATGTCTGCTTTCGTTGCTCATTCATGACAAAAAAAGTCGTAGAGGCTAAGAAAAGCAAAACAGATGTTGGGCTAGATACAAAACCGCACAGAACACCAGCTGCTTCATCTGTTAAAAGCGAAGCATGAAGTCAGAGTAGGTTTTGGGATTATCGAAAAGCGCGTCTGAGCAGCGATGAAGACGCCTAGTTGCAACTCACAAAATTAGCTGAGCCGCACATAGAAAACATGATCGCATTCTTCTCTCCCTTTGGCCGTTTTCGGCTTTTCGTTCCTTGAAGATGAAGTTATCCGAATGACCAACATTCGCAAATTCATTTATTAGAAAGCAGGTATCGGTTTTTCCGATTGGTTCGAGCAATCAGCAACTCACAACACACAGTTCGCTAAATTATTGCTTAGAAACAAAGACCTGAGTAAAGGCGATTTTTCTTAAAACGGGTTTAACGCTGCCTACCAGACCGCGCAGCTTCCGCAATTCCGATGAAATCACGTGCTGACTGTGGAAGACTCGAGCCTTTTCGCCAAACCATACCAATCTGTACGATTGGCAAAGACCCCGACACATCCCGGCTTTCAATCCGGTCACCTTCAAGCGACCACGGGCGATAGACAAGATCAGGAAGAAGCGCGACGCCAGCGCCAGTAGCCACAAGGCTGCGCACCGCTTCGACAGACCGGGTTCTGAAGGCCACATGCGGTCTCGCGCCGAGTGCAGCAAGAAGCTTGCCTGTGTTCTCCTCAATTTCATCGACCGTGAGCATAATCAACGGCTCTTTGGCGACGTCATCAATTGAAATTCCGTCAACGGATATAAGCGAATGCCCCAAAGGCAGCCACAACCGATAAGGCGACGTTTCGAGAATTTCGGCATGAAGTGCCATACGGTCGCGCAAGCTGGAAATCACCACTACAGCTACATCAAGCTCACCACCGATGAGCAAATGTTCCAGATAGGAACCGTTATCTTCGATGGCGCTTACTTCCACATCAGGAAATGCTCGGCGATAGCGTGCCAGCAAATCAGACAGCACGTAGCCCGCAACAAGTGATGTAACGCCAATATTCAGTGTCCGCTTTTCCGTCACCTGCTTACTTAAAATCGAACGCCTTGCATCAGAAACATCCGCCAAGATTTTTGTTGCATGGCGCATAAACTGATGACCGCTATGGGTAACAATCAACCCACGCGGATGCCGCTCAAACAATGTGACGTTAAGATCGGCTTCAAGCTCTTTGATCGCCTCAGTAATTGACGACTGCGAAATAGAAAGGGTTTGCGCGGCACGTGTAACCGAACCCTGCTCAGCGCATGCGATAAAATAACGTAATTGTCTGAGCGTGAACATGGGCGAAGACCGGCATTCTGGAAGCGGCGCGACAGTCGGGCCAATTCATCT
This sequence comes from Ochrobactrum sp. EDr1-4, assembly GCF_049199085.1. Lineage (NCBI taxonomy): Bacteria > Pseudomonadati > Pseudomonadota > Alphaproteobacteria > Hyphomicrobiales > Brucellaceae > Ochrobactrum > Ochrobactrum sp. EDr1-4. The sequence continues at coordinate 195,017 of NZ_JBLZOF010000005.1, forward strand.
ATGAACTTCAACTCTTAACGCCAATACTGAAAAGTGCAAATGGCTCAAGCCATCTTTTGCTCCTTCTCGAGTGGACGTACGTTTTGAAGAGCCGGTTAAAGATAAACTTCACTGGCCTTAAATAAGCTGCCAAGTGCTCATCCTTTGTGAAGCTGTCTCAGCGCAAACGATCAACGAGCACCACGCACAAAGCTTTCGCCCAAAGACTATGGAAGACTAAGCTCAGGATCCATTTAATTCAGGATGATGATCTCATTAAGCTTCGTCTTAGGAGACTGATCGATGAGTAATTTTTACTGGCTGAGTGAAGGACAATTGTCACGCTTTCGCCCATTCTTTCCCAAGAGTCATGGACGTCCACGCGTTGATGTCAAGCGGGTTTAAGTGGCGTTATATTAGTTCTTCGCAATGGGTTACAGTGGTGTGATGCCCCTCCGAATACGGCCCCTCTAAAACGCCCTATAATCGCTGGAACCGTTAATGTCACAAGGGAATATCGACTCAGATCTTGAAGAGCCAGTCTCCAAATCGCCGGTCGTGAAGACTGTCATGATGGAATCAACCTACTCACAATGGCGATAACGCTGTTGGCGAGGTACCAATGCTCGCTTCTGGGTCAATCTGGCTCAATTAAACATTCTTCACACTTATCGAACCGAACATTCAAAATGACATAACATCGTTTCCGATCAGTTCCCCTACCAGCGATATCTGCTAAAAATGAGAAACAAATACAATCGCGCAGGGCACGGGACTATAAAGTGAAGCCAATCGTCAAAAGCGAAAAAATAAAAACAAGACGAGCAACACTATCTGGGTGCTCTCAGTCGTTTCCTTTATCTATATCGGGATTGTCATCCTTCTGATCAAAGAAACCGGGGTCTGCCACGAAATGGCTATCCCGGCAAATGCATTTAAGGGTTTCTGGGATGAGTACCTCGGATGCCGCTCGATAAACGAACTCGGTGACACTTTGGCAGGCGCATTCGCCCCGGTTGCATTCCTGTGGCTTATGGGAGCGGAACCCGAAAGGAAACGGAGAGTTGGTGGCGGAAGTCTCCTCGTGGCTCTCCTGATTACGGAGGACGGCGGCTGACGGGTGGTGCCGGGCATAACGCCGTCCTTTAATGTTTTATGCAGCTGGAACAAAACCGCTTCGATCTCGTTTTCTTATTGATAAACAAGGAGATCATTATGCTCACAGCTGGTGTTATGTGGCTTTTCGGTGTGCCGCTCATCGTAGTCGTCCTCATTTATTTCTTCATTCTTAGAAGACGCTGATTTTCGCAACCACCGGCCCACAAAGCCGGTGGCGCTTTTGTCTCCGCGTGCTTGCTACTTCGCTCTGGTAAGACGCGAAATCTATGGCGATCCCGGCAGGGCTCGAACCTACGACAACCGGCTTAGAAGGCCGGTGCTCTATCCAGCTGAGCTAAGGGACCGAAACTGTCATAGCCTTCGTGGGTTGCCATAGAAAATGATAGCTATTGCAGAGCATGAGCCGACCACGCCGCAAACGCATCCGATGGTGAGATGTTACGTCCATTAATCTGACCCCACTGGTGGTTGCGCTTTCACAACCTGATCCTTACGGGCCACGCGCTGCTTAAGCGTTTTGAGATACAACGGCTCATTCGTCGACGGCTTCGGATTGTCCAGCCGGTTCCTCTTATATCCCGTACTCACGTTGCAACGTCCTCAGACAGCTCTTTCTGCCATGCGGCGAGTGCGCGCTTTAAGCTGGCATGGATGCGTGGAAGAAAATCGAGCCGGAACGAGGTTTATCGCGAGTTTGCTGACACTTGAACAAGCTGCCGAAGCACTCTCGGTCTCGGTGCGCCACCTTCTTCATCTGACCACCGACGGCGAAATTCCTTTCGTAAATGCCGGTCGCGGACTGCGCATGATCTGCCGATACGAACCGGCAGACATTCAGGCTTTCATCGAAAGCCGCAAGGTTACACACCCCACGCGAAGCGACGGTATCAGTCCGCTTACCTAAGCGTCAAAAAGAAGAGCTGTATAAGCCAATCGATTTCCGGGCACTCTTAAGCGGACGTTGACCCAATCGGCGAAATAATAAGAGCCGATTGACGTTTCAGCTATGCTCTGCCAGCTTGCGGAAAACAAGAGGTTGATATGGGTCTTTTCATAAAAATCATTGGGATACTAGCATTAATCCCCGGATTGACGATTGCTGTTTTCGGGATTGCAACAATAGGCTCTGACAGGCTTGTTCTCCTGTCCTGCGGGATCAGCTTATGTTTTTCTGGTATGATGATAATCTGCCTTGGTTTAATTATTGAGCATATCCACGACATGAAAGAAACTCATCAACGCCTCCTTAAGCTTCTGGACGAACGTTATTCGACGGAGAAGGAATAAGTTCAGGCACGGGCGCATCGGTATTTCGGGGAGAGAGTGGAAGCGGTCAGACTGAAATCTGTACGTTAGCGAATGGCCAAATGGCAGCGCGAGTCCACTCACAGGAAATCATATCAAATCGGGTATTAAATTATTGTTTTAGATATTATTTTCTTTTGCGAGTCCGCTTCAATTTCGGTTATAAAATAGTACCAATTCCGGCCCGCTTCGGCGGGGTTTTTCATGCGCCTAGCAAATCTGGCTTTGTCCCAATAGCGATTAAAAATACGGGGTTTCGTCAGCGAGTATATCACCCCTTGTCAGTCCCTCAGCTCCAGCGATCGGGGCGTCGTTAGAAACAGTCTTAAAGTAATCAAACTGAATTCCGCTCGTAGGCGCAGCGCCTCTTCAAGGGCTTTCCTCTGGTGGCGGTCGTGACAAACACAGATATACGGATGGCGTGTGTATCTGCTTTTTAATGGAGCGGTACAATGAATGCGGTTACGCAAGAAAATGAATATGACAATGAAAATTGACCTCGACCCTGCCTATCACAAGGGCAATGTGCGAGCTGCCATTGAAGCGCTTTTGAAAGACCGCTACTCTCTCGTCAAAGAGATCGAATACGCCAACCTTGCTATGTCGATGGGCTTTGCTCGTGGCTGGAAGCCGACAGTGTTTGTAAAATGAGTAGATCACGCAGCGAACCGCCAAAGACGCTCATTAACAAGGAATATCCATTTCAAGTCGTGCTTTTTTGACCGACTGGCACAGGACAAATCTTATCCAAATGCTGAATAACCGCACGCGTCTAGGTTGATATCACCCTTGGGGTGGCGCACGGCATGATATCAAATATTTCGAAATAGCTATGTTCAAAACGGAAGAGGGCCAGCACGAGTTCATCAGGCTTTATGGCGGCGTTACACACGACCCTCGGGATAAAAAATCCAAGCCGTGGGACACATATTTTGAAAAATGCGATCGAAACCCCGTCACTTAGAAGCAATGCCGCCTGAAACGCGTATCTGGGGTACGGTGTCTCGGTATGAATTGCACGGATACTATTTTCCGTGTGGGCATATTGGACCAATTCAACACAAGATCATTCTGCGCAAGTCTGGCACGCACACTTTTTTCATCGACAAACGAATGCGTTGCCCAGTTTGCAAATCAAAGGGTGACAGTCAGTTTGGTGTTAGAAAAATTCCTCGCTAGAACTATTCGCAATCGGGCAGAGTAGCTGGGCAGCATCAATTGGCGCCCTATTCTCTTATTTGCAGGAGGATCGCATGTGCAATCTGTACAACATAACGACAAGTCACGAGGCAATGCGCCGTCTGTTTGCAAAATTTGGCGACGTGACAAACCGCGTCGATCCTCAATTGGACGTATACCCAGATTATCCGGCCCCGGTTCTTCGAAGTCTCACTGACGGAGAGCATGAGTTGGCATATCTTCGCTGGGGAATGCCGACGCCACCCATATACGTGAAGAGCGAAGCAGATACGGGCGTCACCAACATTCGCAACCTAACCTCTCCTCATTGGCGGCGATGGCAAGGCGTTAAAAGCCGGTGCATTGTTCCCGCCACCTCATTCTCTGAATACGGTCAAACGCCAGATCCAAAAACAAAGCGCAAGCCGCTGCACTGGTTCGCTTTGAATGAGGAAAAGCCGCTGTTTGCGTTCGCTGGCATCTGGACGACATGGCAAGGCGTGCGGAAGAAAAAGGATGGGCCGGTCGAAGTCGATATATTCGGCTTTCTAACTACTGAGCCTAACGCAGTCGTTAAGCCGGTCCATCCCAAAGCAATGCCGGTAATTCTTCGCACGACAGAGGAAATTGAAACCTGGCTTCGCGCTCCATGGGATGAGGCAAAGGAAATGCAGAGGACATTGCCAGACACCGACTTGATCGATTTGACGCCCAGAAATGACAATAAGTAAGAGCAAAAAGGCTTATTTTAAGTTTTGATAGGTGAACCTCTTATAGCAGGAATAGAGGGGCTTCCATTCCCTGAGTATAGATTTCATCACTAAGTCTACTATAGTTTGAACATTGGCATAAAGTGCGAATATCAAGCTTTAATGAAACTTGTTCCACCAAATATCATCAATAGGTTGCGGCCATATATTTAGCCCATTAAAAAATGATACCTATAACTGCAAAAAATGGAGAAATATATGCGCCGTCTAATTATTGCAGCAGCAATTACCGGAACAACATTGACTTCCGCATTTGCTCAACAGCCAACGCCTGAACAGATGGAAATGGCTTACAATGCCGCGCGCAATCAGCTTGGCGTGCTCTCATACTGCCAGGAAAAGGGCTTTATTGACGGCAGCGCAATTGAAATTCAGGCAAAGTTGATGACGCTAGTTCCAACTCCTGCTGACGTAACTAAGGGCGATGCAGCTGAAGCCCTCGGTAAAGAAGGAAAAGTTTCAGCTATGGGCATGGAGCAGGACATTCAAACGTCAGCGAAGGCTCAGGGTACCGATGAAGCTAAGCTTTGCGAAATGATGGCAAGTACCATTAAACAAGCAGCAGCCAACTTGCCAAAATAAAAAAACAGCCCCGCTCGTATTCAGCGCAGTAGGGCTTTTTCTCGTCCTACGCCAGCACTACAAGAACTTGATCAACGCGCTTGTTGAAAACCGCCATAGCAATTCTCATATAGGGCACGGAAAAGTTCATCTGGTTTAGTTAATTGGCGGAGGCTGGCGGTACTTGCTCGGAGGAAGCAGGCGGGACAGACTGCTCGCTGTTAGCTGGAGTTTCCGGTTCAATGACATTGCCAAATATCTCTATCCCGATCCAAACGACTGCCGCCGCAGCAAGACTGACCCACAATATAATGAGAACTGGTTTGCCTTCTTTGCCCTGCCGCGCCTCGGTGGCGTTTAACTTTTTCACGAGATATTCCTCCTGTCAGAACAAAGCTAACTAAAAGGCCAACCGTCGAAGCGCGAATAAGTTCCGTTCTGGCGCTAGCGTCTCCTATTTCTTATCCTGCGCCAGCAGAAAAGAGAGCAAGCACACAACAATCCATTTTCTAAGATTTAGTGTCCTCCTCCCGATTACAAATAATTAAACCCGCCGAAGCGGGTTTAAGTCATCGTTCAAATAATTCCAGTAATCACCTAATTTCCATCGAGCAACTGATAGCTGAATGTATGACATTCATCGAACTTACATTGTACGCCAACAGATGCGAAATTCACCACTCCAATTACGACCACGTAGACGCTTAAAATACCGGCTAGTGTTTTCAGGATCGGAAATTCAGAAACAGGTCTGTCACGCCACTGAGTATTTCCACCCCAGACAACCAGTTGTGCAGCCAATGCGATGATTAAGCATGTCGCTATCAACACCGACCATACCGGCATGTGCATCCCAAAAACCGCACTGCCCACATATTCATGTCCAGGTCGAGGGTAAATGTCGAGCAAGGTCTGACGTACGGCAATAACGAGCAAGAGAACTGAAAAACCGAGACTAATACCTGTGTTGCGATAGGAATAGCCATGTCGGAACTGCTGCATGATTCCAAAACAGACACCGAACATTGCTGCACGTTGCAATAAGCATAACGGGCACGGCAGTTCACCGCTAACGTACTGCAATGTCATTGCGGCCGTCAGAATTGACGCAACGACAGCCATCATGCCGAGCATGTAGAAGTAAAGAAACCCCGCCAGTGTGCCTCTGTCTCTATAAGCTTGCGTATCCATAATAACCATATCAGCTATCTCCTCAAGCAAGCTTTGTTGACTGAATTGGCATCAGTTCTGTTTGTATCCATGGCATTCTATAACCATAATCAGGACTATAAATTTCCCAGAGGAATTGATGGACCGCCAAAACAAGGAATATAGCTAAAAGCAATAGTGCAACGCACCTACGCCCATACCAGCCGACGACAAGCGTAGCAGCCAGAAACCCAAAAACAACGAACATCATGAATAATAACTCCAAGCCCATTTATAAGATGCTTATTGTACTTTATTGCAAATATAAATAGTTTATTAGCTATTTATTTTGTTATAATACTTTATGATTAACTTCATATTTTAAACCGACTTCAAACCAACCCCGATCACAAAAGCCACGAACGCCATTATCTTGCCGCTGATAACCTGCCACATGTTTTGGGACAGGATGCCGCTCACCTTCTCGATCTTTTTGTCGAGGTCATCAAATCGCTTGTCCACATTCTTCCATTTCTCGCCAGTTCGTGTGCCTGCAATCTCCGACTGACACTGCTCAAGCTTGGTGATACGAGGCACAATCCCGGTTAGATTGTGTTCCATGGCGCTCATACGCGCTCTCAGGTCTGCTTCTGTGTCTCGCATTGATGTACTCACTTCCAACAGCCCCGCGCATTACCCAATTGATTGTGACGCAATGCACTGCCCTGCTTTCATAGCATTTCCAGCCAGGTAGAGCGCGGTGTCAGGCTGAAGGCTTATCTGCTTCCATCCCATGCAGTTGGTCACATTGCTCACGCCCCCCAAGCTGCTTGCACGAGCAAGAGAGTCCATACTGATAATTGCCTCATCTCTATCGGCCCTCTTTTGGACTGCATTTGCTGTCGCTTCTGCTGCAGCCAATGCTAACCGCTGAAGCTCTTTCACTGCCCCGGCCACATAACCAGCAGCCAGACACAAAAATGCCGCTAGAATAGAGGCGACGGTGATCTCCAACCAGTTGGGGGTTAAGGCCAAGATCATACGCATCAGCCGATGTACGCTTGCAGGTCTTTAACCGTCTTAAACAAATCAGCACGACGCTCGATACCGCAGATCGCAAAGCCGATGGTTGAGGCACTGAAAACAAGCTGAACTCGCCAATCCAAACCGCCAAGGAACGAACCTACTCAGCTGACGGCCGACATGATTGCGGCGCCAGCCCATGTCCAAACTGTCTTACTATGCGATGGCTTCGTACCAAGCTCGCCCGGATCGGCGAAAATCGGGCCCCCCTACACGATAACATCTGCGGCAGGCCGGACAGTCCCGGCGGTGTTCACCTTGTTCAAAACAGCTTCAATCTTTGCAGGCCTAACCAGGGCTTTATTCAACGGGTCGCCAGTGTAATAACTCTGACCGCGTGTCAGATCGCGGTGTGCGCCCTTGGTTGCGGCCATTACCGGAAACGATGCCCACTCCTGCGAAAGACGCTTGCACAACTCAGTGCGGCTGACTTTGCCAGCGATGAACTCGTTATACCCGCGACGAATGGGCAAGTGAAAGCCGAAGCGATCTTGCAAATCCGGGTCGAAGACCTGGGTGCCGCGTAAACCAAGCTCCTGAGCCAAACCTTGCAAGTGGCTTTGATGAACCGGTATCCACCGGATGCCGACGGGTTGAAGCGCTTCGTAAATGAAGCCTGTGGGTCAATAAATTCGCCAAGCGTCAAGCTTGTGATCTGCTGAGTTAACTTCCCCTGATTGTTGCCGTAGATTACGTCATAAGATGCGCGGACTATGCTTCCGACTTCCGTATGTGCGATGAAGTCAAGCAAAAGCGCCGCGCCAGCAGGCACGGTTCTATCCATTGCATTTTCGTTTCTTGTGACACTGTGTTGGGGCCGTATGGCTTTAAGGTCGTTTTCCCCTGTCGCGGCTCGGTTGTTATAGCGTGCGCTAATCGCAGTCTAGAGCGCCAAATATCATTCCACACAAAGACATCGCGAAGCCCGACTGCCTGCACGCTGAATAATACGCGGTCTGCGAATTGGACTGGTGGGATTAAGTTGTCATTCCTACAATCAATTCGTAATAGGCTGTCGTCATAGCGTTTGAGGTTTCCGTGTCAGACAAATTTGAATGGGTCGATTTCCCGCAGGGACAAGCACAGTTTTGCGGTAGCATGCGGGGGACCGACGAACTCGGTCACAATACGTTTGCTATTCGTTTTCTTGGGAAGACCTTCTATGGAGAATTCGAGTATTCTCAGTGTCTGAATGTGTCGGCAAGCACAATAACCATTAAAATGTTCGGTTATAGTGACAAGACTAATCTCGGCAACACGTCCAAAGGTTCGCGCCTTCATTTTAACCAAAGTAACGTGAAAGCAATTTCCGACATGATAACACAATTAATCTTGCATAAGAGTAGCAAGCCTTTCCCATTACACAAAGTAGTGGATTTTACAGGAAGCATTATCTTTGCGGATAACTGGATCCAAACTACTTCACTTTAGCCAGTATTTTTCTGACTTTTAATCGGCACATCAACCAGGAGGAGGGTATCGCCAAGGTGCAATTTCATTGTGTTTTCCTATTTTTGTGAGATGATTAGTATGCGCTCTAAAAGCCCCCGCTTTCAGTAGAGCGCAGCCCCGGTAGCGCCCGCATGCACCGGGGCTTTCTTTTTTTTGGATCAAAATCTATAGCACGACGTTAACAGTTCATTAGGAACTTGGGAGAACGTCATGCTGGTAGAGTTTTGGGCGTCAGTCGCTACTGTTAGTGTTATCGTGACTATTTTTTGTGCATTGATGTGGCGTTGCAGAGAGAGAGATCCTCGCAGAGAGTGGTCTCATTAGTTTAATCGGCGTACGCGACGGTCAGCGCTAATTCCGTTATAAGCCTAGACACCTTTGCTTTCATTTTTCAGCAAAGGCCGTGAACCTTTTCCCCATCAAGTAGTTTATTTGGCGAAGAGGATAAATGATGGGCATTTTCATCACCACTATATCAACGGCGTGGCTTGTTCTGATCGTATTCAATGCGTGGATAGATCGTAATGATTAGTGATAATCCATATTTGATGTAAATAAGTTGACAGAGCCACGCATGCATCATCCATTCTTAGCAGACGCAGACGGCGTAATTTACGCAGGTTTATTCATTGCCATTATTGCTCTCTTGGTCAAGAGCTTCACCGCAAAAGGTAGTCTGTAATCTGGCGCCGTATGCGTAAGTCGTTTGGCTCATACGTGCTGGTTTCACGCTATATTTTGGATGTTAGCAATGTTGAGAGACACCGGCGGAACTCTGGTGGGCTAGCCACGTTCTTACCAGCGGTGGGCGTACAAAAGAACGGAAAGTTGCCATGTACAAAATGTCAGCATTTGCAGCGGTCTTCATGTCGCTTGTTGCTTTAACCGCTCCAGCAAACTCCCAGAGTATCGAAATCGGCCCGAATGGCATTCAGGTCAATCCAGATGGTAACAATCGAATGGACCGCAACCGCCGGGCTATTCGCGGTGATATCAGTGAGCGTCAAGCAGCGCGCATTGCTCGAGCCGAGGGTATGGATGAAGTTGAAAGCGTCTCCAGCCGTCGCAACAGCTACGTTGTTCGCGGAATAGACCGCCGAGACAACGACATGCGCGTCGTCGTTGATCGACGTACTGGTGAAGTCCTCGAGGTTCGCTGAAGATCGACTGAGCCCCGCACAGCCACTAGTCGTCCGGGGCTTTTCTTTCACATATTAACGACCGCACGATTTTGAGCCACATTTTCATTTCGAAGGGATCAACCAGCCCCAAGCCAAGATATTTTTCGTCAACATCAAAATCGTAGTTATATGGTATACTGCGAGATGGAAAAGTGAGTCAAAGCTAGCTGAAACTCAACAGCTTTTCCAAAAAAGTAGGTTGGTCATGTCACCATTTTACCTTAAATCCAACTTGTCCTTTAATCATATAGCTATTTGCAAAGCTGTTGAAGCTTGTGTTGTAAACGCCTTCACCATAGATCGAATACTTATCATCATTCCAGTTGTACGTTCCTCCCAGGCCCACGCCAGCCCAGAATCGATCTTTTGCATTGGCTAAGCTTGTTTCTTCCAGATCGACCCTCGTTCCATTGAGGAATTCATAATAAAGATTCGTCAGCCCATAAATATGGGTGCGGTTTGCCATGCCCTGGCTGTTTTGCCATGCATTCTCATGAGCCAATGCAAGTCCAAAACGTGAATGAAGACTATCGCCGCGTTCCAGTTTAGCTCTGGAGCCAAAGCTATCAGTGAAATCATCAAAACTAATGGCCGAATATATCAGTTGTGCTTGTGGAGTAAAAGACCATGACGGATCATCCAGCGCAATGCGCTTTCCACCTTCTATAGAGAAGGCATAACCAATACCATGATTGTCCGGGGCAAGATCTGCGACAATCATATTCGACTTCAGGTTACTGCGATACCAACTGAACTGTGCCTGTGCATCGGCATAATAACCCTCATCATGATACCATGTAAGCGATGTTCCAACACGATAACCTTCCGTGTTGATCGTTCCATCGCCAGAGGCAGAATAAACTCTGGTTTCAGCGGATGTATATTGGAAGTTTAAGCCGCCAATGAGCTTGCCTGTATTGTTTTGTTGCAACATGCCGTCAATACCAATCTGAACTTTATAGATGTTCTGGTTGAAATTGACTTCACTTCCGGAGACATGCGGTTTGATATGATTGTGCGCGCCTTCAATGCGTCCCCAGATACCATTGCCCTCTGTATGATTGCCAGCTTCCTCAATGGCAGCATAGGCACTATCAACACTGTCTGCACCTTGTATGATGGTTCGATTGCCATTCCCTGCCCATACACGATTGCCGTTACGCTCTTGTAGAGTGGAGAAGCTGTTTAAAGCCAGGAGTGATTGCCCATAGGCTTCATAAACAGGAGCACCTGCTTGATAGAGAGGCTGAGGATTAGGATCATCACGCAGAGAACGCAAATACCAATCACCATCAGAAGCGTCGCTGACGCCATTTTTGTGAAGCTTATAGGCATAAGCACCAATCACAACAGCCTGTTCGCCTTCATGTTCATAATTGCCCTGTAACCTGAAAACGCCATTAGAGTTCTGCTTGACATCAACAAGCTTGATCCCCTCCACAGTATAGGTTCCAGTGCCGCCAGCATTTTCAACTGCCAGAGTGGTGAAACCTTCACTGTTGCCATTGATGACCAGTTTGTCGGTAATGGAATTGTCGTCGCTCAAGACAGTGCGGATCCGGATGATACCATTATTACCAATATAATTGCCGTTAATCGTTAAAGTGGTTCCCGGCGTCACACCCATGTCAGTCAGCCCGCCATTGGTAAGCGAAGACAAGGTCTGGTCGTAATTCTGTAGGGCGAGCGCACCACCGTCTTCAATCGTAAAGGCGGAAGCCTGGCTGAGGAGGTTTTCACCCGTAACTGTCACTGTGCCACTACGTATGATGGTCTCACCGGAATAATTACCTTCAGCTGCGATTTTCAACGTGCCAAGCCCGCGCTTGACGAAACCGCCCGTGCCTGTAAAGGATGTAAGGGTTGTCAGCGTATCGTTTTCTTCTACTGCAATGGCACCATTACCATCATCGAAAATGACGCGTCGGTTCAAATCCATATCAGTCGTAGCCAGTAACGTGCCGCCGTCAAAACGTAATGTGGCGGAAGCAGCGCCCAGGTTGGAATCCCTTGATACAGAAAGTACACCGCCAAGCAATTGCGTCTGACCTGTATAAGTATTGTCATTGGTCAGGATGACTTTACCGCTGCCGATAATCTTCAGTGTATCAGAAGCGCCATCGACAATCCTGGAGCTTATGGTTGTGCCGACGCTCGTTGCTATATTCAGTGTACTGCCGCTTACACCTTTAAGCGCAAGTTCACCGTCAACAATCTGATACCCATCGGTGATAAAGTTTAATGTATCAAACGTTTGCGTTCCCTCTACGCTGACAGTTCCTTTCTGGCCCGCGAAAACACCAACAGATTCTCCCCAGACGTCATGCGTTGTAATAACAAAATCATCCACCCAATTGGTATTGGCTGCATTCCATATGCCATCGCCGCCCTCTGCATTGCCTGAACCTGACATTTTCGTCCCATCCCAGAACTGCATAGTTTGGCCCGCACCAAGAACCTTTAGGTAAATCGACTGTGGTACGTCGTAACCAACTGATGCAGAGCCGATCTCAAAATCCGGGTTTGTAGAGACGACGGTCTCATCAGAGAACTGCGTGCCGTGGGAAGGGGAGTTGTAAAGAAACAGAATATAAATGCCAGCGCCGGCAACTCTTGTCTCAAGACTGGCACCGTCGATGTTAAGCTGATCTATAAAAACCGCCGTGTCTTGTGCATTATCATCTGGATTGAGCGATCCCATGTTATTGAAATCAAAAATGGCCCTCGAGGTCGCCTTGAGATTAAGCTGGTCCAGAAATACAAGACTACCGCCATTGTCACCTATACTTAACGTACCGTCGACATCGACGATACCTGAAAAGGCGCCATAGCCTCCCAATGTTCCACCTGACAGAACGTTAACCTTGCCACCTAAGATGTTGAGATTGTCAGTGTCTCCGTCTTCGTTGGCAAGATAAAGCTTGCCGTCATAGATGTTAGTCGTACCGTTAAATTGGGAATTGTCAGCGGTAAACGTGGTATTGCCCGCATATTGGTTGATTGTGTGGCTGCCAGCGCCTGCATCCGAGAGCTTCGCTTTAAGCTTAAACTGACCTATATGATTAAAATTTATAGAGTTATCACCATAACCCAGTCTGATTTCTTTGGCAGATAAGAAACCAGGATTTGCAGGACTTTGTCCGTGTGCAGAACCAAAATTAAGCTGTGAGCTTGAGCCTGCTGTGGAAATGGTTTGAGCGCCTAAATTGATAATTCCGTTACCATCGCTAACCTTGACCATAGCGCCGTCTGAAAGCGTCAGGGATGCCGTCCCTTTTTGGCCAATGTGTATATTACCGGCTACAAGTGTTGTTCCGGGATCTGTTAATCGGACTGCACCAATACTTCCAGAACCTTCAGCAATAGAGAGTGAATTTCCAGCAATTAAAGACCCGGATTCACTTACATTTATTGCAGCACGTCCGTTTAATCCGACTACCGTATCACCGATATAATTTGTTAAGTTAGATTTTATTCCAGATATATAGACGGTACCTTCACCAGTTGAGCGATCACCGATTATAATACGATGTCTACCATCGACAGATTCACTTGCATAATCGGAAGCGCTTCCACCTTTTGATATATTAAGAGTACCGTTTCCCTCTTTTCCGATAATAAATAAATCTGAAAACTCTATAAAAGAACCTGTATCTTCAACACTAACAATCCCATTTGATCCAGCATTCTCACCTAAAATTATATATCCGGACGCATATGCGTTTTTATTGTTGATGACATTGAAAATACCGGTGTTGGACACTCCAACAATTATATTACCCCCATCACAACGAGGCAGATCCCGGCTTACACTGCATGTTGCATACTCAGTTCTATTATCAATGATAAGTGACCTATTAAAGTCAGGAAAGTCCGGAAGCTCGCCATCATCGTCATCATCGTCATCATCATCAACGTCGTCAAAATCATCAACCTCCAAACTTACTTTCATGAAGTAATCATTGTCATTAACATTTAAGTTCTGCGCATTAGTTATATTTTGATTGTATAGTAGCACAAACAATATGATAGGTATGTATCTCATTAGCGCCATGCCCCCACATTTTATAGATAAAATGGCTAATTAAACGATACGTTTGGTAATACTTTTATAAGATACGCGATTTCATAATCTTGTATGAAGCAGCAATTATACCATATAGTATTGATATAGATAGCGATTATTTAATTACTTGTTTAACAAATTTTCCGCACTCATGGGTGATCGCCGATTATTGTTAGAACGTAACCTAATAAGCCGATGCGCTGGATACGGAATGTGTTCATTACTGGTGTGAACCAAGATGGTGTGGCGTTGACTATATAACGCTGACGACGGCAGATGAATGACACGATGATCGCCACAGACCTCGCATGACGCCATTCGGACACGCCCGGTTGCGCAATGACGTGATCAACACAAGCACAGTGGCGAGCGGAACTCGGAAAATGTCCAAGCGGTCCCTCCCAAGATCATCTTTTTCACAGTCAGAGGGGAAATTGTCAGGCAAAAGCAAGTATTCACGAATTCCAATTCCCTGAGGCGCTTCACCTGGTCGCTCTGCGGTCCACCGATTTCTGCGAGGCAACGGCATTATTTGAATTCTGTTGTGCCTCTTGATCGGATTGCCGAAGCTATTGAATTTCCCTGCGCTTTCAGGACGTCTGGCTGACAATGCGTTGTGATAATCTCTTCCGTCTTGTTTCTTTTCGCTGCCATTTAAGTGTCCCTCATTAGCTCATAAGTCACACTTGAAAAGGGAACAGTTATCAGTGAGGATAGTCTCACAGTTGATTGATTGTACGAAAATAATCTTCTATTTTTTGGTACGCATATGCTGTTATCTCAACAATTTGTCGCCGCTTATCTCCTGCATCTTGTCTTTTTGTAACCAAACGAGCTTTCTCCATCTCGCTTAAGCGTCTTGATGCTGTTGCGATAGGAGCGTTAGAACAAAAATAGAGCGATGATGCTGTGACTTCTTTATTTTCAAGATGATTTTGCATCAAATCCAGCAGCATATTCCAGGCAGGGTCATTAAAAAAATCATCTGTAAAGTACTTTTTTTTAACTTCATTTGAACGAATAAGCGACAAAAGCCTCTCTTTTGTTAAGGATTGTTTGCGCTGCGACTCACCTAAATTCGCCGAATTGTCAGGAAGAGGAGCAACCTCAGAATCACGAATTAGAAGCGATTTTAAAGTTTGCAACTCTTCTGCTAAGCGTCCAATGTGATCTGAACCGTGCATACGAAATTCAACGTCACGCTTTATTAAAGACGCTTTATTTAATGCTAACCTTACGACTTTGAGTAAAAGTTCACGGCGAACTGGTTTATATAAAAAGTCACACGCTGCCAAACGCAGAGCGTCAACTGAATTCTCAAGCGTCGCATAAGCAGTAATAAAAATGACCTGGAGCCATATACGTTCACTGTATTGTTCCCGTATGTGGCGCAACAGCGTGATGCCGTCCATGTGGGGCATACGGATATCACTTATGACCAACTCAATAGTGTCATTAGTAGACAAAATTGAAAGTGCTTGTGCGGCCGAGGTAGCTTTCGCACAATACAATCCTTCGCTCTCAAGTGCACTTGATAAGGCATTTAACAAAGCTGGTTCATCATCTATCAAAAGCACCGATATTGTTCGGTCAGTACCGTTTTCCGACAAATTACCCTCCAATGGCGTTCGTAACACAAATTGGCAAACTGAGAACGAATATAGTGCCTTCATCTGGCTTTATGATTTCAATCTTGCCGTTCATATCTTTGGCCATACCAAGACAAAGCGCCAAGCCTAATCCCATACCATGCCCTTCTGGCTTGGTAGTATAAAACGGTTCGAAGAGTTTACCTTCTACCTCCGTTTCAATTCCAGAGCCATTATCTTCAACGGAAAAATTTACGAACCCATCATTCTTGCTTTCTACTTTAATAGTAATTCTAGCATCATGTGTGGCAATTCCACCACCTTTAATCAAAATAGCATCCCTCGAATTAACTATAAAATTAAGTAATATTTGTTCGACAAGGATGTGATTGCCCTTAACTTCCGGCAAAAAATCCGGAAATATATGTTCTATATTGATATTTTCAGATCTAATTTGCTCCTCGCAAACAACCATCACGCTTTCTATAATTTTAATGGGCTGTAGTGATTCCATTGAGCCATTTGTTTTATGTCCATATATCCGCATATGCCGGGCAATTTTTGACGCTCGCTCAACCTGGGCGCTCATTTCAGTTATTTGCTCTAAGCAACTTTCCACATCATATATTTTCTTCCTGATTGAATGTTCCAGGTTATCAAGTACCATAGCGAGCGTCGCTAAAGGTTGACTGAGCTCATGCGCGATACCCGTGGCCATTTGCCCGAGTGTCACCAATTTTGCAGACTGGTAAATAGCGAGCTCGGCTTCACGACGATCTGTTATATCCAGCCCTAAAATTACAAAATTTCGAACTTCATTTTTTTCCGCAGCGCGAATAATTGATACGACCCAATTGATTTCTCTTTTTTTATTACCGGAAATATTGATCGTGTGAGTGCCTTGCCAGGATGGTTTAATATTTAAAATATTAACATCAATGCCGAGAACTGATTTAAAAGATAATTCACCATTAGGATCAATATCAGTGAATACGCTTTGAAAGTTTGCATTTGTGACAATGATTTTTCCAAGAGAATCCGTCACAACCATTAATAAATCGCTTGCCCTCGCTATATTATGAAATATTTCTAATTCTTTTCTTGATTTAATATCTTCTGTATCTCGAAATATTAATTTTTTTTGATTAATAACGTAATTTTTTAAAAGAACGCCGCAAGCAATCAATATTACAAATAATGTAACAATCATTAGTATTGCTACAATGCTGGCTTTGAACCATGCGGAACGTATAGGAGAGGTCGGAAACCCAGCGTAAGCCCATAATGGGATTGAAGACGATTTATAGTAAGCTAAAATCAATTCTTGATGCACAATGGGGGAATATCTAATTTGTATACCTTCTCCTACTGCCAACTCTTTCTCAATATGGTTGCGAATATTAAGTCCGATGGCGAGGCTATTGTTTGAAGCCCGGATCACTCCATCTTCTCCTACGAGGCCTAAAACTATATCCGTTTCCGTTTTAAATCGCTCATAAGAATTGTATAGATAATGCTCATTAACAAGTATCAATACAAGTCCGTTAAATTTACCTTGCTCATCTATTAACGCCCGTGAATAACTCATCGTTTGACCAATACAATTCTCGGAAAGATCAATTTGCCGCACCGATGGATGATTAATAAATATTACTGGCGATCCTGGTTGAGAAAGTTCCTTGTACTCTTCAGATTTTGATAGATCCATATCGATTGGTACTGCGCTAATATCACTAGCGTACACGTGGCCCGAGCGATCAACAACAGCGATACCAATTACTGCATCTGTTTCAGCTTGCGTCCTTCGTTTTAATACTTCAGAAAGGAACTCGTCTGGTACCATTTTATCAACAACATCACGTTTTACGGCTCGACTTAAATAATCAAGAGAATCCACAACCTGCGTCGTCTGCTCAGCTAGCGCTTGTGCAAACATCATGGCTTTTTGTCCGGCATCATGAGAACGGTTCAAGTAGTCTTTATATATTGAATAGGTTGCCGCAGCTGAGCATACAGCGATAATTGCCATCGCCAACACCCAATACAATTTCATAATTTTCTCAATGTTCAGGCGGGATTGTGGCATTGTTTGATAACTCTCATCGTTAAATTATCAATTAGCTTTATATTATAATAACTCTATAAGTTCATTAAACATCTGGCTTAATGTGCTGATTATGATCAGCCAGCTTACAGATTATCAAGACCAATTGGCCTTGTCGCGAAAATTCAGCAGATGCAAAGGGACTGTGTTTGACACCGCCAAACCTCTTGCTCAGCCGGTAGTTAGATTTGTTGGCTCAATGGTTTATCCTGATCAAAAGCGAAGCGACTGATTAGTGTTTTGTTTCTGTCCCGCAATGGGTCGATGCCAATTGTACATATGCACTCATTTTGGCAGATAGACTATGCGTATTCTGGTGACCTATACGCTTCAGGCGACCATACCGCTTGGATTCGAAATGGAACAGGTCATCAGGCTCGGTATATTGGTAACAGTCGACGGGTTCGGCTGGGTCTGCATCTTTTATACACATGAGCAGCGCACAACCGAAAACCCAGCTTTAAGCAGCCGGTGCCCCGCCTGTCTTCGTCGTCCATTGCTCACCGGTAAGGCGCTGTCAGCGTAGATAGAGGTTAGTCAAGAATAGGTTCCTATATTTAATCAGCCGATATTCAGCAAGGGATTCCAAGTCCGACATAATAGCCCAGTTAGGGATAGCCCAGTTAGGGCGATTTAGCGCAAACGCTCTATAATGGAAACAGCTGATACCGGCTCCCCGAAATACCACCCTTGCGCCATGACAGGTAGGGGTTCGGATGCACACTCTTCACGAAAATAGGCCGCCTGCATCTCCGTTTCAATGCCTTCCGCCACCACGTGTAGATGATGCTTTCGTGCCATTGCTAGTATCTGTGGTATAATTGAAACTGCGTTATCTAGCGTTAAAGCTCGTGTGAACGCTTTGTCAATTTTGATAGCATCGACGCTCAACTCGCCAAGATAAGCAAGACTGGAATAGCCAGTCCCAAAGTCATCTATATAGACAAGGTGACCTTTGTCACGTAAGAGTTGAATAACTTCTGAACCGGTAACACAGTCAACAGCGGTGCGCTCGGTTAGCTCCAATCCTATCTGATACGGTTCAATTTGAGCTTTCAGTAGACGCGCCTCCAGCTTAGGCGCAAATTCATCATCGTGCAGATCACGAGCGCTAACATTGATATTAATTCGCAGGTCACGTTTTCTACGCAAGAGCTCTGCCATCTCATTAATCACTGCGTCGATAACATAAAATGTTATATGATGAATAAGCTCACTCTTTTCCGCCCGCTTGATGAAGACATCTGGGGGAACAAAATCTCCTGGGTGAATTTCCCAACGGATTAATGCTTCGAAGCCAACGACTTCTCCACTAATAACGTTGACAATCGGCTGATACACAATACCCAATTCTTTCTTCGTCAACGCTCTCGACAAAAGCAACATTAGTGAACGGTCACGTTTGTTATAAGCGCGCCAGCTCAGGTTAAGACAGCTTACAGTAAGAATACCAAGCACAATCGCGAGGATTGATTGTAATCGAGCAAGAAGACTAGTGCGATCGACACTAGCTTTCAATGCTATACAAATTCCCCTCTCCGGCTGACAGTCATAGGCATGAATTTGATTATTCCATTCAGAAATCTGCCTCTTGCGACCCTCTGGATGAGGCTCTAGACCGGTATTAGCAGGGTATTCGTAAAGCTGCGCAAAATTAATCCGATCAGAGTCGCTGATGAAGATAGCAAATGAATATTCTGGCTTATGCAGGAGGTCGAAAGCTGCGGGGCTCAGAACAACATTTGAGTTGCCTTTGCCCAGAACCGGCCCGTTGGTTCCAGGAGTGACCAATGGGTGATCGGAGTAAACATATGTCCCATCCGATAGTAGAACATCCGCCGTTGAACGGCGCTTTTGGCCTGTGACGTCACCCAATAGCGTTGAACAGAACAACCTGTCTTCAACTAGTCGACCTATATCTTTAACTTGATAGGCTGAGAATAAGAGCCTGCGTAAATAGATGTGGTCTTCCGATGAGCAAATTTGATAAGGTGAATGGCCCGCCAGATCCAGAGTACTGCGCGCCGAGTCTATCAGTCTATCACCATGAGATAGCAATGAGTCTAAATATGCGTTTATTTTCTGCTCATCACTCATCCTCCGTAGATTTTCGCCAATAAAATAACCCGCCACTGCTCCGCATATAATTGGAAAAGAAACATAAAGGTTGCGAGATTGTAAGATCCACTTCCTTTGCTCAATTTTCGCAACATCGTCCTTTGACCTCACAAGCGATATCTTATTAGAAATCATTTCGTAATTTTTAACAACCATAGTCACCAGATATAGTTCTAACATTATAATACATTATAATATTGCTGCATAAGACTATGGGGTTAACACTCATATTTCAAAATTCATATAGCGCCCTCAAATCGGCCCGTACTTTTATGCTGCGACAGCTCTTTAGGCCATTAAATGGATAAGTAATGCAGTAACAAACATTTCATAAAATCAAAATATTTGCGTATTATTCGATAATAATAATATAATTGATATAATTATCAAAATGAAATAGATACCTTCCGGTTTCAACATATTGGAGGTTGATAAGAAATAAATATCATCATATTAACAAACATAATTGATAAATGTTGTCAACAGCCATCATTCATCATTAAATCTTTTATTTATATAAGCAGAAAGATCGTAATACTACACCTTATATTGTCTATGGAAACTCTAAAATATTTTATCTGTTAACAATAGCCACCCGATTTTCTATTGATGTATAGAAAGCGGATGGCTGTTGCATACTAACAACTTCAGTTCTTAAAACTGCTTTGACAATCTCCAACGTAATCTATGCTGTAAATAGTCTCCTGAATTTCCAATTTGCGACCCGTAATCAACGCCAAGTGTCCACTCTCCTTTCATAGCCGCATCAAAGCCAACTTCTATACCAATACTATCTCGTGTTTTTGCATCAGTATGAACGGTGTACGGTAGCAATCCATCGATATCGGTGTAGCCAATGCGTGCTGCGCTCGACCCTGTGAAGTCATGGGAATATTCAAAACGGGCCCGTGGCTTCAAAGTCCCCCAAATCATAGGGATTGCATATTCGCCGCGCAGTCCAAGCGTTGTAGAAAGCATGTCTGATGTTTGTGCACCGTAAGTCAGGTTATATGTACCGGCTCCTGTTTCAGAGAAGCTTGACAACTTGGTGCGCGCAATGTCGACACGCGCATAAGGTGACAGGAGCCAACTTTCATTACGGTACTCATAAGCCACTGATGCAGAGCCAAATAACTGCTGCCCCTTGCGATCACCGTTTGCCAACTGACCGGTTGAGGTCACAAAACGATCACTTGTAAAGTTCAACCATCCATAACCAAGCACACCATCAAGATATATTCCATTGCTTGGATGGTAGCTGCCATAGAAGGCAAGAGAAAGCATGGATGCACGACTTTGGGTTCCATTCTGGCCGATATCGGCTACGTCCTTACCATAGCCAAGTCCAATCCCACCGATGAAGAATTTTGAAAAACGATAGTCTACGCCACCACTGACACCGATACCTGTATGACTGATCTGTTTGTCATTACTGTCATCGCTGCCAGACGATTTACCAAGACTGATTTCCCCATTAGACCACATCGACAGTTTTTGCTGAAGCACGCTGCACTTGTCTACACTCTCTGACGGAATTTTAGGCTGCAACAGTGCTCCTTCAATGCCCAGATTGACACCAATAGAATTTGTACGACAATCACCTTCGTTGTGAAGACTTTCGAGCCTGTTATGGAAGTTCCTTATCTGTGTATCCGTCATTCGCTTAGCAGACTCCATCTGTGCCCTCAGAAGACCGATGACTTCTGGGTCTTTGGAAGGATCAGGACGAGCGATCACATTGATAGTCACAATTGCTGGTTTGGAGGAACCATACGCGTTTGATAATATATAGCTAATTTGTGATGTACCCGTATAATTAGGCGCTGCCTTGAAATTCAACATCTGCGTGCCTTTATCCTGCTGGATCCACGCAGTACCAGCGGCCTCATCGCCATGTGATAAGATCGTAGCATTCGTAATTGCATCTCCAATTGCTCCATCTAACAAGTTCACTGTACCAGTTGTACCCGCCATCACGCTCAACTCATGATCTTGCGCCTTAATGATAGGCTGCGGCGCAATAACGATGGTCTGGGTTTTGGTTGCAGTGAAGCCTTCGGCATCTTTCGCAGTGATTGACACCGTGAAGCTGCCAGCTTTGGTTGGCGTACCCGACACCGTGTCGTTGGCAGCTTTCAGGCCGTCCGGAAGACCGGTGATCGTGTAGTTGTAAGGCGCTGTACCACCACTCGCAGTCACCTTATGCGAGCCATAAGGCAGACCGATCTTACCGGTTGCAGGCAGACCTGTGACATTCACAGTGATCTGTGGCTGCGGCGCAATAACGATGGTCTGTGTTTTGGTCGTCGTGAAGCCTTCGGCATCACTGGCGACAACCGTTACATTGAAGCTGCCAGCCTTGGTTGGCGTACCCGACACCGTGTCGTTGGCAGCTTTCAGGCCGTCCGGAAGACCGGTGATCGTGTAGTTGTAAGGCGCTGTACCACCACTCGCAGTCACCTTATGCGAGCCATAAGGCAGACCGA
>NZ_JBLZOF010000050.1:0-250 GCF_049199085.1 Ochrobactrum sp. EDr1-4
TTTTTGTTGCCTGCATTGATACCGTCGGTGGTGACTTTTACTCCGCCTTCCAGCTCCAGGCCCTTATCGGTGAGTTTAACATCTTTGCCAACCCGCACGCCCGCATCGCTCACAGAGGTCTTGCCAGTGGTAACAGATCCATCCTTGCCAAGATCAATATCCTTGTTCAGCGCAACATCGATCTTACCATTATTATCTGTGCCTGACTGTTTGACTGTAACATTGCGGTCGCCCTTGAACGTCACATTGC
>NZ_JBLZOF010000006.1:0-208420 GCF_049199085.1 Ochrobactrum sp. EDr1-4
ATAAGGGCCTGACTTCGCTTCCGGGCTCAAAAGTCCGTAATTCTTTGACGCGGGGTGGAGCAGCCCGGTAGCTCGTCAGGCTCATAACCTGAAGGCCGCAGGTTCAAATCCTGCCCCCGCAACCAAATCTCTCAAAAAACAAATAATCCGGTGCATAATCACACGTATCAACACGTGAACAAAACAACCAACATCAAAAGCCCGCTACAAGCGGGCTTTTTGCTTTTTAAGATAGAACCCAGAAATAGTGCAGCTATAAGATGCGCGCGTTGGATCCCCAAATAATGCTCTACAAGCTGCACACTTTTATTAGCGCAGCTAGGACAAGACCTAACTAATTAGGAAAATAGGACTTGTAACTGATTTATCTAACAAGTCGGTTCAAGCTCTGGCCGCTTCTAGATGGGGTTGGTAGCAACGAAACGTCGCCTTCCCTTCAGCTTTAGCGCAATACAGTGCAGCATCCGCGTTGTTAAAGACATCAGATTCTGTGAGGCCCTTTAATGGGGCGATGCCAACAGATGCTCCAAGTTGAAGATTCTTATTACTAAATGCTATAGGTGAACTAACGCGATTTATGATTATTTGAGCGATGTCCTCGGCTCGCTTTTGATCACAAGACTCTGATGTGATAACTGCAAACTCGTCGCCACCAATTCGATAAGTATGACTACCAAGGGAATTTAGGCCACTAAGTCGTGATCCAATTTCTTTAATGCATTCATCTCCTGCGAGATGGCCAAATTCATCATTTATTTTCTTAAATCCATCGAGATCAATCAATAAGAGGAAGCCGGTTTCTTTCTCATTATTGGCGATGTCCAGCATCGATGAAAGTTTTGTGTGGAACTGGCTTTTATTTGCAAGGCCAGACATCTGATCGTATTCGGCAAGATGCGTTATTTTGTCGAATAATGCTTTCTGCTCCGTAATATCCTGTTTCATGCCAAAGATGCGGACGGGTGTTTCATCCTGGCATTCGACCGACGCCGTAATGCGTATCCAACGCTTGTTTCCACGAAAAGTAGTTATCTCTGCTTCGAACGTAAAACCGTTGCGTTGAGTAATGGCATCTGACCGGCGTTTTTGAAGTTCTATCTTTGAAGCATCCGTATAGCATGCCAGTGTATCAGCACGCGTGAGAGGTTCTCCCTTGGGTAGTTCAAAAATATCGTAAACGTAATCCGACCAGGTTAACTCCTCGTCGGGTAACGTACATTCCCAGATACCAATCTGAGCGACAATGGAAGATTGATCGTAAATTTTTCTGAAATGTGAAAGCGTTTGTTCCTGCTCATGAATAAGCCGCTGTTTGTTCGCCAGCTCAATCTGCAGGCGCTCCAAATCATCCTGTAGCTTTTTCAGAGAGGTCTCATTCATGGAATACATGAGTATTATCTAAAATAGAGATCGTCAATTTACCAGATCCCAAAAACTATATTTCTTGTGGTGTTGCTTACGAAGATTCGAAAGGTAAACATCGTGCTGAACGATCGTGCCGCAACTTGTAACATTTCGATCAAGTAAGATGCATTCCGATAGATACTGCGCTGCTTTCTTGTATCGGCTCGTTCGGCCGCGCGTAAGTGCGAAGTCTATCATGCGCCTGAATAATAGGATTGCTGCAACTGGATATTTGTCGACGAGCCTCTCCGCTGCGGCCGACATTAACTCGTATTTTTCGCCATCAAGTTCGGATGAGCGATGAATTACGAATTTGGCCATTTGACTAACAGATGTATACTGCATGAAAAATAGAATTGCCTTGTTGGCATCTGGATAATCGCCCACAAGTGCAAAGGCCTTTTCCTCCGCATCAATATCATCAAAATCTGGTAGCTTCCGTAGAAAACCGCGCAGAAGATCGACGTTGAGTGTTTGCCTGAAGCCGTCCCAACGAAATTGCTGAGCTTCTTCCAAGTGCCCCAATGCCTCTAGTGCGTTAACTCGTGTCAATTGCCATTCTGGCAGTGTTTCACGTTCTCCACTAAACTGGGCGCCGTCGAGCATTTCCAATGCTTCCTGGGGACGGCCCGCGGAAAGTAGTCTCGTAGCTATTTCAGTGGAAACGCTTGGTAATCGATGTGTGTTTGCAGGATGTTGGGCGACAAAAAGTTCAACATCATTGAGTTCGTCAGCTATTTTTTGAAGTGAGATTTTTACTGCTCCAGAACGAGCATCAGCTGTGGCGTTATGTTTATGTGTTGAGTGCTCATTATTCCACTCTTCAAAACGTTGCTGGAGTCTTCGAAGACCGTTTTCTTTCAGTGCTGGTGACATCGAACTGATGAGTTGGTCATATTGACCAAAGTCGTTGCTCAGAAGAGACTGGAATATTTGGTCAACAAGCCTTTCCGTAGGAGGATTAGCCTGCGTCGCTATGTGTCCAGCGTCTCGATTAGCAGCGTGAAAGCTCTCCATGAGCGTGCCATTGCCATCGTCGGAACGTTCAAATATCTGATTCGAAAGAGAGAGAAACTGCCATATTAATTCAAATCCTTCCTCTAGATCGGAGGGGGCTATATTTTTGACAATGGTATTTCGCTGGCTTTCAAGATCTGCCTTGAAGGATTTAATTTTTCTCCAGCCTATCCAGCTTTGCGCACGTGCGATGCTGCCCAAGCGTTTGCGAACCTCTCTTGCAAGTTCCGCACTGCTTGAGTTACCTGCAAGCTCCATGCGCAGCTTACGCTTATGGTTGGCATTGCCGGTACTGACTTCAATCAATAGCTTCGCAAGGCGTTCAACACCGAGTGCTTCGAGATTTTTCGCATTCAAAGTGGTTTTTGATGCCATTGATGGTCCAGAATTGTCACGACGCGATAGATCAAGCTAAAACACTTGATATACGGCTTATGCATGGTCACCGCCATATTGATCAACACTTTTCGTCGCCATGCAAACCGTGCTAAAACGCCGTTATGAATGCACCAATGCCCGAATTTCCTGTTTATAATCCGCCGCTTGAGCCATATATATCTATCATCCACCGAGATGTTGATATTTTGGTTCTCGATAAGCCGAGCGGGCTGTTGTCTGTCCCCGGACGTCATCCCGCTTTGACGGACAGCCTTGCTGTCCGGGTGCAGAAGCAGTTTCCTAATGCGTTGATGATCAATCGTCTGGATAAAGACACGTCTGGCCTTGTGTTGATGTCACTCAATCGCAAGGCCCATGCTGCTATTGCAGCACAATTTGAGGCGCGAACGACCCATAAGGCTTACATAGCCAAAGTATGGGGGCAAGTTGCTGAGGATGAGGGCCTAATTGATTTGCCGCTGGCGATCGATGCCGAAAATAAACCACGTCATCGCGTGGACCACCAAAATGGTAAGCCCGCTCAAACGCGTTGGCAAGTTTTGGCACGCGGTGAGAATACGACCCGGCTCCGGCTTTTTCCACTGACCGGACGAACACACCAGTTGCGTGTTCATATGAAGGCGCTAGGCCATGTTATACTTGGCGATGCCTTCTACGCTGAAGGTGCCTCGCTTGATGCGTCCGAACGCCTATTGCTGCATGCTGAAGAATTGACGTTTCAGCATCCAGACGGGCGCGATGTCACATTTACTATTCCTTGCCCATTCTGAGTGCACCATGTCGCAAAAGGCTGAACCAGCAGAACTGATCGTTGATTTTATAGGTGGGGCAGTTGGGCATCGGTTCCGAGCGGGTGAAGGGCGAGGGCAGGCACTGGCTAAGGCCGCTGGGCTTACAGGAAGCATTACGCCCGATATTGTGGATGCAACGGCGGGTCTTGGTCGCGATGCTTTTTTGCTCGCCGCTCTTGGAGCGCGGGTAACTTTGATTGAGCGCTCGAAGAAGATGCATGATCTTCTTGCTGAAGGGCTCGCACGCGCAAGTGCCGAAGGCGGAAAATATGCGCAAACAGTGGAGCGAATGACCTTGCTCCATGGAGATTCATCTCTGCTGTTGCCCGAACTTAAGCCCATGGTCGTGCTGGTTGATCCGATGCACCCGCCGCGTGGAAACACGGCATTGGTTAAAAAGGAAATGCGCCAGATTCGTGAAATTGTGGGTGCAGACTCTGATTCAGAATTGCTTATGCAGGTTGCGTTGGAACATGCGCAAAACCGTGTGGTTCTCAAATGGCCGCTGCGGGCTGAATCTATGGAGGGTTTACGCAAACCTTCACATCAGATTTTAGGCAAAAGCACGCGCTATGACGTGTTCGTTAAGGCCAAAATTACCGCAACCTAAGGCGTCTTGCGATTAATTTGCCGTAAGAAGGAATGGGCCTTGCTCTGTAAATCATAGTCATTCCAAGAACGCAGTGCGCTTTTGACCCTTATTAATTCTGTATCAGCTTGACCTCTTCATCTTCTGTTTTACTTTTCTTGCAGATCAACATTGAAGATAGGAAGTTGCAATGCCGAAATTGAATGTGGCTGTTCTGGTTGGAAGCCTGAGAAACGATTCGTTCAATCGAAAAGTAGCAGAGGGCTTGAACGCTATAACGCCTGACGATATGGCGCTAACACTTGTCGAAATTGGTGATCTGCCACTTTATAACCCTGATCTCGATACAGACACCCCACCCGAGGCATGGACGCGGTTCCGGTCTGAACTAGCAAAAGCCAATGCAGTTGTATTCGTGACGCCTGAATATAATCGATCTGTTCCGGCCGCTCTTAAAAATGCTCTCGATGTGGGGTCACGCCCTTATGGTAAAAGCATTTGGAGCGGAAAGCCTGCTGCAATTATCAGCGGATCACCCGGCAATATTTCAGCATTTGGCGCCAATCATCATCTGCGTCAGTCGCTCGTTTTTCTGGATATGCCGACCTTGCAGCAGCCAGAGGCTTATCTCGCGCATGTTGATAAAATGCTGGATGAAAGCGGCAAACTGGTGCCCGATACGGCCAAGTTCCTTGGCGATTTCCTCAAGGCTTTCGATCGGTTTGCTCAGAAAAATCTCTGATGGAGATATTTCAAATGATCTAAAAAACGCCGCGCATCCAGTGACTGGTTGCGCGGCGTTTTTGTTTTTATAAGCACTGATTACTTGAGCTGATCCTGCACTTTGTTGATCGCTGCAATCGCACATGCTTCGTCAAACTGACCGCCAGGTGCGCCACCGACGCCAACCGCGCCGATTGTTACATCACCGACTTTGACCGGAACGCCGCCAGCCAGAACGAGGAAGCCGTCAATGGATGCCAGTTCTGCGGCTGCTGGGTTCTTGGTAATGTTTTCAGCCATGGCACTGGTTGGCATGCGCGAAGACGATGAGGTGTAAGCCTTCTGGCGTGCTGCTTCAGGTGTATGCGAACCAGCATTATCAGCCCGCAGAAGCGCACGAAGGACACCGGCACGATCAACGACTGCTGCGGCAACATTGTAGCCTTCAGCGGAACATGCTGCGACGGCTTCACGAGCAATCGTGCTTGCCAATTCCATTGGCATATTCTTTTCTTCAAGGATCTGTGCGGACGCAGCCGAAGTCATAAGGGCAGCGGCAGTAGCGGCTAGAAAAATGCGTTTCATAGTCGTATCTCCTTTGGAACTATTCCCTGAAAGTCTCACTTTCTGATGACAGTTCTAAAGGCAGGTGGCTTTTCGTGGAATCCGCGACAACACGAAGTCTGCTAGGTAGTTCTACTGAGATGCCGCTATGGTGAGGCGGACGAACTCGGCGACAGAGCTTGTTTTGAGCTTCTCGGCAATGTTGGCGCGGTGCGCATCAATGGTGCGTGCTGAAATATCCAGTGCCCCGGCTATGTCCTTGCTGGCATAACCTTCGCAGACAAGGTTAAGCACTTCCCGTTCCCTGCTTGTGAGGCTTGCCAGAAGATCAATTGCCTCCTGCTTTTCCAGTCTCGTTTGCAAGAGCGCTTGCGCTGAGTGGATCGCATCAAGCAACACATCTTCATCAATGGGTTTGCTGAGAAAGTCGCTGATACCTGCTTTGAAGGCTCTGCGGCAGGCGTTCACGTCGCCATGACCGGTGATCATGATGATCGGCCAATTGTTTCCGCGCTCCGTTAACTTTTGTTGCACCTGCAACCCGCTGATCAGCGGCATTCGTAAATCGAGCAACAATATTCCGGGGCGATGTTCATCGATATGGGCGAGGAAAGTCGTGGGATCGGCAAAGGTTTCGACAGCCATGCCATACGTAGACAGAAGCATTGAAAGCCCATCACGGACCGCTTCATCATCGTCAACCAGATAGATCATTGTTTGGCTCAAGTGCTGGCTCCCTTATTCTGAATCGGTAGCCTGACCATGAAACATGCTCCGCCATCATCATTGTTCTGTGCTTCGATGTGACCTCCAATGCGTTCAATCAGTGTTGAACACAGAGTGAGGCCAAGCCCCATCCCGTCTTTCTTTGTCGTGAAAAAAGGTTCAAACAGGCGCAGTTGCAGGTCTGCGGGAATCCCCGGCCCATTGTCGCATATACTGATGCAGATATGTTCGCCTTCGCGCTTCGTTGTGATACTGATCTGCCCTTCCAAAACGCTGGCTTCGTTGAGACTATCGGAGGCATTACGGATCAGATTGTTGAAGACCTGCTCGAGTTCAACCGGGTCAGCCATTACAGGGGGCAGGTTGGGTTCGAGTGTGAAATGTAGCGCAATGTTGCGTTGCTCGAGCTCGGTATGCAGAAGCTCAGCCGTGTCCTGAATGATGCTATTGATCTCGACGGGCACAGGCTTTGGTGGGCGATTGCTGATATAATCACGCATCCGTTTGAGCATATCACCCGCGCGTCTTGCTTCCCGCACATTGGCGGCCATAGCTTTTTTTAGCAGGGCATTGTTTATGCCTGACTGCTCGACCAGTCGTTCAGCGGCACGGCTCTGGCTCATCAGTGCCGTCAGAGGCTGTGCCAGTTCATGTGCAATGCCGGAAGCCAGTTCTCCCATGGAATTAACTCTCTCCGCATGCGCCAGACGTGTCTCACGTGCGAGCGTTATGCTGCGTTGCTCGGCCATTTCTGCAGAAGCTTTGAGACGACGCACTTCGCGTCTGTGCTGCAAACTATATCCAAGAAGCGAAAGCACAATCAGGCTGATGATTGCCACCACGGATAATGCAATACCATCAACAAGATCAGTTAGCGCGATGGGATAATCCATTGTGAGAAGAAGCGGCTGTGACCCGCTATCAACCACTCGACTGAACCATGGTGAAGCGAGCCATCCGGAAGCTTGCTGTACGGCTTTTTGCTCCATTACAATGGAGCCGTCGAGTATGAGCCTGATGTTCGCCCACGCAGGGAGCTCGTCCAGATCAATGAGCTGCTTGGCATCAATTTGCATGACGAGTGCAAGAGCCGGATTGGTATCTTTCAGCTTCTTGGCCAGCAGATATCCCTGCTCGAAAGAGGGACTGATATAGCTCCTCACTTCTCCCGCTTTCTGGACGAAAATTTCTCTGCCCAGTGTGCGGTAATCCGGGAGCGCTGCATTAGCAGGCACCGATAGCACTTGCCGCACATCCGCAATGGCTGAAGGTTCCCGCCACGTTATTTCAATTTCCTGAATAGCTTTGATGCGAGGATAAAACCGCATGATGCTGTCGCTGACCTGCGCGACAAGCTGTGGCTTTTTATTTTCATCTGCGAGAATCAGCGAAGCAAGCGTCGTCATATGTGCATCATGTTGCGCGACGCGCTGCGAAATCATGCGATGTAAAAGAAAGCCGGCTTCGTTTAACTCACTTGCTTCATTTTTCAGAGAATTGTTGATCGAAAGCGCCAGATAAAGTGCAATAAACGTAAACCAGATAGCGAGAATGCTGGCGGTCCATTTCAGCCGGGAGCGCGTAGTTTTTGACATTCCAGCGCCCCCTTATGCAACACTTCAAGATCACTATAGGGCACAAAGCGAATGGTTCAACAAGTGCCGTATTAAGGACTGTCTGTTGGTTTGTGATTTTAAATTTATCTCAAATCACGAAGTTTGAGTGACACGCGCTTATATGTGTTTTCATTGGTAAATAAAATGGCGGAGAGGGTGGGATTCGAACCCACGGTGGAGTTACCCCCACGCCGCATTTCGAGTGCGGTACTTTCGACCACTCAGCCACCTCTCCGCATGGTGCACTACGGTAAAACGATCTATAAAAACCGCGCCGTTTGTAAGCATCTAAAGCGAATGCTAAGTGTGTAGCGGCTCAATAACGGGCCAAATGCAATTAGACAAGACCTAATTTGCATAACAGTGCGAAAATTCTTGACTTTTCCGCAGTCTCCCACCTATAAGCACCTGACTTTAAGCGCAGCTGTGTCTGCGTCTATTGTTTTGATTGGAGATTTCCGGCTTTCCGGACTCTGATCAGAAGGCTGAAAGCTTTCAAAATCAACGACTGATAAAAAGACGGCCCGTGCCCAGGCGCTTGCGTTAAAGGGTATGAGAGCTGGACCGAACGACCCGAAAGGAAAACAAATGTTCGCAGTCATTAAGACTGGTGGCAAGCAGTACCGCGTTGCCGCAAACGACCTGATCAAGGTTGAAAAGGTTGCTGGCGAAGCTGGCGACATCGTAGAATTCGTAGAAGTTCTGATGGTTGGTTCGACCATTGGCGCGCCAGTTGTTGCAGGCGCTCTGGTAACGGCAGAAGTCGTTGAACAGGGCCGCGCTCGCAAGGTTATCGCGTTCAAGAAGCGTCGTCGTCAGAACTCGAAGCGCACTCGCGGTCATCGTCAGGAACTGACGACAATCCGTATCTCGGAGATCCTTACCGACGGCGCGAAGCCTTCCAAGAAGGCCGCTGAGAAGAAGGCTCCAAAGGCAGACGTCGCTGAAGGCGAAGTCGCAAAGCCAAAGAAGGCAGCGCCTAAGAAGGCTGCAGCCAAGGCCGATTCGGCTGAGTAAGTAGAAGAGATAAAGGAGAAATCCAATGGCACACAAAAAAGCTGGTGGTTCGTCGCGTAACGGTCGCGATTCAGAGTCAAAGCGCCTTGGCGTGAAGAAGTTTGGTGGCGAAGCTGTTGTTTCTGGCAACATCATCGTGCGTCAGCGCGGCACCAAGTGGCATCCGGGTTCCAATGTTGGCCTCGGCAAAGACCACACCATTTTTGCTACCACCAATGGTTCCGTTGCTTTCCGCACGAAAGCCAACGGTCGTACTTACGTGTCGGTTACCCCGATCGCGGAAGCAGCAGAGTAAGCCGGACCTCTATAAAGTACCGGCGTCCCATGGACCCGGTACATATGGCACCTGCCAGAAGATCAAAGGGAAGATGGGACAACCATCTTCCCTTTTTTTCGTCTGGAGGACAGAACAATGGTCATCGAAGTTTTAGAAGAAGATTATTACGAGAGCTGTAGTGAGCGGGAGGCCAGCTATGCTGATCTCTCGCCGGGATTAGCAGATCAGTTGGATTGCCCCGTTCTCGTGACTGACAGGCTGGTTCTTCGCCCGCCGCATGTCGAAGACGTGGATGCAATTTCCTATCTTGCTAATAACGCCCGCGTCTCCACTATGCTCGCCCGTATGCCTCATCCATACACCCGCGAAAATGCCGTGGACTTTGTTGAGCGCGTGCGAAAAGGCGAGATGGGCAATTGCATTTACGCAATTACCCAAGCTGAAACTGGTATCTTTATGGGCTGTTGTGGCATCCATCCGCACAGCCACGGCGAAGGTCTGGAGATTGGCTATTGGCTGGGCGAGCCGTATTGGGGGCATGGCTTTGCCACCGAAGCGGCTCACGCATTGATTGATCTGGCCTTCCGTGCCACGCCAATCGAGCGGCTGCATGTTTCGTGTCATGCCAGCAATGGCAGTTCGCGTAAGGTGATCCATAAATGCGGCTTCCAGTTCAGTAGCATGGGCATGGCGGATTCACTTGCTGCCGGAAATGTTCCTGTCGAGCGTTATGTTCTCGATCGGCGCACATGGATCGGCCTGAGAAGCTGGCAGTCATAATCATAAAAAATGGCCCTGCGTTTAGAGCGCATCCCGAAAAGTGTGAAACGGTTTTCGGATAAGATGCGCGTTAAAACAAATAGTTAGAGCGCAGGGCCGATAATCATCGGGGAATACTATGAACGATATATACGCAATCACCCGCGAAAGGGTTGAGGTTCGGGCGCTGGATAAGGGCGACCTACATCGATTTCGCGCGATACGCCTTTCGGCTTTACAGCTTGCGCCGCAAGCCTTTGGATCGACTTTTGAAGAAGAAAATGCCTATTCCGAGAGCGTGTTCGCGCGTCGTCTTGAGCAGATAAATGGCAATGTCATTTTCGGTGCTTTTCATGGTGAGAACCTGATGGGCATCGCCGGCATGTTTCGACATGAACGCAAGTCGGAACGACATCGCGGCACTTTGGTGAGTGTCTATGTTGCACCCGAAGCGCGCGGGCTACATCTTGGCAAGGCGCTTGTTCAGCGTGTTATCGAACATGCAGCACAGCATGTCGTGATACTGGACGCGAAGGTTGTGGCAACGAATGAGCCCGCCAAGCGCATTTATGACGAGCTTGGCTTCAAATCCTATGGCCTTGAGCGCAAGTCACTTTATGTGCAGGGGCAGTATCTGGATCAGGAACTGCTCTATATCGATTTCAGTGATCCAGCTTGGAAACTGAATTTAAGCTGAAAACCTATGAGTTCTGCTGTTTGCAGGACGCGGGTTTTGCTGTAATTGCAAATCGGATTGCGCGGGACAGTGCGCAATTCCAAAGTTTAAGACGTGTTCCGAGACAAAAACGGTGCGTCACAAGAGGTAAGTTCAATGAAATTTCTCGATCAGGCCAAGATTTACATTCGCTCCGGCGCGGGCGGTGCAGGCGCTGTTTCGTTCCGGCGCGAGAAATTTCTTGAATTTGGCGGTCCTGATGGCGGTGATGGCGGTCGCGGCGGTGATGTCTGGGTTGAAGCTGTCGACGGTCTCAACACGCTGATCGATTATCGCTATCAGCAGCATTTCAAGGCACAGACTGGCATGCACGGCATGGGCCGCAATATGACCGGCGGCAAGGGAAATGATGTTATTCTCAAAGTGCCGGTTGGAACGCAGATTTTCGAAGAAGATAATGAAACAGTAATCTGTGACATCACAGAGCTTGGTCAACGCTATCGTCTGGCTAAGGGCGGCAATGGTGGTTTTGGTAATCTTCACTTCACGACATCGCGAAACCGTGCGCCGCGCCATGCTAATCCCGGTCAGGATGGCATTGAGCGCACGCTATGGTTACGCCTGAAGCTGATTGCTGATGCAGGTCTGGTTGGATTGCCAAATGCGGGTAAATCCACATTCCTTGCAAGTGTGACGGCTGCAAAGCCAAAGATTGCCGATTATCCTTTCACCACACTGCATCCAAACCTTGGTGTTTCCCGAGTCGATGGCCGTGAGTTCGTGATTGCGGATATTCCGGGTCTGATTGAAGGTGCAAGCGAAGGCGTGGGCCTTGGTGATCGCTTCCTTGGTCATGTCGAGCGCACGCGCGTGCTGTTGCATCTGGTTTCCGCGCAGGAAGAAGATGTGGCGAAGGCTTACACGGTTATTCGTGGTGAGCTTGAAGCCTATGAACACGGTCTGTCTGAAAAGACGGAAATCGTTGCGCTGTCGCAGATTGATACGATTGATCCTGAGACCCGTAAGGAAAAGATCAAGGCGCTTAAAAAGGCATGTGGATGCGATCCTATGCTGCTTTCAGCGGTCAGCCATGAAGGTTTGAACGATGTTCTGCGCCAGCTTGCCAGCGTGATCGACAAGAGCCGTGCGGTCGAAGCAGGCGCTGTCGAAGAAGAATAAAAATTGGTAATGCGGCGCAGGAACTGAAAACATGCTGAAACAACTCAAAGACTATCGCCGCATTGTTATCAAAATTGGGTCCGCACTTCTTGTGGATCGTGCAACTGGCCTCAAGCAGAGCTGGCTTGAAAGCCTTGGGCAGGACATCGCCAACCTTTCGCGTGGAGGTGTTGAAGTCCTGGTTGTGTCATCCGGTGCTATCGCATTGGGGCGCACGGTGCTTGGTCTGCCAAAGAAATCGCTAAAGCTTGAGGAAAGTCAAGCTGCGGCTGCTGCCGGTCAGATCGCATTGGCCAAAGCCTATGCCGATGTGTTGGGCGGGCATGGCGTCAAGTCAGGTCAGATTTTGCTCACGCTCGATGATACAGAAGAGCGTCGTCGTTATCTCAATGCACGGGCAACAATCGAGACATTGTTGAAACTCGGTGCGGTCCCGATCATCAATGAGAATGATACGGTTGCGACAACTGAAATCCGCTATGGCGATAATGATCGTCTAGCAGCGCGCGTAGCTACCATGATGGGCGCTGATCTTCTCATTCTATTGTCGGACATTGACGGTCTTTACACGGCACCGCCGCACAAAGACCCGAACGCGCAGTTTATTCCGCTTGTGGCATCTATAACTCCGCAGATCGAAGCCATGGCGGGAGCCGCTGCATCTGAGCTTTCGCGTGGCGGTATGAAAACCAAGCTTGATGCAGGCAAAATTGCCAACGCAGCCGGTACGGCCATGATCATCACCTCTGGCACACGCATGGCACCGCTTTCAGCCATTGATCGCGGTGAGCGCGCAACTTTGTTTGAGCCGTCTAACGCGCCGGTTAACGCCTGGAAGACGTGGATTTCCGGTAATCTGGAACCCGCTGGTCGTTTGACGGTTGATGCGGGTGCAGCCAAGGCGCTGAAGTCTGGCAAGTCGCTGTTGCCTGCCGGTGTGAAGGACATCGAAGGTCAGTTCGAGCGCGGTGATACGGTTGCAGTTCTCAACCAAGATGGTCGTGAAATTGCACGCGGCCTCATTGCATATGACGCTGATGATGCGCGCAAGATTGCAGGCCATAAAAGCGAAGAGATCAGTGATATTCTTGGTTATGATGCACGAGCTGCGATGATCCATCGTAATGATCTGGTGACACGCGCTGCAAGTAATGCGGAAGTTGTGTAGGGGGAAGAGATGTTGAACAAAGCGGATGCCGGAACTGATATCGCGGCCATTATGGCTGAGGTTGGTCGTAAAGCCAGACAGGCAGCGGCTCCACTTTCCATTGCTTCGCCTCAACAGAAAAACAAAGCCTTGCTTGCTGCTGCTGATGCCGTTCTGGCAAGCAAAGATGCAATCCTTGAAGCCAATAAGCTCGACCTTGCAAATGCTGCGCAAAGCGGCATGGCGGCTTCGTTTGTGGATCGTTTGACACTCGATGGCAGTCGTATTCAGGCTATCGCCGATGGTATTCGTGCGATCGCTGCTCTGCCTGATCCTGTTGGCGAAGTGATTGCCGAGTGGGACCGTCCGAATGGTCTGCACATTGAGCGTGTGCGCACGCCGCTCGGTGTGATTGGTGTGATCTATGAAAGCCGCCCTAATGTGACGGCGGACGCTGGTGCGCTTTGCCTCAAGGCTGGTAACGCGGTTATTCTGCGCGGCGGTTCAGATTCCGCCCATTCGTCGGCAGCCATTCACAATGCGCTTGTGGTGGGGTTGGAAGCTAGCAATTTGCCTGCGGATGCGATCCAGATCGTGCCGGTGACAGATCGTGCAGCGGTCGGCGAAATGCTCAAAGGCCTCAATGGTGCCATTGATGTGATCGTACCACGCGGCGGCAAAAGCCTTGTTGCACGGGTGCAGTCGGAAGCGCGTGTGCCGGTGTTCGCCCATCTTGAAGGCATTTGTCATCTCTACATTGATAAGTCCGCAGATCTTGATATGGCGCGCGCGATTGCGTTGAATTCCAAGATGCGTCGCACTGGAATTTGTGGTTCGGCGGAAACGCTGTTGGTTGACCGCGCGGTGGCCAGCACTCATCTTGTGCCAATTTTTCAAGATTTGGCTGCCAAGGGCTGTGAAATTCGCGGCAGCGAAGAGGTGTTAGCACTTTATCCCGATGCTACGCCTGCAACGGAACAAGACTGGTCGACCGAATATCTCGACGCGATTATTTCAGTAAAACTGGTTGATGGCGTCTCAGATGCGATTGCGCATATCGGGCAATATTCATCGCATCACACCGAGGCGGTTATTGCTGAGGATGCAGAGGTTGTTGCGCGTTTCTTCAACGAGATCGATTCGGCCATTCTACTGCACAACGCCTCGACGCAATTTGCGGATGGTGGTGAGTTCGGCATGGGTGCGGAGATCGGCATTGCTACCGGAAAAATGCATGCGCGTGGTCCGGTCGGTGTCGAACAGCTAACCTCATTTAAATATCGTGTTCGTGGCAATGGACAGGTTCGAGGCTGATGAAATTCGGCTTCGGGCTATACGCTTTAAAAGCCAGATACCCAGACGTCGATGCGCATTATCTGCGTATGCCTTATGTTGAGAAGGGTATGACGGTTGGCTTGTTTGGCGGCTCGTTTAATCCGCCACATGCAGGACATGCGCTGGTCGCTGAAATCGCTATCCGGCGGCTAAAGCTCGACCAGCTTTGGTGGATGGTGACGCCCGGAAATCCGCTAAAAGATACGCGTGAACTAGCATCGCTTGCAGAGCGTTTAAAGCTGAGCGAAGATATATCGACCGATCCTCGCATCAAGGTGACAGCGCTCGAAGCGGCTTTCCATACGCGCTACACTGCCGATACTCTGGCCCTGATACAAAAAGCTAACCCCGGTGTGCATTTCGTCTGGGTAATGGGTGCGGACAATCTTGCATCGTTTCATCGCTGGCAGCGCTGGCGCGAAATTGCAAAGAATTTCCCCATTGCCGTGATTGATCGCCCGGGCTCAACGCTTGCTTATTTGTCCTCAAGGATGGCACAGACTTTCTCGTCCAGCCGCATCGATGAACACAATGCTCCATTGCTTGCACGTCGCGCACCTCCGGCATGGACCTTTATCCACGGGCCGCGCTCGACATTGTCTTCAAGTGCGCTTCGCAAGCAGAAATCAAAAAAGTGAATGGTGTTATTAGCGCATCCCGAAAAGTGTTAAGCGGTTTTCGGAAAAGATGCGCGGCAATAAAGATTAAACTCTTGAAAGAATGCAGGGACTCTGCCTATCTTATGCATGTACGGTGCTTATAACTGCCGTATTGCGTTGTTCTTGCTGAAAGGAAATACACTGAGAACAGCAATTGAGAAGAAGGCTCACCACGCGCCTTCACCGGTCGGGATGAACGAAACAGCTTTCGTGTCCCAGGCCTTCGATGCGGCTTTGGCCAGTCTCGAAAACTCCAAAGCAGAATCCATCATCCCTATCGACATTCGCAGACGATCTTCGATCGGTGATTTCATGATCATCGCCTCTGGTCGTTCGCATCGTCATGTTTCGGCTGTCGCGGATCATCTTTTGCAGGCGCTTCGTGAGATGGGCTGCAAGGACATTCGGGTCGAAGGGCTCGAAGCTGGTGATTGGGTTCTTATCGATACAGGCGATATTGTCGTCCATATTTTCCGTCCGGAAATCCGTGATTTCTACAATCTGGAAAAGATCTGGATCGACAATGACCTCGAAGACAAACGTGCATCGGGAACCGTGCACTAATCTGGTCTGAGTGAGGGCGCTATGCGTGTGAGTGTGTTTGCCGTGGGCCGGATGAAAGCCGGCCCCGAGCGGGAGTTGGTCGAGCGTTATTTTGACCGTTTTTCCAAGTCCGGACCGCCACTTGGTCTTGAATTCGCCGGCGTGAGCGAAATCCCTGAAAGTCGTGGACAGACGGTTGAATTGCGCAAAGCCGAAGAAGCACAGCGCATCAATGAAGCGCTTGATAATGGTGCCGCGTTGATTTTGCTTGATGAGCGCGGCAAAGCGCTTGGTTCGGAGGATTTTGCCGAACGCATTGGTCGTATGCGTGATGATGGCAAGCGGCAATTGATAGTCGCCATTGGTGGCCCGGATGGACACGATCCCGCCTTGCGCTCGCGTGCCGATCTGGTCTTGGCGCTTGGCGCTTTAACATGGCCGCATCAGATCGCCCGCATTTTGGTTGCTGAGCAATTATATCGGGCCGCAACAATTCTTGCAGGGCATCCGTATCACCGATCCTAATTCTTTCATGTTCTTCTCATAACTGATGCAACGGGTCGGGTTTCGTAACTGCCTCGTGCATCATTGAAGAATTACATGTCGCTTTCATCGACGAACAAAACGTTGCCACAGATCGCATTCGTAACCGATCGCGGCTTTCTCAAACCCACGCTCGTTGCGATGTGGGGTGTCCTGCGTCACTTGACGCAGCCCGGTATTGTGCATTTTTGGGGCGACGGTCTTGAAGAGCGGGATTGGGAAGCGGTACACCGTGTGGCAGCCACAAATCCGGCTGTGACACTCAATTGCTTGCGTTTGACTGCTGATGATCTGGAAGGCGCCAAAGGGCCAACCTCGCATATTTCGGCGGCTACGATGGGGCGGCTTCATATACCGTCGCGTATTTCTGGCCGCGTTCTCTACATTGATGGCGACACGCAAGTCGTAGGCGATGTCTCACCTCTTTTCGCGCTTGATCTCAACGGTTGTCCGATTGGTGCCGTGCGCGATTGTGTTGTGGCCAAATGGTCGGCGCGCAGTCTTAAGGTGCGCGAAAAGTCGATACCACGTGTGCGTGAATTGCAAGAATTGATGCAGCAAAGCGATATCTCGCGTTACTTTAATGCTGGTGTTCTTTTGCTCGATACTGATGCCATTCGCGCAGAACCCGAACTGCATCAGGCCATGCATGATTTGGCCCGAGCATCTGCTTATGCGCTGGGTGATCAGGATCACCTGAACAACGTCTTTCTGGGTCGCGTACATCTGCTCAACCCGGCTTATAATTCGTCATGGAGCCAAGTGTCACGGCAGCGGCGGCATATTGTACGGCTTGGCGGCGATGCTGAGGAAAGCAGAACCGGCCCTGAGATCATTGTCCATTTTCATGGGCCGGAAAAGCCATGGAAGCGACCACGTCATGACCTTTGGAAGCATCGTGCTCGCGCGGTTTGGCGTTATCGTCGTGAGATGCATGAATACGCACAGAGCTATCCCGACTTGGCACCCTGAAATGGGGCTTAATCCGCCGGGTGAACCCAGTCCGGCTGATACATCGCGCCTCTGAGGGTGAAACGATTGCCGGTTTGCGGGTTTAGAACACTCACGCCGGTTTGAACCTGCTCAATAACCCTAAGTCCAAGCTCTTCAATTGCCATCAGAATAGACTTGTGATCAAGCACCGCAGAGGCGATGATCTTTTCACAAATATAGGTGTGAACATAGCTGCGTCCCTGACGCCAGTCAGAGGCCTCTGCGCAAAGCTCTGATGTCATTGTGATTGCCCCCGTTGCAGAGTGTTTAATAGAGTGAGGTCTGAAATATATCCAGTGTCTTGCTGAAAATGCTGACAGTGCGTTTATAGCTAATAATTCCTTAATGCTCTCCGGCTAGTTTTAGCCTTGTTTCTTTCTGATATAGCGGTTCATGAGTCCTTTTAGCCTTTCAAAAAAGCCTAATCTGCCTGCTTTCTTGCGGGCTGGCTTTGCTGCGACTGCGCTTTTGGCCGGTGCCTCACAGGTTTACGCGCAACAGGCTATTCAGCAGCAGCGCGATCAGGCAGCAAGCGAATATGAGCAGCTCAGCACCGAATTGTCAGTGACGGGTGACAAGCTCAAACAGCTTGAAGGCGAGGTGGCAAACCTCAAAAAAGATCAGACGACGATTACAGCTGCACTTATTCAGTCTGCAAAGACGGATAAGAAATTGCAGCAGGATATTTCCGATAGTGCCGATAAGCTTGAATCTCTGCGCGAGCAGGAAGACGGCATCCGCACCTCCTTACGTGCACGTCGCAGTGTGCTGGCAGAAGTTTTGGCTGCATTGCAGCGTATGGGGTTGAATCCGCCACCTGCGATCCTTGTGCGCCCAGACGATGCGCTCGCATCGGTGCGTAGTGCTGTGTTGCTAGGGGCTGTTGTGCCGGAAATGCGCGGTCAGGTCGAAGAACTAACGGGTGATCTTGATGATATGCAGCGGGTCACCGCATCAATAGCGCAGGAGCAGGAGAGGCTCAAAGAAACGCGCACGCAACAGGCGGAAGAGCAAAAGCGTCAATCACTTCTTCTTGAAGAAAAGAAAAAGTTGCAGTCGCAATCTGAGCAGGAAATTGAAGCCCAGCGCAAACGTTCTGAAGAGCTTGCAGATCGTGCGGGCAGCCTGAAAGAGCTGATTGACGGGCTTGATAAGCAAATGGCGGGCGTGCGCGATGCCGCTGATGCAGCGCGCAAGGCCGAAGCCGAACGCCTTGCAAAAGCGCAGGAAAAGGCCGGAGAATCAACACCTGACGAGAACCGCCTTCATGCGCAGATTGATTTTGCATCGTTACAGGGAAGGCTGGTACTGCCTGCCGCCGGAAAGACGATCCGTCATTTTGCGGAGAAGGATGGTGTCGGTGGCAACATGATGGGGCAGGTGGTTGAAACCTTGCCTGCTGCCACGATTACGTCACCTTCCGATGGCGTTGTGTTATATGCAGGAACATTCAGATCTTATGGACAGCTCTTGATCCTCGATGCTGGCAATGGATATCATATTGTCATGGCTGGCATGGGTCGAATCGACGTTGCTCAGGGTCAGTTCGTTTTGGCGGGTGAGCCTGTGGGCGCGATGGGAGAAAAACTTCTCGCAAGTGTTGCACCAATTGAGGTGGGCAATGGCGCTCCATTGCTCTACATTGAGTTTCGAAAAGATGGAAAACCCGTAGATCCGGCCCCATGGTGGTCCGAGCGGCTTTCTGGAAGGACACAAAATGATACGTAAACTGTCGCTGCTGTTCGCCGGAGCCCTGTTGGGCGCGTCAGCCATGGTGATGGTTCAGGGCGCGCCTGCTTCCACTGCGTTTGCAGCAGCGGGAAAAGACAGCGATGTCTATAAGGACCTGGCTCTTTTCGGTGATATTTTTGAGCGCGTGCGCCAGCAATATGTGACGCCGCCCGATGATAAGAAGCTGACGGAAAGCGCGATCAACGGCATGTTGACTTCGCTTGATCCGCACTCGTCTTACCTCAATCCGGAAGCAGCGCAAGACATGCGCGTGCAGACCAAGGGTGAGTTTGGCGGTCTTGGTATTGAAGTCACAATGGACAACGACCTTGTGAAGGTCATTGCCCCGATCGATGACACGCCTGCTTCGAAAGCTGGTGTGCTCGCAGGCGATCTGATCAGCAAGATCGATGGCACGGAAGTGCGTGGTCTGAGCCTCAGCGACGCAGTTGAAAAGATGCGCGGTGAAGTTGGTTCGCCGATTGAACTCACCCTTATTCGCGAGGGCGCGGAAAAGCCGATCACGCTCAAGATTGATCGCGCTGTGATCAAGGTGAAGGCTGTTCGCTCGCGTGTTGAAAATGATGTCGGCTATCTGCGTGTGATTTCCTTCACGGAGCAGACATCGGATGATCTACGTAAGGCGATCAAGGATATTCAGGAAAAGCTTCCGGGCGATAAGCTCAAGGGTTACGTGCTCGACCTTCGGCTTAATCCGGGTGGTCTGCTTGATCAGGCGGTCGCTGTTTCAGACACTTTCCTCGACAAGGGTGAAATTGTTTCGACGCGTGGTCGCGATCCACAGGATGTAACGCGCTTTGATGCACGCAAGGGCGATCTTGTTGATGGCAAGCCAGTGATCGTGCTGATCAATGGTGGCTCGGCCAGTGCTTCGGAAATCGTTGCCGGTGCTTTGCAGGATCATCGCCGTGCAACGGTGCTTGGCACGCAGTCCTTCGGCAAGGGCTCGGTTCAGACGATTATCCCGCTTGGCGAAAATGGATCGTTGCGTCTGACGACCGCGCTCTATTACACACCATCTGGCAAGTCGATTCAGGGTAAGGGCATCACGCCGGACATCAAGGTTGATCAGCCCCTGCCGCCAGAAATGCTCGGTCAGGACGTTGTGCGTGGTGAGTCCGAGCTTAAGGGTCACATCAAGGGCAATGCTGAAGACGATCAGGGATCGGGATCGGCAGCTTATGTGCCGCTCGAAGCCAAGGATGACGTGCAGCTCAATGAAGCATTGAAGCTCCTGCGTGGTGAAGTCGCCAATGCATCATTCCCACCAGACCCTAAGAAGGCCGTGTTGAACTAACTGGTTTTCGATATGATTGTTATAAACGCGGGAGTTCAGGCTTCCGCGTTTTCTTTTTGTCGCACGTCAATAATATTGAAACACTATAATCAGGCGCATAAGACTTATTCAAACACCCGCATACGGAGATACCATGTCGAAGCATAAAGGCCTTGTCGATCCTGAAAGCCTACCCTATCGCCCCTGCGTTGGGTTGATGGTGCTCAATAAGGCTGGCCTCGTCTGGGCGGGTCGCCGCATCGTCATTCCGGGTGATGAAATGGACGGCGCAACACAGCTTTGGCAGATGCCGCAGGGCGGTATCGACAAGGGCGAAGATCCGGCAGTCGCATCATTGCGCGAGCTTTATGAAGAAACCGGCATGAAGTCGGTCACTTTGCTTGAAGAAGCACCAAACTGGATCAATTACGATTTGCCGCCGCATCTTGTTGGTCAGGCGCTTAAGGGCAAATATCGTGGCCAAACACAAAAGTGGTTTGCCTACCGCTTTGAAGGTGATGAGAGCGAAATCGCGATCAACCCGCCGCCCGGTGGACACACGGCAGAGTTTGAGGAATGGGCATGGAAGCCGATGCAGGAATTGCCTGAGCTGATCGTGCCTTTCAAGCGCAAGGTCTATGAAGAGGCCGTCAGCGCTTTCCGGCATCTCGCACCATAATTCATAAGCCCTCTTGTGTGCTAAGCCGACTCATTGTCAACTTGGTCATGATGCGTCGTGGACGCCTTTTGAGTGGGAGAAATGCTTATGGATGGTATGAGTCTTCTTGTATTTCTGTTTGTGGGTCTGATTGCTGGCTGGTTGGCTGGCAAAGTCGTGCAGGGCGGTGGCTTTGGCCTCATCGGTAACATCATCGTTGGTGTGATTGGTGCCTTCTTTGCAGGTTGGCTGTTACCGCGTCTCGGCTTTTCGGTTGGTGGCGGTGTGATCGCTTCCATCATCAATGCGTTTATTGGTGCAGCAATCCTTTTGATTATTCTGCGGATCGTCAAACGCGTCTGACGAAATTTTTGCCCGGTTGTCACAATCGGGCGACTTTCTTTCAAAGCTTGGAAAAATGACACCGAATTCAAAGCTGTCGCTCGGTTTGGCTTTAACGGCTGCCGCTGGTTTTGTTGATGGAATAGCCTTTCTGGAATTGGGCGGCTTTTTTGCCTCGTTTATGAGTGGCAACACGACACAGCTTGGTCTCGCCATCGCTAGACAGCCCGATATTATGGGGCGTGTCATCGTCTGGCTTCCGGTCGCGCTGATTGGTTTGTTCTTTGCAGGAGCCTTTCTTGGCACACTTGCCGTTCGTGCTTATGGCCGAAATGGTAGCATTGCAGTAATGGCGATTGTGGCGCTGATACTTGTTCTCGTCTGTATCTTGCGCCGCTTTGGGCTGGAGTTGATCCATCCGGTGTTGATGCTTGCTGCCGCTATGGGCGCGCAAAATGCCGCCGTGCAGCCGATTGGTTCGGCGCGCTTGGGCGTTACTTACGTAACGGGCACACTGTTTAATTCAGCAGCCGACCTTGCGGGATATATGCGCGGAGAGGTTCCGCGCTGGCGCTGGTTGCAACATTTTTCCGTCTGGCTGTCGCTAATGATCGGGGCGGTTTGTGGCGGTTTAGGGCATTATTTTATCGGACTGGATGCGCTCTATATTCCGGTCATTATGATCGCTGCCGTTATGGCGATTTATTGGCGTCTTGGTTAGCTAAACAGCGACTTTTCGCTCTCAACCAGCTCTGAAATTAGCGCCGAAACTGCCGTGACACGCCGCAACGT
This sequence comes from Ochrobactrum sp. EDr1-4, assembly GCF_049199085.1. NCBI lineage: Bacteria > Pseudomonadati > Pseudomonadota > Alphaproteobacteria > Hyphomicrobiales > Brucellaceae > Ochrobactrum > Ochrobactrum sp. EDr1-4. The sequence continues at coordinate 21,778 of NZ_JBLZOF010000006.1, forward strand.
GCGTGCGGATTCATGATAAGTCAGCCAGTAAGCGCGCCGGATCGTGCGATCTGGGAACAGCGGTATAAGATCGGGATCAGCCCTCGCAATAAACGCGTGAAGGATGCCGATACCAGCACCTGCTCGAACCGCTTCCACCTGGCCAAGTGCACTGGAAACTTCAAAATCCGGCTTCCAGTCGCGGCTTATTTCGGGCGCATAGGCCAGTGATGGATTGACGACAAGATCTTCGACATAGCCAATCAGCCTGTGATTGCTCAGCTCTTCGGTGCTTTGCGGTGTGCCGTGTTCTTCAAGATAGCTGCGATGCGCGTATAGGCCGAGCGTATAGTCCACCAGCCTGCGTGCGATCAGCCGTCCTTGTTCCGGGCGTTCGACGGTAATCGCAATATCAGCCTCGCGTCGTGACAGCGAAAACGAGCGCGGCACGGGAACCAGCTGAATAGTCAGGTCAGGATATTGCTGTGTGAGCCGTGCCAGTCGCGGAGCGAGAAAATTCACGCCAAAGCCATCGGGTGCTCCAATACGCACCGTTCCGGAAACTGCAACATCGGCATTGCCGATATGTGAACGTGCGGAGAGCATTTCCGCTTCCATGCGTTCTGCTGCCAGCAGAAATTCTTCGCCCGCATGGGTGAGTGTCGACCCATTTGTGCGGCGCGTCAAAAGCGTGGTCGACAGAGCCGCTTCAAGCGCTGTCAGACGGCGCGCAACGGTTGTGTGGTTAATGCCAAGTCGCTTTGCTGCTCCGAGAATCTGACCCGAACGTGCAACAGCCAGAAATATCCGAATATCATCCCAGTTCATGGCATTCTCTGCGTGAGCGTGATCTTTACAAAATCGTACTATAAAAAATGCACAACGGATACGCTTTTCAGCGACTTGCAATCATGAATTTGCAGAGTCAAGATGCACCTCGAGAAGGGTGGCTCGTATGTCGCCTTATGGAACACAACAGCTGGGAGGCATTTCGATGCGCACTGTAGGACATTTCATCGGCGGCAAGCATGTTGCTGGAAAAAGCGGACGCACCACAGATATTTATCAGCCGCTTGACGGTTCGGTGCAGGGCACAGTTGCCCTGGCAACCAAGGATGAAGTGCGTGCGGCAGTCGAAAACGCCAAAGCTGCCCAGCCTGCTTGGGCTGCTACAAACCCGCAGCGTCGCGTGCGTATTCTGCGCAAGTTCCTTGAATTGGTTGAAGCCGAATATGACAGCCTTGCAGAACTGCTTGCCCGCGAACATGGCAAGACGATTGCTGACGCCAAGGGCGACATTCAGCGTGGTCTTGAAGTTGTGGAAGTCTGCCTCGGCTCGGCGCATATGCTCAAGGGTGAGTTCACCGACAATGCCGGTACAGGTATCGACACCTATTCGATGCGTCAGGCGCTTGGCGTTGTTGCTGGCATCACGCCGTTCAACTTCCCAGCGATGATCCCGCTTTGGAAAGCCGGTCCGGCGATTGCTTGCGGTAACGCCTTTATTCTCAAGCCTTCAGAGCGCGATCCGGGCGTACCGATGCGCCTTGCTGAATTGTTCATGGAAGCTGGTCTTCCCGCTGGCATTTTCAACGTCGTCAATGGTGACAAGGATGCGGTCGACGCGCTGCTCGACGATCCGGACGTACAGGCCATTGGCTTCGTTGGCTCGACGCCAATCGCGCAGTATATTTATGGTCGTGGTTGCTCGAACGGTAAGCGCGTTCAGTGCTTCGGTGGTGCCAAGAACCACATGCTGATCATGCCGGATGCCGATATGGATCAAACCGTTGATGCATTGATCGGTGCTGGCTACGGTTCGGCTGGCGAACGCTGCATGGCGATTTCGGTTGCTGTCCCTGTTGGTGAAGACACCGCAAACCGTTTGATGGAAAAGCTCATTCCACGCGTTGAAGCGCTGAAAATTGGCACCTCGACTGATAATTCTGCTGATTACGGCCCGCTGGTCTCAAAAGCAGCGCTTGATCGTGTGCGTGGCTATGTTGACCTTGGTGTTGAAGAAGGCGCGAAGCTCGTTGTCGATGGCCGTGGCTTCAAGATGCAGGGCTATGAAGACGGCTTCTACATGGGTGGCTGCCTGTTCGATAACGTCACATCCGACATGCGCATCTATAAGGAAGAAATCTTCGGTCCCGTTCTCTCGGTAGTTCGCGCCAAGACTTACGAAGAAGCGCTCGCTCTGCCGAACGAACATGAATACGGCAATGGCGTTGCGATCTTCACCCGTGATGGCGATGCAGCGCGCGATTTCGCAAGCCGCGTTCAGGTTGGCATGGTTGGTATCAATGTGCCGATCCCAGTTCCAATTGCTTACTACACCTTTGGTGGCTGGAAAGCTTCGGGCTTTGGCGATCTCAACCAGCACGGTCCGGATGCATTCCGCTTCTACACAAAGACCAAGACTGTCACCTCGCGTTGGCCGTCAGGCGTTAAAGATGGCGCGGAGTTCGTCATCCCAACGATGGGCTAACGCCAGACGTTTTTCATGTTGTGCGTCCTCGCTCTGCTGCGGGCGCACGGCATGGCGTTAAGGATGGCGCAGAGTTCGTTATCCCGACGATGGACTAACGAGTTAGTCTTTCTCCAAGTGAGAGACCTCGCTCATGGTGCCCCCGCCATGGGCGAGTTTTTCTTTATCGATCTTTGCAATGAATCAGGTGCACTTTTCCTGAACGCGCACTAGATTACGTCTTATCGAGAATATCAGGAGACGGATTTATGAGCGGAAAAATCAATCAGCGGATCGTCCTTGCATCGCGCCCGGATGGAAAGCCAAGTGCCGACAATTTCCGTCTTGATGAAGCCGCAATTCCTGAGCCGGGTGAAGGCGAGGTTCTGCTCAAAATCCGCTATCTGTCGCTGGATCCCTATATGCGCGGGCGCATGAGTGCAGCCAAATCCTATGCTGCTCCGGTTGAGATCGGTGCTCCAATGGAGGGTGGCACGGTCGGCGAAGTTGTAAAAAGCAACAGCGCGGGATTTCTTCCCGGCGATTTTGTTCTCTCGCATTCGGGCTGGCAGAGCTATGCGGTTGCCGATGCATCAACATTGCGCAAACTCGACCCGAAGCAAGCGCCGGTCACAACGGCGCTTGGTGTGATGGGGATGCCGGGATTTACCGCTTATTCTGGCTTGTTGACCATTGGTCAGCCCAAAGAGGGTGAAACTGTTGTTGTTGCGGCAGCAACCGGACCCGTTGGCTCCGCTGTCGGTCAGATCGCCAAGCTTAAAGGCGCGCGTGCCGTCGGCATTGCTGGTGGGCCTGACAAATGCAAAGCACTGATTGATGAATTTGGCTTTGATGAAGCACTTGATCATCGCTCCGATAATTTCGCTCAGGAACTGGCGTTGGCTTGTCCGAAGGGCATTGATGTTTATTTCGAGAATGTTGGCGGCAAGGTTTTTGATGCAGTTCTGCCGCTTCTCAATCCGTTTGCACGTATTCCGGTTTGCGGTCTGATTGCGCAATATAATCAGAAGGGCGCGTTTGACGGACCTGACCGCATGCCGCTGCTGATGCGCGATATCCTGACCAAAAGCCTGACTATTCGCGGTTTCATCCAGCGTGATTTTGCTGATCAGCGTCCAGCTTTTTATCATGATATGGCGAAGTGGATTGCTGATGGTCAAGTTCGCTATCGCGAAGACATTGTCGAGGGGCTTGAAAATGCCCCAAAGGCTTTCATTTCGATGCTAGAAGGCGGTAATTTCGGTAAGCTCATCGTGAAACTGACATAAGCAGACAATATTCTGCTTGCAGAACTGCCTTCCGGGCATGATGCTATATCGTCTCATCCGGGGCACGAGTCTTTCTTGAAGGCAGGCAGTACATGGGAGAACGCCATCAGGCGGGCATAGGCGAGGGCGGAAATCCGGGACGCGAGCGTCAGGATGAAGCTGAGCGTATTCTTGAGAGGCTTGCGCGTGAGCAAACAGGCCCGCAAGCCATTGTTCGGCGCGGGCTTTCTCGTACAAGCAAACATCTTTCTGCCGTCGATGCTCCTGAAAACGACCCTATCGAACTTTGGGCCACGCGCATCGGGCGGTGGCTTGGTCTCATCATCACGCTGGCGATTATCGTTTGGCTCATTTCCTATCTCATGCAAAGCCAGGTTTAACATGACGCTTTCTGCGCCTTCGGACGCGACAACCGTTATTGTCATCTCAAGCCATGTCGTGCGCGGTTCCGTTGGAAATCGCGCCGCCGTATTCGCACTCGAAACGCTCGGTTTCCCCGTTTGGGCTGTGCCGACAGTGGTGCTGCCGTGGCATCCAGGCCATGGTCCTGCAGGACGCATCGTGCCGCCTCCACAAGAGTTTGCAACGCTTATGCAGGATCTTGAGCGCGCACCCTGGCTTGGAGAAGTGGGCGCGATCCTGACCGGTTATCTTGGCAATTCGGAACAAGCTCAGGCCGTTGCGGGGCTGGTTAAAAAGGTCAAAGAACGCAATCCCAAAGCGCTTTATCTTTGTGATCCGGTGATTGGCGATCAGAAGGGGCTTTATGTACCGGAAGCGACAGCAATCGATATTCGTGACCATCTGATGCCGCTTGCGGATATTGCAACGCCCAATCGTTTTGAGCTTTCTTGGCTGACAGGTGTTGAGCTGGAAGACAACAAGGCATTGATGGAAGCATCCCTTGATACCGGACCGGCAACGATGCTGGTAACATCGGCGTTTCCGCTGATGACGGGTAGCATCGGTAACATTTTGCTGACGCCGACCTCAGCGCTTATGGCGGAACATCGTTGTGTTGATGGGCCAACCAATGGCCTTGGTGATCTTACCTCTGCGGTGTTTTTGGCACGCAGACTTGCTGGTTTCTCGGAGGAAAAATCACTCCAAAGCACCACGGCAGCCGTATTTGAAATCATGGCGCGTTCAGCAAAGCGCGGAGCTGATGAGCTGATGCTGGAAGCTGATGCATCGAGTTTGGCCACACCAATGGCGATGGTGCAGACGAGGCGGCTGGTTCATCCGACCAAAGGCTTGCGTGCATAGAACTCTCGTAAGCGGCAACGGGTCGCAAGGATTATGGTCCGATGTTTTTTGATTGCTCTGCGTTTTCGATAGGGATAATGGAAAGTCATGGCTGATATTCCAGATTCACTCCTCGCCGGTTACCAAACCTTCATGAGCGAGCATTTCGCGTCTGAAACGGCACGTTATAAGGAACTCGCTGAAAAAGGTCAGGCACCAGAAACACTGGTCATTGCCTGCTGCGATTCCCGCGCCGCTCCAGAAACAATTTTCAACTCTGCGCCGGGCGAAATGTTCGTTTTGCGCAATGTTGCCAATCTTATTCCACCTTATGAGCCTGATGGCGAATTCCATGCGGCTTCGGCTGCACTAGAATTTGCCGTGCAGAGCCTCAAGGTAAAGAATATTGTTGTCATGGGCCATGGCCGATGCGGCGGTATCAAGGCAGCGCTTGATACTCAATTTGCACCGCTTTCACCAAGCGATTTCATTGGCAAGTGGATGAGCCTGATTGCACCGGCTGCGGAAACGATCAGCGGTAATGATCTGATGACACCGACAGAACGTCAGACAGCGCTGGAACGCATTTCGATCCGTTATTCGCTCAACAATCTTCGCACATTCCCATGTGTCGATATTCTTGAGAAGAAGGGCAAGCTTACCCTTTATGGCGCATGGTTCGATATTTCGACCGGCGAACTGTGGGTGATGGACCAGCAGACAGGCGATTTTAAGCGGCCTGACGTTGCAGTTGCAAACACTACTGAGCCAACCGCATAAAACAAAAAAGCCCCGAAAATCGGGGCTTTTCTTTATTCTTAATATGGCGAAGCATAATGCTTGCTTCGCCGTATCTATGATTATTCGTCGATTGCTTTGCCCATGACGGCAATAGCGCGCTGGTAAACCTGCGCAGCATTCCAACCCTGGATTGCGCCGTAGTTTGGTTCACCCGGCTGGTAGCCAGCACCGCGTTTCCAGCCGTGGCCGACGAGGAAGTTTGCTGTCGAGTAAAGCGCGTCAGCCTTTGAACGTGCCATGTCGATGTGACCGCTGCCATCACCGTCAACGCCATATTTCAGAACGTTCGCTGGCAGGAACTGGGTCTGGCCAATTTCGCCGTGCATCGCGCCGACAGCATTTGGATCAAGATCTTCATTGTCGATTAGCTTGAGCGCCGAATAAAGCTGGTTGGTGAAGAAATCGCTGCGGCGGCAATCATATGCCAGCGTTGCGACAGCAGAAAGCGTGTGCTGCTTGCCAAGATAAGCACCGAAGCCTGTTTCCATACCCCAGATCGCGATCAGTGGGCCAGCAGGAACGCCATAGCGCTTTTCGATTGCTGCGAAGAGCGCTGCATTCTGCTTCTTGATCGACTTGCCGCGCTGAATGATGGTGTTTGCGCCACGCTTCTGCATGAACTGTTCAAACGTCAGCTTGAAGCTCTTCTGATTGCGGTCGGCATTGATTGTAGCCTGCGCATATTTGGTGTTCTTCAGAGCGTTGATGGCGCGATTGCCAATGCCGCGCGACTGCGCTTCCTTGACTGTCTGCTGGAGCCAGGCATTATAGCCAGCGCCATTGTTGCCACATTGGGCTGCTTCGACGATGCTTGTACCAGCCATCATGCTTACTGCAAGAACTGCTGCTGCCGTCCATGTCCGGCCCTTGGCAAACAATGCCATACGTATCTCCTTTGGAGTTGATTCTACCTCGGCGCGAATTTGCCATTCTTTACACCGAATGTCATGTCGCAATGAGGCTGAAAGCCTTCAAAGCGGCGCTGCGCTTATAGTCCTTGTCTCATGCATTGTTCAAGTTTTGGTAAATCCAATCGCCATAACTGTGTTTTATAGGCAAAGATGACGCGTTCTGGACTCCCGTTTTCGGGCTTTTGCTTGACATTACGGGCTCTCCGCCTTAAAGCCTCAACCAATCTATCCGCGATCTTCAGAACGCGAGCCACCGACCGGGACCCATTTGGTATAAAACGATCCCGGAGGTCCACATCCGACAGCGCGATGCGCCCTCGGGTGATGTATCGCTTTGGTTGGTTCTTGAACTGGTTTGATCAAAGAACGATCTATCCCGGTGAAGCACTGAGCCTCCTCGCGGATTAAAAGGAAATTAGATGTTTGAATCACTTCAGGAGCGTCTTGGCTCCATTCTAAACGGCCTGACCGGACGCGGCGCTCTCTCCGAAAGCGACGTGGCGGCTGCGCTGCGCGAAGTGCGTCGTGCGCTCATTGAAGCCGACGTTTCGCTGGAAGTGGTTCGTTCTTTCACCGACCGTGTTCGTGAGAAGGCTGTCGGCGCTGAAATTCTCAAAAGCATTAAGCCCGGCCAGATGGTCGTTAAGATCGTCCATGACGAACTTATCGAAATGCTCGGTACCGAAGGCGTTACAGTTGATCTGAACGCACCAGCGCCTGTCGTCATTATGATGGTTGGTTTGCAGGGCTCGGGTAAGACAACAACGACGGGCAAGCTTTCCAAGCGCCTGACAGAACGTCAGCGTAAAAAGGTGTTGATGGCGTCGCTTGATACGCGTCGTCCGGCAGCACAGGAACAGCTTCGTCAGCTCGGTATTCAGACTTCTGTCGATACATTGCCGATCATCGCTGGTCAGACGCCAGTTGAAATCGCCAAGCGCGCCGTTCAGGCTGCAAAGCTTGGCGGTCATGATGTGGTGATCCTTGATACCGCTGGTCGTACGCATATCGACGAGCCGCTGATGGTGGAAATGGCGGATATCCGCAAAGCCGCCAATCCGCATGAAATTCTGCTCGTTGCCGACAGTCTGACTGGTCAGGATGCGGTTAATCTCGCGCGCAACTTTGATGAGCGCGTTGGCATTACCGGCATCGTGCTGACCCGTATGGACGGCGATGGACGTGGCGGTGCTGCACTTTCGATGCGCGCAATCACCGGTAAGCCTATCAAGCTGATCGCCACTGGCGAAAAGATGGATGCGCTTGAGGAGTTTTATCCAAAGCGTATTGCTGATCGAATCTTGGGCATGGGCGACATTGTTTCGCTCGTCGAAAAAGCTGCTGAAAACATCGATGCCGAAAAAGCCGCAGCGATGGCTAAGAAGATGCAGTCGGGCAAGTTCGATCTGAATGATCTTGCTGATCAGCTTGGCCAGATGAAGAAGCTCGGCGGTATGGGCAGCATTATGGGTATGATGCCCGGCATGGGTGGCATGAAGGACAAGGCAGCAGCTGCCGGTCTTGATGACAAGGTTTTTGATCGTCAGATTGCCATCATCGGTTCGATGACCAAAGCCGAGCGCGCCAATCCTGATCTGCTCAAGCACAGCCGCAAGCAGCGCATTGCTAAGGGTTCCGGCACCAGTTCTGCCGACATTAACAAGCTTCTCAAGATGCACCGCCAGATGGCCGACATGATGAAAGTCATGGGCAAAGGCAAGGGCGGAATGATGAAGCAGATGATGGGCGGTCTTGCTGGCAAGATGGGCCTTGGCGGTCTTGGTGGTGGCATGGGCGGTATGCCTGATCTGTCCAAGATGGACCCCAAGCAGCTTGAAGCGCTTGCCAAACAGGCGGAAGCTGCTGGTCTGACTAAAGGCGGCGGAATGCCTGGCCTTCCCGGTGGAGGTCTGCCGGGTTTGGGCGGTCCTAAGCTTCCGGGCTTTGGTGGCGGTCTTCCCGGCCTGCCGAAGAAGAAGTGAGTAAGATGGCTGACGAACAGAACACTGTACCCGCTGAACTTCTCTCTTTGCGTGCTTCCATCGATAACATCGATGCGGCACTCATCCATATGCTTGCTGAGCGTTTTCGCTGCACAAAAGCTGTGGGTGTCTTGAAAGCCGAGCGCGGCCTTGCTGCTGCTGACCCGGCCCGTGAGAAGCGTCAGGTTGAGCGTCTGCGCGCGCTGGCTGTTGATGCCCATCTGGATCCAGATTTTGCCGAAAAATTCCTGAATTTCATCGTGAAGGAAGTCATTCGGCACCATGAGCATGCCGCTGCCAATCACAGCGGAAACTAAACAACCGAACTGTTTTAACAAATTGCCCGACAGGGCAGGATAATTGACTAAAGGAAAGAAAAAATGGCTCTTAAGATTCGTCTCGCACGCGCTGGTTCCAAGAAGCGTCCTTACTACCACGTTGTTGTTGCTGACGCTCGCAGCCCACGCGACGGCCGTTTCATCGAAACCGTTGGCGCATGGAACCCAATGCTTGCGAAAGACGCAGAACGCGTAAAGCTCGACGCTGACCGCATTCAGCATTGGATTGCACAGGGCGCACAGCCAACAGATCGCGTTCTTCGCTTCCTCGATCAGGCAGGTATTGCAAAGCGTGAAGAACGCAGCAACCTGACCAAGGGTCTGCCAGGCAAGAAGGCTCAGGAACGTCTTGCTATGGCTAAGCAGGCTGAAGAAGATGCAGCTGCAAAGGCTGCTGCTGAAGCAGAAGCCGCTGCTGCCGCAGCAGCTGCTCCAGCTGAAGAAGCTGCAAGCGAATAATTTTTCGCAACTTGCGAATGGAAAGGCAGCGGAGCAATCCGCTGCCTTTTTTGTTTCTATTCTGCCCTGAAATTAAACGACTGGAAAACGCGCAGTTTTCGTCTATCCTATTGATTTGACGGCTCGCATTTTCGTCAGTGTGCATATGCGAGCATAGAGTTTTACAGCGCTGAAAAAGCGCCCTGTTCAGGAGAATACCATGTCGGCTGTAACGGCTATTCGTGCGTTTTCATTCCGTCGCATTTTCGTTGCCCTGGGTTTGGCTGTTTTGGTGCCGCTGCTTTCGGCGTGCGGTTTCAACACAATTCCAACCAATGATGAGAAGGCGAAAGCCGCATGGAGCGAAGTGCAGAACCAGTATCAGCGCCGCGCTGATCTGGTGCCCAATCTGGTAGAAACCGTGAAGGGCTATGCGGCACACGAAAAGGAAACGCTGGAAGCCGTGATCGAAGCGCGCGCCAAGGCGACGCAAGTGCAGATTACGCCGGAGACATTGAACAATCCTGAACTCTTCAAGCAGTTTCAGGACAATCAGGCAAACCTCACCAGCGCGCTTTCGCGCCTGATGGTGGTGGTGGAGCGTTATCCTGATCTGAAGGCCAATCAGAACTTCCTAGCGCTGCAATCGCAGCTGGAAGGGACGGAAAACCGTATCGCTGTGGCCCGACGCGATTATATTGAAGCGGTCCGCGTCTATAATACATCGATCCGCACTATGCCGACGATGATCTGGACATGGATCTGGTATCGCGATGCTGCACCAATGCAGACATTCAGTGCCGATGCGTCAAGCCAGAGCGCACCACAGGTCAAATTTTAAAAACGGATCGGGCGACCCGTGGCAGCTTTGCTCCCCATGCGTGATGCGGTGGTTCGTGGTCTGAATGGACCACGATTGCTTGCAGCGTTTCTGCTTTTCCTGTTTGCAAGTTTTGTTGCGGTCGGCGCGAATGCGCAGGATGCGGCAAAGCCGACACAGGCACTGACAGGTCGTGTGGTTGATGCGGCCGGGATTATCGATCCGTCGCAGCTACAGCAACTCAAGCAGAAGTTGGCCGATTTTGAAGCAAAGTCGTCCGATCAGGTTGTTGTGGTAACGCTGCCGAGTCTCAATGGCGAAGACATCGAAAGCTATTCAAACCGCCTGTTTCGCGCATGGGCATTGGGGCAAAAGCAGGAGAATAACGGTATCCTGCTTGTGGTGGCTCCTAATGATCGCAAGGTGCGTATCGAGGTCGGATATGGTCTTGAAGGCACGATGACTGACGCGCTGTCGAGCGTTATCATCAATGGCACGATAATTCCGGAGTTCCGCAGCGGTAATTTTTCCGAAGGAATCGTGCAGGGCGTCGATGGCATTTTGTCGGTGTTATCAGGCGATGGCGCGGAACTCGAAGCGCGTGCCAAGCGGAATGTTCAGACCAGTTCTGGTTCCGATGACATCGACTGGATCTTTGTGATCTTCATCATTTTCTGGGCTGTGATCTTCTTTGGCGGCTTTGGCATGGCGATCCTGACACCGATTTTTGGTCAAAAGATCGGACCCGGCAAATATCGCTGGCTCGGTATGGTGATGGATTTCAACTCAAGAGGCGGCTCAGGCGGTGGTCGGTCTTCGGGTGGGGGCTGGTCATCTGGCGGTAGCAGCGGTGGTGGCGGGTTCTCCGGCGGTGGCGGTTCATCAGGTGGCGGCGGTGCCTCAGGAAGCTGGTAGGGAAAAGTTTTATGAGTGATAAAAACCTTATCAGCGAACAGGATCACGAGCGCATTGCAGTGGCTATCCGTGCGGCGGAAGCCAATACGAGTGGTGAAATCTACGCAGTGCTGGCGCGCACCAGTGATGACTATTTCTTTGCAGCGGGTTTTGTTGCGACCTGCGGTATTCTGCTTGCTTCGGTTATCATGGCTTTTCTCGCGCATTGGTATTGGTTTGACATTAGCCTACCAATGTTTGGCCTTGCCATACTTGCGGCGTTTGCCACAGCGATGGCGCTGCTCTGGTTTGTGCCGACAGTGCGGATGCTGCTGGTGCCGCGTCGCATTCGCTACAAGCGCGCACATCTCAATGCTTTGCAGCAGTTTCTGGCGCGCAATGTCCATATCACCGAACATCGCACCGGCATCCTGTTGTTTGTATCGATGGCTGAACATTATGCAGAAGTGATTGCCGATGCGGGTATTCATGCGCGGGTTGAGCAGGACGAATGGAACAGCATCGTTGCCACGCTGACCCATCATGCATCACGCTCGGAAGTGGCCGAAGGCTTTGTGTTGGCGATTGGCCAGGCAGGCGATTTGCTGGAGAAAAATTTCCCGGCAGGCGCGCATAATGTCAATGAATTGGATGACCATCTCATCGAACTTTAAGGGCCGTTAACAGCATCAGATTCGGCCATGATTTGTGGCGAAATTTAGCTTTTGTGACGCTTACGTAAAGAAGCTGTGTCATTTCCGTACAGCCTCAACGGCACATTCTGAAATTTTTCAAAAGCTTTCCGAAGTTTTGTTCCAATTTAAATGGATTAGATGCGAATTTTCTGACTTTCACGGAAATATTTGGTTGTTTTCAACGATTTGTCATCGAAACGAGTGGGCAATCTGCTAGTTTGGCGCGCATTGCCATCATGACAGGAGTATCCGACGTGACTGCAAAGCAGGATCGGTCGAGCAAAATCAAGGGTTCCAAGGCAGCCAAGGAGGAGAAGAAGGGAGGAAAGTCGAAGACGCTAACCGCATTTTCGCAGCTTCTTTTCGAATGGGCACCGCCCGAAGATCTCGCGGCTTATGATGCCGCAGCGCTCGATAAATCTGCCCAGTATGGCTTTGAAGCGCTTGAATCCTATCGCAAGGGTAAGAGCATTATCAGCGTCGATAACAGTATCGAACGCCATGGCCGTCCTGTCAGCGTCATTACCATCGTCAATGACAACATGCCGTTCCTGCTTGACTCGATCATGGGTGAGCTGAACGATCATGTCAGCCAGATTTTCATGGTTGTTCACCCGGTTCTCGATATTGAGCGGGAAAAAGATGGCCTGACTATTTTGGGCGAAGCATCGCAGCTCGCACCTGCTAAGGGCGTCGAGCGCGTCAGTCTTGTGCAGATTCACCTGCCACTGCTCGATAAGCAGGCCAAGGCCGATCTGACTGCTGCAATCAAGCGTGTGCTTGGACAGGTTCGTTCAGCCGTCAGCGACTGGAAGCCGATGATCAAGCGCCTCGATGTGGCGATTGATGATTACAAACGCGTTCAGAAACTCACACTTGATCCGGCCATGCCGGAAGCAATCGCTTTTCTTGAATGGCTGCGTGATAACCGCTTCATCTTCCTCGGAATGCGCGAACTGACCTTCAAGGGCAAGGGCGACAAGCGTGATCTGGTTCCGAATAAGGAAACGCTTGGCATTCTCAATGACGGCGAAGTCCGCGTTCTGCGTAAGGACGATGATGACAAGGCGACGCCACGCGAAATCACAGACTTCCTCGACGGCAGTGAACCGCTGATCGTAACCAAGGCGAACTCGCTTTCGCTTATACATCGCCGGTCTTATCTCGATTATGTTGGCGTGAAGATTTTCGGGCCAAATGGCGAAGCCATTGGTGAGCTTCGTGTCGTCGGTCTGTTTACTTCCGTTGCTTATACAAGCTCTGTTGCCGGCATCCCGTTCATCCGTTCAAAGGCTGATGCGGTCATTAAGCATCTTGGCTTTAACCGCGAAGACCATTCGGGTAAGGCGCTTATCAACGTGCTGGAAGAATATCCGCGCGATGAGCTTTTCCAGATTGATACGGAAAGCCTGACAGCCAATGCAGAACTTATTCTGGCATTGGGCGAACGTCCGCGTGTGCGCGCTGTTCCACGTCTGGATCGCTTTGGCCGTTTTGCCACCGTACTCGTTTACATTCCGCGCGACCGTTACGATTCTGTTGTGCGTGAAAAGATCGGTCGTTATCTGGTTGATATTTATAGCGGCGACAGCTTCGAATTCCATCCGGTGTTCTTGCAGAACGGCTTGACGCGTGTGCAGTTCGTCATCCGTCGTCATGAGCGTTCAACGCCGCATGTGAATCGCGATGCGCTGGAAGAAGAAGTGCGTTCGATCGTTCGTACATGGGACGATGCCGTGCGTGAAAGCGCGGATAGCGCTGATGCGAAGACTGTCGCACTCGCTTCAAGCTTCCCGCAATCCTATCGTGAAATCTTCACAGCTCCGGAAGCGCTTATCGATGCGCAGCGTATTGCTGGTCTGAGTGCAGAAGCTCCGCTGTTTGTGGACTTCTATCGCTATCGTACTGATGGACCGGATGCAGTTTCGCTGAAGATCTATCATCATGGTGCGCCGGTTGTGCTGTCGCAGCGTGTGCCGCTTCTTGAAAACATGGGCTTCCGTGTGGTTAGCGAGCAGACGATTGATCTTCCATTAGCCGGCAAAGACGGCGCTGCCGTTTACGTACACGACATGCAGCTCGTAAATGCTTATGGCGCGCCGGTCGATTTGTCCGACGATGGCGAGATGCTGGAAGATGTGTTCCGCACTGTGTGGGACGGTCTCGCTGACAATGATGCTTATAATGCGCTGGTGCAGACTGCACGTTTGAGCGCACGTCAGATCATGATCCTGCGCGCCTATGGTCGTTATCTACAACAGGCGGGTATTGCTTATTCGCAGGGCTTTATCGCGGCAGCATTAAATCGCTATCCAGAAATCGCTAACGATCTCTATTCGCTGTTTGATCTGCGTTTCAACCCATCGGCTAAGCGTCGCGATGCTGCTGAAACCAAACTTGTTGATGCAATTGAAACCGCACTTCTCGGCGTACCAAGCATTGATGATGACCAGATTCTGCGTCGTTTCCGCAATCTGATCGAAGCAACGCTGCGCACCAATGCCTATCAGCCTGATGGCGAGGGCAACCCACGCGTAACATTCGCGTTCAAGCTCAATCCGCGGCTTGTCGAAGGTCTGCCTGATCCGCGCCCTTATCGCGAAATCTTCGTTTATGGCCCTGAAGTTGAAGGCGTACATCTACGCTTTGGCGCTGTTGCACGTGGTGGTCTGCGCTGGTCGGACCGCGCACAGGATTATCGCACAGAAGTCCTGGGTCTCGTAAAAGCACAGCAGGTTAAGAATGCGGTGATCGTGCCGGTTGGTGCCAAGGGTGGCTTCTATCCGAAGCGTCTGCCGGTTGGCGGTGATCGCAATGCAGTGTTTGAAGCCGGTCGTGACGCTTACAAGGTGTTTATCTCGACGCTTCTCTCCGTCACTGACAATATCCATGACAATGATGTTGTACCGCCTGTCGATGTTGTTCGTCACGATAAGGATGATCCTTATTTCGTAGTTGCTGCTGACAAGGGCACGGCGACATTCTCCGATACGGCGAATGCGATCAGCCAGGCGCATGACTTCTGGCTTGATGATGCTTTCGCATCGGGCGGTTCTGCTGGTTACGATCATAAGGGTATGGCCATCACCGCGCGCGGTGCGTGGGAAGCCGTGAAGCGGCATTTCCGTGAACTCGACACAGACATTCAGATGGAGCCGTTCACGGTTGCTGGTGTGGGTGATATGTCGGGCGACGTGTTCGGCAATGGTATGCTGTTGTCTGAGCAGATCAGGTTGGTTGCAGCATTCGATCATCGCGACATCTTCATCGATCCAAACCCGGTCCCTGCTGACGGCTTTGCAGAGCGTAAGCGTTTGTTCGATCTCCCACGCTCGAGCTGGCAGGATTATGATCGCTCGAAGCTGTCGGAAGGTGGTGGCGTCTATAGCCGTAGCCAAAAGACGATCACACTTTCAGCGGAAGCAGCCAAGGCCATCGGACTTGGCAAAACCACTGCTTCGCCGCAAGAAATCATGACGACGATCCTGAAAGCGCAGGTCGATCTTCTGTGGTTCGGTGGTATCGGCACTTATATTCGCTCGACTGCTGAGACCGATGCGCAGGTTGGTGATCGAGCCAATGATGCAATCCGCATCACGGGTTCGGAAGTGCGTGCACGGGTAATCGGCGAAGGTGCAAATCTTGGCCTGACGCAGCGCGGACGTATCGAATATGCGCTGACCGGCGGTCGCAACAATACCGATGCTATCGACAACTCGGCAGGTGTGAATTGCTCTGACGTTGAGGTTAACATCAAGATTGCACTGGCTGCTGCCATGCGTTCCGGTAAATTGAAGCGTCCTGCGCGCGACAAGCTGCTGGTTAGTATGACTGACGATGTGTCAGAACTGGTGTTGCGCAACAACTATCTCCAGCCGCTTGCATTGTCTTTGAGCGAACTCCATGGTCTTACCGAGCTGCCTTACCAGGCACGCTTCATGGCCGAACTTGAAGCCCGTAAGCTATTGGACCGCAAGGTCGAATACCTGCCTTCGGATGCGGTGCTCAATGATCGTCAGAAATCCGGCCAGCCGCTGACGCGTCCAGAACTCGCGGTTCTGCTCGCTTATGCCAAGCTGTCGCTGTCGGACGATGTGGTTGCAAGCAAACTGCCTGATGAGCCATATTTTGAGCAGCTGCTGTTTGGTTATTTCCCGAAGCGTATGGTCAAAACCTATGCTGAGGAAATTTCAAACCATCGTCTGAAGCGCGAAATCGTTGCTACTTTGCTGGCTAACGATATCATTAATCGCGGCGGTATCACCTTTATCAGCCGTCTGGCCGACACGACCGGCAAGTCGCCTGCCGATATCGTCCGCGCTTATGTAGCTGTGCGTGATGGCTTTGAGATCGATGCGATCTATGACGCGATTGATGCGCTCGACAACAAAGTTGCTGGCGATGTGCAGAACCAGTTCTATCATCTGGTTGGCGAAATGCTGCTGGCAACGACAGCATGGGTACTGCGCAACGACACAACGCGTGCAAACCTAACGGAACTGGTGAACACCATCACCACTGCTCGTGCAGCGCTTGAGCCACGCTTCGATGGTCTGATGCCGGATTACCTCATTGAGGCCGTTCAGTCTGACAAGGCAGCCTTTGTTGAAAAGGGTGCGCCAGAGAAGCTTGCACAGCGTCTGGCCAATCTACAGCTTGCAGGCATCATGCCGGATATTGCGTTGATTGCACATCTGGCCAATGCTGATCTGGTGGCAACCGCCAAGGCATATTTCGGCGTTTCGGAAGCTTTCCGCATTGGACGTATCGAAGAAGCGGCCCGCACCATTCCTGTCACCGACTATTATGACGGACTGGCGCTGTCGCGTGCGAGCGATACGATCACGCAGGCAGCTCGTGGTATCACGATTGCGGCACTCAAGAAGTATGGCAAGGACAATGACGCGGCAGCGGCATGGTTCGCAGAAGATGCGGCGCGTATTGATCAGGTCCGAAATCGTATGGTTGCATTGACTGAGGGCGGTGATCTCACCGTCTCACGTCTCGCTGTTGCAGCCGGACTTATGTCAGACTTGACGCAATAAGATACGATTAACCGCTATTGAAAAGGGCAGCTCAGGCTGCCCTTTTTGCTTTGTTGTGGTGTGAAAGCGAGCAGTGTAAGTTCGGAGCGCTTGACGGGGGATGGGCGCGACATATGACGGAAAATGCAATGCCGAAGGACAGCTATTCTTCACGCCGGGGTGTGTGGGGCTGGATATTTTTTGACTGGGCGGCTCAGCCGTTTTTTACAGTTGTGACGACGTTTATTTTCGGCCCTTACTTCATCTCCCGCATGGCAGAGAGCCCCGAGGCTGGGCAAATTGCATGGGGCTATGGCTTTGCAGCAGCAGGGCTTGCCGTAGCGATCCTCTCGCCAATTTTGGGGGCTGTGTCGGACAGAACGGGTCCACGAAAACCTTGGATAGCCTTCTTTGCAATTATCAAAATTACGGCACTTTGCACGCTGTGGTTCGCTGTTCCGGGTGCCAATATTTATTGGGTGCTGTTTGCCTTTGCGCTGGCAATGATTGCCGCAGAGTTTTCCATTGTCTTCAATGATTCCATGATGCCAAGGCTTGTCCCACAAAAAGATATTGGCCGGGTGTCGAATATTGCCTGGGGACTTGGCTATCTTGGTGGCATGACGGTGCTGATTTTCATCGTGTTTTGTCTGGCGGCTTCACCAGAAACAGGAAAAACAATCATCGGAATTGATCCGCTGTTTGGGATTGATCCAGCAAAAGGCGAAGATGGACGCATAGCCGGACCGATTTCTGCCCTCTGGTATTTTGTATTTATCCTGCCGATGTTTTTCTTCACGCCTGATGTGGCAAAGGGTGAGAAACTTGCACCAGCTTTGCGCTCAGGTTTGAGCGAACTGAAAAAGACGCTTGGGGAAGTTCGCAAACGTCCGGGGATTGTTCGCTTTCTGATTGCGCGTATGGTTTATCAGGATGGCGTTAATGCTTTGCTGGCGCTTGGAGCTGGCTATGCGGCGGTGCTATTCAGCTGGTCGATCACCGAAATTGGTCTGTTCGGCATGATCCTCAATGTCATGGCGATTTTCAGTTGCTTGCTTGCAAGCAAGCTCGATACACGGGTCGGATCAAAGGTGGTTGTCCTTGGCTCAATCATCCTGCTTTTCATCGCGACGCTTGGTATTGTATCGACAGGCCACGACTATACGATTTTTGGCTTAATTTCCTTCGCACCGACGGATGTCAAAGGATTGTTCGCAACACCTGCTGAACATGCTTATCTGATTTACGGATTAATGATCGGTGCAGCTTTCGGACCGGTACAGGCATCATCGCGGTCATGGTTTGCGCGCAGCATTAAACCGGAAGAGTCAGGCCGCTATTTTGGTATCTATGCGCTGGCAGGGCGGGCCACCAGTTTCATTGGACCATTTTTGGTGGCGACTGTTACAGCGCTCAGCGGATCGGCAGCGCTCGGCATGTCGGTGCTGGTTGTGTTGTTTGGTGCAGGGTTTCTGCTGGCCAAAGCCACGCCTTATCCGGCTGAACGCATCTGAAAATAAAGCGCAGCGATGACGCTGCGCCCTACAGTTCACATCATGCCTGCTGCTTTGGCGCAGGTAATTGCGATCAGTCCACCGATGATCGGCGCTGCTACGGGCACCCAGGCATAAGACCAATCTGAGCCGCCTTTTCCTGGAATAGGCAGCAAAGCATGAGCGATGCGTGGTCCGAGATCGCGTGCCGGATTGATTGCATAGCCGGTTGGACCGCCCAGTGAAACACCAACTGCCCAGACAAGCAGGGCGACCATTAGTGGTCCAAGAACACCTGTTGCGCCAACAGCCTTTGCGCCAATGGCAATGACGACGAATACCAGCACGAAGGTACCGATGATCTCGGTCAGGCAATTGGCTGGTATGTTGCGGATGGCAGGCCCGGTGCAGAAGACGCCGAGCTTGAGCCCTTCGTCTTCCGTTGGCTTCCAGTGTGGCAGGTAGGCGAGATAGACAAGCACTGCACCTGTGAAAGCACCAAGCATCTGTGCCGCAATATAGGGCGCGACGTCAGCCGCCGGAAAAGTGCCAGCCGCATAAAAAGCAAGCGTTACGGCAGGGTTCAGATGACCTGCACTGCCAGCCGCAACGGCAACCATCACACCGCAGAGAACCGCAAAGCCCCAACCTGCGGTAATGACGATCCAGCCGGAATTCTGGCCTTTGGATTTTGCAAGAAGCACGTTTGCAACAACACCATCGCCCAATAGGATAAGCACCATCGTGCCGAGAAATTCACCGATAAAACCATTGCTCATCATCTACTCCGAGAAAATAACTTAGGTACTAAAAAGCCGCCCGGTGAGCGGATATGCTCACCGGCTGTCGATAATCATTGATCGTTTTCAAGTTTGGTCTGTTACGAGAGCCTTAGTTTTAGAGGCGTTTCGATCTGATTGAATCAGATCGGCGCTCTAAAACTTTTTACTTTAAGCATAATCTTATCGATCCTCGTTCCACTCCGGTCGGATTATGCTCTAATCGACCCAGTTGAGAGACCGCTGCACGGCCTTCTCCCACGCGTTGAACAGGCCAGTGCGCTCCTTTGCCGTCATCTTTGGATGCCAGCGCTGACCGACCTGCCAGTTCTCGATAATGTCGTTGGTTGATTTCCAGTAACCAACTGCAAGCCCAGCCGCATAAGCTGCACCAAGGGCTGTGGTTTCGATAATTTTCGGACGCACGACCGGCACGTTGAGAATATCTGACTGGAACTGCATGAGCAGTTCGTTGATGGTCATGCCGCCATCTGCACGCAGTTCAGTAATCTCTACGCCTGAATCCTTGACCATGGCTTCCAGCACTTCGCGCACCTGATAGGCGCTTGCTTCAAGGGCAGCGCGGGCAATGTGACCCTTATTGGCAAAGCGCGTCAGACCAGCAATGACGCCGCGTGCAGAATCTTCCCAATGTGGTGCATAAAGGCCGGAGAAGGCCGGAACGAAATAGACATCGCCATTGTCTTCGACCGTGCGCGCCAGTGTTTCAATGTCGGCGCTGGTTTTGATAATGCCAAGATTATCGCGCAGCCATTGCACCAGTGCGCCGGTGATCGCGATGGAACCTTCCAGCGCATAGATCGGCTTTTGTTCACCAAGTTGATAGGCAACAGTCGTTAAAAGCCCATAGGTGGATGGAACCAGTTTCTCGCCAGTATTCATCAGCATGAAGCAGCCGGTGCCATAGGTGTTCTTGGCTTCGCCCGGCTCAAGACAGGCCTGACCGAAAAGGGCTGCCTGCTGGTCGCCCAGAATGCCTGCAAGCTTGACACTGACAAGCGCTGGCAGGGTAATCTCGCCATAGACTTCGCTGGAAGAACGAATTTCCGGCAGGCAAGCTGCGGGAATACCGAACAGCTGCAGGATTTCCTCGTCCCATTTGAGCGTAGACAAGTCCATCAACTGCGTGCGTGACGCATTGGTGACATCAGTGATGTGAATGCCGCCATTTGCACCGCCGGTGAGGTTCCAGACAAGCCAGCTATCGATTGTGCCAAACAGCGCATCGCCTGCTTCTGTCTTTTCGCGCGCACCGGGAACATTATCGAGTATCCAGCGCAGCTTAAGGCCCGAGAAGTAAGTCGAAATCGGCAGTCCCGTCTTATCGCGCAAGCGATCAGCGCCACCATCTTGGACAAAATGATCGACCAGTTCGTCCGTGCGTGTGTCCATCCAGACAATGGCATTATAAAGCGGTGCGCCGGTCTTCCTGTCCCACAGCAGCGTTGTTTCGCGCTGATTGGTAATGCCGACGGATGCAATATCGGAAGCCTTGAGCTTCGCTTTTTTCAGTGTTTCGCCGATAACATGCTGCGTGTTGCGCCAAATTTCGTTCGGATTGTGCTCGACCCAACCAGCTTTCGGATAAATCTGCTCGTGTTCGCGCTGATCCATGGCGACAATATCGCCGTTTCTATCAAAAATAATGAAACGTGAACTGGTGGTTCCCTGGTCGATGGAACCGATAAATTGCGTCATTAAATATGCTCCTCCGTGTTTCATTACAGTCTAAACCGAACTTAAACGAAAATGATATGAATACAAAGAAATAGCCCCCGCAACACCTAAGTTGTGGGGGCTATAAATTGTTTAAGCCGTTGCTGAGATTAATGACGGAAGTGGCGCATGCCAGTCATCACCATGGCGATGCCATGTTCGTCAGCCGCAGCAATCACTTCATCGTCACGCATTGAGCCGCCTGGCTGGATGACAGCAGTTGCACCTGCCTGAACAGCAGAAAGCAGACCGTCAGCAAATGGGAAGAATGCGTCGGACGCAACCACACAGCCCTTGGTGAGCGGCTCAGCAAGACCGGCGGCTTCTGCTGCGTCTTCTGCCTTACGCGCTGCGATGCGGGCCGAATCCACACGGCTCATCTGACCTGCACCGATGCCGACTGTTGCGCCGTCCTTCACATAAACGATGGCGTTCGATTTCACATGCTTACCAACGCGGAAAGCGAACTTCATATCGTTGAGTTCGGCTTCGCTTGGTGCGCGCTTGGTAACGACTTTCAGATCGAGGTCATCGACATTGCCGTTATCGCGTGACTGAACCAGCACACCGCCTGCAACAGTTTTCGCTGCAATGCCCTTGGCGCGAGGATCAGGCAAACCGCCCGTTACCAGCAGACGCAGGTTCTTCTTAGCGGCAACGATGGCCTGTGCGCCTTCGGTTGCATCCGGTGCGATGATGACTTCGGTAAAGATTTTGACGATTTCTTCAGCGGCCGCTTCATCAAGTGTCTTATTGAGCGCAACAATGCCACCAAAAGCCGAAACCGGATCGCAGGCGAGCGCCTTGAGATAGGCTTCGGTGATGGTTGCAGCTTCGGCGACGCCGCAAGGATTGGCGTGCTTGATGATGGCAACAGCTGCGGTGCGGGCTGGGTCAAACTCGGCTACCAGTTCGAAAGCTGCATCGGTGTCGTTGATGTTGTTATAGGAAAGCTGCTTGCCCTGAAGCTGCGTTGCTGTTGCAACACCCGGACGCTGTTCGCCGGTCAGATAAAAGCCAGCGGTCTGGTGCGGGTTTTCGCCATAGCGCATGACGGAGTGCAGCTTGCCTGCAACCGAGCGATAGGTCGGGGTTTCGTCGTTGATCGCTTCTGCGAACCAGTTGGAAATGGCTGCATCATAAGCCGCTGTGCGCGAGAACGCCTT
Organism: Ochrobactrum sp. EDr1-4; assembly: GCF_049199085.1. Taxonomy (NCBI): domain Bacteria; kingdom Pseudomonadati; phylum Pseudomonadota; class Alphaproteobacteria; order Hyphomicrobiales; family Brucellaceae; genus Ochrobactrum; species Ochrobactrum sp. EDr1-4. The sequence goes on from NZ_JBLZOF010000006.1 coordinate 43,839, forward strand.
GGCTGCGAGCTTCTTGCGGAAAGAAATAGGCAGCGAGCCTTCGTTCTTTTCGAGCTCGGCTACAACGTCTGCATAATCAGCGGGATCGACAACCGTTGCGACATAGGCATGGTTCTTTGCCGAGGCGCGGATCATGGCTGGGCCACCAATGTCGATGTTTTCGACGGTGGTGTCGTAGTCGCCGCCCTTGAAGCGAACTTCTTCAAACGGATAGAGATTGATGACGGCCAGATCGATACCGCCAATGCCGTGGGCTTCCATGGCTGCAACATGTTCAGGATCGTTGCGCACTGCAAGAAGACCGCCGTGAACCGATGGATGCAGCGTCTTCACGCGTCCGTCCATGATTTCCGGGAAGCCTGTGACTTCCGACACGTCCTTTACAGGAATGCCTTCGGCGGCAATCGACTTTGCGGTGCCGCCTGTCGAGAGAATTTCAACGCCGTGGGCATGAAGTGCCTTAGCGAAATCGATGAGACCGGTCTTGTCCGATACGGAAAGAAGGGCGCGGCGCACCCGATGAAGATCGGGAGCGGGAATATGCTTGGAGCTGACAGCCATAGGAAACGGTCTCTTCGTTGCTGAAGCGTTTTGCGTTCAGGAAGGGTGGGACGGTTTGCGAGTTAGCACAGCTGTGAGACGAATCATACCCTAAAAGCCAGTAATAAAGGCTCTATGGTCAGGTATAGCTTCCAATGGCGACACGGCTGAATTGCCAGTTCACTTCTGGCAGCTCGTGCGCCGGGAATGACAGTACAATCTGCTTTGATGTGACAGGTCCGCGGAAACCAGCAAAGAAGATGCTGTCTTCGAGCTGCGGAGCCACTTCAAAGCAAGAGAAAGCCCATGTGTCATCATGCGGTGCGCTGAGATTAATCAGCCCGTTTTCATCAAACGAGATTTCCACCGACGGATGGATATGAAAGCGTACGGCAACATTATCGCGGCCATTGGCTTTTAAAGCTTTTGCGTCACCACGATAAAAACGGTCGGCACCCTGAATAACGCTGCCATTATGCGAAAGCACAACACGGCGTTCATGAAAAATGCCGAATAAGCGAACATAGCCATCATGGTTCGCAACAAAACCTTGCCGCCCCTGATCTTCCACACGGTCGCGTTGAACGCGGGTCGGACCGGCAACGATTGGTGTGCCAATCATGCTGGACAGACCGGTATTATGGCTGAAACGGCATGATGACGTATCATTGATGGTGGCGGTAGAGTGCGCCGCGGTTGAGCGTCCCAATGGACGAAATTCCGGCGGGCCGTAGCGGTCGATGCCGGAATTAACGATATAGCGCTGACGCCCGGAGGACATTTCAAAGGCAAGGCAACCGGCATGGGCATCGCGCGACGAGGTCACGGGCGGTGGCAGACCTGTATCGGCTATGATCGTGGTCGCACCCATCGATAGGCGTTCATAGCCAGAATAAGGCGCGTGCGTGAGTGGTGAGCCTGCGGTTTCATCATGGCGCAGCACTGAAATGATGCGTTCGGACAATGTCGGGCCAACACCATTAAACAGCGCAAGGCTGCCATCCTGATGCCGGAAAAAACGCAATGCAGGTAACATGCGTTCGACGGCTTCAATCAGTGCCTTTGGCGGCGATTCTGTGCCATTGGCATAGGTCTGACGCAGTGGCAGCAGATCTGCTAGCAATTCAAGGATCGTCACCGGATTGCGCGAAATATGCCCGCCATCAGGCAGGATCTGACGTTTTAGCTCATATTCGAGATTGCGGCGTGCAGCACGCGCAGTTGGTGGCGAAACGGGTAGGGCAAGCGCTGCAAAGGCAAGGGCAATACGCGCACGCAGGCGTTCTTCACCGTCATCCATGGCGGATGCTACGGTCCGTAGATAACGCACTTGCATAGCGAGCGAACGCATAAATTTGCGATAAGCAGGCAGTTCCGCGCCCGAAAGAATGAGATTGGAATGCTGCAACCATGCGATGATGCGCTGGGCTGTTACCTCTGGCGACCAGGCGAGACCGCCGATGCGCTTGCCATAAAAGCGCATCCAGTCATCGACCAGCGCGCGCGCATTTGCGGTGGCAAGTTCGCTATTGGCACTTTTGAGATGCCTGAGCCAGCCAAAGCCCTGAAGCGCTGCTTCCCATTCCGGTGTCGGCGGTTCAACTGCGAAAGGCGACATGCCGCCGGTTTCGACAAGACGACCAGCCAGTGCGAAACGACCGTGGTAGAATTCCTGTGCCAATTGCGGATCGGCAACGCGGAGATCGGGCGGGGCAATCAGAATGCGTTCCGGCGTGAAGCCGGTGAAACGCCAGCGATAAAGCGGGCCCATGCGCAGGCGACGGCTGAACTTGCGCCAAGCCTGTGCAACAGCCAGTCCCCAAAGATGCGGGGTTTCGCTCAACGCGACTGCCACCCTCTCATTCTCCGTATTCAAATTCATTCGCAATGGACCCGATAAGGCAGGTCCGTCCTTTCATGGCATGATGTATCGAAATGCTGCTTTCCAGATTTCGGAATCATGCATTCTTAGAATCGTCGATAATGGTGAATCGAGTGTTAACCATAATGGGCGCAGAGCACCCATTATGCCAAATTCATCGATTTTTATCAGCAGTGGCTAATTGATTAGGCTTTGCGTCTGAAACGAGCAGCGAAAAAGCCGTCCATGCCTGCCATATTCGGATTGCCATCGAATTTTTCCGCAGGCAGATCAGCAGGGGTTGACCGCAGGAAGCCTTCTTTGGTGATTAAGCCTTCGAGGCCAGGGCACTCTCCAAGCGTAATGGGATAGGCTTCAATGGCCGGATTTTTCAGTGCATTGCGGGCCATGTCCTCGCCTTCCTGCGGATGCAGTGAGCAGTTGGAGAACAGCACTGTGCCACCGGGTTTCACAAGCGTGATGGCCTGCTCAAGCATTTTGGCCTGAAGGGTAGCAAGCTTCTTAATATCCTGCGGTGTCTTGGTCCATGGCACATCCGGGTGACGGCGCACGGTGCCAGTGGATGAGCATGGCGCATCCAGCAGCACGGCATCAAACAATGTATCCGGCTTAAAATCCATCATATTACTTGCAACCGTGCGGGCCTTAAGGCCCAGACGCTCCAGATTGCCGTCAAGCCGCTTGAGGCGGTTTTCGGACATATCAAGGGCTGTCACATCAGCACCCTGAAGCACAAGCTGTGCAGTCTTGCCGCCGGGGGCTGCACAAAGATCGGCCACGCGCTTGCCTTTAATGTCGCCCATCAGGCGCGCTGGCAGGCTTGCGGCGGCATCCTGCACCCACCAGTCACCCTCGGCAAAACCCGGCAGATCGGTGAGGTTGCCCTCGACTGTCTGAAGACGCACAGAACCGTTTGGCAAGGCTACGCCGCCGAGCTTCTCTGCCCATTCCGTCGGATCACCTTTAACGGTGAAATCGATTGGCGGCTCGTAGCCATGCATAGTCAAAATGGCTTCGGTTTTCTTCGGGCCGTAGGAATCGGTAAGGCTTCTTGAAAACCATTCCGGCACATTTTTTTCAGGCTGCAATGTGTGCTCGAGTGCGCGTTCTTTGTTGCGCGACAGACGGCGCAGAAGAGCGTTTACCAGACCTGCATATTTGCGATTGCGCGGGTCATAATTCGCCGCTTCAACCGCTAGATCAACGGCTGAATGATCAGGCAGCTTGAGATAGAAAATCTGCGCGACCGCGATATGCAGCAAATGCTTGAGCGCGTGCGCGTTTTCCGGCAGTGGGCGATCAAGACGCTTGTTAATTGCGCGATCAATGCTACCGCGATTGCGCAGCGCTGATCCCAAAATAGCGCGAACCAGCGAACGGTCGCGTGGCTCAAGTGCGAGATATTGCGGGTGACCATGGCTGTTATCAGTCAGACCGTCGAGCGATGTGTTCTTTTCGATCACCGCACCAAGCAGGCGAGCCGCAGTGAGACGTGCTGCAAGACCGGGCCGTTGCTGTTCGGCACGGTCTGCGGCGTAATCATGTGTCTGCGGCTTGTTATTTCCACGCTTTGGCGCAGTATTCTTATCGTTCACGCTGTTCTACTTTTCTGACGCTTGGTATGCGTTTCTATGACCATGGGCCTCGGTAGCCAGAATTGGAACCCGAACTGCCACTGTTATTTTCGTCTGCATTACCACTACTTTGCCCCCAAGGACCACTGTTTTGTGCAGGGGGCGCATTACGCTGCGTCATTCCTGACGAGCGAATGCCCATTTCGGCTGCCATTTGTTCGAGCGCCTGAATGCGATTATCAGTGTCCGGGTGGGTCGAGAACAGGTTGTCGGCGCCGCGCCCGCTCAGCGGATTGATGATGAACATATGGGCTGTCGCCGGGTTGTGCTCGGCTTCTTCATTGACAACTGACTTAGCCCCGCGCGCAATTTTACCGAGAGCTGAAGAAAGCCAAAGCGGATTTCCGCAGATTTCAGCACCTCTACGATCGGCGGCATATTCGCGGGTGCGGCTGACCGCCATCTGCACGATCATCGCTGCAAAAGGCGCGACGATCATGGCAAGGATCGTGCCGACCACGCCCATAATGCCATTGTTGTTTTCGCGGTTTCCGCCTAGGAAGAACGCGAAATTACCGAGCATGGAAATGGCACCGGCCAGCGTTGCCACGATTGTCATGGTCAGCGTGTCGCGGTTCTGAACGTGGGCCAGCTCATGCGCCATCACGCCTGCAACTTCTTCTGGTGTCAGCCGGTTCAGTAGGCCGGTTGTGGCTGCAACAGCAGCATTTTCTGGATTTCGGCCCGTCGCAAAAGCGTTGGGCTGGTCTTCGTGAATGATATAAACTTTTGGCATTGGCAGGCCCGCATTGGCAGCGAGACCACTGACCATCCGATAATAATCGGAACCAGAACGCTCATCCACTTCCTGCGCATTATACATGCGCAGCACCATTTTGTCGGAGTTCCAATAGCCAAACAGGTTCATGGCTACAGCGACCACGAGCGCGATCATCATGCCGCCGCCGCCGCCGAGCAAATAACCGATGCTCATGAACATGACTGTCATGAGAGCAATCAGCATGGCAGTTTTCGTCATATTCATGTGTCGAGGTCTCCAGTTCAGCAACAGTTTACATCAATCGGGGTTTTGCTTACCCACCAAGTTTAACTATATGATGGGTATGGAACGCTATCGCTTCAATAATGGATTTGCCGCCTATGACCGATAAATTCAACGAAACAGAAATGAATGACAACGCTGATCGCAGCAAAATTGATACTCTGCCGCCCGCAGCCCAGCGCGCGTTAAAGGAAGCGGAAGAACGCCGTGCTGCCCAGACTGCTGAAAAGCAGCCGCGCGAAATAGGTGGTCGTGGTGGCAAAGATCCCGCTCGCTTTGGCGATTGGGAGATCAAGGGTCGGACCATCGACTTTTAAGTTTGGGATATTTCCGTTTCTGCGGCCTGCAAATCGCGTTCTTCTGCGCTTCCGGTGCTCATGTACCCAAAAGTACACTCCGCTCCGGTCCTCGAAAACCACGATTTTCGACACGCATGAACGAAAATCTCGTCAAACTTGGGCGCATTCACATACCCCGTTAATAAAGAAAAAGGCCGGGAAATCCCGGCCTGTTTTTATTTCTTGTTCTGACGATTTTCGATCAGGTCGTCCACAACGCCAGGATCGGCAAGCGTTGAAGTATCACCCAATGCGCCAAACTCGTCTTCTGCAATCTTACGCAGAATACGGCGCATGATTTTGCCAGAACGGGTTTTTGGGAGGCCGGGTGAGAACTGGATCTTATCCGGCGTTGCAATAGGCCCGATTTCCTTGCGCACATGCAAGGTCAGCTCTTTGCGCAGGGCTTCTTCGTCCTGAACGCTCTCGCCGGTCATCAGCGTGACATAGCAATAAATGCCCTGTCCCTTGATCGGATGCGGATAGCCGACAACAGCCGCTTCCGAAACCGAGTGATGCGAGACGAGTGCCGACTCGATTTCCGCGGTGCCAAGGCGGTGGCCGGAAATGTTGAGTACGTCATCGACGCGGCCGGTAATCCAGTAGTAGCCATCTTCATCGCGGCGGCAGCCGTCACCTGTGAAATACTTGCCCTTATAGGTGGAGAAGTAAGCCTCAATGAAGCGCTTGTGATCGCCGTACAGTGTACGCATCTGACCCGGCCAGCTGTCGATAATGCAGAGATTGCCATCGACTGCGCCTTCAATAACCGCACCTTCATTGTCCACCAACTGCGGCTTGACGCCAAAGAATGGACGGGTTGCAGAACCTGGCTTGAGGTCGGTTGCACCCGGCAATGGAGTGATGAGAATGCCGCCGGTTTCCGTCTGCCACCATGTATCAACGATTGGCGAATGCTGATCGCCGACCACGTTGTAATACCATTCCCATGCTTCCGGGTTGATCGGTTCGCCGACCGAGCCAAGAAGACGTAGGGTGGAACGCGAAGAGCGGGTGACGAATTCGTCGCCAGCGCCCATCAGAGCGCGGATAGCTGTTGGCGCGGTGTAGAAGATGTTGACGTGATGCTTGTCGATCACTTCCCAGAAACGACCCTGATCAGGGAAGTTCGGAACGCCTTCAAACATCAGCGTGGTCGCGCCATTCGCCAATGGTCCGTAGACGATATAGGAATGGCCTGTGACCCAACCCACATCCGCCGTACACCAATAGATGTCGCCGTCATGATAGTCGAAAACATATTGGTGCGTCATCGACGCGTAAACGATATAGCCACCGGTTGTGTGAAGAACGCCCTTTGGCTTGCCTGTTGAACCAGAGGTATAAAGAATGAACAGCGGATCTTCCGCATTCATTGGTTCAGGATCACAGGTCGGTTCGACGCTTGCAACTTCCTGATGATACCAAAGATCGCGGCCTGGTCCCCAGCTGACCTTGCCGCCGGTGCGGCGCACGGTCAGAACCTTATTGACCATGACATATTGCTTGGCAGCGATGTCGATAGCTGTGTCGGTGTTTTCTTTCAGCGGCACGGGCTTACCGCCGCGTACACCTTCGTCGGCAGTGATAACGAAAGTGGATTCGCAATCGACGATACGTCCGGCCAGCGCTTCCGGTGAGAAGCCGGCGAAGACGACGGAATGCACTGCACCAATACGGGCGCAGGCCAGCATCGAATAAGCTGCTTCCGGGATCATCGGAAGATAAATGGTGACGCGATCGCCCTTCTTGACGCCGTGCTTTTTAAGGACATTGGCAAGGCGGCAGACATTTTCATGCAGCTCGCGATAGGTGATTTTCTTGTCGATATAGGGATTGTCGCCTTCCCAGATAATCGCAACCTGATCGCCACGGCTTTTGAGATGACGGTCGATACAGTTGTAGGAGATGTTGGTAACACCGTCCTCATACCATTTGATCGAAACGTCGCCGTTGAAATCGGTGTTCTTGACTTTGGTGAAGGGTTTGAACCAATCAATCCGTCGGCCGTGCTTGGCCCAGAATCCATCCGGGTCGGTCACGCTCTCATTGTACCATTCGAGATATTTCTCGTTGTCGATGAGCGTGTTTTTCTTTGCCCCCGGCAGAACAGGGTAAAGCTTTTCCGACATGTCGTCCTCCTTGCTGTCCGGCGATCCTCCCGCCGTAATCGATAGCTCGCATCGGGGCGAAGCTATCGCCAGACTCATCTACATTCCGTCTGGCTCAACGTAAATTAGACATTCGGATCGACTATGGTCCACAGTGACGCAGCACGAAAATATGATCAGCGTGGCAGCACTCACGCTAATATGTTGCTAACATATTGTTTTTACGTTTTAAAAACTAATTTCTGCGATTATAATTTCTGTGGGGTCCGCTGAATATTCACAATGAGATCCCTATAAAAAGGGGAAATCGCCATGACGACATCCGCTTTTATTTCAAAGTCTGCCTTTGAATTGCAACTTGCTGGTTACGGTCTGACAACGGCAAAGCTTTTCTACCATATGCCGGATCATCCGCATTTGTTGCAGCTTTTTGTCTGGCAACATTACGATCTCGCACCGGAGTTTCCAGAGTTGCACCACTTCATCGAATTCTGGAAAGAGAAGATCGAAGGGCCGTTGCATTCGGTTGTCTACGCGCATCAAAAACTGTTGGGTCCATCAGATTGGAAGAACGTGCGAGGGGAAATACTGTTGCACTGATCCCCACTCCTCTATGATTGGCAGCAGGTTTTGATTCCAATTGGGGCATACGGACGGCCAAATGGCGTTTGTTCATCTTTCTCATCCGGAAAAGGCGCTGCTTTACGCGTCCAAGACATTGCTTGGGTGCCTGATCTGCTGGTTTGGACTTCAATGGGCAGGGGTTGATCATCCGATTTGGGCAGTGATCACGGTCCTCATCATTTCTGATCCGGATGTTCGTACCACGCTTGCGCTTTCACAGGCTCGGGCGATCAATACCGCTGTTGGATGCATGATCGGCATGGTCACGATCTGGCTGGTGGGCTACTCGCCAGTTGCAAGTCTGTTTGGTGCAGCGCTCACCGTCTTTGTGATCCTGATGATCGACCGCTATCCGGTGAACTGGCGTCTAGCGCCCGCAACGGTGGTGATCGTCATGGATGCGGGACGCTTTGCGCAAACGCGCAATGAGGAGCTTCTGCTTGCGCTCACGCGATTAATGGAAATCGCATTGGGTTGTGTGGTGGCAATTACTTTGGCCTGGATTTACACCAAGATAATAGAGCGGGTGAGGGCGCATCGACGCCCACCTCCGCCTCAAGCCGACGGTGAATAGCTCCGTCCGCCAAAGATTGCCGAACCCACGCGTACCGAAGTCGCGCCGAAACCAACTGCGGTCTCGAAGTCGCCCGACATGCCCATGGAGAGCTTTTCGACGCCTGCCGCACGGGCAAGCTTTTCAAGCAATGCGAAATGCGGACCGGGATTTTCATCGGCAGGTGGAATGCACATCAGACCTTCGATTGTCAGGCCATGTTCAGTGCGGCAGCGTTCGACGAAGGCAACAGCTTCTTTCGGGGGGATGCCAGCCTTTTGTTCTTCAAGACCGGTATTGACCTGCACATAGAGCTTTGAGCTTTTGCCCTGCTTTTTGATCTCGACAGCTAAGGCGGCTGCGATCTTCTCGCGGTCCACGGTTTCGATCACATCGAAGAGCGCAACCGCATCGGCGGCCTTGTTGGACTGCAGGGGGCCGATGAGATGTAATTCAATACCTGAATAGGCTTCGCGCAATGCGGGCCATTTGCCTTGCGCTTCCTGAACGCGGTTTTCACCAAACACTCGTTGGCCTAAATCTAACGCTGGGCGAATTTCGTCCGCATCGAATGTTTTGGACACTGCAACGAGCGTCACAGAGCCCTTTTTGCGATGCGCTTCTTTCTCGGCATTGGCAATCGCGGTCTTGACCGTGTTCAGGTTCGCACCAATATCTGACATGAAACTCTCGCTTTCAGGCTTTTAAGTCTGCAAAAACTTGACGCTTTCGCCAATACGTGGTGAAGGTCGCCATTAAATATCGACTCTCCTTATTGCATCACCTTCGTACGAGTAAATACGGTCATGGCATCCGAACGTTATAATCCGCGCGTGGCGGAAGCACATTGGCAGAAAATCTGGGAAGAAAACCAGACTTTCGAAACCGACAACAGCGATCCGCGCGAAAAATATTACGTGCTCGAAATGTTCCCTTATCCATCAGGGCGCATTCACATGGGCCATGTGCGCAACTATGCGATGGGTGATGTTGTCGCTCGTTACAAGCGTGCCAAGGGTTTTAACGTTCTTCATCCGATGGGATGGGACGCGTTCGGTATGCCTGCGGAAAACGCGGCAATGCAGAACAAGGTGCATCCGAAAGAATGGACCTACCAGAACATCGATACGATGAAGCGTCAGCTGAAATCGATGGGCCTTTCGCTCGACTGGTCGCGTGAATTTGCGACCTGCGATGTAGAATATTACCATCGTCAGCAGATGCTGTTCATCGATCTGTTTGAAAAAGGTCTGGTGACTCGCAAGACCTCGAAGGTCAACTGGGATCCGGTCGACAACACCGTGCTTGCCAATGAGCAGGTGGTGGATGGACGCGGCTGGCGCTCTGGTGCTCTGGTCGAACAGCGCGAACTGACACAGTGGTTCTTCAAAATCACCGATTTTAGCGAAGACTTGCTGGCTGGTCTCGATACACTTGACCAGTGGCCGGAAAAAGTCCGCGTCATGCAGAAGAACTGGATTGGTAAGTCGGAAGGCTTGCAGGTTCGTTTTGCACTCAATGCATCAACTGCCCCCGCTGGCTTCTCGGAAGTTGAAGTTTATACCACCCGCCCTGATACATTGTTCGGTGCGTCTTTTGTCGCGATCTCTCCAGATCATCCACTGGCAAAGACGCTTGCAGAAAACAATGCTGAGCTGACTTCATTCATTGATGAGTGCCATCAGCATGGCACGTCGCTTGAAGCGCTGGAAAAGGCTGAAAAGAAGGGCTTTGATACCGGCATCAAGGTTAAGCACCCGTTTGATGAAAACTGGGAGCTGCCGCTCTATGTCGCCAATTTCGTGCTGATGGAATATGGCACGGGTGCGGTGTTCGGCTGCCCGGCCCATGATCAGCGCGATCTGGATTTCGCCAATAAATATGCGCTGAAAGTGACGCCGGTTGTTCTGCCAAAGGGCGAGGACGCTGCGAGTTTTAGCGTTGGCGAAACCGCTTTCACCGATGATGGCGTGATGATCAATTCGCGCTTTCTGGATGGTATGACACCGGAAGCAGCTTTTGCTGAAGTGGCTGATCGTCTGGAAAAGATTGAGCTTGATGGCCGCCCGCAGGCTGCACGCAAGGTTCAGTTCCGTCTGCGTGACTGGGGTATTTCGCGCCAGCGTTACTGGGGTTGCCCAATTCCGATGATCCATTGCGAAAGCTGTGGCGTCAATCCGGTGCCGCGTGCCGATCTGCCGGTTAAGCTGCCGGACGATGTTGAGTTCGACCGTCCGGGCAATCCGCTCGACCGTCATGCTACATGGCGTCATGTGAAGTGCCCGAAATGCGGTGGCGAAGCGCGTCGTGAAACCGACACGATGGATACGTTCGTCGATTCGTCATGGTATTACACACGCTTTACCGCGCCATGGGAAAACGAGCCAACGGATCGCGCAGTTGCGGATCGCTGGTTGCCGGTTGATCAGTATATCGGTGGCGTTGAGCATGCGATCCTGCATCTGCTCTATTCGCGCTTCTTCACCCGTGCCATGAAAGTGGCTGGCCATGTCGGCATTGACGAGCCGTTCAAGGGCTTGTTCACGCAGGGCATGGTGGTGCACGAAACCTATAAGGCTGATGGCCAGTGGGTGGCACCTGCCGATATTCGCATCGAAGAATCAGATGGCAAGCGCACAGCAACCATGCTGGATACTGGCGCTCCAGTTGAAATCGGCTCGATTGAAAAAATGTCGAAGTCGAAGAAGAATGTGGTCGATCCCGACGACATCATCTCGTCTTACGGTGCCGACACTGCGCGCTGGTTTATGCTTTCCGATAGTCCGCCAGAGCGCGATGTGATCTGGACGGAAGCTGGTGCCGAAGGTGCGCATCGTTTTGTGCAGCGCGTGTGGCGTCTGGTTTCGGAAGCAGCTCCTGTTCTGAAGGATGTTGTTGCGAAGTCCGGTGCAGAAGGCGAAGCGCTTGCTGTTACGAAGGCTGCGCACAAAACGGTTCAGGCTGTGGGCGATGACATTGAAAAGCTCGCTTTCAACCGTGCTGTTGCGCGTCTTTATGAACTGGTCAACACGCTTGCAGCACCGTTGCAGCAGGTTGCATCTGGTAAGGCTGATGACCAGCTGAAGAGTGCAGTGCGTGAAGCCACTGAAATGCTGGTGCTAATGCTTGCTCCAATGATGCCGCATCTTGCCGAACAGTGCGTTACCGAACTGGGTGGGACAATTGCTGGCAAGCAAACGATTGCCGCAACTGCGCTATGGCCAAAATTCGATACAGCAATGATCGTGGAAAACGAGATCGTTATGCCCGTTCAGATCAACGGTAAGAAGCGTGGGGATTTGACAATCGCGCGCGACGCTGATCAAGCTACAATCCAACAGGCAGTGCTCGAACTTGACTTCGTCAAGGCCGCGCTCGAAGGGGGCACGCCGAAAAAGATCATCGTGGTTCCGCAAAGGATCGTCAATGTCGTTGCCTGATCGCTTCATGACCGCTTTTAAGAACTTCCGCGTTGCTTTCGTGGCACTCGGAGCTGCGGTTCTTCTTGCAGGTTGCACCGTGCAGCCGCTCTATTCGGGTGGCGGCAGCGCTGGCAGCACAATCGGTGGCAGCGTTACGCCGGATATGCGCAGCAAGCTGGCGTCGATCTCGGTCGAGCCGGTGAACGACATTTACGGTGTTCAGGTTCGCAACCGGCTGATTTTCCTGCTTTCGGGGGGCGCTGGCGAGCCTGCAAATCCGGTCTATAAACTCCGTCTTGGTCTGAGCAAGTCGGTTACGTCTTTCGTCAGTGTTGATATTGGCGATCAGACGGACCGCACGGGTCGTCCATCGGCTGGTACAGTCAATGCAACGTCGAATTTCGTGTTGTTTGACAAAGACGGCAAGCCGCTGAAAGCCGGTACGCGTACGGTAGGAGCATCGTTTGACCGTCCGCGTCAGGAATTTGCTAACCTGCGTGCAGAGCGTGATGCAACCAAGCGTGCTGCCGAAGAACTGGCCGAGCAGATTTATCTCGCCATCGCTATGCAGATGTCGAAGCTCTGAGCGAATGAGTTTGTTGAATTTCAAAAGGCGGCGCATCCTGTGCCGCCTTTTGCTTATCTGACAGAGGAAATTATGCGGCTCGTTTCATTTTCAGCAAAAGGCTATCGTTCGCTTCGATCCGTTCGGTTTGATTTGGGACAGGTCACGGTCTTTGTTGGTGAGAATGGTGCCGGGAAATCGAACCTCTATCGTGCGCTGCAATTGGTGAAAGCGGCTGCTGAAGGCACATTTTCAACTGAGATTGTGCGCGAAGGTGGAATGCAATCTGCCATGTGGGGCGGTGTCAGGCGCAAGCAGGAGCCAGCCCGAATCATTCTGGAAGCCCAGTTTGAAGATGAACGCCTTGCCTCGCGCCTGTCTTACAAGGTTGAGGCTGGCCTACCGCCTCCGGTATCGGGGGCATTTCCGTTTGAACCACAAATCAAGGAAGAGCAGCTCAATCTCGATACCGGGCGACGTCCGGTTGATCTGATGGATCGCAAGGGGCCTGCGGTGTTTGCACGTGACGGGGAGGGGCGGCGAACCGAACATCCAAGCCGTCTTCTGACGTCCGAGAGTGGGCTATCAGTATTGGGACAGTCCGGGCATTATCCGGAGATCGGTGATCTCGCGGCGCAAATGCGCGGCTGGCGCTTTTATCATGGTTTCAGAAGTGACCGCGATGCACCTGTGCGTCAGCCCTCAATCGCAGCAACCGCTGCCATGCTCGATGAAGACGGCAACAATCTCGCTTCAGTCTTTGCGACGCTCGCGCATATCCGTCAGGATACGGTTGATCTTGATGAGCTGATTGCAGATGCGCTTGAAGGCGCGAAGCTCGACATCCCCTATCCGCAAGAGACAGCTACGTTTGGTTTGAGTTTCCCAGCCTTTCCGCAGCGCGTATTTCGTCCGGGAGAGTTGTCTGATGGACAGATACGTTTGCTGGCTTTGGCTGGCGCACTGCTGTCCTATCGTCTGCCGCCGCTGATTGCTCTGAATGAGCCAGAGGCAAGCCTACATCCCGATATGATTCCATCGCTGGCGAAGATGATTGCGCGCGCCTCTGAACGCAGCCAGATTTGGGTGGTGACACATTCCGCACGGCTTGCCGAGGCGATTACCGAATATTGCGGTAGCAGGCCGATCCGTGTCGCCAAGCATGATGGCGAGACTGAACTTGGATAAACAAAAACGGCGGATCAGTGATCCGCCGTTTTGTATTTTAATCAGTGAACTGATTAAGCGATTTGCTTTAAGCGATCTTTTGGCCAGTCTTCGCCCAATCGGCGAGGAATGTTTCGAGGCCCTTGTCGGTCAGCGGATGCTTGACGAGTGCCTTGAGTGTTGCTGGCGGTGCGGTAACAACGTCTGCGCCGATAAGGGCTGCTTCCTTGACGTGGTTTACGGTGCGAACCGAAGCAGCGAGGATTTCAGTGCGGAAATCGTAATTGTCGAAGATGGTACGGATTTCAGCAATCAGTTCCATGCCGTTGACGCCCATGTCATCGATACGACCGATGAATGGCGAAACGAATGTTGCGCCAGCCTTAGCAGCGAGCAGCGCCTGATTGGCCGAGAAGCAAAGCGTCACGTTGGTCTTGTGACCATCGGAGGTCAGTGCCTTACAAGCCTTGAGGCCGTCGAGCGTCAATGGAAGTTTGATGCAGATGTTGTCTGCGATCTTGGCGATAACAGCCGCTTCCTTCATGATCTGCTCGTATTCTGTTCCAGCAACTTCAGCCGAAACCGGGCCCTTGACGAAGGAGCAGATTTCTTTGGTTACTTCAAGAATATCGCGGCCAGACTTGAGGATCAGCGATGGATTGGTGGTCACGCCATCAACCAGACCGAGATCGTTGAGTTCGCGGATTTCCTTGACGTCCGCAGTGTCGACGAAAAACTTCATAACAGCGTTCCTCCATAATGAGCGCGGGTTAGGGGATTTAAATTGATTTAAATCCGGCAAGGTGGCTTTTCTTTAGCGCAAAGCCGCGCCAAGGTCACGCTATCATGTCGAAAGATTCGCACGATATTTTGAGCCTCTTTGCGGAGCCCACCCAAAGCGTGGTGCCGGTGCTCGTACCCATGCCCGCAGAGCGTCCTTATTCTTATATGGTGCCGGCTGGAATGCATGTCCAGCCCGGTTCGATTGTGCGCGTGCCTTTGGGACCGCGCGAGGTTGCAGGCATTGTATGCGATGGCGCAACCGATGCGGTGGATTCCAAAAAACTGCGGGCAATTACTGAAGTTTTCGATTGTCCGCCTGTGGATGAGCAAATGCTGCGCTTCATGCGCTGGGCTGCAGATTATACGCTTTCACCGCCCGGAATGGTGGCGCGTATGGTGTTGCGTGCGCCTGCGGCCTTTGATCCAGAGCCGAAAGTACCGGGGCTTCGTTACAATGGTGGCGAGCCGGAACGCATGACCGGTGCGCGTGCTCGGGTCATGGAACTGGCGCGCGACGGGCTTGCCTGGACGCGTTCAGGCCTTGCACATGCAGCCGGTGTCTCGCAGACCGTTGTGGAAGGCCTTAAAACGCAGGGCGTGTTTGAGGAAGTGATGCTTCCGCCGCCTGCCGTTGTTGCTAAGCCTGATACAAATTATGCGCGCGCTACTCTTTCAGAGGATCAGCAGGCGGCGGCTGAAATGCTGGCCGAATCAGTTGAGGCTGATGCATTTTCCGTATCGCTGCTTGATGGCGTGACCGGATCGGGCAAAACCGAAGTTTACTTTGAAGCAGTGGCCAAGGCGCTTGATCAGGGCAAGCAGGTGCTGATTCTCCTGCCTGAAATTGCGCTGACGCAGCAGTTTCTTGACCGTTTTCATGATCGTTTCGGTTCAAAGCCTGCCGAGTGGCATTCTGATCTTGCACCCCGCACGCGGGAACGCGTCTGGCGACAAGTGACAGAAGGCATCGTTCGGGTGGTTGCCGGTGCGCGCTCGGCATTGTTTTTGCCGTTTAAAGAGCTTGGCCTGATCGTGGTCGATGAAGAACATGATCCGGCTTATAAGCAGGAAGATCGCGTTTATTATAATGCGCGGGATATGGCCGTTGTGCGTGGTCATATTGGTGGCTTTCCTGTGATACTGGCGTCAGCGACGCCATCGATCGAAAGTCAGGTCAATGCCGATCAGGGCCGTTACAAGCGAATCAAGCTCTATGGTCGATATGCAGAAGCGGCTTTGCCGACGCTGAAAACCATCGATATGCGGCGCTCACCGCCGCCGCCGGGACGTTTTTTGTCACCTGCTTTGACAGAAGCTGTGGGTAAAACGGTGGAACGCGGTGAACAAGCGCTGCTGTTTCTTAACCGGCGCGGCTATGCGCCGCTTACGCTTTGTCGGGTCTGCGGACATAGGTTTCAGTGTCCGCAATGCTCAAGCTGGCTGGTTGAGCATCGCTTTCGCAAGCAGTTGATGTGCCATCAATGCGGCTATCATGAGCCGGTGCCGGAAGCCTGTCCTGAATGTGGAACGCTTGATCATCTGGTCGCTTGTGGTCCGGGTGTTGAGCGCATCGCGGAAGAGGTCGCCGCAACTTTCCCGGATGCGCGAATCATTGTGCTGTCGTCGGATATGGCGGGTGGTGTGAAGCGTCTGCGGCTTGAACTGGACGCGATTGCCAAGGGTGAGGCGGATATTGTCATTGGTACACAGCTTGTCGCCAAGGGCCATAACTTTCCCAACATGACGCTTGTTGGTGTAGTGGATGCCGATCTTGGCCTTGCCAATGGTGATCCGCGTGCCGCTGAACGCACATTCCAGTTGCTCAATCAGGTGACAGGACGTGCGGGACGAACAGGCCGCAAGAGTCTCGGGCTTTTGCAAACCTATCAGCCTGATCATCCGGTGATGAAGGCCATCATCAGTGGCGATTCGGAAGCATTTTATGCACGCGAAATCGAAGAGCGTGAGCGCAGTGTTCTGCCGCCGTTCGGTCGCCTTGCTGCCCTGATTATCTCAGCTGATAACCGGCCTGATGCGGAGAACCATGCACGTGCCTTGCGCCGCGCGGCACCGGCATCGCCGGAGATTTCGGTGCTTGGTCCGGCAGAAGCCCCACTTGCAATCGTGCGTGGGCGTCATCGTTTTCGCATTCTTGTGCACGGGACAAAACGCGCTGATATTCAAGGGTTTATCCGCGCTTTGCTGGCTGCGTCTCCCAAAGAACGCGGTTCGATCCGCGTGAATATAGACATTGATCCGCAAAGCTTCTTGTGATTTCCAAGTCTATGGAAACGTATCGGTTTTTTCGCTATTACGGCTAAAACCACGAGGATAATATCTGATGGAATTCTATCTTCCTGCGACAACCGGCGAATGGCTTGCATGGAGTGCGGCAGTCGTGACAGCGCTGGCTGGTGTCGTCATGTTGTTTGCGCCCGGCATCACGATGAAGCTGTTGCGTCTTCAGCCGATCAATGCGCGCCCTGAAGCTTTTAGTTCCATTCGTGCTGTTCTGGCTGGTCCATATTTGGGTGTAGGCCTGGGTTGTCTGATTTTTGCACAGCCATTTTTGTGGGTGGTTTTAGGGGCTGTTTGGGGATTTGCGCTGTTCGGGCGCTTCATTTCGATGATGTCGGATAAGGGCGCAACTTTTTATAGTATCATCGCCGCTGGGGTCGAATTTGCACTTGCTGCCGGAGCCTTGCTTTACGCTTTTGGCTTTATCGACTGAAGTTGGATTGCTGCGCTAAAAAGCATCCTGCTTGATTAGTGAGCTTCGTTAGTAGTTTTCTAACCTAAAATAGCGGCAAAACTTACACAAAAGTGCGGGATTCGCGTGTTGCGAGTCCGGTTCGTCTATGCTAGACGGCAATCACATTTCGGTGTTGTCGCGCTCGCGCGTCAGGGGTTCCCCGGAAACATTCAATAAAATCATCTGCTTGGGCCATTTGGTCCTGCTGAACTCCCAAAAAGATGGTTTCAACGTAGAGAGCAGGTTGTTCGTGGCAGAAACGTCTTCGCTCATTTCAGGTGTCGCACAGCGCTACGCCGGATCGTTATTCGAGCTTGCTCTCGATGCGAATTCCGTTGCTGCTGTGGAAAAAGATCTTGGCCGTTTCGAGGCGCTTCTGAGCGGAAGCGAAGACCTGAAGCGTCTGATTTCCAGCCCGGTCTTCAATGCTGAGGACCAGCTTCACGCCATTGGCGCGATTGCTGATAAGGCTGGTATCACTGGTCTGGTTGGCAATTTCCTGCGCGTCGTGGCGTCTAATCGCCGCCTTTTCGCGTTGCCTGGCATTATCGCCGCTTTCCGTGCGATTGCAGCCGAACATCGCGGTGAGGTTTCCGCTGATGTTATTTCTGCGCATGAATTAACTGCTGCACAGCAGAACGAATTGAAGGCAACGCTGAAGAGCGTCGCCGGCAAGGACGTGACGATCAATGTCACCGTCGATCCTTCGATCCTCGGCGGGCTTGTCGTCAAAATGGGTTCGCGTCAGATCGACACGTCCCTTCGCACAAAACTTTCTTCTCTCAAGCTTGCACTGAAAGAGGTCGGCTGATGGACATCCGCGCCGCGGAAATTTCCGCTATCCTGAAAGAGCAAATCAAGAACTTCGGCAAGGAGGCTGAGGTCTCCGAAGTCGGTCAGGTTCTGTCCGTTGGCGACGGTATCGCCCGCGTTTACGGTCTGGACAATGTTCAGGCTGGCGAAATGGTCGAATTCCCTGGTGGTATTCGCGGCATGGCGCTTAACCTCGAAACCGACAATGTCGGTGTGGTTATTTTCGGTGCCGACCGTGACATCAAGGAAGGCGACGTCGTCAAGCGTACCGGCGCGATCGTTGACGTTCCAGTCGGTCCAGGCCTGCTCGGACGCGTTGTCGATGCTCTCGGCAACCCAATCGATGGCAAAGGCCCAATCGTTGCTACTGAACGTCGCCGCGTCGACGTTAAGGCACCGGGCATCATTCCGCGTAAGTCGGTTCATGAGCCAATGTCGACCGGCCTCAAGGCTGTTGACGCTCTGATCCCTGTTGGTCGTGGTCAGCGCGAGCTGGTCATTGGTGACCGTCAGACCGGTAAAACCGCGATCATTCTCGATACCTTCCTGAACCAGAAGCCAATCCACGACAATGGCCCGGACAGCGAAAAGCTTTATTGCGTTTACGTTGCTATCGGCCAGAAGCGTTCGACTGTTGCTCAGTTCGTTAAGGTTCTCGAAGAACGCGGCGCTCTTGAATATTCCGTCGTGATCGCGGCTACCGCTTCCGATCCGGCTCCGATGCAGTACCTTGCACCATTCGCAGGTTGCGCTATCGGTGAATATTTCCGTGATAATGGCCAGCACGCTCTGATCGGCTATGACGATCTTTCCAAGCAGGCTGTTGCTTATCGTCAGATGTCGCTTCTGCTTCGTCGTCCTCCGGGCCGTGAAGCTTACCCAGGCGACGTTTTCTACCTTCACTCGCGTCTTCTTGAGCGCGCTGCGAAGCTCAACGACGAAAACGGCGCTGGTTCGCTGACGGCTCTGCCAGTCATCGAAACGCAGGGTAACGACGTTTCCGCGTTCATTCCGACCAACGTGATCTCGATCACTGACGGCCAGATCTTCCTCGAAACCAACCTGTTCTATCAGGGTATCCGTCCGGCTGTTAACGTCGGTCTGTCGGTTTCGCGCGTTGGTTCGTCCGCTCAGATCAAGGCCATGAAGCAGGTTGCTGGTTCGATTAAGGGTGAACTTGCCCAGTATCGTGAAATGGCAGCATTTGCTCAGTTCGGCTCGGATCTTGATGCTTCGACACAGCGTCTGCTTAACCGCGGTGCACGTCTGACCGAACTTCTCAAGCAGCCACAGTTCTCGCCGCTTAAGACGGAAGAACAGGTTGCCGTGATTTACGCTGGCGTGAATGGTTATCTTGATAAGATCGCCGTCAACCAGGTTGGCAAGTTCGAAGCAGGTCTTCTTTCCTCGCTGCGCACCGAGCACAAAGATGTTCTCGACGCGATCCGCGACGAAAAGGCACTCACCGACAACATCAAAGCAAAGCTCAAGGCAGCGGTCGACGCGTTCGCCAAGTCTTTTGCTTGAACTTTGTGACGGGATGAACGGATGCCTTCACTAAAGGATCTGAGAAACCGTATCGCCTCGGTCAAGGCGACGCAGAAAATCACCAAAGCGATGCAGATGGTCGCCGCGGCGAAGCTGCGCCGTGCCCAGGAAGCTGCGGAGGCCGCACGGCCTTACTCGCAGCGCATGGGCGCCGTTCTCGCTAACATCGCGCAGAACGTGAGCGGTGAAGATGCACCGGCTTTGATGGCTGGTACAGGTAAAGACGACGTGCATTTGCTCGTCGTCGCTACTGCGGAACGTGGCCTTTGCGGCGGTTTCAACTCGCAGATTGCGCGTTATGCGCGTGATCATGCCCGCAAGCTCCTCGCTGAAGGCAAGACAGTCAAGATTCTGACGATTGGCAAAAAAGGTGCAGATATTCTGCGTCGCGAATTTGCTTCGTTGATTGTTGACCATGTCAATCTGCGTGAAGTCAAACAGCTTGCTTTTGTGCATGCCGACCAGATCGGCCACAAGATCATCGAACTGTTTGAACAGGGCGCATTTGATGTCTGCACACTGTTCTATTCCGAGTTCAAGTCGGTGATTGCACAGATCCCAACTGCACAGCAGCTTATTCCGGCTTCGGCTGGTGCGACTGAGCAGGCAGGAACTGCAGGCGATGCGATTTATGAGTACGAACCTGATCCTGCGGAGATCCTGAGCACCCTGATCCCGCGCAACATTTCGGTCCAGATTTTCCGCGCTCTGCTGGAAAATGTGGCGGGCGAAATGGGCGCGAAGATGAGCGCGATGGACAATGCAACGCGCAACGCCGGTGACATGATCAACAAGTTGTCGATCACGTATAACCGTCAGCGTCAGGCTCAGATCACCAAAGAGCTCATTGAAATCATTTCGGGCGCGGAAGCGCTTTAGAGTTAAGGTTCATCGCATGAATTTTCCCGAAAGGTCTGCAACTTTTCGGGATCATGCTAACGGAAGGTAAAGGATCGATGGCAAAAGCAGCGACCCCGAAAACTACC
Organism: Ochrobactrum sp. EDr1-4; assembly: GCF_049199085.1. NCBI lineage: Bacteria > Pseudomonadati > Pseudomonadota > Alphaproteobacteria > Hyphomicrobiales > Brucellaceae > Ochrobactrum > Ochrobactrum sp. EDr1-4. The sequence continues at coordinate 64,560 of NZ_JBLZOF010000006.1, forward strand.
GCCGCGGCCGAAGCGACGCCAGCAGCGGCAAAAGCTCCAGCCAAGCGGGCTCCAGCTAAGGCAGCTGCTGCTAAGGCTGACGCAGCTCCTAAGGCTGCAACGACTGGCGCAGTAGGCAAGATCACTCAGGTCATCGGCGCTGTTGTCGACGTTCAGTTTGAAGATGGTCAGCTTCCGCTGATCCTCAACGCTCTGGAAACTGACAATCTCGGCAACCGTCTGGTTCTCGAAGTTGCTCAGCATCTGGGCGAAAACACCGTTCGCACGATTGCTATGGACTCGACCGAAGGTCTGGTTCGTGGTCACGAAGTACGCGACACGGGCAACCCGATCATGGTTCCGGTTGGCGAAGAAACGCTTGGCCGCATCATGAACGTTATTGGTGAGCCAGTTGACGAAGCAGGTCCAATCAAGACCACTGCACGTCGCGCGATCCACCAGGAAGCTCCTGAGTACATCGAACAGTCGACCGAAGCTGAAATCCTCGTAACGGGCATTAAGGTTGTTGACCTTCTCGCTCCTTACGCAAAGGGTGGTAAGATTGGTCTGTTCGGCGGTGCGGGCGTTGGTAAGACCGTTCTCATCATGGAACTGATCAACAACGTGGCTAAGGCGCACGGCGGTTACTCGGTATTCGCAGGCGTTGGTGAACGTACCCGTGAAGGTAACGATCTCTACCACGAAATGATCGAATCGGGCGTTAACAAGCTCGGTGGCGGTGAAGGCTCCAAAGCCGCACTCGTTTACGGTCAGATGAATGAGCCACCAGGTGCGCGCGCTCGTGTTGCTCTGTCGGGTCTGACGGTTGCTGAAAACTTCCGTGATAAGGGCCAGGACGTTCTTTTCTTCGTGGATAACATCTTCCGCTTTACGCAGGCTGGTTCGGAACTTTCGGCTCTTCTTGGCCGTATTCCATCCGCTGTGGGTTATCAGCCAACGCTGGCAACCGACATGGGCCAGATGCAGGAACGCATCACCACCACGACCAAGGGTTCGATTACTTCGGTTCAGGCAATTTACGTACCTGCCGACGATTTGACCGATCCTGCACCAGCAACGTCGTTCGCCCACTTGGATGCGACCACCACGCTGAACCGTTCGATCGCTGAAAAGGGTATTTACCCGGCTGTGGATCCACTTGAATCCACATCGCGTATGCTCGATCCAATGATCGTTGGTGAAGAACACTACAATGTTGCACGTCAGGTTCAGTCGATCCTTCAGCGCTACAAGTCCCTTCAGGACATCATCGCCATCCTCGGCATGGACGAACTGTCGGAAGAAGATAAGCTGACTGTTGCGCGCGCTCGTAAGATCGAACGCTTCCTGTCGCAGCCGTTCTTCGTTGCTGAAGTGTTCACTGGTTCGCCAGGTAAGCTTGTTGCGCTTGAAGACACCATCAAGGGCTTCAAGGGCCTTTGCGCAGGTGAATACGATCATCTTCCAGAACCGGCCTTTTACATGGTTGGCTCGATTGAAGAAGCGATCGAAAAGGCGAAGAAGCTGGCTGCTGAAGCTGCTTAATGAATTGAATTTTCGGCGGGTTTTAAAGCCCGCCGAAAATGCCTGTTCATTTGTTTGAGTATGATCTTTTATTGAAGCTTTTTTGTCTTCGGGATCAGGCTCCAGAAATTTAAGTGAGAACCATGGCTCAAGCTTTCCAATTCGAACTCGTGTCGCCAGAACGCCTCTTGCTTTCCGCACAGGTGACGGAAGTTGTCATTCCGGGCAGTGAAGGTTACCTGACGGCGCTCGCAGGCCATTCGCCGCTGATGACGACGATCATGCCGGGTGTCGTTTCGGTCAAGCTGAGCGACGGCAAGTCTGACTCCTACGTGGTCTTTGGCGGCTTCGCTGACATTACTCCACAGGGCTGCACAGTGCTGGCTGAATCGGCAACGCATGTTGATGACGTTGATCCGGCTGACATTCAGAAGCGCATTGAAATTGCACGCAAGCATCTTGAAGATGCTACAAGCAACGAACATCGCACGAAGGCGGAGATTTTCCTGCATCAGCTGATGACGTTGCAGGGCTCGGTTTTACCGGCCTGAAAGGGACAGGCTTCGGCTTCCCATTAAATGAGAATTTGAAAAGGCGGACTTTGGTCCGCTTTTTTGTTTTTATAAGTAGCGCAGCTTATACCATCACGCTTGCGTGAGATTTATAAGATCGCTTGAAAATATTATGGCAGCAATTTATCCCATAACTGAATTGTTAGGTTGCTAATATAAAGGTTGGTGCAATGAGCAGAGCAGAACTCAGCGCGGAAATGATCGATGCAATGGCGAAGGTCAACCGCAAGCTTCGTACTGTATTTGATGCTCGTGTGAAGGAGCGCGGCCTGACACTGGCACGCGCACGCACCCTGTTGACACTGATTGAACAGGAAGGTCTCTACCAGAAAGAACTGGCCGAGGTGTTAGAGATTGAGAATGCCACCATGGTTCGTCTGATTGATGGGCTAGAGCGTCAGGCATTTGTTGAGCGTCAGGCCGTTGAAGGCGACCGTCGCGCCAAGCGTATTGTTATGACGGAAGAGGGCAAGGCACTTGCCCAGCAGGTTGTTGATCTTGCCGCTGAGGTGCGCGTTGATCTGCTTGAGGGCATTAGTGATGAGGAACTCAGCACGACCCTTAAAGTCATGCGTAAAATGTCAGATTCGATGCATAAGGTCAGCTAAGGCTGATCGCGCGTTTGTGATGTGAGCGCTTATTGTTGGGATCTATATGCCATCATGCTGACATAAGGCAGCGCTTAATTCGCACAGTCAAATTCATGACGGAGCGTTGGAGATGCGTTACTCGTCGCAGGCACTGTTCGGCTTTATAGCCATATTTTCGATCATGACAGTTCAAAACGTCGATATGGCGCATGGAAGCCGGCATTCTTATGTGCAGGCGGTCAATGACGTTGGCACTGATGACGGATTGATCTTCGATACACGTTCCGCAACAGATTCCGACGTTAGAGCCACTCTATATGCAAGTGGCGTATTAAACGCGGGTTGAAATTCTGCATTACGGTGCAAGCGTGCGCAGATAGCTCATTAACTCGCTGGCAGTATCGCTCGCGCGGTCTGGCTCCCGCGATATGATCGCTTCAATGAGTGTTGCATGCGCATTTGCGGAGCCAATGATGCCTGTTGTCGGGCGCAATCTGAACCAGAAACGACGGCTGTGTGTTTGCAGTGGTGCTGCGAGGCGCGTGGCGTAAGGGTTTGCAGCAGCGCTTCCCAACACGATATCGAATGCTTTATCGGCATCCAGAAACAATGAAACATTGTCCGACGGTATTGCCTCACGCATCGCATCGGCGGCAGTTTGTAGTCGTTCATAATCGCGCGCGCTGCCAAAGCGTGCGGCATCGCGGGCCAATACGCGCTCAACACCTTCGCGGGCATCCAGAACTTTGTTGAAATCTTTTGGATCAATCGGCGCGATAGCAATCCCGGAACGTGGCCGAACTTCAACCAGTCCCTCCCATGCAAGCCGCTGGATCGCTTCGCGGATCGGTGTGCGACCCATGCCAGTCAATTCGATCAGCGTGCGTTCATTGACGATAGAACCCGGTTCGAGTTCCAGTGTAACGATCAGGCGCTCCAACACGCGATAAGCCTGTTCGGCAAGGCTTTCGCTGCCCCAGCTGTCGACGAGGGCGATGCTGTTGCTGGCAGCTTTATCAATGACACTTGCACGTTCCATGCAGTCGAAGCCTTATACTGATAGCGATTGACACGTCTGAAGCCTATAGATATATCTCTGATATATCAATGAAAGGCACTTTGCCGTCGCAAAAATAATACCGATAACGGTAAGGAGCGACTATCATCGATAACGGGGTTTTCGCATGGTGTCATTCCAAAAGATGCGTGAATGAAACGTATGCGACCGGTACAAAACTGTGCCAGAACTTTGTGCTGAGACGACTATGGCTGAAACGGTCGGGAGCTGTGCATTTATGAAATCTGATCCGAAGGCCTCGCACGACATTGTTATTATCGGCGGCGGGATCGTTGGCGTGGCGACGGCAGCATTGCTCGCAGAGGCTGGCCGTGAAGTTTTGGTCATTGATAGAAGCGGCATTTGTGAGGAAACCAGTTCCGGCAATGCAGCAGCGCTTGCCTTCTCTGATATCCTGCCAATGGCATCCAAAGGCGTTATGGGCAAAGTTCCGGGTTGGTTGATGGATCCGCTTGGACCATTCACGATCCGCGCATCGTATTTTCCGAAAATGATCCCGTGGCTCTATCGCTTCTGGCGCGCTAGCAGTAGCCAAGCATTGGAAAAGACGACTGTTGCGCAGGGCAATATGATGCAGCTCGCACAAAGCGAGATGTTGGGTCTGATTGATCGCGCAGGCTTGCGTGACCGTTTGCGCGAAGATGGTAATCTCGAACTCTATGAGAGTGAAGCCGAACTGAAAGCATCTCAACCCGGTTGGGATGCAAAGGCGAAAGCCGGTATTGCTTATGAGCATGTGCGGGGCGAGCGGTTAAAAGAATTACAGCCGGGCCTCAATCCGCGCTTTGTTGCTGGAACCTTCGTTCCCGGCTGGAAGAATGTCAGTGATCCGAAGCTTTTTGGTCAGGCCATATGGGCCTATGCCGAAAGCAAAGGCGCGCGTTTTATCAAAGCCAGCGTTACAACTGCGCAGGCGGCAAATGGCGGCGCAGTCGTTCGGCTCGACAATGGTACAGAAATTACAGCTTCACATCTGGTTCTCATGGCAGGTGCCTGGTCGAAGAAGCTAGCAAAAGGCTTTGGCGATGTTGTGCCGCTCGACACTGAACGCGGTTATAATACGACGCTTCCGGTTGGCAGTTTTGATGCAAAGCGACAGTTGACCTTTCCCGGTCACGGCTTTGTCGCGACGCCCATGGCTACTGGCTTGCGTGTTGGCGGTGCCGTTGAGTTTGGCGGGCTGGAGCTAGCGCCGAACTATGCGCGCTCGGCTGCAATGCTGAAAAAAGCCTCACAGTTTTTGCCGGGATTAAAAACCGAAGGTGGGCGCCAATGGATGGGCTATCGTCCGTCTATGCCCGATTCTATGCCGGTTATCGGTCGCGCCTCCTCTGGCGGCAATATTTACTATGGCTTCGGCCATGGCCATCTCGGCCTCACCCAATCGGCAGCGACGGCACGTATTATTCGTGATCTGATCACGGGCAATACACCGGCGCTCGATATTGAACCATTCAAGCCACAACGTTTTCGGAACTGACCATCATGGCAAGACATTCCTTTTTCTGCGTCGACGGACATACATGCGGCAATCCAGTGCGGCTGGTTGCAGGTGGTGGCCCAAACCTCGTTGGCTCCAACATGATGGAAAAGCGCGCACATTTCTTGCGCGAGTATGACTGGATTCGCACTGGCCTGATGTTCGAGCCGCGTGGCCATGACATGATGTCTGGCTCGATCCTCTACCCACCAACACGCGATGACTGCGATGTTGCGGTGCTGTTTATCGAAACATCCGGCTGTCTGCCGATGTGCGGTCACGGCACCATCGGCACTGTCACTATGGCGATAGAGCAGGGACTTATAACGCCGAAAGTTCCGGGTAAGATCAATCTCGAAACGCCTGCCGGTCTGGTTGCAATCGAATATGAGCAGAACGGGCAGTACGTTGACCGCGTGCGCCTGACAAATGTTCCAGCTTTCCTTTATGCGGAAGCGATGGAAGTGGAATGCCCCGATTTAGGCCTTCTCAAGGTTGATGTTGCCTATGGTGGAAACTTCTATGCGATTGTCGAGCCGCAAGAAAATTACACCGACATGCAAGATTATTCCGCGCTACAACTCATTGCGTGGAGTCCGGTGCTGCGTGAGCGCCTGAATGAGAAATATAAATTCCAGCATCCGGAGCTGGCTGACATTAATCGCCTTACGCATATTCTTTGGACAGGCAAGCCGACGCACCCGGAAGCGCATGCCCGTAACGCGGTTTTCTACGGGGACAAGGCAATCGACCGTTCGCCTTGCGGAACCGGCACTTCGGCCCGTATGGCGCAGCTTGCGGCCAAAGGAAAGCTCAAGCCTGGTGACGATTTTGTGCATGAATCCATCATTGGATCGCTGTTTCATGGCCGCGTAGAACGAGCCGTGGAAGTTGGCGGCGGGGCGGGAATCATCCCTTCAATCGCCGGTTGGGCACGCATGACCGGGTACAATACGATCTTCATTGATGATCGTGATCCGTTCGCACACGGATTCACTGTTGCGTAAAACCGGTACGGCTGGCAAAAATAGGGATCTGATCCCTATTTTTTGTCTGTGACGCCTCGTGAAAAATATGGAATAAGGTGCCTCAACTAGGAGAAAAATATATATACAAGGCGCTTTTTAGGGGACATAACTAGTTTGTGGAGGAAGTAAGTCATTAGCCTTTTGTCTGAGACAAAAGGGGCTTGCAATCCTTAATACAGCCGTTAGGTGTAATTATCCGGGAAAAAAATGAAGGCGCACGAAATAATGATGCGTCAATAAAATCCCGGCAGAGTTAAATGGGTGGCTTCTCGATGGAATATTTCTTCCAGCAGGTGATCAACGGGCTCGCGCTCGGATCGATTTATGGCCTGATCGCCATCGGTTACACGATGGTCTACGGCATTATCGGCATGATCAACTTTGCTCATGGTGATGTCTTTATGCTCGGCGCCTTTATGGCGCTGATTGTTTTTCTAATCATAACAACATTCATCGGTATGCTGCCAATTGCGCTCATGCTGATGTTGATGATGGTTGTTGCGATGCTTCTCACGGGGCTGTGGAGCTGGACGATTGAGCGGGCCGCTTACCGGCCATTGCGCGGATCGTTTCGCTTGGCGCCGCTGATTACGGCTATCGGTATGTCGATTGCCTTGTCCAACTTCGTTCAGGTGACGCAGGGACCACGCAATAAGCCGGTGCCACAGTTGCTCAACGGCTCTTACAGCATCTTCGGAACCGATGTGACGATCTCACTTAAGCAGATTGTGGTTATCGTTGTGACGGCCGTGCTGCTGACGATCTTCTGGTACATCGTCAATCGCACATCGCTCGGTCGTGCACAGCGCGCCTGTGAGCAGGATCGCAAGATGGCAGCGCTTCTCGGCATCAATGTCGATCGCGTTATCTCGCTAACATTCGTGATGGGTGCGATGCTGGCCGCCGTTGCGGGTACGCTTTATCTCTCCTTCTACGGCGTGATTTCCTTTGCCGACGGGTTCATCCCTGGCGTTAAGGCGTTCACTGCTGCGGTTCTGGGTGGGATTGGCTCGCTGCCAGGTGCCGTTGTCGGTGGCTTGCTCATCGGTCTTATCGAGGCCTTGTGGTCCGCGTATTTCTCGATCGATTACAAGGATGTCGCCGCGTTCTCGATCCTGGCAATCGTGCTGATCTTCATGCCGTCCGGCATTCTTGGTCGTCCTGAAGTCGAAAAGGTGTAATCATGGCCGTACAATCAGGTCCACGCCCGGATTCCCTTTTTGCCCGGGCCATTCGTGAAGGGTTCATTGCCGGTCTTGTGGCTTTGGGACTTTTCATCCTCATCGTCGGTTTCAAAACCGATCAGAATATTAGCAATGAACTTGTGCTGACTCAGCGCTGGGGCGCACTCGCAACCCTTGTTGCGATTGCCGCTGTCGGTCGCTTTGCCTTCATCGCTTTCCTGCAACCATGGATGCAGGAGCGGAAGTTTGAAAAAGCCAACCGCCCTGCGGTCGCTGCGCAAGAGCCATCATTTTTCCGCAGGCATTTCTCGCATTTCGGCGTTGCATTCCTCTTTGCCTATCCGATCCTGATTGTAGCACTTGTCGGTTGGCAAGGTTCGTTGAAATGGGTCGATAATTTTGGCGTGCAGATCCTTATCTACGTGATGCTGGCATGGGGTCTTAACATCGTGGTTGGCCTCGCAGGTCTGCTCGATCTGGGCTATGTCGCGTTCTATGCGGTCGGTGCTTATTCCTACGCTATTCTGTCCGCTTATTTCGGATGGTCATTCTGGGTTCTGCTCCCGATTGCTGGTCTTCTGGCCGCAACATGGGGCGTTATTCTCGGTTTTCCGGTTCTGCGTTTGCGGGGCGATTATCTGGCCATTGTGACGTTGGCGTTTGGTGAAATCATCAGACTTGTGCTGATAAACTGGACCGAGCTCACCAAGGGTACGTTCGGTATTTCGGGCATTGCCAAGGCAACGTTCTTTGGTCTTCAGTTTAATGCCAGCAAGGATGGTTTTGCGGCCTATTACGGCCTCACCTTCTCGGCGGCGCACTACAAATTCTTCCTCTACTATATCATTCTCATACTGGCGCTGATCACGGCACTCGTGACGATCCGTCTGCGCCGTATGCCGGTTGGTCGTGCATGGGAAGCGCTGCGTGAAGACGAAATCGCCTGCCGTTCGCTCGGTATCAACACCACCACGACGAAGCTCACTGCTTTTGCGACGGGTGCGATGTTTGGTGGTTTTGCAGGTTCGTTCTTTGCGGCACGTCAGGGCTTCGTCAGCCCCGAATCCTTCGTATTTCTCGAATCAGCAGTCATTCTGGCCATTGTTGTCCTGGGGGGTATGGGATCGCTTGTTGGGATTGCCATTGCCGCGATTGCGATGATCGGCGGCACGGAAATTCTGCGTGAAATGGGCTTCCTGAAAGCCATTTTCGGTCCAAACTTCACGCCTGAACTCTACCGCATGCTGATCTTCGGTCTTGCCATGGTGGTTGTCATGGTCTGGAAGCCGCGTGGATTTGTCGGAAGCCGCGAACCTAGCGCGTTCCTTAATCAGAAGAAGATGGTGTCAGGTGCCTTTACCAAGGAAGGGCACGGCTGATGGCGGAGACAAAAATTATGGCTGGCAATGGTTCGAAAGACACCATTCTTACAGTTGAGCATCTGTCGATGCGCTTTGGTGGTCTCGTCGCAATCAACGATCTGAGCTTCGATGTGAAGCGCGGTGACATCACAGCGATCATCGGTCCAAACGGTGCCGGTAAGACCACGGTCTTTAACTGCATCACCGGCTTCTATAAGCCAACGGGCGGTATGCTGACGATGCACCGGAATACGGGCGAGAAGTTCCTGCTGGAACGTCTGCCTGATTTCAAGATCACGCAGGATGCGCGTGTTGCACGTACCTTCCAGAACATCCGTCTGTTTTCAGGTCTGACTGTTCTCGAAAACCTGCTCGTCGCGCAGCACAACACACTGATGCGTTCGTCCGGCTATACGATCCTCGGCCTGCTTGGTTTTCCAACCTATCGCAAGGCTGCTAAAGACGCGGTTGAAAAAGCACGTCAATGGCTGGAGAAGATCAATCTGATTGATCGTGCAGATGATCCGGCTGGTGATCTTCCTTATGGCGATCAGCGCCGTTTGGAAATCGCGCGTGCTATGTGCACCGAGCCTGAAATCCTGTGCCTGGATGAACCGGCAGCCGGTCTTAATCCACGCGAATCGGCAGAGCTGAACAAGCTTTTGCTTGATATTCGTAAGGAAACCGGTACGTCGATCCTGCTCATTGAGCACGACATGTCGGTGGTTATGGAAATTTCTGACCATGTTGTCGTGCTTGAATATGGCACCAAGATTTCCGACGGTCCGCCGGAACAGGTCAGAAATGATCCGCGGGTTATCGCTGCTTATCTCGGTGTCGATGATGACGAGATCGCTGATCTGATCGAAGAGGCTGATAAACCGGGCGCTGGCGACCCTGCTGACTTTATCGCATCTCAGCTTGCTGAAGAGGCAATTGAGGAAGAAAAGGCACAGGAAGCCGTTCGCTTTGCTGGCGGACTGGCTGCGGCGCGTGACGGTACGCCTGACAATCTGACGCTCATCAAGGGTATTGGTGAAGTCAACGAAAAGAAGCTGAACGAACACGGCATCTATCATTTCGATCAGATTGCCGCGTGGAGTGAAGCCGATATCGTTCAGGCCGAAACCTATCTGGAATTTGATGGTCGTATTGCCCGCGAAGACTGGGTCGGACAGGCGGCACAGCTTGCCACTGGGCAGGCAACCGATTTTTCAGCGCGTGTTGAAGCAGGCAGCGTTCCAACAAGCCATAAGACCACTCCCGTAAAGGCTCCAAGAGCGCCGAAAGGCACCAAAGCTCCGGCCAAGCCTAAGAAGGGAAGCGAATGATGACGGCTGAAACCATGCAGACAAAACAACCGCTTCTGGCCGTCGAAAAGGTCGAGACTTATTATGGCAATATCCGTGCGCTCAAGGGTATTGATCTCACCGTTAATGAAGGCGAAATCGTAGCTCTTATTGGTGCCAACGGCGCTGGCAAGTCGACGCTGATGATGACCATCTTCGGCTCACCGCGTGCGCGTACGGGTCGCATTCTCTTTGGTGGCAAGGACATTACGGCCATGCCTCCGCATGAAATCGCCAAGCTGCGCATTGCGCAGTCGCCGGAAGGTCGCCGTATTTTCCCGCGTATGACGGTTCTCGAAAACCTCCAGATGGGTGCAAGCCTCGATAATCAGCAATATTTTGAAGAAGATGTTGCGCTGATGTTCGATCTGTTCCCGCGTCTGAAAGAACGTATCACGCAGCGCGGTGGTACACTTTCGGGTGGCGAGCAGCAGATGCTGGCTATCGCACGCGCACTGATGGCACGTCCAAAGCTATTGCTTCTGGATGAACCATCGCTCGGTCTGGCACCGCTGATCGTTAAGCAGATCTTTGAAGCGATCAAGGAGTTGAACCGCACGCAGGGTCTGACCGTGTTCCTCGTTGAGCAGAATGCGTTTGGTGCGCTCAAGCTTGCTGATCGCGGTTATGTTATGGTCAATGGATCAATCACTATGAGTGGCGCAGGCCGCGAACTGCTGGCTGACCCGGAAGTGCGCGCTGCCTATCTCGAAGGCGGAAGGCATTAAGGAGGAAAAACATGCAGGGAATTCTCTACGAAGAACCGTCATTCTGGCTGTTTTTTCTCATCACTTGTCTTCTCGGCGGTTGGGCCGCATGGATGACAGGACGCGCCTGTGCGCAGACATGGCGGACTTATCCGCAGCTTCTGCTGTATCTCATCCCATTGGGTGCGGCGGTGCGTTTCATTCACTATGCTTTGTTTGAAGGCACGCTGCTGTCGTTGCATTATTATCTGGTCGACCTTGTCGTCCTGATGATCATTGGAACAGTAGGGTTTCGTTTTACCCGTACCAAGCAGATGGTACGTCAGTATAACTGGCTCTACGAAAAGGCTTCGCCACTGAGCTGGAAGGCAAAATAATTCAAAGCTTCGCCGTAAGAGACATGCAAAACACTGCTCTAGAGCAGTCGTTCTGAAAATAAAAAACTAAAATGCTCTGGCGGCGGAGTTTTTCTAAAAGATCACGTTGAACAAACAGAATTCAGCGTAGATATTGCTGGGTAATCAGCAAGAAAATAAGCGATGCAAAACATCGTTCGGGGTAACTATAATCGGGAGTTCAAGTAAATGAAGAAATCGCTTTTTTCAGGCGTTGCTCTTGCAGCAGTGATGGCTTTCAGTGGCTCGGCTTGGGCAGACGTGCTTTTGGGCATCGGTGCACCATTGACCGGTCCAAACGCTGTTTACGGCGCTCAGATTCAAAAGGGTGCTGAAGCAGCTATCAAGGAAATCAATGATGCCGGTGGTATCAATGGCGAAAAGATCACGATCACGCTCGGCGACGACGTGTCTGATCCGAAGCAGGGCATTTCCGTTGCAAACAAGTTTGCTGCTGATGGCGTGAAATATGTGATCGGCCACTTCAACTCCGGCGTTTCGATCCCGGCTTCTGAAGTTTATGCCGAAAACGGTATTCTCGAAATCTCGCCAGCTGCAACCAACCCAGTCTATACCGAGCGCGACCTCTGGAACACGTTCCGTACCTGTGGCCGTGATGATCAGCAGGGCATTGTTGCCGGTCAGTACATCTTCGATAATTACAAAGATGGCAAAGTTGCCGTCATCCACGACAAGACCCCTTATGGTCAGGGTCTTGCCGATGAAACCAAGAAGAAGCTGAACGAACTTGGCGTGACTGAAACCGTCTATGAAGGCGTGAATGTCGGCGAGAAGGATTTCTCCGCGCTCATCGCTAAGCTCAAGCAGCAGGGTGTTACCGTTCTTTATTGGGGCGGTCTGCACGCTGAAGCTGGTCTCATCATCCGTCAGCTCGCTGATCAGGGTCTGAAGGTTCAGTTCATTTCGGGCGATGGTATCGTTTCGAACGAGCTAGCTTCTATCGCTGGTGATGCGGTTGCTGGTACGCTGAACACGTTTGGCCCAGATCCACGTAATGCTCCGGCAAATGCTGAACTCGTCAAGAAGTTCCGCGATGCAGGCTTTGAACCAGAAGCTTACACGCTCTATTCCTATGCGGCTGTTCAGTCGCTGGCAGGTGCTGCAAAGGCCGCTGGCAGCAATGACCCACAGGAAATTGCGAAAGCGCTGAAGGAAAAAGGTCCGTTCCCAACTGTGCTCGGCGAACTTTCTTATGATGAGAAGGGCGATCCGAAACTCCCAGGTTACGTAATGTATAAGTGGGAAAAGGGTGCTGACGGGAAATATACTTACATTCAGCAGTAAGCTTTTCGTAGTATTATTTCGTTTTGATGATAAGTGCCCGGCTATATGCCGGGCATTTTTATTTTAGAAAATAATAAATGAATGACATCATGCGTAAAAAACATGATTTATAGTTGAAAATAAACTGGACAATCAAAAAGCAAGATAATCTAACTACTGCAACGACTTTAGCTGGCGTTTATCGCGGTGGATAATTCGTTACCCTGAGGAGGGGTGAATGAGGGCGCATCCCGAAAAGTGCGAAACGGTTTTCGGAAGAGATGCGCGTCAAAACAAGTATCTAAAGCGCTGATCTTATTCAATCAGATCGAAAGGCGCTTTAGTCAGGGAGTGGTTGAATTGAAGAAATCCTTATTCTGTGGCGTCTGTCTTTCTGCTTTGGTTGCAATGGGCGGAAGCTCTTTTGCTGATGTGTTGCTGGGCGTCGGTGCGCCGTTGACCGGTGGTCAGGCTGCTTACGGCGAACAGATCAAGCGCGGTGTTGAGGCTGCAGTTGCCGAAGCCAATGCTAAGGGCGGCATGAACGGCGAACAGATCACGATCGTTTATGGCGATGATGCTGCCGATCCACGTCAGGGAATTTCCGTTGCAAACAAGTTCGTCGGTGATGGCGTTCAGTTTGTAATTGGTCACTTCAATTCTGGCGTCAGTATCCCGACATCAGATATTTATGCAGAGAACGGCGTGTTAATGATTGCGCCAGGTACGACGAACCCAACGTTCACTGAGCGTGATTTGTGGAACACTTTCCGCACATGCCGCCGTGACGATCAGCAGGGCATCGTCGCAGGTAAATACATTGCCGACAACTACAAGGACGGCAAGGTCGCCATCCTTCATGACAAGACCCCTTATGGTCAGGGCCTTGCCGATGAAACCAAGAAGTCGCTGAATGCCAATGGCAAGGAAGAAACGCTTTATGAAGGCGTCAATCAGGGCGATAAGGATTTCTCAGCGCTGATTTCGAAGATGAAGGCAGCAGGCATTACCGCTGTTTATTGGGGTGGTATGCACCCGGAAGCAGCACTCATCATTCGCCAGATGGCCGATCAGGATTTAAAGGCGCAGTTCATTTCGGGTGACGGCATCGTATCGAACGAACTGGCTTCGATTGCCGGTGATGCGGTTGCGGGTGTTCTCAATACTTTCGGTCCAGACCCACGTGATGATGCAGCCAATGCTGATCTGATCAAATCATTCCGCGATAAGGGCTTTGAGCCAGAAGCTTATACTTTCTACGCTTATGCGGGCGTACAGTCGCTCGTTGATGCAGCCAATGCCGCTGGCAACAACGATCCGCAGGAAGTTTCGGCTGCTCTGAAGGGCAAAGGCCCGTTCAAGACAGTTCTTGGCGATCTTTCCTATGACGCAAAGGGTGATCCAAGCTTGTCGCCTTACGTGATGTTTGAGTGGCGCAAGGGTGATGACGGAAAGTATAATTACTTTCAGAAGAAATAAGCGAGACTCGCGCTGATGAGGTGAATACTGAACAGTGTTCATTTGGTAGAATGCACTATTCGTTGAATAATGCAGGGCATTCTGCCTCATATATTAGCAATTTTTGCTTTAATTTTCAGCAATGTGCCCGGCTTTTGGTCGGGCATTTTGTTTTTATCTCCTGACTGCACAGTTTGTTTGCGCTTGACTATTTTGCAGGTTAAGCAAAGTCATATCTATCATTGCAGATTGGGAGTCCTGCCTTGCCCATTAGAAAAATTCTGGTCGCCAACCGTTCAGAAATTGCTATCCGCGTGTTCCGTGCAGCCAACGAACTTGGCATTCAAACGGTCGCTATATGGGCAGAGGAAGATAAACTCTCATTGCATCGCTTTAAAGCGGATGAAAGCTATCAGGTCGGTCGCGGTCCGCATCTGGCGCGTGATCTCGGACCGATTGAAAGTTACCTGTCGATTGATGAAGTCATTCGGGTGGCCAAGCTCTCGGGTGCCGATGCGATCCATCCGGGCTATGGCCTTCTGTCGGAAAGCCCTGAGTTTGCCGATGCCTGTGCTGAAAACGGCATTATTTTCATCGGTCCAAAGCCAGAAACCATGCGTCGTCTTGGCAACAAGGTTGCAGCACGTAATCTCGCGATTGAGATTGGCGTTCCGGTGGTTCCTGCAACTGATCCGCTGCCCGACGATATTGAAGAAGTTAAAAAGCTTGCCGCCAAGATCGGCTATCCGTTGATGCTCAAAGCCTCATGGGGCGGTGGTGGTCGCGGTATGCGCGCCATCCGTGAAGAAGCGGACCTTGATCGCGAAGTGGTCGAAGCCAAGCGCGAAGCCAAAGCCGCGTTCGGCAAGGATGAAGTCTATCTCGAAAAGCTGGTTGAGCGCGCACGTCACGTTGAAGTGCAGATTTTGGGCGATACGCACGGAAATGCGGTTCATCTTTATGAGCGCGATTGTTCGATCCAGCGTCGCAATCAGAAAGTGGTTGAGCGCGCACCTGCGCCTTATCTTAATGATGCGCAGCGTCAGGAATTGGCTGGCTATGGCCTGAAAATCGCTCACGAAACCAATTATATTGGTGCGGGCACGGTCGAATTTCTGATGGATGCCGATACCGGCTCATTCTACTTCATCGAAGTGAACCCGCGCATTCAGGTGGAGCATACCGTTACCGAAGAAGTAACGGGCATCGACATCGTTAAGGCCCAGATTCATATTCTGGAAGGCTATGCGATTGGAACGCCAGAATCCGGCGTGCCGGAACAGAAGGATATTCGCCTCAATGGTCATGCGCTTCAGTGCCGTATTACCACCGAAGATCCTGAGCAAAATTTTGTCCCTGACTATGGACGCATTCAGGCCTATCGCTCGGCATCGGGCTTTGGCATTCGTCTTGATGGCGGCACAGCCTATTCGGGCGCGGTGATTACGCGCTATTATGATCCGCTGCTGGTCAAGGTGACGGCTTCGGGCTCAACGCCGATTGAAGCCATTCGCCGTATGGATCGCGCGCTGCGTGAATTCCGTATTCGCGGTGTTGCGACCAATCTCACCTTCGTTGAAGCGATCATCAATCATCCGAAGTTCCAATCGAATGATTACACGACGCGTTTCATCGATACGACGCCAGAACTCTTCACACATATGAAGCGTCAGGACCGCGCGACCAAGCTTCTGACCTATGTTGCTGATGTCACCGTCAACGGTCACCCTGAAACCAAAGGTCGGGCACTGCCATCGCAGGATGCTGCAAAGCCCGTTGTGCCGTGGTTTGGCGATCGTCCGGTGGTGGATGGTACTAAGCAGTTGCTTGATAAGCTTGGGCCGAAAAAGTTTGCCGAATGGATGCGCAATGAAAAGCGCGTTCTGATGACCGACACGACTATGCGTGATGGGCATCAGTCGCTGCTGGCAACGCGTGTGCGTACTTATGACATTGCGCGCGTGGCCAATGCCTATGCGCAAGCACTCCCGAACCTGTTCTCGCTTGAATGCTGGGGCGGTGCGACTTTTGACGTGTCGATGCGCTTCCTCACAGAAGACCCATGGGAACGCCTCGCGATGGTGCGCGAAGGCGCGCCAAACATCCTGCTGCAGATGCTGCTGCGCGGTGCGAATGGCGTTGGCTACAAGTCCTACCCGGACAATGTGGTGAAGTATTTCGTGCGTGAAGCAGCGCGGGGCGGCATGGACCTGTTCCGCGTGTTCGATAGCCTCAACTGGGTTGAGAACATGCGCGTGTCGATGGATGCAGTGCTGGAAGAAAACAAGCTCTGCGAAGCGGCCATCTGCTACACGGGCGATATTCTCAATCCAGATCGCGCTAAATATGATCTCAAATATTATGTTGATCTGGCCAAGCAGGTTGAAAAGGCTGGCGCGCATATCATCGCTGTTAAGGACATGGCAGGCCTGTTGAAGCCTGCTGCGGCCCGCGTGCTGTTTAAGACGCTGCGTGAGGAAACCGATCTTCCAATCCATTTCCACACCCATGATACATCGGGCATTTCGGCGGCAACTGTGCTTGCTGCTGTCGATGCAGGTGTCGATGCAGTAGATGCGGCAATGGATGCGTTCTCGGGTAATACATCCCAGCCATGTCTTGGCTCGATTGTTGAGGCGCTGCATGGTTCGGAACGCGATCCGGGTCTTGATACGGAAACAATCCGCCGCATTTCCTTCTATTGGGAAGCGGTGCGCAATCAGTACGCGGCCTTTGAAAGCGACCTTAAGGGACCTGCCTCCGAAGTCTATCTGCACGAAATGCCGGGCGGGCAGTTCACAAACCTCAAAGAACAGGCACGTTCGCTTGGGCTTGAAACCCGTTGGCACGAAGTTGCACAGGCCTATGCCGATGTGAACCGTATGTTTGGCGATATCGTCAAGGTCACGCCGTCGTCTAAGGTTGTGGGTGACATGGCGCTGATGATGGTCTCTCAAGATCTGACTGTTGCTGATGTCGAAAACCCGGACAAGGATATTGCTTTCCCGGATTCGGTCGTTTCGATGATGCGTGGTGATCTTGGTCAACCGCCATCGGGTTGGCCTGAATTGCTTCAGAAGAAGGTGCTGAAAGACGAAAAGCCATTCACGGATCGTCCGGGTTCGCTACTGCCTGCCGCTGATCTTGCTGCAGAGCGCAAGTCGATTGAGGAAACGCTTGGCCGTGAAATCACGGATCAGGAATTTGCTTCCTACCTGATGTATCCAAAGGTCTTCACCGACTATGCGGCGGCGCAGGAAAATTACGGTCCGACCAGTGTTCTGCCAACGCCGGTTTATTTCTATGGCTTAAAGCCGGAAGAAGAAGTCTTCGTTGATCTTGAACGCGGCAAGACACTTGTGATTGTTAATCAGGCAATGTCTGAAACCGACGAGAAGGGCATGGTCACTGTGTTCTTCGAACTCAACGGTCAGCCGCGCCGTGTAAAAGTGCCAAACCGTGCCAAGGGTGCTTCGGGTGGCGTGAAGCGCAAAGCGGAACTCGGCAACGACAAGCATGTCGGTGCGCCAATGCCGGGTGTCGTGTCCACTGTCGCTGTTTCTCAGGGTCAGAATGTGAAAGCTGGCGATGTACTGCTGTCCATCGAAGCAATGAAAATGGAAACGGCGCTTCGTGCTGAACGCGATGGTTCAATTGCCGAAGTGCTCGTGCGCCCCGGCGAACAGATTGACGCGAAGGATCTTTTGATCGTCTTTGGAGAGTAATTCCTTTCTTAGGAAACCTGAAAACGCCGCGCTCTGAAAAAGAGCGCGGCGTTTTCTTTTGCTTGCACGGTCATAAAAATCTGCTATGCACGTTTTTACCGATTTATGCATGTTTGTGCATAGTAGTAGGAACGAGCGATGACAGAGCTATTATTGGACGAAAGGCAGGCGCGCATTCAGCAACTGCTTGAGCAGTCGGGGCGCGTATTGGCGACCGAGCTCGCTGAATCCTTTGGTGTTTCGGAAGATACAATCCGACGTGACCTTCGCGAGATGGCGGCGGCAGGTCTTTGCAAGCGTGTCTATGGCGGTGCTTTGAAGGCCGCTCCTTCCTACGCGCCACTTGCTGAACGTGATACGGAAAGACCAGAGGCCAAGACGACGCTTGCCGCTGCGCTGGCTGGTCTGATCGAGCCGAACATGACAGTGTTTCTCGATTCCTCCTCGACGAACTTAGCGCTTGCGCGTCTGCTCGTGGATCGCGGTGATGCGATCACGGTTGTCACCAACACGCCGTCGATTGCAGCAATCGTTCTGCAGTCCGACAAGATTGACGTCGTGATGATTGGCGGCCCTATTGATCGTCGCGTGAGTGCGGCGGTTGGTGCGCGTGCTTTGCGCGATGCGGAACTGGTGCGGCCTGATCTTTGTATGCTCGGAGTATGCGGCTTTTCTGCCGAAACAGGCATTACAGCACTTCATCTGGAAGATGCGGAATTCAAACGGGTTATTGCGGGCCGTAGTCGTAAGGTTGTGCTGGCAATCACCAGCGACAAGCTCGGCACCGTTGCTGCGCACGATGTCATACCCATAAAGGCGGTCAATGTTATGGCTGTCGAACACGATACAAAGGAAGATGTGCTTGCGCCTTATCGGGCATCAGGCATGACGATTATACACGCCTAGAGCATTTCTAGACTGAGTTTAATCAGAAGAAATGCTCTATCTATTTGTTTTTACGCACATCTTACTCCGAAAACCGGTTCCCCCGTTTCGGGATGTGCTTTAGAAAGTCGTGACTGAGGAAGCCATGGAACAGACTGCCGGACGAAATGATGCGCTCAATGATCGTGCGCCAATCGTAACCAGAGAGCGTATTGCGGTGGCACTGCTCTTTCTGATGAATGGATATATTTTTGGTGGCTGGGCACCAAAAATACCCGAATTTGCAGGGCGTCTCGGGCTTGATACCAGTGGCATGGGCCTGATGATCCTCGTCTTTGGTATTGGTTCGCTTTCGATGATGCCGGTGGCAGGCGCGCTGTCCGCACATCGCGGTTCTGGCGCCGTTGTGAAAATGTTTGCAATCGGTCTGGTCCCGGCTTTGCTCGTCATTGCGCTGGTGCCCAATATCGTCACAGCCGTGATTGTTATGTTCTATTTTGGTGGCATGATCGGCGCGATGGACGTTGCAATGAACGCGAATGCGGTTGGTGTTGAAAAACACATGCGTCGGGCAATCATGTCGTCCTGTCATGCATTCTGGAGCCTTGGCGGTCTGATTGGCGCCGCGACTGGTGGTTTTCTCATCGCGCATCTTGGCTCAACTATTCATGCGCTGATTGCAACTGTCGTTGCCGCAGGCGTGCTTGCCTTCGCTTGGCCTTCAATCATTGCCGATAAGCATTATCATCCAAGTGGTGAAAAGCAGAAGCTGACTTTACCACGCACCGCACTGCCATGGTTGGTGGGTATTATTGCTCTGTTCTCGATGATTCCAGAAGGCGCAATTCTCGATTGGGGCGCTTATTATCTGCGTGATGAACTGGGCGCGTCCGTGACCGTTGCTGGCTTTGGTTTTGCTGCCTTCTCCATGACCATGGCGATCATGCGCTTTGCTGGCGACGTTGTACGCGACCGTTTCGGTGCGATTAACACGCTGCGATTCTGTACGTCGATTGCGATTGTCGGTATGGTTATCGTCGGTATTTCAAGCCACCCTTATGCCGTGATCTTTGGCTTTGCTATCTGCGGTATCGGCATCTCTAACATGGTGCCGATTGCCTTCTCGATTGGCGGCAATATACCGGGCATCAACCCAAGTGTTGGCCTGTCGATTGCCACGACGATGGGCTATTCGGGGATGCTGGTTGCACCTTCGCTGATTGGTTTTGTTGCCAAGCATAGCGGCTTTAGCGTGGTGTTCTTGTCGCTGCCTGTTCTGTTGCTGGTCGTGCTGGCGTTTTCAGGACTGGCAAAATACGCGGATAGTTCGCACTAATTACTCTAATTATTCGGCGGTCCAGCCGCCCTCGACTGGCAGGGCGGCACCATTGATCTGCGCTGCGGCATCCGTTGCAAGGAAGGCCGCAAGCGCACCAATTTGAGCAGTGGTCACGAATTCCTTCGTCGGCTGTTTATCGAGCATGACTTCGCGGATGACTGTTTCGCGATCCATATTATGCGCTTTCATCTGATCGGGTATTTGTGCTTCGACAAGCGGGGTCAATACATAGCCGGGGCAAATGGCATTGGCCGTTATCTTTGCGGTTGCCAGTTCAAGCGCCAGTGTTTTTGTGAAGCCGACAATGCCATGTTTGGCTGCGACATAGGCCGACTTGAACGGTGATGCGACAAGACCATGCGCTGACGCGATGTTGATGATACGACCCCAGCCAGCTTTTTTCATATGTGGGATCGCTGCGGCTGAGGTGTGAAACGCCGATGTCAGGTTGATCGCAATAATCCGGTCCCATTGTTCGGTCGGAAATTCTTCGACGGGGGCGACATGCTGGATGCCAGCATTATTGACGATAATGTCTGCGCTGCCAAAGGCATCGACGCTTTTTGTAATCAACGCGCGGCAATCGTCGGGCTTTGACATATCAGCGGCAATATAGATCACGCTTACGCCATGTTCTTTGGCGATTGCTTGTGCCAGATCGTGGTCTTCGCTGCGGTCTGTGAAGGAGTTGATCACAACATTGTGCCCGGAACCGGCCAACGCATGGGCGATGCCAAGACCAATGCCCGAATTGGAACCCGTGACAATCGCGGTTTTGCGGGCCTTAGCATTTGCCATGTTTCATCTCCTCCTCTGGAATCATTGCATAATGAGGAGGCGACAAGCCGTCGGCAAGTGATTATATAACAAGAAAACGATGCAGGCAGGCGTTGACAATTGCGCCTTGCTACGCCACCTGAAAACAGGCCCGTACGAAGAGCGGTTCCCGACACGCGAATTATGTTTTGCGTCGGCAATTGCAGCAGGACAAAAGAACAGAGCACAATGTCTTCCGAGACCGTCAGCTATTTTTCGCATCCTTTTCCCCGTCGCCGATCCGTTGGCGTGAGTGTCGGTGGTGTTATCGTTGGCGGCAGCGAGCCTGTTGTTGTGCAGTCGATGACCAATACCGATACGGCGGATATTGATGGAACTGTTGCGCAGGTTGCAGCTTTGCATCGCGCGGGTTCCGAGATCGTGCGTATTACAGTGGATCGGGACGAATCGGCTGCGGCTGTGCCGAAGATTCGTGAGCGTCTTGAACGCCTCGGCATGAATGTTCCGCTGGTCGGCGATTTTCATTATATCGGTCACAAGCTTTTGGCCGATCATCCAGCCTGCGCGGAAGCGCTTGCGAAGTATCGCATCAATCCGGGCAATGTCGGTTTCAAGGACAAAAAAGACAAGCAGTTCGCTGACATCGTTGAAATGGCGATCCGTTATGACAAACCGGTGCGCATTGGCGTGAACTGGGGTTCGCTTGATCAGGAATTGCTGACCACGCTGATGGATCGCAATCAGGCGGAAGGTGCACCTTTGAGCGCGCAAGAAGTCATGCGCGAAGCCATTGTGCAGTCGGCGCTGATTTCGGCAAATCTTGCCGAAGAGATTGGTTTGAGCCGCGACAAGATCATCCTGTCGGCCAAAGTTAGTCAGGTGCAGGATCTGATTGCCGTTTATACGATGCTCGCTAACCGTTGCGATCATGCACTGCATCTGGGTCTCACCGAAGCCGGAATGGGCACCAAGGGCGTTGTCGCGTCATCCGCTGCTATGGGTATTCTGCTTCAGCAGGGCATTGGCGATACAATTCGCATTTCGCTCACACCAGAGCCGGGTGGCGATCGCACACGCGAAGTTCAGGTGTCGCAGGAATTGTTGCAGACCATGGGCTTTCGCCAGTTTATTCCAATTGTTGCAGCGTGTCCGGGTTGCGGACGCACGACGTCAACGGTGTTTCAGGAACTGGCGCAGAATATTCAGGACGATATTCGCCGCAGCATGCCAGTCTGGCGCGAGAAATATCCCGGTGTGGAAGGGCTCTCGGTCGCGGTTATGGGGTGCATCGTCAATGGTCCGGGCGAATCGAAACATGCCGATATTGGCATTTCGCTTCCCGGCACGGGCGAAACGCCATCCGCACCAGTCTTTGTCGATGGCAAGAAGGTGACGACGCTGCGCGGACCTGAGATTGCCGCTGATTTCCAGAAGATGGTTGCCGAATATATCGAGAACCGTTTCGGGCTTGGTCAGAAGGTTGCTTCCTAATCAGCCCGTAGTTAGCTCTGGCGTTCTGCGATGAAGCGCGCGGCCTGTTTGAGAATAGTTGCATCGTCGCCAAATGGCTCAAGAAGGCTTTCAGCCTGTTCAACAAGTCCTGAGAGTTGCTTGCGGGTCCAGTCGATGCCATGAAGCGACACGAGCGTGGCTTTGCCTGCGGCTGCATCTTTTCCAGTTGCTTTGCCCATTATGGCTGCATCAGCAGTCACGTCCAGAAGATCGTCTGCAAGCTGGAAGGCGAGGCCGATGGCTGAGCCAAACTCCGCCATGCGCTCGCGATCTTCACGTGACGCGCCTGCAATGATCGCACCCGCTTCACAGGCAAAGCGTATCAACGCACCGGTCTTCATTGCTTGCAGCGTGATAATGCCTGCTTCATCCGGTTTGTTATCTTCTGCCATCAGATCAAGTGCCTGACCACCTGCCATACCACCAATGCCCGATGCGCGCGCAAGCGCCGATACGAGTTCGATGCGGATACTGGCGGGCAGATCGGTCTCGTCTGAGGCGACGATATCGAAAGCATAGGTTAGCAGGCTATCGCCTGCGAGAATTGCTGCGGCTTCATCAAAAGCCTTATGCACGGTTGGCTGACCGCGTCGCATATCGTCATTGTCCATCGCAGGCAGATCATCATGCACAAGCGAATAGCAGTGAATACATTCCAGTGCCGCTGCCACGCGCAGTACAGAATCGCTGTGCTGGCCGAACATCGCGGCACTCTCAACAACAAGGAAGGGGCGCAGTCTTTTGCCGCCGTTCAATACGCCATGGCGCATAGCAGCAAGTAATCGCTCGGGGCGCGCCACTTCACCGGTACGTAAACGAAGATCCAGAAGCCCGACCAGCATTGTCTCGACTTCGAGAGCGTGCAGATGCAGGGATTGAGCAAAATCGACAGACACGTTTTCCATATCCAAGGGGATGGACGAAAGTGCAGATTTGGTCAACTGGGCACAACGATCAGCACAGGTTTTTTCATCAAGCGGTCATCAAACAGTTTGTTTCTTGTCAGAAGCTTTATGGAATCAGGTTCATTATTGTTAAGGAATAGTTTATGTCGCTTGATATGGAATAACGGGCGGTGGATGTGGCAAAAATCATTCTCAGGAGCAAAGATGGTCGCAATTACTTGGCTGATCCCGTTTGGGGTGGCAGGATTGCCCTTATGCTCAAGATTTTGCTCGGTCTCGCCATTGTTCCGCTTTTTCTGATTCTGCTCTATTCACTTCCCTTTGTGCGCCCGATTTCAACTTTGATGGTTAAGGACTACGTTCTCTTTCAAGGTGTTGATCGACAGTGGGTCAGTATCGACGATGTCGCACCTGTTCTGGTGAATTCGGTGATGATGGCCGAGGATGGACAGTTTTGCAGCCATGGCGGCGTGGACTGGCACCAGCTCAGTCTCGTGCTCGACAGCGATGGTGCGCCTAGTCGCGGTGCTTCGACCATTACCATGCAAACAGTGAAGAACCTTTTTCTCTGGAATGGTCGGTCTTACGTGCGCAAAGGACTGGAGTTTCCGCTGGCACTGGCTGCCGATGCCGTATTGTCAAAGCGACGTATTATGGAGATCTATCTCAATATTGCTGAGTGGGGTCCGGGTATCTACGGCATTGAAGCTGCGGCTCAGCATTATTTCAAACGACCCGCATCGCGGCTGAATGCACAGCAATCCGCGTTGCTCGCGGTGACGCTTCCCAATCCAACGCTTCGCAATCCAGCAAAGCCCACGCGCAACATGCAACGTATCTCGCGTATTGTTGCTGGACGCGCTTCACGCGCCGGACCTTACGTCGCTTGTGTTCAATAGCTGGAAAAAAGATAAGACTCCGCTGGTCAAATGCCGCGAGAGCGTGTATAGGCACGTGACTTTCCGGAATTTTGTCCGATGTGACAGGCTCCTCGGGGCCGTGCCGGACGTTTATTGATCGATCAGTGGAGCTGAATCCATGGCAGTACCTAAACGCAAAACGTCTCCGTCGAAGCGCGGCATGCGCCGTTCGGCAGACGCACTCAAGGCCCCGACTTACGTCGAGGACAAGAACTCGGGCGAACTTCGTCGTCCACATCATATCGACCTTAAGAGCGGTATGTATCGTGGCCGTCAGGTCCTCGAAGCTAAGGAATAGTCTTAGGCTGCTTTGCAGCTGAAAGGTGATTTTCAAAAACGCCGTTTCCGGTTTCCGGAAGCGGCGTTTTTTATTAATATTTTACAGCTGTCTGAATTCATATTTTTACCGTAAGGTAAAAAATCATAATTAAAACATGATTTTTGATACTATTTATAATTGTTATTTTAGATAATTTTAAAAAATGGGTTTATTCATGGACGGTATTTTTAATATACTGATACATAATGGAGATCTGTCATTAAATTCATCAATTTTCTTATTAGATGTATTTAAAAGTACAGATGTTAATGAAGGTGTATCTAAATTTATATCAGATACACCGTGTCAGGTGGGGAGTTCTGATAGCCTTACGCCCGCAGCAATTACGAGTTTCGCTGATAAAAACTTGAGATAGGATTACCCTTAGTGGGGATGCAAACGCCACATATCTTGAATGATACGTGGCGTTTATCACGCTAGCCAGCGTCAGCGACAAAATTGCTGGCTTCAATTCCCGAAACAGCGGCGATTTCATCATTATCCGAAGTGTCGCCGGAAATACCAACCGCACCGATTATTTCGTTGTTGGAACCCTTGATGAGAACGCCGCCCGGCACTGGTACGATTCTACCCCCGGAAACGTTGGACAGACCTTCAAGGAAATGCGGCCGTTCTTTTGCTTGATTGTTAAGCCAGCGTGATCCAGCGCCGACAGCGAGAGCGCCGAAAGCTTTTCCGGATGCGATTTCAAAACGCAGAATCGATGCACCGTCCTGTTTTTGAAAAGCCTTCAGATGACCGCCGGCATCAAAAACTGATACGGCCAATGGCTTTAGCTTCAGTTCAGTTGCCTTCGCAAAGGCGGCTGTGATGATGGCATTGGCTTTTTCTAGGGTGAGCGCGGACATAGTGATCTCCTTGGTTTCCGTCATCTCAACTTAACGCGTGTTGCGCGAGGCGTGTGGCTTTAACTGCGCGCTGAATGACGAAACAGATTATTGATTTGAGCAAAAATACTTCGCATCGCCGTATTCCACGGAACTTGCAAAGCGATGCGTTTTGGTCTTTCTCTGTCGGTAATTTTCAAGGAGGAAAGAATGACTGCATCACATGCCCAGAAAGCAATCGTTATCGCCAGTGCCGCGCGTACCGCTGTGGGGGCGTTTAATGGCGCCTTCGCTAATGTACCCGCACATGAACTCGGAGCCGTTGCAATCAAGGCAGCGCTTGAGCGCGCCGGTGTTGATGCAGCGGACGTTGATGAAGTTATTCTCGGGCAGGTGCTGACGGCAGGTGAGGGGCAGAACCCCGCCCGTCAGTCCGCTATGGCCGCTGGTTGTCCGGTTGAGGCGACCGCGTTTTCAATCAATCAGCTTTGCGGTTCCGGTCTGCGCGCCGTGGCGCTTGGCATGCAGCAGATTCTTTCGGGTGATGCGAAAATCATTGTGGCAGGTGGCCAGGAATCCATGTCGATGGCGCCGCATTGCGCGCATCTGCGCAGTGGCGTGAAGATGGGCGACTTTAAGATGATCGATACGATGATCAAGGACGGCCTGACCGATGCTTTCCACGGTTATCATATGGGTATCACCGCCGAAAACATCGCAACACAATGGCATCTCAGTCGTGATGAGCAAGACAGTTTCGCGCTTGCTTCGCAGAACAAGGCAGAGGCCGCGCAAAAGGCCGGGCGTTTCGATGATGAAATTGTTCCGTTTGCTGTGAAAAGCCGAAAAGGTGAAACCATTGTGTCTGCTGACGAATATATTCGTGCAGGGACGACCATTGAAGCGCTGGCCAAGCTGAAGCCTGCTTTTGATAAAGAAGGCACTGTAACGGCTGGCAACGCGTCCGGCATTAATGACGGTGCTGCGGCGGTTGTTCTGATGGAAGCGGATGAAGCTGCAAAGCGCGGTGTCGAGCCGCTTGCGCGGATTGTTTCCTGGGCAACAGCCGGTGTCGATCCATCGATCATGGGAACCGGACCAATTCCTGCTACGCGCAAAGCGCTCGAAAAGGCTGGCTGGACAGTTGCTGATCTTGATCTGGTCGAAGCGAATGAGGCCTTTGCCGCGCAATCCTGTGCTGTGGTGCGTGATCTAGGGATTAATCCAGAGATCGTCAATGTGAATGGCGGGGCGATCGCTATCGGTCATCCGATAGGCGCATCAGGTGCACGCGTGCTGACAACGCTTCTTTATGAGATGAAACGTCGTGGCGCAAAGCGCGGTCTTGCTACGCTTTGCATAGGTGGCGGCATGGGTGTGGCCATGTGCGTGGAACGGCCTTAAACAGCCTAAAAGTTAACGCCGATACGCGTTGGAACGAGAATAGGGCAGCCACTATGCGCTGCCCTATGGGGATTCCAGCGACAGAGCCACTACATATTGTGAGAACAAAAACAGAAAATCGATTGATCAGCGATTCGTCGCCGATTCGTTCTGGCTTTGAACTGAAGGTTAATGAAAAGACGCTTTTAACCGGCTTGAGTTGAGCTAAGGCTCGGAAAAAAATGATAATTTAGAAACTGGTGATTTAATCGCGTTCTGCGGATTTTGCCGATTAGACGCAAAGGTTAACAGAATCGCAGTTTCATACTCGAAAAGTCTCGCCCATTAATAATTGCGATTCAGCATATAGTAGCAAGATACGCGTAAGCATCTATATGTTGCCGTGAACAAAAGGCGAAGAACGCAGAGTCAGCGATTCGTCGCTGATTCGTTCCAGAGTCGTTCCATTCGTTAAAAGGCACATTCGTTAAGATGTTCGGGCATCTAAAACCCAGCGTGAATCATGTGTATTGAGGCGCAGTGCCATGGATAAGCCGTTTTGTTTTTTTGAGGGTGCATGAAGCAAGAGTTCCGGCTAGAACAGTCGCGGCTTTGACCGCGCCGGAATTGCTTTAAGAACATAGGTCTAAACTTAACAGGAGCGCTTTCGGCTCAAGTCATATAGTGCTATCGCATAGCTTTATGTATGGCATTTGTTCCGGGAATTCTACAATTGGCATGAACCAACTCCCTGCCCATGATCTGCCGCTAACCTTAAGCGGCCGCGGTGTGACTGCGGTGCTTGGGCCGACGAATACCGGCAAGACGCATCTCGCGATTGAGCGGATGTTGTCACATGGCAGTGGCATGATTGGTCTTCCGCTGCGCTTGCTTGCGCGCGAGGTTTACAATCGTGTGGTCGAGAGAGTGGGCGCGGCCAATGTTTCGCTGATCACCGGCGAAGAAAAAATAACGCCACCCAATTCGCGCTATTCTGTTTGCACTGTTGAGGCCATGCCGCGCCGAACGGATATGCCTTTTGTGGCTATCGATGAAGTGCAGCTCGCTGGCGATCTTGAACGCGGGCATATTTTTACGGATCGTATTTTGCATCTGCGCGGGCGGCAGGAAACGCTGTTGCTCGGCGCTGGCACCATGCGCGGTATTTTGGAAAAGCTGCTGCGTGGCATCACAGTGGTGACGCGTCCGCGTTTGTCACATCTAACTTATGCCGGTTCCAAGAAGATTATCCGTCTGCCAAACCGTTCGGCCATTGTCGCTTTTTCGAGTGACGAAGTTTATGCGATTGCTGAACTGATCCGCCGCCAGCGTGGTGGTGCGGCCGTGGTGATGGGTTCACTGAGCCCGCGTACCCGCAATGCGCAGGTCGAGCTTTATCAATCGGGTGATGTCGATTTTCTGGTTGCGACCGATGCCATTGGCATGGGGCTTAATCTCGATGTCGATCACGTCGCTTTTGCGCAGAACCGCAAGTTTGATGGTTATCAGTTCCGAGATCTGACACCTGCCGAGGTTGGGCAGATTGCTGGTCGCGCTGGTCGTCATTTGCGCGATGGCACTTTTGGTGTGACGGGTCAGGTTCAACCACTGGATGACGAATTGGTTGAGCGGGTCGAAGCCCATAGTTTTGATCCGGTAAAAGTTTTACAATGGCGAACGGGTCGTTTCGACTTTTCTTCGCTGAATGCCTTGCTCTATTCTTTGGATACACCAACGCCGGTCGTCGGTTTGACCAAAGCTCTGCCCGCTGTTGATCAGCAGGCTCTTGAAAATTTGTCGAAAGACGAAGACATTGTGCGGCTTGCAACGACGCCTGCGCGGATTGAACTTTTGTGGGATACCTGTGCGCTCCCAGATTATCGTAAGATCGCGCCGGCTCAACATGCCGATATCATAGCAACCATTTATCAGGATCTGGTCCGCCGAGGGAGCGTTGATGAAGATTATATGAGCGAACAGGTGCGCCGCGCCGATAGTACAGAGGGGGAAATCGACACTCTGTCTCATCGCGTCGCGCAAATCCGTACCTGGACTTTTGTGTCGCACAGGCCCGGTTGGCTTGCCGATCCGACACACTGGCAGGAAAAGACGCGCGAAATTGAGGACAGATTGTCCGACGCGCTGCATGAAAGGTTGACGAAACGCTTTGTAGACCGCAGGACAAGCGTGCTTATGAGGCGCCTGAGAGAGAATGCTATGCTAGAAGCAGAAATCAGCTCGACCGGAGACGTAAATGTCGAAGGCCATAATGTCGGGCAACTGGAAGGATTCCGTTTTACCGCTGACGTTCAGTCCGATGGACCGGATGCGAAGGCAGTAAAGACGGCTGCACAAAAGGCGCTTGCCGCCGAATTTGACCGTCGTGCGGAGCGTTTTGCTGCTGCTCCCAACGGTGATTTTGCGCTCGGTTCAGACGGTGTTCTGCGCTGGGTTGGTGCGACTGTCGCCACGCTTGTTGCGGGCGATGATGTGCTGAAGCCGCGCGCGGTCATTTTGGCTGATGAACAGCTGACTGGCCCAGCACGCGATAAGGTCGCGGCACGGATTGAACGTTTTGTCGCTCACCACATTGAAACCGTTCTGAAGCCTTTGACGGATCTCAATGCCGCTGATGCGCTGACCGGCATGACACGCGGTCTGGCTTTCCAGATCGTCGAAGGTCTTGGTGTTCTTCAGCGCCGCGATGTGAGCGAAGAAGTACGCGGCCTTGATCAGGATTCGCGCGCAGCGCTTCGTCGTCTTGGCGTGCGTTTTGGTGCCTATCATGTTTTTATGCCAATGCTGCTCAAGCCTGCTCCTGCTGGCCTGATCACACTGCTTTGGGCATTGAAGAACGAAGGTAAAGAACGCGCGGGCTACGGCGATGTCGTCAATGTGCTGGCCGCTGGCCGTACATCGGTTGTCGTTGATCCGGCTTTTGATCAGCAGTTCTATCGTCTTGCAGGCTATCGCGTGCTGGGCCGTCGTGCTGTTCGTATCGATATTCTGGAACGTTTGGCTGATCTCATCCGTCCAGCGCTCGCTTGGCGTCCGGGTACTGGCACGCGTGCGGAAGGCGCATTTGATGGCGGTCGCTTTATTGTGACGCCAGCGATGATGTCTATTCTGGGCGCGACTGCTGAGGACATGGAAGAGATTCTAAAAAGCCTCGGTTATCGTCAGGAAGCTATGGATGCGGCTGCCGTCAAAGCAAAGCTAGCCGAGCTTGATGCATTTGCGGCTGCTGCTGCAATTGCTGCTAAAGTTGAGGTTGTTGAAGAAGAAACCGTCTTCAAAGCAGCTGTTCCAGCTTCTGCACCTGTTAGCGAAGTTAAGCCTGCTATTCCTGCCGCAGAGCCTGTTCCAGCGCCTGTTGCGGTCGAACCTGCTCAGGTTGTTGCGCAAGCAAAGCCAGTTTCAGAAGCGGTTGAAGCTCCAGCTGAAGAGCCAAAGCCAATTCTTCTTTGGCGTCAGGGTCGCTTTGAAGGTCGCACTCGCAATCAGGATCAGAACCAGAATCGTCAGCGCAACAATCGCCCACAGCAGGGTGAAGCGCGGAAATCGGATGCTGGTACTGAAGGTGGTGATGCGCAGGCTCCACGCGATAATCGTGGTGGTGCAAAGCGCTTTGACAAGAACCGTCGTAATGATGGTGAAGGTCAGGATCGTGGCCAGAACAAGCGTGAAGGCTTTAAAGGCAAGCCTCGCGATGGCAATCGCGATCATCGCCAGCCAAATCGTGACCCAAAACGTGATAATGTGAGCCCGCAGGCAAACAAGCGCGTCGAGCAGGAACGTCCGGTTCGTATTGACCCCGATTCGCCATTTGCCAAGCTTCTTGCTCTTAAGGAGCAGATGAAGAAGTAAAATGGTAACCGAAGCGATTGCAAGACAGCGCATTGATAAGTGGCTGTTCTTTGCACGCGTGGTTAAATCAAGATCGCTGGCGGCGAAACTCGCCGCTGGCGGTAAAGTCCGGGTTAATAGCGGAAAGATCGATCAGGCTGCCTATCAAGTAAAGATTGGCGATGTTCTGACTATCACGCTTGATCGGCATATTCTGGTCTACAAGGTTTTGGTTCCCGGAGAACGGCGTGGCCCAGCCCCCGAAGCGCAGCTTCTTTATGAAGATATGACGCCCAAACCAACGCAACAATCCAAAACTATCGAAGCGGTGAAGCCACAGCGCGAAAGCGGTGCGGGGCGACCGACAAAGAAAGAACGCCGGGAAACGGACCGTTTGCGCGGTCAATGATGCGGACGCAATGACGCAGTTTGATGCTCTTTGACGAATGAAATTGCGTGTTAAGCGTCTAAAACAAAAGCATTTTCTGAATTTTCACGCACAAAAGAAATGCCATTTCAGATGTTCGTGACATAGTGATATTGCGGCGTTTGGACCCTTGTCATGGCGAGATAAAGTCGTTACCTCACCGTTGGCGATTGCATAGGCATGAGCTGGCAAGCAAGCCACACGCCGTAGCACCATATGCGTGACACATATGACGTGACCGGAGCGAAAACATTCAGATGTTCGATCTGCGTGTTTAACTGCCAGTTCACTAGAGATAAGCCGTCTCTTCAAATGGAAGAGTGGCAACAGGAGTTGGACAATGACGTATGTCGTGACCGATAATTGCATTCGTTGCAAATATACGGACTGCGTCGAGGTTTGTCCTGTCGACTGTTTCTATGAAGGCGAGAATATGCTCGTCATCAATCCGGACGAGTGCATCGATTGCGGCGTCTGTGAGCCAGAATGTCCTGCTGAAGCCATCAGCCCTGATACTGAGCCGGGCCTCGACAAGTGGCTGGAGCTGAATGCCGAATATGCGGCGAAGTGGCCAAACCTGACCGCCAAAAAAGATGAGCTTCCTGAAGCGAAAGAAATGGACGGCGTGTCTGGCAAGCTGGAGCAGTTCTTCTCGGCTGAAGCCGGACCGGGCGATTGATCGTTCGCCAGAGCTTTTTTCGGTTAATTTTGATAAAAATAGTTGCCTCAAAAATGCGTTCTGAATCGTGGAACGCGACATATTTGGCAATTTGTTGATTCTTGCGCGAAATTGTGTTACCTTGCGTAAATAATTTCGGTGACTGGACGTCAACACGTGGCGCAAATGCGTTAATCTCTGAAAGGGCTAATCTTTTTTACTGGGCTGTATGGCACCGGGATGGATTATTGCGATTGCAGCAACCGTTCCTCACCAAACTCTCCCGGTGAATAAATTTGTGCCTGAGACGCGCTTCCAGTTCAAAACCGCAACGACTTCCGTACTTCTCCCAAGAAGTGCGGTCGAAATCATGTGTTAACCGGCGAGTTGTGCCGGGCACAACAGGGAGTATTAGAGCGTATGACATCCCAGCAGAAGAAGACGCCGGCTCGTCAAGGTTTCAAGACCGGTGAATCCATTGTTTACCCAGCTCACGGCGTTGGTCAAATCGTAGCCATCGAAGAGCAGGAAGTTGCCGGCCACAAGCTTGAGCTTTTTGTAATCGACTTTGAAAAAGACAAGATGCGCCTGAAAGTTCCAGTCGCTAAGGCTGTTACGATCGGTATGCGCAAGCTGTCGGAAACCGATTATGTCGAACGCGCATTGAAGGTCGTACAGGGCCGTGCACGCGTGAAGCGCACCATGTGGTCGCGCCGCGCACAGGAATATGATGCAAAGATCAATTCCGGCGACCTGATTATGATTTCTGAAGTTGTTCGTGATCTGCATCGCGCTGAAAATCAGCCAGAGCAGTCCTATTCGGAGCGTCAGCTTTATGAAGCAGCGCTTGACCGTATGGCTCGCGAAATCGCTGCCGTGAACAAGCTTTCTGATACAGAAGCTGTTCGTCTCATCGAAGCAAATCTTGCCAAGAGCCCGAAGCGTACCAAGGCTGATATTGAAGCCGAAGGCGATGCTGAAGGTGACGAAGTCGAAGCAGCATAATAAATCGCTGCATTTTTCTTTAAAAAGCCCGGTTCAGCCGGGCTTTTTATTTGCCGGAAAATAGTTTCTGGCCTTGCCCAACTGAACCTGAACTCTATTTTCTTGAGTATTCGAAGATTTATCGTGTTCCGTATGGAACCGCAGAGCTTTGTTCGCGTTGTAATCAGACCAGTTCGTAAACGGGTTTGTTTTGCGGCGTACCAATCTGGCCTCAAAGCAGGTCTGTCATAGGGTTTTTGAACGAATACAAGTTGTTCATTCAATTGTTCTTCGCAGAGCTGATTTATCTTTTGTCTTGCCCTTCAGAGTTCTTTTGAAGGCTTTGCACTAAGAACAGGAGAACCAGATGAGCATGTTGTCGATAAGCAGTTCCTCCCCAGTTCCGACCCAAGCTTCAGCCTCAGTTCCTTCGGTGCGGTTGCCTAAGGCATCGCGCAGCATGGTGCCTGCACCGTCTTCCTCCCCACAATCGATGATCCGCAACGCGATGTCAGCGCCATACCTTGAGCGTGAAGAAGAGCGTTCGCTGGCAATAGCCTGGAAAGAAAATAAGGATCAGGAAGCCCTGCATCGCATTACCGCATCGCATATGCGGTTGGTCATTTCGATGGCGGGACGTTTCCGCAAGTTCAAACTGCCGATGAGTGATCTCATTCAGGAAGGCTATGTGGGTCTTCTTGAAGCAGCGGCTCGCTTTGATCCTGAGCGTGAGGTTCGTTTCTCGACTTATGCCTCATGGTGGATCCGCGCTTCGATGCAGGATTACATTTTGCGTAACTGGTCGATCGTTCGCGGTGGCACCAGCTCGGCACAAAAGTCGCTGTTCTTTAACCTTCGCCGCCTGCGCTCGAAGCTTGCGCAAGAAGATGAAACACTGACGAAGGCAGAAATCTATCTCCAGATTTCATCCCAGCTCGGCGTTTCGGCGAGCGATGTTGAAGTTATGGATAGCAGGCTCTCCGGCTCTGACAGTTCGCTTTCAGCGTCGATGAGCAATGACGAATCTGGCACGTCCACGCGCATGGACTTTCTTGTCGATGATCATCCTTTGCAGGATGAGGTAGTGGAAGGCACAATCGATACCGAACGTCGTGTCGGCTGGCTTCATACAGCGCTTCATGCGCTCAATGAACGCGAGTTGCATATCATTCGCGAGCGTCGTCTTGATGATGATGGCGTAACGTTGGAAGCGCTTGGCGAAAAGCTTGGCATTTCAAAAGAGCGTGTCAGGCAGATCGAAAGCAGGGCAATGGAAAAGCTCAAGATCGCATTGCTGGATCAGCACGAAATGGCGGCTTATCAGGCCTGATATTTAGTCCTGACTGCCTTTTAATCGGGCTGACCAGTCTTCGACTTTACGGTTTTCAAGGCGGCGGAGGGCATAGCGCTTCCAGCCGTCGGCGAGATGGGCGATATCGGCCATCTGCGCTAGTTCGTCATAATTGAGCATATCGACATAAAGCAGATGCCAGAGACGGTGTAAGGTCCATTGCGGCGATAGACGCTCGATGAGCGTCATTGAATCGTTCTGAGCAACGACGCCTTCTTCCAAAACACGATAATACCAGCCGGTGCGTCCTGTCTTCTGAACACGGACGGCCATATCTGCGACATTGAAACGTGCGTTGAGCTTCCAGCACGGCTGTCGGCCTTGAGAAACTTCAATGATTGCCGTGCCTATGCGAAAGCGATCACCCACGGCAACGTTATGCTCAGTAAGCCCATTGGTGGAAATATTCTCACCAAAGGCACCCGCATTGTTCAGCTGCTGATTTTCGCCCACATCGTTCAGCCAGTCCGCATAATGATCGCGGGGATAGTGATGGACGGCCTTTTCAGGTCCGCCATGCACTTTTCTGTCGCCTTGCTCATCACATTCCAATCCGTCGCGTAGAAGGCGCACAGGGCCAAAAACTGGCTTTTTATCAATGCCGCTTGGCGCTTGCCGCTCTCCTAAGGGGGCGATCTTACCAGCGAGCAATGATTCGACGATCACTTCCATTGAGACTTACTCGCTGATGAGCTTGACGCGGTCGCCGACAGATACAGTGGCACCGGCTGGCATGGCATTGAGCAGGCGGAAGAGTTCAAGTTTGCGCGTGGTGCCTTGCATGCGTGCGGACAAGCTTGCCATCGTGTCACCCGGCTTCACAGCGACCACACGAATGCGCAATGGCTTGATCGCTTCCTGTTCAGCGGGTGAAAGCAGGCGGAACGACTGCGTCACGGTTTGTGATGCAGGCATCAAAGCATTGCTGGCTTTTGGCGCTGCCGTGAGGAAGCGATAAACCTTGTTATTAGCGGCTATAACCACAATGTCGAACTGCCAGCGGTCTGCGCTTGCTCGAGCGGTTGCAGCGGGCAGGCCGTTGATGGTGATTGGACGGATCGAACTTTCGTCCAGGCCTGTTACCCAACCCGATTTGATGTAATCGGTAAGGTTTGAGCCTGAAGGCAGCGATGCGCCATCGAAGCGAATGGCCACTTCGCCGGGGCCGCTTGCCATGACGGCTGTCGCTGAATTGTCGATGGTGAAACCAGCGGGAGCGGTAAAGGTCACACCAAGCTTTGGATGAATAAATGTCTGCTCGCGGACATAGCCTTCGCTAGGAGAGTCGCCATAAAGCAGCCCATCAATACCATTGAGGAAAGAATCGCGATCCGTGGTGCCAACGCCTGGTGCACCAATGCGGCGCGCATGGCCGAGTGCCAGTTGAATGCGTTGCGGCGTTGCAGGGTGGCTTGCAAGGAAGTCGAGGCTTGCATCGGTCGCACCTGATACCGAACGGAAATCCGTATAGGCTTCCATCGATTGCAGGAAGCGTGCGGAAGCAAACGGGTCATAACCCGCTTCTCCGATCATCTTGATGCCAATTGCATCTGCTTGCAGTTCCTGATTGCGTGAGAACTGCGCAAGACGCAGCTTGCCGCGAATATCTGCTTCACGGCTTGCGCTCTCATTGTGCAGCACTTCGGTTGCAACGCGTCCGGCGATTGCCGTCTCAGCTTCTTTTTCCTGACGCAGAATACCGTGATTGGCGACCACATGGCCCATTTCGTGTGCGATGACGGCTGCAACTTCTGACGAGTCGTTGGCGAGCGCCAGCAGACCACGCGTCACGTAAAGAAATCCACCTGGCAGTGCGAAAGCATTGATATTCGGGCTATCAAGAATCGTGATGCGATAGGTTTGATCCGGCTTGTCAGAAACGGTTGTGAGGTTACCCACAATCTTCGCGACCATGCGCTCGAGCTTCGCGTCCTTATACTCGCCGCCATAGGTGGCAAGAATACGCGGATGCTGCTGTGCGCCGATCTGCGCAAGGCGGTCGTTTCGCGTCACGTTTTCAACAGTTACCGGATTGGAAGACGGCTGAAGGCCAAGATCCTTGCTTGAATTGATCGACTGACAGCCCGAAATCAGGGCAACAGAAAGCAAGCCAAAGGCGATGGCTGGTTTCCGCCAATTGTGCTGTGCCCATTCTGGCAGGGAAAGGGGGAGACACAGGGAGGCCCGAAGACGGGTCGTATGACGGAACAGTATTTTACCCTCGCAATTGAATCAGTACCGATCACTCTGGCACAAATCTAGCTACTGACTGAAGCACCTACAAGAAGTAGTTCGGTCATCAAAGCCGTTGTTCAAGGCGAATGCGAACAAAATATGTCCGCGACGGTAACTCTATTTGAGTTGGAAAGACTGATCGCCGATATAGCGCTTCAAAGCGTCCGGTCCAGATGATGAAAGCAAATCACTTGCCGGTCCCTGCGCGGTAATGTGACCATTTTCTAAAAATAGCAGCAAAGCATTCAGATAAAGCGCGTCTTCTGGCGTGTGCGTGACCATGAGTACGGTCATGGCATTTTCCTGATGCAGTTCTCGTACCAGATCGAGCATCTGATGTCGTAGAGCAGGTCCGAGGGAGGCAAAAGCTTCATCGAGTAGCAGGACTGGGCGTTGGCGCACGAGTGCTCGTGCAATCGCCACCCGCTGGCGTTCGCCGCCGGAAAGTGCTTCGGGTTTGCGCTGTTCTTTGCCGGTTAAGCCCACGCGCTGCAATGCTGTGGTGACTGCGGCGCGATCCTGTTGCGTAAGCTTGAGATTGGGCGAACGTCCGAGGCCAACATTTTGTTCAACGGTCAAGTGAGCAAAGAGATTGTTTTCCTGAAACACCATTGATACGGGACGGGCAGCAGGCGGCAGGCCGGTGACCTCGACATTACCAATGCTGATCTCGCCCGATTGCGGCGCTTCAAAACCGGCAATGAGGTTAAGCAGGGTAGATTTCCCCGAACCGCTGGGGCCGACAATAGCCACAATCACGCCGCCCGGTATGGGCGCGTCGAAATACATGGTGGTTTCGCCATAGCTGAAATGCACATCGCGAAGCCTGATGTCGGCTGTAACAGTCATGAAAGCGGCGTTTCCTTTCGCGATGCTGTGCGGTCTGCAAGCATCATCAGGCAAAGACATAAGATTCCGAGGATAAGCGCAAGGCCTGCCGCGTCGAAAGTGCGATAGCTGCCCATGCGCTGAAACAGCAGATAGGGCAGTGTTAGAAGCGCATCGCTGCCAAAGAGCGCAATTGTACCGAGGTCACCCAGCGACAATGCCATGGCGAAAGCAAAGGCCATGCCGAAAGGCTTGCGGATGGATGGCCAGTCGATCAGCCGCAAGCGGTTGAGGCCGGTGATACCAAGCTGTGCGCAGAGCTTGTTGTGACGCGCAGCCGATGTGTCCCACGCCGGGCGCAAGAGGCGCACAGCGAATGGCATAGCCATGGCTGCATTAACCGTCACCACCATGAATGGTGCCATAGTAAATGGGTCAGTGAAGTTTCTGAGCAGAATGAACCAGCCTGCGCCAAGCACAATAGGCGGCATCACCAGAATGAGGCTTGAGCCCGTATCGAATAGACTCGAAAGCCGTGCACTTCGTGTTGCCTCGCGGGCGATGACAAGTGAAAGTGAGAGAATGACGGACAGAAGGGCTGCGGAAAAGCCGAGAGTTATGCTGGTGCTGATGGCCCGCCAGACGGTCCGTTCGCTTAATAAACGAATGAGATCGGCAGCAAGCCCGGAAATAACAACGCCAGTAACCGGCAAGGCCACATAGAGAAAGCCTAGGGCGATGGCTGTGATATTGAAGATGCGTTCAGGTGCAGTGGGCTTGCCATAACGTCTTGCGGTGTTTGTAAGTGTCAAACCTTCTTCTGATGGACGTCCGGTCAGCCGCAAAGCAAGCAGTATTGCGAGCGTAAGCCCGAGTTGTGCCAGTGTAAGCGCAACAGCCCGTGCCGGATCGAAATCGAAGTGCAGGCTCTGGTAGATCGCGACTTCCAGCGTTGTTGCACGTGGTCCACCACCGAGCGTCAGAACAGTGGTAAAGCTTGTCACGCAGAGCATGAAGATGAGGCCGATTATGCCTGGGAGATTGCGGCGGATGACTGGCCATTCAATCAGGCGGAAGCGCGCAGTGTTTCCCATGCCAAGTTGTGCGGAGAGTTTCCAGTAATCAGCAGGGATCGATTCATAAGCTGCCAGAATGAGCCGCACTGCCAAAGGCATGTTGAAAAACACATGCGCGATCAAAATGCCTGTTAAGCCGTAAATGTCGGGCGAGACCGGATAGCCCGCCGATTGCGACAGCTGTGCGATGAAGCCGTTGCGTCCGTAAATGCCGGTGATGCCAAGCACTGTCACAAGTGCTGGCAGTGCAAGCGGCAGCGCAAAAAGGCGAAGAAACAAGCTGCGTCCCGGAAAGCTCGTTTCCGAATAAAGTGCACGCGCCACAGGAATAGCGAACAGCACCGACAAAAGAGCGGATGCTGCCGCTTGCAGGACGGTAAACCGCGCAACGCGCAGCAGGTAAGCATCGAAATAAACGTCGGTATTAAAGCCGCTCGCCTCAAATGCCAAAGCTATCAAAGAGCCGCCGACCAGAACCGCTAAAAAGCCAAGCGCCAGTACGCCTGCGAGTTGCTTCATCGCAGGCATATTTCTGGCAAGTTTGTTGGTCGGCGATGTTATCATTTGCTGGAAGCAGCCAACCATTCATCAACCCATGCTTTGCGGTTTTTCGCAACGTCATTGGCTGGGATCAGCAGTGTCTTTTCAGGTTTCGGCAATTTGTCGAAAGCCGGAGCAAGCGGTGCGGACGTTTTACCCGCTGGATACATCCAGTTGGTTTCGGGGATTACGTCCTGAAAGCCGGGTCCGGTCATGAAAGCCAGAAATTTTTGCGCAAGTGGGTTCTTCGCACCGGTCGTGGTCTGGGCTGCAAGCTCGATTTGAAGGTAGTTTCCTTCAGGAAAGGCCAGCGCTTTGTAACGCTCGGTGTTTTCCGCAATCATGTGATAGGCAGGCGAGGTCGTGTAAGAAAGCACCATCGGCGCTTCGCCCTTTGTGAAGAGGCCGTAGGCTTCTGACCAACCCGGCGTGACCGTGAGAATGCGCTTTTGCAGCTTTGCCCATGCTTCACCCGCCTGATCGCCATAGACCGACTTGACCCAGAGCAGGATGCCAAGCCCCGGTGTCGATGTGCGCGGATCCTGAATGACAATCTTTTGTGATGGGTCGCCTTCGACCAGCTCTTTCAGGCTTTGCGGTGGGTTTGGCAGCTTTTCTGAATCATAAACGACAGCGAAATAGCCGTAATCATAAGGCACGAAAACATCGTCCTTAAACTCGCCTGGTACTTTCACATTCGCAAGATCGATACCGCTTGGCGCGAAATAGCCGGTGGCGCGTGCTTCCGTCGTCAAATTGGTATCGAGGCCAAGCACGATGTCGGCTTTGGTATTGCCGCCTTCAAGCTTGAGGCGGTTGAGAAGGGCAACGCCATCCGCCGATGCCACCCATTCCAACTCGCAATCACACTCTTTTTCAAACTTCTCTTTCACTTTGGGACCGGGGCCCCATTCGGAAACAAAACTGTCGTAGGTATAAATGGTGAGTTTATCTTTAGCCTGCGCTGAGAAAGCGAAAGCCGCAGTGAATGACAAGGTCAGCAGAGATAAAAGCCGCATAACGGCATTCCTTTCTTTTGTTCGAAAAGATTGTGCGCCGTTATCAAAATCGGTCAGCATCTAATCCCTCCGCCGGTACAAACCGGATCAGGTTCAGCGGGTTAGCCGGAGTGCGGCCTCTCAGCCATTCAGTGATTGAATGGCACCCCGTTAGAGCAAGGTCGATAATAGTGCTTCACGCGTCCGAGAGCAAGCGATGAAGATGCGGGCTTTCGGGGATAATTTCCGCATGTTATGAGCGACTTATGAGTACATTTGTCATTCTTCTCGGCGGTGATCTTGTTGTCACAGAGCGCCTGAAACGTCAGATAGCCGGCGCAAGAGTTTTGGCGGCTGATGGTGGTATGCGTCACGCACAGGCGCTCGGTGTTGAACCGGAGCTTTGGCTGGGCGATTTTGATTCGACGTCTGAAGACTTGCTCGCGCAATATGCGCATGTGCCGAAAAAAACATTCCCCGCTGCCAAGGATATGACCGACGGAGAGCTGGCGCTCGAGGCAGCTTACGAACGAGGTGCTGAGCGCGTCATTCTTTGCGGGGCTTTTGGTGGTCCGCGTACCGATCACACGCTGCTGCATTTGACGATGGCGACGGCACAGGCAGCCAAAGGCCGTGATATTTTGCTCTCCAGCGGCGTTGAAGAAGCTTGGCCGCTGGTTGCCGGAGACTATGTTTATGATTTCCCAAATGGCACATCATTCAGCGTTGTAAATTTCTGCACCGTTGAAGGACTTTCGATCACAAATGCGGAGTGGCCGTTAGACAACGTGACCCTGCCTTTTGGTTCTTCATGGACAGTATCCAATATTGTACGTGGAACCCTTTGCATTTCTGCGCGTTCTGGTCTTGCGATACTTGTAGCGAGCTTAGATGAGCAGGCTCATCCTTAGGGTCGCCGCTAACCTTAATAATTGAAACCGCTTGACGCTGAGCGTCGAAACGTATTGTAAATATGTCAAGCGGGACGCCGAATTTGGGGACGCAACGTCGGTGTTAGTGTAACTCTAATAGGAGATTGTTTCATGAAATCACGTCTTTCCATGATCGCAATCGTCGGCGCGCTTGCGTTTTCAACAGCAGCATGCACGACGGGTGAACAGCGTACAGCCGGTTACGGCGTTGGCGGCGCAGCGCTTGGTGCGCTCGCAGGTGGCGCTATCGGCGGTAACGGTCGCGGTGCTTTGACTGGCGCTGCAATTGGTGCTGTTGGCGGTACGTTGCTCGGTGCAGCGACGACCCGTAACAATGTTCAATATTGCCGTTACCGCGATAATTACGGTCGCGTTTACGAAGCGCCTTGTAACTAAGACGCTT
The DNA here is from genome assembly GCF_049199085.1 of Ochrobactrum sp. EDr1-4. NCBI lineage: Bacteria > Pseudomonadati > Pseudomonadota > Alphaproteobacteria > Hyphomicrobiales > Brucellaceae > Ochrobactrum > Ochrobactrum sp. EDr1-4. The sequence goes on from NZ_JBLZOF010000006.1 coordinate 105,440, forward strand.
AAGCTATTTAAGTTTGAAAATAGGCCGGAGAAATCCGGCCTATTTGTTTTTCCGGGCCATATCATTTGACAGAACGCGTTTTGTCCCCGACAAGCAGGGCACAAATTTCAACGGCAGTTTTCAAAGAGAACCATGGCACCTCCGCTTCTTCGCCTCGACCAGATCAAGCTCACCTTTGGCGGCACACCGCTTCTGGAAGAAGCCGTCCTATCCGTGAGTGAGGGCGACCGCATTGCGTTGGTCGGCCGCAATGGTTCCGGCAAATCCACATTGCTAAAAATCGCAGCCGGGATGGTCGAAGCAACATCCGGTGAGATATTCAAACATCCGGGCGCGACTATTCGTTATCTGCCGCAGGTGCCGGACCTTGATGGTTATGCCAATGTGCGCGCTTATGTGGAGGCGGGTCTTGGACCGGCAGATGATCCGCATCGTGTGACCTATCTGCTTGAGCATCTTGGCCTGACCGGTGAAGAGAAGCCTGATCATTTATCGGGCGGTGAAGCGCGCCGTGCAGCCCTTGCACGCGTTATTGCTCCGCAACCTGACGTATTGCTGCTTGATGAGCCGACCAACCATCTTGATCTCAATACGATTGAATGGCTGGAAGATGAATTGCGTCAAATCCGGTCGGCCATTGTGCTGATCTCGCATGATCGTCGTTTCCTTGAAAATGTCAGCCGTTCGACTGTCTGGCTTGATCGCGGCATCACCCGTCGTATCGATCAGGGCTTTGGCCATTTTGAAGAATGGCGCGACAAGGTTCTGGAAGAAGAAGAGCGCGATCATCACAAGCTTGGTCGTCAGATTGCGCGCGAAGAGCATTGGCTGCGTTATGGCGTAACCGCGCGCCGTAAGCGCAATATGCGCCGTCTTGGCGAATTGCATTCGATGCGTTCCGATTTCCGCAATCATCGCAAAGCTCAAGGCACGGCCGTGCTGGCAGCAAGTGATTCCAAGGAATCCGGCAAGCTGGTGATTGAAGCCAAAAAGCTCAATAAGGCTTATGGTGAGCGCGTTCTCGTTCATGATTTCTCGACCCGCGTGCAACGCGGTGATCGTATCGGTCTTGTTGGTCCGAACGGAGCCGGAAAAACCACGCTCCTCTCGATTCTCACTGGCAAGCTTGCGCCTGATTCAGGCACTTTGCGCCTTGGTGTCAATCTGGAAATGGCTGAGCTAGACCAGAAGCGCGAAAGCCTCAATTTGGATGATACGCTGGCGCATTATCTCACCGATGGCCGTGGCGAAAGCCTCGTCGTCAATGGTGAGCAGCGTCATGTTGTTTCCTACATGAAGGACTTTCTTTTCCAGCCGGAACAGATTCGCACCCCGATCCGCGAGCTTTCCGGTGGTGAACGCGCGCGTCTTATGCTTGCGCGTGTTTTGGCACGCCCTGCCAATTTGCTGATCCTCGATGAGCCGACCAACGATCTCGATATGGAAACGCTCGATCTGTTACAGGAACTGGTTTCGGGTTTTCCCGGAACGGTTATCCTTGTGAGCCACGATCGCGATTTCCTTGATCGCACGGTGACGTCGGTGATAGCTCCGGAAGGCGATGGCAACTGGCTCGAATATGCTGGTGGTTATGCCGATATGATGGCGCAGCGTAAGGAGCAGGCGTTAGCGAAACGCAACCTCAATACGGCTACCGCTCGCTCTGGTGACAAGAGCGACGCAGCTGCTCAGCCTAAGCGTGAAGAAAAGCGCAAGCTTTCCTATAAGCAGAAATTTGCGCTGGAAACTCTGCCGGGCAAGATGGATGCACTGACAAAGGAAATGTCTGTGCTTGAAGGTAAGCTTGCTGATCCGCAGCTTTATGCAAAAGACCCGACACTGTTTGCCAAGACCGCCGATCTTCTCGATAAGAAGCGTTCCGAGCATTCTGCCATGGAAGAAGAGTGGTTGGAGCTGGAGATGCTGCGGGAAGAACTGGAAGGGTAGTTTACCCTTCCGTTTCGTTTTTGGTTAAGCGCTTGCCTTGTCGAGCAGGGCAATCGCTTCATCGTCCAGCTTGATCTGTGCTGCATCAATCAACTCATTGAGCTGGGTGAGACGAGTTGCACTGGCAATCGGTGAGGTGACAGCGGGTCGGGCAATCAGCCAGGCAATTGCAATCTGAGCGGATGTCGCATCATTGGCGCGGGCAACCTGATCGAGTGCTGCTATAATTCGCGATCCGCGATCAGTCAGATATTTTTCCACTGTTTGACCGCGCGCGCTCTGACCAAGGTCATCTTTCGAACGGTATTTGCCGGTTAGAAAGCCGGAAGCAAGCGAGTAATAGTTGATAACGCCGAGTTCGTTGTCACGGCAGATGGCTTCAAGTCCGTCTTCAAACCCTGCACGATCATAGAGATTATAGAGCGGCTGCAATGTTTCGTAGCGCGGCAGGCTGTGCTGCTTTGCGATATTAAGCGATTCTGTAAGCCGTTCTGGCGTCAGGTTTGATGCGCCAATTGCGCGAACCTTGCCCGCTTTGATCAGGTCGTGATAGGTGCCAAGAACATCTTCAAACGGCGTTTCTGGATCATCCCAATGCGATTGATAAAGATCGATATAGTCTGTTTGCAGCCGCTTGAGGGAGGCATCAACGGCTTTGCGAATATAGGCGGGAGAAAGACCCTTTTCGTCAGGCCCCATTTCTGATCCGACTTTGGTTGCGATCACAACCTTGTGACGAAGGCCGCGGGATTTCAGCCAATTGCCAATGATGGTTTCGGATTCGCCGCCGAAATTTCCCGGCGCCCATGCGGAGTAAACGTCCGCCGTATCAATGAAATTCAAACCTGCATCGACAAAACGGTCGAGAAGCGAGAACGATGTTGCTTCATCGACCGTCCAGCCAAATACGTTGCCGCCAAAACACAGCGGCGAAACCTCGAGTTCAGTACGTCCGAGTTTTCTAAACTCCATGGACCCTATCCTCTTCCTTTGCCTGCGGCCCCATTCGGAGCCGCAGCGTTATGATTTCAGGAAGAAGGAATTTGGGTCCAAGAATCAACCCATGCCAAGTGCATCCATATAAAGCTGGAGCATGGCTTCTTCTTCCTGACGCTCATGGTCTTCTTTTTTACGCAGACGAATAATGGTCCTTACGACCTTGCTGTCAAACCCCGAACCCTTCAATTCCGCGTAAACTTCCTTGATATCGTCGCCAATGGTCTTTTTTTCTTCTTCAAGGCGCTCAATGCGCTCGATGAAAGCACGCAACTGGCCAACAGCAATGGTCTGGGCTTCGCTGGTAATGTCGTCGCTCACGCGTTTCTCCAATTCAAAGTCGATTATGAATGCGGGTCAAAGGTCATCCGTTACAGGAACAGGACCGTTGCCGAAAGTCGGACTTAGTTTTTCTGCGAGTCGCAGGCAAAATTAAGAGCCATCGGGCTTAGAAATGCGCTTTTTATCGCTGATGGGCTGTGGATAGCGGGCAAAGGATCAGCCAACCAAGCCAGATCGCGAGCCGAAATGCCGGATTTCGTGGATCTCAGGCATCGCGTTGATCTTTGCCAGCATCGGCGCCAGCAGTTCTGCCCATTGTGTTGACCCGGTTTTGTCAGCAATCAAATCCTGCCGCACTTCAATAAGCACGTTCGCATAGCCTCTGGCTGTTGCATGGCGATACAGCGCATCGTTCTTAAGCGCGCCATCATAAGGTTCGTTATCGCCGACGACCAATCCGGCCTCATTGCGCAGCATGGACAGAAAAGGCGTAACGCCACGCGGGTCGGAATCCCACAAAAGCCCGATATGCCACGGACGGTCTTTGCCACGCCAGTTTGGCGTAAAGGAATGGATGGCGACGATAAACGGTGCTTTGCCACTTTCGGCAGCAACCCGCGTGCTCATCGAGGCAATGGCGTCGTGATAGGGGCGATAGAAACGGTCGAGGCGATTTTCGCGTTCTTCCGGTGTCATTGGATAGTTACCGGAAATCACCGCCCCGTCTGACAATTGCATGACGAGTGTCGGGTCGTCTTCGCCGCGATTGGGATCAATCAGTAATCGAGAAAAGCCACCCATGACCGCCGGTGCGTTAAGCTTGGCTGCGAGCTGCCGTGTCAGTTCCTCTACGCCGATATCATAGGCGATATGCCGTTCAAACTCACTCTCCGCGAGACCCAGATTGCCATATTCAGCAGGCAAATCACGGCGGGCATGATCAGCAGTCAGAAGCAGACCAAGGCTAAGGTTGCCATCGACCTGATGGACGGGTGAAAATGACGGATCAAATGACATGGATGCAGCTTCTTGGGTGGGATTTCTGTCATAAATCGCAAGTAGTTTCAGCTCTGTCATGAGAAAGTCGGTATTGCAACGATCATTCTCAAAAGAAAGGTGAAGGAGTTTCCGGATTGAGGCAAGGCAGGAATCTAATCGTTTAAATTGAGCGAAAATCGCTATGCAGTTTGATTGGAAATGCTGTAACTGATTTGTTCTCTCCGGGATTGCGTTGACATCAAAGGCGAAACTGCCGAAAAGAGATCGACCGAAAGAGGATTTCCTTGCGTGAGACAAAAGCGATTGCGGACTGAAGGAGTTCGGCGAATGCGACTTCCAGTGTTTTTGGGTTTGTTTTCCAGTGTGCTTGTGGGCGCTCTGGGTCTGACATCCATGGAAGCGCGCGCTGATTTTCGAGTATGTAACTCAACTCAGAATCTGGTTGGTGTTTCCATTGGCTACAGAGCCAAAGCCGGCTGGGTGACTGAGGGCTGGTGGCATATTGATGGCTCCACCTGCAAGACGCTGATCGAGGGGCCGTTGACCTCCCGATATTATTATCTTTTCGCAGAAGATTCTCAGAGCGGCGGTCGCTGGGAAGGCAAAGTGAACATGTGTGTTGCGGAAAAAGAATTCCGCATCACGGGTGTTCAGGACTGTTTTGCCCGTGGTTTCCAGCGCAATGGCTTTCAGGAATACGATACCGGGGAACAATCGAGCTGGATGGTACAGCTCACGGACGAAACGCCGTTAGAAAACTCCACAGTTACAGGAACGAATAACCCATGAAGCGCAACCGCAAGGTCAAGATTCTCGCCACACTCGGCCCGGCGTCTGGCGAGGAATCCGTTATCCGTCAGCTTTTTGAAGCAGGCGCAGACGTTTTCCGTATCAATATGAGTCATGCCGATCATGACATGATGCGTACGCTTGTGAAGCGCATCCGCAATGTAGAAAAAGAACTTGGTCGTCCGATCGGCATTCTGGCCGATCTTCAGGGTCCAAAGCTTCGCGTTGGCAAGTTCAAAGATACCAAAGTCACATTGACAGTTGGTCAGACTTTTACGCTAGACAACAATCAAGAGCCGGGCGACGAAACCCGCGTTTATCTTCCGCATCCCGAAATTCTGGAAGCTGTGGAAGCTGGTCATCGTCTTCTGATCGATGACGGCAAGCTGGAACTGATTGCAGAATCAAGCGACGGTAAGTCGATTGTTTGTAAGGTTGTTGCTGGAACCAGCATTTCCGATCGTAAGGGCGTAAGCCTGCCGGATACCACGTTGGGTGTCGGCGCTCTGACCGAAAAAGATTACAAGGATTTCGACGCGGTTCTGAAGGAAGACATCGACTGGGTTGCCCTGTCGTTCATTCAACGTCCGGAAGATCTGATCGAAGCACGCAAGATTTCAGGTGGCAAGGTCGGCCTGATGTCGAAGATCGAAAAGCCGCAGGCTGTCACCCGTCTTGACGAGATCATTGAACTCTCCGACGCTATCATGGTTGCCCGTGGTGATCTTGGCGTTGAAATGCCACTGGAAAGCGTTCCGGGCATTCAGAAGCAGATGATCCGCAAGGCACGCCGCGCTGGTAAGCCGGTTGTGGTTGCCACGCAGATGCTCGAATCAATGATCACCGCACCAGTTCCAACCCGCGCTGAAGTGTCGGACGTTGCGACAGCTGTGTTTGAAGGTGCAGACGCGGTTATGCTTTCGGCAGAATCGGCTTCCGGTCAGTATCCGGTTGAAGCTGTTGCCACGATGAACCGCATTGCGGAAAAGGTTGAACGCGAGCCGACCTATCCGGGCATTCTGGATGCGCAGCGCGCAATTCCTGAGCCAACGGGTTCTGATGCAATTGCTTTGGCTGCACGTCAGATCGCAGAAACGCTGAACCTTTCGGCAATCGTCACGTACACGGCTTCGGGTGCAACCGGTCTTCGTGCGGCGCGCGAGCGTCCTCGTACACCAATCATCGCGCTGTCGCCAATTGTTGAAACCGCACGTCGTCTGTCGGTTGTCTGGGGTCTGCATTGCGTTGTCACAGAAGACGCGCATGATCTGGAAGACATGGTCGATCACGCTTGTCAGGTCGTATTCAAGGAAGAGTTCGGTAAAGCTGGTGATCGTCTGATCGTTACCGCTGGCGTGCCATTTGGAACACCGGGTGCAACCAACCTTCTTCGCATCGCCTACATTGGAGCCGACGGTCAGTCTTCTACTGACTAAAACCGGCGGCATTCGGTTTTTAGAGCGCCGTGCGTCCTATTGGACGCACAAAGGACGCTCTAAATTATTGAAACTACGCATCGTGCCTTCCAAAAATCATTTCCGATTTTTGGGCAGATGCCGGAGTGGCCTGCAAATGGTGTGTTTTTTCGCTTCCGGTGCTCACGTACGTTAAGTACGCTGCGCGCCGGTTCTCAAATCCCACCATTTTCGGCTCACCATAATTCCGAATTCCATCCAGTTTTGGGTGGGCTTCACAGATAAGAAAAAACGCGCTCCTTTCGGGGCGCGTTTTTGTTTGTATCGCTTTGAGAGAATCAGGTGCGGGTGTCGCTCAGCTCTTCCGTGAGATCGAGCAGGTTCTTCTGCGCATCACGCATCATCGGATTAACCTCGAGCGCTTTCTCATAGGCCTTCAGAGCTTGTTCCTTGAGGCCACGAGCGCGCAGAATGTCCGCCATGCCGGTTAGCGCACCATAATGGCGCGGCTCAAGCTCTAGCGTGCGATTGATGTCAAACATGGCATGCGCATAATCATTGCGCAGGTAATACACCGTCGCACGACGATTCCATGCTTCTGCGTAATCGGGATTGATCGCGATGGCTTCATTGAGAAAATCGAGCGCTGATGTATAGCGCTTTTCAAGCATCGCTGAATTGGCCCATTGCACCAGAAGGTCCACCGTGGCGCTGCCAGATTGCTGCCAGATTTGATTGATCTGAATCGTCAGGCGACGAGCCTTAGTCGCATCCGATGTGCGCTTGAGATCAGCAAAAAGCTTATCGAGACGCTCTTCAGGCGTCTGGTCAGCTTGATCTTGAGGCTTGGGAGCAGGCTTTTGTTCGCTGTCGGCACCGGTCTGCACAGGCAGGATAGGGGCGGTCAGCTGAGGCTTCGTATCGGCGAGGGCAGGGCTTGTGATAAGCAAAGCTGCGCTAAAGACCGATAGGAGCGTGATATGTATTGGATAAGCAAAAACGTTCCGCATACGCATAATGTTGATTATACGTAGCGAAACGTCAAATGCAAAATCAGAAATAAGATTAGCCCTGACGTGCCTTGAAGCGCGGAGCAGTCTTATTGATGATGTATACGCGGCCCTTACGACGAACGAGCTGGCAGTCACGATGACGGCCCTTGAGCGCCTTGAGCGAATTCTTGATCTTCATGTCAATCACCGGTCTTGGTTGGGCCCATCGACAGCACGTGTCGCGGGGCGGCATAAAAACAGGCGCCCAAGGCGCCAATTGGTTACAGGCAGTATTCCTGCCCGAAGGGTTGGCCGAAATACACAATATTTCAGCTGAATGTCAACTCCTGCGCCGCAGATTCACGAAGACTGGTCCCGAAAATCTTGCCGCAGGGCCTACAAACGCAGGAATCTGATGGATTCCTGCGTAATGCTTAGCGTGCGCGGGTGCGAATGCGGGTCACATGACCCATTTTGCGGCCCGGGCGGGCTTCTTTCTTGCCGTAGAGATGCAGCACAGCATTCGATTCTGCGAGAATCGCCGGAACCTGCTCAATATCGTCGCCGATCAGGTTTTCCATCACGCAATCGGAATGACGCATAGTGTCGCCAAGAGGCAGGCCTGCGACGGCACGAATATGTTGTTCAAACTGCGAGATCGCGCAGGCAGCCTCCGTCCAGTGGCCGGAATTGTGCACGCGTGGCGCAAACTCATTGGCAAGCAATGTGCCGTCAGCAAGAACGAAGAACTCAAGTCCAAGGACGCCGACATAATCAAGCGCATGAAGAAGCTTCTCAGCGGCCTTGCTAGCGGTTTCGGCAGTTTGGGTTGAGATTGCTGCAGGAACTGTCGAAGTCGACAGAATGCCGTCCTTATGGACGTTTTCTGAAATATCGAAGATCGCAACATTGCCTTGGCGGTCGCGCGCTGCAATCACAGAAACTTCGCGCTCAAAAGCGACAAAGCCTTCAAGGATTGCCGGTGCGTGCTTGATCGCGTGAAGCGCGTTTTTCGCTTCGCTTTCGTCAAGCGATGTGAGGCGGACTTGTCCCTTGCCATCATAGCCAAGGCGACGGGTTTTCAGAATACCGCGTTCGCCAAGTGCTGCGAGTGCTGCAATGAGCGATTCTTCATCGTCGACAAGGCGCCACGGGGCGGTTTCGATGCCGCTTTCATTGAGGAATTGCTTTTCGGTAAAGCGGTCCTGTGAAATCTCAAGTGCGGCTGGTGGTGGAAACACGAGCGCCGATTCCGCAAGCTTGTCAGCTGCTGATACCGGAACGTTCTCAAATTCATAGGTGATGACGTCAGACGCCGCAGCGAGCTGTGCAAGCGCTGCTGGGTCATCGTAGGCCGCAATAATCTGACGGTTGGCCACCTGTGCTGCCGGGCAATCTGCCTGCGGCTCGAGAATGATGGTCTCATAACCAAGGCGTGCCGCTGCCATAGCGAGCATACGCGCCAACTGGCCGCCGCCGATGATGCCGATTGTAGAACCGGCCTTCAACGCTGAAACTGTCATATCAGACCTCATCAGATGGGCGTTCTGCAACGCTTTCGGTCTGTGCAGTGCGCCATTCGTCAAGACGTGCGGCCAGCGCGTCGTCATAAAGGGCAAGTACGGCCGCTGATAGAAGCGCTGCGTTGACAGCGCCCGCGCGACCAATGGCGAGTGTGCCTACCGGGATACCCGCGGGCATCTGCACGATGGACAGAAGTGAGTCTTGACCAGAAAGTGCTTTCGACTGAACTGGCACACCAAAAACCGGGAGCGGGGTCATCGCTGCTGCCATGCCGGGGAGGTGGGCCGCGCCGCCAGCACCGGCAATCACAACTTTGAAGCCTTCAGCCTTTGCGCCTTTGGCAAAAGAAACGAGGCGATCAGGAGTACGATGTGCCGAGACGATGCGCGCATCGAAAGATATACCCAATGCATCAAGCGTATCAGCAGCATGGCGCATTGTTTCCCAATCGGATTGGCTTCCCATGATGATTGCGACATCTGCACTTCTGCTCATTGATCCGTCCTGCTTCTTTAGATCATGGATTGAAAAACAAAGCCGGGCGAACCCCGGCTATGAAACGTCTTTTATGTTATGCTCAGGCGATGATGTCAGGGATGACCTGATCTTCCAGTTCCTGAAGCTTGTCTTTGATTGCGAGTTTTTTCTTTTTCATGCGCTGGATGCGCAGCTGATCGCAGCCGACCTGCATCATGGCATTTATAGCTGCATCGAAATCCGCGTGTTCCTGTTTCAGACGTGCGACGACCAATCTAACTTCGGCCTGATCCTGATCGGACATGCGGCTTGCCCCATTTCTTAAAAATAATATTACGGGCCGCTCCAGAGTGGTGCAGACCCGTTTCAGGCGAAGCCTTTATCACATTTTTCGTGATTGGAAAATCCTACCAAAACAAATTCGACTTTGCATCAAACTCATGCCACAGTGTCATTGTTCTGTCATGAACAACGGTTGCTGAATGAACTGTTGAATGGCAGCCGGGACTGCGTAACTGGCCCGGATAGCAGGAGGTGTACTACCGGGCGTTTGCGCAGGTGAGAGCGGATGGAGCCATTTGTTGGCAAAAGCTGCAACATGGCCCTGTCCTTTGGTAAATCAATCAAAGGAGAATTGATGATGGCTATCGAGTCCCATCTTGCCACGCTTGAACAGAAGCACGGCGCTTTGGAAGAGGAAATCTCCGAAGCTTTAGCGTCACCGGCAATTGATGACCTGCATGTTACGTCTCTCAAGCGCAAGAAGCTGGCTCTCAAAGAGCAGATTGAAAAGCTAAAAATTCAAGTGACGCGTCACTGATCCCCAAGCACGGTGTTCAACGCCCTTAACTGTTGATATTGCATCGTTTTTATAGGCTTATGATAGAGCGCGTTTCGATCTGATTAAATCAGATCGGCGCGCTGAATATTCGTTTTAATGAGCATCTTGTCAGAAAATGGAAACCCACTTTCGGGGATGCGCTCTAAATAAGCGATGTCGAGCAATTATTCTTTAAATATTGGCGGCTGCGTTACAGCCGCCGAACATCTTTATTTAATTGGCTTCGCTTTCCGCCCGTGGGTCGAGATTCATCCCCTCAGGCGTTGCACTCTTCACCGATGGCATGCTCTTAAACTGCTCTTTTTCTGATTTCGGTATCGATGCCCGTCTGCGGGAGCGAAACAGCGCGTAGCCCGTTATCGAAATATGCGCGAGCGCTGTGATGGCAAACAGGCCTGATGGCCAGAAAATATCCATCGCAGCCGCAGCCAGCAAGGGTCCGAGCATGGTGCCGAAGCCATATAGCAACAGCAGCCCACTCGATACTTTCACGAAGCTTTCAGATGTAGCGTGGTCATTCGCATGGGCTACTGCGACAGGATAAAGTGCATAGGCAAGTGCCCCATAACAGCCGGTCATGATGATGATAACCTTGCCGTTGGATGGACCGATAATAAAGGCTGCAAGGCCAACAAGGGCTGCAAGTGAAGCCACGCCAGCCAGCACATAACGGCGGTCAATCAGATCGGAAATGCGACCCACGGGTATTTGCATTAAAGCGCCAGCGGCAATTGTCACACTGACCATGAGCGCGATTTCCGGGGTCGAAATGCCTGATTTTGCGCCGAAAACTGCGCCAAGTGTGCCCCATGCACCGTTTGCAATGCCGATCAGGATACAGCCGACAAATGCGGCGGGTGAGTTGCGATAAAGTGCCTTCAGGTCAAGCTGCACTTCGGTCAGTGGCTTAGGGCTGACGGCAGTGGACATGGCGGTTGGTATAAGAGCCAAGCAGAAAAGAATGCCGGTGATCATAAAAAGGTGATCAGAACGAATATCGCCATTCGCCACCATCATCTGACCGCTCATGGTCGCACCGTAGTTGACCATCATATAGAGGCCGAAAATCTTGCCGCGCGATTCATTGGTGGCGCGCTCGTTGAGCCAGCTTTCAATGACCATGAAAGCGCCTGCCATTGAGAAGCCGGTAAATGTGCGCAGAATGATCCAGGACACCGCATCGATATAGATGCCAGATAAAAGTGCGATGATGGCCGCAGAGGCAGCGAAACAGCCAAAAGCACGCACATGGCCGACACGCCGCACAAGACGCGGTGCAAACAGACAGCCAGCAACGAATCCACCTGCCCATGTGGTGCCGAGCAAACCAAGCGATGCGACGGAGAAGCCTTCTAGCCCGCCGCGCAACGGCAGAAGCAGACCATGGAGGCCCGAGGCCATCAACAGAAAGGCTGTGCCGCAGAGCAGCGCCAGAACCTGAATATAAATGCGCAAGATCACGTTCCCGGGATTTTATGAAGTCGCTTTAATGCCACTTCGCTTTATCATTGATGACGAAACAGGGCAGTCTTAGAGCGTGTCGCACTTATTCGTATCCATAGCGCTCGCTCTAACTCCTGGTTCTTACGCATGTCGTTATCGGAAAAACGGTTCCCACTTTTCCGCGACATGCTTTAGCGGAAAAGGGCTTCAGCCGCAGCGCGACTGTCTCCCTTCTTAAGTCTCTCGGCTTTTAGGCGTTCTATTTCGGACTGGAGCAAAGCGATGTGCTGGTCGATTTCGATAACCGACAGCAGCGATAATTCTTCATCGCTAAGAACCACACTGTTGCGTGGTTTTGTAACATCTTCGTCAAAACCGCTCATGGCCTTCCTCCGGAGTCTATGATGGGCTTATAAAGAGAGAAAAGATTTAACACCTTGAATCTTCGCATATATATTTCCAGAAATCGATGATGATTTCTCTGAATTTGCCCAGCATGCCGATATGTGCGGCAAATATGCGACGATAGGACAAAACAGGAGCTTTGATCATGACGGCTGAATTGCCTTCCCAAATGACTGCAATCGAAATCGCGCAGCCGGGTGATGCGAATGTATTGCAACCTGTTGAGCGCGCAGTACCTCAGCCAAAAGTTGGCGAAATACTGGTGCGGGTTCGCGCTGCGGGCGTGAACCGTCCTGATGTATTGCAGCGACAAGGCAGTTATGCCCCACCAGCCGGAGCGTCAGACATTCCGGGATTGGAAATTGCGGGTGATGTTGTAGCAATTGGTGAAGGCGTTAAGCGTTATCGTATCGATGATGCGGTTGTCGCGCTTCTCGCTGGTGGCGGTTATGCAGAATATGCGACGGTGCATGAAAGCACTGCTCTGCCGTTGCTATCTGGCTATAGCTACAGTGAAGCGGCCGCAATTCCGGAGACTTTCTTTACCGTCTGGCACAATGTGTTTGAACGCGGCGGCTTGAAAGAAGGCGAAACGCTGCTGATCCATGGCGGATCATCTGGCATTGGCACCACGGCCATTCAGCTTGCGAAGGCTTTTGGTGCGAAGGTGATCATTACAGCTGGCTCCACTGACAAATGCGAAGCCTGTCTGAAGCTCGGTGCTGACCGCGCGGTGAATTATCGTGATGAAGATTTTGTCACTGTGGTGAAGGAGTTCACCGGCGGCAAGGGCGCTGATGTTATTCTTGATATGGTTGGCGGCGATTATGTTGATCGCAACTACAAGGCTGCGGCTGAAGATGGTCGCATTGTGCAGATCGCTTTTCTAAATGGTGCTAAGGCTACGGCGAATTTTGCAATCCTGATGACCAAGCGTCTCACCCATACTGGTTCGACATTGCGATCGCGTTCTGTGGAGTTCAAAGCAGGTATCGCGCGTGAATTGGAAGCAAAAGTTTGGCCGCTTCTGGCGGAACGTAAGGTTGCGCCGGTGATGGATATGACGTTCCCACTGAAAGATGCGTGCAAAGCGCATGAGCGCATGGAAGGCAGTCAGCATATCGGCAAGATCGTGCTCGAAGTTGCCTGATTTTATTCAATGAAAAGAGAACATGGGATGGGATGGCAGCAGTTTCTTGCTCTGCGCTTAAAAAAAATATATACAGACCGTGATTTCCCGGAATTTGTGGTTTTTCCCACGGCCCGCCCTACCGGAGCGGACGAACAAGAGGATTATATCTAATGGCCACCCAGCTTCTTATGCCGAAGGCAACGGCAGTCTGGCTCGTTGATAATACGGCTCTGTCCTTTGATCAGATCGCTGGCTTGTGCAAGCTGCATCCGCTCGAAGTGAAGGCGATTGCGGACGGCGAGGCCTCGCAGGGCATTAAGGGCCTGGACCCGGTTATCTCTGGCCAGCTTTCGCGCGAAGAAATCGCGAAGGGCGAAAAGGATCCATACCATCGCTTGAAGCTTTCCGAGCCAAAGGTTCGCGTACCGGAAGCCAAGCGTAAAGGTCCACGTTATACCCCGCTTTCAAAGCGTCAGGATCGTCCGAATGCGATTCTTTGGCTGGTTCGCAATCATCCAGAATTGAAGGATGCACAGGTTTCGCGTTTGGTTGGAACGACAAAGTCGACCATCGAACAGATTCGCAACCGTACGCATTGGAATTCGGCAACTTTGACCGCAATGGACCCGGTAACGCTTGGTCTTTGCACGCAGATTGATCTCGATCTTGAAGTTGATCGTGCAGCACGCAGCCGTCCTGTTGTCGAAGCCGACAGCACATTGCTGCCAGCATCGGCGACCGAAAACTTCGATTTCCGCGATGTGGCTCCTGAAGAAGAAGAGCTGGATGCGGAAAAGGTTTTCGCAAAGCTTTCTTCACTGAAGAGCACAAACACCGACGAAGACGAAGAATAAGATCGTCTTCGATGAACATAGAAAACCCGCCGGTCAGGCGGGTTTTTCATTTTAAGCTGGATGGCGTTTCAATCTTTAAAGGAATTCCATTCGCTTAATTCCATGAGTCGATAAAAGTCAGCCAGTGTTTTGCCGCGTTCTGAGCGGAATGTGCGACCAGCTTTGTCAGCAGCTATAATCCGATCCGTGCGAAACGTGCGGAAAGCATTGCGCAGCTCGCACCAGCCGATCACTGTCCAGACCTTACCCCAGAACCAAAGGCCGAGCGGACGGATATCGCGCTCACTCTCACGCGCTTCAAGATCACGATAGCGGATATTAAGCACCGTGCCTTCATCGACCGCGCGTTCAACGGCATCGATGATGCGCCGCTCATCCACACTGATAGATGTAGACGGTGCATGAATTTGCGTGCTGGTGATGCGCGCGCGTTCTTCCTTCGGCAGAACGGCTTCAATCTTCACCAATGCTTCTTCTGCACCGCGTGCCATAGAAACACCGCCCCATGCGCGGATCAGGCGTGCGCCCGCTACCAGTGCCACAATTTCATCGCGGGTAAACATCAGCGGCGGTAGCTCAAAGCCCTGACGCAGAATATAGCCGACACCAGCCTCCCCATCGATAGGAACGCCAGTTGATTGAAGATCGGCTATGTCGCGATAGATGGTGCGTTCGGAGACTTCCAGCCGTTCGGCCAGCTGGCGCGCAGTGACAAGCCTGCCACCGCGCAGGTGCTGAACAATCTGGAAAAGGCGGTCTGCTCGGCGCATGGTGATCTCAAGTATATTCGCGTGCAAAGAGCGCGCGCATTTGGCCAATACGTTCCCGTTCGGTTGGAAACAGCGTTTCTAGAAAAACAGCAGCGAAGGTGCCGGGTGCTGTACCCGGTGCCGAAACGATGCGTTTGTCCGCAACAGCATTCGGCACATCCTCATAGCGATCAGCACCCGCATATTGCGGTGCGCGCTCCGCGATCCATTCGCGGCCATTGCTGGTGTGATTGACGCCATTGAATATACCCGCGCGGGCTAGTGCAAGTGTTGCGCCGCAAATGCCACCAACTACACCGGATCTTTCGGCAATGGCGCGCAAGAGCGCCGTCATATCAGGAGCCTGTGGCGTCGCCCATAGATCGGAGCCGATAACGGCAATAGCGTCGAGATCAGCATTTTCTTGCAGGTCCGTGCTGCGATCGGGTGTTAGCCGAAAGCCGCTGAGCGAACGGACTTCCAAACCTGCGGGCGCAAGTGAAACGGTGTTTACGCCGAACCATTCGCGTGCTGATGCCGATAAAAATCCATATTCCCAATCAGCAAAGCCCTCAACGAAGACAAAACCGATCGTTTTGGTTTTCGCCATGGTGTTATTTCCTCTCATCGGCAGCGTTACGGCGCTGTTCGAGATAACGGTCCGGCCAGCCCATGTCCTTGCGCAGCTCGCTTGGAAGATTGTCGAGTGCGCGCTGTGTCAGCACAAAGCGCCGACGTTCATTTTGTCTGCGCCTGTATTCCTTCAGAATTGCCAGCAGTGGTGCGATTGCGAGTGCCATGGTGAATCCCTCATCTGTAAGAATGCACTATGACACAGTGCTCCTGACAACTCTCTGTCAGGAGTGAGCGTGATTTTCACGGTTTAAAACGCGGGTCTGCCGTGTAGCTGAGCGGTAGGCGTCCGCCGTCAGCATAAATGGTCTGGCCGGTGATGAAACTCGAATCGTTTGAGGCCAGAAATGAAGCAATTGCTGCAATTTCAGCGGCTTGACCGATTCGACCCAATGGTGTGCGGTCGAGTATTTTCTTGCGTGCCTCTTTGTCTGTATTCACCGCAGCAAGCATATCGGTTTCAATCGAACCGGGGCCAATCGCATTGACGCGGATACCCCATTTGGCAAGTGCCACTGCCATTGTGCGTGTCAGCTGGTTCATGCCGCCCTTGGAGACAGAATAAGCGAGCTGTTCCGGCAGGCCATAAATGGCATTGATCGACGACATGTTGATGATTTTGCCAGCGTCGCCACCGGCTTCCACGCGTGCGACCATGCGTTTTGCAACAGACTGCCCGCAGAGAAATGCACCTTTAAGATTGACGCGCATCACCCGGTCGAAATCATCTTCTTTCAGGTCTAGAAAATCGGACTGATGCACAATACCGGCATTGTTGACGAGAATATCGATCTCGCCAAGATTGGTCGTGGCATAGGTCAGCAGATTATGAATGTCGAGCTTGTCACCGACATCGCATGCAATCGACAGAACCTTGCCAAATTGCTCCAGATCTTTCATGGCTTTTGTGGCGGCTGTACCGTCAATATCCGATAAAACAACGCTTGCACCATCCATCAGGAAGCGTTTGGCGATGGCATAGCCGATGCCCCGCGCAGCCCCTGTGATGATTGCGACCTTGCCTTCTAACTGCATTCATCATTCTCCGAATTTTGCCGGAGAGTGGACCGGCGAGTTTCGCCGGTCAATGCATGATAAATAAATTAGACAAACGCTAGACCGATGTGGCGCTCTCGCAGAACAGTGCTTATCTCGTCCAGAATTGCCGGGTCATCGATGGTGGCGGGCATTTTCCATTCCGCACCATCAGCGATTTTTTGGATCGTTGAGCGTAAAATTTTGCCGGAGCGGGTCTTGGGCAAGCGCTTTACCGTGAGAGCCAGCCGGAAAGCTGCAATCGGACCGATGGCATCGCGAATCATGCTGACGCATTCCTTTTCGACTTCCTGAATATCGCGGTCGATATTGGATTTGAGGACGAGAAATCCGCAAGGCACCTGACCTTTGACAGAATCGGAAATGCCAAGCACCGCGCATTCTGCAACATCCGGATGGCTGGAAAGCACTTCTTCCATGGCGCCCGTCGAGAGACGGTGGCCAGCGACGTTGATGATATCGTCGGTGCGGCTCATGATGTAGAGATAGCCGTCTTCATCCATATAGCCCGCATCGGCAGTCTTATAATAGCCGGGAAATTCGTTGAGATAGGCTTTGCGGAAGCGCTCATCGGCGTTCCACAGGGTTGGCAAGCAACCGGGCGGCAAGGGCAACTTAATCAGGATGTTTCCAAGCTGGCCGCGTTCGACTTCATGACCTGCATCGTCAAGCACTTGAATGTCATAGCCGGGCAGGCAAACCGCGGGTGAGCCATATTTGGTTTCAAGCAGGCCGAGACCAAGCGGATTTGCGACCATCGGCCAGCCGCTTTCTGTTTGCCACCAATGGTCAATCACGGGACAGCCGAGCAGATTTTCAGCCCAGTGGATAGTGTCGGGATCGGCACGTTCACCGGCGAGATAGAGTGCGCGGAATTTGGAAAGATCGTGTTTGCGTACGAAATTGCCGTCCGCATCGTCTTTTTTGATGGCACGCAAAGCCGTTGGCGCGGTGAACATCACTTCCACATTGTGTTCAGCGATGATGCGCCAATAGGTGCCTGCATCTGGCGTGCCAACGGGCTTGCCTTCAAAAAGGATGCTGGTGGCACCGGCAATGAGTGGTGCATAGACAATATAGGAATGGCCGACGACCCAGCCGACATCAGATGCCGCCCAGAACACTTGTCCTGGTTCAACGCCGAAGACATTTTTCATCGACCAGGTAAGCGCCACCATATGCCCGCCATTGTCGCGCACAACACCTTTCGGTTCGCCAGTGGTGCCGGATGTATAAAGCACATAAAGTGGATCAGTAGCATCAACCGGCGTACAGAGAACGTGACGACCGCGGGCAGCATCGACGGATGTGCGGTAATCGATGTCGCGGCCTGCAACGGGATTATGCGGATGCTGCTCGCGCTGAAGGATGATGCAATGTTCGACCTTATGACGGGCCGTGGCAATCGCCTTGTCGAGCATCGCCTGATAGGGCACGACGCGGGTGGGCTCAATCCCACAGGAACCGGCGATAATCATCACCGGCTTTGCATCATCAATACGGGTTGCTAGTTCATTGGCGGCAAAGCCACCAAACACAACGGAATGCACGGCACCAATGCGCGCTGAGGCCAGCATTGCGATCGCTGCTTCAGGCACCATTGGCATGTAGATAAGCACGCGGTCGCCTTTGCTCACGTTATTGTCGAGCATGACAGACGAAAGCGCTTCGACCTCTTCGAGCAATTGGCGATAGGTGAACTTGCGCACGGAACCCGTCACCGGGCTTTCATAGATGAGTGCCACCTGATCGCCGCGCCCATTGGCGACATGACGGTCGAGCGCATTATAGCACGTGTTGCATTCAGCGCCTTTAAACCAGCGCCCATAGACGCCTTCATCGCTCGCAAAAACCTGATCCCATGGCTTGAACCAGTCAATGGCTTTAGCCGCCTCGGCCCAGAAGCCCTCTGGGTCTTTCTGCCATGCAGCATAGGTTTGCGCATATTTCGATGTCATGCCGTTCCTCCCAGACGCACGCTCTGACCGGCCTATAGCCTGTAAAAGCGTTGCGATAACATGCTGGATGAAAGCGCAAGATTTGGCTCGTTGGCCTTATCTCCTCCACACGCTTTTCATCTCCTCCGGGGATGAGTGTAAGCCGATGAGCGAAGTTTCGTCCATCAAACTAAAGATGAATAAACATATCAAAGTCGGGAATGCAGTGATCAGACTTGCAGCAGGCCTGTTGCTACGTCACAAGGAAGAATGAGAGGTGCTTCGTGACCAAAATTTTGCCGGTGCTGCTTATGGCCCTCATGGCGTTGCATATTATCAAGCCGCTGGGCTGGCCGGGACTGAAAAAGCGCGGTGATTTTTGGAAGATTGCGGTGTTTGCAATTTTCGCTATGGCGCTAGTCGTCGGGTTTCATTTCGCTGAAAGCTAAAATTATCAATTAGCGCACGATTTTATTGATATTTTCGCGGCTTAACAGCCATTTTAGCCATAATTGGGTTTTGAAATGGCGGTGAAAAATCCCATCTAAAGGCGACTAGAGCATTTCCAGTTTTCATTGAATCATTAGAAATGCTCTATCTATTTGTTTTTTTACGCGCATCTTGTTCCGAAAACCGTTTCACACTTTTCGGGATGCGCTCGAGTTATAGGAGGAGAGATGCGACGTGCCCTGTTAAGCCTGCCATTCATGCTGGCTGCATCGATGATCGCCGTTCCGATGCAAACCGCATTCGCGGAAAGTATCAATGCAGGAAGCAGGCAAGCCACCACTGAGTTGCCTTTCAATATAGCGCCAGTGGCGGAATTCGACACACCATGGGCGATTGCATTTTTGCCGGGCGGAAAACTAATCCTCACCGAAAAGGGTGGCAAAGCTTTTGTCGTAACCCAAAAGGGTGAAAAGACTGAAATTTCTGGTCTTCCGGAAGTTCTCTATAGCGGCCAGAACGGATTGCTGGACATTGTGCCAGCACCTGATTTTGCTAAGAGCAAGGCGATTTATTTCACCTATGTCATGCCGGAAAATGGTGGCGGCAGCCTTGTGCTGGCGCGTGCGACTTTGTCTGAAGGCAAAGGCAAGGCTGAGTTCAAGAACCTTGAGGCAATCTGGAGGCAGTCGGCGGTTGCCAAGGGTGGACAACCCGGCGGCAAGATCGCATTCTCGCCCGATAAAAAGCATCTGTTTCTGTCCGTTGGCGATCGCATGATCCCGGCCACTGCGCAGGATGAGAACTCCCCGATGGGCAAGGTTCTGCGTATGAACCTTGATGGTTCTGTTCCGAAAGACAATCCTCATGCATCAGAAGAGGGTGTTAAAGCGCTGACATGGAGCATGGGGCATCGCAATCCCTATGGGCTTGCTTTCGCACCTGATGGCAAGCTCTGGGAACATGAGATGGGACCGCGCGGTGGCGATGAATTCAATCTCATTAAGCCGGGTTTGAACTATGGTTGGCCGGTTGTTTCCAATGGCGACAATTATAGTGGACGGCCTATTCCACGGCATAGCACACGACCGGAATTTGAAGCGCCGATGCTGTTCTGGACGCCGGTGATTTCACCGGGTGGACTTGCTTTTTACAAGGGTAAGCAGTTTTCGGACTGGAACGGTTCTGCGCTGATCGCAGGCCTTTCATCGCAGGCATTGATCCGCGTCACGATTAACAGTGACGGTCAGCCGAATGAAGCAGAGCGCTTTGCGATGGAAAATCGTATCCGCGATGTGGCGGTTGCGCCTGATGGTGCGATCTGGGTGATCGAGGATGATAATCCGGGCCGGTTGTTAAAACTGACGCCTAAGCCATGAAGAAAAAGCCCCGGTTTCCCGGGGCTTTCTTTTTTACTTCTTTAAGACATCAACGCCTGGAAGCGGCTTGCCTTCCATCCACTCAAGGAATGCGCCGCCCGCGGTCGAGATATAGGTGAAGTCGTCGGCAACGCCTGCATGATTAAGCGCTGCAACCGTATCGCCGCCGCCGCCGACCGAAACAAGCTTGCCAGCTTTCGTGCGGGCTGCAACATGCTTTGCAGTCTTTACGGTTGCCGCATCGAACGGGCGCAGCTCAAATGCACCGAGCGGGCCGTTCCAGATGAGCGTTGCTGCATCATCAATGGCCGAAGCGATCAGATCAGTTGAAAGCGCGCCTGCATCAAGAATCATGCCGTCGCTTGGTACACCATCAACGCCGTAGGTCTGGTTTGGTGTGTCGGCAGCAAAGTGCCAGCCCACAACCGCATCAACCGGCAGAATGATCGCGCATTTGGTCTTTTCAGCCTTAGCCATGATTTCGCGTGCGGTATGTGCAAGATCATGTTCGCAAAGCGATTTGCCAACATCGTGGCCCTGTGCAGCGAGGAAAGTATTGGCCATGCCGCCGCCGATGACGAGCGCATCGACCTTTTCAATCAGGTTTGAAAGCAGGTCGAGCTTGGTGGAAACCTTGGCACCGCCAACGATTGCAACAACCGGACGTGCTGGCTGGCCGAGGCCTTTTTCAAGCGCTTCAAGTTCAGCCTGCATGCCACGGCCTGCATAGGCTGGCAGCACGTGTGCCAAACCTTCGGTCGAGGCATGAGCGCGGTGTGCAGCCGAGAATGCATCGTTGACGAAGATGTCGCCGTTTGCAGCAAGTGCCGCCACAAATTCAGGATCGTTCTTTTCTTCGCCCTTGTGGAAGCGGGTGTTTTCGAGAAGCAGGACGTCGCCGTCTTTCAGTGCATCGACTGCGGCTTTGGCTTTTTCGCCAATGCTGTCTTCCGCAAAATGCACACCATGACCAAGAACCTTGGCGAGCGGCTTTACGACATGCTTCAGCGAGTTTTCATCAGACGCCACACCCTTCGGACGACCGAAATGGGCGAGCAGGATAACCTTTGCACCCTTCTTCGAGAGTTCCGCAATGGTTGGAACAATACGTTCGATACGGGTGAGGTCTGTTACCTCGCCGTTTGCCATTGGCACGTTGAGGTCTACGCGAACCAGAACGCGCTTTGATTTGACGTCGACATCATCAAGGGTGCGGAAAGCCATTTTTCTTCTCTCGGTTTTGAATATGTAATTGAAAACGCCCCTTCGTGATTGAAGGGGCGTTGTCAGTTATTAGATCAGCTTGCCCATAGCGACTGCGGTGTCGCTCATGCGGCTGGAGAAGCCCCATTCATTGTCGTACCACGACAGGATACGAACCATCGTGCCGTCCATAACCTTGGTCTGGTCGGTGTGGAAGATCGACGAATGCGGATCGTGGTTGAAGTCGTGCGATACCAGCGGTTCATCGGTGTAACCGAGGATACCCTTGAGGCGGGCATTGGCAGCTTCGCGGATCGCATTGTTGATTTCTTCAACAGTGGTGGTGCGCTTTGCAATGAAAGTCAGGTCAACAACCGAAACATTCGGGGTTGGAACGCGGATTGCAACGCCGTCGAGCTTGCCTTTCAGTTCTGGCAGAACCAAACCAACAGCCTTTGCAGCGCCCGTCGAAGTTGGGATCATCGAAAGAGCTGCTGCGCGTGCGCGGTAGAGATCCTTATGCATGGTGTCCAGCGTTGGCTGGTCGCCCGTGTAAGAATGGATCGTGGTCATGAAGCCCTTTTCGATGCCGATGGCATCGTTAAGAACCTGTGCCACTGGCGCAAGGCAGTTGGTGGTGCAAGAAGCGTTGGAAATGACCAAATGGTCTTTCGTCAGCTTGTCGTGGTTGACGCCGTAAACGACAGTCAGGTCAGCGCCGTCGGCAGGTGCCGAAACGATAACGCGCTTTGCGCCGGCTTCAAGATGAAGGGCTGCTTTGTCGCGCGATGTGAAAATGCCGGTGCATTCCAGAGCGATGTCGACGTTTTCTTCTTTCCACGGCAGTTCAGCCGGGTTGCGAACAGCGTGAACCTTGATCGGACCGTAGCCAACGTCGATGGTGTCTCCAACGACTTTTACTTCCTTTGGAAAACGACCGTGAACGCTGTCATAGCGCAGCAGATGCGCATTTGTTTCGACCGGACCAAGATCGTTGATTGCAACGACCTGAATGTCGGTGCGGCCCGATTCGACGATAGCGCGAAGGACATTACGGCCGATGCGGCCAAAACCGTTGATTGCGACGCGAACTGTCATTTTCTCTAATTCTCCCAAAAGGGTTCTGCATATGCAGTGACTTGATAAAACAGCTAAGGCCTTAAGCCCTAACTGGAAACTTAAACGCCGGCGTGTTTAGCGCCGGCGTTTGAACATTATGCGGCGTTGAGCTTCTTTTCCGCAGCTTCAGCAGCGTGTTCTGCTGTGATGCCGAAGTGCTTGTAAAGATCGTTGATCTCGCCCGAAGCGCCGAAGCCCTTCATGCCGATGAACACGCCGTTTTCGCCGATGAAGCGTTCCCAGCCCATCGAAAGACCAGCTTCGATTGCGACCTTAACGGAAGCATCGCCGAGCGTTGCCTGCTTGTAAGCGTCGCTCTGTTCTTCAAACAGCTCGAAGCATGGAACCGAAACAACGCGGGTTGCAATGCCCTTGGCTTCGAGAAGGTCACGAGCCTTAAGCGCGATTTCTACTTCGGAACCAGTTGCGAAGATCGAAACCTTTGCATCGCCCTTTGCAGCTGCAAGTTCGTAAGCGCCGAATGCGGAGAGGTTTTCTTCGCGGTGATCGGTACGAACGACAGGCAGGTTCTGACGGGTCAGAGCGAGCGTCGAAGGGGTGCCCTTCGAATGCAGAGCAATCTGCCAGCATTCTGCAACTTCCACAGCGTCTGCCGGACGGAAGACATTGTGGTTTGGAATAGCGCGCAGAGCTGCAAGATGCTCAACCGGCTGGTGGGTCGGGCCGTCTTCGCCAAGACCAATCGAATCATGGGTCATGACGTAAACAACGCGGATGCCCATCAGCGACGACAGACGCATTGCCGGACGGCAATAATCCGAGAAGCACATGAAAGTGCCGGAGTAAGGGATCAGACCGCCATGCAGCGTGATGCCGTTCATGGCAGCAGCCATGCCGTGTTCGCGGATACCATAGTGGATGTAACGACCACCGTAGTTTTCTGGCGTAACAGCCTTGGTCTGGCTGGTCTTGGTGTTGTTGGAACCGGTCAGGTCGGCAGAGCCGCCCAGCGTTTCAGGCACAACGCCGTTGATCACTTCCAGAGCCATTTCGGACGACTTGCGGGTCGCTACCTTTGGCTTTTCAGCGGAAAGCTTCTTCTTGTATTCGTTGATCGCGTCATCGAAGTTTGCAGGCAGGTCGCCACGCATACGGCGTTCGAATTCAGCGCGGGTTTCCGCATCGACATTCGCCAGACGCTTTTCCCATTCCAGACGCTTCTTCGCAGCGTTCAGACCAGCAACGCGCCATGCATCGAGAACTTCAGCAGGAACAACGAAAGGTTCAGCCGACCAGCCAAGTGCCTTGCGTGTTGCAGCGATTTCTTCTGCACCGAGCGGCGAACCGTGGACCTTGTTGGTGCCAGCCTTGTTTGGCGAACCAAAACCGATAGTGGTCTTGCACGCGATGAAGGTTGGCTTTTCCGAAACCTTGGCAAGCTCAATTGCCTTGGCAATCGCGTCCTGATCGTGACCATCAACAGCAATGGTGTTCCAGCCCGAAGCGGCGAAACGTGCTGGCTGATCGGTGTTGTCGGACAGCGAGATCGGGCCGTCGATGGAGATGTTGTTGTCATCCCAAAGAACGATCAGCTTGTTAAGCTTCAGGTGGCCGGCAAGCGAGAGAGCTTCCTGGCTGATGCCTTCCATGAGGCAGCCGTCACCAACAACCGCATAGGTGTAGTGGTCAACAAGGCTGTCACCGAACTGTGCATTCAGAACGCGTTCGGAAAGCGCCATGCCAACAGCATTGGCAATGCCCTGTCCGAGCGGACCAGTTGTGGTTTCGATACCAGCGGCATGACCGTATTCTGGGTGACCAGCAGTACGTGCGCCGAGCTGACGGAAATTCTTGATTTCCTCAATCGAGATGTCTTCGTAGCCCGAAAGGAAGAGCAGCGAATAAAGAAGCATCGAGCCGTGACCTGCGGAAAGCACGAAGCGGTCGCGATCTGGCCAATGTGGGTTCTGTGGGTCATGCGACAGGAAGCGCGTGTAAAGCGCGGTCGCAATATCGGCTGCACCCATCGGGAGTCCGGGATGGCCGGAGTTGGCTTTTTCAACCGCATCAATCGAGAGGAAGCGGATTGCATTGGCCAACTGATTTTGTTTATCGGAATTCGTCATGGTCTCAGCCGTCTTTCCAGAGTGGTTTGAACGGGGTTGCGGCGATGCCTCGGGACTGAAGCACGAATTTCTTATACTAAACGATTTAATCTATTTAAACCGATTAAATGCATGAGATGCTCGCGCTGCAGAAGGCTTTGGGACACATAGCACCTGCGACCAAGGAGTCAACAAAACGATAGCTTTTCGACAATAAACACTCCGCGATCAGGCGCGAAATGCGGGCAATTGTTGGGGCGGCTAACACTGAAAAGCCTTTTTTGCGCTGATAACGGTGCATGAACGGGGTCAAAGCCCCCTCATTTGTTGCTTATCGGGCTCACGATTATTACAGTCTTTTTAAAGATGCCCGTCCGGCAGGCGCGATTCGAAGTCTGTAATCTGCGTCTGTGATCTGGCATTGGAAAGGATATGGATGGCACCCGATACGACCCTCAGGCAAGTCCTCGAACGGCTGGACAAAGCACTCAACACGCTTGAACAAGCAGTTGATCTGCGGCTGGACAAGGAAGGCGACTTCGCCGAAGCCGAGGAAGAGGTGCAGCGTATGAACGCTGACCGTAGCAAACTTGCTCAGGAACTTGATCAATCTGAGGCGCGCGCAGAGCGGCTTGAAGCTGCGAACCGCGAAGTGTCACGTCGTCTTGTGACCGCTATGGAAACCATCCGCGCCGTTCTGGATCGATAAAGGACACAAGCATGGCGACTGTAACCGTTACCATCGATGGCAAAGCTTATCGGATGGCCTGTGACGAAGGGCAAGAAGAGCATCTCTCTGGCCTTGCGGATCGTTTCGACCAGTATGTTACTCATCTGAAATCCTCTTTTGGCGAAATCGGCGATCTGCGCCTCACTGTTATGTCCGGCATTATGGTGATGGATGAGCTGGCTGAGACGCAAAAGCGCGTTAAAGCGCTTGAAAAAGAGGTTGAAAACCTGCGCCACTCGCATGACGAAGCGCTGACAAGTGCCGACAAGAATGATGCTGCCGTAACGGGAATGCTCGCAGATGTCGCGACGCGTCTTGAACAGGTTGCTGCGCGTATCTCACCGCGTCGCGGTTCTGCCTGATTTTTCTAAAAGATTTCTGTATCTGTCTTAACGCCTCTGGCGCTTAAGCGTGAGTGCGCCTATATGTGTTGTCGGCGTACTGCGCTTCCCGACAGGTGTAACAGCATCCCCGGGGCCTTATTGATCTCTAAGGGAGCTGTCCCTGTGAAGGCCTGTGGGCTTTCGCATATGGCGCCCACCTACGTTGTAGGTTCCCGGGATCAAACACTACCATCGGTCGTCGTGGTCGCCACTTTCTTTCGCTTCGTGCCTTTTTGAGCCAAGCGGTTTGTTATTTAAGATAAGTATGTTCTAACGCGCCTTATCCCTTCAAAGATATGTGCGTTTGCTGATGACTTATACTCCCCCTGATTTGCCTCCAGTGTCTGAACGTCTGCGCGTCGCTGTTCCGATTGCGATGGTCTACGGGCTGTTGCTCTATATGCTGATCTGGCTGACGCCCATTTCGGATATGATGCCCTTCATTGGTGGGCTGATGCTTTTGCCGATGGGAATTGCGAGCCTTGCATCGAGTATCAGCGATCCGCGTGCACTAAAGCCCCTTTGGAACCACGTGAAAATGGGCTGGATGATTATCGGCGGCCTCGTTGTTATCAGCATGGTTTTCTTTCGCGAGGGCGGGATTTGCGTGATTATGGCTGCGCCGTTTTTCGCAGTTTTCTCGGCGATTGGATCTTGGGTGACGCTTTCCCTCATTCAGCGGTTTCGTTCGCCGCGTTCGACAATGCTGGTGATTGCACTTCCGTTGATGTTTTATCCGTTAGAGCCGTTGCTGAAATATGAGCCGCATGAGGGGGCGGTTACGACTGTTATCGATATTGCAGCTTCGCCTGACATTGTGTGGCAGCAGACGGCTGAAATCCGCAATGTGCGCCCGGATGAACTGTCTTGGACATTCAGTCATGGCATCGTCGGAGTTCCGCAGCCAGTGGATGCGCGGCTTGAAGGCGAGGGTGTCGGCGCTGTACGCCAGCTTGAATGGACACGCGGTGTAAAATTTCAGGAAATCATAACGCAGTGGGAAGAGAATCGACATCTCGCATGGGATTTCAATTTTGGGCCGGAATCGATACCTGCAGCTGTTGAAGCGCATATCGATGTGGATAGCTCCTATCTCAAGCTGACCAATGGCGATTATCAGCTTGAAACACTTCCGAATGGTCACACACGCCTGACGCTGACCACGCGCTACCGCATTGCGACGCCAATCAATTTCTACTGCGATCTCTGGGGTAAGGTTTTCCTGAATGATTTCCATGGCGTTGTGCTGAAAGTTATTCGTGAGCGCTCGGAGAGATTAGCAACTGACCCTTGACGGAGAAGCGCATTCCGGTTCCACTATCAGCAATTGGTGGAGGCGTTTGATGAATGATACCGGGCAGCCGCAGAGCGGCGATAAGCAGCATTTGAGGCGAACAGTGCTTTCGCGCCGCGATGCGCTTGATCCGCGGTTTCGTTACGAAGCCTCTTTGTCGGCAGCTAAAAAGGCAGAAGCCGCTCTTCATATTCCCAAGGGAGCAATGATCGCGGGTTATTGGCCTATCCGGTCGGAGATTGATCCACGCCCGCTATTGTCGTTTATGCGCGATAAGGGTGTGCGGCTTTGTTTGCCGGTAGTGCTTGATAAAGAGACAATAGCATTTCGCGAATTTCTGCCAGATGCGGAATTGGTGCAGACAGGCTTTGGTACGATGGGTCCAGATAAAAATGCGCCGCTGGTCGACCCGGCGATTCTGTTGATGCCGCTTGCAGGTTTTGACAAACGTGGCCACAGGCTTGGCTATGGGGCAGGGCATTATGATCGCGCTCTTTCGCGATTCAGGGGTCGGGGTCTGGAGCCGCTGCTGATCGGTATGGCATTTGATTGTCAGGAAGTGCCACATGTGCCCAATGAGTCGCACGATATTGCTCTTCACCAGATACTGACCGAGACTGGCTTGCGCTCCTTCGATCAGGGCTGATAAAGACGGATTTATGAGATTACTTTTTCTTGGTGATATGGTGGGCCGGTCGGGGCGCACGGCAGTCTATGACAAGCTGCCGGGCTTAATTTCCGATCTGAAGCTGGATTTCGTGATCGTCAACGGTGAAAACGCCGCTGGCGGCTTCGGTATTACCGAAGAGATTTTTCACGACACAATCCGCGCGGGTGCTGATGTTGTGACGACCGGCAATCACGTATGGGATCAGCGCGAGGCGCTTGATTTCTCCAAGCGTGAAGATCGTTTTCTGCGTCCTGCAAATTTTCCGAAAGGAACTGCGGGTAAGGGGGAAGGGCTTTACATTGCAAAGAACGGTGCGCGGGTGCTGGTCTCCAATGTGATGGGCCGCGTTTTCATGCATCCCGACCTCAATGATCCGTTCATCGCGGCCGAGAAAATTCTTGAAGCTTGTCCGCTTGGTGAACAGGCCGATGCCGTGTTCTTCGATTTTCATGCGGAGGCCACAAGCGAAAAGCAGTGCTTCGGTCATTTCGTCGATGGTCGTGCCAGTGCTGTGGTTGGAACGCATACCCATGTGCCGACTGCTGACTATCAAATCCTGCGCAACGGCACGGCTTATATGTCGGATGCTGGCATGTGCGGCGATTATGATTCGTCGCTGGGCATGGAAAAGGAAGAGCCGCTTAATCGGTTCCTGTCGAAAGTACCGAAAGGTCGCTTTGAGGCCGCCAGCGGTCCTGCCACTGTCTGCGGCGTGGGGATCGAGATTTCTGACCGCACTGGGCTTGCTGAAAAAATTGCACCGTTGCGTATTGGCGCACGGCTGGAAGAGAATATTCCAGAATTCTGGAAATAGTCTGCGCTATAATCTGATTTGAACACCCGCATAATCGTCGTTGACGGCGATGCGGGTACAGAGATCTGACCACTCGCAAGACTGACAGGCTTTGCGGATGGTTCCTGCTACAAAGGCCGACCGCATCAATGCAAGTCGCGCCGCATCGAGCTCGAAATCTGAGCCTGCGGCGACTGTGGTTTTGAATAAATCTGAGATGGAGTTCAGCGCCAGCCGGTCGCGCACGATCACGCTTTCATTTAAGCAATGACAATCGCCATCACAAAGCAGCGGCTGACAAATATCGTCCGGCCCATCGATGATCTCGATGTCTTCTCCATCAGACAAGCGCCCGGCAATCGTGTCATAATTGTCCACGAATGCCGGGCTGTAGCCCTTGCCGATATAAGTCAGCATGCAGAGAAGATGATGGCCGCGTAAGCGTACCGTCATTTTTTGCTTATCGATTTGCTGCTTTAAGGATTGCTGCACCCAGTGCCGACTTGATCACTGCACCGACTAGGAATGGTGTAACACCGAAGGCAACGGCCTTTTCAATGCCGATCGCGCCCGAAAGCCATAGTGCGCCGAGAGCCAGACAGATCGCGTTGGCGGCAAGGAACGACGTGAAGCTCAGAACAATGCTCTTATTCCACCCGCGTTCAGCAAGATAGCCGGTCAGCGCTGCGATAATCGGGAAGGCTGCGAGATAGCCAGCCGTTGCGCCTGCAAAGTGATGGATACCGCCAGCACCGCCTGCAAGAACAGGAAGGCCGATCATCGCCTGACCCAGCCATGCAAGAACCGTGGCTGCACCCAGGCGCCAGCCATAGAGCGCGCCGATCAATGGTACGATCAGCGTCTGAAGCGTGATTGGAACGGGGATCATCGGAACTTCGATCTGTGACGAGATTGCCAGAACCAGTGTACCAAATGCGACGGCTGCGATGCGCAGGGCAGGGGAGCGGGACTCAAGATCAAGCGGGCTGAAAGATACGCTCTTCTGGGTGATGTAGGCCATGGCTTCCTCAAATTATAGATAAAATTACGACTCGATCTATTTAAAATCTCCGGATTGATGAATTTTGGCAAGTGAGAAATAGATAAAATATATAAAAATGTAAAAATTGTTTAAAATCAAGACAATAAAGCCCGTTCGAAATCTGCTGAAGCGGCAGATCACGTCGCAGCAAAAAACTGATCGTTGAAACTGCTGTCTAGCCGACGATTGCGAAGGAATCGCGTGTCTTGCCAGATGCCGTTTTGATCGGGCGATGGCCGATCCATTGCACATGCCGGGCGAGGATGGTCGTTGCGGCTTCAATGTCATTCTGACGAAGGGCGGTTAAAATAGCCCGGTGGTCATGATCGGTGCGAGTTTCCCATTCCGACCGCCATGTGGCGAACAAAAAGCGCGCACTGGCTGCATGCAGATCGTCAATGGTCGCAAGTAAGCGTGGCATGTTGCAGGGTTCGAGAATCAGCCGGTGAAAGCGACGATTGGCTTCTTCCCAGCTTCTGACGTCGCGTGATTTATCACCTTCGACTGTGGCTTGTTCTGCTGCATCCAGTGTAGCGCGTGTGATGTGCGGTGCCGCATGGCGCAATGCCAGCACTTCAAGAGCCGCGCGCATTTCCGCCACTTCACGAATTTCTTTGATGTCGAAAGAAGCAACCCGAACACCGCGCCTTGGCTCTGAAATTGCAAGCCCTTGTGCTTCCAGCCGTCGAAACGCTTCGCGGACAGGCACATGGCTTGTTTCGAACTCTTCAGCAATATGATCCTGCCGCAACTTAACACCCGGCTCGATCTCGCCGGCAATGATGCGGTCGGCGAGTATGCGGCTGATACGGGTAGCAATTGTTTCGCTGGTGGTATTGCTGGAATGCTGTTTCATGGCTTTATAGATAAAGCTGTTTGGGTCCGGGCGTCGACAGCTAATCGCATAATTGACAGAGGAATTTGTAATTTGGCGCTTTTGCTGGACGAATGGGCCTCAATTCCTTATAACGCGCCCATTCTGCACGGAAAGCACGCTGGCCCGAGCTGTGGCCTGCCCTCTTCTCAAGTGACGCTTTCTCCGTGCGCTTCATTTGAACCGAACAGGGGTGCCATGGCTGGCCATTCACAGTTTAAGAATATCATGCACCGCAAAGGCCGTCAGGATGCCGTGCGGTCGAAAATGTTTTCCAAGCTCGGACGCGAAATTACCGTTGCGGCCAAGCAGGGTCTGCCTGACCCATTGATGAACCCGCGCCTGCGTCTGGCTATCCAGAATGCCAAAGCGCAGTCCATGCCGAAAGACAATATTGAACGCGCCATTAAGAAGGCCGCTGGCAATGACGGCGAAAACTACGATGAAGTGCGTTACGAGGGCCGTGGCCCCGGTGGCGTTATGGTTATCGTTGAAGCCCTGACCGACAACCGCAATCGAACAGCCTCCAATGTCCGCGCAGCTTTCACCAAGTCCGGTGGCGCGCTGGGCGAAACCGGATCGGCTGCGTTCATGTTCGATCGCGTTGGCGAAATCGTCTACAAGATTGCCGTTGGCGACGCCGATACCGTCATGGAAGCGGCGATTGAAGCCGGTGCTGACGATGTTCAGACAGGCGAAGAGGAGCATGTGATCCTCTGCGCCTTTGAAGACATTGGCGACGTTTCGAAAGCGCTGGAAACAGCGCTTGGTGAAGCCGAATCGATCAAGACGATCTGGAAGCCACAGACCAACACTGAACTGGATGAAGAAAAGGCACGCTCCGTGCTGAAGCTTCTCAACGTGCTTGAAGATGATGATGACGTTCAGAACGTCTACAGCAACTTCGAAGTCAGCGATGAAGTGATGGAAAAGCTGAGCGCCTAAGTTCCGGTCTCAGTTCTAAATCTTGAAACTCCCGGCTCGTCCGGGAGTTTTTTATTGGGTCTTCGCTTGAAATGCAGACAACAAAAAACCCCGCCGGAGCGAGGTTTTTCGTAATCTCATCAATGACGGTATTAGATACCGAGATTGCCGAAACGGTTCTTGAACTTGGAAACGCGGCCACCGCGATCAAGCATGGTCTGCGAACCACCGGTCCAAGCTGGGTGCGTCGATGGATCGATATCGAGATTCATCGTATCGCCTTCTTTGCCCCATGTGGAACGGGTTGTGTATTCCGAACCATCGGTCATCACGACCTTGATGGTGTGGTAGTCGGGATGGATATCAGCTTTCATCTTCTCAATCCTGAAAGTCTGGGAAGAAAAGCCCAGCTCTAGTGTTTAAAACTGCGGCACTTTCGCCCGATGGTCAATATGAAGACCCGTTACCAACGGCAACGGCTTCCAAAAGGGTTGGCGAGCCTATACATCAGGCGCACGGCAATAACAAGGGCGCAATCTCAAGAATGGCCAGCACAGACAGTCAAATTCGCATGAATCCTGATTTCAATACGCAAGAAGATCGGAAACGCCGCTCGCTCAAGCCTTTGAAGCGGATGATCCCATTTCTCTCGCGTTATAAGAGTCTGGTCGTTGGCGCGCTTTTTTCGCTGGTCCTTGCTGCTGCCACCACCCTCGCAGTTCCTGTTGCCGTTCGCCGGATGATTGATCACGGTTTCTCAGGCGCTGATGCGATCTTCGTCAATAATTACTTCGTCATGCTGGTGGCACTGGCGCTTGTGCTGGCGCTGGCGTCCGGGCTTCGCTATTTCTTTGTGATCTCGCTTGGCGAGCGTGTTGTGGCTGATCTGCGCAATGCCGTGTTTTCGCATGTGACCAGCCTTTCGACCGAGTTCTTTGACCGCTCGCAGTCTGGCGAAATCGTTTCGCGACTGTCAGTCGATACCACGCAGATTAAGTCGGTTGTGGGTGCGACGGCCTCTGTTGCTTTGCGCAACATGATTCTCGGTATTGGTGCGTTGATCATGATGGTCGTCACCAGCCCCAAGCTATCCATGTTGGTGATTGCCGCCATTCCGCTGATTGTTATTCCGCTGATTGCGTTTGGCCGCTCGGTACGTCGTCGCTCGCGAATGACGCAGGATATGCTGGCCCATGCCAATGCCTATGCCAGCGAACAGATTGGTGCCATGCGCACTTTGCAGGCTTTCACCAATGAAAATATGGTTGTGGGGCGCTTTGCAGGTGCCGTTGAAAAAGCTTATCAAGCCGCACGTTCATCCATCAAAGCACGCGCTATTCTCACCGGCTTTGCGATCTTTCTGATCTTTGCCAGTGTTGTTGCGGTGCTGTGGTTTGGCTCGCGCGATGTCCTGTCGGGCACAATGAGCGCCGGTACGTTGGGCCAGTTTGTTCTTTACGCTGTGTTTGCAGCCAGTGCATTCGGTGCGCTTTCCGAAGTCGGTGGCGAACTTGCGCAAGCCGCTGGTGCTACTGAGCGTCTTGCTGAGATCCTCGATGAAAATCCGGGCATCGCGGCACCTTTGAAACCTGTTGCTCTTCCAGAGCCTGCACGTGGTGAAATCAGCTTCGATAATGTGCATTTTTCTTATCCGACGCGTCCTGACGCTCCATCGCTCAATGGCGTCAGCTTCACTGTAAAGCCCGGTGAGACGGTTGCGATTGTCGGGCCATCTGGCGCTGGCAAAAGCACGATCTTCTCGCTGGTGATGCGTTATTACGATCCTCAGACGGGTTCTGTGCTGATGGACGGTGTAGCTTTGCCAAATGCTGATCCGGCTAAGGTGCGCGAACGCATTGCAGTCGTGCCGCAAGACGTTGTGATCTTTGCTACGAGCATTCGTGAAAATATCGGCTTTGGTAAGCCGGGTGCGAGTGATGCGGACATTGAAGCTGCAGCGAAAGCAGCACTCGCGCATGATTTTATTTTGGCACTCGATAAGGGCTATGACACGGAAGTCGGCGAACGCGGCGTGACGCTTTCAGGCGGTCAGCGTCAGCGTATAGCGATTGCGCGCGCGATTCTGCGGGCGGCACCTGTTCTGCTGCTGGATGAGGCAACCTCGGCACTTGATGCAGAAAGCGAAATGCTGGTGCAGAAAGCACTGGATAGCTTGATGGATAATCGCACCACGCTGGTTGTGGCGCATCGTCTGGCTACGGTTCTGAAAGCCGACCGCATTCTCGTGCTCGATAAAGGGCAGATTGTCGAAGAGGGCACTCATCAGACGCTGGTTGAAAAGGGCGGGATTTATGCCCGTCTGGCCAAGCTTCAGTTTGAAGCCGGTTCCGGCGTTTTCGGAAAATAAAAAAGGGGCTAAGCGCCCCTTTATTTATTTTGCGCGCATCTTATCCGAAAACCGCTTCACACTTTTCGGGACGCGCTAAATTATCTCTCAGTCAGTTTCAACTCAATGCGGCGATTTCTGGCACGGGCATCGGGCGCATCGGAGCTGTCAAGCGGCTGATACTCGCCAAAGCCTGCCGCGACCAGACGATTGGGCGGAACACCATTGGCGATCAAGTCTTTCACCACAGCTGTTGCACGCGCCGAGGAAAGCTCCCAGTTGTCGCGGAAACGACCAGTTCCTGCGAGTGGCACATTGTCGGTATGACCATCCACACGCAGCACCCAGTTGATGTCATCCGGGATTTCCTGATTGAGCGTGATGACTGCCTCGGCGAGCTTCTTCATTTCATCCAGGCCGGCGGGATTGAGATCAGACGAGCCGGTCGGGAAAAGAACTTCCGACTGAAAGACGAAGCGGTCTCCGACAATGCGGATGTTTTCCTTGTCGGACAGAATCGCGCGCAGACGACCAAAGAAGTCAGAACGATAGCGGTTCAACTCCTGCACACGCTGTGCAAGTGCCACATTCAGGCGGCGACCAAGATCGGCAATTTTAGCGTTGGATTCGCGATCACGCGATTCGGACGCATTGAGTGCATCTTCCAGTGCGCCAATCTGACGACGAAGTGCTGAAATCTGCTGGTTGAGCAATTCAACCTGTGAAAGCGCACGTACGCTAACCTGCTTTTCCGCATCAAGGCTCTGGCCCAGCTCACCAGCGCGCTTTTCAGCGGCAGCACCTGCGCCGGTTCCTTCATTGAGTAGCGCTTGCAAGCGGGAACGCTCGCTCTCGGCACCTGACAAGGATGCTTGCAGATCTGCAATTGTATCCTGCATGTCCTGTGAGTTGCTTTTTTCGAGTGAGAGAAGCTGTGTCAGTTCCTGTATCTGGCTGTTAAGGCGAGCGAGAGCGGTGTCTTTGGTATCGACATCGCGGCTTAATAGAAACTGCCCCAGCACGAACACTGTGAGTAGGAACATGATGGCCAGCAGCAATGTCGTCAGCGCATCGACGAAGCCGGGCCAATAATCGACATGACGTTGCGGGCGGCGGTTACGGCCTAGAGCCATGCTGCTTACTCCGGCCGTTTGCTGTCAGTGGGGCGACCCGGAGCGCGCTCGGCAGGGGCTCTGGAAGCAATGGCCTCGTTGAGACGTCCAAGCGTTTCGCGAATGGCCTTTTGCTCATCCGTCTGCTTCTCAACCCAATCGCGCATCAACTGCTGTTCGCTGCGCATGCTTTTGACAAGCCCCTGAATGCCTTCTGCAAGATTGGCAAGCGCTGCCGTTGTGCGCTGGCTTGAAGCCTCGCCACCTTGCAGGTTTTGCACATGCTCGGCGAGATTGCGGATGCCGCCGAGATGTTCATCGGTGCTGAGATCCGAACCGAGATCGGTCACGGATGAGAGCCAATTTTCAAGCTCGGTATAGAAACGATTCTGCGCACGGCCCGACTGCAAGTCGAGGAAGCCAAGAATCAACGAACCCGAAAGACCAAACAGTGAGGACGAGAACGCCGTTCCCATACCCGACAGCGGTGCTTGCAAACCAGCTTTGAGCGAATCAAGCACATCGGTTGTGCTGCCCGAACTCGGGTCCAGTGATTGGATGGTCTGGCCAATAGAGCCTACCGTTTCGAGCAGCCCCCAGAACGTGCCAAGCAGACCCAGAAAGACCAGCAAGCCGATCAGATAGCGCGAAATATCGCGGCTTTCATCAAGGCGCGAGGCAATCGAGTCGAGAATGGTTCGGGTGGATGTTGTGGTCAGCGCCATCGACTGTCTGCGACCGATCAGAGCGCGCATTGGTGCAAGAAGCACAGGCGGACGTGTAGTGCCGTCGCGCTCGCCGTCGCGGAATGAATTGACCCAGCGGATTTCTGGCAGCAACCGCAGCACCTGTCCAAAGGCCAGCAGAATACCGATGAGCAGCACGCCGAAGATCAGTCCATTCAGGCCGGGATTGGTGACGAAAAATGTATGGATCTGCCGCATCAGGACTGCTGCAAGGAATGCAACAATGATGAGAAAGATCACCATGGATAGAATGACAATTCTCGGGCTGCTCAGGCGGTAGGGGTCGTAGTCCCGTGTATCGTCGAGGCGTTCCCGTGAAAGTCTCAGATCGCTCATGCGTTTGGCTCCATGGATATCCATTGGGATAATCTGTCGCGGGGGAGCCTACTGCATAATTTAGCGAAGCGGAATCGCTTAAACACAAAAAATAATGCGCCCCGGTTGGAATACCGGAGCGCAGTAAAACATAAAAATAGGAAGCTGATCAGATTGGCTTGTTGACCGTCTTGAGCAACGCCTTCTGAATGATTTCGTTGCCCGCAACGATGGTCTTCGTGTCAAAAATGTCCTGACCACCCTTTTTGTCGGATACAAAACCACCGGCTTCGCGGATCATCAGGATGCCTGCGCCGAGATCCCACGGATGCATGCCGTCTTCCCAGAAACCATCAAGGCGACCTGCTGCGACATAAGCGAGATCAAGAGCAACGGCACCCATGCGGCGGATACCCGATGTTTCAGCCATGACATTGCGCAGTTCGACAAGGTATTGGCCGTGGCCGGGGCGACCAAGATGCGGAATGCCGGTGCCGATCACGCAATCAACCAGCTTGTTGCGGGCAGCAACGCGCAGACGACGATCATTGAGGAACGCGCCGCCGCCGCGTTCAGCGGTGTAAAGCTCGTCCATAGCCGGATTGTAAATTACGCCAGCAACGATCTGTCCCTGACGCTCAAGAGCGATAGAGACTGCGAAAACAGGAATACCATGAAGGAAGTTTGTGGTGCCGTCGAGCGGATCGACCAGCCAGCGATGCTGTCCGTCTTTCGATTCAACCTCGCCCGATTCTTCCATCAGGAAGCCAAAATCCGGGCGGGCGCGGCTCAGTTCTGTGTAGATAACTTTTTCCGCTTTGCGGTCAGCCTGGCTGACATAATCGCCGGGGCCTTTGAGAGAAACCTGAAGGTTCTGCACTTCGCCGAAATCGCGCGCAAGGCCGCGTCCGGCTTTCATAGCGGCCTGAACCATAACATTGAGAAGGGCTGAACGCGCCATCTGATCGTCCTTTTAGAAGCGCATTCCGAAACCTGTGAGCTGGCTTTCGAAAAAGATGCGCGTTGATAAATCACAGAGCGCCGATCTGATGAGATCAAACCTATGGCACTCAGAACTGAGCAAGCTGAGAAAGAACTGTCGCATTCCTCTTAAAAGAGGATGGACTGCGGCGCCGGTTCTAAAGGCGCCGCATGATTTTAAATATTCGATTATGCGCGGCTGATATAGGTCAGTTCGCTTGTATCAACGATCACGCGTTCACCCGAAGCGATGAATGGTGGAACGAGGATACGAATACCATTTTCAAGAACAGCTGGCTTGTAAGAAGAAGCAGCAGTCTGGCCCTTAACGACCGGATCAGCTTCAACGATTGCAAGTGTAACCTGTTCTGGAAGACGAATGCCGATTGGCTTTTCTTCGTAGAGTTCAACGGTAACCATCATGCCGTCCTGAAGGAAGGCTGCGCGGTCGCCAACGAAATCTTTCAGAAGTTCAAGCTGTTCGTAGGTTTCGGTGTCCATGAAAACCAGAGCTTCGCCCTGTTCGTAAAGGAACGAGAAGTCCTTCTGTTCCAGACGAACGCGCTCTACGGTTTCAGCTGCGCGGAAACGTTCGTTAAGCTTGGTGCCGGTGATGAGGTTCTTCAGTTCAACCTGATTGTAAGCGCCGCCTTTACCAGGCTTGACTGCATTGGTCTTAACCGCTGCCCACAGGCCGCCATCATGTTCGATAACATTGCCTGGGCGGATTTCGTTACCATTGATCTTCATAAGATTAATCCGGGAGTAAATGTGAAACTGTTGCGGCCCGGCGCATCACGACAGAAAGGCAATCTCTCGCTTGTTTGCAGGGATTGCGTCCATCTTTAACTCGAACCACGATAATCGGGCTCTCCAAGACCATAAAATAGCGCTTTGTGCAAGCCTGAGCCGTAAATCAGCGGGTCAGCTCATCAAAAAACTGTCTGGTTTTATCGAACACGCAGATTGTTTGCGATCTGGATTGCCTGCTTAAGCTGATCATCAGCCAACCCATCCATCATGTCATTGAGGTCTGGTGAGCGATAACCGGCGCGCTGAGCAACGATATACCACGCAGCTGATTTGACCGTATCACCATCTGTGCCGATACCGTCGCGATAAAGTCTTGCAAGCCAGGCTTGAGCCAGAACCATGCCGCGCTGTGCTGCAATCTGCATCCAGCCAAAGCCCTGCTCGTAATTGCGATCACCGCCCCGGCCCTCAACCAGCCAACGGCCCAGATCATATTGTGCCGTGTCATAGCCCTTGCGCGCAGCGCGCAGCAGATATTCACGCGCTTTCTTGTCGTCATGCGGGATTTTGTCAGTGCCGTTGGCGTAAATCTGGCTCAAGGCATATTCTGCATCGGCGAGCTGCGCGTTGGCAGCTTTCTCAAACCACGGGAAAGCTGCATCAATGCCAGAAGCTGTTGTCGCTTTCATCATGACCAGCTGACCGTAATTGAACTGCGCCATGGCATTGCCGCTTTCGGCAGCCTTTTGCATCAGTTCTGTCGCCTTGGCTGTGTCTTTTTTGACGTACTGGCCTTGAAGCAGCAAGGCGGCATAGCGAAACTGCGCTTCATGCACACCCTTATCCGCGGCTTTGGCATACCATTCGGCGGCTTTTTTCTGATCCGCAGGTACACCCAGACCACGCGCATAGATTTCTGCCACAAGTGTCTGTGAAGCTGGATCGCCTTGCTCAGCCTTTGGTTTCGCCAGATTAAATGCGGTCAGATAAAGCCCACGCTGATAGGCACCGAAGGCTTCATCCGCTGGTTTGTCGCCAAACCTGCTTGGGTCAATTGCAGGCAAAGCACTGGTTGATGCCGGTTGCGGCAGCATCTTGGGCTTGTCAGCAGGCTTATCGCTTTTCTTGTCGTGTTTCTTTTGCACGCCTGCGGGTTCGCCAGCAGTTCCGGCAGCATGGGCAACCGGAAAAGATGCAGCGAATATCAAAGCTGTGGCGAGAAGAATTTTGCTCTTCATGGGGCGTACAAAACCTTGGGCGTTATTTCTCGAAACGAGGTGCGTGTTCGTCGAGAAGCCGGTTGGCTTCCGCAACAGCTTCCGCAGGGTTTTCTGCTTCAAATATGGCACTACCAAGGGCGACGAAATCTGCACCGGTTTCTGCGGCGGCGATGACGCTTTCCAACGTGTTGCCAGCTTGTGCGACGCTCGGAATTTCAACGAGTTCGGACCACCATTCAGCCAAAGACAGATTGCGCGGATGCGCATCGGGCTTTTTGTCAGCGCCAATCTTGCCGAAGAAAACGTAGTCAGGCTGCAGTTCGCCGATTTCCATAGCACTATGGCGATCACGCAGATTGCCCGTGCCAACGATGAATTTCGGTGTGTGCTTTTCGATTGCTTCAGCAAGCTCAGCTGCTTTTCCTTCAATGTGGATGCCATCGGCACCAACACGGCCCGCAATGCGCGTATCATTTAGGATGATCGCGGCAGCACCTTTTTCCTGAATGACGGCAACGGCCTTCTGGGCCGATGCCTGAAATGTGGCTTCATCCAGATCAGTGCCATCGAGAATCACACTTGCAACGTCGCCGCCTGACAAGGCTGCCGATAACAGTTTTGCGAGTGCATCCCCATTTGCGATGGGTGGTGCAACCAGCAAAAGGCGGCAGCGATCATTGTTTTGTTTAGCAGTTGGCGCGTTCATAAACCAAACCTAGCGAAAAATGTTGATGGAATTCGGGCATAAAGTAAGAGGCGTTGCTTGAACAGCCCCTTTGCATTTTAACGCTTTTGTTGCGGGAGCGGGAAACCCCTGTGTTGGCATAATGTTATCCACTGGAACGAAAGTTGATTGGAACCAACCGCGTTCTCACCGAATTACCAGTTATATAGGCGGCAATGAGTGCTGCGCTATCGCAGACTGAAATATAAACAGCAGGCAGGCGAAATGACGAATGAAACGGCGAAAATAGTGCCAAAGGTCCGCGACACACGCATTGATGTGTTTCGCGCGCTGGCACTGCTTACGATTTTCATCAATCATGTGCCCGGAACCTTTTTCGAGCATTTCACGCATAAGAATCTCGGCTTTTCGGATTCGGCAGAAGCTTTTGTTCTGATTTCAGGCATGGCAGTGGCACTGGCCTATGGATCGAAGTTTGCTCCGGGCAATCGTCTTATGCTGACGTTGAAAATGTGGCGTCGCGCCTGTGTGCTTTATACGGCGCACATTATGACGACGCTCGCGACGATTGGCATTTTTGCCTCTGCCGCGATTTTCCTCAAGCATCGTGAACTTCTGACACAGATCAATATTGGCCCACTGGTCAAGCAGCCGGTTGAGGCACTTCTCGGTCTGGTTACGCTTGGTCACCAGCTCGGCTACAATAATATTCTCTCGATGTATGCGGTTGTGCTTCTACTTACACCACTGTTGCTTTTGCTCGCTCGTATCAGCCTGTCGCTGATGCTCGGTGTGTCGGGCATGGTGTGGTTGCTTGCGGGTCTCTATCATGTGGCTCCGGTGAACTACCCGACAGAGGGCGTCTGGTTCCTTAATCCGCTATCATGGCAGTTCCTGTTTGCTATCGGTATTGCTGGCACCATCCATGTGCGTCGTGGCGGCAAGCTGCCGACCAATCCAGCATTGATTGCTGCTTCCGTTGGCTATCTGGTTCTTTCGCTGGCTTGGGTCCGTATTCCGCTTTGGGGTATTGATGTTTCAATGGGCATGCCTGCGGTTCTGACTGGCTTCGACAAGACGTTTTTGTCGGCTCCACGTCTTTTGCATGTGCTCGCCATGGCTTATCTGATCGCCGTTGTGCCAACGCTTAACAGCATCGCGCGTACCTCGCCGGATAACCCACTCGCGATTCTCGGCAAGCATTCGCTGCCGGTGTTTATTGCCGGTACGTTGTTGGCGATGGTTGCGCAGGTCATGAAGCTCGTTAATCCGGGTGGCCTTCCATACGACGCTTTGCTTATTGCGACGGGTGTAGTGATGCAGTTTGCGCTGGCTTATTATCTGGAATGGCTCCCAACCATTGGCTGGGGCAAGAAGCCTGCCGCAAAACCGGCCGCGGAAGGTTCAAAGGCTTCGCTTGGAGCCAATCCAAAACCCGCACTTCAGAGAATGTAATTAAAAGCCGCCTTCGGGCGGCTTTTATGTTTGCGGATTATTCCACAGCTGGCGCTCAGAATTAACCAATCATTAATCTTAACGGCGTTTAATGGTTTACATCCAGTTCGGCTGGATTCTTACCGAGTGGTGAAGCCACTTTGTTTGACGCCTCCCTGTTAAACTCCTGAGAGCCGCCTTTGCGGCTCTTTTTTTTATGGTTTTGTGGGAATCGCCTGTTTTCTGGCGAAACTGGCGTCAATGCCTTTCAGAGTTTATTCAAAAGCATTTTAAAAAATTAACCGAATGTTAAACATAAACTTGCGCGGCGGTGCATGAAGGTGCAGTTTATCGTGGACTTGCCCGATCAAGCTGTTCCGTCCCAGCTCTCCCCATGATCGAACAGCAGTTCATTCTATTATTTCACGCACATTTTGACAGTGCGCGAGCAACAAAATAATCGCAGATGCGTTTATGTAAGGTGGCAGAGCAGTGATTAGCGAACAGGGACAGATGCCGGGCAATATGATCAGCCTCGCTGAGCGCATGGTTTTCTCAGATTCGTTCAAGCCGATTTACAGTGAAGGCATGGACATGGTTGAGGAAGCCGCCAGCTATCTCGACGGCGAAGGCCGTGAGGAAGCGCGCAATCTCTCGCGTGTTGCCGCAACCCTTTATGCTGCCGAATCGATGCGTCTGACCACACGTCTTATGCAGGTTGCTTCATGGCTGTTGCTGCAGCGAGCAGCGCGTAATGGCGAAATGTCCCGCAAGCAGGTTGAAGCTGAAAAGGCCAAAGTTCGTCTTGATACGCCGTCTGCCGGTGATCTCGCGACAGGTTGGAACGAGTTGCCATTCGCTTTCATCGAACTCATCGAACGTTCTATCCGCTTACAGGCACGCGTTCGCCGTATGGATCGCAACGTTTATGGTGAAGTTGTCGCTTTGCAGAGTGCGCCGCGGGGCAATCCGGTTTCCGATCAGATTGTGCTGCTGAAGACTGCTTTCGGCGCGTCTTAAGTAAAATCTGCGCAGTCTTATTGCGTCTGCGGATGCAATGTTTCTCTTTTGTTCACATTTGTGCTGTCAAGTGAACCTGTCTGAGGATAGGGTTCACTTATGAAAGAAACGATTCGCATCATTGGTATTGATCCGGGGCTCCGCCGTACCGGCTGGGGCGTTGTGGAATCGCTTGGAAATTCCCTGCATTTTATCGGCTCCGGCACTGTGACCTCGAATGCTGA
The DNA here is from genome assembly GCF_049199085.1 of Ochrobactrum sp. EDr1-4. NCBI lineage: Bacteria > Pseudomonadati > Pseudomonadota > Alphaproteobacteria > Hyphomicrobiales > Brucellaceae > Ochrobactrum > Ochrobactrum sp. EDr1-4. The sequence goes on from NZ_JBLZOF010000006.1 coordinate 147,672, forward strand.
GATGGATCTCGCTTCAAGGCTTTGCCAGTTGCATGAAGGACTGTCTAAAGTCCTGCATGAATTCATGCCGCATGAAGCAGCCGTTGAACATACATTCGTCAATAAGGATGCGACGGCGACGCTGAAGCTTGGTCAGGCGCGTGGTATTGCACTTCTGGCACCTGCACAGGCTGGGCTCCCGGTTGCGGAATATGCGCCGAATGCTGTCAAGAAGGCGGTCATTGGCGTGGGCCATGGTGAAAAGCAGCAAATTCATATGATGGTGAAGGTTTTGATGCCGCGCGCAACGTTCGATACGAGCGATGCTGCCGATGCGCTTGCCATTGCTATTTGCCATGCGCATCATCGTCAGAGCATTGTCAGCGCACGCAGAATGCAGGCGTTATTAGCGGGATAAAACCAGAATGATCGGCAAGCTTAAAGGCGTGATCGATGAAATTGCTGATGATCATGCCGTCATTGACGTGCATGGTGTTGGCTATGTTGTCTTCTGTTCTTCTCGCACGCTCGGTAATCTGGGCGGAGAAGGCGAGGCGGCGGTGTTGCTGATCGAAACCTATGTGCGAGAGGATATGATCCGCCTTTATGGTTTCGGATCACAGCTTGAACGCGAATGGTTCCGCCTGTTGCAGAATGTGCAGGGCGTGGGTGCCAAGGTTGCGCTCGCGGTGCTTGGCACTTTGACGCCACCTGAACTTGCAAACGCAATTGCGCTTCGTGATCTCGCTATGGTTTCGCGTGCGCCGGGTGTTGGTAAAAAAGTTGCCGAACGTATTGTTACGGAGTTGAAGAACAAGGCACCGGCCTTTGCAGGGGACGCCAGCGGCACCATCGGGCTTAAGCAGGAACTCGGCGAGGGCGTTGCATCAGCGCCGGTTAGCGATGCAGTCTCGGCTCTCTCCAATCTTGGTTATTCGCGCGATCAGGCGGCAAATGCTGTGGCCGCGGCTCTCAGAGAAGCTGGGGAAGATGCCGATTCGGCCAAGCTTATTCGTCTTGGTTTGAAGGAACTGTCGCGTTGAGTGACTTGTCTCAAGTGAACGTTCATGCGAGAGGACTGGCATGAGCGACCGCAATCCTCTTATTGATGCTGATCTGCGTGGTGACGACGCCGACAGAACTTTACGCCCGCAAACACTGGATGATTTTGTGGGGCAGGCCGCTGCGCGCGCCAATCTCAAAGTATTTATCGAGGCTGCAAAAGTGCGCGGTGAAGCGCTGGATCATGTCCTGTTTGTCGGCCCTCCGGGATTGGGAAAGACCACGCTTGCGCAGATCATGTCGAAAGAGCTGGGTGTTAATTTCCGTTCGACCTCTGGTCCGGTGATTGCCAAGGCAGGTGATCTTGCAGCTCTGCTGACCAATCTTGAAGACCGCGATGTGCTGTTTATTGATGAAATCCATCGTCTCAGCCCGGCTGTTGAAGAAATTCTCTACCCGGCGATGGAAGACTTTCAGCTTGATCTCATCATTGGTGAAGGGCCGGCGGCCCGTTCGGTGAAGATTGATCTTGCGAAATTTACGCTGGTCGCAGCAACGACGCGTCTTGGGCTTCTGACGACGCCGTTGCGGGATCGTTTCGGCATTCCGGTCCGGCTCAATTTTTATACGGTCGAAGAACTTGAATATATTGTGCGCCGTGGTGCGCGCATCATGCAGATGGGCATTTCACCGGATGGTGCGTTAGAAGTTGCGCGTCGTTCACGTGGTACACCGCGTATTGCAGGCCGTTTGTTGCGGCGCGTGCGCGATTTCGCGCTGGTCGCAGGTGTTGATGTTATTGATCGTAAGATCGCCGATGAAGCTCTCTCGCGGCTGGAAGTCGATAATCGTGGTTTCGATCAGCTTGACCGGCGTTATCTCGATATGATTGCACGCAATTTTGGTGGCGGACCAGTCGGTATCGAAACCATTGCAGCGGGCCTGTCGGAACCGCGTGATGCGATTGAAGATATTATTGAACCCTATATGATTCAGCAGGGCTTTTTGCAGCGCACACCACGGGGTCGCGTTTTAACAGCGTTGGCGTGGCAACATATGGGCCTGACAGCGCCCACTGAGGTTACGCAGCAATCGCAGTTTGGCCTTTTCACGGAAGACGAATAGATATGAACCATGCACAGGTTGCGGGCGAACTCAAAGACGGCACGCATCATCTCTATGCACGCATCTATTATGCCGACACCGATTTTTCAGGTTTCGTCTATCACGGTCGTTATCTCGAATTTTATGAGCGTGGCCGCACGGATTTCCTGCGGCTTCAGGATGTTCATCATATTGAGCTTGCCGAAGGTTCGCTTGGCGAAGAGATGGTTTGGGTCGTCCGCCGTATGGAGATCGACTATAAATCACCTGCAAAAATGGACGATCTTATTTTGATCGAAACGCGTGTCAGCGAAATTCGTGGCGCACGTGTCATCATGGCGCAAAAAATCACCTGTGGTGAGCGACTGCTTTCGGAAGCAAAAGTCGAGGCCGTGATGATCACGAAAGAAGGCCAGCCGCGCCGAATACCCGATGAATGGCGTGACGCTTTCACAAAAGCTGGCTGATTTTTAGAGATGCCCTGCAATATTTTACGGGCAAGCTCGTCTTGTCAGCAAATGCTAACGCATATTTAACCATAATATCGGATTAATCACGCTGACGGATTCGGTTGAGAGGCTCGTTACGGTGTAACGCCTTCCTTTCACCAAAATTAACCATGACAAGCGCTTGAGGATTTAAAGCTAAAATCCGGTTATGGCGGTTGGGGCGTTCGGCAGCGGACGTTTTTCGAGTAATTTGCAATGCCGCCCGGTCACAATGCCGGGCGTTTGGATTCGAGGACGGTAGATCGATGGAAAATATTGCGCTCGCGGCCCCTGCCGCCGATATTACCCTCTGGGGCCTGTTTATGCATGCGGGCTGGGTGGTCAAGCTTGTGATGCTCGGCCTGATAGGTGCATCGGTCTGGACCTGGGCAATCATCGTCGACAAGATTGTTTCCTATCGTCGCGCTCGCGGCGCGATGGAGCGTTTTGAGCAGGCGTTCTGGTCAGGACAGTCGCTGGAAGAACTCTACCGCACGCTCAATGAACGCCGTACCACCGGCATGGCCTCCATTTTTATTGCCGCGATGCGTGAATGGAAAAAGTCGTTTGAGAAAGGTGCGCGCTCGCCGATTGGTTTGCAGATGCGTATCGATAAAGCGATGGATGTGGCGCTGGCGCGTGAGGGCGAAAAGCTCGATTCCCGCCTTGGCTTCCTTGCAACGACGGGTTCTGCTGCACCATTCGTCGGTCTGTTCGGAACGGTTGTGGGTATCATGACCTCGTTCCAGGCGATTGCCGCTTCCAAGAATACAAGCCTTGCAGTTGTGGCACCGGGTATCGCGGAAGCACTGCTTGCAACGGCGATTGGTCTGCTCGCCGCTATCCCTGCGGTTATCGCTTATAACAAGCTTTCAGCAGATGCGGGCAAGATCAGCGGACGCCTCGAAGGCTTTGCCGATGAGTTCTCCGCCATACTGTCGCGCCAAATTGATGAGAAGCTGACGCCGCGCAGCTAAGCATGTCGCGGAAAAGTAGGAACCGGTTTTCCGATAACGACATACGTGAAAACAAAAAATAAAGCGTTCCAGCAAAAACAGTTGAAATCGAGCCTTCGGGAAACTTGCAATGGGCATGTCAGTTGGAAATCAGGGAATGCAGTCGGGTGGTCGCCGCAGGCGTGGCCGCAAGAAGGCATTGATGAGCGAAATCAACGTTACGCCATTCGTGGACGTGATGCTGGTTCTGCTGATCATCTTCATGGTTTCCGCACCGCTTCTGACTGTTGGTGTGCCAATTGATCTGCCGGATACGCAGGCAAAATCGATGAACGCCGACACGCAGCCGATCACTGTCTCGGTGAACAACGAAGGCAAGATCTATCTTCAGGAAACTGAAATTCCGATTGATGAAGTTGTCGCTAAACTTCAGGCGATTGCCAAGACTGGCTACGAAGAGCGCATCTTCGTGCGCGGTGACAAGGCTGCCGATTACGGCACTGTCATGAAGGTCATGGCTCGCATTTCCGCCGCCGGTTTCAAGAATATCGGCCTTGTGACCCTCCAGGAGCAGGATAGCTGACGCCATTATGAAGGCTGGCCTTACATCTTCTGTTGTGTTCCATGTCGTGTTGATCGGGATGGGAATCTTCTCTTTTTCCTCACCGAAGTCATTCGAAGTGCAGGATTCAGAGTCGTTTCCGGTCGACATCGTGCCAATTGAATCGATCACGCAAATTCAGCAGGGCGATAAAAAAGCGCCGATGAAGGAAAAGTCGGCACCTATTCCGACCACAAAGCCGCAGACCGTGCCAGATGCGCAGGAGTTTGGTGATCAAAGCGTTGATAGCCAGACACCGCCTACACCTGACACCAAGGCAAAACCGCTTGAAGCCGCTGAAGAGCCAAAGGCGCAGCCAGAGCCGGTAAAAAAGCCAGAGCCTAAACCCGATCCAAAGCCTGAACCTAAACCGCAGGATAAGCCGACGCCGGTTCCTGCTACCGAAGTTCAGACCAAGCCGGAAGAAAAACAGGAAGTGAAGCCTGACCCGGTCGCGGAAGCGATTGAGAAGCAGGTCGAAGCTCCTGATCAGGCTGCACCGAAATTGCCGGATAATGTTCCTGCACCGCAGGAAAAGCCAAAGCCTCCGCAGGCGCAGACGGCCAAGACACCGGACCGCAAGCCTGTTGAAGAGAAGAAGCCGACGCAGTCAGCTTCGCAGACGTCGCAGTCTAAGAATGATGCTATTGCTGACGAAGTGGCAGCACTGCTTAATAAGCAGAAGGCTTCCGGCGGTGGTGCAAAGCGTTCGACCGATCAGGCATCGCTGGGCGGCAAAAAGAATACGGGTGGCTCGAAACTGAGCCAGAATGAAATGGATGCGCTTCGTGGCGCAATCTCGAAGTGCTGGAACGTGCCAGCGGGTGTTGCAGATGCGCCCGGACTGGTTGTGACAGTTAAGATGAAACTCAATCAGGATGGCTCTATTCAGGGCTCGCCTGAAGTGACATCCGGTGGTGGTGGCGATGGTGTTGGCCGAGCCGCAGCAGAAAGCGCTCGTCGCGCAGTGGCACGTTGCGCACCGTACAATCTGCCAGCAGATAAATATGACAATTGGTCGGAAGTGATTGTTAACTTCGACCCAAGCGAAATGTTCTGACCGGGTTCCGGTTGCAGTTAAGTTCCATGCCAAGGACAAAAGAGGTCCCCGAAGACATGAAAATGGGCATTATGAAAACGAAGATCCGAGCAGCCCTTTCGGCTTTGGCCTGTGTCATTGCCGCAAGTTTTGTTGCAACCGCTCCTGCGCATGCCGTGGTCGAAATCAACATCAACAAGGGTGTTGTCGAACCATTGCCGATTGCGATCACCGATTTCCTTTCTGGCGATCAACTTGGTGCCAATATCAGTTCCGTGATTGCAGCAGATCTTGAACGATCTGGCCTGTTTGCGCCGATCAGCAAAAGCGCATTTATCGAACAGATTTCCAATCCTGATGCGTCTCCGCGTTTTGAAGACTGGAAGGTCATCAATGCGCAGGCGCTGGTGACCGGTCGCATTACCAAGCAGCCAGATGGCCGCCTGAAGGCGGAGTTCCGTCTCTGGGATACGTTTGGTGGACAACAGCTGATTGGTCAGCAGTTCTTTACCACGCCTGATAACTGGCGTCGTGTTGCGCACATTATCGCTGATGCGATTTATGAGCGCCTGACCGGTGAAAAAGGTTACTTCGATACCCGCGTCGTTTTTGTTGATGAATCTGGTCCAGCTCAGAAGCGCGTCAAGCGTTTGGCGATCATGGATCAGGATGGTGCCAATATTCGTTACCTTTCCGATGGCCGCGACATGGCGTTGACCCCGCGTTTTTCGCCAAACCGTCAGGAAGTGACTTATATGTCCTTTGCTGGTGGCCAGCCGCGCGTTTACCTGTTGCAGCTTGAAACCGGCCAGCGCGAGCTGGTTGGCAACTTCCCCGGCATGTCGATTGCACCGCGCTTTTCGCCCGATGGCCAGAAGGTTGTCATGAGCCTTCTTCAGGATGACGGCAGCGCGAATATCTACACTATGGATCTGCGTAACCGCACCACGACACGTCTGACCAACAGTCAGGCAATCGATACCAGTGCGTCTTACTCGCCGGATGGTTCGCAGATTGTGTTCTCGTCTGATCGTGGCGGACGTCCGCAGCTCTACGTGATGGGCGCTGATGGCTCCAATCCACGCCGTATCTCGTCGGGTGATGGCAGCTACTCGACCCCGGTTTGGTCCCCACGTGGTGATCTCATCGCCTTCACCAAGCAGTCGCAAGGCCAATTCTCGATTGGCGTTATGAAGACTGATGGTACGGGTGAGCGACTGCTGACCTCCGGCTTCCACAATGAAGGTCCGACCTGGGCACCAAATGGCCGCGTGCTGATGTTCTTCCGCAAGGCATCGGGTGCCGGTGGTCCGAAGCTCTTCAGTATCGATCTGACGGGACGTAATGAACGCCAAATCCAGACACCGAACTTCGGTTCTGATCCGGCCTGGTCGCCATTGCTTGAGTAGTTTTGGTGTGAGTTGGAATGAGTTTAGGGCGCGAGGCATCGGTTTCGCGCCTTTTTCATGGCAAAATGCCACAATTATAGCCTTGGAGCCGTGTTTCTGCCTCATTTAGCCCTCAAGGGCTAAAAGCAGAATTGCAACCGGATAAAAACGGTTCGCAGATGGTCGCAAGAAATTATTAACCATACTTCTTGAGCCTGTTTTAACCTAAATATGATTATTGGTTGGTTACGCAGGAACATCAAATCTTAAGGAGCTCCGGCCCATGCGCCGTATCCAGTCGATTGCACGTAGCCCGATCGCTATTGCCCTTTTCATGTCGCTCGCCGTTGTTGGTTGTGCGTCGAAAAAGAACCTTCCGAACAATGCCGGTGATCTTGGCTTGGCTGGTGGCGCTTCAACGCCCGGCTCCGCTCAGGACTTCACTGTAAATGTCGGTGACCGCATTCTGTTTGACCTCGATTCGTCGCTGATCCGTTCGGATGCGCAGCAGACATTGTCGAAGCAGGCACAGTGGTTGCAGCGTTACCCACAGTACTCCATCACTGTCGAAGGTCATGCCGACGAACGTGGTACACGTGAGTACAACCTTGCACTCGGCCAGCGTCGTGCTGCTGCAACCCGTGACTTCCTTGCAGCCCGTGGCGTTCCAACCAGCCGTATGCGTACCGTTTCCTACGGCAACGAGCGTCCAATCGCTGTTTGCGATAACAACTCTTGCTGGTCGCAGAACCGTCGTGCCGTTACCGTTCTTAACGGTGCTGGCAGCTAAGTTTCAGAAAATAGTCTGAACCTAATCAGAGAAAAGCGGTCTTCGGGCCGCTTTTTTCTGTTCAGACGTCAGGTAATTGTCTTTTCGACAAATTTTGGCCGAACTCACCTGTGTCATAGGGAAAGCATCTATGCTTTTTAAGGTTTTTCTCTAATAACTGAAAAGAACCGCGGAAATTCAGGTGTTCAGAAAATGTTCAGGCATCGTGTTTGATTGTTTATCCAGACCTTGGTGGTCGCGGTTTATAGTTTCAGGGCACCATCATTTTTCGACAATGAGCGATAGGGGCAAAAAGGGAATGAGGAAACCAATGAGGAAAGTGACGCTGGCAATTGCCATGCTGCCGCTTTTGGCGAGTGCGCCGGTTCTGGCAGCATCTGGTTTTTCGCAGCAGGGGAATATCCAACTCGCGCAAGCTGGAACTCCCGGTGGCGATCAGTTTTCGCAGCAGGTCTGTAATCTGGCGCATCAGAATGCACAGTCCTATGCCCGCATCATGCAATTGCGCGACAATATGCTGAAAATTCAGCGTGATAATGAAACCCGTTTTCGTGCGCTGGAAAAGGGCAATGGTGGTGGGCAGAATCACGCAAATGTCGGCTCGACCGCAATTCTCGACGATGCCATGCGCGACAACGGCAGCGCAGGTGGTCAGGGTGGCTATCAGCAAAGCCCCGGCTTGCAGCAAGAGCTGATCCGTAACCTCACGGGTAAGGTTGAGGATGTTGATGCGCAGATTTCGTTTACGAACGAGCTGCTACAGAAGACACAAGACGACAATGATTTCCGATTTGAAGAGCTGGAAAAGAAGCAGGGTGTAACCGCTCCTGCAAAGTCTGATCTGTCTCAGAATGCTCAGGTCAGTGCACCTCCCGGCAGCGATCTTTGTTCGCAGGGTATGGGCAATCCTGTGGGCACCGCTGATACGCTCAGCAATCGTGCCGAAGCCATGAACTTCCAGGTCCTTGAATTGCAGGACCAGATGCAGAAAATGCAGGAAGACAATGAACGCCGCTTCCAGAAGCTGGAAGGTGGCCGCGCTGATGCAGGCAATGCGCCCGGCGATACGTCGCTCGCAGATGCGACACCGGCTGGAAACCCCGATGATGGGGTTTCTGGCAACACGGCACAGAGCGGCAATATCGGTTCAGATACACAAACGGCGACCAATGATTCATCGGGCGCCGATTCCATGGCTATTGGTTCGGGTGCTGCCGCGCAGGGTGGCCCACAGCGTGGGGAGCCGCCGCAATCGCTTGGCTCAATCCGCTTTGATAACAATGGCAATGTAATCGGCGAAACCATGAATGCGCAGCCACGTCCGGTTGAACAGGGTGCTGCATTGCCAGCTGGTCAGGCTGCAGGGCAGGCAGTGGCATCGCTGCCGACTGATGATAATCCAAATTCACTCTATCAGGCCGCGTATCAATATGTGATGTCGGGCGATTATAAAGCGGCGGAGACTGGTTTCCGCGAGCACATCAAGCGATATCCGGCTGATCCGACCACGGCTGAAGCACGCTATTGGCTGGGCGAATCGCTTTATGGTCAGGCGCGGTATCCAGAAGCTGCAACTGTTTTCATTGATACGCAGCGAGATTACCCCGATTCCAAACGCGCAGCGGAGAATATGTTCAAGCTGGGTATGACGCTTGAAAAGATGGATAATCACGACGTCGCTTGTGCAACTTTTAAGCAGATTCCAGAGCGCTATCCGAAGGCTGCACCCGCCGTTTTGAAGCGGGTGAGCGATGAGCGCACGCGTATCAAGTGTTGATTTTGGAGATTATGTGTGGGGCTTTCCCCGAAAGATATTTTTGAGCCTTTCAGAATAGAAAATGCAAAAGGAATCATTGCTGCCGTTTCCGGTGGCAGCGATTCTCTGGCTCTTCTTTTCCTCTTGAAAGACTATCTCGCGACGCTGGATAACCCGCCACCGCTGACGGCTGTTACCATTGATCACCGTTTGCGTGCGGAATCGACGCAAGAGGCCGATAATGTAGGCGCGCTTTGCCATCAACACGGCATCGCTCACCGTGTTCTTTCGTGGGACGAAGCCAAGCCGAAGACTGGTCTCGCTGCCGCTGCTCGCTCTGCCCGCTATCGGTTGCTGGTGCAGGCGGCGCATGAGGCGGGCGCGGATTTTATTGCGACGGGACATACGCGCGACGATCAGATTGAAACATTCCTGATGCGCAAGGAGCGGAGTTCCCACTCGGAAGCACGTGGACTTGCCGCTATGGCACCGCAGTCATGGCTTGAAAATTCGGTCGTCTTGGTAAGACCGCTGCTGGAAACATCCCGCTTAAATCTGCGTCAGGAACTCACTGAGAAAGCGGTGGTCTGGATTGATGATCCCAGCAACGTCAACACCAGCTATGAGCGTCCGCGCGTGCGGCTGACATCGGCTACAGAAGTCGATCCGGATCGCGTGATGGCCCAAGTCGCACTGGCATCAGCGGCGCGAAAACGCGATAATGCGGCGCTTGTTGCAGCATTGTCTGATCCGGTCTACCTGCAAATGAATGCGTTTGGCACGATCCTGGTCGACGCGTCCATTTATGCGAAGCTTCCAGAAACTGTTCGGCGCTTGTTTTCGGGTCTTCTTGCATCGATTGCGGGCGGGCGGCGTTTTCTCCCCGGTGATGCTGAACGCGCACGTATTGAAAAGCTTTTGTCCGGTCAGGAGAAAGTTGGGCGTCTGACAGTGTTTGGTGCGCTCGTCGAGCTTGGCAAAAATGGTGAGCCGCATAAGTTTCGTCGCGAACGTCGTAACCTGCCAACGTTGCAACTTCATCCCGGCCAAACGATCATCTGGGATGGGCGCTACCGCCTGACAAATCACACTCAAACAACCTTCGAGGTGGCCGCACCTGATCGGCAGGAACTGGCTGATTTCATTGAAGTACATCAGATTGATGTCGATTTTGTACAACGCGAAGCGCTGCTGGTGCTGCCCGCGATCTATGAAAACGGCAAATTGCTGCAAGTTCCGGCAGTTAACGGTCAGCAGTTGCCTTCAGGAATCACTGTCGAAAAGCACTTCGCAATCTTTGATCATGTGCTTCCGGGCTATGATTTTGCGCTTGCAAAAGCCATTGAAACGCAGTTTGGGCGCGAATGTCCTAATTTTTATAAACCAGTTTGATAAGAATCGAAGATGAGGCGGCTCTCGCGCCTTGGCAACGCCGTTCTTCGATCCTATGTTAAGTCGAAACATCGTACCGCCCTTGTCGGGTGGCTGTGGTATCGATAGGACCCGATATGAATCCGAACTATCGCAACTTCGCCCTCTGGGCGATCATTGCTCTACTTTTGATAGCGCTGTTCAACCTGTTCCAGAGTCCTGGCCAGCGCTCGAATTCCCGTGAAGTTTCCTACTCCCAGTTTATCGATGACGTTTCCAATGGACGCGTTAAGTCGGTCACTATTACTGGTGAGAAGATCAGCGGTACATTTGCCGATAATGGATCGACCTTCCAGACCTATTCGCCGGGCGATACGGGACTGGTTTCTCGTCTTGAGGAAAAGGGCGTTGCAATCACCGCTCGTCCTGAAAATGACGGCTCCGGTTCGCTTCTTGGTATCCTGCTTTCATGGTTGCCGATGATCCTAATTTTGGGTGTGTGGATTTTCTTCATGCGCCAGATGCAGGGTGGTTCACGCGGTGCGATGGGCTTTGGCAAGTCGAAGGCGAAGCTTTTGACCGAAGCGCATGGCCGTATCACCTTTCAGGATGTCGCTGGCGTTGAAGAAGCCAAGCAGGATCTGGAGGAAATCGTAGAATTCCTGCGTGATCCGCAGAAGTTCCAGCGTCTGGGCGGTAAGATTCCGCGCGGCGTGCTGCTCGTTGGCCCTCCCGGAACCGGTAAAACTTTGCTCGCGCGCTCTGTTGCAGGCGAAGCTAATGTGCCGTTCTTCACGATTTCTGGTTCTGACTTCGTTGAAATGTTTGTTGGTGTTGGTGCAAGCCGCGTCCGCGATATGTTCGAACAGGCTAAGAAGAATGCACCTTGCATTATCTTCATCGACGAAATCGATGCTGTTGGTCGTCATCGTGGTGCCGGTCTTGGCGGCGGTAACGACGAACGCGAACAGACGCTCAACCAGCTTCTGGTCGAAATGGATGGTTTTGAAGCAAACGAATCAATCATTCTGATTGCTGCGACCAACCGTCCTGACGTTCTTGATCCAGCACTTCTTCGTCCGGGCCGTTTTGACCGTCAGGTCGTTGTTCCGAACCCGGATATTGTTGGCCGTGAACAGATCCTCAAAGTGCATGTGCGCAATGTGCCGCTTGCTCCGAATGTCGATCTTAAGATTGTAGCACGCGGTACGCCGGGCTTCTCTGGTGCCGATCTTGCCAACCTCGTCAACGAATCTGCTCTGATGGCAGCGCGTCGCAACAAGCGTCTCGTGACCATGCAGGAATTTGAAGACGCTAAGGACAAGATCATGATGGGTGCGGAGCGCCGCTCCGCCATGACGCCGGAAGAAAAGGCCAACACGGCCTATCACGAAGCAGGTCACGCTATTCTGGCAATCAATGTGCCGAGTTCCGATCCCGTTCATAAGGCAACCATCATTCCGCGCGGTCGTGCGCTTGGCATGGTTATGCAGCTGCCAGAAGGTGATCGTTATTCGGCAACTTATACCTGGATGGTGTCGCGCCTAGCGATCCTGATGGGCGGTCGTGTTGCGGAAGAGCTGAAATTTGGTAAGGAAAACATCACATCTGGTGCGTCTTCCGATATTCAGCAGGCAACCAAGCTGGCGCGTTCGATGGTGACCCAGTGGGGTTATTCCGACAAGCTCGGTCGCGTGGCTTACGGTGACAATCAGGAAGAAGTGTTCCTTGGTCATTCGGTTTCACGCACGCAGAATATTTCGGAAGCAACCGCGCAGATCATCGATGCTGAAGTGCGACGTCTTGTGGATGAAGCCTATGCCGAAGCAACCCGTATCCTGACCGAAAAGCGTGAGGATTGGATTGCGCTTGCTGAAGGTCTGCTTGAATATGAAACTTTGAGCGGCGATGAAATCAAGGAACTGATTGCGGGCAACAAGCCATCGCGTGATCAGGGCAATGATACGCCATCGCGCGGTTCAGGCGTTCCCAAAGCGGGCAGCCCACGCAAGCGTAAGGGTGAAGAACCCGGCAGTGAGCCTGGCATTGAGCCAAACCCACAGCCGCAGTAGGCATCTGTAAGAACTATGAAAAGCCGGGCATTTTGTCCGGCTTTTCTGCTTCTGAAGCGTCTTTCGTTTGAAAGGCTCGGTTAAGGATTTCGGCGCATCATGGGACAAGTTCGGAAATTGATGCTTTGATACGATCTGTTTCGTCGAAAGGTGAAATTGCAATGACAGGTGGTTTTGCGCTATTAACGCAGACAATCGATTGCCGGGCTAACAATCCCGGATGCCATTGCCGTCTCACAGATTAACAGCGACTGATATTTTATTGCTTCGAGACAGCTTTATGGCGCAACGCAAGGCTAAGAATATGACACGTAAATATTTTGGAACTGATGGTATTCGCGGCAAGGCAAACAGCTTTCCGATGACGCCAGATATTGCCATGAAAGTCGGTATGGCGGTGGGGCATATTTTCCGTCGTCACGGCCAAGCCTCGCGCGTTGTGATCGGTAAGGATACGCGCCGTTCTGGTTATATGCTGGAAAACGCGCTTGTTGCAGGTTTCACTGCTGCGGGTATGGATGTGTTCCTGCTCGGCCCAATTCCGACGCCAGCTGTTGCCATGCTTTGCCGTTCATTGCGTGCAGACATTGGCGTGATGATCTCGGCTTCGCACAATCCATTCTATGACAACGGCATCAAGCTGTTTGGTCCTGATGGCTTCAAGCTGTCAGACGAAATCGAATTGAAGATTGAGAGCCTCATCGACAGTGATCTCTCCGCGCATCTTGCGACCCATGGCGAAGTCGGGAAGGCCAAGCGCGTTGACGGTGATATCTATCGATATATCGAATTTGCTAAGCGCACTTTGCCACGCAATATCTCGCTCAAGGGGCTGCGCATCGTGGTCGATTGCGCGAATGGTGCTGGCTATAAGGTGGCACCTGCTGCACTTTGGGAGCTCGGTGCAGAAGTCATCACCATCAATGACGAGCCAAACGGCATCAACATCAATGAGGATTGTGGCTCGACCCATCCGATTGGCCTGATGAAGAAGGTCCATGAAGTGCGCGCCGATGTCGGCATTGCGCTTGATGGTGATGCGGACCGCGTTTTGTTGGTCGATGAAAACGGCACAGTCATCGATGGCGATCAGCTTCTGGCAGTCATTGCCGAATCATGGGCCAAATCAGATCGCCTTCAGGGCGGCGGTATCGTCGCAACGATCATGTCCAATCTCGGTCTTGAGCGTTACTTGCATGACCACAATATGACGCTGGCCCGCACCAAGGTTGGTGACCGCTATGTGGTTGAACACATGCGTGAGTATGGCTTCAATGTGGGCGGCGAACAGTCGGGTCACATTGTTCTGTCAGATTTTGCGACGACCGGCGATGGGCTGGTTTCCGCATTGCAGATTCTTGCGGTCGCGCAGGAAGAGAACAAGCCACTGAGCGAGCTTTGCCGCAAGTTTGAGCCGGTGCCACAGTTGCTCAAGAATGTGCGTACTTCTGGCGGAAAACCGCTTGAAAACAAGAAGGTTAAGAGCGCGATTGACGAGGCGACTGATCGTTTGGGCGCGCAGGGACGTCTGGTTATCCGCCCATCGGGAACAGAGCCGCTGATCCGCGTTATGGCAGAAGGTGACGACCGTGCACTCGTTGAGAAGGTCGTCAACGACATCATTAATGTGATCTCGTCGGAAAGCGCTGCTGCCTGAGTTGACGGACTAAAATTCACAAAGAGCGCGGGTTTTCCGCGCTTTTTTGTTTGTTCCAAAAGACTTCCGCTTTGAAAAAGCATGGATAAAAAACGATTAAAAAATAAGGTTAATTAGTATTTAATTTTTGATCCCTATTTTGATCCCAAGTTTCTGGTTTCGGCGTGTTTGCTGCGTCACTGATTGATGGGACAAATAAATGAATGGTCTGATTAAGACTTTTGGTGCCGGCCTTGTTTTATCCGCTGCACTGACTGGCTTTTCGTCTGTGGCATTTGCCGCTGATGATATGGAATCAGTGCCGGAAGTCATTGTTACGCCGTCCGCCACTGGCGGTTGGTATCTGCGTGGTGATATTGGTTATTCCTTCAATCGCTTCAAAAGAGCAGATTTTGATGGCACTCGATTTGATGGTGATCTGAAAGATTCCTTCGTCTTTGGCGGTGGCGTTGGCTATCAGATTACGGATTATTTCCGTACTGATTTGACGCTTGACTATTCAACGCGCTCAAAATTCACCACCGATTACGATAACAGCAAGATGTCCGGTTTGTCGGCTCTGGCAAATGCTTATGTCGATCTGGCCAATTTTGGCGGTGTGACACCTTATGTCGGTGCAGGGCTCGGAGGTATGCGTGTGAAGTGGGACGATATGGCCCTTACAACTGATGGTAACGAATTATCAGGTGAAACCGATTGGCGCTTTACCTATGCATTGATGGCCGGTGCATCGGTCGATCTCACGCATAATCTTAAGCTGGATGCTGGCTATCGCTTCCGCCATGTTAATGGTGGCAAAATGTTTGAGGGTGATACAGATATTGGTGCAGTCCGCGATAAGGGCATGAACATCCACGATATCCGCGTCGGCCTTCGCTATATGTTTGGCGGCTGATCGCATAGATCAATGAATTTCAAGGCCCGGTTTTCCGGGCCTTTTTGTTTTATGTCCCAAAACATCGTGCTGAAAGTGCATAAGTTAGCAAAAACTCTATTTTTTGTATCATATATTTCAAATAGCGCATAGAAACCCGCATGAAACAGGCATGGCCTGTGTTTTATGAACTTCGGTTTGCTTGAAAGGAATTGAAATGAAAGCCATTGCAGCTTTTTCAGATTTTGTCGGGCGGTCATTTGCCGTCTGGGTTATCGTTTTCGCTGTGCTGGGTTTCCTGTTGCCATCGGCATTCAGTATTTTTGCGCCGTGGATCGTTGTGCTGCTCGGCATCATCATGTTCGGTATGGGCCTGACAATTTCGACCAAGGATTTTGCCGAAGTTGCGCGCCGTCCTTTTGACGTATTGATTGGCGTATTGGCGCAATTCATCATCATGCCGCTGCTGGCTGTTTTGCTGACGCGTGTAATTCCTATGTCACCGGAAGTCGCTGCCGGCGTTATTCTGGTCGGCTGTTGCCCCGGTGGTACGGCCAGTAACGTGATGACTTATCTCAGCAAGGGCGATGTTGCTTTGAGTGTTGCCTGCACAAGCGTTACGACATTGCTGGCTCCTCTCGTTACGCCGTTTCTGGTCTGGTTCTTCGCCAGCCAGTATTTGCCAGTGGATGCAATGAGCATGTTTATCAGCATTATCAAGGTCATTCTGGTGCCGCTGGCACTTGGATTTATTTTGCAGAAGCTGATGCCCGGCCTTGTAAAAGCAGCTGTTCCAATGTTGCCTCTCGTTTCGGTTATCGGCATTGTGCTTATTGTCTCTGCTGTTGTCGCGGTCAACAAGACAGCAATTGCTCAGTCAGGCTTGCTGATATTTGCTGTTGTATTTTTGCATAATGGTTTGGGCTTGTTGCTCGGTTATTTTGCGGCACGGTTCGCAGGATTGTCGCTGGCCAAGCGTAAGGCAATCAGTATTGAAGTTGGTATGCAGAACAGCGGCCTTGGTGCGGCCCTTGCAAATGCACATTTTTCGCCATTGGCAGCGGTGCCAAGTGCGGTTTTCAGTGTCTGGCACAATGTCTCTGGTGCACTGATTGCGAGCTACTACGCACGTATGAAAGACGAGACTTCAAAATAACATCAGCAATGCACTTTAACCCGCCGCCAGTTACTGCGGCGGGTTTTGCAAAATATATTTCCAACCACCTTGTGAAATTTTTGCTTTCCGATATTTTCATCAGTGGGCCACGCTTCCCCAACGAGGCGCGTGCTATCTGTGAGGATAGGAAACAAAATGACGACGATTGCGAAGCCGGCAGTTCGCCCGGCTAACCCTAATTTTTCTTCAGGTCCCTGTGCAAAACGCCCCGGTTGGTCGCTTCAAGCGCTCGCCGATGCGCCGCTTGGCCGTTCGCACCGTGCGAAAATCGGCAAAAACAAGCTGAAAGAAGCCATCGACCTTACCCGCGAAATTCTTGGCGTTCCAGCTGACTACCGAATTGGCATTGTCCCGGCATCCGATACGGGTGCGGTCGAAATGGCTTTGTGGTCGCTGCTTGGTGAACGCGGCGTTGATATGGTCGCATGGGAAAGCTTCGGCTCCGGCTGGGTCACAGATGTGATCAAGCAGCTCAAACTCGAAGACACCCGCACCTTTGTTGCGCCTTATGGCGAACTGGTCGATTTCGCTGAAGTCGATTTCAACCGTGACGTTGTTTTCACATGGAATGGCACGACGTCTGGCGTTCGCGTGCCTAATGCGGATTTCATTCCGGCAAACCGTGAAGGCCTGACCATTTGCGATGCAACATCGGCTGCATTTGCGCAGCGTCTTGATTTTGCAAAGCTCGATGTCGTTACTTTCTCATGGCAGAAAGTTCTAGGCGGCGAGGGTGCACACGGCATTCTCATTCTTTCGCCGCGCGCCGTCGCGCGTCTGGAAAGCTATAAGCCAGCATGGCCGCTGCCAAAGATTTTCCGCCTGACTTCGGGCGGCAAGCTGATCGAAGGCATCTTCGTCGGCGAAACCATCAACACCCCTTCGATGCTCTGCGTTGAAGATTATCTCGACGCGCTGAGCTGGGCGCGTTCGGTCGGTGGTCTCGACGGCTTGGTCGGTCGTGCAGATGCGAATTTTGCCGTGCTTGATGCTTTCATCGAAAAAACGCCTTGGATTGCCAATCTGGCGCAAAAGCCAGAAACACGCTCGAACACATCGGTCTGCGTGACGATTGTTGATCCTGACGTGACTGCTTTGTCCACTGATCAACAGGCCGCTTTTGCCAAGGGCATAGTCTCTGCGCTCGAAAAAGAGGGCGTTGCCTTCGATATTGGTGCTTATCGCGATGCACCTTCGGGATTGCGTATCTGGGCGGGTGCGACGGTAGAGGCTTCTGATCTTGAAGCTTTGACTGCATGGCTCGACTGGGCTTTTGCAGCACAGAAAGCAGCACTCAAAGCCGCAGCATAAAAGCAAGCGATGACAGCGTTGTGGACGAAGTTGGGACGGCCACAGCCTGCGTCTTATTATCGTACAATCCGAAGGAGGCCCTTATGGCACCTCGCGTACTCGTATCCGATAAATTGTCGCCGACCGCCGTTCAGATTTTCAAAGACCGCGGCGTTGAAGTTGATTATCTGCCAGATCTTGGCAAGGACAAAGAAAAGCTGCTCGAAGTCATCGGCCAATATGATGGTCTTGCTATCCGCTCTGCCACCAAGGCAACAGAAAAGCTGATTGCAGCAGCAACGAAGCTCAAGGTCATTGGTCGCGCAGGTATTGGTGTGGACAATGTCGATATTCCGGCAGCATCGCGCCGTGGTATCATTGTGATGAATACGCCTTTCGGCAATTCGATCACCACGGCAGAACATGCAATTGCACTGATGTTTGCAGTTGCGCGTCAGTTGCCGGAAGCTGATGTTTCCACGCGTGCTGGCAAGTGGGAAAAGAACCGCTTCATGGGTGTGGAAATTACCGGCAAGACGCTTGGTGTTGTCGGTTGCGGCAATATCGGCGCTGTGGTTGCTGCGCGCGGTATTGGTCTCAAGATGCATGTTGTTGCGTTTGATCCGTTTCTATCGGAAGCGCGGGCGCAGGAACTCGGCGTCGAAAAGCTTGAGCTGGATGAACTTCTGGCGCGTGCCGATTTCATCACCTTGCATACGCCATTAACCGACAAGACACGTGGCATTATTAATGCGGAAGCGCTGGCTAAGACGAAGCCGGGCGTTCGTATTATCAACTGCGCACGCGGCGGATTGATCGTTGAAAAAGATCTGGTTGAGGCATTGAAATCGGGTCATGTTGCTGGTGCTGGTATCGACGTGTTCGAAACCGAGCCTGCAACAGAGAACGAATTGTTCAATCTGCCCAACGTGGTCTGCACACCGCATCTCGGTGCGTCTACGTCAGAAGCGCAGGAAAATGTCGCCATTCAGGTCGCCGAACAAATGTCGGATTATCTGGTCAAGGGTGCGGTTTCCAACGCCATTAATATGCCTTCGATCACGGCAGAAGAAGCACCACGTCTGAGGCCTTTCGTGAAGCTTGCAGAGGTTCTGGGTGCTTTTGTCGGTCAGGTGACAGATGAGCCTATTCAGGAAGTAGAAGTGCTTTTTGATGGTGCGACTGCTGCTATGAATACGCGCGCTTTGATCAGTGCAGCACTTGCTGGTCTGATCCGCCCGCAGGTTGCTGATGTGAACATGGTTTCCGCCCCGATTATGGTGAAAGAGCGTGGAATCATCGTTTCTGAAATCAAGCGTGACAAGTCCGGGATTTTCGATGGCTATATCAAGCTGATCGTCAAAACGACTGAACGTGAGCGTTCGGTTGCCGGTACATGCTTCTCGGATGGCAAGGCACGTTTCATCCAGATCAAGGGAATCAACCTTGATGCGGAAGTCGGTCCGCACATGCTTTATGTCACCAATGTCGACATTCCGGGCATGATTGGTCTGCTGGGAACGATCTGCGGTAAGCATGATATCAACATCGCAAACTTTGCTCTCGGACGTGATCATCCGGGCGGTGATGCCATTGCGATGCTTTACGTCGATGACAGGATTCCACAGGCAGCACTTGACGAACTGATCGCACAAGAGGCAATCAAGGCGGCAAGACCTTTGGAATTTAACGTCGAGGAAGCTTAAACGACATGACAGACGGGATTGAACAGGCAGAATGGCGGCGGATGCAGGCGCAGGATTTTGCAGGCGTTACTGCGGTCGCTAACATTGTTCATCCCGACTTCTTCGAGGATGAGGCGGTCTTTCGGGACCGCTTCAACATTTATCCTGCTGGTTGTTTCGTGTTGGCAAAGGGCAGTGAAATCGTCGGTTATGGCATCAGTCATCCGTGGAAACTCGATTCGGTTCCTGCACTGAATTCGGTTCTTGGCGAACTGCCAAAAGATATCAGCACCTATTATATCCACGATATTGCGCTTTTGCCGGAAGTGCGTTCTGGCGGGCAAGCATCGCGTGTTGTCGAGCTGATGGGCGCACAGGCAGAGCGGGACGGTTTTGCGACCATGGCACTTGTTGCGGTGAATGGTTCGCAGGGGTTCTGGGAGAAAAAGGGCTTCGTTACCCGTGATGTGCCTGCGCTTGAAGACAAGCTGAAAGGCTATTCGGACGAGGCTCTATATATGGTCCGCGCCGGCTGAATGTCTGATGTCATGATGAAGCATGAATTGATACATGAAGTTTGGCTCAATCCTGAACTTGATGGACAGATGCTCCCCGGCATGTGTCTTGTCGGCCCCATGGGAGATAGTTTTAGGCAACTTCTCAATGAGGGAGCTGAAAAAATTGCAGAGATAACCGGCCATAGTCATTTTCATGTCATGACTAAATATTGGGCGCTTCAAGGCTGGGGGAAATATCATGCCCTGGATCAACAGGACTACGAACCTTATCCGAGTGAATGGATTTCAGTACAGCGCATATTTTTAGATAGCGTTTAAACTCACTATTTCTCCCTTAATCCGCTGCCTTTCCACGTCTTCGTGAAAATATTCGTATTTTTTGCATGTAAAGAGTCGCGTAAGCACGATTCAGTCTGTATAGAGACGAGGGATCAGCACCTCGCGTCAAACTGTCGGGGCTGCTTGCGATCCTTGGGTTATATTTACGGCTGAGATGCCGGACCGAGGAGTTTTCTCAATGGCTAATGTGGTTGTCGTCGGGTCGCAATGGGGCGACGAGGGCAAGGGAAAGATCGTGGACTGGTTGTCCGAACGCGCCGATGTGATCGTGCGCTATCAGGGCGGTCATAACGCGGGTCATACACTTGTTATCGATGGCGTCAGCTACAAGCTTTCGCTTCTTCCATCTGGTCTCGTGCGCGGTAAGCTGAGTGTGATTGGCAATGGTGTTGTGGTTGACCCGCATCATTTCGTCATGGAAGTCGAAAAGCTGCGCGGGCAGGGCATCGATATTAATCCGGATGTTCTGCGTATTGCTGAAAACGCTCCGTTGATTCTCTCGGTTCATCGTGAGCTCGATGCGATGCGCGAAGGCGCTACCGAAGGTCTCAAGATTGGTACCACCAAGCGCGGCATCGGCCCTGCTTATGAAGATAAGGTTGGCCGTCGCGCAATCCGCGTGATCGACCTGACCGAGCCAGACACCCTTGAACCGAAGGTTGAGCGTCTGCTTGCGCATCACAATCTGCTGCGTCGTGGCATGGGCCTTGAAGAAATCGCGGTTGCGACTATTCTCGAAGAGCTGACCTCGGTTGCTGACAAGATCCTTCCTTATATCGATCAGGTCTGGCGCGTTCTCGATGAACGCCGCAAGTCAGGTGCTCGTATTCTGTTTGAAGGTGCGCAGGGCGCGCTTCTTGATAACGATCATGGCACCTATCCGTTCGTAACGTCGTCCAACACTGTTGCCGGTCAGGCTGCTGCTGGATCTGGCCTTGGTCCGACAG
Source organism: Ochrobactrum sp. EDr1-4 (assembly GCF_049199085.1). NCBI lineage: Bacteria > Pseudomonadati > Pseudomonadota > Alphaproteobacteria > Hyphomicrobiales > Brucellaceae > Ochrobactrum > Ochrobactrum sp. EDr1-4. The sequence continues at coordinate 168,705 of NZ_JBLZOF010000006.1, forward strand.
CGATCGGTTATGTTCTCGGCATTACCAAGGCTTACACCACCCGCGTTGGTGAAGGTCCGTTCCCGACCGAACTCAATGATGAGATCGGCGAATTCCTCGGCACCAAGGGCCATGAATTTGGCGTGGTGACAGGTCGCAAGCGTCGTTGTGGCTGGTTTGATGCGGTCATCGTTCGCCAGACTGTTCGCACGTCGGGCATTACCGGTATTGCATTGACTAAGCTTGACGTTCTCGACGGTCTTGAAGAAATCAAGATCTGCGTGGCTTACGAGCTTGATGGCAAGCGTATCGACTATCTGCCATCCTCGATGGGTGCGCAGGCTCGCGTGAAGCCGATTTATGAAACGCTGCCGGGTTGGTCAGAGACGACTGCCGGTGCACGTTCATGGAACGATCTTCCAGCGCAGGCTGTCAAATATGTTCGCCATATTGAAGAGCTGATCGGTGCACCTGTATCGATGCTTTCGACCAGCCCGGAACGCGAAGACACAATCCTTGTAACTGATCCGTTTCAGGATTAGTCGATAGGGCCTTTGGTTCTTAAGAATAAAAACCCGGTTTACCTTTATGGCTGACCGGGTATTTTTTTGAGGTTTTTTCGCGATCTGATTGAAAGGGTTGACGTAATCAACGCCGCAACCTTTGCTTTCTAACGATTATTGTGATTATTGAGGTATTTACTGCATTTCGAACGCGCGGAAACTGGGTAACACGTATGGCTGATTTTGTAGCGGTTCTGAAAAAGACAATCGATGCTCAGGCGGATAAATCGCCTGAACTGCGCGAGCGTGTCTATGCAAAGGCACGTGCGACGATTGAACAGAAGCTTGTGACAGCAAATGCTTCGCAAGTTGTGGCGGTTCGCCAACGCAAAATACTTGAAGATGCCATCAAAGAAGTCGAAGCCTTTTATGCGCCGCCGGCTGCTGCACCTGTTGTTGATGAACCGTTGCATGATCCGCTCGAAGATTTTCTCGCCGAATCAACGCAAGCCTCTGCTTCACCATCCTATGATGATGCGCCTTTCGCTGCTGGCAATCGGTCCTATTCCGATCATGATGTCGATACTGACGAAGACGCAGCACCCGTGCATGTGCGTCGTCAGGATGAATGGTCGGCAGAGCGCGAACAGGATCGCACGGAAGACAAGCCAGCTTACGCCCGTCGTGGGGAATATACTGACCCGGTTCGCTTCAAAGAAAAGCGTTCTTACAAGGGTCTAATCATTGGCCTTATTGCTGTCCTTGCTTTGGGCGGAGCCGGTTACGGCGTTTGGGCGAATAAAGACAAGTTGCAGGAACTGGCTTCAAGCCTGGGTCGCAGCGATGCACCAGCAAGCGGTGATGCAGGAACAACGCAGCCAGAGGCCGGACAGACCGCTGGTTCTGAACAACCACAAACTGGCCAGCCAGCGACGCCATCTGAAGAACAGAAAATGACGCAGCGTCTGATGGAAGATGGCAGCGAAAAGGACGAAGGTCCGGCGGGTGGTCAGGCAGGTCTTGGCGAAGGTAAGTCGACGGCGGCTTCAACGCCGGGCGCGGAACAGACCAATACACCAAACCAGCCACAAGCTCAGCAAGCTGTTGCTGTTGGCCAGCAGGCACTTCTTTATGAAGAGCGTGGTGGAACAGAAACTGGCTCGGTTGAGCGTGGAACGGTTGTCTGGTCTGAAATCCAGGAAAGCCCGAGCGAGGGTGAACCTGCGGCTCCGGCAATTCGTGGCACGATCACGATGCCTGACACCAAAGCTGAACTTAAGTTGACCATTCGCAAGAATACGGACCAGTCCATTCCTGCAAGCCATCTGATCGAAATGGTATTTACTTTACCGGATGATTTTGTTGGCGGTGCTGTCGATAATGTTCAGCGCATCACGTTCAAAGATACGGAACAGGCAGCGGGCAATCCGCTGATCGCTGTGCCCTCAAAGATTGCAGATAACTTCTTCATTATCTGGCTCAATGACGCAACAACGGCACAGGACACCAACTTGTCCCTCATGCGTCGTTTGCAGTGGATCGATATTCCGATCTCATACCGCAATGGTCGCCGTGCTCTGATCAGCCTTGAAAAAGGCGTGCCCGGTGAAAAAGTCTTTAACGATGTTCTTGGCGCAGGTTGATAGCGATAGAACCTATTAAAATTTGGAATGAGATAAATTGAACCCCGCGAAAGCGGGGTTCATCGTTTTAATTATGAGATAATTGGCTTAAAAACTGCCGTGTTATTGGCCACCATTGTCGCCGCCATTGCCATTGCTGCCGTTGGTGCCACCAGTGTCCCCGCCGCCGGTGTCGGCCCCACCATTGTTGCCGCCGTTACCGTTGCTACCGTTATTACCACCAGTATCACCACCTCCGGAATCGTCGCCGCCATTGTTGCCGCCATTCCCATTGCTGCCGTTGCTGCCACCGGAATCGTCTCCACCGTTGTTGCCGCCATTACCGTTGCTGCCGCCAGTATCACTGCCCCCGGTATCAGTTCCGCCGTTGTTGCCACCGTTGCCATTACTTGCGCCGGTGCCAGTATCGGTGCCGCCGTTATTGCCACCAGTGCCATTGCTTGCATCAGTGCCGGTATCTGTTCCACTGTTGTTGCCGCTATTTCCATTGCCCCCATTTGATGGCGGGACTGGAATGGTTGGGACTTTACAGCCATGACGCTTTAGCAGGGCCGTATTGGATTTGGTTCGCGGCTTTTTAACGAGTGCCGCACAATTTACGTGTGAGCTTTGCTCTGATCTCAGTTCGCGCAAGCCTGCTTCCGACATGTCTGCTGAGAATGCAGAACTACCGTAGAGGGCAGTAGTAACCAGCACGATTATACTTGGAATTTTACGCATCTTTCCCCCATTGATTCAGATGTCTAAATTAAACAATGGCTAATTTTGCATGCAACTATATAGTGTGTCTAGTAATCAAGAATTACAGATTTTTATCATTTAGTGTTTCGTCGAAAACCATAAAGGCGCCGATCTGACGAAATCAGACCAACGCCCTTATCTGTTATGGGTGAACTATCCGTGCATTTTGTAGGATGTGTTACGCAGAGCCCGTGTTTTCAATGCCTTGTGCGATAGCTAAAGTGGGTTACTTCTTTTCTGAGAAAGCCTTGATCGCCTTTGCCACTTCAGAAGCCGCGGTTTCGGCAGTATCAAAGCCGTTGAGCTCTACAGTCTTGCGGCCTTCTGGAAGCTGCTTGTAAACGCGGAAGAAGGCTTCCAGACGCTGCTGTTCAATCTTCGGCAGGTCGGAAAGTTCTTTGATGTTGTCATAGGTTGGGTCGATTTTGGAGGTTGGCACAGCGACGATCTTGTCGTCCTGCTCGCCACCATCGATCATCTTCAAAACGCCGATTGGGCGAACCTTGATGATCGCGCCCGGTACGATTGGCTCACGTGTGTAAACAAGTGCATCCAGCGGATCGCCATCGCCTGCGAGCGTGCTTGTGATCGAGCCGTAATTGGCTGGGTAAACAACCGGCATCGACTGATAGCGATCAACGATGATATGGCCGGTCTTGTCGTTGATTTCGTATTTGGTAAAGCTGCCCTGTGGGATTTCAATGGCAGTGAAGAACTCTTTTCCGTCCTGCTCTTTCTGCGGATAGTCGAGATAAGAGACATATTCAGACGCAGATACAGCAGTAGCAGCAGTAAGAGCGAGCGTTGCGGCAAGCAGGAGCTTTTTCATATCATGACCTTTAGGGCTTCGGTGAAATACGACCTGTTGCCTAAAGACATTGCATTACAGATATTTGACGGTTTTTTATCAGTTGGATGACGCTTAACGAAACTGCCGCAAATGGTTTCCCAATCGCGGCAGTAGAATGGTATCAAAATAGATAGATTTATGCGTTGGCTTCCTCGACATGGGTCAATGCCTTGTGCTGTTTGAAAGCTGCTGCCTTGACCGCAGCCTGAACCTTTTCAAAGGCACGGACCTCAATCTGGCGTACACGTTCGCGGCTGATACCAAATTCACCGGAAAGGTCTTCCAGTGTCATTGGGTCTTCCGACAGACGGCGTGCCACAAAGATACGGCGCTCGCGTTCATTGAGCGAATCCATAGCCTGTTCGAGCAGTGAGCGGCGGCTTTCCAGTTCATCCTGTTCAATCAGAACCTGTTCCTGACTGCTGCTGTCATCGACCAGCCAGTCCTGCCATTCACCGGATTCACCTTCGGCTGCACGCAGCGGTGCGTTCAGCGAGGCATCGCCTGACAGACGGCGGTTCATGGAAACCACTTCGTCTTCGCTGACCTTTAGCTTGGTCGCGATCTGCTTGACCTGATCAGGGTTAAGATCACCATCATCCAGTGCCTGGATCTTGCTCTTCATCTTGCGCAGATTAAAGAACAGGCGTTTCTGATTGGCAGTCGTGCCCATTTTCACGAGGCTCCACGAGCGCAGGATATATTCCTGGATCGAAGCCTTGATCCACCACATTGCATATGTGGCTAGGCGGAAGCCGCGTTCTGGTTCAAAGCGCTTCACCGCCTGCATCAGGCCGACATTGCCTTCGGAGATAACTTCACCAATTGGCAAGCCATAACCGCGATAACCCATGGCGATCTTCGCCACAAGACGAAGATGGCTCGTCACCAACTTATGCGCAGCCTTCGGATCAGTATGTTCATGATAACGCTTCGCCAGCATGTATTCTTCCTGCGGCTGAAGCATTGGAAAGCGGCGAATTTCTTCCATGTAACGGGTTAGGCCACCGTCACCGGATGTAATACTTGGAAGACTAGAACGGGCCATTGAGCACCCTCCTTTATAGTTTCAGGTTCCCGTATGGCAAACCTGTCGCGCTGGCTGCCTCCTGCACTTCCCTCGCGAACTTACATATATAGGCACGATTTTGGCGAAAACACGATCTCTAACCTCATGAAACAATGTGTCACTAGAATGTGAACACTCGCCATTCTTAAGAGGCTGCATCAATCGAGGTTACAGCCTTGTTTCGAGATCGCGTTTTCGCGCTCAAAGCATAATCTTTACAGACCTCTTCGCGGGATCTGAAACTGTGAGAACTTATAGCTTTATGTAGAGTGCTTGCGGAAATTTTCCAGCAATTGCTCCATATCTTCAGGCAGATCAGCCTCAAAACGCATGATTTCGTCGGTCGTGGGATGCGTGAAAGCCAAAAGCCAAGCATGTAGCGCCTGACGCTGGAAACCATTCACGGCGTTTTTCAATGGCTCGGGCAGCTTGTTTGCTTTGGTTTTATAAGCACCACCATAATCCATGTCGCCGACAAGCGGATGACCGATATGGGCCATGTGAACGCGAATCTGATGTGTGCGCCCTGTTTCAAGGCGACATTCCACCAATGAAGCAAGCGATGTTGCATCTTCTTGCGGCGCGAATTTTTCGAGTGTTGAATAATGCGTAATGGCGTGGCGTGCGTCTTCGCGGTCTTCTTTAACGACCGCTTGCTTGGTGCGGTCGCGATGTGAGCGGCCAAGATGGGCGTCGATATAGCCCTGCGGACGTTCGGTCATGCCCCAGACGAGCGCTTTGTAAGCGCGTTCGAGATCGCCGGTGCGTCCATGATCGGCAAACTGGTCGCTTAAGTGGCGATGTGAGTGGTCGTTTTTGGCCACAACCATGACGCCGCTGGTGTCTTTGTCGAGACGATGGACAATGCCCGGACGACGCACGCCGCCAATGCCCGACAAGCTATCGCCACAATGATAGATGAGAGCATTTACAAGCGTTCCCGTCCAGTTGCCGTTGCCCGGATGGACAACCAGGCCTGCGGGCTTGTTGATGACGATGAGATCATCATCTTCATAGAGAATATCCAGCGGGATGTTCTCGCCTTGCGGGTCGGCAGGTTCAGGCTCTGGCAGCACGATGGTAATCTTCATGCCTTCGCGCAGCTTTTGCTTTGCGCCACTGGCAGGAACATCATCGATGGTCACATGACCATCAGCAATCAGGGACTGGACGCGACTGCGGGAGAGTTCCGGCCCCAATGCTGCGGCCAGCCACTGGTCTAATCTTTTGCCCGCAGCGTCTAGGTCGGCAATTAGTTCTTTCAATTGTCTCTTCCCTTCGTTATCACGCGCCCACGCGGGTGCATGAACCGGAGTCATTTAATGCAGGATCCACACTATCCGAAATATCAGAATCAACAGGATTCTGGATATCAGGACTATCAGCAGGGCTATTACCCGGACCAACAACAACCGGAACCCCCGCTTGATCCAGCGATGGAGAAAGTCCGTCGTAAGATGGTGCGGCTGCTTGCAGTTTCCATCGGTGTTATGTTGATTGGTCTTATGGCTGTGCTTGTCGCCGTTGTCTACAAGATCAATCGCGCACCGGATGCTTCCGAGACAGAAGTTGCGCGTTCAGACATTCCGGGACAGGTTTCTGCACCTATCAAGGTGGAGCCGCCGAAGCTGATCGAATCGCAGATCGATTTGACGCCGGGTACGCGTCTTCTATCGCAGAGCCTGTCTGGTGATCAGCTTTCGCTGGAAACGCTTTTGCCAGATGGCGGCACGGAACTTATCATTTATGATTACCGTGAATCGCGCATTCTCGGGCGTATCAAGCTCGGTAATGTTGAATAGTTTTGGATGCGGGCGGCAGATTTGCCGCCCTTTTCTTTGCGTGCGGCTCGTCTTATATTAGCAAGCACTGCTTGCGCCCATCGTCTAGCGGTTAGGACGGCGCCCTCTCACGGCGCAAACAGGGGTTCGATTCCCCTTGGGCGTACCAACAATTTCCATGATTGATGGTGATGTTCGACAACAAGGGAAGCCTCTTTGTCGAACATCATATTCCCTTATTGCAATACCAACTACCTGTAGAATCTTGACAACATTTAATTCGCTGCCCGTCCAAATAGTAATATTGGCAGCTTTCATCAAGCGGCAAGTAGGCTTTGGCTCCGGCGTTGCTGATGTTGCCCAATACGATCAGACTGAAAATGATAAATAGTAATACGGTTTTTTTCATATCGTTTTCGTTATAAAAACTTCATCATATTCTTAAAAACACGCAGTGAAATATATACCTAGTGTTGCGCAACGGGTAGAGCACTCAAGTGGGTTTCCTCCTCGTTCCATGCAGGCCATAGAATTTGCATTCTTGTTTTTTATTGAATCCTTCGCTTCTGCGAAGCCAACATACGAAATACATAAAGAACTCAATATTGCTGCAAACATAATAAATTTACGCATTATAGCATCCTCTCATTCGTGAAGTCATTGCTAAACCGTATATTGTAAGCCTCTTAAATCAATTCCAACTTTTGATGACCAAATAAAAGGGATGAATTCCGACGATTTTACTTGTTGTTCACCGCGGAACCTTTCAGGTGCTATCTAAAAGGTTCAAGCGTTTTGTATATGTCGGGGGAGGGTGGAATGATCGCGGCCTATATCGGATCAGCCGTATTCAGTGCTGGCGTTTATCTCGTGTTGAGGCGCACGGCGCGAAAGAAGCGTCTTCTGATCGCGATAAGTATCTTCCTGTTGTTAGGCGCCGCCTTTACTGTGTGGTTTATCAACACAGGTGGCTATTATGGGATCATGGGCACAAATGGCATTGATCCTGATTGGGCTCGCAAATAGAGTGATGATGAAGACATAGTTTTCGTGTTGTGTTGCTATCCCAATTTCACCGATAGAAATATCCTATCAATTGATGAATAGGTGTCCAAGATGTCCCGCTTCACACGTGTACTTGCCGCGTTGACCGCAGCAACTGCGTTAATGACGGCTGAAGTTCAGGCCTGCACCCGAATTGTTTATCATGGAGAGCAGGGGCGCGTGCTTACTGGCCGAAATATGGATTTCAGGGATCCGATGGTCAGCAATTTTTGGGTCTTTCCGCGTGGCATGAAGCGCAGTGGCGAAGCCGGCTCACGCTCAAAGGAGTGGACTTCGAAATATGGAAGCCTCGCAGTGTCGGGCTATGATATTTCCACCGTTGACGGCATGAATGAGGCTGGCCTCAATGCAAGCTTGCTATGGTTGAACGCAACGCAATTCCCAAAAGATGATGATGCGACACCGCGTATGTCTCTGGCAATATGGGCGCAATTCTATCTGGATCAGTTCGCGACTGTTGCCGAGGCCGTAGAATATACCCGCAATCAGCCGTTTGATGTGGTGAGCGGGGAAGTTCCCGGTCGTCCGGGCAGTCTCGCGCCCCTGCATCTGACCCTCTCGGATGCTTCAGGTGACAGCGCTGTATTAGAGTGGATCGATGGAAAGCTTAAAATCCATCATGATCGCTCATATCAGGTGGTCACAAATGATCCGCCATTTGATTTCCAGCTTGCCAATCAGAAATACTGGAGCGCTCTCAATTTGCTGAACTTCCTTCCGGGGAGTGGTCGATCGGAAGATCGGTTTGTGCGTGCAGGATTTTACGTCAATGCCGTAACGCAAACCGAAGATCCAAGGATTGCCGCTTCTGCGGTCTTTAGTGTGATCCGCAATGCTTCGGTGCCTTATGGTGTCAGCCTGCCTGATGCGCCCAATCTATCGACAACCCGCTGGCGTGTTGTTGCAGATCAGAAGAGTCTGACATTTCACGCAGAATCGGCAACATCGCCAAACGTCTTTTGGGTTGATCTGAAGAAGCTCGATTTTTCAGAGGCTGCCAAAGTACGAAAGCTTGATCTTGGTGTTGATATGAGCCGTGTGTTTGTTGGAGAAACGTCGGATCAATTCGTCGATGCCGAGCCATTTGCGTTTGAACCAGCTCAATAGGCTTTTACCTGCATGCGTTAATTAATGGCGGCGGCGTATTTACGTCAGCCTCGCCAAGTTTCAGCTGCTTGTTCATTGCTTGATTGCATGTGGCCAAACAGTCCAAGGGGATTATTTTATGAACTACTCTGTCATTTTCAGTCTGGCTTTGGGTGTCTGCGCTTTGTCTCCCGTTGCAGCCTTCGCCCAGGCTGGTTTTGATTGCGCAAAAGCCTCTACAGATACTGAGAAGGCGATTTGCTCTGACAAAGATATCGCAGAAGCGGATCGGGCGATGTCGATAGCCTATACTGCGCTTGTCGAGAGAGCTTCTCCCGATTTGAAAGAAGCACTTCGTAACGATCAGGCTGGCTTTCTGAAGCAACGCTCAGAGGCTTTTGAAAGTCATTTATCCAATGCTGCAATGCGACTGGAAGGTTTAAGTTACCGGACTGAAGCGCGCGCAGAACTGTTAAACTGGGTTTCAGTTGAGGAGAGTTCTTCCCTTGAAGGAAATTGGCAGAATGCCTGGGGTAGTATCAAAGTCGAGAAAAAATCACCTGATAAACTCTCGGTTCAGGTTGATGTTTCGGATCAGGCCAATGGAAGCTGGATATGCAGCTTTGAAGGTGTGTTGAACCAGAAGAGTGCTGGTGAAGCGGAGTTTGAAAGCAAGAGCGGGCCGTTGATCCTGAAGCTCGAGGGAGCTGCACTCAAAATCCCCACTCCTTTTTGTGATGAATCAACATCTGGTGGATTTGGTTCAGCTGCCGGTACGTATTTCCGGGTTGGTGCTGAGTAGGTGGATGCCTCAATTCTATAGCTTTTAACAAAAGCTGTGGGAGATGCTAAGTGCTCCAGTTGCGAAAATTTGCAACTGGAGCATTGTAAGTGCATAATCGGTGTATGAGTGAATCGAACAAGAAACCCGATTATGAGCAGGAACTGCGAAATGCTGGCGTGCGTATCACGCGGCCTCGCCGTATTATCCTGAACATTCTGACCGAGACCGAAGATCATCCAGATGCATTGGAAATCTTCAGGCGTGCGGTTGTGATTGACAGCAGTATTTCACTGTCGACTGTCTACCGCACGATGAAGCTGCTTGAAGAGCTGGGTGCTATTCATCGCCATGCATTTGCCGGCGGACCGTCGCGGTTTGAGCAGGCAAGTGGCTCTCATCATGATCATATCATCGATATGGACTCGGGTGATGTGGTTGAATTTCGTTCAGACAAAATCGAAAAACTTCAGGAAGAGATCGCCCGCGAACTCGGCTACGAGATTGTGCATCACCGGCTCGAACTTTATTGTAAAAAAATCGAACCCTGACGGAACCAAACAAGTTCAGTCGCGTTTCTAATATGAAGGTTGCAACCCGCCCCGCAGCGGCCTTCACAGTTCACTCCAACTTCCCCGTATGGAGCGGACAGCGAGAATGCCGCACATTTATCCCCGTTTTTGCTGCTGGCGTTCCGCATTATTAAAAAGCCGTTATGGTCCAAATCCATGACGGCTTTTTGCTGCATCAAAGAGAATTGCTCTTTTTCGATGCGGTGGGTCAGGAATCGAATTGTTCTGCGGGCACAATCAGGGAATAAACGGCGCCTGAGCCATCAACGCGATATTCTGCGTGACCACCAACTGCGGATGGAACGATACGTTGTAACACTGCGCTGCCGAAGCGCGGGTCATGTTTCACTTCTGGCATTGATGGATTTGTTTCGTTCCAATGGAAGGTCAACTCATCATCGCCATTGTTGTTTTTCTGGATTTTTGCAGAGACGATTACGCGTCCATATGGAATGGACAGTCCACCAAATGATGTTGCATTGATGATGAGCTCATGCAGAGCCAGCCCGACATGCAATGCTGCCCCGGGGAAGAGATAGGGATTGTCGCCTTCGATTGTCAGGCGTTCATCCTGCATATCGATATATTTCTCAATTTGCGAATGCACGAGATCAAGAAATAGCGCGCCATGCCAGTTTGAATCGGTTACCAGATCCTGCGAATAGGAAAGCGACTGGATCCGTCCGCGAAACTTCAACAGAAAATCATCTACCGAATCTGTGAAGCGTGCGGTCTGTGTCGCAATGCTTTGCACGATAGCGAGCAGATTTTTTGAACGGTGACTGACTTCACGCAACAGCGTTTTAAGGACCTGTTCACGGCGCTTAAGTTCGCTGATTTCAAGGGCTGTCGTCACAATTCCTATTATTTTACGATCATCATCGTGATCACAATCGATGTGAAACTCTATCCAGCGGAGCTTATCGCCATCATTGATAGCGAGTTCGACATTCTGCGCTGTTCCTGTTTCAAGCGCTGTACGCTTTGCATGTTCGAGCCGTGACATTGAGGTGGAAAAAATGAAGTCACAGTCCTGACCGCCGGCTTTCCATTTTTCCTGCCAGTAAGCGGGGATATTTTCTCCCCACGCGTAGATAAGATCGGGTGTCTGATAAAGAACGCAAACATTACTGTTTCGCACCGCGCGCAACAAAGAACGCAAACGTGAGGCATCTGGCTCTGTTTCAGTGAGGTATGAGTTTGACTCTGTCATGAATGCCTCAACTGCAGTTCGGTATGGATTGAAGTAGGCCGCTTGGTACTGAAAGAGCTATTATAAAATCGTTTCTTTTTAAGCGAATTGATCGCGTCGCTGGCGGAAAATATAAACAGGTGCAATCTTTTTAGCGGATCACCGAACGAGAGATTATTACCTCGTTCGGTGATCAGTGATGTTTTCTCTATGCCTTGCGCAGAACAGATGCGATCAGTGAGATCACCAGAAGCGCAAGGAACACGAAGAACAGAATCTGTGCTATGCCAGCCGACGCGCCAGCAATTCCACCAAAGCCTAGTGCGCCTGCAACCAAAGCGACCACCAGAAAAACGAGAGCATAATACAGCATTTTTAATCTCCTCTTTGACTATTGAAAGAGAAACGGCTGATCTATGCTTTTGGTTCCGTAGAATAGACAAGTTTCGTGTCCAGACAGCGAAAATATCATGCTTTTTCAAGCGGATATTGTTTAAAAGACAAAAGCCTCCGGGGATTTTTCATCCCCGAAGGTCAGCGGCTTGTGGCCTGTATGTATTTTTCTAAGCTGCAACCTGAGCGGCTTCCTCAAAGAAAAGTGCCTGACTGATCAGCGCTTTGACCATATCCGGATTGAACGGCTTTGTAACAAGGAAGGTTGGCTCCGGGCGTTCGCCCGTCAGGAGCCGTTCGGGGAAAGCGGTAATAAAGATTACAGGGATGGTTTGATCCTGCAAAATTTCATTAACAGCATCAATCCCGGAACTGCCGTCTGCGAGCTGAATATCGGCAAGGACCATGCGTGGCTTCGCACTGTTATAGAGTGCCAGCGCTTCATCTTTTGTGCGGGCGATGCCAACAACTTCATGGCCAAGACTTTCGACCATTTGCTCGATGTCCATAGCAATCAATGGCTCATCTTCGATAATCATGATGCGGGTTGCAACCTGCTTCGAGATTTCTGTTGATGCGTCTACAAGGATTTTGCCGAACTCAACTTCGCTGAGTTCAAGAATTTCAGCGGCTTCCCGATCATTAAAACCTTCAACAGCGACCAGCAAAAAAGCCTGTCTTGGAATCGGTGCGATGTGAGCCAGATTGCGGGCAGCCTGCTTTTCCCATGCAAATTCTGATGATGGTTCTGGTACCTGAACCGCAGCAGTTTTAAACAGATTGCAGAAGAGCCTATAGAGGGCAATTCGGTCAGCCGATGCCGGTGGGAAAATACTTATATCTGCGATCAAGGCTTCCAATGTGGCGGCCACATAGGCATCGCCAGATGCTTGTGAGCCCGTGAGTGCGCGTGAGAAACGGCGAAGATAGGGAAGGTGCGGCGCAATTCGCGTCGATAACGTCATGGTTTTTGGACTCCTCATTGCCGCAATTTTATCTTTACAAACTTCTAATCGACTCTTGAGAGGCGTTGAAAGTCTTATAGAGCGCAGCATTATCCTACCCAAAACGTCGGTGATTGGAAAAAGTTCCACTTGTTTGTCGTATTTCAGGGAACTTTTTGAGATCGTATGCATTCTACCTGACAAGCAGGGGCTTGGTTTAGTTAGAAATGGCGAATGCCTGGAATGATTAAGAGATGACAGAGAAGAAAAACCTTCATGCGAACGGGGCCGGAATACGGCTTGGCGGGCGCGTCCGGAAGGACATTTTAGGGCCGAATTGCGAGGTCGGCCTTAAATTAAAGGCGCTTTATAGCTCAATACAGGATGAGAGCATTCCAGATCGTTTTCTCGATCTGCTGGAAAAACTCGATCAGGCCGAACAGGAGAGTACGCGTGAGCACAGCACTGGTTCCGTCGGCTGAAGATTTAGCGCAGTTCAAGCGCGAGCTTCTGGCGTCTTTGCCAAGCCTGCGTGCGTTCGCCGTGTCGCTTATTGGTCAGCCTGACCGCGCAGATGATCTCGTTCAGGACACGATTATGAAGGCATGGGCCAAACAGGATTCCTTTGAATTGGGAACCAATATCAAGGCTTGGCTTTTTACGATCCTTCGCAATGAGTTTTATACGCAGATGCGCAAACGTGGCCGTGAGGTGCAGGATACAGATGGCGTATTCAGTGAGCAGCTCGCTGTTCACCCTTCGCAATACGGTACGCTCGACTTGCAGGACTTTAAGGCTGCGCTGGAGCAATTGCCGGATGATCAGCGTGAAGCCATTATCCTTATTGGCGCATCCGGCTTTGCCTATGAAGAAGCTGCCGAAATCTGCGGATGTGCGGTTGGTACGATTAAAAGTCGTGTCAGTCGTGCGCGTACACGTCTGCAAGAAATTTTGCAGATAGAGGGCGATGGCGATTACGGACCAGACGCTAATTCCACTCGCGCGACACTACGAAGCTTCGCTTGAGGCTTTTTTATATCGTGTGATGTCTGACACTTGAATAATTCTTTGGATTAATATTTCCTTGTCAAACCAGCGCTGGAAGCAATCATAGTTCCAGTGCTGGTCTGTCAGGGCGAATTACTATGTGGCGGAGTCTTTTGTTCGAGTATTTATACAGCGCTCAGGCGTAATGTTTTGGTGTGGGATTGCCGTTGTTATCAATGCTGTTGAACCGTTTATATAGACCTACAATGCGTCCGATTGCTTTTATCGTGTCGCTCAGTCTGGTGTTGTTGTCTGCATTAATAACGCTGTTTCTTTCGAATGGGGTCAACAAGCAAGTTATTGATATTTCTAAAAATTTCGAACTCCGTGAACAAGTAAACACGATCACGCGTATTGCATATAATATTGAAATGAGCCGTCGTGGCTTTCTGCTAACACTCGATAAAGAATATATCGACCGTTATGAACAGGCGATCATCGATATTGATGAGACATTGTCTAACCTCGCTCTGATGACACAAGATAACCCGCAACAACATGAGCGGGTTATTGAGATTAAATCGCTGGTCGAACGGGGGCAGAAGGATATTCGTGAAACGATAAACCTAGCCCGATCAGGACAAATTAGCGAGGCAACAGCTCAGCTACGTGGAAACGCGGGCAAGGTTTTGCGGGAGCAACTCGCTACAACCGTAGCGCAGTTTGTTGCCACGGAAGGTGCGGAACTTGAGCAGCGTAATGCCTATATCGATCATATGCGTTTTATGTTGACCGTGACGTCTATCGTGGCGCTTGCATCGGCAGCAATGCTAACTCTCTTACTTTTGACGAGTGTTCAACGCGCAACGCGCGCACTCTTTGAAGGACAATCCGTTCTGCTAACGGAGAAGCAACTTCTTGAGCAGCGCGTACAAGAACGCACAGCCGAGCTCGAGAAAGAACGGGCAATTGCCGAGAAGGAGCGCAATCGCGTTGAGGTGCTCTTACAAGATTCCAATCACCGGATAGGCAATTCACTGGCAACCGTATCGTCTCTGCTTGGGTTGCAATTGCGACAAACCCGCAGTGAAGAAGCGCGTGCAGCGCTCATTGCGGCTCGTGATCGGGTGCAAACCGTTTCTACAGCTCATCGAAGGCTTCGTCTTGGCGAGGATATGGAATCGACTCGTATTGATGAGTTTTTAGAGACTGTCATCGAAGATATTCAGGAAGGAATTAGTGAGGATCGTAAGATCACCTTCAAAACTGATTTTGCGCCATATGATTTTAAATCACGTGACGTCACGACCATCGGTATTATTTTGGGTGAACTCATCACCAACGCTGTCAAACATGCCTTCGTCGGACGCGAGGGGGGCGAGATTTGTGTCAGCTTGAAAAATGATGAAGACGCCGGATCGCTGGCGCTGGTTGTGGAAGATAACGGTATTGGCTGGAAGAGCAGCGATTTCGATGGGGAGCGAGAGCAGAATGGTCTTGGCACTTTGGTTGTTGAACAGCTTTGCATGCAGTTTGGCGACAAGCCCATCTATAAGAAGTCGTTAAATGGTACTGGCACGCGCGTCATTATTCGGTTGTCGTCACTAACGAATCTAGACCCTCATCAAGAAAACGGCCCCGGTGAGAGTTCACAGGAGCCGACGTAATAGGAATTAATAAACTGATATCTTATCGTTTTTTCTTATCAGAAAGCAGGCTAACCAGTGCGATGCCAGCCAAAGGCAACGCTACGGCAAGAATGGGACGCTTTAAGATAGAAGGAACGGTTGCGATTGCCGCCGTTGCCATGAGTGCGGATTTATCAGCAGCGATACGCGCTTTGCGCTTCTTTTCTTCAGCGGCGGCTTGAATCTTCAACACCGCAAGAATGAGCAACGCCACAATCAGGGCTAATCCTGAAAGAATGAGTGCTGCAACTGGGCCGCTATAGTTTTCACTCAGAGCGAGGAAAGCTGCGACGCAAAGAAACACGATCGCTATTAGCCCGAATATGGCTACTGCTATCGCAAAAATTGCAGCACGTTTTGCGCGTCCGGTGAAGAGTTTTAACTCATCACCTGCAAGCGTTGCCACGACTGGGGCCAAAAGTTTTAGCATGGCAGGAATCAGCGGCGCGAAAGAAGGGCGAGCAAATAGCCAACGCCGACTGCGGTAGCCAAAGAAGCAATTGGTCGAGCACGAATTGTCTCAGTTAATTGTGCTTCGACGTCCTGTGCCTTGTTCTTGAGATCATCGACGACGTCCTCACCCTGAACATAAGCGCTTCTATATGTATCTTTGGCGGTACGCTTTGCATCTCGCACGGTTTGCGAGCCAAGACTTGTGAGAGTTGCAGCGATGGCAGCAATATCTTCTTTAAGCTGCTCGACCTGAGCCTGAAGATCTTCGGTTGTCGAATCCGTCAAAGCTTCTTCGATCTCTTTTCCGATCTTCGCCGTATTGCTTGCTGCGCGCGCCATATCTGGTCTCCTATACGTTCAGTGGTTCGCAACCTATGTTGCTCGACTTTGATAACGTTGTTTGGGCCTAATGGTTGCATGGCGAACACCAATTCAGCAACTCAATCCGTTGCTGATTGTATGTCATGGTAAACGTCTGCCGGATTGTTCGTCGTGAAGCGGTTTAATTTTAAGCGAGTAACAAATAAGCAGCGCCAACAATTGCTAATAGGGCCAGACCGTAATGCGATGGTTTTAATGCACGTGCACGAATAGGCAGTGGATCATCATTGCCTGCCATGGCGGTGCGAGCGGCATTTTCGAGCGCCTGGATGTCCTTAAACATCATGAGCATATCCTCCCAAGTTCCAAGCGGCCCTTCCGTAAGGCATTTGCTACGTTAGGTTCGCCATCCATATTATCACGCCTGATTTGAAGGTTTTATGCAATAGGCCACATTTTACGCTACGCATATTGAAATGAAGAACTGATCGGTTATGTCGCGCTGTTTAGGAAGACAGACAGGAGCGCAGTCCCTGCGTTCTTTGCTGTTTTCACTGAATTATTGGGTCGTGAGCAAGGACTATATCAGCGCGTAGAAGTTGCATTATTTGCCCATAATGATCAGGAAAATGCTTTTAATTTCAAAACATGACTTGCAACATCAGGTTAATGAGAGTTAAGAAAAGCCCTTAAGCGGCGTGGCAGTTTGCACGGTCGATCTGTTGTGCGCGCACGGAAGAGAAAAATCAAAAGGCGATCACAATGACTGGTTTCTGGCGAAAAGGCTTCATGGCTACGGTGATGGGCATGGGGTTACTGGCATTTGCAGGTTCTGCACTTGCACAGGAGGCGCAGGAGCCTGCTACCAATAATCCGGCAGTATCAAGTCCCGCACCAGCGGCGGCGCCGGTTGCGCCTGCTGCGCAGCAACCTGCTGTAGGGCCAGTTGCAGAGCAGCCTGTTGTAGCGCCTGCCACTACGCCTGTTACCGCACCAGTCAATGAGCCTGTGGTTGCCGGCGATGCGAAGCCTGCTTTTGTATTGCCGCATGACCTTTCGCCTTGGGGCATGTTCATGGCTGCCGATTGGGTGGTCAAGAGCGTGATGATTGGCCTTGCCATTGCATCACTTTTAACCTGGACGATCTGGATCGCGAAATCACTTGAACTCGCTGGCGCACGAAGCCGCGCTAAGCGTGCTTTGAAGGTGATCGGCCATTCCGCGACGCTTGCTGAAGCGGTTCGTTCGCTTGATGGTGTTAAAGGTCCAGCTTCAATTCTTGTGCGTGCAGCAGAAGATGAAGTTCGTCTATCTGGACCGGCATTGTCACGCGCTGGTGGCGATGGCCTTAAGGAACGTGTGTCCTCGCGTCTGTCACGTATTGAAGCAAAAGCCGGACGCCGTCTTTCCAAGGGTACCGGCATTCTGGCAACCATCGGTTCTGTCGCACCATTCGTTGGTCTGTTCGGCACCGTTTGGGGTATTATGAACTCGTTCATCGGTATCAGTCAGGCGCAGACGACCAATCTTGCAGTTGTCGCTCCTGGTATCGCCGAAGCACTGCTCGCAACGGCTATCGGCCTTGTTGCGGCTATTCCGGCGGTTGTTATCTATAACGTTTTTGCACGCTCGATTACTGGATATCGTTCGTTGCTTGCAGATGCTGGCGCTGGTGTTGAACGCCTTGTGAGCCGTGATTTCGACTTCAGAACCGCTGGTGTATCTGAAGGCAAGCTACACGCTGCGGAGTAAGCAAAATGGCTGGCAAAATTCGCGAAGGCGGTGGTGACGATCTGGAGCTTAATCACGAAATCAACGTGACGCCATTTATTGACGTTATGCTGGTTCTGCTGATTATCTTCATGGTTGCCGCCCCACTGGCAACGGTTGATATCAATGTTGATCTTCCTGCGTCGAGTGCAACGCCTGCACCTCGTCCCGACAAGCCTATCTATGTAACGCTTAAAGACGACCTTACCGTTAGTGTCGGCAATGATACAGTCGTGCGCGAGGCTCTTGGCCCGAAGCTTGATGGTGTTTCTGAAAACAACAAGGAAGCACGCGTGTTTCTCCGCGCCGACAAAACAGTTGGCTATGGCGAACTGATGCGCGTGATGAATTTGTTGCGCGAAGCTGGATACCTCAAGATAGCGCTGGTTGGCCTTGAAACTATCAGTGCTGCACCTGCTGCCGATGGATCCGCACCTGCTCCTGCGTCAACACCTTCCTCAACAGCTCTACCTGTTGAGCAGGGGGCTCAGTAATGAACAGATTGCCGCCCGAACATCCGCCTATCAAACATGTGGCATCAACTGATAGCCATCATCATTCCTTCTGGCATGATGCAGGGCGTTGGCTTGGTGCGGGGATTATTGTTCTAAGCGTACACGCTGCTGGCGCTTATGCTGTAAGCATGAACCAGGATGAAGACCAACCGGATGGCACTGAGGTTGCTGCCATGGTGGTGGAGTTTGCTCCTGAGCCAGAAGCACCGATGGAAGAGGCTGTTTCGGAGGCTCCGCAGCAGGAAGCTGCCGTTGAGCCTATTGAGGAAGAGCAACCGGAACCTGTTATCGAGGAAGTTAAGGAACCGGAGCCAGAGCCGGAGCCTGAACCAGTTGAAGAACCGGAAGAGGTCATCCCAGATATCGTTGAGGCTCCAAAGCCGGAGGTGGCTATGCCGCTTCCTGTTGAAAAGCCTGAGCCAAAGATCGAGAAGCCAAAAGTTGAAAAACCAAAGGTTGAAAAGCCAAAGCCGGTAAAAAAGGTTGAAAAGCCGAAGCCGAAAAAGGCTGAAAAGGCTGTAGAAACCCGTACGGCAAGCGCTCCACGTATGGACGTTGATTCTGGATCCAAGGCTGTTGCAAGTCGCCGTGGCGATAACAATGCGTCTCCAGGTGTGAGTTCGAACAAATGGCAGTCGAAACTGTATTCGCATTTGTTGCGCCGAACACGTTCTTTGCAGCGTCAGGCTGGAAAAGGCGTTAAGGGTACAGCGCAGGTAACTTTCGTCGTTGATCCGTCGGGCAACATTCTGTCTGTTAGTCTGGCACGGTCATCGGGTAATCCGACGGTGGATGAACTCGCAGTTCAGGCAACGCGCAATTCATCGCCTGTGCCTGCACCGCCAGCAGCAATTGCCAAACCACGTATGCCGATCACGGTGCCTATTCAGTTTAAGTAAGTTCTACAAAGCAATTTTAAAAAGCTGGCCTGTGAAAACGGGCCAGCTTTTTTCTTTGTGAGATGAGCGACTTATTCGGATGAGAGCGCTACTGCTGGCAACAGACGTGATGCCTTGCGGGCTGGTAGAAAGCCAAAAACAAGTCCCGTTGCGAATGCGCATGTAAAGGCGAGCAAGACAGGACCGGCGCTGAAGGCCACGGCCACGCCTGCAAAGGATATGAGTGTCGCTGCTCCCACACCAAGTATCACGCCGAATGCACCGCCGATTGCAGATACCGTCAGAGCTTCCGTGATGAACTGAAGGAGAATATCTCGCCGTCTCGCCCCTGTTGCCATACGAACTCCGATTTCACGGGTGCGCTCGGTTACGCTGACGAGCATGATATTCATCACGCCAATGCCACCGACCAGAAGCGAGATTGCGGCTACCGATCCCAGAAACAGCGTCAGGGTCGAACCCATGGCCGCCGCATCGTCACGGATAGACGACATGTTGGTGATCATGGTGTCACGCTGCTTGTGGCGGTGATCAAGTAATTCTTGAATCTGATCCTGCGTCGTATCGATCAGGTCGGCATCCTTGACCTGAACGGTGATGGTGCGGACATATTTCTGGCCAAAGAGCCGCAGGTTCCCTGTCGAGAGCGGTACGACAACCACATCATCCTGATCGGAGCCACCAAAGCCTGCGCCCTTTGATTCCAGAGCGCCGATCACCTGAAACGGGATTTTCTGGATTAAGATATATTGGCCAATGGGGTTGGAGCCATCTGGGAACAGTGTTTTGACCACAGTGGAACCAAGCACTGCAACCGGCGCATAGGATTCCATGTCATGCGGTGTAATAAAATCGCCAGTGTCGATCTTCCACGATTTGGCTTCAGAAAAAGCCGCGACCGTGCCATTGGCTTGTGACTGATAATCGACATTGCCCCGCCTTAGCGTAACGCTGCCAGTGACTTCGGGCACGGCGGTTTTCACATTGGGCAATTGAAGGATTGCGTCTGCATCTTCAGGGACAAGCGTTGCCACAGAGCCTGAGCCACGGAATCCGGGCATAGAGGGACGAATCAAAACAAGGTCGGTGCCCATCGCATTGATGCGATCAAGAATCGAATTTTGCGCGCCGGTACCGATTGCCAGCATTGTCACAACAGAACTCACGCCGATGATGATGCCGAGCAAGGTCAAAACCGTGCGGAAGATGTTGGCACGTAACGCGCGCATTGCCATTTTGACCGCTTCGGAAATATCGGCGATATGCGCCGCACCGCTTTGCGTCACCTGCTGGAGGTTTTTGGGTGCCTCGATGTCTGGGATTTCATGCTTGGTCGTATCGGACAGAATCTGGCCGTCGCGAATTTCAATCAGACGGTCAGCACGTTCTGCGACTTCGCGAGCGTGGGTGATGACGATGATCGTATGACCTTGCTCATGCATCGAACGCAAAAGCGCCATAACGTCTTCGCCGCTCTGGCTATCGAGCGCGCCAGTTGGTTCGTCCGCAAGGATGATCCGGCCACCATTCATCAGTGCGCGCGCAATGGAAACGCGCTGCTGCTGACCACCGGAAAGTTGGTTGGGGCGATGGTCCAAACGGTCGCCGAGTTTAAGCGTATCAAGAAGTGCTGCCGCGCGTTCGTGACGCTCAGCAGCTGGCATGCCTGCATAGATCGCGGGAACTTCGACATTCTCAAGTGCGGTCGATGTGGCAATCAGATTATAGCTTTGAAACACAAAACCGAAAGTGCGGCGGCGCAGGCCTGCCAGTTCATCAGCATCAAGTGTCGAGACATCCTCGCCATCAAGCAGATATTCACCGCCGCTAGGACTATCCAGACAGCCCAGAATATTCATCAGGGTTGACTTGCCAGAACCAGACGCACCTTTAATGGCAACGAACTCGCCGGCGCGAATATCAAGCGTGATCCCATGAAGAACCTCAACCGCGAGATCGCCATTGTGATAGGTCTTGCGAATATCCTGCAATCTTATGAGCGGAGCATCGGTCATGGTTTGCTCCATCAGAAGAACATACCGCCGGGCCTGCGACCGCGCTGGCTGGAACCCGCAGTTGCCGATGCAGAGGTGACAACGACTTTGTCACCTTCTTCAAGACCGCTTTTGATTTCCGCCTGCACACGGTTGCGCACGCCAACTTCAACAGCACGTTCTGTCGTCGCACCACTTTTATCCACGACCTGCACAGTGGTTTGCGGCTTACCGTCCTTGTCAGATTTTGTATTCAATGCAGCTGTTGGAACAACGAGCACATTCTCGGCATTGTCGAGAACGAAATAGACCTGAGCGCTCATATTGATCATGAGTTCGCCGGTCGGGTTGGGAACGTCGAACAGCGCATAATAGAGGACAACATTGTTGTCGGTTTGGGGCGTTGGTTTGATCTGGCGGAGCGTTCCGGTAAAGCGCTTTTCAGGTTGGCCGAGTAGCGTGAAATAAACCGGCATGCCGGGTTTTAGCTTGCTGATGTCGGCTTCCGAAACCTGTGCTTCGACTGTCATCACCGTAAGGTCTGCCACGGTTACGACCGTCGGCGCGCTTTGTACGGCGTTGAGCGTTTCACCTTCTTTAGAAGTCTGATCGACAACTGTGCCGGCCATTGGGCTGTAGATCGTCGTGTAGCCAAGATCGACCTTGTCGCTGGCAAGCTGGGCTTCCTGTTGACGAATCTGTGCGCTCAGCGCTTTCACATCGGCGTCGGCCACGGCAAGATCTGCGTCGGCCTGATCAATGGTTGATTGCGATGCATTTTTAGTGGCCAGCAGAGAGCGTTGGCGGGCAGCATTGGACTTTTTGAGTGTAAGCTGTGCCTGCTTGCTTAAAAGCTGCGCTTTAAGATTATCGAGCTGCGCGCTGGCGATTTCCATCTTCTTTTCGAAAGGCGAGGGGTCGATCTCAGCCAGAAGATCACCTTGTTTTACAGTGTCGCCGATTTCAACTTTTACGCTTTTCAGCTGCCCCGAAACCTGCGCACCAACATTAACGCTGCGTAGCGCACTCAATGTTCCAACGGCGGTGATTGAGTTTTCGATATTTCCGCGTTCGACTGTCTCAGCGAGATAGGTGCTTTTCTGGCCGCTTGCTTCTTTGCCACTGAGGAAATACCAGCCTGCGCCCAAGGCAATGGCCACAACAGCCAAGCCGATCCACAAAGGATTGCGTTTGCGTTTAGCAGTCCTTTTTCGTCCTGCGGCAAGTGTATCAGTGGATTTAAGCACCCGGTAACCCCTGAGAAATCAATTTTAAAAATAGTGTTAGGCGGATATCTATGTCTGCGCAGTCAGGAATTCATCTTAATTATTTGTCATGCGCGCAATAGTCCTAGTGTGAGGACGCTTAAGCGGTTGTTTGATGGTTTAAATGTGATTGTTGTAATGTGTGAGTACAAAAGAAAAGCCGGGCTTTACCCGGCTTTCTGAATTCTTTGATTTTGTTTAATCAGGCAGTGCCAGTTGAGCCGAAGCCGCCAGCGCCGCGTTTGGTTTCGCTGACCTCAGTGCGCTCTTCGATCTTCGGCTGAACCACCGGAGAAAAAACAGCCTGCGCAATACGCATGCCGCGTTCGATGCGGAAATCTTCATCGCCAAGATTAACGAGCAGCACTTTTACTTCGCCGCGATAATCCGAATCGATGGTTCCGGGGGTATTGAGGCAGGTGATGCCGTTCTTAAAGGCAAGGCCTGAACGTGGGCGGATCTGCACTTCAAAGCCTTCCGGGATTTCAAAGATGAGACCAGTTGGTACTAATGTGCGACGACCCGGCAGCAGGACGATCTGTCGATCTTCCGCAACGGCTGCACGAAGGTCCATTCCAGCGGAACCAGATGTTTCGTAAGCGGGGAGTTCAAGGCCTTCCGCATGTTCAAGGCGGATAATGCCAAGCGTAGGTACGGTCATGAGAGAGCCTTTCCTCCAAGATTTGATCTGGCGTGCAAGAAGTTAAATTGGCGACGCTCATACGTGAAATTATTACAAAGGTGTACCGTCTATTTGATGTTTTGCAATGATTGTCCGGCACAGGGTCATGCTTTTACACGATGAGATGCACTTTTTCGGTAGATCAATCCCGCTCTAATGGCACGGCTGTCGTTTCCTTGATCTCCTCCATGACGAATGAAGCTGATACATCCGATAAGGGCACGCTCGCGATCAATCGCTGATAAAGCCGGTCATAAGCTTTGACGTCGGAAACGCGCGCTTTGAGCACATAGTCGAGATCGCCGGTCATGCGGTAGACGCCAACGATCTCTGGAAAACGGCCCATCGCCGAGCGAAACTTGCCGAGCCAATCAGGGTCGTGGCTTGATGTGCGCACCAGAATGAATACGGATAGGCCGCAACCAGCCATTTCGGCATCAATCAGAGCAACGCGGGCTTTGATGATCCCGTCATCTTCCATGCGCTTGACCCGCCGCCAGCAGGCATTGCGGGAAAGATGCACGCGCTCTGATAGAGAATCAACGGACAAAGTGCCGTCAATTTGCAGTTCATCCAATATTCTTCGATCAATTGCATCAAGAGTTGGTTTCATGTTGGGATGATTGTCTCATAAAATCGTATTTAACAAGGATATTTTGAGATTTCATCTCATGTGCATTTGCTAGAATGATTTTCCAGAACGACGCGATATGCGTCGCAAATCGGGAACAAGTTACTCATTGACGGGAGTATTTCCAATGACCACTCGTATTACACGCCTCTTCACCGAACACCCAGAGTCGATAGATGAAACCTATTTTCAGCATATGGCTTTTGCCGGGCGTTTTTCGTTCAAGCTTTTTTGTGCAGCTTTTGCAGCATTGATCCATGCAATTTTGCCATTTTTGTTCGAGAAAACTGCGAGCTCGATCGTTCGCCAGCTTTATGAGCGGACGCATAACCGAAGCCGGTAATTTCGGGATCAAACATGTGTCGTTGGGCCGCCTATCTCGGACCTGAAACCTATCTGGAAGACATTATATCGTCTCCCTGTCATTCGCTCGTGGCGCAAAGCCACGATGCGCATGAAGCGAAAACACGCACCAATGGCGATGGCTTCGGAGTTGCCTGGTATGGTGAGCGTGCCGAGCCGGGTCTGTATCGGGATATTCTTCCCGCGTGGTCCGATCAGAATTTAAACAGTCTTGCGCGGCAGATCCGGTCGCGCCTTTTTCTCGCACATGTGCGTGCTTCAACAGGTGGATTAACCAGTCGCTCTAATTGCCATCCGTTCGTTTCGGGTCGCTGGAGTTTTATGCATAATGGCCAGATTGGTAATTTTGATCGGCTGCGGCGTAGGCTTGAAGGTCATCTGAGCGATGATAATTACCGACAGAAACACGGTGCGACTGATTCTGAGCTGATCTTTCTGCTGATGCTGGAGTTTGGTCTCGAAAACGATCCCGTGCTGGCCATGAAGCGTATGGTCGCGACGATTGTTGAAGAAGCGGTGATTGCCGGTGTGCCGCCATTCTTGCGACTGACCGCTGCTTTTTCGGATGGCAGTCAGCTTTATGCGATCCGCTACGCAACCGACGCATTTGCACCGACGCTTTATACCGCGACGCTGGGTAGCGCTTCGGGAATATGTGTGGTGTCGGAACCGCTTGACGGCGAAGTTGCAAACTGGATGGCGGTGCCGGCAAACAGTTTTGTCACTGTCTCCCGGCAGGGCCGCATTGCGATTGATGTCTTCGAAGAGCCTGTTTCTCAGCCTCGTGATGAAGTGCGGGTTTAAGCGCTACCGATCAATATGCCGACTGCCAGAACGAGCGCGCCGCCGAACACCACCTGAAGGGCTGCACGGAAGAATGGCGTTTCCATATAGCGGTTCTGGATGAAGGCGATGGCCCAGAGCTCGAAGAATACGAGGATTGCAGCGATGCTTGTCGCAGTCCAGAAATCCTTGATCAGATAGGGCAGGGTGTGGCCAAGGCCACCGAGCGTTGTCATCAGGCCGCAAGAAATGCCGCGTTTAATCGGTGAGCCACGGCCTGAAAGCTTGCCGTCGTCGTGCACGGCTTCGGTGAAGCCCATGGAAATACCCGCACCCACTGAAGCCGACAGACCGACCAAAAATGTCTGCCACGTATCCTGTGTGGCAAAGGCTGCGGCGAAGATTGGTGCGAGGGTGGAGACCGAACCGTCCATCAATCCGGCGAGACCCGGCTGCACATAGGTCAGGATAAACTGTTTGCGCTCCGATGCGCGTTCGTCGTCTTTAACGTCGTGAGGGGTGAGCTCGCCCTCAAGCGACTCGGCTGTCGCCTCGTGCTGTTTTTCCTGCTGCGCCAGATCGCCCAGAAGCTTACGCGTCTGCGCGTCTGTCACGTGCTTGGAAGCTTCAATGTAAAAGCGGTAGGCTTGATCTTCCATTTGCGCTGCTGCATCGCGCACCTTGTCGATGCCAAGCGGGCGTACCAGCCAGTCGGGTTTGCGCTCGTAATAGCCGGTGACATGTTCGCGACGAATAAGCGGAATCCTGTCACCAAAACGTGCGCGGTGTCGCTCAATCAATGCATCGCGATGTTGATGCTCTTCGGCGGCCATCTGCTCAAAGATTTTTGCAGATTGCGGAAACTCTTCACGCAAACCATCAGCATAAGCCAGATAGATGCGTGCATCGTCCTCTTCGGAGGAGATGGCAAGAGCAAGAATTTCTTGTTCGGATAGGGATTTAAAAGGACGACGGCTATTTCTAAAAAATCGGCTGAGCATTGTTAAAATCCATAGTTTAGAATAATTCTAAAATATGACAAATTGACAAAAAGTCAAGCTTGCAGTGCGCATGCAATTGGCGCATTAGGGTCCATATCCGGATACCCGATCAGAAGAGATGGAATCGATGGCATCAACAAACTCCCCTACAAGCAACAATCCGCGACCGCTAAACCGGCAGGATTTCCGTACCCTTGGCCTTTCGGCATTGGGCGGCGCGCTGGAGTTTTATGATTTCATCATCTTCGTATTTTTTGCGAGCGTTATCGGGCATTTGTTTTTTCCGCCCGACATGCCGGACTGGCTGGTGCTGATCCAGACATTTGGAATTTTCGCAGCCGGTTATCTGGTGCGTCCGGTTGGGGGCGTGGTGTTGGCGCATTTTGGTGACAAATTTGGCCGCAAGCGTGTCTTCGCTTTCTCGGTTTTCCTCATGTCGATTTCGACACTGGCGATGGCCTGTTTGCCAACCTATGCAACGCTGGGCGTCGGTGCGCCGATCTTGCTGGTCATTTTCCGCATGTTGCAGGGCGCTGCCATCGGCGGCGAAGTTCCCGGCGCATGGACCTTTGTGGCCGAACATGTGCCTGCCAATCGCGTTGGCATGGCATGCGGTTTCCTGTGTTCAGGCCTTACACTCGGCATCATGCTTGGGTCGCTGATTGCTACCGCCATAAACTGGATTTTTACACCGGAAGAACTTTCCGCCTATGCATGGCGCATTCCGTTCTTCATCGGCGGCATCTTCGGACTGTTTGCCGTTTATCTGCGCCGCTGGTTGGCTGAAACGCCTATTTTCACCGAAATGAAGAACAGCAAATTATTGAAAGACAAGCTGCCTCTCGGCACGGTTCTTCGCAATCATATGCACGGCGTAATCATTTCGATGCTGCTGACTTGGATCCTATCGGCGGGCATCGTTGTCACTACTTTGATGACTGCTACGTTTCTGCAGAAGCTTTACGGCTACACGCCGTTGCAGTCGCTTGCCGCGACGAGCTTTGGTACGCTGTTTTTGATGTTCGGAACGGTGAGCGCAGGCGCGATTGTTGATCGAATTGGTAGTGGACGCTTCTTTGCCGTTGCCGGTGTTTTCTTTGGCGTTGCGACCTTTACGTTCTACACCTATGCGGCAGTTTCCCTGCCTGTTCTGTTCGCGCTTTATGCGGTGATGGGGCTCTCGGTTGGCATGGTTGGCGCGGTTCCTTATGTGATGGTGCGCGCATTCCCGGCACCAGTTCGCTTCTCCGGACTGTCGTTTTCCTACAATGTTTCCTATGCGATTTTTGGTGGTCTGACTCCAGTGATCGTAACTTCGCTTCTGGCGGTCAATCCAATGGCGCATGCCTGGTATCTGGTGTTTATCGCTGTTCTGACCTCAGCACTCGGCCTTTATCTCATGGCCCGCAGTGATCAGGTTGAAGGCGAGATTGGCTTGACCGACTTGCCAGCGCCCAATCCTGTGCTGCAGACAAACTAATAAAAAGGGCCGCGAAAGCGGCCCTTTTTGATTTAGTGCGATGCAACGTTCGTGGCACCAATTTCCTTATCATGAACTCCAAAGCGGTCGATCATATCGGCGCTTGCTTCATTGAAGCCGATTACCGCTACATCCGTACCACTGGCACGATATTTAAGCACCACCTTGTCGAGCGCACCGACCGAGGTGATGTCCCACAGATGGGCATGGCTGACATCAATTGTCACTTTTCTTGCAGGCGTTGCGAAATCAAAAGCTGCAATGAAGTTTTGTGCCGAGGCAAAGAAGATCTGGCCCTGAACGGTATAGGTTCGCTCGGTACCATCTTCGTTTGTGGTTTCGCTCACGCGGAACATCTTGGCGACCTTGCCTGCGAAGAACACGCCGGATAGCAGCACGCCAACGAGAACGCCTTTTGCAAGATCATGGGTAGAAACCACCGTTGTGACGGTTGCCAGCATGACAATGGAGGACGACGGCGGGTTGCGGCGCAGATCGAGAATCGACCGCCAGGAGAAGGTACCGATGGATACCATGATCATCACGGCCACCAGAGCGGCCATCGGAATGATCCGCACCAGATCATCGAGAACGAGAATGAGAAATAGCAGGAATGAACCGGCCACAAAGGTTGAAAGCCTGCCGCGACCGCCGGACGATACATTAATCACCGACTGACCGATCATCGCGCAACCACCCATGCCGCCAATCATGGCGGATGCGATATTGCTCGTGCCTTGACCAATGCATTCCTGACTTTTGTTGCTGGTCGTATCCGTCATGTCATCGACAATCTGAGCCGTCAGCAGCGATTCGAGCAGGCCAACCGCCGCCAGCGTGATCGAATAGGGCAGGATGATCTGCAATGTTTCGAGCGTCAGAGGCACTTGTGGCAATGCGAAGAACGGCAACGATGATGGCAATTCGCCGAGATCGCCAACGGTGCGCAAATCCATGCCGGTTGCCCATGCAAGCGTGGTGAGTACGGCAATGGCAACGAGCGGCGATGGAATGACTTTAGTTATGCGGGGAAAGATATAGATGATGGCGAGGCCGCCTGCGATCATCCAATAGGTATCGACCGAAACATGAATAAGTTCTGGTAGCTGCGCCATGAAAATGAGGATCGCAAGCGCATTGACGAAGCCGGTAGTGACCGAGCGCGATACAAAGCGCATCAAGCGCCCGAGTTTCAAAAAGCCCCCGGTAATCTGCAAAATACCCATCAGGATGGTAGCTGCAAAGAGATATTGCAGACCGTGTTCTTTGACGAGCGAGACCATCACCACGGCAGTTGCAGCCGTGGCAGCAGAGATCATTGCAGGACGACCGCCAATGAAGGCGGAAACGCAGGCAATGGCAAATGAGGCGAAGAGGCCGACTTTGGGGTCGACGCCAGCGATGACCGAAAAGCCGATGGCTTCCGGGATAAGGGCAAGTGCTACGACGATGCCGGAAAGAATATCGCCGCGAATATTGGAGAACCACTCGCGGCGGTAGGCAGCAAGACGTGTCATTGAATTTTCCGCAAATAAAAACGAGCTGAAAAGCTCAGATCAACATGGCCGATTATAAAAATGGGGAATGTTGTTGCGTTGTCTGGCGGATAGGCGGCCAGAAGAGCCACCCGGGCTTTCACCGGGTCCTTGCGAATACACTTCTATAAACAAAAAAAGCGCCGCAGGGCAATGACCCTCAGCGCTCTTTCTTGAATGGGTATAGTTAGAGAATCTTCTGCATGAAAGTCAGATCAAGCCAGCGTCCAAATTTCTGGCCGACCTGTTTTAGTGTGCCGCAATCCTCAAAACCTTGCGATTTGTGCAGCGCGATGGATGCCGCATTGCCAGCTTCAATGCCTGCCACCAGCACATGGACTTTGCGTTCGCGTGCTTCTTCCACAAGCTCGGCCAAAAGTGCGCGTCCTATACCGCCACCGCGTGCGTCGCTTGCCACATAAACAGAGAGTTCCGATGAGTGGCGGAAACCTTCAAACGGGCGGAAAGGGCCATAACTCGCATAGCCGACGACCTGGCCATCGCGATCGGCCACCAGAACCGGAAAGCCGTCACGGTTGCGGGCTTTGAGCCATTCGTGACGGTTTTCCAGATCGACGAGCGTTTCGTTCCAGATGGCAAGCGTGTTCTCGACTGCATCATTATAGATCGCAAGCAGAGCAGGGAGGTCGGCTTCGTTGGCAAAGCGAATGGTGAGGGTCATTTCACAGGCCTTTATAGAAAAGTGTGGTCGCGCAGGGGCTTCCGTCAGGATAAAGCGCATAATTCGGGATAACGCCGACCCGTTCCCAGCCAAGATGGGTATAGATTGCTTCCGCCGGACTGCCGGTAGCAGTGTCGAGGCAGATCAGTGTCTTACGTTTGTTTCGCGCTTCTTCTTCTGCGGCTTCCATCAGCTTGCGTGCAAGGCCAAGTCCGCGCGCCTTGCGATGGATCAGCAGTTTTTTAAGATCGGCACGATGCGGCTGATTGGGCATTTGCGACAAGCCAAGCTGGACCGTGCCGACGATTTCTCCACGATGTTCGGCAACCAGAAGGGCCGTGTCACCTCGCTCTACTTCATTGAAAACGCGGTTCCAGTAAGGGATGAAGCCCTGCCATTCGCATGGTGCCATGAAGCCAACCGACGCGCCGTCGTCGACGCAATCCGTAATGATTTCTGCCAGTGGGAGAATGGAGGGGCCTGCATCTTCGTAACTAAGGACACGAATCATATTGTGCTTTCAGGAATTGTTGCGGCGTTCGAGCACGATTGCATAACGTGCGGTCGAGGTGCCGGGATTATGAAAGGCAATGCCTTCGACGAGCGGCATATAAAGACAGTCACCGGTATGGAGCCGATAGATGGTTGCTCCAACAGTAATTTCCATCTGCCCATTCAGGAGCCACAAATGCTGTGTGATGCCTGCATTGGTCGCCTGTGGTGCAAAAGTGACCTTTGCGCCTGCGGGAAATTCGACCTCGATCATGTCGATATTCGACCCCGTTGCCGGTGGTGAAACAGACCGCCGAATATAGCCCGTATCCGGATCACGCCAGACTGGCTGGCGATCGAGCGTTAGCAAGGGAGAAGCTGGCGCTTCCGCATCGGCAAAGAAGGCTGAGAGCGATGTGCCGAGCGCTGCACAAATGCGCGCCAGAAGCTGTGCGGTCGGGCTGGTTTCGCCACGCTCGATCCGCGAGATCATGGCGCGGCTGACACCTGACGCGTCACCAAGCACATCCAGCGTCATGCCTTGTGCAAGGCGCAGGCGGCGCAGATTTTCGCCAATGGCGTTGTCGAGATGCTCATCTATATTTTCCATTATCTAAGAATTAATATCTATTATAATGGAGTCAAGCGATTTCGAAAACAGAAACGGCGGGATTTCTCCCGCCGCATCCTTTCTGTCTGAATAATCCTGATTAACCCTGAGCTTTTAGCTCTAACCGGCGGCGATGCAGGACTGGCTCGGTGTAACCATTTGGCTGTTCGCGGCCTTTGAAAACCAAATCGCAAGCAGCTTGAAAGGCAATCGACTTGTCGAAGTTTGCAGCCATCGGGCGATAAAGCGGATCGCCTTCATTCTGCTTGTCCACAACGGCTGCCATGCGCTTAAGCGTTTCCATGACTTGCGCTTCTGATACCACGCCATGATAGAGCCAGTTCGCAATGTGCTGTGCCGAGATACGCAGCGTTGCGCGATCTTCCATCAAGCCGACATTGTTGATGTCCGGCACTTTCGAGCAGCCAACGCCCTGATCAACCCAGCGCACGACGTAGCCGAGGATGCCCTGTGCGTTGTTGTCGATTTCGTGCTGGATGTCTTCCGGCGTCCAGTTTGGACGCGACGCGACCGGCACCGACAGAATGTCGTCGAGCTTGGCGCGCGGGCGGCTCTTCAGCTTTTCCTGAACGCTTGCAACATCAATCTGATGATAATGAGTTGCGTGCAGGGTTGCAGCGGTTGGCGATGGCACCCAGGCGGTGTTCGCACCAGCCTTGGGATGGGCGATTTTCTGTTCCAGCATCGCAGCCATCAGGTCCGGCATAGCCCACATGCCCTTACCGATCTGCGCATGGCCGGAAAGACCGCATTCAAGACCGATATCGACATTCCACTGCTCATAAGCGCCGATCCATGAAGCTTGCTTCATGTCGCCCTTGCGGATCATCGGGCCAGCTTCCATCGAGGTGTGGATTTCGTCGCCTGTGCGGTCAAGGAAGCCGGTATTGATGAAGACGACGCGTTCCTTGGCAGCGCGGATCGCTTCCTTGAGGTTAACCGTCGTGCGGCGTTCTTCGTCCATGATGCCGATTTTCAGCGTGTTAGGCTTCATACCAAGCAGCTCTTCGGTGCGGGTGAAGATTTCATTGGCGAATGCCACTTCTTCCGGCCCGTGCATCTTTGGTTTGACGATATAGACCGAGCCTTCGCGCGAATTCATGTGGCGACCATTCGCGCCAATATCATGCAGTGCAATCAGGCTGGTGAAAGCTGCATCCATGATACCTTCCGGCACTTCATGGCCGTCCGCATCAATGATCGCCGGATTGGTCATCAGGTGGCCGACATTGCGGATGAGCATCAGCGAGCGGCCCTTGAGGCTCAGGTTTGAGCCATCGGCAGCCTTATAGCTGCGGTCGCCATTGAGGCGGCGCGTCATCTGCTTGCCGCCCTTCTCGAATGTGTCTTCGAGCTTGCCGCTCATCAGGCCGAGCCAGTTGCGGTAGACGGCAACCTTGTCTTCCGCATCGACTGCTGCAATCGAATCTTCGCAATCCTGAATCGTGCTGATAGCCGATTCCAGAACCATGTCTGCGATATGCGCCGGGTCGGTCTTGCCGATCGGGCTGTCCGCATTGATTACGATATCAACATGCATGTTGTTTTTGGCAAGCAGCACATTGGTCGGTGCCGCCGCATCGCCATTATATCCCTTGAACTGGCTGGCATCTTTCAATGCTGTGGCAGAACCGTCGGTCAATGTGATGGCGAGCTTGCCGTCTTTGACGGAAAGGCCGGAAACATCGGCCCACTTACCCGCATTGAGCGGTGCGCTTTCATCGAGAAAATTCTTGGCCCATGCGATGACTTTTTCGCCACGCTTCGGGTTATAGCCTTTGCCTTTTTCCGCACCATTATCTTCAGAGATAGCATCGGTGCCGTAAAGCGCATCATAGAGCGAACCCCAGCGTGCATTAGCAGCATTGAGCGCATAGCGGGCATTCATGACTGGAACGACGAGCTGCGGTCCTGCAATATGCATGATTTCCGGATCGACATTGGCGGTCGAAACCTTGAACTCTCCGCCTTCGGGCAGGAGATAGCCGATATCTTTCAGGAATTGCTGGTAATCAGCCTGCGAATAGCCTTTGTCGCGATTGTCCTTGTACCATGCATCGATCTTGGCCTGCAGGTCGTCGCGCTTTTTAAGCAGTGCACGATTTTTCGGTGCGAGATCGCGGATGATGGCGGCGAAGCCCTTCCAGAAGGTGTCTGGTTCAACGCCAGTGCCGGGTGCGGCTTCCTTGGCCAGAAACTCCACCAGTTCAGGGGCAACGCGCAAGCCTTCTATCTCAACGTAATTACTTGGTGCTGCGTTAGACATGGCGCGTCTCCTTTAAATAAATAAACTCTCAGCCAGCGCTTTGAGTGCCAGCTTCATATAGTCCTTGAACCGCTTTGGTGCGGTTTCGTCAATCAGCGCGCGGGCACATCATCTGTGACGCTGCGGCGAAAATCGCTTTTAAAGTGATAGTCTTGCGCGAATATCGTCTGGCGTAAAGCCCTGTTCGCGCAAAGATGAGAGGGCCGTATCCTTGCGGCTTTTCGAGAGTTTCAAACCGTCATCGCCCAAAATGAGGTCGTGATGATGATAAAGCGGTTCCGGCAGCCCCAGAAGCTTCTGCAGAAGACGGTGCACCGAGGTGGCATGAAACAGATCGCGTCCACGGACAATATGGGTGATGCCTTGCAGTGCATCATCCACCACGACGGAAAGATGATAGCTGGTGGGGGTGTCTTTGCGGGCGATCACCACGTCGCCCCATTGCGCAGGATTTGCCTCAATTGGCCCAATGCTGCTTTCGTTCCAGAAAAGTGTTTCGCCAGCCACTTCGAGCGCTTTCTCCATATTGAGCCGCCATGCATAGGGCGCACCTTCAGCGATATGCTGCGTTTGCTCTTTTTCGCTCAAGCTTCTTTCGGCCTGCGGATAAAGCGGTGTGCCATCAGGGTCGGCTGGCCATTCCTGGCCTTTGGCATGTGCTTCGCCGATGATCTCGCGTACTTCCGTGCGGCTCAGAAAGGCGGGATAGACGAGCCCCTTGTCGGCAAGCTTGGTCAGTGCGTTGCGATATTCGCCAAAATGCTCCGATTGGCGGCGTACCGGCTGTTCCCATTCAAGCCCAAGCCAGTGAAGATCATCGTAAATGCCTTGCTCAAGCTGAGGCGTGCAGCGGGCTGTGTCGATGTCTTCCATGCGCAGCAGAAAACGCCCATTACTGGTATGCGCCATTTGCGCATTGAGAAGTGCGGAATAGGCGTGGCCAAGATGCAATTGACCATTGGGGCTTGGAGCGAAGCGATATACAGGCTGGGTCATTATTCAGTCAGTTGATTATTGTCTGACAGCATTGGTACGTTGTGCCACACCGAAATGAAAGGCCTGACGATGCGGCGCATCGATACATTGGACGATATTGAAGCCGGGCTTGAAGCGCTGGGATTAGCCGACGCACGGTTGCTTGATATCCGCAGCCGTTCTCATGCCGTGCCGCTTCGCAGGTCCGAGCCGGGCTTTGAAAGCCTTGCCTCGATCATTGTCGCTCAACAGGTTTCAACAGCCAGTGCGGCAGCAATATGGGCTCGGTTCAAGCAGGTGATCGATCCGATGACACCCGAGGCTTATATTGCAGGCGGGGAAGAGGCATGGCGTTTTGCCGGGCTTTCGCGATCAAAACAGAGAACACTGTTTGCTTTGAGTGAAGCTTTGGCAGAAGAGGCAATTGATCTGCATGGGCTGTGCGATCTGCCTGCCGAAGAAGCGATCAAAGCGCTGACTGCTATCAAGGGTATTGGTCCGTGGACGGCGGAAGTCTATTTGCTGTTTGCCGCCGGTCATCCCGACGTGTTTCCGGCTGGCGATGTGGCGTTGCAAACGGCGGTCGGTCACGCATTCGCACATGAAATACGCCCTGATGCAAAGGCGCTTCGGTTGCTTGCAGAAGACTGGGCGCCATGGCGCGGTGTGGCAGCACGTTTGTTCTGGGCATATTACGCCGCGCTTAAGGGCCGCGAGGCAGCGCCGCTTCTGTAAATCTTGCGTGTTTACCGGGACATAAATGCGTTTCTGCTTCACAATGCTGTCACGTCGGGATTACATTATTCGCATCAGGTGAATGACGGCATTTCGATTC
The DNA here is from genome assembly GCF_049199085.1 of Ochrobactrum sp. EDr1-4. Lineage (NCBI taxonomy): Bacteria > Pseudomonadati > Pseudomonadota > Alphaproteobacteria > Hyphomicrobiales > Brucellaceae > Ochrobactrum > Ochrobactrum sp. EDr1-4. The sequence continues at coordinate 203,552 of NZ_JBLZOF010000006.1, forward strand.
GCAGAAACTTGGTACCCTGCCTATCGCATTGCCGCCTTACGGCGGTTGCCCCGCTGTAACCATCTGTTTCTACGCATTATCCTACGCAAAACCGCTTCGCACTTTTGCTGGAAATGCTATTACAAGGTTGGAGCGTCGTAGGTTGCGCCCATGATGGACGCGCGGCGCTCTCGTCAGAAGCGCAATTCCGCATGGAAAGCCATTCGCACTTTTCTTTCGGAATTGATCTGAAGGAGGTGTGCCCTTGAATGTAGCCGTCTCTCCCCGAACGGTGTCGAGCAGTGGTTTGCCTGCTCTGGTTCTCAATGCGGATTATCGGCCGCTCAGCTATTATCCTTTGTCGCTCTGGTCTTGGCAGGATGCGATCAAAGCAGTTTTTCTTGAACGCGTGCATATCGTGGCGGAATATGATCAGGTCGTATCATCGCCAACATTCTCCATGCGTTTGCCGAGCGTGATCTGTCTCAAAGATTATGTGCAGCCGCCGCGTCACCCGGCATTTACGCGTTTCAATCTGTTTTTGCGCGATCGTTTTGAGTGTCAGTATTGCGGCTCGCCGCATGATCTGACGTTTGATCACGTTACCCCACGTTGCCATGGCGGCGCGACGACGTGGGAAAATGTCGTTGCCGCCTGTTCACCATGCAATTTGCGCAAAGGCGGCTTGATGCCAGCGCGCGCGCACATGTGGCCGCGCCAGAAGCCGGTCCAGCCCACGATGCATGATCTGCATAACAATGGACGTCTTTTCCCACCCAACCATCTCCACGATAGCTGGCTTGATTTTCTGTACTGGGATGTCGAACTGGAACCTTAGTATCTATTCCAAAAGTCGCCATGCCGGTCTGCAAATGGCAATTTGTCTACGTTCCGATGAAAGATAACGCCCCTCAGAACGACTTCTTATTTCCCACCTTTTGCAAAAGCGCCGTAGTAGCCAATCGCTGCAAAGAGCAGGCTTGCGACCACGTTCCATCCGGCAAATGACAGGCCGAGGAAGAAGCCTGGTGCACTGTCACATGCTGGCGGACGGGTCGAATTGAGATCACCGAGGAGATTGCCTGCATCAAGTGTGATCTTCATCGTAGCTGCACTGCAATCAGCCGGACCCGGCCAATATTTAAGCTCAACGCCGGTATGGTAGATTGCCAGCGCCAGACCAAAGGTCATCAGCAGCGCGCCGATCAGGATAAGCCCGCGTATCAGCACCGGAGGGAGTTTCAAGACATAGGAAATGAAGGCTGCAGCAAGAACAGGGACGCCGATATAATATGGTGTGCGCTCTTCAAGGCAGAGCTTGCACGGCATAAAGCCAGCCAGATGCTCGAAGCCCAAAGCCGTACCGACCGTCGCTGCAAGGCCCACCGTCATGATGCCTGCGGTCCAAGCCTGAATTCTGCCAACGGGTCTATTAAGGGCAAATGCCATATGAAATTTCCTGCGCCACACTGGCTTTATCAGTAGTCTAGAATGCTACTTTGCTTCCAAGCAATTAAATTTGACTGACTTGAGGCAAAATCAAAAGTGAAGATATTTAACCGCTAGGAACAGTGCAATTAGCACCACAGCAACCAGACCAGCCAGCAGGCCGAGGCGCTTTTCAATAAAGTGGCGGATCGGCTCGCCATAACGCTTCAATAGCCATGCGAGGAAGAAGAAGCGTGCACCACGCGCGATGATTGCTGATGCGATAAACAACCAGATATTGATGCCCGCTGCACCCGAAAGAATTGTCACCACTTTGATTGGCGGCAAATGCGACAAGCCAGATGTGATGAGCATCAGCAAAATCATGTCGGCGCTGGTCGTGCCACGCATCTGCTCAAATGTGTCGAGCTTGCCATACATTTCAAGCACAGGTTTCGCGACTTGTTCATAGGCATGATAGCCAAGAAACCAGCCGGCTATGCCGCCAAGAACGGAAAAGATCGTGGCCACAAGCGCGTAGCGATAGGCGCGCTCCGGGCGGGCCAATGCCATGGGAAGAAAGAGCACGTCTGCTGGCACCAGAAAAACGGAGCTTTCTACAAAAGCGATGAAAGCGAGCCAATATTCGGCAGACTTTCGGGCAGCAAGCGAGATCGTCCAGTCATAGAGTCGGCGCAGCATGATTTTTCCGGATTTTTATAGGTGCAAACATTCGGGGATTATTTGCACTCTCTATAAATAAAAAAGGTGGCACGAACAATGCGCGCCACCTCTTAATGTCGTTGAAGTTGGTTTTAACGCCTGTATGCGCTGCAAATATATTTGGTTTCGAGATATTCCTCGATGCCATATTTAGAGCCTTCGCGACCGAGGCCCGACTGCTTCACGCCGCCAAATGGTGCAACTTCGTTGGAGATCAGGCCGGTGTTGTGTCCGACCATGCCATATTCCAGCCCTTCGCTGACGCGGATCGCGCGGCTGAAGTTCTCCGTATAGAAGTATGCCGCCAGACCAAAGATCGTGTCGTTGGCAGCAGCGATCACTTCTTCTTCGGTGTCAAATGCAAAGAGCGGTGCGAGCGGGCCAAAGGTTTCTTCTTTGGCAACGAGCATGTCCGAGGTGACGCCGGTCAGAATGCCCGGTTCAAAGAACAGGCCACCCAGTTCCTTGCCGCCTGCAATGAGCTTTGCACCTTTGGACACGGCATCTTCAATATGCGATTTGACTTTGGTGATGGCTTTTTCTTCGATCATCGGGCCGATGACAACACCCGGCTCGGTGCCGTTGCCGACTTTCAGTTCTTTCACTTTGAGCGCCAGCTTTTCAGCGAACTTGTCGTAAATGCCGCGCTGAACATAGATGCGGTTGGCACAAACACAGGTCTGCCCGGCATTGCGATATTTGGAAAGCATCGCGCCGTCCACAGCGGCATCAATGTCTGCATCGTCGAACACGATGAAAGGTGCATTGCCACCAAGCTCAAGCGAGATGCGCTTGATGGTCGGGGCGCATTGCGCCATCAGCAGGCGACCAACTTCGGTAGAACCGGTGAAGGAAAGCTTGCGAACAATCTCATTGCTGGTGAGTTCAGCGCCGATTTCGCGCGCTTTGCCAGTCACGATCTGAAGAACGCCTGCAGGAATGCCAGCCTTTTCAGCCAGAACACCAAGCGCAAGTGCTGTCAGCGGAGTGAGATCGGCAGGACGGACGATCATCGTGCAGCCAGCAGCCAATGCGGGCGCGGCCTTACGGGTGATCATTGCCGCCGGGAAGTTCCATGGCGTGATTGCAGCGGTCACACCGACTGGCTGACGGATGACGGTCAAACGCTGGCCGGGCTGTGTTGCCGGGATCGTGTCGCCATAAACACGCTTGGCTTCTTCTGCGAACCATTCAATGAAAGATGCAGCATAAAGAACCTCGCCGCGCGCCTCGGCGAGTGGTTTGCCCTGTTCCGATGTCATGATAAGGGCGATGTCGTCTGCATTGGCAACGATCAGATCAAACCATTTGCGCAGGATTCCGGCGCGTTCTTTGGCGGTCTTCGCAGCCCATGCTGGAAGTGCCTTGTTTGAAGCGTCGATTGTCTCTTTAATAGTGTCAACGGAAAGGGATGGAACAGTGCCAATCACGGAGCCGTCTGCCGGGTTGGTCACGTCGATTTTCTTGCCGTCTGCTGCGTCGATCCAGTTTCCATCCACAAGGCATTGCGATTTAAGCAGTGAGGGGTCTTTTAAAGCGAGCATATCTGATATTCCATCCCAGTGTTGCGCCAGATGATCGTTCATTATATTGAACGACATACGATATATTGAATAAATCAGCCGACAGAGCGAAAGTCAATTCGTCTGTCGTATGGTTAAAGAGGGCATATGGACAAAACCGAACTCGATGACGAAAGTCCCCTAAAGCTGGTTCCTGCCGTTATGCGGGCGTCGCAGATTCTTGATTGTGTTGCCGAGAGCCGCGATGGCATCAAGCTTTCCGATCTCGTCCGCAAGACTGGATTGCCTAAAAGCAGTGTTCACGGCCTTTGCCAGACGTTGGCGCATCTCAAGCTGTTGAAGTTGAATGGCGACGGATGTTTTACGATGGGCCCGCAGTCAGTTCGCTGGGCGAATGCCTTCCTTGCGAAGAGTGATATTGTTGATGCGTTTCATGAAGCGGTGGCAGAAGCGGATGGGCTTGAAGCTTATACATTGACGCTTTCCCACCTTGAAGGCCCGGAAGTTATCTATCTGTCTTGCCGCAATTCTTCGGCGCCGCTTGGTATCACTTTTCGCATTGGTATGCGCGTACCGGCTGTTTTCACCGCGACGGGTAAGGCAATGTTGTCTTCTATGATCCCACAGGACCGAGCGCGCCATCTTCCATCTGATTGGCCAAAGCCGATTACGCCCTCAAGCGTCCAATCTCTGAAGAACCTCGAAACTGAAATGGCGGAAGTCAAGACGAAGGGTTATTCTCTGGACGATGGTCAGTTGCGCGAAGGTATGTTTTGCATAGGTGCATCGATTTGTGATCGTCCAAATCATCCTGCGGCTGGTATTGCGTTATCGATGATGGCAGCGGAGGCGCGCCCAGAGATTATTGAGACTATGGGCGCACGGGTTCGCGCATTGGCGGATAGTGTTGCGCAGCGGATGGGCTGGTTCGGCTCGCGTACCGCCTGAGTGCTTATATAGGGAGTAGGCTGGGTGAGGGCGCGTTGACCGTCCTTTATCATTCTCACGACAGAATCATCCAGTTTCGCAGGGTTAAGATTTGATAAAATTGCTTTGGTTTAGCTGTGGAAAGAAAAGTTCATTATTTTATGAAAGTTCGTTGACAGTTTCGGGAAGTAGGGTCTATATGGCTTCCAACGAGGGCGGCGACGCTGCTAGCGGCAGGTTGCCTCGTCCTTGTAGTTCAGCGAGAGCGATTGACAGAGATGTTGAGAGT
>NZ_JBLZOF010000007.1:0-198143 GCF_049199085.1 Ochrobactrum sp. EDr1-4
GACCACTCGTCGTTAAAATCCGAACGGCTTCGCGTTTGAACTCTTCTGTAAATTCTCGCTGCTTCAATTCTAAGTCTCCTGTCAGTTTTGTCTAACAGAAGCCCTCCACTTTTGAAGGGGAAGTCCAAAAACGCATCATTGAAGGCAGAGGAACGTGATCAGGTTATTCTGGCGGCCAAAGAAGTGGTCGCTGATCGTGTGCCGCTGTTATCTGGACTTGCACAGATTTCAACAGCCGATGCGGGAGTCGCTGCGCGACATTATGAAAAGCTTGGCGCTCAGGGCCTGATGGCGTTCCCGTCACTTGCCTATAAAACGGACCCGCGCGAGACAGTGGCCTGGTACAAATCGCTTGCCGCAAGCAGTGGCCTGCCGATCATGATCTATAACAATCCGATTGCTTATGGTGTGGATGTCACGCCAGAAATTCTTAAACAGTTGGAAGATACGCCGTCGATTGTCTGCATCAAGGAAGAGTGCGGCGATATCCGTCGTGTCACCGATCTTTACAATGCATGCGGCGACCGCTTTTCAGTGTTCTGCGGCGTAGACGATCTTATTGTCGAAAGCCTTGCACTGGGCGTCACAGGCTGGGTTTCGGGTATGACGAATGTCTGGCCTGCCGAATGCGTGAAACTGTTCAACCTCGCTTCTTCGGGCAATTTCGATGAAGCGCGCAAACTCTATCGTTTGCTGACGCCAGCGTTCCATCTCGATACGCATGTGAAATTGGTTCAGTACATTAAACTCGCAGAAAAGCTTGTCTATGGCGCACCGGAATGGGTGCGTGAACCGCGATTGCCTTTAGTCGGTGACGACCGCACGCATGTTGAAACTGTCGTAAATGACGCCATTGCTAAACTCGCTTCCTTGAAGGATTGAGCTATGCGCTTTTCAAAGATGATCAATGTTGTCGGCGTTCATGCTGCAGGCGAATTGAATGAAGTGATCACAGGCGGTGTCCTCGACGTGCCGGGCGCTTCTATGTTTGAAAAAATGCAGTATCTTCAAAACAAGTCTGACGATTTACGAAATTTTCTACTGAACGAACCGCGTGGTCGCGTAACGCAATGTGTCAATCTTGTTTTGCCAGCGACAAAGCCGGAAGCAGATGCTGGCTTCGTTATTATGGAGTCGGATTTTTACGTGCCAATGTCCGGCACCAATACAATCTGCACCGTGACGGCCCTGCTAGAAACCGGCATGATTCCGATGAAGGAGCCAGAGACAAAGCTTGTGCTGGAAGCTCCAGCTGGACTTGTTCCAGTGACAGCACAGTGTGAAAACGGCAAATGCGTGAACGTTACATTTGAGAATGTTCCATCCTTTGTTTTCGCGCTGGATGCAAAGGTCGATGTGCCAGGGCTTGGGACTATCACGGTTGATGTCGCCTATGGTGGGATGATCTATGTTCTTGTCAATGCAGCATCTATCGGTTTTAACGTCGACAAAACGGAGGCCGCAAAACTCGTTGAAGTTGGAGAGCAGATTAAGAAAGCCGCCGCTGAGCAACTTCCGGCTATCCATCCAGAGAACCCAGAAATTCACACGATTAATCAGACGCTTTTCGCGGGTCCGCTGGAAGAACGCGATGGTGTCAAGCGTTCACGCAATGCCGTGATTGTATCGCCGGGGCGTATTGATCGCTCGCCTTGCGGCACTGGCACCAGTGCGCGACTGGCTGTGATGCATGCGCGCGGTCAGATCGCGGTTGGCGAAACATTCATTCATGAATCGATCATTGGTACCGAGTTTATTGGGCGCGTGCTTGAGGAAACCTTATGTGGCGGTCAGTCCTCCATTCGCCCGGCGATAACCGGGCAGGCATGGATCACTGCTTTCCATAATTATGTGCTCGACCCGACAGACCCGTTCCCGACGGGGTTCCGCCTCGGCGACACTTGGCCGGGCAACTGATTGAGAAAGAACGCGAGATGTCGATAGCTTTGGCCGATGACGGTTGCCGTCTCTATTATGAAGTAAAGGGCGAGGGTGAGCCGCTTGTCCTCATCCCCGGTCTGGGCGGGGATGGCCGTTTCTGGGGAGGTGTCGAGAAAGCCCTTAAAGGGTTTAAAATTATCACGGTTGATCATCGCGGCGCGGGGCGAAGCGACCGTCCCGAAAAAGGCTATTCAATTAACCGGATAGCACATGATGTGCTGACTATTCTGGATGTAGAAAAGATTGATGCCGCACATTTGGTCGGTCATTCTACCGGCGGCACGGTCGTGCAAACCATTGCGCTTGATGGGCCTGCGCGGGCCAAGTCGCTCGTCATAAGCGGAAGCTGGGCACGTCCGGATGCACGCTTTAGAGCGTTGTTCTCGTCACGTCTGGAAATGATGCAGAAGGGGGAGGTGAGGGCATATCAGAACCTTACGCATGTCTTTGGATATACGCCCGAATGGATAGCCGCGCACGAGGCAGAACTTCTTGCAGCAGTTGCCAGCGCGGTTGATAATCTTGCGCCATACAATGTAACTGCGCAACGTATTGCAATGTTGTTGGACTTTGGTCGGTCACAAGAACTGGCCACAATCAATCATCCGACACTTTTGCTCGGCGCACGCGACGATATCATGATCCCATTTCATCATATTGAAGAACTGCATCAGCTCATAGCGCATTCTCAAATGCAGGAAATGCAAGGTGGTCACTTCTTTCCGCGTGTCGCTCCGCAAAGGTTTGCTGATGTCATTGCTATCTTCTTCAAGTCGACCTGAGCGTAGCTTGGCTGTTCTGCAATTATCATATTCATGGTATCCACATGGTTATGTCGAGGCTTCTGGCGCAGATTTTTTGCTCAAGCATTTGGTACGGGGTTCGACGGTTTTGAATCCGAACCATCACGCTTGACTGGCAATCATAATTAATTGGCTTGCATACAATGCAAAGGAAGATTGGAGAATAAATTGACAAACTTTGCCAATCAGTGAATATGGCTTGCAGCGAAGGAGAATTTTATGGCAACGATGAATGTATCGCTCCCTCATCCTATGAAAGAATGGGTAGAGGCTCAGGCCAAAACAGGACGCTATTCGAACGTGAGCGACTATGTGCGCGACTTGATCCGTAAGGATCAGATGCGTGGGGATAAGATCGCAGCAATGCAGCGATTTGTTGACGATGGTCTTCAAAGTGGCAAGGGAACTCGTTCGCGGGATGATCTCTTTGCTATGGCAATTGCAAATGCCGAAAAATCTCTGAAACGCAACTAATGGCATTTATTCTCTCTGTTCAGGCGGAAGAAGACATCATCGCTATTGCGGAGCACGGCATAGCAATCTTCGGACCTATACAGGCCAAACGATATCATTCGGACCTGTTTAACACGTTGGACCTGATTGCCAAAAATCCACAAATGGCACGCGAACGAGGAGAAATCTCTCCACCTGTGCGTATTCACCCGTTTAAAGCTCATCTGATTATTTATCAAATTGAACAAAGTGGAACTGTATTTGTAATTCGGATACAGAATGCATTTGAAGACTGGATTAGCGACCCCTTCTAACGTTTATTCTAAACTCAGGAAACTTGGGAATAGCAGAAGCTATCGCTAACTAATCTTCCCGAAGATGCGGGCGTGTTCTTGCCTCTACGTCAAAATCTTCCGGAAAGCACACATGACGGATCGGTTCGTGCCACCAGTTCGGCCCCGGCTTCAAAACCGCCAGTTTATGCTCGCTTTAAAGGAACCAATATTTCTGACTAGCACTCTGGAAATATCGAACGCCCATGCGCGGGACTGGTACAGCGTCTTCTTATCTCGGTATCAGATGATAATTGCAATACTAAAACTACCTGACTGGTATTTGAATAGTGTGCATCCCTCGCGACCATGTAAACATGTGCTTTGAATTGAGCCTAAACTCTGGTATGAATTGTTCACACCGAAACAGATGCGATTACAAAGAAAAGAAGAATGGCCAACATCGAAAAACGCACGATAAGTTTGCCGAGGGAGCAGGCAGCCTTTATCGAGTCGAAAGTCAGGAATGGAGACTACGCCTCGGTCAGTGAGGTTGTACGTGCTGGCATCCGAGCATTGAGAGAACGAGATGACGTGATTGAACGCTGGCTAAACAATGAAGTTGTGGCATCCTACGATGCAATGAAATCGGACCCTTCCCGGGCAATAACTATTGATTCCGCCTTTGCTTCGGTTCGTCAACGACATGCTGAACGTATGAAAGATCGCAAGTGATCTGCAGATCAGTAGTCTTATCACCGGAAGCCGAGGCAGATCTTTTGGCTCTTTATGACTGGATCGCGGAAAGAGCTTCGCCGAATGTTGCCCTTGACTACCTGGATCGGCTTGAAAGTTATGTACTCGGTTTCGACCGCGCTTCCGAGCGCGGCACTTTACGTAACGATATCCGTGAAGGCCTACGGACGATTGGTTTTGAACGCAGAGTAACAATCGCATTCAATGTCACTGAGCAACAGGTTATTGTGTTAGGCTTCTTTTATGGTGGCCAAAATTGGCAAGAAGCTCTATCTGAACACTGAAACCCATCGATTTTCTTGACTCTGCGTCAAAATCCTCCGGAAAACGCGTACAACGCATCAGTTCATGCTCGCTTTTAGTGAACGAAGGTTTCGGACTTCGAATCAAAAATATAAGATCCGTCGGCAAATACACTCCGTTCACTCCAAAATCGAACGCCCCCGCTGTTGGCAAGAGCTTTTCTTCCCGGGCAGGCAGGCGTGTGCGCTGTCAGCAATACCATACGGGTAGGGCGATTAGTTTACGAGGATTAACAGCACTCACGCAATCTCGCTCGCTCGCGATAAGGCGGGTTTATTTGCGGCTGCCGTATATAATCTATGCCGCGTTAGGTCTCCTAACTTGCGCGCGCTCTAGAAACGCTAATGTACTTTCGAAGTCTACAATACCGGCTTGACTACCCAGACCAGATGCATTGAGAGCAGACGAAGCTTGGCCCAACTGGGTCATTTCTTCTGGATTAAGTCCCTTGATAATGCCGGCTGCGAACCCGGCATTGAAAGCATCACCGCAGCCACAGGTGCAAACAACGTCGATGTTGAATGCTGGCATGTGGAATCGAGTGCCGTCGACATGGTGATAATAGGCGCCGTGCTCGCCCATCGTCATCACAGTGCATTGAACACCAAGATCATTAAAATTGCGTCCAATATCTTCTTTCGTCGTGAGGCCTGAAAGCGCTTGTGCTTCCTCGATTGAAGGGATGAAATCTCGCACCTGTCGGTACAGGGGCTTCAGGTGACACCTGTTCACTACGTTTTCAAGCCGGATGAAGAAGCCACATTTGCACATTTCAAAGCACTCACTGAAGCGACTGACGTTCCCGTCATCATCTATAATGTCGTTCCATGGAACTATCTAAGCCCGGCACTGCTCATTCGTCTCATGAAAGAACTGCCCGGCGTTCAGGGCGTAAAGCAGAGTGCAGGCGATTTGAAGCTAATGGCTGATCTGATGCTTGGCATTCCTGCAGGCTGTAAAATTTATACAGCTGTTGATGCCTTGCTCTATCCTTCGTTTGCGCTTGGCTGCCATGGAACTATCGCAGCTAATCCAGCAGCTGTGCCAGGGGTTTGCATAGCATTGTGGAATGCAGTGCAGCGCGGTGATCATAAGCGCGCAAAGGAAATTCATGAAGCGCTGCTTCGCTTCTGGAACACGGTTTACGCGGACAACCTGCCGGCCAACATCAAGACAGTTATTGCACTGCAAGGCACTGAAGCTGGTCTTCCACGCATGCCGATGCCGCAAACATCGGCCGTGCAGTTGGAAAACATCAAACGCGAACTCAAGAATGTACTGAAATACGAAGAAGCTTAATGTCATACATGGGCGTTCATTCCGAACGCCCATTCACGCCTTGTTACGGTTGTGTGGGGGCAATGACGTGCGACCTGCCTACTGTTCTAATCTCGTTTACAAATTTCGTGATGGCTGACGTATCTGTCATTACAACCTGAATTCCGTGGGAGGAAAATTATGTTTAAACTGATTTCGTCAAAAGTATTGGCATCAGGTTTTGTAGCAACCGCTATATTGTCCAACCCAGTTTATTCACAAGAATGGCCAACCCGGCCAGTTCAACTCGTGGTAGTGGCAGGTGCCGGCGGCGGATCAGATTACACATTTCGCTTAATGGCTGCTGAGCTTGAGCGCACCCTGGGACAGCCCTTCACCGTTGTCAATCAAGCTCAAGCATCGGGTATCGTCGGCTATACAGCTTATAAAAATTCAGCGCCAGACGGTTATACACTAGGCCAACTTTCGCCAATCGCTCAATTTTCTATGCTAGGGCAAGCCGATTTCAAAGCAGATGACTTCACACCCATTGCTCAATTCAATGCGGACCCTTCAGCGATCCACGTTGCTGGCGACTCTCAATACCAGGATCTGCGCTCGCTCGTCGCTGCCATTAAAGAAAATCCTTCCTCCTTCAACATCTCGTGTGGTGGAACATGCAATGCAAGTTGGGATATTCCATTTGTCTCGATGCTGCTTGGAGAGGGTGTCGATGTTAGCCAGATTAAATTGATCCCTTCTCAGGGTTCAGGCGCAGCACTTCAGGAACTCGCTTCGGGTGGCATTGATATTGTCCTGTGTTCAGTGCCAGAAGTGACCTCGATGGCCGATGCCGGAATTGTAAAAACACTTGCCGTGATGAGTGCAGAGCGCTTGCCAATTAACGATAAAATTCCCACGGTCAAAGAGGCTATTGGTACGAGCTATGTGGGAGGAACTTGGCGCGGGATTGCTGGACCAGCTGGTCTTGATCCTTATGTCGTTGCCAAACTCGAGCAAGCGGTCGCTAAAGCTGTCGAATCCGAAACCTTCCTTAAAGGAATGCAAAACCGTGGATTTGGCGTCACTTATCTCAATAGCGCTGATTTTACGACATTTCTCGGTGATCATTACAAAGAAACTGAGGTCGTGCTGAAAGCCGTTGCTGGGAAGTAACAATCGGCTCCCTAACCAGATACAGCTGCCGGCGCGATGCCCGGCAATGGCGTGTGGTGTATAAGGATTCAAATATGACACAGAGATTGGTGGGTGCAGGGTTTGCGCTACTTGGGATATTAGTTGTTATCTTAGCAATGCAATTACCCCAGCCATTAGCGGCCACACGAATAGCCTATGGGCCAGGTTTTTTTCCGCTCTTGCTGGGCATGGTTATAGCGGCTGCAGGAACATGGCTTGCTCTGATTGGACCCGGGCAGGCGATTGATAAGTTAGAGGGTGAACGATACTCTTTAAGTAATTTTGCAAAACCGGCTGTGGTCTTTGGAGCTGCGCTAATTTACGTTTTTTACTCTCAGCAATTCGGTCCTGATCTTGGCTCCGCTCATTCTATTGACGCTTTTGCTCTTAGGGCGGGTGAGTTTTATTCCGGCACTGCTAATAGCTGTAACGACATCCATTATAGTTTATGTCGTCTTTGCTAAAATTCTTATCGTTCCGCTCCCGCTCGGACTTCTTAGCCCGTGGGGGAGGTACCTGTAATGGAAAATGTTATTGCAGGCCTTGGTCTTCTGTTCAGTGTCGAAGTTTTGCTTGTTAAGCTCGCCGCCGGTATTTTTGGGCTTTTCATGGGCGCGCTGCCCGGACTCACTGCTACGATGGCGGTTGCGCTACTCGTACCCGTCACGTTTTATATGGACCCGGTGCCAGCGATCGCAGCTATGGTGACGGCCGCCGCTATGGCAATGTTTGCTGGAGACATTCCGGCGGTTCTCTTGCGAATGCCCGGAACTCCTGCATCCGCCGCATATACTGACGACGCTCATTCATTAACAAAAAAGGGGCAAACCCATGTCGCTATGGGTCTTTGCCTTCTGGCCTCAGCGATAGGTGGCCTTTTCGGTGCACTCATTCTGGCCACATTGGCACCGCCATTGGCAATGATCGCGTTGCGCTTTTCGCCTTACGAGTATTTCTGGCTTTGTCTTTTAGGCCTTACGACAACTGCCTTCATGATTTCGTCATCGCGGGTTAAAGGCGTCCTATCCCTGGCTCTTGGCCTTTTTACCGCTACCATTGGCATTGACCCAATTAGCGGCGTACCACGTTTTACATTTGGAAATCATAACCTCATCGGCGGTTTATCTCTTGTTCCAATCATGATTGGACTTTTTGCTATTGCCGAAGTCTTTCGATACTACGCTCGTAAAGAGCCTACGGTCCGTCTTGAACAGAAGGCGATTAAAGGTGTGTTCGAAGGTCAGGCCAGACTACTCTGGAAAGAGCGTCGGGCTGTTGCTCAGGGAAATATTCTAGGAACAATACTCGGAATATTGCCCGGCGCTGGCGCAGACATTGCGGCATGGATTTCATATTCTCTGGCTAAGCGTTTTGCACGTGAACCAGAAAAGTTCGGTAAAGGATCAACGGAGGGGTTAGCTGCCGCGGGTGCTGCCAACAACGCTGCTGTAAGCGGTGGTTTTATTCCGTCGCTTGTTTTCGGCATCCCCGGTGATGCCATCGCAGCCATCATCATCGGTGTCTTGTTTATGAAGGGTGTCAATCCTGGACCGACGATCTTTTTGAACAACCCCGCCATCGTATATGCAATCTTTGGCGCATTCTTTCTCGCTAATTTGTTACTTATTCCCCTTGGTTGGGTGGCGATACGGCTGAGCCGCGTGATGCTGATGGTACGTCTTAGCATATTGATGCCGATAATATTTATCTTCTGTCTGGTTGGTGCATTTGCAATGGAAAACACAGTGAGCGCCGTCGGTGTGGCATTGGCGTTTGGTGTTATCGGGTTTGCATTTGAGGCCTTTCGGATTCCGCTTGCGCCGTTTGTTCTCGGAGTTGTTTTAGGCCCCCTCCTGGAGCAAAATTTTTTGAGTTCAATGATGAAATCTGGTGGCAATTGGCTAACGTTTGTCGATCGTCCGATAGCAGGGGGACTTGCGCTATTAACGTTGCTCATATGGTGCTCGCCGCTAATCAAAGCTGGTCTTAGCCGTACAAGGTAATGTTCTACTACCATAATTTCGGCGTTGTGAAGGGAAGCACGCAGTAGAGTAGCCAGTCAGCAATATAGTAGCATACTTGACTGGCTCTTCCTGAACTCGGGTAATTTATATTGGATATAAGCGGTTGTTGTTACTGGACCAACGTCTGAAAATTACGCTGGCGTTGACCCCACCAAACCCGAAACCGTTGGATATTGCGTATTCAGTGTCAATCTGGCGCGATTGGTTCGATACAAAGGTGAAGCCACTGGCTTCTGGATCCGGGTTATCTAAGTTGAGTGTTGGTGGTGCGACCTGATCCTTTAGCGCCAGAATTGTGAAAATTGCCTCAAGCCCCCCAGCAGCGCCCAACAGATGACCTGTCGCGGATTTTGTTCCACTGATAGCAAGTGCGTTGTTAGGGCCAAAAACGCTCCTGATAGCTCTGATTTCTCCTAGGTCGCCAACCAACGTCGAGGTGGCATGCGCGTTCAGATGCCCGATGTCGCCTGGTTTTATTCCAGCTTGAGCAATAGCGATCTCCATAGCTCTACGTGCACCATTGCCATCCTCTGGGCCAGAGGTGATATGGTGTGCGTCGGCTGTTGTTCCATATCCGACGAGTTCGGCAATCGGTGTCGCACCGCGCGCCAACGCATGACTGAGCGCCTCAATAACCAGCAATCCCGCGCCTTCGCCCATAACAAAACCATCTCGAGAGGCATCAAAGGGCCTTGATGCTTTGTTCGGCGTGTCGTTGAAGCCGGTTGAAAGTGATCGTGCTGCGGCAAAGCCGCCAAGACTAACATTGCTTATGCAGGCTTCCGTCCCGCCGCAAAGTGCAATATCTGCTTCATTCGCCCCGATCATCCTGGCAGCATCGCCGATAGCCTGAACGCCTGCAGCGCATGCCGTGACAGGGGCACCGAGAGGACCTTTGAATCCATAACGGATTGAGACTTGCCCCGCTGCGAGGTTGACGAGAAACGATGGGATCGTGAAGGGCGAAAGACGGCGGACACCGCGTTGATCGACGGTGCGGACTGCCTCGGTTATTGCGGGAAACCCGCCTATGCCAGACGCGATAATTGTTGCAGTCCGCAGTTTGTCTTCATTTGAAGCTGGCTTCCACTTTGCTTGAGCAAGCGCTTCTTCAGCTGCGGCGAGTGCGAAGATGATAAATCGGTCGACTTTTCGTTGGTCTTTGGGAGAAAGGACTGTATCCGGGTCAAAGCCGCCTTCAGCATCATCCATGATTGAAGGGACCACTCCGCCGATCTTAGATGGAATATCAGCGGCGACATCATCTCCCAGTCGCCGTACACCACTCTGTCCTGTAAGTAGGCGCGACCAGGAAATACCAGCAGTCGCTCCAAGGGGGCTGACAGCTCCCATTCCTGTTACAACGATCCTACGCATAGGTTTCCACCTTTGTTTTTTGAAATTAGTATGTTCCGCATGGCCGGGCGAGAACCGGGCCGGGAGCAGTTCTTAGAACATGTAGTTTTTGTTCGGGCTTAAATAGCGCTACTGGTACCGTATCCGGCCTGCAGAGCCGCTTTGGCCCATCACTTGGACCAATTAATAAAACCTGCTCGCATCTATGGGCGCAATCTTCATATTATCCGTCATCTCCTTCACCATACGCAATGCGCCTCACTTCATTAGCGGCCGTGTCGAGGACATTCTGCGACAAGTTTTCATCTTCGATGAGGCGTGAGATTGTGACGGCACCTACCATAAGGGACAAAATCGCAATTGCCTTGCCGCTTGGGTTTGACCTTTCGGTCTCGAGCATCAATTCGTCCAAAACCTCGAAATGAGCTCTGATTCCGTCCTCGAATGGTTGTCGGACATCTTTGCTTTGACGCGCAGCGTCCGCTCCCAGGGCAACCAAAGGACAACCGTCAGCTTTTTCGCCACGATGACCGGACGAAAGATAGAACTCAATAATAGCCTCCAGAGGGTCTGAATTTTCTGCCGCAGCTGCAGACCACCTGCGGGTTGCATCTTCCATAGCGCGCCGAGAGGCTAATGCGGCAAGGTTATCTTTAGACGTAAACTGCTTATAGAAGGCGCCTTGCGTTAAGCCCGCACCTTTCATGAGGTCCTTCAGGCCAATCCCGTCAAAACCCTTTTCTCGAAACAGCCGGCTGGCGACGTTGATCACTGTTTTACGATTTTCT
Source organism: Ochrobactrum sp. EDr1-4 (assembly GCF_049199085.1). NCBI lineage: Bacteria > Pseudomonadati > Pseudomonadota > Alphaproteobacteria > Hyphomicrobiales > Brucellaceae > Ochrobactrum > Ochrobactrum sp. EDr1-4. The sequence goes on from NZ_JBLZOF010000007.1 coordinate 11,151, forward strand.
TCGGCCTGTACGCGGCTCACTCTCATATTAGCCTCCTTTTAGATTTCGTTTGACATCTATAATATAAATAGAGTTAGATCGCAATCTAAATTGTTGGATTTCGGGTTATGAAGAGAAAACAGAAATGAAACGCAAACAAGTCTGGGCTACCACAGGTTTTACAGTGGCCGCCGCAACTGCTGCGGCTTTTTTTGTCGTTTTGGAAGCACCAAAGCGCGAAGCTGAGGCCGCTGATCCCAGGACGGCTTTTCCGATGGTTCTGGTTACTGAGGCAAAGGCCACTGGAATGGCCGAGCGCTCTTTCACAGGTACTGTTGCCCCCCGTGTCCAGAGCAATTTAGGTTTCCGCGTTCCTGGCAAGATCATTGAGCGGATGGTGGACGTGGGACAGCAAGTCCGACAGGGTCAGGCGCTGATGCGCATTGACGAAACCGATCTCCAGCTAGCACTAACCGCCAAACGCAACACGGTGTCTGCAGCGCACGCCGTTTTGATACAGGCGCAAGCTGACGAACAACGCTATGCCGCGCTGGTAAGAAATCGCTTGGCGGCAACCCCGCAGCGTTATGAGCAGGCGAAGATGGCTTTGGATACGGCAACTGCGCAGCTCGCAGCGGCTGAAGCTGACGCAAAGGTCGCGGAAAACGTAGCAGCTTACGCGGTCCTGTTCGCAGATTCTGATGGAACCATAATTCAGACATTAGGGGACCAGGGACAAGTTGTAGCAGCCGGACAGAGCGTCATTCAACTGGCGCAGTCTGGGCCACGCGAGGCTGTCGTCTGGCTTCCTGAGACCCAGCGACCCGTTCCGGGCTCGCTAGCTCAGGCGAGCATCTATGGCGGCGAAAGTCCCAGTGACAAAGCCACGCTAAGGCAGATTTCCGATTCCGCTGATCCGCAAACCCGGACCTACGAGGCGCGCTATATTCTTGAGGGCGATGCGGCCTCAGCCCCACTTGGCTCGACCGTCACGATAAAAATTCTGGATGCTGGCCGCGAGCAGGAAGTCGCGGTACCTGTCGGCGCAATCCTGGATAACGGAAATCGAACAGGCGTGTGGGTAGTCAACGGCTCCACATCCACGGTAAAGTTCACACCGGTTGCGGTGCGCCAAGTTGGTGAGGAGGCGGCATTTGTCACTGGTATCGGCATCGGGCAAAAGATTGTCGCTCTGGGCGCCCAGCTGCTGGATGATGGCGCGAGCGTTAGAATTGCCTCGCAGTCCGAGGTGACAAAATAATGAGCTTTAATCTCTCCGCCATCGCGGTTCGTGAACGCGCCATAACCCTATTTTTCATTGTTCTTCTCGCTGCCGCAGGCGCCTACGCCTTCGTAAAGCTTGGCCGCGCCGAAGATCCGTCGTTCACCATCAAGACATTGACGGTTACGTCCGTTTGGCCAGGTGCCACTGCGCGTGAGATGCAGGATCTTGTCGCTGAACCGCTCGAAAAGCGTCTTCAGGAACTCACATGGTATGACCGTGTCGAAACGACGACGAGATCCGGCTACGCGTTTCTGACAGTCACACTCAAGGATAATACGCCTGCAAGTGCCGTCGCAGAAGAGTTTTATCAGGCGCGCAAGAAGCTCGGTGACGAAGCGCGCAATCTGCCCCCAGGTGTCATGGGCCCATTCGTCAACGACGAGTATTCAGACGTGAGTTTTGGCCTTTACGCCCTGAAGGCAAAGGGCATGCCGATGCGCGATCTTGTCCGACACGCGGAAACCATACGCCAGGATCTTCTGCGCGTACCTGGCGTGAAGAAAATCAACATCGTCGGCGAGCGCCCCGAGCAGATTTTTGTCGAGCTTTCCTATTCGAAACTCGCAACTCTCGGCATATCTGCGCAGGATATTGCTTCTGCCTTGCAACGACAAAACACAGTCACGCCTGCTGGGTCCGTCGACACACGAGGCCCACAGATCTTTATACGTTTCGATGGAGCTTACAACAGCGTCCAGGCGATTGCCGATACGCCCATTGTTGCTGCTGGACGAACACTGAACCTTGCTGACATCGCAGAGATACGGCGCGGCTATCAGGACCCTGCAACCTACATTATTCGCCATGAGGGCGAACCAACAATCATGCTAAGCGCGGTGATGCAAGCAGGATGGAACGGTCTTGATCTGGGTAAAGCGCTGGAAGAGCGCTCTGCGGCAATCGCGCAGGAGTTGCCACTTGGCATGACGCTTACCAAGGTAAGTGATCAGGCCGTCAATATTGATGAAGCAGTCAGCGAGTTCATGCTCAAGTTCGCAATGGCGCTGGGTGTGGTTCTGTTCGTGAGCCTTGTTGCGCTGGGCTGGCGTGTCGGCATCGTGGTGGCGCTTGCTGTGCCGCTAACCCTCGCGGTTGTTTTCCTGATCATGTTGGAAACCGGACGTTTCTTCGACCGCATCACGCTCGGGGCACTGATCCTCGCGCTTGGCCTTCTAGTTGACGATGCCATCATTGCCATCGAAGTCATGGTGGTGAAAATGGAAGAGGGCATGGACCGCATCAGGGCAGCCGCTTATGCCTGGAGCCATACGGCAGCCCCCATGTTGTCGGGCACCCTTGTTACAATTATCGGATTGATGCCCGTCGGTTTCGCTAAATCAACGGCCGGTGAATACGCTGGAAACATATTCTGGGTCGTCGGTTTTGCGCTGATTGTATCCTGGATCGTTGCTGTTACCTTCACGCCGTATCTTGGCGTTAAAATGCTGCCGGACATCAAGCCTGTCGAGGGCGGTCATCACGCCATCTACGACACGCCGAATTTCCGGCGTCTGCGTTCCGTTATTGAACTCGCAGTCCGCCACAAGTTTGTGGTTTGTGCGATTGTAGGTATTTCCATGGCCGTTTCGATTGTGGGGATGGGTGGTGTAAAGCAGCAGTTCTTCCCGACATCGGATCGCCCGGAGGTGCTGGTTGAAGTGCGCATGCCAGAGGGCACGAGCATCGAAGCGACGACATCCGCGGTGAAGAAGGTCGAAGAATGGCTACAGACCCAGCCAGAAACAGATATCGTTACGAGTTATGTAGGGCAGGGTGCCCCTCGGTTCTTTTTCGCCATGGCTCCAGAATTGCCCGATCCTGCCTTCGCCAAGATCGTTGTACTTACACCTGACGCCAACGCCAGGGAAGCACTCAAGCACCGCTTGAGAGGTGCCATATCCGAGGGTCTTGTTCCTGAAGCATCCGTGCGTGTGACGCAGCTTGTGTTCGGCCCCTATACGCCGTTCCCGGTCGAGTTCCGCATCATGGGGCCTGATCAGGATGAACTTTACAAGATTTCCGAGCAAGCTCTGGCGATTATGAAGACTGTTCCAGATGTGCGCCAAGCCAATAGGGATTGGGGTAACCGCACGCCTGTGCTGCGCTTTCTACCCGATCAGGAAAGACTCAATCTGATCGGCCTTTCACCATCGGAGGCGGCGCAACAAATGCAGATGCTGCTGAGCGGCATTCCTGTCACGCAGGTGCGCGACAACATCCGCAACGTGCCTGTCGTTGCACGCAGTGCTGGCGAGAACCGCCTTGATCCTTCACGACTTGCCGACTTTTCGTTGATGAGCAGAGATGGTCGACAAGTGCCGCTTGATCAGATCGGGCATTCCGAGATCCGTTTCGAGGAGCCGATCTTAAAGCGTCGCGATCGTACCCCGGTGATAACCATCAGGTCCGATATCAACGAGGCAACGCAGCCACCAGAAGTTTCGCAACAGGTGATGAAGGCACTGCAGCCATTAATCGCATCGCTTCCCGTTGGATACCGTATCGAGATGGGTGGCAACATCGAGGAATCATTGAAAGCCAATGTGGCTCTCGCTCAGGTCTTCCCGCTGATGATTGCTGCAATGTTGATCGTCATCATCCTGCAGGTTCGCAGTCTGTCGACCATGACAATGGTTATGCTGACCGCACCGCTTGGTCTTGCCGGGGTGGTTCCGACATTGCTTCTGTTCAATCAACCCTTCGGCTTCAACGCCATTCTCGGATTGATCGGATTGGCTGGCATTCTGATGCGTAACACGTTGATCCTGACGGAGCAGATCAAGGAGAACCAGGCGGCAGGGCTCGATGACTACCACGCTGTCGTTGAGGCGACGGTTCAACGGACACGACCTGTAATACTTACTGCTCTTGCTGCAATTCTGGCGTTTATTCCGTTAACTCATTCGATTTTTTGGGGATCCATGGCCTACACGCTTATCGGGGGAACGGCAGCGGGCACAGTTATGATTCTCCTGTTCCTCCCCGCGTTGTATGCCGTCTGGTTCAGGATTAAGTCGCCGACGCTGGATAATCATAGGGAGGCAAGCGGGCAACACGGAAGGAATGCCGATTGTTTTGCTTCATGGCGGTTTGGGGAGCCGAAACGACTTCGTTCTCCTGGCAAAGGATCTGGCGACTGACTTTCGGCTTATCGCCATTGATAGCCGTGGGCATGGTCGTTCCCCGCTTGGAAATGCTTCTCTCACTTACCATCAGCTAGAGCAGGACATTGCTATTGTTCTGGCCGAGTTGGGCCTGACGGACGCTGGCATTATTGGCAACAGCGACGGCGGTATCGTGGCCTTGCGCCTTGGGGCGGCCGACGCCGTTCGCCCTCGTTTTATTGTCACTGCGCGCGCGCACTGGGAGATGCCGGCTGATGAGCCAACCCGTGAGATATACAAGGGTATCACCGTGGACAAATGGCGCGATATGTTCCACGATCAGGTCGAGAACTATGAGGCAGAAAATCCTGTGGCTGATTTTTCCGGGCTTTTCGAAGCGACTAAGGCAATGTGGCTCGGAAGTGGCGAACACGCCTATCCTGGCGCCTCCGTCAGCTCAATCGCATGTCCGCTTCTTGTAATACGCGGCGACGAGGATTTTCTGGTTTCCCGCCGTCAGGCTTTCGAAATGGCTGAATAAGTTGAAGGGGCGCGGCTGCTGAACCTGCCTTTCGCCTCGGATACTGTGCTGGAGGATTTACCCGAACAAGTTCTGCCGGCTTATGTTGAACCGCAGGTAAAACCAAACGGTGTGAGCAATGATTTGCGGTGCAAAACGGTGGCGCTTGAAATTGATAACTGATGTTTGCATCACCGAAATTTACAATCAACCCGGCAAAACAGGTGCGCTTAAAACACTGCTTACGTTCTTGGAAGCGAGGGCTTTCAAAGAGGATTTGAAGCCAAGGAGACCATGGAGATCGTCTCGGTATACGACGAGGTTGAGCGAGGTGCCTGTGGTATCGGTTTAGAATGCAAATTTGCATCATAGTGATGCAAAATTACAAAGCCGAGCGACTCTAATTGGCTTCATCTAACTGTCTAAGAATACGTTTCGCGCGCTTTTGGACTTCATATGAGACACGGCTTAAGAGATCATGACACCCGACTTGTGTCTCGGCTATTTCATTGGCGACCATCTCAGCATGCTCTAGTACACTCTCGGCCAAGGATTGCACTCTGCGCAGAGTTTTAGCCGGACTGAGGCTAACACTCGTCGCCAATTCTTTCCAATCGGCTGCGTGCAACTCGTTAGCATTCGTTTTGCCAGCAATCGACTGAGCCAAGGATTGATCTACATTTTTGTAGATGGAAGCGCACATCAGATCGTACAGCGGAGCCAATCTAGCTGATCCACCTTGACCAATCAGGATTGAGTAGTTTTTAGCGTGAGCATCAGTATTGCAGATCAAAACATTGAAGATAACGGCATCAAGGAACTTTTCGCGCTCACCAGCCGAAATGAACTCTTCAACGGCTTTAAACATGTCGACAAGCGTTGGGCCATTCCGACCACCGAACCTGGAGCGTTCATATTTTTGAGCAGGAAAATAACCCAGCACTTGGCAGAAATCTTCTTGATGGATACGGCGCACGAAGCCTTTGCCGTCTCGAATGCGGTCGTAGCGTTCGACGAGGAGATACGAGCGACTTCCTGCTACTCCCGTTGTCACGTTCGCAACATCAAGACCGCAATGCCTGGCGAGACGCATGCAGAAAGCTTCGTTCTGAACGCTTGCAGGAAGCCGGGTTTTCAGAGCATCAGGTTTCAAAATATGCGTTGATGGTGTCCCCTCAGTTGGTACCCCAAGCATTCCATCATCGAGCATGTAGACAGGCAGTTTGTCTTGAACTCCAGCCAAAGACATGGATACGCCCTCGGTGCCAATCAAAAACGGCTTCTCTGGCAGCTCATTGATTATCTTCTCCAGTGTTGCTTCATCTGGGATGGGTGTAACACTCGTACTCCCACTTTTGCGCGGCGCACCGACTGATATTGCGCCAGCGGTATCTCTTCCGAGGTGAGCTAGCACACCGACGATGTCTTGCGGTGACACCTTGAGCCGCTGACCAATCTCACTCAGATGGCTTTCCGGCATCAAGTTAGCAAGCCAGGGCTGAATCTTATCAGGGCCATATGATGACGTTTTTGTTGGCATGGTCACGGAGATAGGGAAGGCCGACTTTCGACTTGCCCATTTGTCCAGATAAGAGAAATTCAAGTTCTCTTCGGAGTGGAGCTCGCCAATTGCAAAATCTTCATAAAACAGCGTTGTCATTACAAATGGCCTCGGTGTTTAGTATTTTGGCAAGAATGACAATTCGTCGTCGTCTTCTGGTAACGTTTGCCGATTAACTGTAAGCGAATTTGCATCGATGAGATTAATGCCGACTTCACGGGCTACCAACAGAGCCTTCCCGAGTTGGCATGTCGCCTTACCGTTTTCCAGGTCGATGATAAAGCGATCTCCGGTACCGCATCTTCCTGCCAAGTCGGTTTGTGTCCAGCCGAGAGCTTTTCGCTTCTCGCGAACCAGTGCTCCCAAATCTGCAGCTGACTTTAACAATCGCCCTCTCCTTTTCATCTTACCGTACGGTAATATTTAGGCGAGTTCAAGTCAAAACATACCGAGCGGTAATATTTGAAGAATGAGGGACAACATTCTTACCGCTCGGGAAGCTTTCAAGCAAAACTACAGTTTTCTTACCGTTCGGTAAGACAGAAGGCTCTGTCGCAAATATTACATTTGGCGAGATGCGTGATTATCTCTGGACGGCACCGTTGCGTTAACCTGAGGGTAAATATCAGCGTCGAAATGTCGTTGTTGCGGGCGTATTTGTATCTTTACGGAGACATAGCTGCAACACGAAAGACAAATTTTAGATTTGCAACCCCACAGGAGCAGTTCTCAGCGGCAATCAACACCCTATGGCGGTAATATCGGCGCATCGCAGCTCGGTCCGCGTTCCGGGGTGGAGTTCGATGGAGCCCGCCGTCGCTGTGGGTAGCCGGAGCTTCCATCTGCCGGAAGGAAGCAGACGGGCTAAAAGGCTTGGCCGATAGGTGGTGGACCGATTGAAAATCACACGTGGGCCACCGCACGAACTGTCATCTCAGTTAATCGCAGAGAATTCTGACTTGCAATCAATACGTACGCCCTTGACGTGGGCCCGTGGTCTATATCCTTTCGGGACCATAACTCAGAATGGCTAATAGGTGCAAAACTAGTATGTGTGAAAAGAAACTCGTTATGCAGCTGGCTTACTAACTGAGAGTTTATATACTAACCCCTCGGGTTTGAAATCCAGAAGACTTTCGCCGCCGAAATAGCTCGCTGCCACCCGCTCGATTAAGAGGGAACCAAAGCTTTGCCGCGTCGGAATTGTCACCGCAGGCCCGCCACTTTCTACCCATTGAAACTCGAACTGCTTACCGGTCAGATACCAACTGATTACCACTTTACCCGACTGATTAGATAGTGCACCATATTTAACATCATTTGTTGCGAGTTCATGGATCGAAAGCGAAGGCCTAGAGCTTGTTGTGGATTAAGGCTGTAACTTTCACCTACAATTTCAATGCGCGCATCTGGACCTTGATGAGCACCAAGAGCTGCTTTAACAATTTCGCCAACGTCTGCTTCGGTAAACTGCGTTGAAGTCAGGATATCCTGCGCACTCGCAAGCGCTTGAAGGCGGCTATTTATGATTTCCTTTGCTGTCTTGACCGAGTCCGACAGGCGCAAAGTCTGCGCAACAATCGCCTGAACGATAGCAAGCGTATTTTTCATTCGATGCGCCAACTCGGAATTGAGCAACCGCAGCGTTTCTTCCGACGATTTACGTACCGTGATGTCCGAGGCAGAGCCCATCCAACTGTCAATTTCGCCGTTATGGTCGAAGAGTGGCACAGCCCGCGATAACGCCCAACCACGTGATCCATCCACCTTCTTCACCATATGTTCGATGTTATAGATGTCCTTGGCGGCAATAGCTCGACTGATTTCGTCGCGCACAAGCTGCTGGTGCTCTTCCGGTATGTACGCTTCGATCCATTCTTTATTGGACTGCGTATTATCGCGGATGAACCCGCCACCTTGTAGCTGATCCAGCTCGGACCAGTCGGCATTGACTTTGTAACGCACCTCCGATGACGAACGGACAAGTGCATCGAGTTGAGCTGTCAGCTTCAGGAGGCTCTGACGCTCCATATCGCGTACCGATTTTAGCGTTTCCAATTCCGTTTGTAAGGTCGAATTCCGCGCCCCCAGGAACTCGATCTCTGCCTCACGGTTTGGAAATCCTGGCGTCTCATTCATGGTCACGAAGTGGTCACTTTCAACAGATTATTTCTCTGTCCCAGTAAATTCAATGATGACTGTTGAACACATAACATAAGCTATGAATGTTTGACTTAGAATTGACGCGGAGCTTGTCTGAAATTGAATGGAACTGTTTTCAGCCCATTGTTAGATATCTTCTCCAGAGCTTAACTCACCCTATTTGGCCAATCAGCTAACAAAGTTGCTAGAGGTCAGTATTGTCGCGGTGTTCAGGCAAACCTTTTAAAGCCGACGAGCCAATTTGTTGCCAGCCGTCAAAGCTCTGCCGTTATCTCGGTGATCAGCGTCGGGTGTGTGGTACTTCGCTCAAATTTGAACCAACGTTTCATTTTGCAATAATCCGCCTACACCGTTGATTAAAGTTTGGAAGTAATAGATTAACTCTTCGATCTGGTACTTATGTGAATAGAAATTTGGTTCGATCACCCTAAAAAGTCAGCCTCAGTTCGTTAAATTTGTTTGAGTTAGTACGGCACTGAGTTGTTCCATCATAAACGGCTTTGACACCTGAAACGCATTAGCTAAACCTGAAATTGTTTTGGCATTATTATTGCCACTTGCGAAGATGATGCGCACATCGGGCCATTTTTCGTTTACCTTTTGTGCTAGTTCTATTCCTGACATTCCCGGCAGCCCAACATCAGTCAAAAGTACGTCCACCTTATCCACCTCTAAAACGGAAAGTGCGCTCTCAGCCGATCCTGCCTCAATCACCATATAACCCAATTCTTCGACCATATCGACTGTGGACATCAAGATAAGCGGTTCATCCTCAACAACAAGAACACGCGTTAATGCCTTGGCAATGGAATTCTTATTCTCGCCTTCAAATTTTTCCTGGTTTTCTAGTTGATGTAATGTGATCTGTTCTTGCTTCGTATTGCTGAGAACGTGACGCACTTTGCGAGCGAGGGCTTCTCGAGTATATGGCTTAGAGAGAAGTTCGACACCCGCTTCTAATCTCCCACCATGCATAATTGAGTTTTCTGTATATCCTGAGGTGTAGAGAACAGCCATAGCAGGAAACAGCATCTTGGCTATTTTAGTAAGTTCCGTGCTGCGCATGCGACCAGGCATCACCACGTCGGTGAACAGTAAATCGATGTGCACTCCGCTGTTTACGATGGCGAATGCGGACTGCGCATCGTTTGCTTTGAGCACGCGGTATCCGAGGTCACTCAACAGCGCAACAGACGTCTCGCGAACGCCGTCATCGTCTTCGACAACAAGCACGGTTTCCGTACCACCTGTCGCGGGTAAATCGCTTACATCAGTCAGCGTATCTTCCATTTGTGCGGTACGCGGCAGGTAGAGCTTCATTGTGGTTCCGTGACCTACCTCGCTATATATTTTTAGATGTCCGCCGGATTGTTTGAGGAAACCGTAAACCATCGACAGGCCCAGACCCGTACCTCTGCCATCTGTCTTGGTGCTGAAAAATGGCTCTACAACTTGTTCGATTATATCAAGCGGAATGCCCGATCCAGTGTCGGTAACGGCGATCAGTACATACTGCCCCGGGCGAACATCCTCATGCTCTCTTGCATAATCATCATCGAGATACGAATTAGCCGTTTCTATTGTCAAATGTCCCCGACCGCCCATTGCATCTCTGGCATTAATAGCCAGGTTGAGAATGGCATTTTCCAGTTGGCTTGGATCAATCATTGTGTTCCAAAGACCACCAGAAACAATGGTCTCCAGTTCGATTTCTTCTCCGAGCGCTCTTCGAAGCATGTCGTCCATATTCTGGACAAGCTTACGGACGTTGATAACTTTTGGCTCAAGTGGTTGCCTGCGACCAAATGCGAGAAGCTGCGACGCCAACTTGGAACCCCGCTCGACGCCTGCCAATGCGTTTTCGAGCCTTTGCTCAGCCTGAATATTGCCATGAATGCTTTTGGATAGGAGCTGAAGGTTGCCGCTGACAACCTGAAGGAGATTATTAAAGTCGTGAGCAACGCCGCCGGTGAGATTGCCCAGTGCTTCCATTTTTTGTGCTTGCCTCAAAGCAGTCTGGGCGTTCTCGCGATCTACTGTCTCCTTTTCCAGGTCGAGTAGAGCTGTGCTCAATTCGCGAGTGCGCTGCTCAACCCTCTCCTCCAATGTTTGATTAAGACTTTGAAGCTCATTTTCGGCGCGCTTTTGATCTGTTACATCGAAGCCATCTACGAAAATCCCGGTGACCAACCCATCCACATCCAAAATAGGCTGGTAAATCAGATTTATAAATCGCTTGTCGGGAACGCAATCGTTGTTGTGTTGCAACGTGACTGGCAGGTAATTACCAATATATGGTTCTCCAGATTGATATACCTTGTCGAGAAGTTCGAAGAAGCCTTGCCCCGCAAGGTCTGGCAGCGCATCACGAACCCTTAAGCCAACAAGCTGCCTGTTACCCACGAGTTGTAGATACGCATCATTAGCGAGCTCAAAGACATGATCCGGGCCGCTCAATATGCACATGAAGCTTGGGGCTTGTTGGAACAGGCCTCGCATGCGATCGCGCTCAGCCGTGCGAAGCTTAACTTCGGAGGAAAGCTGGCGGTTTACCTGTTCAAGAGCAATAGCTGCCTGTTCGCGCATAGCGACGGCTTCGGCAAGGGCTGCTGCCCGGCGACGCTCCGTCTCGAACGCTTCCGCACTCGCTAATCGTGAGGTTATTTGGCCAGCGATGAGTTTGAGGAAATCAAGGTAGTCATCACCAGAAGGTTGATACGGATTAAGCCCGCTTATCAATATGCCTTTCGGTACCTCGTTACCCTGACCAATCAGTGGAAGAACTGCAGCTTGTAATGGTGCTTTGTGCCATGGGTCCGATGACGCATCACTTATTGCCGGCAAATCAATCAGTTCAACGATTTGTTTCGTCCACACGTCATCGATGTTCCATAGCCTCGTCCCGAGAACGATTTCTGCGGGTAAGAACGTCGGATCGTTGTGCTCGCCGCAGAGCCATTGACGTGTTGCGTTTCCGTCTTTGTCAAAGAGGTAAAGAGCGCTAAAGGGAAGGTCGTGTAAATTTCCTCTGAGCGCTGTAAATGAGGCTTGAAGGACCTCATGTTTTGTGTCAGCCGCTGCCAGGCCAGAAGCAAGGGCTCTCATCGTAGACATACGACGCTCGCTTACGACCCGCTCTGTTTCCTCGGTGACCGCGCAGAAAACACCTTCCACGATGCCATTCTCACCAATAAGGGGACTGTATGAGAAAGTGTGATAACTCTCTTCCGTGTAGCCATTACGCTCTAACAGGAGGGGCAGATCTTTATCCCAAGTAGATTGGCCATGTTTGTAAACCGTTTCGAGACGACCTTCGATATCGTCCCAGATTTCTGACCAAAGTACCTTTGTCGGCACAGCGAGCGCATTCGGATGTTTTGCTCCAAGAGTAGGTTTATATGCGTCGTTGTAGAAAAACGCGATGTCTGGTCCCCAGCCGAGCCACATTTGAAACTTTGATGTGAGCAACAGCCGTATCGCAACCTTGAGAGCCTCTGGCCAAGCGCTTGGTATTCCAATAGGGCTGTGCTCCCAGTCGTGATTGCGCATCAACTGCGCCATTTCTCCGTCGCCGACGAAAATATCTTGAAATCGATCAGAGACTTGTAAAATCATTGACTTCCCATCGGTGACAGTTGACCTAATTAGGCTTCTAACAACGCCTATCTGAATGTATGGTTGCTTGGGGAATCAATTTTTGTTTGGGCGACTGAAACTGCGAGGTTGAAATTAATTTACCGAGTTGTCTGATACATTTACAGGTTCAAGCGAGTGGCAACTGGGTCTACCTGCGAAAGCGACCAGGCAATTGATTAATCATCCCCCTACTAATTTTCGGTTCTGATCTACTGGATTTGAATATAGGGTCCAAAGCTGGTTATGACGGCTTGGCAACCCGAATATCGCGATGTGGTTATTAAAACCGACAAATAGGATGCGTTCGAAGTTGAATCGGTGGAACTTATGGCCCCCCGCATCATTGTAAGTAGGAATATTATCACTGAATTCTAAAGGCTGTGGCAGGCCGAGTGGGTTGTGAAAACTTCTTTACACTACCTAGTCTGTATAACTTGATTAAAATAATTCACGGTGCTTGCGTCTTATGATGTTATAAACGGGATATGGATTGACGATGACACAAAAAACGCTCGTAGAAGTATCGGTGAGACATGCTAGCGGAACTAATCTTCCGTACGGCATAATGAACTCCGATCAGGCAGCCGAGCTTTGTGACAAAATGTTTAAAAAAGATTTTTTGCAACAGCCGTCTTACGAACTTTGGCTGAAGAATTCTAAAGGTGCTTGACATTTCAAATTATGCACGAAGTAGGTGGCCTATTAATTTCTGGCTGTTGCATTACTTTCAATCGTCGCCTAGGACGGCTAACTTATTCTGCAACGCTAGATGATATGCTAATTCTGAATTATTCTTGATATTTTTTCCATAATTCTTGAATACTAAACTATAGATTTGCAAAAGAGTAATTCTACATTATGTCATATTTATAAATATTACTGAATAATTTTATCGAGATACCTGCGCGAATATTGCAACTGTCTTTTTCAATGTATCTTTATCATAACCATAAAGGTTTAGGTCACTAATTAGTGTATCCGTTGCAATCAAAAAGCCCAGCCGCAACGCTGGGCTTTTCGTTTAAAAATTTAGTCGCGATGTTCAGGCATATCCTTGAGCTGATCCTTGGTCCATGTCGTCACTGCATGAACATGACCATCTTCATCCCGCATGAAGTTTAGATCAGCGAGCTGTACCGCAACCGGCTTCGCACCGATACCCAGAAAACCACCAACATCGATAATGACCTGGTTCACGGCACCGCCGACGTGCACGTGATCGACCTTACCGATTTTGTGGTCATCGACACCGTATACGGTAGCGCCCTCTAAGGTTTCTGGGTTTAGCTCAACCGGAGTGAGGGGAATGTGCTTGCTGTGATCCATGGTGGTTTCCTTTTTTTCCAAATTACGTCAGGTAAACCCTGCGGGAAGGAAAGGGTTCCGTCCAACATTGCTTACAAGCATAGATGATTGATGACTTGTCGTTGTTAGCGATCTTCAGGTAAGTTAAATTCCGGCGCGTATTAATGCCGGCGGAATTCCTCAACCGATCAAATCCTTGATTCAGTTAACACTAAGCACTATTGAGGACGCTGATGTTACGAACACCATCAGTAATGACAACGACAAGGGACGTTGATCTTCCCTTCGATAGGCTTCTTGATCTCGTACAGCGGCACACAATCCGGTATTTTCTTGATGCATGCGATCCAACTTCAAAATTGTCGTACGATAGACTGAATAGAGATGGCACATCGCCGAACGCAATAATTTCCATTGGTGGCTGTGGCTTTGCTTTTATGGCAATTGTGGTCGCCGTTTTTCGCGGCTGGATGAACAGGAGTGATGCGGTCGAGCGAGTACTTCTCATTTTGAACGCTTTGTCACAGGTGGAGCGTTTCCACGGTGCGTTTCCTCATTTTATCCATGCCGGCTCGCTCAAAACTTGTACCTTTTCACGTTATGACGATGGTGGTGATCTTGTTGAGACCGCTCTGTTGCTGCAGGGATTACTATCGGCCCGTGTTTTTTTTGACAGAAATGATAGTTGGGAAACGAAGTTAAGAGCGTGCATATCCGATATCAATGATGCTGTAGAATGGAACTGGTACGCATCAAGACGGACCAGGCCATCGCTTTATTGGCACTGGAGCCCGACACATCGATGGAAAAAGAATGTTCCGATTACTGGATGGAATGAAGCACTTATTGCTTATGTCCTTGCCGCAGGTGCGAACGTTTTTCCGATTGATCCGCAGGCTTTTCATATCGGCTGGACAAATGAGCAACGCTTCCTCAATGGCGGGCATTTTTACGACCAATTTCTGCCCGCCGGGCAGGACTTTGGCGGACCTTTGTTTCTATCACAATACTCTTTTTGCGGCCTTGACCCCCGGGGAATGACGGATGACTACCTCGATTATGAACACCAGGTTCGTGCGCACGCGACGATTAATTATAGGCACTGTTTAGCAAACCCGCGCGGCTATGCCGGGTATGGGATTCATGCATGGGGATTAACCGCCTGTGACGGTCCCCGCGGCTACTCGGTGCATTGTCCAGTCAGCGATCGGGGTGTAGTCGCACCGACGGCAGCGCTTTCTAGTATGCCATTTTTGCTTGAAGAGGCAGAGACAGCTCTACGGGCTTTCATGCGTTTTAAGGGAGGCGCACTATTTTCCGATTTTGGTTTTGTGGATTCATTTCGGCCCGATGGAAAATGGATTGCATCGACACACTTGGCGATCAATCAGGGGCCGATCGTTGCGGCGATTGAGAACTATCGATCAGGCTTATTGTGGTCTCTATTCATGCAGGACGAACAGGTGCAAACAGGGTTGGCACGCCTCAACATCAAAACACCTTACCGCAGCAATTCTTTTTGATCAGTCTATAACTCAAACGATCACCAGAGCTAGTTTTAAAAAAGAATGGCTTAAGGATGGAGCGCTGTAGCTCGGAGTGTGTTCTTACGATGACTATTAATTTAAGGAATATGGATGACTGGTAACAACACTCCTCACGCTCTCGTTGCCGACGATGACGTGATCATTCGTATGGATGCGGTAGATATTCTTCAGAAAGCTCGGTTTCGCGTCAAAGAGGCCGGTAATGTCGAAGAAGCGTTGGAATTGCTGACTGGTTTTGATCTGGCACGCCATCGTTCAGAACACTGGCCTCACATCGGAATAATAATAGCTTCTGGAATGATGGCGCCCATTGGGGACGAGTTGCCGACAGGGCTGTATTTGTAAGAAAGCCATTCAGTGCGGAAGTCGTTTACAATCACCTTCAGCTAGTTCTGCCAGATGGTAAAAAACCGGAGCCGCTCAAAACGATGGCTATCTAATTTAGGCCTTTCAAATTCGCTTGCAGCGTGGATCTTAATCCATCCCGCTCGTACGCAATATCAACGCTGCCTTTTACGGCAGCTGCGAGTAAACGCTCTTTCATTTTTGTTCCAAACCCTGTCCGTTCTGGTTTTTTGACTGGTGGACCTGAAAACTCTTTCCAGACCAGCTGAAATTTATCTCCGTTTACTATTGAATTGATCCCAACACGTCCTGACGTGTTCGACAGTGAACCATACTTAATAGCGTTTGTCGCGAGCTCATGGGCAGTCATGGTTATAGCAAGGGCCACTTCACCAGATACATCAAGATCGTCGCCCAAAAAAACGATCCGACTATCCTGATTGAAAGGGGAGAAGGCATTCTCAAATACCATTTTCAGCCCGGAAAATTCAAGTTAATTCCCAGTCAGTATTTCTTGCGATCGTGCAAGTGCTTATATGAGTTGATCAATGTCAACGCGAAGCTCGTTTAATCCTTTTTCCGCGCGCAGAGATTGGTTCACCACCGATTGCACATTCGCAAGAATATTTTTAATGCCGTGCCCCATCTCCTGTGTCATCAACTGAGGGCATTGGTCATTTTCTTTGCGTTGTGTAATATCGATAGAAACTCCACTCAATATAAGTGGGTTTCTTTGAGGGTCGAATTGCGTTCGCGCGCGAATTTCTACCCAATGCACTGACGCATCAGGCCAAATAGCACGATATTCGACGTTTAACTCACCATCGGTTGAGAGAGCTTCATGTACAGTGAACTTCCAGCGATCGTAGTCGGCAGGAGGTATTGACGCTCTGAGCTCTTCATATGTGAAGGTCTCTGCTGGTGCACGTCCAAAATTGGCTTTGCATAGAGTGGATGCAACCAATCTCTCCGGAGCCAGATCCAAGTACCGAGCCCACCAGCCTTTAAAGTAAATTGAAGTCTCTCTTCACTCCCAGTCAAATCGGCTATGCGTTGCTGCAGAGTATCTCCAACGTGATCTCTGTTCGTGAAGTGCCCAGTTGTTCTTTCTCGGGTCACATCTAATTGAGAAGCAACAAAATATGTCAATATTTCATTGCTGAATACTGGTGAAACGAGCAGCCGGTTCCAAAAGACCGAGCCGTCTTTTCGATAATTTAAGAGATCAATTTCTATTGGCTCGAGTGATTGGATAGTATCGCGAACCCGATTGATGTCATCAGCATCGGTACCTGGACCTTGCAGAAAGCGACAGTTTTTACCGATATTTTCTTCGCGTGAGTTGCCGGTCAGTTTCAGAAATGCATCGTTAACAAAAATGATTGGATTATCCGGCTTGCGAGGATCTGTGATCAGCATGCGTGTTGAACGCTGCAGCGAATGGATCTGAACCCTAATTGAGATCATAAATTTCACGATGGATGCGGCGATCGTCGGAGCGTGTCGACATATTAGCCATAAAGTTCGCTCTAAGTGCGTAGTATAAAATGAATTTAAGGGTATGCTATACAAAATTCATGCTTTGTTTTAAGTTTTAATGTGAAGTATTAACCGAATAGAGCAAAATTATGTCAGATTCGACAAATGTATTAGAGAACAATTACGAACGCACACGCTCAGAACGAATGAGAGAGTTATAGTACACTTCTTCACGCGCTCAAATCAGCCAATTTTTTTATATTTGCATATAAAATCAAACGGAACTTGCTTTTCAGAGGGAGTAAGTTCAATCGAATAACCGTTACTTCGCACGGATTTACTCAAGTTTATAGAGTTCTCCACCTCAAAACCTTTATCCCGATGCGGTTGCGCCCAGTGTTTTACTTCTGCCAAGGCCCTTTTCTTAGCTGAACTAAGGTCGGGCATAACCAGGAGCAGATTTTCATGAAGCTCACCGAACTGTGTGGAGTTGTAACCGCCAAGGTTTAGAAAAAACAATTTGTTAATGTGATTGCTTCTGGTTTTGGGAACAATATTTACGTTATGCCCGTCAACCTGGCGTATCTCTCCCCAGCAATCGAGATGAAGGCTTTTTGGAATCCCCCACCATTGCTCGCGCAAATCATCGTAACAATCCTCAATTTTGTTACCTAGCGAAAAGCGTATGTCATGCAACTCGACGTTTGACCCACCGCAATTGCCACCAATTTGTATCATGAATAGCTTCAAGTGCTTGCTCGATTGATTGCGTTACCGTTAGGCGCGGTATCTATATCTCGCTAAGCGATGACTACCGACAAAATACGTTATGATTTTGGACGACTTATCGCTGAGCTTTTTCCCGCTAAATTTATCTGAATCGCGAAGACTCTCACTAAAGTAAAAAGCGGCTTTAAGACCGCTTTTATCAGTTCTGGTATTACTTGTCCCAACGACCTTCATATTTGAATTCTGGAGCTTTTTCCAGATCTTCCTTCGAAGTCTCCATCTTCGCGGACCACTTCTTGTCGTTTTCCGAATAGAGAATTTCTACCGATTGTGGAGCGACGATTACATATTTTTCGCCGATTCCCAGGAACCCGCCGACGGAAACGATATATCCTGTCAAAGATCCATCAGCCATGATTAGATCCTGGATTTTGCCAATGCTCTCATCCTTGGAGTTGACAATATCGAGATTTAAAATGTTGCTGGAGATTACGTCGGTTGGCTTGGCTGTCACAAAAACTTCAGTCGAAGTAGTAGTGGCGGTCTGTGCGAAAGCAAATGATCCAAGGGCAGCTGTTGCAACGGTTGCTAGAATTAGTCGACGCATATTCTTTTCTCCAATTTTCGAGCTCACGATTTCGCTCGCCCTTAAAAATGTAATACGACAGAGTTGGTTCCTTCTGACGTGATCTGAAAGCTCAAATTGTTGCATCCCCAAGTTAGGCTATTTCACATGTGGATGTCGAAAAGAACGTTTTTGGTGTTCTTAAGTGCTTGAATCTCCTTCCAAACGGGCCTTATTGACTGCTCGATGGATAAAATCCAATTTATCTACAACCGGAGTGGGGAGTACAAAAGGATAAATATCAGCTTGTCCCATTGAACGTTGAAACGTGTTGAGAGCTAAACTGATTGGCACCCAAGCCTCGACAATTTGGGTCGCGTTCTCTGCCCTGTAAGGATCAAAAGCGACCTCAGTTCCAAGCTCGCGATGCTTTAAAGGTTCTATCGTTAAACCAAATGCACGCGCAGATTCCAAAGTATCGACAATATGAAAATAATGAGCCCAACATTCTGCAAAATCCTCTGATGGGTGACAGCTCGCATATGTGGAAACAAAATTTTCATCCCAGTCTTTTGGAGGCCCTTGCTCGTAATTCCTCTTCAAGGCGGCTGCATAATCTTCACGTTCGTCGCCGAATAATATTCGGGCTTCATTAATCATTTCGCTTCCATCAATAAGTTGCTGGAAATAAAAATGACCGATTTCGTGGCGAAAATGACCTAGAAGCGTTCTATACGGTTCGCCCATTGAGACGCGAACGCTTTCCCTCACATCATCGTCAGCTTCTGCAGCGCGAAGACTGATTAAGCCGTCCTCGTGGCCGGTCATGGCAGGGATGACATTGCCCTCGTCATCAAATGTGTCTTCCAAAAAATCGAATACGAGACCTCCCTGTGGGTCAACGTCACGGCCAGGGCATGCCAAACCAAAGCGTAGTATCGAGTAGAAAAGATGGCGTTGGGCCGCCCCAATTTTACGAAACCGCTCGAGACCATCGGGTGTTTGGATGTTAGGAATTATTCTATTATAGCGAGCGGGCAGCGCTAACGTTTGTGAATCATCCGCTTTGATAAGCCAGTTACTACCGTCAACTTCGGCATTCTGACAAAAACGCCATAATTCGCCTTCGCGCGATGGAACCGACCAAAGCTGATCATCTACCTGCTTGAGGGTATGAAGAGTGAGTGTGTCTGAGACAAAGCCCACGCGCGCATTGCCGGCTCCTAAACTGGTTGTATTTTCAAAATAGATTGGCGTCCCGCTTATGTCGCATCGATAAAGCTGCATTTTCTCGCCCTCAATTGATTTTGCCATAACGCGCCAACCGCAATAAGGACGCATCTCAGAAATAAGTTTTTGAAAATTTCAAAATTGTTGGGAGCAGAGCGGAACCACAAGACTATTTGTCAGTTTTAGCCACTGAATTGCCAGGGAGATGACGATGCTTATTCGAGTGGGTTACGAAATTGCCGTGGAAGTGACATCTCCAACAGCTGTATACACATATCTGAACGTTCACCCTGAGCAACAAACCAACATTGTTTGGTCAAATGCACAGCAGAGCTTTGGTACGCGTCACGTAGACGTTCACGGAAATGAATTGCATCGCCACACTTTAGCGCTTGGTGAAACGGTTCTCACTTATGACGCAATTGTCGAAAACGATGGTCATCCCGATGTTTTTAATAATAATGCCCAACAGGTAGATCCGGCCAATTTGCCCTCTGAATGCCTCCCGTATCTGCTTGGCAGCAGATATTGTGAAACGGATCGCATGTCGCAAATCGCATGGACCCGTTTCGGGCATTACAATTCGGGAGCTGACAGGGTTCGTGCGATTTGCGATTTCGTTAATTCCCATTTGAATTTCTCTTACGGATACGCTCGATCAACCCGAACCGCACTTGAAGCTTATAATGAGCGGGTTGGTGTGTGCAGGGATTTCGCGCATCTAGCCATTACATTTTGTCGGGCGCTCAACATCCCGGCGCGTTATGCAAACGGCTTTATGGGCGATATTGGCGTACCTGCTGATCCCTCGCCAATGGATTATAATGCGTGGGTCGAAGTTTATCTCGACGGACAGTGGTTTACGGTTGATGCGCGACATAACCAGCCAAGGATCGGTCGAATTCTCGTAGCGCGTGGCAGAGACGCCAGCGATATTCCGCTATTTTCAACTTTTGGACCCCACCAGCTCAACAGATTCGAAGTCTGGACTGAAGAATACAAAGGTCTGCAGTCAAATATCAGTAACTACACTCGTCCTTTGCGTTTAACGTCCGCACGATATGGACCAGCTGGGCGATCCCCTCATGACCTGGGCGTCAGTCACTTCAGCACTGCTCTTATTTGAAAGTAAGACTTTTAATGCCATTTGATGAGATGCTTAAGCAGGGCGAGGGTGTGCGCCAACCATATGAATTTCTCAAACAATGGCTCGACGAACAGGATCAGCATAAACTTCTGCAAAAGACGCAGGATGCCGAGAGCGTTTTTCGCAAAACCGGCATTACCTTTGCAGTCTATGGCGACCAGGATGCGGCTGAGCGGTTAATCCCGTTTGATATTATTCCGCGTATTATTTCCGGTCAGGAATGGCGCAAGCTTTCGCAAGGCATCGAGCAGCGTGTTATGGCGCTCAACGCATTTCTTGATGATATTTATCACCGTCAGGAGATCGTGCGGGCAGGGCGTATTCCGAAAGAGCTGATTGTCAACAATGAGGCTTTTCTGCCTGAAATGATCGGCTTTCGCCCACCGGGCAATGTCTACACGCACATTATTGGCGTCGATATTGTGCGCACGGCTGAAAACCAGTTTTATGTGCTGGAAGACAATGCGCGCACGCCGTCCGGTGTTTCCTACATGTTGGAAAACCGCGAAACGATGATGCAGCTCTTTCCGGAGCTGTTTCAGAATGTCAAAGTGCGTCCGGTCGAGAACTATCCGCAACTGCTGCGCCAATCTTTGGCAAGTGTTGCACCACCCGGAACGCAAGGTGTGCCAACAGTCGCTGTTCTGACACCGGGTATTTATAATTCAGCCTATTTTGAACATGCATTTTTGGCTGATCAGATGGGTGTTGAACTGGTTGAGGGGAGCGATCTGCGTGTTGTCGATGGTCGTGTCGCCATGCGCACGACAAAAGGCTATCGCACGATTGATGTTCTTTATCGCCGCGTTGACGATGATTATCTCGACCCACTGACATTCAGACCGGATTCAACGCTTGGCGTTCCGGGTATTATGGATGTTTATCGGGCTGGCAACATCACGATCGCGAATGCACCGGGAACAGGCATTGCTGATGACAAGGCGATCTATTCCTATATGCCTGAGATCATCGAGTTCTATACCGGGCGCAAAGCAATTCTAGAAAATGTGCCGACATGGCGCTGCTCAGAACCGGATAGCCTCGCTTATGTGCTCGACAATCTGGCCGATCTTGTCGTTAAGGAAGTGCACGGATCGGGAGGCTATGGCATGCTGGTCGGTCCTGCGGCAACCAAAGCAGAACGCGATGCGTTTGCGTTGAAGCTGAAAGCGCGTCCACGTAATTACATAGCGCAGCCGACACTCGCACTTTCAACCACGCCGATCTTCACTGAAAGCGGCCTCGCACCACGCCATGTCGATCTCAGGCCATTTGTGCTGGTCTCTGATCGTATTCGGATTACCCCCGGCGGCTTGACACGTGTGGCACTGAAAGAAGGTTCGCTTGTCGTGAATTCCAGTCAGGGTGGCGGCACCAAGGACACCTGGGTTCTCGACGACTAAAGCATGTCGCGGAAAAGTGGAAACTGCCTTCGCGGGCAAATCAGTTCACTGGACTGATTTCTTATCCCGCTTCGATCCGATAACGATATGCTCTAAATTACATCACACGCAGCAACTGACGCAAAGATCAGAGCGTGCAAAGGGGAATGAACTTATGCTTCTTGGCCGTACGGCAAACGGGCTTTACTGGATGTTTCGCTACATTGAACGTGCCGAAAATATGGCGCGTCTGGTCGATGCGGGACTGCGTATGGCACTGACAAAAACATCGGATGCACCGGAAGAATGGTCTTCCGTCGTGGTTTCGGCTGGCGCAAGTCAGTCATTTTCAGCAAAACATCAGGCTTATAATGCTGCTAATGTCGCTGACTTCCTGCTGCGCGATATGGATAATCCTTCCAGCGTGATGTCTTGCATGGAAACAGCACGCTCCAATGGGCGTATGGTGCGAACTGCACTCACGCGCGAGGCATGGGAAAGCATCAACGAAGCGTGGATGGTCCTTAAAAAATCATTATGCAAGCCACTCAAAGAAGCAGACCTGCCGCCACTGCTTGATCAGATCAAGCGTGAGACAGCACTGATCCGCGGCGCGTTTCACGGAACGATGTTGCGCAATGAGATTTTCGATTTTGCGGGTCTCGGTACATTTATTGAACGTGCCGATAACACGGCACGCATTCTTGACGTAAAATATTATGTGCTGCTGCCTGCGGTGTCCTATGTTGGAACAACGCTTGACAACTATCAGTGGGAGTCAATCCTGCGATCCGTGTCTGCACATCGATCTTATCGTTGGGTCTATGATGGCGATTATCGTCCGGCGCACGTTGCGGATTATCTTATTTTGAATGGTCGTATGCCGCGCTCGCTCAATCATTGCTACCAGAGTATCAACGGGCATTTGAATTTCCTCGCCAAGGACTATGGCGATAGCGATGTATGCCATCAGACGGCTGACAAGATTTACGCAACACTACAAAATCAGGACATCAGCGCTATTTTTGACATAGGCCTGCATGAATTTCTGACAGAGTTCATTGCGCGTAACAACCGGCTCGGCAACGAGATCGCGGAAACCTATAACTTCTATTGAGGTGATTGCTTGTTGCTCAATATTCGGCACGTTTCCCATTATCGCTACGAAAATCCGGTTCCTTATGCGGTTCAGCGCCTGCGCCTGCGCCCGCCGACACTTCCCGGTCAGCTCGTTAAACATTGGGAATTGAAGATAGAAGGCGGAGAGCCGGAAGTCTCCTATATCGATGGTTTCGGCAACAAAACCGACCTTGTTCAGCACGTGCGCAATATCACTGAAATCATCATCACTGCCAGCGGTAGCGTTGATGTGGAAGACCGCGTTGGCGTTCTTGGACCAGTTTATGGATACGCTCCTCTGTGGTTGTTTGAGCGCGAAACGCAATTGACACTTCCGGGAGAACGCATCCGAGCGCTGGCGGCAGATTTAAGCGTCAATCAGGAACGTTTGGCCTTGCTGCACGATTTGATGGGAAAGGTTCACACGGCCGTGGAGTATGTGCCCGGTACGACGAGCGTTGCGACCAATGCCGAAAGCGCACTGGAAGCAGGGAAGGGCGTTTGTCAGGATCACAGCCAAATCTTCTTGTCTGCCGCGCGGCTGCTGAAAATTCCGGCGCGCTATGTTTCGGGCTATCTGCTGATGGAAGGCACCGATGAGCAGACGGCCAGCCATGCTTGGGCCGAGGCACATGTCGATGGTCTGGGCTGGGTGGGATTTGATGCGGCGAACAATGTCTGTCCCAATGATCGCTATGTGCGTCTTGCGACGGGTTTAGATTATCGCGATGCAGCACCAATTTCCGGTGTAAGGCTTGGAGGAGCGGTTGAAAGTCTTGCAGTCCACATCAATGTAGGGCAGTGATTTTGGGCTTTGTGCCAGCTCTGGATCCTCGTCGTTGGAAAGGTCGAATTCCGCGTTTTCGACGCCGGTCGAGCCCTCGCGGATCAGGACGTTACTCCTGGTCTTCACATCGGCGTCCGTCCGCAGCTTCGATAGCCA
The DNA here is from genome assembly GCF_049199085.1 of Ochrobactrum sp. EDr1-4. NCBI lineage: Bacteria > Pseudomonadati > Pseudomonadota > Alphaproteobacteria > Hyphomicrobiales > Brucellaceae > Ochrobactrum > Ochrobactrum sp. EDr1-4. The sequence goes on from NZ_JBLZOF010000007.1 coordinate 35,190, forward strand.
TGTCGGGATATCGGAGCCGTAGAGATAGAGCACAAATTCGCTGCCGAACGAGAGGTAATGCGTATGTCCCCGCAAGTTGAGGGAGCTCGCCCCGCCGACATGGAACTCATGCCGCATGAGCCAGACGGCTGAGAGGAGAGGTATCTTGCGGCCTCTGACAGCTTCTGGATTGGTATCTGAGGAGAATGGGTGACGGTAAACGCCTGCCGTGACCGGTTCGAGCCAGCCCTGCTTGAGATAGCCTGACACGGATTGTCGCGAGATAGCATGGCGGGCCATCCACCTCGAGTCCACCAGGAAGCCGGGAGGATGAAACTTTATGATGCGTCAAGCTTCGCGCTCCGCCAACTACTACTATTGTTGATGGATATTGCTGTTGCACACTTACCAACACTATGCTGATCTCGTGCGATTGCTCGGCATTTGGCATTCCTAGAGCTTAACGATACTAAAGATTTCTATGTCGGGGGTGCGGATAAAAACTTGGACTGGTTTTACGTCACAATGCCAAGACTGTTTCGATATTCGATTGGGCTTCGAGCGCCAGGTGATATCTTGATCCGCGTCTCGCTGTACCATCGACTCTGGCTATCAACTTCTTTGATAAAATGCTCGATCGTGCTTGACCTCCAATCACGCAGGTAAAAGAGCTCCGTTTTCAGTCTGTCGAAGAGCCCTCGCATGCAGCGTTATCTGGGGAGCGCGCCCTGCGGGACATTAAGCGCACCAGCTTCGCATCACTGATCATCGTTACCTGAGTGACGGCATCACTGCCATGCCAGACCCTAATTTCAAAGTCTCGTTCAGCCGGAAATTCTGACAACAAAGAGGACTGAAACCAATGGTTTCAGTCCTCTTATTTTTTTAGCGCCGAGAGAATTTAACTGGTGCCGTAATTGTCTTGTTGGCATCCGGCGGAGGTGCTGGAACAGGCGAAGCGCGTTGAACCAGTGACAAAACTTCGCTGTCTAGCTCCGGCCATCCCGAAGACCTGGCGAGTGATGCCGACAATACCCTTCCGCTATCATCAATGCGGAAACGAACGTAAACGACGCCTTCTTCCCCGCGTGATTTCGCAGCGGAAGGATATTTTTTGCGACGTTCGAGATGAGCCATCAGGCGTGATTGCCAGCGCGCTGGTGTCATCGAAGATGCGAATAAGCCGGATGCCGATTGACGGGCTGCATTGCGGTTTGTCTGTGCCACCTGCGCCTGTGCCTTGACCGACTGCTTTGACGACGCCTGCTCTTGCTGGCGCTGTTTGACGGGCGTCTTCTTAGGCTCTTCCTTCTTTACGACTTCCTTTTTAACGGGGGGCTTCTTCTCAATCTCTTTTTTGGTCTCCGGAGGCTTCGGCTTGGCTCTCGGCAGAGGAACTTCAACATTTTCGAGTTGCGTCAGTTCTTCTTCTGGCTGCATTTCTTCCGGCTCAACCGGCGTTGGCTCTTTTTGAACAATTTCTTCTTCTTGAACTTCCGGCTCTTCTACGGGGTCTTCGACTTTCTCCGCAGGTGCACTTGCATCAGCCGTTTCTTGATCAGGAGAAATTTCGTTTTCCTCCGTGGTCGTGGCTTCCGGTGTTTCGGCCAGTTCAATCATGATTGCTGCCGGAGGCGTATCGTCCGCCATTGCCATTTCCGGCTCACGCATCAGCCACATCACAGCTGCAACATGAACCGAAAGCACCACAAGACATGCTCCCGCCCAAAGTGCTAACTCGCTCACGCCACCACGCAGATCGTGGTTGTCGCTATTGCCGTTCATGACAGCTCCGCCCATACAGGCATCTCAACGACCTTCTCTTTACGGCGAAAATGTGAAAGCATTTGCCCGTGATTGATCATGCTAAGCAGATCACAATCAAGACATGCAAGGCGTCCATCTTCTGTCTGGAAAGCAAGATCGGCAATTGTAAAATCATCAAAAGCAGAAACAAATGACCGCTGTGCAGCTTGCAACAAATGCCCAAAGGCAGACCCTGCATTACTGTCTTTTTCTGCTTCAATAGGATTGTCGAAACCCGGCTGCATCAAACGCAGCACGGTTCCAACATTGATGGCACGGGGCTCACAAGCAAGCCGAATGCCGCCCCCGCGCCCCCGCGTTCCGACCAGAAAGCCGTGATGAATGAGATCCGAGACGATCTGCGCTGCATGATCCTTCGTCGTGCCCGTTGCTTCTGCAGCCTCACGTGTCGTGACAGCTTGGCGGCCCAAATTGCGGGCGCAGAGAACGAGCAATTCAATCGAAAGTTCGGCTTGTCTGGTAAATCGCATCACATGAATCTTTTCTGGTGTGACCCTTTTCAGAAACATGACCCCATCAGATTGGGGCCATTACGATATGTGAGGATTAAGCGAATATTTCACGCACCAGTGCATGAACGCGACGGAAAGCAGCTTCTGCTCCCGCAACAACACGTTCTTCTTCAGTTTCGGTGAGGTCAATTTCGTCCAGTGCTGCGGTAAATGTACGCCATTGCAAGCCACGACCTTCAGGCGCGCCAGCGAGATGGCGTGCGCCAAACTCTTCTGTCAGTTCGAGCTTCAGTGCTTCTTTGAGTAGGAAAGCAGCGCCGAGGTTGGAACCTTCAGCAACATAAAGCCAGCCAAGCGCAGTTGGCAGATCGATTTCAGTACCTTCTGCAAAAGCAGGTGCTGCTTCAGGTGCAGGTAGTTCAAACCCAAGGTCATTAAGATCCTGACCAACCTGTTCGAAACGGCGACGACCCTTCAGATCTGGGAGCAACGCATCAAGAGCGGCATCATCGTAAAGAGCATTGATATCGCGGTGGAACTGATACTGCACCTGCACAAACATTGCATAGCGCTCACGATTGGAAAATGGTTTGCCGGCCATGATGCTCTGATCAAGGCGTTCATGCCTTCCTGTGGTCCGCGCCTTTAAACGTTTCGAGCGGGGAAGAGCAACGGGTTGCTCAGGTACGGCGGCATCAGTCATATCGTGTGTCCCTGTTATCTGGCATGTCTTCGGTTCGAACCGGACATTGACCTCTCTGTTTATTAAGACGTTTGAGCGCCCCATTTTTTGCAATGCCGAGGCGAAAAAAACGGCTCGGCAAAAAATGTTGCACATTTTGGTACTAGAAGTGGAAGTTAAGGCCTAACTTAACTGTATGCGTGTCCAGGGAGTTGGATGACTTGCGGCCATTCACGACATTTGAACTACCAGTTTGAGGAACGTATTCCATAATTGGTTGTTCCATCGGTTCACAGAACACACCGCCTAATACCTCACAGTTCCATGGATCGACCGGAATAATCTCCGTACCAACTTGCACAGGCTGATAGTAATCCAAGCCGGTGCCGGACCGGGCATTATCAAAACTGAAGCTTTTATTACCAAAGCGACTGTAAGTGTAATCGGCAGAAATTGACCATCGATCGTTGATTGCATATTCAGCGCCGCCACCAACGGTCAGACCCGTGCGTACACCAGAATCTTTTTCTATGAAAAACAGTGTGTTCTTAGAATAAGAAACTTCATCAAAGCGATACTGGTCGCGTGACATTTTTTGATGTGCGAAGGCGACACCGGCTGTTCCGTAAACCATCCAGCGATTATCAAACGCGTAGCCGAGACGCCCACGGATGGAGCCTTTCCAATCGAGTTCATAATTCGTGTTGGATTGAATGCCAGCAATATCGTTGCGCGGGCCAATCCACTCTGGTTCCATATAGGTGAGGTTTGATCCCTTCATGCGAATTTTGCTGACGTCAGCTTCCACGCCGAAAACGACGCGATTTTTAAACTGATAGTTATAGCCAGCCTGAACACCAAACATCGCGGAGTTACCGATGCCGTGATCAAAGGATTCGCTGCTGGATATCGGATCAGTCGTTCCATCCAGTGCTGTCGTTGTTGACGACGTGCTGCCTGAATTCATCCCAGTATGAACGCCGCCATAAAAGCCGGTCCAGTTGATTGCATTTGCTCCGCCCTGCGTGCGGGAGAATGGCGAGAGCTGCGCTAAACGCTGGTCGCCACCAAAATTACTGGTCAGACCTGCATAGAATGTGCGTCCCGGACCAGGCTGGTTTACCAGGCCAAGCGGGTCGACATAATATTGGTCGGTCAGGTTTTCGACACGGAATGTCGCTGTGAGGCTGTCATTGACCTTATATTCCGCAAACACATCGACCAGCGTGTACGGATCCCATTTCGTCTGTGCGATAAACTGGCTCGCACCGACCGCCGTCACATCACCGTGACCAATTGCACGCTTACCAATGTAGGAAACACGACCGCCCAATGTCAGCCGGTCTTCCAGCATCTTCTGCGACAGGGTTAGATCGACACTGTATTTAGGCGGCACCTGATTGGTGGCATAATCGCCATAAAGCGACTTCTCTCCGCATGTATTTGATGTGCGGCAGAATTCTACGCCAAGATAGTAATTGGCTGACAAGTCTGCGGTAAATCCACCAGCTTCATAGCGGCTTGAAAACTCAAGGCCAGAGAAACGTGCGCGGTCAATATTATAAACCTGCATACCAGTGAACGAAAATTCGCCTGCAGAATTGTAAAACTCTCGATAAGCACGCGCGATGTAGTTTTTAACGTCCCAGTTAAAGTAGCTCAACTTGACCATGCCACGGTCATCACCTCCAAGCAGGCCTTCCTTGGTGAAGTTGGCACCAACCTCCCAGTTGCTGGAACGCTCAGGTTCAAGCATAGCATTTGGAATAACCGTAAAGGCTGAAACTGACTCAAACATGCTCGGATAACGCAGCGCGTTTGAGTAGTTGACATAGAGCTGGCTTCCGTCAAACGGCTCGACAGTTACGCCAACCGAAGGGCTTAGGCCACCTGAATCACGTTTTGGTTCCGGGTTGAGCTGTTCTACACTGTTGGCTTCTGTGCGGCGATCGTTCGACCAATAATGCGAATAGCGCAAGCCTGTATTCAGTGTCAGCCAATCAACCGGCTTATAGGCTGCCTTAGTGAACAGACCAAGTTCATCACGATCAGCATCGCGCAGGTTGAGCCAGCCTTCAAGCTCATTGGTGTGCTTGCTCGGGCGCGTATCTTCGTTGAGATAAGAAATACCGTAATTCAGATCGAGGTCACCATAGTCTCCCAGTGAAAATTTGGATGTGTTGGTGACATCCCAACCCCACATGACCGTATCCGATCCAGTTCGGAAGTTTTTTGGTAGGCCAACAGATTCTGACGTTGGAAATGTGCTGCCGCGGCGCGGATTGCGCAATTGGAGCTTTGTGATCCAGAGATTGGAGCGCAGGTCAATCAGATCATTGTCATCTGGATCCCAGCTGTAACGTAGTGTGCCGGTATCAAGCGTAGAGCCAGAGGTAACTTCCTGCTGTGTCGGTTGTGTTTTATCACTGGTAAAGCGCGATGCCAGCAGATCACCTGCCTCGCCACGAAAACCTGTGTATCCAAGCTTGAGCGTATGACCGCCATCAAAACGCAATGTTGTCTTGGTCAGGAATGATTTGGTTTCAAGCTGTGTGTTGAGAACTTCTTCGCCAGCACGATAGTTTGTGAGCCCACCGTTTTCGAGATAGTTCGGCCAGTTCTGACACCATGTTCCGGTGGTGTTACAAACTGATCTTGGACCAGTATCCACTGGATCTGCCGCCGGGCCGTTCTTACCAGCATGATAATTGCCGCGCTTTCGATAAGCATAGCCGGCAAAGAAATCATAATTTTCTTCTTTGATTGCCGCGATAATGCTTGCTGAGCCATTGGTTGGCTTCAGGAAGGAAGGCCTATCCATCCCGTCGGGCGATCCAATCGCAACAGGCGCAGCTGAAGGTGAATTTGGCCACTTATACCCGCCCAGTGCACCTGCCTGAGGCGTGGAGGAGTTGCCGCCAAACTCGCCTTTGACGCGCATACCCCAACCGTCACCCTCTTTAACAATATCATCGGCATCAAGGGTACGGATCGCGACACTGCCAGCAATGCCGCGTGATGATGCGTCCGATCCCTTATTGATGTCGACGCCTGCGATCAGGTCAGGATCGATATAGGTGCGGTTGGATAGGCCCTGATAACCTTGATAGACGGTGACACTGTTTTCAGCGCCATCGATGGTGGTCGCAACACGCCCCATGCCCTGCATGCCGCGAATATTAACGTCAATCGAACCCGCACCATTGCGTGCCTCACCAGACATCACACCCGGCGTGCCACGGAAAATATCGGCCGGGCTTGAGCCACGAAAACGCTCAATGGTTTGAGCGGAAATATAATTGGTTGGTGCTGCGGTATAATAAGGGGCGTCAGCTGGCGTGATACCCGCACCACCAGAAACAGTAATCGTATCGAGAAGCGTTGTACCGTCAGCTGATAATGGAGCTTGCGCCGCTGCTGATTGATCACCCAAAGCAACGGTATTTGTTCCGGTGAAGCGATAGGAAATACCTGAACCGGACAGCAGACGCGCAAGTGCGTCCTGGCGTGACATCGTGCCCGAAACGGCTAGTGCCTGTTTTGATGCTGCAATCTGCGGCTGGTATGTGACCTGCATGCCTGCTTGTCGGCCAAAACTGGCAAGCGACGCAGCGAGCGACCCAGCGGGTATGTTGAATGAAATCTGCTGTGAAGTCTGCGCTTCAGCCTGAACAGATGTGGAAAGGGAGAGTGCGTAAACACACACAGATCCCATCAATGCAGCTGTCAGAACCCGTGTTCCGAAACGTCGCGCAGCACTTTTATTAACCCGAAGCCCCATCGCTCAACCACTCCAATACCCAGAACGTCGTGCGCCTTCGTGGACGCATCAAATACGCTCTAATCCCTCGAATCTACGCATCGTTCTCTCCTAAACCGGGATCGATTTTGGCTGACGCAGTAGTGAAAAGGCGGTTGTATGGCAGCGGCTAACTTCCGACCCTGATGTTTAAAACGAGCAGGGTTTCAAAATTTTCTCCCCCCATAAAAAAATAAATTCATTAAATTGAGGAAACGATAGTGAGCCATGGTGAGACCTGTCGCACGCGGCCACCATACGGCTCAACAACGGCTTCCAGAGCGGCGGCAGGATTGTTCAGATCGAATACACCACTGATGCGCTGAGCACCAAAACTGGACTGTGCCAATAAGACCCTGCCTGATTGCCAGCGTGCAATACGTGCGACTACAGAGGCAATTGTATCACGTTCAGCAACGAGTAAACCCTGTCGCCATGCCGCGATTTGCGAGGCATCTCGGTTGCCCCGTTCAAAATTGTGCGTTTGTTCATTAAACGATAGCCAATCGCCTTGCCCGAGCGGTGTGGGCGCATCATTTGCGCCTGTTGGCCTGATTGCAACCAGTCCATGATCAACCGACACGGTGAGATAACCCGCATCATTGCTCACATCAAAAGCCGTCCCAACAGCCGTCGCTGTAAGATCACCCGTCTGCACATTAAACGGACGCGCAGGGTCTGACTTCACATCGAAGAATGCCATTCCAGCAAGAAGCTCTACCCGGCGTTCGCTTTCGCCAAACTGCAAACGGATTGCCGTATCTGGGCCAAGCGTTACCTGACTGCCGTCAGAAAGAGATACGTCCTTTAGCTGAGCTGACGTCGTCATGAAATCAGCCTGTGCTTGCAAGATCAGCTGCGGTCCAAACAATGCTCCGGCCGCAATAACGGCAAGGCCTGCTGCGCTGCCTGTTAGCAAAGAGCGTCGTGATATTTTTGACGATGTGGCGCGACGCTGGTCACGCATGACCTTGCCTGTCATGCCGTAAATTTCCATGGCTTCACGCCAGGCGACTTCGTGATCAGGACTGCGTGCGCGCCATCGACTGACGAGCTCAAGCGTAACGGGATTGTCAGGGTCTTCCTGAATGCGCATGACAATATCGAGAGCTTCCTCGAAAAGCCTTTCGTCCTGCGAAATTTTCTCATCCATGAAGCATTAGTCCTTTTGTCCAGCTGGTTCGCTTGCTGAACGGCTTTAGAAAATCAACTCGTACAAGCTATAACGATTAAGAGAGAGAAATTTTCTGTCCCAGAGCACATCCCGAATAACGGAAACCGGTTTTCGGAAAAAGATATGCGTAATAAAAAAGAGCCAGAGCATTTCGTCTGATGCAAATCAGGCATCCTCTCGCTTTAATAAGAAGGATTGTCTTCGTTTAAGCGAGAACGCAAATGCATATATCCGCGTTTGATCAAGGTCCATGTCCGGGATACTGACAGGCTGAGTTCGCCAGCGACCTCGGTTATGGTTTTTTCGTCGAGACGGTGTAATTCAAAGGCGCGGCGCGTCTGTTCAGGCAATTCAAGCAATGCCTTTTCAATAATAGCAAGTCGCTGCCGATCATAAACAATCGTTTCCGGTGTCGGTGTACTATCCGCCAGCCGCCGCCATTCCTCATCCGGCATGTTGACAAATTCAACGATGCGCTCGCGTCGATAAAGGTCGATTGAGAGATTGCGTGCAACCTGATGAAGATATGCGCGAGAATTATGCTCTCTGGCCGACGGCGTGGCAGACATCAAACGTATAAATGTATCTTGTGTGAGATCGGCCGCCGTTTCCGCATTGTGTCCTCTGCGCCGAAAAAAGCGATTAAGCTCTCGCGCATGACTCTGGAAAAGGCTTTTCAGGTTCCACATCAATAGAACTCATTCGGAATATACGTGATGCCGATCAAGCGGCCGAGCTTGGAGTGTCGCCCACCGAATTGGCAGCTTCATGCTGCTCAATTATCTCTTAGTCTTATATATGATTACAATAGTCAACTTAATATTACAGGCTCGTTTAGATGGAATTCCACAATCGGAAGCGGACGTCCAAACAGCCGGCCTTGGCTAATTGCATCTCGATGAAGTTTTAGAACATAATCGGCTTTTTCTGTTGCTTAGGCGCTTTCAACCACGAGCTTTAGCTCAAGTGGGCGACAATATTGCAAATATTCTCGACGATCTGTGCACGCATAGCCTACGTTTGGCTTGCACCCCGACCCGAAAACCTGCGGATGGCCTTGTAGGCTTTGGAGAGGGACGTGCCACCGTTGAAAACGAGGTCATGGCCGAGCGTCGTCCCACAGAGGGTCTGCAGAGCCCGGACGACCCATGCGTCCTTTTCCAGAAGATGGATTGGCCGCCCGGCCTTCTCTGCAGCGATCGCAAGAACATCTCTCCGATCGTCTCATGAGAGCTGCAAAAACTGTTCAGCCATGGGCGGCCTTTCCTACGCTGCGGGCAAGCCAGCTGGGAAACTGGGGGGTAGCCGCGACGAGTTCGCTGAACGCCTCGGCGGAAAGCTTCTGCTTGATGCTCAGAAGTGCCTCTTCTGCCTTTTCAGGACCAAGCCATGCAAGCGCGCGGACTGCAAGGCCGGCAGGCTTGTTCCCCAGGGCGAGCTGCCAGCGCGGGACGTGCTTCAGCTCGACAGTCTGGCTTCCGACCGTCATGGTTCGGCTCCGGCCGGATGTGAAATAGATGGACCAGATCGGCACCTGAGTGGACAGCCCCAGCGAGTTTGCAGCCGCAGCACCATTTGAAACGATCACCTCACCGCGCTGGTGCGCAACCGCTTCTATGGCCTGGTCTACCGTCGGGGATCGGATACCGAAGCGGCTTTTGATCGCCTTCAGATAGACCCCACGACCTGCCCGTACGAGCTCGCCGCGTTCATGCAGACGTGACAATGCCTGGTCTACCGCGGCACGATTTCCCAAATGCAGGAAGACCTTTGCCGAAAGCGCCGTTCCCTCGGGCAGCTGCCCGGCGTGAGCCATGATCTGTGTTGTTAGTCTTTGCATAACAATTCTCCTGTCAGAAATATAGACAGTTTTCTGACACTCTGGAATCTGATGGTCCCGGTCTTTTCAATTTAAGGAAAGTCTGAATAGGAGAATTTTCACTTCCCCGTTCCATGAATGACAAGGCTATATCCATGATTCTCTTCGTGAATCGTGTTTAAGCAGCCAATTCACGACTGTGGACGGTAGAATCCGCCCGCTTGACTCTTTCTGGCTTTAGGAACAAAAAGGGAACATCTTCGTCCCTTTGGACATGAAAACCTAAAACGCGAGCCTGAGGAGGTCCGTGAACGATGTCACGCGCCCATACTCCTCGGATGATCGAGGACTTGAGAAACAGGATTGCTCACCTTGAGGGATCGGCGAACCGCAAGGCCGCGGTCTTGCCATTCGGCGTAGCCGAGATCGACAGGCACCTCCCCGGCGGAGGGCTTGCTTTCGGTGCGTTGCACGAGGTTGCCGGAGGAGGGGCGGGGACCGTCGATGGCGCCGCCGCCGCCCTGTTCGTCGCTGGCGTCGCGGCGCGCTCGAAAGGCAAGGTTCTCTGGTGCCTGACGCGACCGGATCTGTTTTTCCCGGCGATCTCGCAGGCAGGCCTGCATCCCGATCGCGTCATCTTCTGCGAGGCCGATAAGGAGGAGGATGTCCTGGCTTCGATGGAGGAGGGGCTTGCCTTCGGCGGGCTCGGCGCTGTCGTGGGCGAACTGGTCCGGTTGCCGATGACGGCCTCACGGCGCCTGCAGCTCGCCGCCGAGAAGACCGGTACGGTGGGGCTGGCGCTCCGCCGCTGGCGCCGGCAGACCGAAGCCTCCGATTACGGCCAGCCGACGGCATCGACGACCAGGTGGCGGGTCAGCGTCCTGCCGTCCGACCCCTTACCCGTCGCCGGCGTCGGACGCGCGCGCTGGCTGGCCGAGCTGATGCGCGTCAAAGCGGGCGAGTGTGCCGAGTTCGAAATTGGAGCCTGTGATGCCCAGGGCCGTATCTGTCTTCTTCCCGTATCTGCCGACGGAGCGCATCCGGCGCACCGGTGGGGACAGCGTGCCGGCTGACCAGCCGCTTGTCGTCGTCTCAAAATCCGGCGCCAAGCGCTGGCTTTCCGCCGTCGAACCGCAGGCCATCAAACTTGGGCTGCGCGTCGGCATGCCGGCCAGCAAGGCGCAGGCGCTTGTCTCCAACCTCGTGATGTTCGATGCGGATTTGGCTGCAGATGCGGCGGCACTGGAACGCCTGGTGCTCTGGGCACTTCGCCAATATAGCCCTGTCGTTGCCGTCGATGGCACCGACGGGCTGATCCTCGACACCGAAGGTGCCGATCATTTGCGCGGCGGGGAATTGCCGCTTATCGCCAGCTTCGTCAATTCGCTGCGGGCCAAGGGCCTGACCGCGCGGGCGGCCGTCGCCGACACCTGGGGTGCCGCGCATGCGATTGCCCGCATGCGGCGGGCCGAGACCAGTATCATCGCGGCTGGTGAGATCGCAGGGGCAGTTACTGGCCTGCCGATCCAGTGCCTCCGGCTGCCCATCGACACGATCGAGGCGTTGCGTGTGCTCGGCGTCGAGACTGTCGGTGAACTGTCGGCCATGCCGCGCCCGCCGCTGACCCTGCGCTTCGGCCCGGAAGTCGGGCGGAGGCTCGATCAGATGTTCGGTCGGCTCTCCGAGCCGATCGAGCCTTTGCGGACCCCGGCGCTTGTCGAGGTCGCCCGCAACTTTCAGGAGCCGATCGGCGCGGCGGAGACGATCGCCAAATATGTCCGGCGGCTGGTCTCCCAGCTGACGGAAAAACTTGAGGCGCGCGGCCTCGGTGTCCGGCGCTCGGACCTCATCATCCACCGCGTTGACAATACCCGCCAGTCGATCCGCGCCGGCCTCGCCAAGCCGGTGCGCGATCCGGCACGCCTGTCGAAGCTCATCTGTGACCGGATCGAGGCGATCGATCCGGGCTTCGGCATCGAGCGGATGGTACTGGTCGCGATCATGGCCGAGCCGCTGGAAGAAAAGCAGGCCACCTCCTCTCTGATCGAGGAAGAGGTCATCGATGTCACCCCGCTCGTCGATATCCTCGGCAATCGCGGCCAGCGCCTCTATAGGGTGACGCCGATCGCCTCGGATGTGCCGGAGCGGTCGATCGCGCGTATCGCGCCGACGGCCGCAGAAACTGGCGCCGACTGGGCGGCCAAATGGCCGCGCCCCACCCGGTTGCTCGCCATTCCCGATCCGATCGAGGTGATGAACGTGCTTCCCGACCATCCGCCAGCCGTCTTCACCTGGCGCGGCAAGCGCCGGCGAGTGAGGCGCGCTGACGGACCGGAGCGCATCTTCGGCGAATGGTGGATTCGTCCGGCTGAGAAGCAGGCGGTCCGGGACTACTTTGTTGTCGAGGACGAGCGGGGTGAACGCTACTGGGTGTTTCGCACCGGCGATGGCGTCCACATGGAGACCGGCGCGCATCGGTGGTTCCTGCATGGAGTTTTCGGATGAGATATGCCGAACTTCAAGTAACCAGCCACTTCTCCTTCTTGCGCGGTGCCAGTTCCGCACCGGAACTGTTCGAGACAGCGGCTGCACTCGGGATCGAGGCGCTCGGTATCGTCGATCGCAATAGCTTGGCCGGTATCGTACGCGCCTGGGAGGCGGCGCGGGCGACCGGGATCCGGCTTGTCGTCGGCTGCCGACTTGATCTGACCGACGGCATGTCGCTCCTCGTTTATCCGACCGATCGACCGGCCTATTCACGGCTGACCCGGCTTCTCTCACTCGGTAAGGGCAGGGGCGGAAAGGGCCGCTGCATTCTCGATCTGACCGATGTCGAAGCCTATAGCGACGGCCTGATCGCCATTCTCGTGCCCGACGAGGCTGACGATACCTATGCCGGACAGTTGCGGAAGATCGCGGCGATCTTCGGCGATCGCGCCTATGTTAGCCTGTGCCTGCGCCGGCGTCCCAATGATCAACTGCGCCTCCACAATCTCTCAAACCTCGCCGCGCGCCACAAAGTGAAGACCGTCGTCACCAATGACGTGCTCTTCCATGAACCGGGCCGCCGTCAGATGCAGGATATCGTTACCTGCATCCGCAATCATACGACAATCGACGATGTCGTCTTCGACCGCGAACGCCATGCCGACCGGTTTTTGAAGGCGCCGGAAGAGATACACCGGCTCTTTCCTGAATATCCCGAGGCGCTTGCCCGCTCCCGCGAAATCGTCGAGCGCTGCCGCTTCGACATGTCCCAGCTGCAATATCAGTATCCGGAAGAAGCGATCGTGCCCGGCCTCGATGCCCAGCAGTCGCTGACGAAGTTCACATGGGAAGGGGCGGCCGACCGCTATCCCGAAGGCATTCCCGACAAGGTCCGCAAAGCCATTCTGCATGAGCTTGAACTCATCCGCGAGATGCGATACGCGCCTTATTTCCTCACCGTCTATTCGATCGTCCGCTTCGCTCGCTCGAAGGACATCCTCTGCCAGGGTCGCGGCTCAGCGGCCAATTCCGCCGTCTGTTATTGCCTCGGCATCACCTCGATCAATCCGGAGACCTCGGACCTTCTCTTCGAACGCTTTGTCAGCCGGGAACGCGACGAGCCGCCGGACATCGACGTCGATTTCGAACACAACAGGCGCGAAGAGGTGATCCAATGGATCTATAAGACCTATGGCCGGTCGCGCTCGGCGCTCTGCTGCACCGTCCTGCGCTACCAGACCAAAGGGGCCATGAAGGATGTCGGCAAGGCGCTCGGCCTGCCGGAAGACCTGATCACCCAGCTTCTTTGCGGCGTCTGGGGTTTCAGCCGCGAAGCGATCGGTGAAAAGCAGCTGAAGGACAACAACCTCAACGCCACCGATTACCGGTTGCGCCTGGCACTCGAACTCTCCGCCGAGCTGATCGGCACGCCCCGCCATCTCGGCCAGCATCCCGGCGGCTTTGTCCTGACCCAGGACCGGCTCGACGATCTCGTGCCGATCGAGCCTGCAGCCATGGACGATCGGCAGGTGGTGGAATGGGACAAGGACGATATTGAAGTCCTCAAATTCATGAAAATGGACGTGCTCGGCCTTGGCATGCTCTCCTGCATGGCCCGCGCCTTTGATCTTCTGGCCGAACACAAGAACCTGCCCATGGGTCTTGCCGATGTCGAGCAGGAGGATCCAATGACCTATGCGATGATCCGCAAGGCCGAGACGCTCGGCACATTCCAGATCGAAAGCCGGGCTCAGATGGCAATGCTCCCGCGCCTGAAACCCCGAACCTTCTATGATCTCGTCATTCAGGTTGCGATCGTCCGCCCCGGCCCGATCCAGGGTGACATGGTGCATCCGTATCTGCGCCGACGCGAGGGCAAGGAGGAGCCTTTTTATCCGACGCCTGAACTCGAAGCAGTTCTTTCCAAGACTTTGGGTGTGCCGCTGTTTCAAGAAAGTGCGATGCGGGTTGCGATGGTTTGTGCCGGCTTCACAGCTGGAGAGGCCGACCAGCTGCGCAAATCCATGGCGACTTTCAAGTTCACCGGTGGCGTCAGCAAGTTCAAGGACAAGCTGATCGCCGGCATGTTGAAGAATGGTTACGCCCGCGCATTCGCCGAACAAACTTTTGGCCAGCTCGAAGGCTTCGGCTCCTATGGATTTCCGGAGAGCCATGCCGCAAGCTTTGCGCTGATCGCCTATGCCTCCTGCTGGATCAAGTGCCACCACCCGGATATCTTCTGTGCGGCGCTGATCAATAGCCAGCCCATGGGCTTCTATAGTGTCGCGCAGATCGTTCAGGACGCCCGGAAGAATGGTGTCGAGATCCGGCCCGTCTGCGTAAACGCCTCGCGCTGGGACTGCGTGATGGAGCCGACCGGTCGGGAAGGGCGCTTGGCAGTCCGGCTCGGGATGCGTCTGGTGAAAGGGCTCTCTGAGAATGACACTGCCCGGATCGTTCTCGCCCGCGGCGAGGAGCCGTTCCATTCGGCCGATGACATGTGGCGGCGATCCGGCGTGCCGACAGCAGCGCTGGTCAAGCTGGCCGAAGCAGACGCATTCCTGCCATCCCTTGGCTTGGAGCGCCGGCAGGCGCTCTGGGATATCAAACCGTTGCGCAACGAGCCGCTCGAGCTCTGGGCTGCGGCGGACGCGCGCGACGCGCGGACGGCTTCGGAAGCAATTGAGCCCGATGTTGCCCTGAAATCGATGACCGAGGGCAGGAAGGTCGTCGAGGACTATTCCCATACCGGCCTGACGCTACGCCAACACCCGATGAGTTTCCTGCGACAGGAGTTGCGAGCGAAGCGGATCGTGACCTGCGCCGAAGCCATGTCCGAGCGTGATGGCCGCTGGCTGTGGACAGCCGGACTCGTGCTTGTCCGCCAGCGCCCAGGCTCGGCCAAGGGGGTGATGTTCCTGACGCTTGAGGACGAAACCGGGATCGTCAACTCTGTCGTCTGGCCGTCACTGTTTGAGCGCCAGCGCCGGGTGCTGATGACCGCTTCGATGATGGGGATCCACGGCAAGATCCAACGTGAGGGCGAGGTCGTCCATCTCGTGGCCCAACGGCTGTTCGACTTCTCCGGCGATCTCTCAAGCCTTGGCGAGCGGGACAGTGACTTTCCGGTTCCGCATGGGCGAGGCGACCAGATCAAGCATGGGGCCGGGCCTGATCAGCGCGAGGCCCCGAAGCCGGCGATGCCCATTCGAGATATTTTTATACCGGATCTTCACATCGACACGCTGAAGGTGAAGAGCCGGAATTTTCACTAAAGCAAGAAGTCGCTCATGACGCGACTTTTTGGGCGTGCATAAATGAGAGTGTTGAGTTTCACCAGGATTTAAACCGTATTTCCATTTCGCGTTAGTCCACCCAGATCCGTGGTAGTGAGTTGAACGACAACAGTTTTATTAGGCGTAAGTGGATTACGGCGGAATGGAAAAATGGATCAAACTCAAACGAAAACTAACAGCAGATCACTCGCTCGATAAATATTTTTGCTCTCAGGCTAACGTAACGACACTGCCAGGATTCAGTCTTTGGTTTGGATCAAGCAAATCCCGAACTGAACGCATCAGTTCCATGCGCACTGAGTCAGTACGCAGGTTAAGTTCTGCGGTTAGCTTGCGACCAATGCCATGCTCAGCAGAAAACGTTCCATTGAGCTCATCAACAACATCATGCACGCGTGTCATGATTTCCGAAGTCACGAGCTTCGGGTTTTCAAAGCTGGCCCACTGGTCATGTTTGAAATGCGCAATGAAATGAACATTGCCGTCACCGATATGGGAAACGATGAGAATATACGCATCTGGATGCAGCTCATGAACTGCATCTGTCGCACGCTTAATGAGTTCGGGAACCAGTGCCGGACGAACGGCAATATCGTGCGACAGGCTATGACCTTCGAGCTTATTTGCTTCGGAAACCGAATGCCGCAAATGCCAGATGTCGGCAGCCTGAGCATCGCTTTGCGCGATGAATGCATCTTCAACAATGCCTTCCTCAAATAGCTCGCTAAGCCATTCTTCAAGAGCATTCTGCAGATCAGCTTTGGGATCCGTGCTTCCCAACTCTACCAAAAGTGACCATTCAGGCCGGCTTTCCAGTGGATGGCGAGAGCGCGGTATATGCTGCAAAACGAGGTCAACCTGATTGCCGGACAAAAGCTCAACAGCTTGTACGGCACTGTCAAAGCGGTCTTGTATTCCGATCAAAATTTCGACGGCTGTTTCAAGATTGGGCAACGCAATCCATGCATGGCCTGATGAGCGCAAAACAGGCTGCATACGCAACGCTACAGCGGTGATGACGCCGAGCGTACCTTCTGATCCGATGAATAAGTTTTTCAGATCGTAGCCCGTGTTGTTTTTGCGCAGCGCTTTTAAGTCGCTGAAAATACGCCCATCCGGCAACACGACTTCTATACCGCAAATCAATTCGCGGATTGGACCATAACGCAGAGCGCTTGTGCCACCAGCATTTGTAGCTGCGAGGCCTCCGACTTGCGCGCTGCCCTCACTGCCAAGATGCAGCGGTATACGGCGATCAACGCTTGCAGCGGCATCGTGTCCGGCTGAAAGGGTCACACCAGCTTCCAGCACGATAAGATTGGATGCTTTGTCAATTTCGCGGACACGATCCAAACGACGAAGGCCCAGAACAATTGCGCGGCTTTCTCCTACCGGGATTGCGCCTTGCACCAGGCCCGTATTGCCGCCCTGAGGAACCACGCAACAATGATATTCGGCTGCGATCCGCAATAGTTGCGATACTTCTTCAGTCGTCGCGGGGAAAACAACAGCAAGTGCATTGCCTGTTTCGTAACCACGCCAATCGGTAAGATAAGGCTCAGTATCATGCGCATCCGTCATCACATACTGATCGCCAATCACCTCACGCAGGGTTGCGAGTAATTGATCATGATTATCGGACTTGAATTGCATGGAACTGGCCTGAAATAGAGTTGGTTGAATAAAAGTGTGGGCTGCTAAACAATCCACTCAGATTGTCGAAGATCTCGAATGGTGGGGGCGCCTGCGAAAGCGAGAAATGATCGAAGCTCATCGCGGAGTTGGTCGACTATGCGAACGACGCCATCGCCCCCGTCAGCAGCCAGCCCATAGAGTGGAGCGCGCCCTAAGAAGACACCGTTAGCACCGGCCGCAAGTAACTTGGCTGCATCCGAACCACGCCTGACGCCGCTATCTGCAAAAAGCGTCTTATCGGGACCGACAGCGTCGCGTATTCTCGGAAGAACTTCCAAAGGAAGCGTTGCGCTGTCCATATTGCGGCCACCATGCGCCGAGATGACCACTCCATCGCAACCTGCTTCAAACATGGTGAGTGTATCGCTGATGGCCATAACACCTTTGATGACGAGCTTATGTGGCCATCGGCGGCGAAGCTCTTTGAGGAATTCAAGGTCCAGAACCATATCGAGAGCGAAGCGCGGATCACGAATGGATTGCATAACGGCTTTCGCGACTTCGCCGGGGTAGTGCGCGTAGGAAGGAAATCCATTGCCAAGCGCATAACGTCCCATAACGCCAAGCGTCCAGCGTGGGTGCGTCATCAGGTCGAGCGCCAGAGTTGCAGATGGTTGCAACGGAACGCCAAAGCCATTGCGCCGGTTATGGATTTTCTTGGGTGATGCGGGTGTATCCACCGTCAATACGAGTGTTTCGACACCGCATGATTTGGCGCGTTCCAGTAATTTCCATGTCTCGTTGCGATCATTCCAGACATAAAGCTGGAACCAGAGTTCGCTTCCCGGTGCGCCGCCCGCGATTTGCTCTATGCTTGTTGAGGATTGGGTAGCGACCACAAAAGGCAGATTTGCCGCTTGTGCTGCCCGCGCCATAACGACCTCGCCATTGTGTCGAACCATACCAGCCAACGCGGTAGGAGCAATTACGAAGGGGCAACTATGATCGTGACCAAGATAGCGCGTTGATAGATCAGGTGATGCGACGGGGCGCAGCACATGGGGAACGATGCGTTTTGCTTTAAAACCACGATGAAGTGCTGCAATCGCGTCTTCCGCTTCCGTGCCCCGATCAATATAGTCAAATAGAGCGCGGGGCAGAAAAGACCTTGCCTTTTCTCTCGCCTCTGCAAAATCCAGAAACTCCGCCCCGCCTGCCATTGCTTATGCGATCCCTTGCGCTTTCAGACCTTCAATAGCCTCGGAAATGAGACTGAGGGTCATCTCATTCGGCGCTCTAAGCGGCAATGAAACTGGACCGACAGGCCTGCCGAGATCAGCCATCATGGACTTGAGCGGACCGGGGTTCACTTCGTTGAAAAGTGCTGCAAAAGTCGGGAGCAGCTGACGATGCAGCGCAATACCCTCAGCATAATTGCCACTGATAAGCGTGTCGTGAATACGTGTCCAAAATGCTGGCAACATCGGCGCGCTGGCAAGTATGCCGCCTGTCGCGCCATACATGATATGCACGGCATAAATCATATCATCGCCGGACAGCAGAGCGATTTTGTCGCCAATCGCCGCCGACAAGCGATTGAAGTAATAGGCATCGGTATTGCAGATTTTGGCACCGATGATCGTTCCGTCTTCACCCAATGTTTTGAGTGTTTCAACAGCCGTCACAAAGCTCGTGCGGGAAGGGACATCGTAGTAAACGATAGGCAGATCGACTGTCTGACGATAGGCGTGGAAATAGTCAATGACACCCTGTTGGCTTGGAATGACGTAGAAGGGCGTTACGAGAAGAAGAGCGTCTGCACCCGCTTCCTTAAATGCCTTTCCATGCTCGACAGCTTCTGCCCAACCGGGAGATACAACACCAGCAACAACCGGAACCCGGCCATTGACGATACGAACGGTTTCCCGAACGACAGCAAGGCGTGTTTCCGATGACAAGGCTGTAAATTCGCCTGTGCCGCCGATCGGTGCAAGTCCTTTTGCTCCGCCAGCCAGGTTGAATTCGATCAGGGTTTCCAGTTTCGCGACATCGAGTTTTCCATCATCAGTCAGCGGTGTTGGAATTGCAGGATACATACCCTGCAAGTCAGAATGTTTCATGATCAAATATCCCATTTTGATTGGATGTAATTAATGTTCGACCTTGGACAGGAAGGATTTCAGCCGATCAGTTTGCGGGTTGCGCAAGACGTCTTCCGGTGCGCCAGTTTCGACGACATGCCCACCTTCCAGGAAGATAACTTTTGATGCCACATTGCGCGCGAAGCTCATTTCATGGGTAACCACAATCATGGTCGTTCCATCGGCTGCCAGTCCCTGCATCACATCGAGGACTTCTCCGACAAGCTCAGGATCAAGGGCGGATGTCGGCTCATCAAACAGCATGACTTCCGGCTCCAGGGCCAGTGCGCGTGCAATTGCAACACGCTGCGCTTGACCGCCTGAGATTTGCTGAGGGTAAAGATCAATCTTATCAGCCAGTCCGACGCGCTTAAGCAGCGACATCGCCAGTTCTTTGGATTGCTGCTTGGTTTTGAGCTTGTTGAGCAGCGGCCCCGACATAACGTTTTGCAAGACGGTCATATGTGGAAACAGATGAAAACCTTGGAAGACCATGCCTGTTTTTGCGCGAAAGTCAGCTTGCACGCGTTCGGAGAATTTACTCTTCGGCGAAAATTCGAGGCTTTTACCTGCGATTTCAATATGGCCTTCAGTTGGCTGCTCAAGCAAATCAAGGCAGCGGAGCAAAGTTGATTTTCCGCAACCGGATGGGCCAATCAGAACGGCTACATCACCGCGATTTACAGTGAGATCAATACCCTTGAGAACTTCATGAGTGCCAAATGTTTTTCGCAGATTTTTTACATTAATCATGACGCACCCCTAGTGTTTGATTTCAAAGCGATTGGCGATCAAAGTTACGGGTGTCAAAATGACGAGATAAAGCAGTGCCGCGAATGTGTAGACTTCCAGCGGCCTGTAAGTGTCCATCGTCAGACTTCCTGCCGCGTACATAATGTCTGGCACGGCAACGACGGATAGAAGAGACGTATTTTTAAGCTGGAGAATTGTCTGGCTCACGATAGGTGGGATCATTCTGCGTGTTGCTTGTGGTAGAATGATATGGCGCATTTTCGTGAAGTAGGAGAAGCCGAGCACAGTTGATGCTTCCCATTGGCCGCGTTCTATGGAGATAACGCCTGCACGGAAAATCTCGGCTGCAAACGCGCCCATATAGAGCGTGAGACCCAAGCCAGCGGCGAACCAATCTGGCAAGGTGTAGCCTGTCAGCATCGGCAGAGCATAAAAGAACCATACAATCTGAACAAGAAGCGGTGTGCAGCGAAACAGATGGATATAGGCGTTTATCAGCCATTTAAGCACGGGTATGCGCGACACCAGAGCAAGACCAAGTATGACGCCGATGAGTAGGCCAGCGAGAGATGTTACGACTGCATAAGCAACGGTCACACCGATAGCGTTAAGCCACAATTGTCCGTCGAGAATAACGGACCAGTCAAATTGGTACATCTGCATGCACTCCCATTTTGCGACCGTGTTCATTCCCGATCAGGCGGCCTTTTTCTTAAGCGCTAACGCGATTCGGATTCAGTGAAAAGCATTTTCAAGATAAAAATGCATATTTAATCGTACAGCGATTATTGTTTATTGTTATGCGATCTTAATTTGATAAATACTCGTATAACTACGGTTTTAACAGGCATAAAGAACGAAAAATAAACTTTTCGCTTGTCTTGTTCTGATAGAAAAATACATGCTGCTGTTGGTTGAATTGAAGCTCTCTATAGAAGAGCAAACGAAGGGAATATCGACATGATGAGGATGATCGTAGCTGCCTTATTGGCCTGTTCGGCAGCTGTTGCCAGCGCGCCGGCTATGGCAGAATCTGTATGGGACAAGATCGAACGCACCGGCGAAGTTGTTTGCGGCGGCGTTCGTAATTACCCACCGACGTCTTTTCATGTTGGTGGTGAACTCGAATATGCTGGCTATGGTCCGCGCGTTTGCCGTCAGATGGCTGCCGATCTTGGCAAGGCTATGGGTAAAGACCTGAAGCTGAAGTGGCGTGAAGTCACGTGGCAGAGCATTGTTCTTGACCTGCAATCTGGCCGTCTGGATATTTTCCCCGGCATGACCGCTACGGAAGAGCGCAAAAAGGCGCTGGCTATGGCTGGTCCTGTTTGGCAGATGTCCGATTGCGTAATCGGTTCGAAAGCAAAGCAACCAATGGCGACATGGGAAGAATATAACAACCCAGACGTCACCTTTGCTATGGTGACAGGAACAGCGCAGACCAATTTTATTAAAGAAAGCATGCCAAAAGCGAAGATCATGAGCTTGAAGGAAATGAGCGAAGCCATCATGGCTGTTCAGTCCGGACGTGCAGATTACATGATCCAGGAGCTGCCGATTTGCGTCAAAACATTCTCGACAGCTCCAGCTGTGTTCTCCAGCTATACGGTTCCGACGCCACCACATGGCATTCCTGTTTCAGCGGCAACGCGGATCGATGAAGATGGTCGCGTTCAGGCATTTCTCCAGAAGTGGGCAGAAGAAAACCGTTCAAGTCAGGCAATCGTTCCATTGCTGATTGAAGGCTTCAAGGATGCGGGAATGGATACATCCGCGCTATCTGAAGGTGTTCGTTTCTGATTTCTGATATTCAACAAGAAAGGTGCCGTTCTCGGCACCTTTTGCGACTAAGTGACCACACCGGCTCAGATATATACCTATAGACCAATAGAAAATTCTGTAACTAATTCATATCAAGTGAGCATTATTGCTTAGATGCATGATATCGGGGATGCTTGATACAAGGCGGAGGGACGGCTTGAAATGGCGCATCACGACGAAGAACACGACGATCCAATGCTGGTTCGGGCCGTGGAAAAAGCGTTTCGCGTTCTGGAAACCTTTGATGCTGTTCACTCTCGTCAAACGCTCACACAGCTTGCTCAGCGCGCAGGGATCGACCGTTCTGCTGCGCAACGCTTTGCGCATACTCTGCTATATCTTGGTTATCTTCAAAAAGTACCAAATGCGAAGACTTATGAGCTTTCAGCCAAGTCGCTGAATATGGGGTATCGCTATACGCGATCCAGCCAGTTGGTGCAGCGTGCGCATCCATATTTGATGCACCTTAATCGCAGCACGGGAGAGACAATCTCCCTGACATTGCGCGATGACACCGACATTATTTATCTGGCTCGTTATCTGTCCGCCAACACACTTGACAACGATGTGATCGTTGGCAGTAAGCTTCCTGCTTATTGCTCTGCGGCAGGGCTGGTTTTTCTCGCCGGACTACAGGACGATCAGATTAAAGATATTCTCGCGCGAAGTGACTTGCGTGCTTATACGCCCAGGACAATCGTCGAGCCTGAACAAATATGGCAACGTATTTATGAAACCCGTCAGCGCGGATTTGCGATTGCCGTAGAGCAGGTTTACGCCAACGACATCGCCTTGGCCGCACCAATCCATTTGCCAGATGGTCACACGACAGCTGCTGTGGTGCTTGCTGCGTCTAATCTACGATATGATGAAAATACCATCACGCGTCAGTTTGTACCGATGATGATTTCAGCTACCCGATCTGTGACGCAGATTCTCTCCTAGGCATCATAACAGTTCGCTCTACCCTTGCTGAGCTGAATTGGCCGTCAAGCCCATAATAGTCTTGCTTTTGAATGCGATCATACTAAAAAAATGAGTTAGCGAGTGTTTTGGAGAGCCTGCCTCAATTACATCTTGCTTTCGGCAATGTCATCTCCAGGCACATTTGCTGCTGTTCATCTCTTTCCAACCCATTTGGCACCTTGCGTTGATTGTTTGGAATCGGAACCAACAATCTCGACTGGCACTCTGGAAAACGGAAAGCAATATTCTGCGCGGGGCAGTTTCTTGACTTGCAATCAGCACTCGATCCAGTAATAGGGGCAAGAGGTTCATACTCCATTGTTTCATCCAAACATTACGCTGTGATGTCGAGTAGCTGCATGCATAAGGCGCGGGCATCGTTTGAAATGTCTGGACTAAAAACAAGCCAATAGCCTTTTGCGCTTGTCAGTGTCACATCGCAGGCGTGGACCAACTTCCCGCGCGCTATTGCATTATCGATAAGTCCCACCCAGCCAAGCGCGATCCCCTGATCGGCCATAGCTGCTTCCAAAACCAAGTTATAAGTGTTGAAAATCAACCCGTAATTTCCCTCATCAATCTCTTCGTTGATAGCCTCAAGCCATGTTGACCACGTGTACCAGCGATCGCCTTGCAATGTATCCAGGTGCAAAAGTGCCGATGATTTGATACCCGCCGCATTCGGGAAAGGGCCATGTTCCTCTAAAAATGCAGGAGAGCAGACAGGGACAACAGCTTCTCCGATGAATGCAATAGAGTCTTTTGGGACGTCGTCCTTTGCTCCAAACAAGATTGCAACATCGGCTTCGCGATAATCCAGCGGCTTGATCATAGAAGATGCGGTGATACGAACGTCAACATCAGGATGTCTGGGGCGGAATTTCGCTACACGCGGCATCAGCCAAAACGCAGCGAAGCCGTAATCTGTTGCAATGCGCAGGCCGGGAGTTCGCTGTCTGCGTTTAATTTGTTGAATTGCATCTTCAATACCGTCAAGGCCGCGACGCACAGCATCATAAAGTATGCGTCCCTCTGGGAGAATTTCGACGCCTCGGGCTCGTCGTGCGAACAGCGATACGCCCAATCGATCTTCCATTCGTTTTATTTGATAACTGACAGCAGGTTGTGTCATGCCTAACTCACGCGCTGCGAGAGTTAGATTTTCTAATCGTCCAACAGCTTCAAAAACGCCGAGACTGCCCATATCCCAGGATGGAGAAACCATAAATAACCTTTATGACTGTGATAAAAAATCAGTGTCTTTTCCCTTATCCCTAAAGATGTTTTTCTTAAACAAGGAATGCAAGACATAACGAATTTTGATTGAAAATCATTTCGCTAAATACAGATAGGGGACAGATATGCGCTACCTTACAATGACAGCAATTGCACTTGCGAGCTTTGCAGGTTTGTCGAATGCAGCCTCTGCGGCTGATGCTGCGGCGTGTGAAACAATTCGTCTGTCTGATCCGGGTTGGACGGATATTACATCAACGAATTCAATAGCCAGCGTGCTTCTTGACGGTCTTGGCTATAAGCCTGACGTGAAGACAATGTCAGTTCCTATCGGATATGAGGCACTCAAAACCGGTAATCTGGATGTTTTTCTTGGCAACTGGATGCCCGCGCAGCAGAAATTCCGGGATGATCTCGATAAAGCAAATGCTGCTGAGGTTTTGGTAAAGAACCTTGAAGGCGCAAAGTTCACATTGGCTGTTCCTGACTACGTGGCTAAAGAGGGTGTGAAAGATTTCGCTGATCTTGCAGCGCATGCTGATAAATTTAGCAAAGAGATCTATGGCATCGAACCCGGTGCGCCCGCGAACCAAAACATTCAGAAAATTATTGAAGATAAAAAGTTCAAGCTGGAGGGCTGGAACCTTGTGGAATCAAGCGAGCAGGCAATGCTTGCTCAAGTGGACCGCAAGAACCGCGATAAGCAATGGGTTGTGTTTCTCGCATGGGCGCCACACCCGATGAACACCAAACTCAACATCGAATATTTGGCGGGTGGTGACGATTATTTTGGTGCGAATTACGGTGGCGCTGAAGTCTACACGCTTTCACGCACGGGTTGGGCCAACGATTGTGCAAACGCTGCTAAATTCTTCAAGCAATTGACGTTCACGGTTGATCTCGAAAATGAGCTGATGGACAAGATCCTTAACGAGGGAACTGAAGGCACTGCTGCGGCAACTGCATGGCTCAAATCCAATCCGGCTCAGATAGATAAATGGCTTGATGGTGTAACCACGCTCAAGGGCGAACCGGGCGCTGCCGCAGTGAAGGCAAAGCTCGGATTATAAGTCGCACGACAGTCTTGGTTTCGGCGGGCGTTGATTGCGCCCGTCGTTTGACGTTTGTACTTTATCTCCATTGATGGTTCTTCCCATGACAAAGCCGAACATACTGATATTGATGGTCGATCAGCTGAATGGCACATTCTTTCCTGACGGACCGGCCGAGTTTCTTCATGCCCCACATTTAAGAAAGCTGGCCGAAAGATCTGCACGTTTTGCGAATTGCTATACGGCAAGCCCGTTGTGCGCGCCGGCACGTGCCTCGTTTATGTCGGGGCAATTGCCATCGCGCACCGGCGTTTATGACAATGCGGCTGAGTTTTCGTCAGAAATACCGACCTATGCGCATCATTTGCGGAATGCTGGATACCAAACAGCTTTGTCAGGCAAAATGCACTTTGTTGGCCCTGATCAATTGCATGGCTTTGAGCAACGCTTGACGACAGATATTTATCCTGCGGATTTTGGATGGACACCGGATTATCGCAAGCCGGGTGAGCGGATTGACTGGTGGTATCATAATCTTGGATCGATCACGGGGGCTGGAACAGCTGAGATAACAAACCAACTCGAATATGACGACGAGGTCGCTTATCAGGCTGAGACCAAGCTCTATGATCTGGCTCGCGGCCATGATGACCGCCCATGGTGCCTCACTGTGAGCTTTACGCATCCACATGATCCCTATGTGGCGAGAAAAAAGTTCTTTGATCTTTATGCAGATATTCCCGAGCTTGATCCAAAAATTGGACCATTGCCTGCCAGTGAAATTGATCCGCACAGCGAACGTTTGCTACGGGCTTGCAAAGCGGAAGATTATGATCTGACCCGGGAGCAGATCAGGGCCGCGCGTCAGGCCTATTTTGCTAATATTTCCTATGTCGATGATAAAATTGGCAGCATTCTTGATGTGATTGATCGATGCGGGATGGCTGAAAATACAATTATTGTTTTTACGTCAGATCACGGAGATATGCTCGGTGAGCGCGGGCTGTGGTTTAAGATGAACTTCTTTGATGGCTCTGCGCGTGTGCCTTTGATGATCGCGTCGCCGCAGCTTAAGCCGGGACGGATTGAAGAAGCTGTATCAACGCTTGATGTATTGCCGACGCTTGCTGACTTCGCTGGAATAAATCTCAGCGATATCATGCCTTGGACCGATGGGGCGTCATTGGTCGATGTCGCATCAGGCGCTAAATCGCGCGGCGTGGTGCCAATGGAATATGCTGCGGAGGGCACTATCGCGCCCATGGTCGCGGTAAGAGAGGGGCAGTGGAAACTTAATCTGTGCGAGGCTGATCCACCGCAACTGTTTAATCTTGCAGAAGACCCGGACGAACTGTCGAACCTCGCCGATGCGTTTGAATATCAGGACGTCTTTAAACGTCTTAAGACACAGGCAGAGAAGCGCTGGAATTTAGAACTTTATGATCAGCAGGTTCGGGCCAGTCAAGCGCGCCGGCATGTGGTTTACACTGCGCTTCGCAATGGCGCTTACTACCCTTGGGACTATCAGCCGCTTCAAAAGGCTTCGGAGCGCTACATGCGCAACCACATGGATTTGAATATTCTTGAGGAGGCCCAACGGTTTCCAAGATAAAATCGGAGCTCTTTGATATTCACATGTATCGCTGAGTTATGTATTTCAGTCCGAAACTGCTTGAACGTTACAATGAAGCTTCTCGTTATACGCAAATGGAACCGGCTCAGACAGATTAGCGCCATCATTGCGGGCGCTCCAGCAAGTATCTTAATAATCGCACTCAGCGTGATCAGTGCGGAATCAAGCGTTGCACATGCTCTATCTTCGACTTTAAGTCCGAAGCCGCGGCCGGTTTTACGCTTTGCGGTATTGAAGGCCTGCATATGGTGCAAAAACAACAAGGGGACTTCGTCTGACCGGCCGCGTTTCATTGCACACCTGTTCAGGTATTAAGGTATTGCTCAATTGGCGAGTAGCACGGCTATTTGGACTTTAGCGGATTGAGTAAGCGATTGGAAATTGGCCTTGACCGCTTGGATCGGAATATTTCACATGATGACCGACTAATCGCTTCCATCGCTTGCTCTCCCTTCAGTGCAAATCAAGGCTAACAAAAATAATCATGCATGAAATCATTTGTCCTCACTGCAACAAGGCCTTCAAGATCGACGAGGCTGGTTATGCTGACATTTTAAAGCAGGTTAGAGACGGAGATTTCGAGAAGCAACTGCATGAGCGTTTGGATCTGGCCGAGCAGGACAAGCGCAACGCAGTGGAACTGGCACAGGCTAAGGTTGCTAGTGAACTACAGAAAACGACTTCTGCGAAGGATTCTGAAATCCAGGAATTGCGCGCGAAACTTGAGGCAGGCGAAGTTGCGCGCAAACTAGCGGTTGCTGAGGCTTTGAGCGACGTTGAAAAGCAGCGTGATAAGCTGGTGAACGATCTT
This sequence comes from Ochrobactrum sp. EDr1-4, assembly GCF_049199085.1. NCBI lineage: Bacteria > Pseudomonadati > Pseudomonadota > Alphaproteobacteria > Hyphomicrobiales > Brucellaceae > Ochrobactrum > Ochrobactrum sp. EDr1-4. The sequence continues at coordinate 62,753 of NZ_JBLZOF010000007.1, forward strand.
GATAATGCCAGACGTGATCAGGAAGCGATGTCGAAACTCGCCGAGGCAAAGCTCATTTCAGAGTTGCAAAAAGCTGGTTCAATTAAGGACGCTGAAATCCAGAGCTTAAAGGCGAGACTTGATGCGGGAGAACTTTCGCAGCAACTCGCTGTTACACAAGCGGTCAGCGCGATTGAAAGAGAACGCGAGGAGCTGAAGAACGGTCTTTCCCGGGTAGAGCTCGAAAAGAAGCTGGCTGAAACGGCTCTCAAGGACAAGTACGAAACACAACTCCGGGATCGCGATGACGCTATTGAACGCTTGAGAGATATGAAAGCAAAGCTGTCGACAAAGATGATCGGAGAAACGCTCGAACAACACTGTGCCACCGAGTTCGACCGAATTCGAGCGACGGCCTTCCCCCGTGCATATTTTGAGAAAGACAATGACGCGCGCAACGGTAGCAAGGGGGACTTCATCTTCCGCGATATAGATGATGGCGCGTCTGAAATCGTTTCGATCATGTTCGAGATGAAAAATGAAAATGATCAGACTGCTACAAAGAAAAAGAACGAGGACTTTTTCAAAGAACTGGACAAGGATCGCAGCGCTAAGGGCTGTGAATTTGCAGTATTGGTCTCACTGCTGGAACCGGAGAGCGAACTCTACAATACCGGCATTGTAGACGTATCTCATCGTTACCCAAAGATGTATGTGGTGCGGCCACAATTCTTCATTCCAATCATTACGCTTTTACGAAACGCGGCAATGAACTCATTGAAGTACAAGACTGAACTGGCTTTGGTAAAAGCACAACACGTCGACATCACCAATTTTGAAAGCCAGCTTGACGATTTCAAATCAGCTTTCGGGAGAAACTGGCGTCTGGCCTCAGACGGTTTTGAAGAAGCAATCAAGCGTATTGATGAAGCTATCAAAGATTTGGAAAAGACGAAAGAAGCACTTCACAAGTCAGCAAACAACTTGCGGCTTGCAAATGACAAGGCTGAGGATTTGACAGTCAAGCGATTGACGCGTGGCAATCCAACGATGGCTACGAAATTTGCTGAACTCCAGTCAAGTGTCACGGAAGACGATTAAGAGAGCCGCCGATTCTTGACTGGATCTCAAGCTCACAGATCTATTAGCGGTTGTGCCTCTTTGCTCAGAGCTGCAGATGGACTGTCAGTTCGATAGGTGGTGACAGGCTTAAGCGGTATTTTAAGCGTTCCTCCCCAAATTAATAAGGCGGCGGCGCTAAAACCTGCACCAAGCATGCATACGCCTGTTCGTATGGCAAAGCGCGCACGATCGCAGGCGGAATTTCCTATAAGTTCTAACTTATCGGCGTGAAATTGAGAATCTATGCAAAAGATAAAACTTAGATTCCGGGTTCATGCTCCTAAAGACGCACGGGGTTCTAAGGGTTGAGATGCGCTGCATAGACGCTGATGTTTTGATCATGTGGTACGGGGAGGGTGCGCGTGCTGCAGCGCAAGCACAGCCGTTGTTTGCAGCACTAAGTGCCGTGAAGCGCGGCTCCTATGTGGCACTCGATGATCCTGTCGCGGTTTGGTCGGCATCGGCATTAAGCGTTCTCTCCATTCCCTATAGTTTTCCCAAATTTGTGCCGCGTTTGGCTGAGGCTGCACGTAAAGCAGAAGTGGCTCGGGAAATCTGCACAGCTAGGATAAGTGGAATTTCTGCCTGAGTGCGGCTTAGATGCCGGGAACAGGAGATACCATGACGAGACGACCACGCCGAAACCATAGTCCAGCTTTCAAGGCAAAAGTTGCGCTCGCTGCGATCAGAGGCGAGCAGACGCTAGTTGAATTATCCCAGCAGTTTGACGTGCACGCGAACCAGATAAAGCAATGGAAAGATCAGCTTCTTGAGGGGGCGATCGGGGTTTTCGGCGACGAGACCAAGGCGGAACCAGCAGAGCCAACCGTCGACGTTAAAACGCTGCATGCCAAGATCGGCGAGCTAACTCTGGAGAACGATTTTTTAGCCGGAGCGCTCAGCAAGGCGGGATTGCTGGGCGGAAGGAAATGATCGACCGCGCTCACAAGCTTTCGGTCGCACGACAGGCAAAGCTGCTCGGGTTCAGCCGTAGCAGTGTCTACTATTCACCGCGCCCTGTATCGGATGGCGATTTGGCACTGATGCGCCGGATCGATGAACGGCATCTGGAATATCCATTCGCGGGAAGTCGGATGTTGCAGGGGCTTTTGAAAGGCGAAGGGCTTGAGGTTGGGCGACTACATGTCGCTACGCTGATGAAGAAGATGAGCATCGAGGCGATTTACCGTCGCCCAAACACCTCGAAGCCAGCGCCAGGGCATAAAATCTATCCCTATCTCCTGCGCAAGCTAGCGGTCACCAGACCCAATCAGGTGTGGGCAATGGATATAACGTATATTCCGATGGCACGTGGTTTTGTCTATCTGTGCGCTGTCGTCGACTGGTTCAGCCGCCGGGTTCTGTCATGGCGACTGTCGATCACGATGGAGGCGGACTTCTGCATCGAAGCGGTTGAGGAAGCTCTGGTGCGCTATGGAAAGCCTGAAATATTCAACACGGATCAAGGATCACAGTTCACGTCCATCGACTTCACTAACGTGTTGAAAAAGGCAGAAATAGCTATCTCGATGGACGGTAAGGGGGCGTGGCGGGACAATGTCTTTGTCGAGCGGCTCTGGCGATCAATCAAATACGAAGAGGTTTATCTTCACGCCTACAAAACCGTGTCCGAGGCCCGCACTGGCATCGGCAGATATCTGAATTTCTACAACAGCCGACGGCCACATTCATCGCTTGACCGGCAGACACCGGATCAGGTTTACTTCAACGCGCTGACACCAATGATGGTGGCGGCATAATCCAGGCGGTAATCCACTTAGCAAAACGACCGAAACTGTTCAGACAAACCGAGCCACTTCTAGCGACGGAGCAATGATGCATGATTACCCTAAGCGGATATTGAAAATTAATCCGTCAGCGAAAGTGCAAATTCTTTAATTGCAATATTACCGAATGCAGTTCCGGGTAGATGTGCAATTTCCGCCATGAAAGCTAAATTGCGGGCAAGTTTGATAACTAAGCTTCGGTAATATTGCTCAATGGTGAACCAACACTCCCCGAAAAGCCTCTATAGCGCTGATGGCTGCGGCTGAGGTGGGCCTGCATCGCATTGCGGGCTTTTTCAGTGTCGCCTGAGCTGATCGCTTCGCAAATAGCGTGATGCTCTATAACCGTGTTTTGAATATATTCCGGCGTGATCAGAGCGGGGTTGAGATTGCGTGAGAATGCTGGCTGCGGTAGCATTTTCACGCTCATCACGCTGAAAAATTCGATGAAAGCGAGGTTGTTTGTAGCTTCCGCTATGCATCGATGGAAAGCAAAATCGAGTTCATCTAATGCCGCTTCGTCATCCTGCGAGTTCTCAAACTGTTTAAGAGCCTCCCACATTTTAGCTTCCTGCGCCCATGATCTGCGCTGAGCGGCTAACCCCGCAGCATGAACCTCAAATGCCATTCGCAATTCAAGCAAGTCCATAAAGGGTAGGGATAAAAGACCGAGCGGCTCCAGAATGGTGGAAGCTTCGCCGGGTGCGGCATTGGCTTTGTCCTGATCGCGAACAAAGATACCCACCCCGTGTTTGGCTTCCAGCAATCCGTCTGAGCGTAAGGCTGCAATCGCTTCGCGAATAACCGTTCGGCTGACGCCAAGTGTGTGGCCGAGCTCTGCCAAGGTGGGGAGCTTGTCTCCATTTTGGAGTGTCCCATCGGTAATCAGCGCCTTGAGATTGTCAATCGTTCGCGATGTCAGTGTTTTCAATGAAAATCTATCCCGCTCAATTCATTTTCTCATCTCTCAGCTTTGTTACGATGCCTTCATGGAATATGCAAGATAGTATCATTCATGCAGTGATATTATCTCTTATCAAATTTATTTCTCTTTTGGTTAAAATTACCATGGATACAGATTGCTGAATCTAAGAAAATCAAATGCAAGATGTGCATTTCAGAAAGAGATTTCATTAAAAAATTTATTAGATCGGAATCAATTATACGGAATGGAAAATTGATAAGTTGTTATTTTAAAACAATAAAATGCAGTTAGTGAATATTTCGCCAACGCTGTACGACATCTAATAAACCATCTTGACAAGAAGTAATATTTCCGCGAATTTGATGTCATAACAAAACCGCAAGTGATAATATCACAATCTTTTCGTCGCATAACAGATGATGAAAATAAGAGATGCGGAAAACAATAAGGGGAAACATGATGGGATCGGTTTCATCCAGACTGAAAGAACTCGGTATTACTCTTCCAGAGATCACGGCACCAAGCGGCACATATGTTCCGTTCAGGCTTAGCGGTGATACGCTTTATATCTCGGGGCAGGTTCCGCGCGTTGACGGTATTGATTGCTATCTTGGCTTGGTGGGCAGTACGATGGATGTGAAACAGGCTTATCAGGCAGCCCGCATCTGTGCGCTTAATATTCTAGCTCGTGTGTCCACTGCGCTTGAAGGCGATCTGGACCGCATTTCTGCGTGTCTGCAGGTGCGCGGTTTTGTCAATGCAGTGCCAGACTTTAAAGATCATCCAGCTGTAATCGATGGGGCGTCTGATCTTCTCGTCGAAATTCTGGGCGAGAAAGGTCGCCACGCGCGAACTGCTTTGGGTGCAGGGTCGTTGCCACGCGGGTTCGCCGTTGAAGTCGATGCGATTTTTGAGGTTCGGCCTTAAAGCGCTGTTTCCATTGTGCTGATATAACGAAGCGAGAGTTCGATGACTGACAAAGCCATCAAGATGAGTGCGGTCAACAAATGGTATGGCCAGCTTCATGTACTTAGAGACATCAATCTGGAGGTTAATCGCGGCGAGCATATTGTGTTGTGTGGTCCTTCCGGTTCTGGAAAATCCACGCTGATACGCTGCATTAATTTTCTCGAAGAAATACAAGATGGTATAATTGATGTGAATGGAACCCGTTTGGGCAACAAAGGAGCGAATGTCGATCATATTCGCCGCGATGTTGGGATGGTCTTTCAGCAGTTTAATTTGTTTCCCCACATGACCGTGCTGGAAAATTGCATGCTCGCTCCGCGCCGCGTGCACAAGTCGTCGACGCCGTCGGCTAAAGAAAAGGCAATGCATTTTCTCAACCGCGTTCATATTGCGGATCAGGCCAACAAATATCCAGCTCAGCTATCCGGTGGGCAGCAGCAGCGCGTTGCCATTGCACGTGCACTTTGCATGGACCCCAAGATCATGCTTTTTGACGAACCGACCTCGGCGCTTGATCCCGAGATGGTCAAAGAGGTGCTTGATACTATGGTATCTCTCGCGGATGATGGCATCACGATGATCTGCGTGACCCATGAAATGGGGTTTGCGCGCGCAGTTGCCCATCGCGTCATTTTCATGGACCGCGGCGAGATTATCGAAAGCGCTCCACCGAACGAATTTTTCAGCTATCCCAAACATGAGCGCGCCAAAGCGTTTCTCGGGCAGATTCTCAACCACTGACAATAAGGGGAACAGAGGCAATAAGTGGGAGATAGCGAATGCACTATATATTTGACTTTGGACCAGTCTTAGCAGCATGGCCGGCGCTCGTTAATGGCGCAATCCTGACACTGAAAATATCGTCAACGTCAATGGTTTTGGGCCTGCTGCTCGGTATCGTTTTCATGCTTATGCGCATGAGCGCAATTAAGCCAATTTCGCTTATCGCGTTTGGCTATATCGAACTGATCCGGAATACCCCTTTTCTCGTGCAGTTGTTCTTTATCTTTTTTGGCATGCCTTCCATGGGTATCACACTGACTGCTGAACAGGCGGCAATTTTGGCGATGACGCTGAATTGCGCGGCCTATGCTGCTGAAATTGTTCGCGGTGGTGTTGAATCAATCAAGGTTGGGCAGGTTGAAGCTGGTAAGGCATTGGGACTTCATACATTCGATATTTACCGCTTCATTATCTTCCGTCCGGCCATTCGCGCAGTCTACCCCGCTTTGTGCAGCCAGTTCATCCTGATGATGCTCAATTCAAGCCTGGTGGCATCCATCTCTGCGGAAGAACTGACCTATGTGGGACAGATGATCGATTCAGAAACGTTCCGAAGTTTTGAGGTCTATTTCATACTGGGCGTTATCTATCTTGCACTATCGCAGTTCTTCTCCATCGTTCTGCAATTCATCGGCAGAACCTACTTTTCCTATCCGACGAAGTGAGGCTTAGCGATGATCCGTAGTTTTGGTTCAGGAGAATTCTTTTTCATCCTTGAAGGCGCACGCTGGACGGTCTTGTTGTCAATCCTCGCTTTTACTTTCGGAGGGCTTGCGGGCTTAATGGTTGCGCTTGGGCGTACCAGCCGGATGAAATGGCTGCGTTATACGATGGCGACCTATATCCAGATTTTCCAAGGTACACCGCTGCTCATTCAACTTTTCTTTGTCTATTTTGGCTTGCCGCTGTTGGGCCTTCGTGTCGATGTTTGGGTGGCCATGATCGTCGGACTTTCGCTGCATGCCAGTGCGTTTCTAGGTGAAATCTGGCGTGGAAGTATTGAAGCTGTTCCGACCGGTCAGGATGAGGCTGCACGTGCGCTCGGCGTTGGATATTTTGATCGTATGAAGGATGTCGTGCTGCCACAGGCATTTCGCATAGGTCTGCCTGCCACCATCGGATTTCTGGTCAATCTGATCAAGGGAACCGCGCTGGCAGCTTTGCTTGGGCTGACAGAGCTCACGCGATCAGGACAGCTCATGGCAAATATCACTTTCGAGCCGATGAAGGTCTTTGGAACGGTGGGTCTCATGTATTTCGTCATTTGTGTTCCGCTCACTTACTACAGCGCCCGGATCGAGAAGCGCCTCAACGCTTCGCGTTAAATCAAGAATAAATAAACCAGAGGTAAGAACATGTTTTCGAAGATCGCATTTAGTCTGGCAGCAGGTGTTGTTGCATCTCTTTGGGCTTCGGGTGCTGCACTCGCTGCATCACCTGACGAAATCAAAGCCAGGGGCGTTGCCGTTGTTGGGGTTCAGATGGACCAGTTTCCATGGGGCTTTATTGACGAGAATGGCAAGAATGGTGGCTACGACATTGAAGTCGCCAATCTGATTGCCAAGGAGCTTGGTGTGGAGGTCAAGTTCGAACGCGTTACCGGCCAAAACCGTATTCCACTGCTGACAAATGGTATGGTGGATTTTCTTGTGCCGTCTATGACGGTCACACCGGAACGCGCCAAGGTCATTCAGTTTGCGCTGCCTTACTCCGCAAACGACATCACTGTTTGGGGCAAAAAAGACCTCGACATTAAGGGCAATGAAGACCTTGCAAATTATACGATAGGCGTTAACCGAGGCAGCGCATTTGAGCCGATCCTTAGAAGGGTTGCGCCAGCGGGAACGAAAACCAAAGGTTTTGATGATGATGCAACAACCGTGCAAGCCCTTTTGTCCGGACAGGTAGACGCTATTCTCGGAAGTCTGACTTATGGTTTGGTGATCGACAGCACGGGGAATGGCGGTAACTATGATCGCAAATATAAGGCTGCAGATAACATTCAATCGATGGCTGTTCGTAAGGGCGACCAGGAAATGCTCGACTATCTCAATGATTTCGTAACACGGCATAATGCCGACGGATCATTGGATGCGCTTTATAAAAAGTGGATTGGTGTTGATCGCCCGAAACTACCAACCGAGCTTGAAGGCGTGGATTTTACGGGCAAGCAATAGTTATCCCGTGATTTAAAATAGAGGGTGTGCGGCGTTAACTGCACACCAACCACCAAAACACTCACATGCAACAAAATTGAACCCGCAAAGGATATTTGCGGGAACCGATAAACACGTGCCGCTCTACAGCTTTCCAGCTGCGCCCGCACATACCGTATTGATCTCTTTCTGGGAGTTAAGCAGAACATGACGATAGATGGCAAACTGATCAGGGTTGGTGTCGATATTGGCGGAACCTTTACTGATGTGGCGATGGAAGTTGGTGAGACTCTTCATTCGACCAAGGTGCTGACGGATTACGCATTTCCGGAAAACGCGATCATCAAAGCCATTGTTGAAGTGGCTGAAAAAGCTGGAGTTAAGCTTGAGCAGATCGATACCGTTATTCACGGCACAACACTTGCTACGAATGCGTTGATTGAGCGGCGCGGTGCCAGGACTGCACTGGTGACGACAAGGGGCTTCCGTGACGTTATCGAAATGCGCACTGAAAGTCGCTTCGAGCAATATGATCTGGATATTGTCCTGCCAGCACCACTTGTTCCGCGCAATGACCGATTGGTCATCGATGAGCGTATTGGAGCAACGGGAGAAATTCTCAAGCCGCTTGATGAGAAGGAAGCCGACACGCTCTGCGACCGTATTATTGCGGAAGGCTATGAAAGTGTCGCTGTCGGCCTTATTCATTCATACCTCAATGGCGAACATGAACGCCGCTTCCGTGATCGGTTGTTGGCTAAAAAACCTGATCTTTCGGTGTCGATCTCATCGGAAGTGTCGCCACAGATGCGCGAGTTCCAGCGCTTCAATACGGTTTGTGCGAACGCCTATGTAAAACCGCTGATGGCTTCTTATCTCAATCGTCTTGTAGGCCGTTTGCGCGAAGAGGGGTTGGTTTCACCTGTCTTCATGATCCATTCGGGTGGTGGTATCATCAGCATTGAAAGTGCGATTGAATTTCCGGTTCGTCTGCTTGAATCGGGGCCCGCAGGAGGCGCGATCTTCGCGGCCTATATTGCGGCCAATCACAAGCTTGATCAGGTCGTTTCCTACGATATGGGTGGGACAACGGCTAAAATCTGTCTGATTGAACAACAAGTTCCCAAGACGTCGAAGACCTTTGAAGTGGCGCGTACGTATCGCTTCAAGAAGGGTAGCGGCATGCCGATTTCTATTCCGGTTATCGAAATGGTCGAGATCGGCGCCGGTGGCGGCTCGATTGCAACGGTGGATTCCATGCGTCAGATCCGCGTTGGTCCGCATAGTGCTGGATCAGAACCGGGCCCTGCATGCTATAATCGCGGTGGTATTCATCCAACCGTTACGGATGCCGATGTTATTCTCGGTCGCCTTGATCCCGAAAGCTTCGCTGGTGGTGCTATGAAGCTGTCACGCAATGCGTCTGAAAAGGCGATGGAAGCTGATATTGGAAGTAAACTCGGTTCAGATGTTGCAACCTCTGCTTATGGTTTGAGTGAAGTCGTCGACGAGAACATGAGCAACGCAGCGCGCATGCATGCGGTGGAAAACGGCAAGGAATTATCGGAATTCACAATGATTGCCTTTGGTGGAGCAGCGCCTGTCCATGCGGCACGTCTTTGCGAAAAGCTCGGTGTTAATGATCTTCTCATTCCGCCCGGTGCAGGCGTCGGCTCGGCAATCGGCTTTCTGCGCGCTCCTTTTGGTTTTGAATCTGTCCGCAGTGCCTATAGTCGCCTGAGCCGTTTTGATGGCACCGCGATCAATACGGTCATTCGCGAACTCGTTGAAGAAGCAACGTCCTTTGTCCGTTCGGGCGCGCCTGATGCGAACCCATCGCTCGAATGCACGGCCTATATGCGCTATGCGGGCCAAGGCTGGGAAGTGCCGGTAACTATCGAAGTTCGAGACTATCAGGACGCAGATGCTGGCCTTTTCCGCGGTCTTTTCGATGAATGCTATGAACGTTTCTTCGGTCGTGTGATTGATGATCTGGACGTTGAAATCGTGAGCTGGTCGTTACGTGCAAGTGCAGATGCGGCCGCTCCATCGCCTGCAAAGCCTGTAAACAAACAGTCCCAGGCATTCGTGTCTGGTCAGCGGCAGATATTCGATGTTCTCGAAGAGCGTTTTCTGGATGCCTCTGTCGTTGAACGTGCCGATATGAAACCGGGTGATTGGGTCGCCGGACCTGCTGTCATCACAGAACGCGAAACATCAACCATCGTGACTGCTAGCCGCGAAGTGATCATGCAGGCCGATGGATGCCTGTTATTGCGCGCAAAAGCTGCTTGAGGAATGTTATCATGACAAAGAAACCTATTTCAGACGTCCATATGCAGATCATGTGGAACCGACTTATTTCTGTTGTTGAAGAACAGGCAGTCACGCTCATCCGCACCGCTTTCAGTACGAGTGTGCGTGAATCCGGCGATCTTTCGGCGGGTGTTTTCAACCGCGCTGGTTTGATGATCGCTCAGGCCGTCACCGGCACACCCGGACACGTCAATGCAATGGCGGAAGCAGTCGGCCATTTCATCAATGACATTGGCCGTGACAATATTTTTGAGGGTGATGTTTACATTACCAATGACCCTTGGAAGGGCACAGGACATCTCCACGACTTTACCGTTGTGTCGCCAAGCTTTCGCAAAGGCGAGCTGACCGGCTTTTTTGCCTGTACGGCACACGTTGTTGATGTCGGTGGCCGTGGCTTTGGACCCGACGCAAATGAAGTTTATGAGGAAGGCATTTTTGTGCCGATCATGAAATTTGCGGAACGCGGTGTGGTCAACAAAGACCTCGTCAATATTCTGCGTAACAACGTGCGCGAAAGCCATCAGGTTGTTGGTGACGTCTATTCGCTTGCTGCATGTAACGAAATCGGTCATCGCCGCTTGATGGACATGATGGATGAATTTCATCTTGACGACCTTGAAGGTCTGGCCGAATTCATTTTCAAGCGCAGCTATGATGCGACGCTGGAACGGCTTGCTGCCTTGCCGCATGGAACATATTCCAATGTCATGAGGGTCGACGGTTATCTTGATCCTATCGATATCGTTGTGCGCCTTGATGTGTATTCGGATCATATCCTGGCCGACTTCTCTGGTACATCCGCGCCAAGCCCTAAGGGGATTAACTGTCCGCTGATCTATTCAGCAGCCTATGCTTGCTATGGTCTGAAATGCTCCCTTGCGCCGGAGATTCCGAACAATCATGCCTCGTTGTTGCCATTCAAGGTGACCGCGCCGAAAGACTGCATTCTTAATGCGCAGCGTCCAGCGCCTGTATCAGTCCGCCACGTTCTTGGTCATCTCGTGCCGGATGCGGTACTTGGTGCGGTTCATAAGATGTTACCGGGCAAAATTCCGGCGGAAGGATCCGGTGCTCTGTGGAACCTTCATGTCAGTGCGCGGCCATTGACCGGGGAAGATGCACCAAAAGACGGCGGACATCGTGCCGAAGTGCTATTGTTTAATAGTGGTGGAACGGGTGCGCGTCCGCAACTCGACGGCTTAAGTGCCACCGCCTTTCCAAGTGGCGTTCATTCGATGTCGATTGAAGCCACCGAACATGTCGGCCCGGTTATATTCTGGCGCAAGGAATTGCGCGACGGATCTGGTGGCGCAGGTCAATATCGTGGTGGTCTTGGGCAGGTTGTTGAGATTGCGCCGACCAAAGGGCATGAAATTTACTTCAACGCCATGTTCGATCGCATCAAGCATCCGCCGCGTGGTCGTGAGGGTGGTGAGAATGGTGCTGCCGGCGCAGTCGTTCTTGATGATGGCACGGTTCTTAATGCCAAGGGCAGACAGCACGTACCCGCTGGTCGCCGTCTTATCCTGGAGCTACCCGGCGGCGGCGGTTATGGCCCCGTCGAGAAGCGGTCTGAAGAGGCCGCGCAACGTGATCTCGAATTTGACTATGTCATAAGCCGGTAATTGCAAGACGTTCAGAAGCCGCCGCATGGGCGGCTTCTTTTGTCTCAATGTTTGGAAAAGAGCGTTCAAAATGAATTATGAAAACCGCCGATCGGCAGGTGTAAAAGCTTCACCCAGCATGGCAGTTTCGATGGCCGCCAAAAAGCTTCGCGCCGAAGGCCGTGATATTATCGATTTATCTTTGGGAGAGCCGGATTTCGAACCACCAGCCCATGTTGTCGATGCTGCATGTGCTGCGGTGAAAGCAGGGGGCGTTCGTTATGGGGCCGCTGCGGGAACTGAAGCGCTTCGTAACGCGATTATTGCCAAGTTTAAGCGAGATAATCAGCTTGATTTTAGCCTCGACGAACTGACAGTCGCCAATGGTGCGAAGCAGATCCTATTTGACGCATTTCTTGCGACCCTTGAGGAGGACGATGAGGTTATTATTCCGACGCCATGCTGGGTTTCTTATGCCGATATTGTTTCACTCCACGGTGGCAAACCTGTTTTCGCCAACTGCGGAGTGGAAACTGGCTTTAAACTTACATCAGCGCAACTGGAAGCCGCGATCACCCCGCGCACGCGCTGGCTGATGCTCAACTCACCGTCCAATCCGACAGGTGCTGTTTATAGTGCCGATGAATATAGGCAACTGGCTGCTGTACTCGAAAAGCACGAAAGAATTCTCATTCTTTCCGACGAGATTTATGAACATATCCTGTTAAGCGCAGTGCCTTTTGTCTCGTTTGGAGGTGTATGTCCGCAATTGCGTGAGCGCACGCTGATCGTCAACGGTGTTTCCAAAGCCTATGCCATGACTGGTTGGCGTGTTGGCTATGCGGCAGGCCCCAGGGCGCTGATCGCTGCGATCAATAAAATGCAATCTCAAAGCGTCACATCCGTCTGTGGTATTGCACAGGCAGCGGCAAAAGCGGCACTTGATGGCGATCAGGATTTTGTTGCGGATGCAGCGCGCACTTTCAACCGCCGTGCCGACCGGGTATCTGGTTATATTGGTCAAATAGCTGAGATTGAGTTTCTCAAACCAGCAGGTGCTTTTTATGCATTTATCGGTGTGGAACAGCTGATTGGAAGACAAACGCCGTCGGGCGTAACGCTCAACGATGATACGGACATTGCAAGTTATTTGCTTGATGCTTTTGGCGTTTCGAGTGTTCCGGGAATCGCGTTTGGTGCGCCGGGTTTTATTCGGCTATCGATTGCAGCTTCCGATGCAGAACTGATTCAAGCATGTTCGCGTCTGAGAGATATGGTTGCCTCTCTAACTTAGAAGAGTACGTTAAACTGAAAAAGCCGCAGGTGATAACCTGCGGCTTTTGTTTATTATTGTGACTCAGGCAGCTTGCTTTCGAGCATATTTGCCGATCAAAGCCTCAAGCATTCTCTCTTCTTCATGTGTCAGATCGGAGAGAGGCGATCGGACCTTGCCAGCGTTAAAACCCTGCAGACGAACGCCAGCTTTGACTGCCGCGACAGCATAGCCTTTGCGACGGTTGCGAATGGCCATGAACGGATAAAAGAAGTCATTCAGGATGCGTTCACAAGTGGCTCGTTCGCCAGCGCGTAGCGCGTTATAAAACTCAACTGCCAGACCCGGTACGAAGTTGAATACTGCCGATGAATAGGTGGTAAAGCCTGCGCCGAGATACGCTTCTGCAAAGAGTTCTGCTGTTGGCATTCCACCCAGATAGGTCAGACGGTCGCCCATTTTTGCAGTGATTTGACGAACAAGCCCGATGTCGCCGACACCATCCTTAAAGCCCACCAGATTAGGGCAGTCATCACACAAGCGAGCCAATGTGTCAGGCTGGATGACCGAGTTGTCACGGTTGTAAACCATGACGCCAATTCCAATCGACTGGCAAACACGTTTAATATGTTCGTATAAGCCTTCCTGTGGCGCATCAATCAAATAATGCGGCAAAAGCAGAATACCGTCTGCACCAGCTTTTTCCGCCGATCGTGCAATATCGATAGCGACTTCAGTGCCATAACCGCAACCCGAAACAATAGCGGTGTCGCTGTTGCCCGCAGCTTCCTTGGCGGCAGATACAATCGCAGGAATTTCGTCCGGACGCAGTGAGAAAAACTCACCTGTTCCGCCGGCTGCGAAAAGAACCGGTGCGTCGAAACTTGATAGCCATTCGACATGCGCTTTATAGCTTTCAGGCGCAAACCGTCCTTCATTATCGAAATGCGTGACCGGAAAAGACAGCAATCCGGCGCCCAGTTTTTGTTTGATCTGTTGCGGTTCCATATGAAGTTCCCTTTAGAGCGAAGTTTCATATGGACTGTAGTAGAGTCAGATGATGAGTGTCAACAACTTATATTATAAGTTATCGCGTACCTGCCGCAAAATTGCGCGATACCGCATCTGGCTGCCCTTCAGGTGGCTACGCATCGCTTCTCGTGCACCATCTTCATCTCCGGTTGCGATAGCCTCAATAATCTGCTCATGTTCTTTATGCAGGTGAGCGATATAATTGCCAGAACTTGTATCATTACCAGGCTGAAGAGCTGCGCGTGGGATGACGCCGTTACCGATCATCGTCAGGAACTCTCGAAACCGCGGATTGTTGGATGCGTCGGCTATGGCAATATGCAATGCAAAATCCGCCTCGGCCGTGGATTGTCCAGCTTCAAGGCAGGACAGAACCTGTCGGTGGCAAATGAATATATTTTCTTCCTGCTGCGGTGAGCGCCTTACGGCAGCAAGTCCGGCAGCTTCGATCTCGACGCCTGTTCTCAGCTCAAGAAGCTCAATAACAGACGAAATTCGCTCGTAATTCAGGTTTTGAAACGGCAATGTCTCTTGCGGCTGCGCTTCAAGCACGAACACACCTGCTCCTTGTCGTGCTTCAACAAGACCGTCTGCGCGCAACGCTGCGATAGCCTCTCGAATGACTGTACGGCTCACACCCATAGATTCCGTTAGCTTCGCTTCACTTGGCAATTTCATTCCTGGCTTAAAAGTGCCAGCTTGGATCGCCTCTTTAAGCTCGTCACTTGTTTTGACAACAAGACTGCCCCTGGTGCGAGGCCGCGGCTCATATTTATTGATCATTACCCTGATCTTCCTCAAATTATCTATTTTAACTTCTAACAATTTGAGTTGCGGACAACAAGACAAAAGCTCGAGGTTATCTTATATGTCGAAGTGCTTTGAATACCTTGCATTATAAGTTAAGGAGGTCGACAATGGGCTTCTAATATCCATCACGCTTCTTAGTGATACACGGGTCGACGGACTTGAATTGGAATTGAGAATCTTTACTGGCAATTAGCCACGCCAACGGTAAGGCTAGGCTGCTTCCCGGCCAACTCGCGCGCTGCCGTTACGAGCGCGTTGTTGATCCTGCGCAACATCCCTTCATCTCGCCATCGATAAAAGTATTTTGCACCGTGGAGAATGGTGGAAAACCGATGGTAAAGACCGCCATACGCCACCTGATGAAGCAAGATAAAGCAGCCCGTTGAACACCTCACGCAAATCCGTCTTGCGAGGCGCCCAAGACGGCTCGGTGCAGACATAACACGCAGATGGCAACCCGTTCTGCATCCGTTAAATCGCTTGCGTAACGCGAGTTCCGACGTTCATACTGTCGACGAGCGGCTGCAGTCTAAGCTATCGTGATCCCCATCGAATGAATCGTTCAATCCTTTTTGGAGCAGTCTCTCATGAGTCTTAGGGAGCCAGCAAAAATGCTTCTACGACGAGAGAATAATAGAGATATTGGCTTCCTCAAGTAGGCCTGTCAAAATCGGTGCTGGCATTTCATTTGTTATGACTGCAGTTATTTCGTGAATTGAACCAAGTCTGACCATTGCACGTTTACCGAATTTTGAACTGTCCACTGCCAGTAACTTGTGTGCTGCCTGCCGCAATGCGGCTGAAACGACGGCCACTTCCGTATGGTCGTCGTCACATAGATCGCCGTCATTATCAACGCCGCTGACGGAAATGATTGCATAGTCGAACTTGAAGCGTCGGATGAATTCCGGTGTATCTTCCTGAAACATGCCACCATCGATAGGTCGAACAAAGCCACCAGGAACTGCTAAAGTGAAATCCGTTTTCTCACTAATAATGGCGGCGGATCTCAGACTATATGTGACAACATGCAGGCGTTCTCTGCTTACAAGCGCATTGGCAATTGCTTCGCATGTGGTGCCAGTGTCAAGAAAAATAGTGGCGTTATCGGGAATGAGCGCGACCACTGCTTCAGCAATTCGAGCCTTTTCATCGGCCCTATCATGCCTGCGCTGACGATAGGTGATGGGGTCCAGCGGAGCTAGCTGTGATACGCCACCATGTAACCTTCTGACTTTGCCCTGATGCTCCAGATCCGCAATGTCACGTCGGGCTGTTTGCGTAGTAACGCGAAATCGTTCAGCGATCTCCTCCAACGAAACATAATGGCTGTTCTCAATCCACTGAAGCAGCATTTGCTGCCGGATTTCTTTCTTTTTGCCACCGGAACCAGAAAGTTCGCTCATATTTGCTGTCGCAT
Source organism: Ochrobactrum sp. EDr1-4 (assembly GCF_049199085.1). Classification (NCBI taxonomy): domain Bacteria; kingdom Pseudomonadati; phylum Pseudomonadota; class Alphaproteobacteria; order Hyphomicrobiales; family Brucellaceae; genus Ochrobactrum; species Ochrobactrum sp. EDr1-4. The sequence goes on from NZ_JBLZOF010000007.1 coordinate 78,932, forward strand.
CCTTATGCGCGTTGTTGCTCAGATCCATCTCTCATTCCCAGGTTCAAATAGGCAAGGAAATTGTGGGCTTAGGCCACAAGAACTCCCAGAGGCTATAGCAAATAAAAATGTAATATTAATGACATTTACTGTTCATGGAGCGAGGAAATTGAGTCTTCCAAAGCCGCCCTAGAGTAAAATGTAATAAAAGTGACATTAAACTCTGTCATTTCAGCGTCAGGTGAAGTTGGATGATCAATCCGGCTGTCACATTGATGAAATGGATGTATTTTCCAAGAAAAGGACTAAGGGATGGTTCCGGGGACAACCAAACGTAACCGAAAACTTATTGCTTTAACTGCGCAGCTTTTATGTGGTGTTGCAGTTGCAGGTATAGCCGCCGTTCCGGCACGCGCGGCCGATAGCTATGACATTCGTGTCATGACGCTCAATATTTGGAACAAGTTCAAACAGAGCCCGGAACTGACCGCGGATTTTATGGCAGCCGCCAATTTTGATGTCCTCGGTATGCAGGAAATCAACGGTAGTACTTACGTTACGCGTATCCCCGATTTTCTCCAAACCGCTGGTCGTGGCACTTACGGCAACGTGCAAGTCGGCGATGTGGGTATTATTTCGCGTCTGCCAGGCACGTTTGGAACACTTAATCTGGGTGGATCGACGCAGGGGCGCTATGTCAGCTACACTCAGCTGGATGCCCAAGGTTCCCGCCCGCAGACAATGATCGGTACGGTTCATCTTGATTATGCAGATGGTTCAACTGGTCGCCTGAACGAAGCCAAAGCCCTCAATACATGGGCAAAGGGATTTAATCAGCCAATCATCGTTCTTGGCGATTTCAATGCTGGTGATGTTTCTGAGCGTGGACTTCATCATATTGATGCACAAATCAGACTGATGCAGCAGTCTGACGGCAATCCATTTTACCGCGACCTGACACGGCAATATGTTCTCAACGCCAATCAGCAGACTATGCGCGCGGTCATACAGGAAGCATATGCTGGACAAAATATCGACAGCCTGTCGTGGAAGCAATGGGGTGACGCTCTTTCAGTCGCCTACAGAGCTGGTAAGGATGTTGGTCTGCAAGAAGAAACCTATGCGGTTGATAACAACACGCCAGTTACCATGAATGTTCTCAAGAAGCAGTATATGCTGCTTCAGACTGATGCGGCCCGTGAAGGTTTCAAGCCACATGATCTAAACGATGGTAGCACCACATGGCCATCGGCAGGCGAAGACGCAACCAATACCTGGGCGAGCTGGGACCGCGCCAAGATCGACCATTTCCTCGTCTCGCGACCATTCGGGAAGTGGTATGAGATTGTAGATGATCCCAATGATCCCTATACTGGGGTGATTAAAGACGTAAAAGTGACTCGGCCGGGCCGCCAGCCAGAAGCAATCTCGGATCATGAACCCGTTGCGCACGATTTCCGCTGGGTCGGGCCTCAGTTGCAGACCTATTCGGAAAACCAAGTCCAGAAAACACGCCTTGTTTGGGGTGCCAATGCTTATGGTTTTGAGGACAAGAACAAGGAATTTGTTCTTACGCGAAACAACCATCGTACAGATCTCTATCTTGGCCAGATTTCGGATGCCAATGGCACACCAAACCTGAACGATCTGACGCTTGAAGAGAAGAAGACATTGCTCAACTGCGATAGCACCGATGCGCGCTTCCAGCAGGCCATCAAGGACTATTGTATTGATGATCATTCCTTCATTGGTGAAACAGCAGTCACCGACGGCGGAACGATCCTCGTCAGCGAAGATGCAGCTCTTGGCAATGCCGCTGCTCGCCTGCGTCTCATTGATGGCGGTTTGCGCGTAACCGGCAGCGATATGAAAACACTGGATCGCACCGTGTCGCTTGAAGGGCTTGGATGGATCGACATCGCTGATGCAAACAACCGCGTGACATTGTTGCAGCAAGCCACGGGCGCGGGCGCTCTTCTCAAGCGTGGACCCGGTACGCTCGTTCTTGGGCAGGCAAACAACTATACTGGCGGAACTTTGGTTGAAGGCGGTGTGCTTCAGGCTGGTGTAGATGGTGCATTCGTCAACAACACGGCTTTCGCCTTGAATGGTGGCAAGCTTGATCTCAATAATTTCAATGTGAGCATGTCGTCACTGATGGGTGAGGGCGGAACGTTGAGCCTTGGCTCTGCAGCTTTGACTGTAAACCAGTCTGCCAATACGCGTTTTGACGGTAACATGGACGGTACTGGTAGCCTTACGAAGTCCGGCACAGGTGTTCTGGTTCTTAATGGTGCCAACATCTATACAGGTGGTACAACTGTAAAAGAAGGCGGTCTGGTCATCGGTGATGCATCCCATTCAGGTGCCTTCCTTGGCGGCACGGTTAGCGTTGAAAACGGCGCACATCTTAGTGGTGCTGGCTTCATCGGCGGACTTTACGCTGGTGCTGGCAGTATCATAGCGCCGGGCAATTCAATTGGCACGCTGAAGGTTACCGGCAACCTGGAATTTGATGCGGGAGCTACTTATGTTGCTGAAATTGATGCCGCCGGTAAAAGTGACCGTATCGATGTGAGTGGAACCGCAGCGCTTGGTGGCGCTAAGGTTTATGTAGAAAAGGCTGCTGGCACCTATATGCCGGGCAAGCGTTACACCATTCTGAGTGCTGAAGGCGGCATCACAGGTACATTTGGCGATATGAGCCAGAACATGCCTTTTGTAGATCTCGGTTTGGCTTATGACGCCAATGCGGTTTACCTTGATATCGCTCGTAACGATGTCGACTTCATTGCCACAGCAAAGACAAGTAATCAGAAGTCGGTAGCCCTCGCTGTGGAAGAGCTTGGTGCTGACAACGCTGTTTACGATACGGTCGTCATGCAGGACAGCGAAGATAATGCGCGCCGCGCATTCAATGCTCTTTCGGGTGAAGTTCATGCTTCAACGCGAACTGCGATCATCAATGACAGTTCCATTGTTCGAAATGCAGTTATGGATCGCATTGGCGCAGCATTTGGTGGTGAGCGAAATGCTGCATCCTCGTCGGTCGCAACAGATGCCGATTCAGCTCAGATTTCCGCAACTCGCGCAGCAATCTGGGGGCAGGCGCTTGGTCAATGGAGTCAAACCTCAGCTGACGGAAATGCGGCTAGGTTGAAGCAATCCACGGGTGGCTTCGTTGCAGGTTATGATGCGGAAGTTGTCGAAAACTGGAGACTGGGTGCTCTCGCAGGATATAGCCACACCAGCTTCGATGTGAATGATCGCGACTCGTCAGGTCACAGCGATAATTATCATCTAGGCATCTATGGTGGCACTCAATGGGACGCGACACTGCTCAAAGCAGGCGTTGCCTATAGCTGGCACAAAATCGAAACTGATCGCTTTGTCGCCTTCCCGGGCTTCGCAGAGAGTCTTGATACGGATTACAGCGCAAATACCTTCCAGGCTTTTGGTGAACTCTCACATCGTTTCGATCTGAGTGGAACTGCGATTGAGCCATTTGCGAATGTTGCTGTAGTGCGTCTGCAAACAGACCGCTTTAACGAGCATGGTGGCAATGCTGCGCTTCAGATTGGAAAAGAAACAACGACAACTACGTTTACTACGCTTGGTCTTCGTGTTTCTGCTCCTGTGGTGTTCGGTAGCATGAATGCCAAGCTCAACGGAACAGTCGGCTGGCAGCACGCCTATGGCGAAACTATACCGACTGCGGCTGCTGCGTTTGATGCTGGAACAGTATTTGAGGTGGCTGGTGCACCAATTGCCAAGGATACTGCGATTATCAAGGCTGGTTTTGATATCGATCTCGGTAACCATACGACACTGGGTCTTGAATATTCTGGTCAGCATGGTTCGAGCTTTAATCAGAACTCGGGTAAGGCCAAGCTTAGCGTAAAGTTCTAAATCCTATTGAGCAATGCTGTGGCCGGTGAGACATCCTTTTTTCACCGGCCATTTTTTAAAAATTTAAGTTGGGGGTGCGGACGAAAACGTGGACTATCAGGTAGTTAGTCGCCCGAACTTCTCAGCCCATTCGCGGAAAGTCTTATATGTGACGATGATCCCGCGATATGCCAGCATGTATTCAACCATGCTAAAGCACAAAGGAAAGCGGAAATACAACCATACAGCTTCGGCAATTATTTCAACGTGATAACGGTGGCGGTGATAAAGCGAAGAACGAGGTTCGGTCATGCCCTATTATCGTCACATAATATTACACCGGAGTTAAGGTTAACAGTGCCCAACGGGTATCTGCGGCCTACCTCAAACAACTTGGCAATACCTATGATAAGGATCTGTTCTCGCGGAAAGCATCAGGGCCAGCGATCATATCGTGCTGCATAACCAGGCCGAAGACATGACTGCACCCGACCCGCAAAGCTAAATCATCACCAAAATCATACTGCCAAACGGGCGCCATCCAGACATGACACCACCAATCGGGACGCTACCGCCCAGCTCAATATCGACGGTCTGTTTATCTAGTGAGGTTGAGCGCCAAACGAGAGCCGTGTTCGTATTTCCCAGATTGCTTGCCGGGTGAAGCGCATCTTCAAACACCGCGACCACGTTGCCACGGTTCACATAATTGCGCCACGCAGACCAAGGCTTGTCACTCGTGCCCGACTACGCCGTAGTGACAACCATGTTTTGCGAAATGATGTTTGTCATATTTACAATTCTCCAGCGCACTGCGTATTGTCTCCCCTCACGCAAACCGGCCATCTTATTTGCTTACTCGGTGGGGTATTTTTATTTGAACAAAGCGATATCGACGGTGACAGCACTGAGTTTGATTTCAGCATTATTGTTCTTGGGGTGGTGGCTAGAAATCAGCTTCACGAACGACATGGGCAAATGGATGATGTCGTGGGTGCAGTAGCCTGAGCAGGCAGGGATAACGCCATCACCCCTTCGTTACATAATGCTGATGTAATCTAAAGTTCACATTTCTATTGACAAACGCTTCTTTGTAAACTAAAGATTACGCGTGATCGAAGTTCGCAAAACCACAACATTTGCTAAATGGCTCGCCGAGCTTCGGGACAACAATGCTCGTCTAAGGATTGTTACACACGCATCCGTAGAATGGAGCTTGGCAATCCCGGTGACGTGAAAGCCGTTGGAGAAGGTGTCAGCGAAATGCGGATTACCTGCGGCCCCGGTTATCGGATTTATTTTGTAACAACGGGGTCAACCATTGTTGTGCTGTTGTGCGGCGGCGATAAGTCATCACAAAGCCGAGACATTTCACTGGCGAAGCAGATGGCAAAGGAGATTTAATATGCCCCTCGAAACCTCCCGTTTTGACATTCTCGATTACCTGAAAACACCAGAGGATCGAGTTGCTTATCTCGAAGCCGCCTTTGAAGATGGCGATAGCAAGGATATTGCTATGGCTCTCGGAGACATTGCTCGTTCTCTTGGTATGACCAATGTTGCGAAAGAAGCAGGCGTAACCCGCGAAGCCCTTTACAAAGCCCTGAGCGAAAAAGGCGACCCTAAGCTTTCAACACTCCTTGGTGTGATGAAAGCCCTTGGTATCCACCTGACCGTAAGCGCCAACCAACAGGCGGCGTAATAGTGGGCAGGGCACTGTTACGTTAAGCAGAGTACAGACGTAAGTCATTCTTTGGCTCCCCTGTTATGCAGATTTCAAGCATGCAGTTTCGCACCACATGCTTGTTGCGGCTTGTCGTAATTCACGGTGATCAGTCGGGACTGAAAGTATTTCTTATCAAGCAATGCAGGTTGTAAATAGGATCGTGAATGGAAGCGAACTTTTATAAATGTCGTGCTGATTTAAAGCGCTTCATAACACGCTCTCGTCGTCGGAACGGCTGATGCGAGTTCTCTGCCCGATTGTTCAAACCTTTATGCTGGCGATGATTGCAAACACCAAGGCCTATTGCTCGTCTGGTAGCGCCATATGATCTTAGTTTATCGGTGACCATAATTCGTGGTGCGCAGCCCTGAGCACAGAGTAGTTTGCGCGTGAAACGCTTGGCTGCCTTAGTGTTGCGGTGTTTTTGAACAAGGACATGCAGTACAAGGCCATCCTGATCAACCGCTACCCAAAGAATGTGATGCTCACCTTTGATGGATATCACACATTCGTCACCTCGCCGGGGCGTACGACGACGGATGGTATTGGCATAGGCTTGCCCGAACTTCTCAGCCCATTCGCGGAAAGTCTTATATGTGACGATGATCCCGCGATATGCCAGCATATCTTCAACCATGCTAAAGCTCAATGGAAAGCGGAAATACAACCATACAGCTTCGGCAATTATCTCAACGGGATAACGGTGGCGACGATAAAGCGAAGAAAAAGTGGTTCGGTAATCACCCGTTATCGCCACTGATGCTTACGCTTAGGTTAAGGTAACAGGGCCCTTGAGACGCTTAACTTGCACAATAGGTCAATGGCTCGATCCCTAAGAAAGAATTTAAATTTGATGCATTCATTTATGCAAGACGATATGACCGACTCGTCGCAGCTATTTCAATACAGTGATTAATGATGGAACGTTATTCAAAAATAATCGTTAAGCACGCGAAATAGTCGCGTGTGGGAAAATGATGGATCAGTTTCAATCGGCACTTCATGAAGTCTTGAATGCGGATAATTTTAATGTCTGGCCGCATGTTATAACCTTGGCTGCTGCGTACATATTAGCTTTGCCAATTGGTTGGCATCGCGAGCGAGAGGAACGCAGCGCAGGTCTCAGAACATTTCCGCTTGTGGCAGTCGCGAGTTGTGGCTTTGTGCAAGCCACTGAAGGCTTAACTGCGGATAATCCAGAAGCGATGGCTCGCATCATAGAAGGGGTTATTACAGGCATGGGTTTCATAGGTGGCGGAGCGATTTTGCGCCTGAGTACCTCAGTTAAGGGAACTGCTACTGCAGCAAGCCTCTGGTCTACCGGTGCCATTGGCATCGCTTGCGCTGTTAATGCCTTCGATGTGGCAATTATTATAATGGTCTTTGCTCTTGTCACACTTGCATTATTCTCTAACGGTAAGGATCATATCGCTAAGGAGATTGAGAAAAATTCAACGGTATCTTCGGAGTAAGAAAATAATATTTTGTCCTCATGCTTCCAAGTCTATATACCATATTTTTATTTGCTCCATAGTACAGATAAAAAACCGGGAAATACTATTTAATTAATAGCCGAATTTTGTGAGACCCAAATTATTTTTGAAGGATTAATTCTCATATTTTTTGCAACAGATAATGCCTTGCTTTTAAGAGAACTATTCAGCTTGGGTTTCCGCGAGAGAATCCAAAAATATTTATCAGGGTTCGGACCAACTATGATTGCCCACTGATAATTCTTATCGAGTGCGACCACATTATAACCACCGTAAAACGGTCCGAAAAACGAGACCTTGAGTGCGCCTACATTTGGTGTAGTGGCGAACTTTGCTTTACCGATAGCGCTGCGATATGCCCCCTTTGCAGGATCAAAACCCGCATTGATGACTTTGATTGTTCCGTCTTTATTCAACGAGTAATGGGCAGTTGTTTTTGTCATGCCACGCTCGAAGCTATTCTCTATGCGACCAAGCTCATACCATTTTCCGAGATAGCGATTTGCTTCAAAGTTTTCTACCGGAACAATGCGTGTTTGATTATTGAGGGCATCATTGCCGACACACCCTGTAAGAGCAGAAAGCAATAGAATTGCGAATGCTTTGCTTTTCATTTTTGCCATCCAATGATATTACTGATGACTTAGTGCCAACCGCGCTTGATTCAATATCGTGTGAAGAACAATTTACATAGGGAGCAACGAGCTGGATCGGGAAATATTAACAAGTCTTGAGTAAGCGAAGCGGCATTCAGAATATAACACGAAGAGCATTTATCGAATTGATTTTTACTTTAAAAATCCATCCAGATTAAACTCATCCCAGCCTTGCAGTTTCGGTTCTGCAATGTTTGCTTCCGAATTAAGTGCACTAGCCTTTTTAATTTTAGTAGCCCGGAGAAGTTTCGCTTTCATTGCCGCGCGTCGCCTGTTTTCAGACGCAGTCACCAAATCTTCTTCACGCCAAATCATTACCATATCGCGATCCAGAATATCTTCGATTAACTCGATATCAAAAACATGGAAGGTTATCTTTTTTGCCCGACCTCTTAATCGGACTGTGCGGGTCCCTGCGCTCGACAGGCGCCCATCATTTAACCATCTGCGCCTTTCCGTACTCGTGATTACTAGAATATCTTCAATTTCACGCGGAATAATGGGTAAAACAGCGATGTTTTTGAGCGCTTCATCCACAATCGTTATTGCAGCACGGAAAGTCGTTCGCAAATTGTAGGATGCAGTCAAGATAAGTGTTTTTGAGTCCAGAGTAAGGGCTTTGCGGACCGTTATGGGAAGTCTGGCCCTAATGTCCTGTAAAATACCCTTAGCGCGTACAGAAGAACCGAGTGTCGCCGATAACGGCAACTCCCATGTTTTGATCAACTCAGTGGCGACACTTGCGCCTTCTTTTTCTTTTGGCATCGCTTACCAAATGGTGGGCTTAAGGAGGAAATTCAATGCCGGTATTTCATTCTGAAGCGGCATGTGAAACGTCACGCCGTCGATCTCTCATCTGTAACCTAAATTCCATAAGACTATTATTCCTAATTTTTCTACTTGTCTGCTAATCTCTTTTCATGCGCGGCGCGCTGTCTATCAACTGACGTGTATAGGCATGTTGTGGCTTCGCAAAAAGGTCCCCGGCGGTCGCTTCCTCGACGATTTCTCCATAATACATGACAGCAACGCGATCGCTGATGGCTTCCACCACCGCAAGATCATGGCTGATGAAGAGATAGGACAGTCCGAACTGCTGTTTGAGCTCATCGAGCAGCAGCAGCACTTGCGCCTGAACGGAGACATCAAGCGCACTTACCGGCTCATCCAGCACGATGATTTCGGCATCTGCTGCAAGTGTGCGGGCAATGGCGATACGCTGTGCCTGCCCGCCGGAAAATTCATGCGGATAGCGCAGAAGAGTATCATTTGGCATCTTAACGGCATCGAGCAGTTCTTCCATCCGCTTTTGGCGCATTTGACTATCAAGTTCACCCAGCAGTTTCAGGGGTGTTTCCAGTATCTGCCGGATGGTCTTGCGCGGATTAAGCGACGCCGCCGGGTCCTGAAACACATATTGGATCACCTTGCCAAAAGCCCGCGGACCAGAGCGGCGAAGCGCGCTGGCATCCTGCCCGGCGATTTTCATCGTGCCCTCGCTCGGCTCTGTAAGCCCCACCAGCATTCGCGCCAACGTGCTTTTTCCTGATCCGCTTTCGCCTACAATTGCCAGTGTTTCGCCGCGCGCGAGATTGAGCGACACAGACTTGACCGCTTCAACTGCATGGCGCTGTCTGCCGAAAAATGTGCGTCCGCCACCAAAGGTTTTGCTCAGATTGTGGACGCTGATTGCAGCCTGACTCATGTGGCGGCCTCCGTCTGTTTGCGACTGAACAGCTTTGCTACGCGCTCATAGAAGTCCTTGCCGTTGCCAAGTTCCGGCACGCAGGCAATCAGCCCCTTGGTATAGCTATGTTGCGGATTGGCGAGCACCTCTCTGGCGGTCCCTGTCTCGACAATCACCCCGTCTTTCATGACGGCAACGCGATCGCAGATTTCGGAGACGACGCCGAAGTCATGAGTGATGAACAAAAGCGCCATTCCGCGTTCGCGCTGGAGATCGCGTAAAAGCTCAAGAATGCGCGCCTGTACGGTCACATCAAGTGCGGTGGTCGGTTCATCAGCGATGATGATGTCGGGATCATTTGCAAGTGCCATGGCTATGCCGACACGCTGACGCTGACCACCGGAAAGCTGGTGCGGGTAATGATCTGCACGCTCCTTTGCATCCGGAATACCCACTTTCTCCAGCAAGGCGATAGCTTCCGCCCGGCGTTCGGATGCGCTGATCGATTTATGCGCAGCGATTGCCTCTTCAACTTGCTTGCCGATTGAATACATCGGGTGCAACGTGGTCAACGGATCTTGAAAGACATAGGCGACCTTGCTGCCGCGCATGGCGGTCAGTTCGGTTTCGCTCATGTCGAGTACATCTTCGCCGTCAAGATAGATGGCGCCGTTGCGGATCAAACCGGGTGGTGAGGCCACCAGCCCCATGATGGAGAGTGCGGTGACACTTTTGCCTGAGCCGCTTTCGCCAATCAGGCCAAGACATTCACCGCGATTAAGATGCATGGAAACACTGTTGACCGCAGGCGTGTAGATGCCATTGTTGACGAAGCCTGTTTCGAGCTTTTCGACCGCGAGGGCTGCATCCAGCGTCCTTGGCTTGGGCACGGTTCTGTTCCTGGCGATTGCCGTTACCGAGCCTGGGCGTGCGAGAGCACCGGAGCGCAAACGGGGATCAAGCACATCGCGGATGCCATCGCCCAGCACATTGAGGCTGATGACAATCAGAAAGATCATCAGGCCCGGCACGATGGAAACATGTGGTGCCGTGAACATCTGCGCGCGGCCTTCTCCGAGCATAGAGCCAAGATCAGCCTGTGGCGGCTGCGCTCCAAGACCCAGAAAGCTGAGGCCTGCCGTTTCAAGGATCATCCAGCCTGCCGTGGTCGACATGGTGATGACGATAACCGGCAAAACGTTGGGCAACACTTCGGTAAGCAGGATTGAAATGTGCCCTTTGCCAGAAAGCCGGGCAGCATCCACAAATTCGCGATTGGCAAGGCCGAGTGTTGTGCCGCGCACATTACGTGCAAAGAACGGGATATTGACGACAGCAATTGCATAAAGCGCATTCATCAATCCCGGTCCGAGCGCTGCAACGATTGCAAGAGCCAGCAGGATATAGGGGAAGGCCATCAGCATATCGATGCCGCGCATCATAAAGTTGTCGGTGCGCCCGCCTGCATAGCCTGCGACGATGCCGACAGCCGATCCGATCACGGCGGCAATCAGCGTGGCTGCAAAGCCAACCGCGACCGAGACCCGTGCGCCCCAGAGAAGGCGACTCAGAATATCGCGTCCAAGCTGGTCTGTGCCCAGCAGATGACCTGCAGAGAAGACGGGTTGCAGCCGGTTTGCAGGTGCTGTCGCATTCGGGTTGGGTAATGGAAGGATTGGCACGAGTATTATCAGCACGCAGATGAGCGCGAGCAGAAAAAAGCCAAAAGCTGCCAGACGATTGCTCATCAGCAGACGCCATGACGACAGGCGTGCAGAAGTGGCTGGCGCGTAGGTTTCCGAAACGGCACTCATGTGCGTATCCTCGGATCTAGGATGGTCTGAAGGACATCGGCGAGCAGATTGAACAGCACATAGCTGGCCGCCACGATCAGCACGCCGCCCTGCACAAGCAGGATGTCGCGGGTCGAAATTGCCTTCACAAGCATGGCGCCGATACCGGGCCATTGAAACACGGTCTCGATATAGACCGCACCGCCCAGCACGAAGCCTGCCTGAATGCCGATAACGGGAATGACACTGACAAGGGCTGAACGAAAGGCGTGGCCGTAAATTACGCGACGCTCATTGAGCCCTTTGGCGCGTGCGGTGCGAATATAATCCTGACGCAGCACTTCAAGCATTGCGCCGCGCGTCAACCGGGCAATCACACCGGCAGCAACGACGGCAAGCGTCGATGCTGGCAGGATCAGATGCCAGATAAGGTCCTTGAGGTCACCGCCGCCATAGACGGCATACATGCCTGATGCCGGGAGGATGCGCCAATGCACTGCAAAGAGATAAATCAGTAGAAGGCCAAGCCAGAATGACGGGATCGAAATGCCTGCCAGAACGATGAAAGTGATAGTGCGATCTGCCCAGCCAAACTGACGAACGGCTGAGACAATGCCTGCGAAAAGTCCGAAGATCGAACAGAGCACGAGAGCAACTCCTGCCAGAATGAGCGTTGCCTGAAAGCGTTCCAGCACCTCATCAAGAACAGGACGATTGAGCACGAAGGAGCGACCGAAATCGCCGTGCAACAGATTGCCGATCCAGATGAAATATTGCTGGACAAGTGGTTTGTCGAGGCCGAGATCACGATTGATACGCTCGACATTTTCCGGCGTTGCATAAGAGCCGAGCAGCGCTGTGGCAGTATCGCCGGGAATTGATGCCATCACCAAAAACACGATGATGGACAGCCCGAAAAGTACGGGAACGACTGCGATGAGCCGCTTGAAGATATAGGCTGGCATTGGCCCTCCTCCGCTTCATCTGGGGCGCATTTTGTGCAAAACCGGGTTTCGCTTCTGATTAAAATGCGCAGGCAAGATTGTGCCAGCGGCCTTTGACCTCTGGCACAAAGCTTTATTGTTTGGTTACATCTTTGAGATGCAGCAGGAATGACGGCTGGAGCTTGAAGCCCTGAACTGCAGCTGTGGTGACAGCGTTTTGTTTCCAATTGGCAACAAAGAGCCATGGCGCATCGTCGTGCACGATAGACTGGATCTCGCCGTAAAGCTTGCCGCGCTCTGCCTGATCGGTCGATGTGCGGGCCTTGGTCAGCAGTTCATCGACTTTCGGATTGGAATAATAGCCCGAGTTAAAGCCGCCTTTGTCCGGCAGGGCTTCTGTGCGAAGCGTGAGAAATGGAACCGTGTCTGGATCATTGGTCATCCATGCCATTTCAGCCATGTCTGCCTTGCCATCGAGGCCGGAATTCACACGACCAAGAAAGGTGTTCCACTCGTAGGTTTCAATCTTCACCTTGAAACCGACGGCTTGAAGATCAGCCTGAATAGCTGCGCCCATATTGATCGGGTCAAGCATCCCCGAGCCACCTTCTGTCACATAGAATGTAAGTTCAGGATTGGTCGCGCCTGCTTCCTGCAACAAGGCCGTGGCTTTTTCCGGATCGTAAGGATAGGGCTCGGTCTTATCATCAACCCAGTTGAATGCAGGCGGCACGGGACCAGCCGCGACTGTTGCAGAACCTTGCAGGACATTATCGACAAGGCCCTGTTTGTTGACTGCATAATTTGCAGCCTGACGAACTTTCTTGTCGGCGAACGGTCCGCTTTTCGTGTTGAGAATGCTGAACCAGACATGCGGCCCCGCCTGTTCTGCGACGGCGAAATTTGCATCCTGCTTGAAGGTTACGAGATTATCCGGCGGCACCTCGACCATGATGTCGATGCCACCTGCCATCATTTCAGCAACGCGCGTATTGGCGTCGGTGATGGGACGGAAAACAATTGCATTCAAGGTCGAAGCCTTATCCCAGTAGTCGGGATTACGCTCGACGACCACGCGCTGGCCAGACTGCCATTCGGCAAATTTGAATGGGCCGGTGCCCGACGGATGGCGACCAAATTCAGCGCCATATTGTTCGACGACGGCTGGCGAAACGATGAGGCCGGTTGGATAGGCGAGGTTAGACAGGAAGGGCGCGAACGGCTCTTTCAGCTTGAACTCGACTGTGTTTGCATCCACGGCATTGACGCTTTCAATGGATTCAAAGTTAAAGGAGAGGGGGAACGGGCCGGTATTGTAGAACGGATGATCCTTGTTCAGCATCCGCTGGAAGTTGAATTTGACCGCTTCCGCGTTGAAATCCGAACCGTCGTGGAATTTCACGCCCTGTCGCAGCTTGAATGTATAGGTTTTGCCATCGTCCGAAATGGTCCAGCTTTCAGCAAGCGCCGGCTCGATTTCCAGAGTGCCATCCTTATAGCGCACCAGACCGTCATAGATGTTCACAAGGATGCGGAAATCATTGGTCGCCGTGACCGTGTGTGGGTCAAGCGATTGCGGTTCAGCAATCTGCCCGACGATCAAAACATCGGGCGGTGTCTGCGCGCCAGCGTGAAATGTCGCTGAAGCCAGAACCAGAATGGCCGCTGTCAAAACGGCGCGCAATAACCTCTTCATCAGCGGTTCCTTTCGTATGGACATACCTGCCTGCAAATCTGTCAGTATATAATTGTAGGGCTGAAAAAATGGATATCAACAAATTGTAGAAATTAATTTCTTAAGTCTATAAGTTCAAATTTATAAAATTTATCTCACCTAATATCTAACAATTTTATATCAGGAAAAATACAAATAATTAGTTATTATTTGTTTTGAAATAAAATTTATTATTATTATTACGTAATAATGAGAACTATATTTTGTATTTGGATGGGATGAATTTCTTGATTATTCAAATAATCGCAATAAATTCAATTACACTATGTAGCCGCGTGCCAAGAGACCTTTTAAATGAAAAACCCAGCAATAGGCCGGGTTTTTAATTGTAGCGATTAATCGCGATGCTCTGGCATTTCTTTTAGCTGGTCTTTGGTCCAGCTCGTCACAGCGTGAACATTTCCGCTTTCATCGCGCATGAAATCAAGATCGGTTAAAGCTACCGCCACGGGCTTAGCTCCAATACCAAGAAAACCTCCCACATCAACAATCACTTGACTTGCAGAACCCATACCATGGACGTGATCTACTTTACCGATTTTGTGATCATCGGCTCCATAAACAACTGCCCCCTCCAGAATGGAAGGTGTCAGCTCTGTTGATAAAAGGCGCGTATGTTTACTGTGATCCATAATAGGTTCTCCTGATAACTTTTCACCGCTCTTAGTCATAAGAAGCATCAATTGATGGTTTCGGTATAAGAGCGACTGAAGATTGGTATGAGAATTGACCAAGAAGCCTTCAACTCTCTATTTCATATCGATGGTCAGAAGTTTTTGACCATCGATATGGTCTATGATCGCGTGCTTTATAGATAACGACTGCGCTCACGTTGTACTTCATCAGCCGTGTATGGTGCTGCGGCCGTATCAAATCGCTGCCACCCATCTTCGGTATAAACGCGGCGGCGCTCTACAAGGTCGACGCGATTTGCACGGGAGAGAATAGCCTCTGCTTCTGCGTAGCGATCTTCAGGCACTTTTGCAGTGACCACAGTGCCGCCACGTCTTACACCTTCTGCATAGAGATGTGCGTCTTCTTCAGGCACTCCCGCTTCAGTGAATGCACCGATTAATCCGCCTGCTGCACCACCAACAACGGCACCTCCAACTGCGCCAGTAAGTGTTGCCGCTAACCAACCTGCCGCAACGACAGGTCCGACACCTGGAATGGCCATAATGCCAAGACCAGTCAGCAATCCACCCGCACCACCGACTGCAGCACCGATACCTGCACCAACGCCAGCACCTTCAGCAGCATTGCTTTCTTTCTCATGGTCGCGTGAAACAATGCTGATGTCGGACGATGGAATACCAGCAGACTCGAGTTCTGAAACAGCTACCTTAGCTGATGAATAAACATCAAACAGACCTGTAACGGTTCGCATTTTAATCTCCCTTAATTAAATGATTTTTCAAGTTAAATTACATAGCCTTTTTTGTAACATTTCCCTGATAGTCGAGCTGAACGGACACCTTGTCCGCTCCCTTCATCGCGGAAGCTTCCCAGATTCCTGCTTCTGTCAGTTTAAGATCGTTTACTTGAGAATAGCCTGCTTCTTCGAAACGTTCTTTTGCTTGCTCTTCTGTGAAGCTATTTTTACCTGCTACCGGAGCTGTTGGGTTATTCGTTTCTGGTGTTGCAACAGCTGGCGTTTCCGAACTTTTTGTGTCCTGTGAAAAGGCAAAAGTTGGTGCGAATGCTATTGCGCTAGCAATGGCTAACGTTATAATTTTCATAATATTTCTCCCTTATTGGACTGAATGTATCAGTATTAGGAAAACGTCTTAAACACGATTGAGTTCCACGTCGTTTTCATAGATGGCAGAAACTTTGGCTTTCTAATGCCAACTAGTTTTTAAGTTCTTTTCCAACAAATCCGCGTTGAAGCTCGTCGGATACCAATTTAATTGCCGTCGCAGCCTCCGCGGGCGCCCAGCCAGCGTTGACCGCTTCGTTTATCAGGTCGCGAACACCAGGTACACTTGTTCCCAAAACAACTGCATCAGCTTCCTCTTCAGAATGTCCTGTCAGAGTGGTACGTTTAATAAGATCTACAATACCTGGCGATACAGCGTCTTTGCAATCGCGCTGTCTGCCTGGATAATCACCCGCTGATTTGGGACTTCTCATTGACGTCCTTCCTTCATAGTTGATAGGATAGTTTAGTCTTCAGATCGATCTTTATATGGCTCGTTTGGAAGCTGCTTTCTTGAGCTGCCAGGAGCGTTTCCCTGCTCATGAGTAGGTCGCATTTGTTGCTCTCTGGGTTCAACAGATGATGGATCTGCTGACGTATCCGGGCGATGTAGATCCGGATCAGACCAAGGGGACTTTTTCTTATTCATTTTCTCTCCTATGAATAAAACCCCGCCGAAGCGGGGTTATTCGATTTAAGCAGCTTTTAAATTTATTTTCGTTTCTGCAAGCTTGGTGAGATCCTTATCGGTCTGACCTTCTTCCTGGAGTGTGGCATCTAACAGCTTGGCAATGTCTTTATGTCCAAGCTCTGTAGCCCACCGCTTTAGGGTGCCATATCGGGTAATCTCGTAGTGTTCGACCGCCTGCGCTGATGAAATAAGACCAGCATCAAGCGCCTTGGTTCCCTTAAACTCGTCAATAATTTCTTCGCCCTCAGCAATAATGCCCTCAATAGCATCACAAGTTTTGCCTTGAGCTCGCTTGCCCAGGATTTCAAACACCTGCTGAAGGCGTTCAATGTGTTCCTGGGTTTGGTCTTTATGCTTTTCAAAGGCCGTTTTAAGCTCAGGGGACGATGCTGCGCGTGCCATCTTCGGTAGCGCTTTCACAATTTTTCGCTCAGCGTAATAGATGTCCTTGAGCGTATCGTAAAAAAGATCGTCGAGCGTTTTTTCTTTTGACGTTGGCATGGTTCTCTCCCTCAAATTTGGTAGAAAGCCCCCGCCTGTAGGTAATGCAATTGCAACTCATAAGTTCCGCAATTTTCGTGATACTGCTCGTTAACCCGTTTACGAAAAAATATTTTGTCGACGCGTAATATATAAAAAACCTGAGTACCCGCTATTCAACAATGCGATGCTTTGGTAAAGAATTCTCTATGGCTGTTTGCATACTGTTCAATGGTGCATAATCAGAGCTGCGAATTGTTTGAACATCAATTCGATGAACGGTCTCTGAAATAAGATTGTCAGTGCCTTTGATTTCGAACTGATCGACCTGATCTATTAAAAGCGAAATTGTCGTCTCAACGATTTGCATTCTCAAACGCTCGTTCGGAGTGTAGAAGCTCGCTTTTTTATACAGCAACCGCCTCAAATTGAACGGGTCGGTGTCGCATGCAGTGTTGGGGAGAACCATGGTGCTCCTCCTTCCTGGCAGGCAAGAGCAAATATAAACCCTCAGCCGTCACCGCCTACTTATTCAGATTGGTGACGATGGAACGAGCATACGCCGACATAATCCAGAGTCAACCTCTTGCACATTATGCGAGTCAGAGAGCGTTTCTGCCAGAATTTGCAGTCACCACCCCGAACTCCATTTCTTGACGGTTCGCAATACGGTTTCATTCTTTCGCCATGCTGTTTGAACGATCAAATATTGGAAATCCAGCATCAAAACGCGGCAGCGAAACAGACCCAATTGCTCTCAAAGTAAATTTACGTCTAGCTTTAATCTGCCCGGCAGACCGCATCCCTTTCAATTTCCAATGGAACCTTAACCTTGAAAGAGGGTTGATATTTGTAGGAAACACAATTGGAGGAATTGTTATGAAAATCTCTGCCCTTCTACTTGCCAGTGCAATGGTGCTCGTACCAGCAATTGCTGGCGCACAGGCAACTCAAACACCCAACACTGATGCGCCGGGCGCAACGAACACCCCGACACACGATGACAAAACACCTGATGCCGGCCAGAACAGCATAACCGAGGCGCAGGCAACTGAGTTGTTTGGGAAAGCAGGATACACTGACCTCACAGGATTAAAGCTCAACGATCAGGGGGTATGGGAGGCTTCCGCTATGAAGGACGGTAAAAACGTAATGCTGTCGCTTGATGCAGAGGGCAAGGTTTCAGAACATATGATGTAGGCTTGTAAGCGAATTTTTTGAAAGCCGCTTTGGCGGCTTTCAAAATTAATACCCCTAATAATCCAACAAGAAGGATTTAAGAAATGAAACCTGAATCTACTGATCCACTGACGCATGACAAGGACGTTAAATTTCTAACTGAGAATTCTGATCTTTCCCCTCTTCAGGCAAAAGAATTGATCCAATCACTTGGACGTGATCACCCTGAATTGCTCAAAGAAGCGAAGAAATTCAAAGCGGAAAGCTGACGAGTGTAGCAAATAAATACTTTCATTTTTAGCCATCTTTCAAGAAAACAAGAATTAAACGGAATCTGAACGCACTGCGTCTGGGAAATTCATTTTTGTTTAGTCGATGCTGGCGTCCAGAAATCTTGGTTACATGTGCGGTATGCGGCTATGGCAACAGATAAGCTTTCTTTGTACAGAAGTAAGCGCGACTTCAGCTTAACGACTGAACCGAAGAATTCAACGTTAAAAAACCGTTCGAAACAAAGACGTTTCGTCATTCAGAAGCACGACGCGACCCGGCTTCACTATGATCTTCGACTTGAACTGGATGGAGTTTTCAAATCCTGGGCAGTCACAAAAGGGCCGTCACTTGATCCTCATGACAAGCGCCTAGCAGTCGAAGTTGAGGATCACCCGCTCGATTATGGCGACTTCGAAGGGATAATCCCAAAGAAGCAATATGGCGGTGGTACCGTTATGCTATGGGACCGGGGTTACTGGGAACCTGAAGGCAATAGAACACCGCAAGAAGCCCTTGAGAAGGGCGATCTTAAGTTCACCCTTGAGGGCGACCGCTTACGTGGCAGTTTCGTGCTGGTGCGCATGCGCCATGATCGCAATGGTGGTAACCGCATTAACTGGCTGCTGATCAAACACGAAGATGAGTTCTCCGTGGCAGAAAATGGCGAAGGGGTCCTCAAGAAGTACTTTAAGTCGGTGGCATCCGGACGAACGATGGAGGTTATCGCGTCTGGTACAGGCAGAAAACCAAAGCCATTTATGACGACAAGCGCCGGCGTCGAGGCAGATGCTGTGTGGGATAGTAGTCGTGGTCTGGCCGCTGAGGAGCGCAAGACCGGTGGAAGAGTTAAGCGCCCCTCTGAAAAGCGGAACGAAAAATTGGCTCCTGTTCGTCGCGAGATTGCCGGTAAAGCATCAGTTATGCCTGCATTTATACCACCGCAATTGTGCAAGACCTTGGCGCGGCCGCCATCTGCCCCTGGCTGGATCCATGAAATCAAGTTTGATGGCTATCGGCTGCAGATGCGCATCGAACGCGGCACGGTTACCCTGAAGACGAGAAAAGGCGTCGATTGGACGATAAAGTTCCGTGCCATCGAAAAAGCAGCATGCATGCTTCCCGATGCAATTATCGATGGAGAAATTTGCGCGCTCGATGACCACGGAGCACCGGACTTCGCAATCCTGCAGGCAGCTCTTTCAAAAGAGCAAACAGATGCCCTGGTATTCTTTGCCTTTGATATGCTGTTTGAAGGGCATGAGGACACACGCGAACTGCCGCTTTTTGAGCGCAAGCATAGGCTTGAGGCGCTTTTATCAGACACAGGTGAGAATACGCGTATTCGATTTGTTGAGCATTTTGATACCGGCGGAGATGCCGTTCTCAACTCTGCCTGTCGCCTGTCACTGGAGGGGATCATTTCCAAAAAAGCCGATGCGCCCTATCGCTCGGGCAGGAGCCAGTCCTGGACGAAATCTAAATGCCGTGCCGGTCATGAGGTGGTAATCGGTGCCTACGCTAAAACCAATGGCAAGTTTCGGTCTTTATTGGTAGGCGTCAATCGCGACGGCCAATTCGTCTATGTTGGTCGTGTCGGAACGGGGTATAGTGCCAAAGTGGTGGAGGCCATTTTGCCCAAGTTGCAAGCGCTGGAAACATCTACGTCGCCGTTTACAGGCTTGGATGCTCCAAAAAGCCATGATGACATCGTCTGGCTTAAGCCCGAATTGGTGGCCGAGATCGAATTCGCCGGATGGACAGGTGACGGTCAGATACGTCAGGCCTCATTCAAGGGCTTGCGCGAAGACAAACCTGCGGAGGAGGTTGAGACAGAGACACCGACAAATCCCGAAGAGACTGATTTACCTGAACCGGAGAAGGCCAGACCCCATCCCAAACGTTCTGCCAGAGGCGGCAAGGCGCAGGTGATGGGGGTGATGATTTCCCATCCCGACAAGCCGTTGTGGCCCGATACCGAGGATTGCGCGGCGGTTAGCAAGGTTGAGCTTGCTTTGTATTACGAGGCCATAGGCCCCTGGATGATAGAACATTTAAAGGGTAGGCCATGTTCGATCCTGCGGACACCCGATGGCATTGAGGGTGAACAATTTTTTCAGCGTCATGCCATGAAAGGCATGTCAAATCTCCTGGAACTTGTCTCCATAAGCGGTGACCGCAAGCCCTATCTGCAGATCGACCGGATTGAGGGGCTCGCTGCCATCGCTCAGATCGGTGGTACAGAGCTTCATCCGTGGAATTGCCACCCGGGCAAACCCGATAATCCAGGTCGTCTGGTCTTCGATCTGGACCCCGGTCCTGGTGTCGCGTTTGCAAATATCGTTGCCGCGGCGCGAGAGATACGTGACCGGCTGGAGGAACTTGGTCTTTTGAGCTTTTGTAAGACCACTGGCGGTAAAGGCTTGCATGTTGTCACGCCGCTTGCCTCGTACAAAGGGAAGGGCGAAGGCTGGGATGCGGCAAAGATGTTTGCTCACGATATTTGTAAGCAAATGGCACGAGACAATCCAGACCTTTACCTGATCAAGATGGCGAAAAACCAACGCGAGGGCCGTATTTTTCTCGATTATCTGCGAAATGACCGCATGGCGACAGCTGTTGCGCCGCTTTCACCACGCGCCCGCCCGGGCGCTCCCGTCTCCATGCCACTTAATTGGTCGCAGGTCACACCCGACCTCGATCCGAAACGTTTCAATATTAGCACTGTGCCAAGGCTCTTATCAAACATAACTGCCTGGCAGGATTATAATCAGAGCCAACGACCGCTTGCAGAGGCTATAAAGCGGCTGGCCAATATCAACGGGGCCTGAAGTATCAACGGCAAGATTTACTTCCGCGGCTGCTTTTGTTCAGCGAGGGATTTGCGCAACGCATCCATAATATTGATCACATTGTCAGTTGGTTCGTGGGACTGTTTTTTTGCTCTGCTTTTCGCCGGCTTTTTAAGCATCTTTTTCCGAGTTTCAATAATATCGAGCAGCCGATCCTGTACAGGATCAATTACCATACTGGCATCCCAATCCCTTGTCTGGCTTTTAATTATTTTCTGTACCAACTGCATCATATCGGCATCTGGCTTTTCTTTACTGACGCCTTTGAAATAACTTTCCTCATCACGAACCTCGTCACCGTAGCGCAAGGTCCAGAGCACTATGCCTTTGCCCCGGGGCTCCAGCATCACAGCGCGTTCGCGGCGGGCGATGACCAGCCGGGATATGCCTACCATTTTCTGCGCTTCCATCGCATCACGAATGACGGAGAATGCCTCTTGGCCGACCGGTTCATTTGGAGACAAATAATAGGGCGTATCGAGCCAGATCCATTCGATGCTGTCGCGGGGTATGAAGGTTGAAATATCAATGGTTTTGGTACTGTCGAGGGACACATTCTCTAACTCGTCATCTTCCAGTATCACGTAGTCAACTTCACCGCGCTTATACCCTTTGACCTCGTCATCTTCCCTGACGGTTTTACCTGTCACTGAATCCACATACTGACTAATGACACGGTTACCGGTTGGCCGATTTAGCGTGTGGAAACGAACCCGCTCACTTTCGGATGTTGCGGGTACCATTTGAACTCCGCAGGTCACGAGTGACAGCTTCAGATACCCCTTCCAGTAAGAACGAATGGCCATGGTGAGTTCCTATCAGCTTGCCTTACGGCCCTTCGGAGCGTTATGCTTCGGTTTTGCGGCAGTCTTTTGCCCTTGTTCGCCCAAGTTGACATTGGCCGCTGGACGCTTGGACTCTCTCTTGTTCGTATCCATAGCAGCACTTTCACGCAACGCCTTGAGAAGATCGGCTGGCTTTGAGGCAGCGGGAGTTTTTCTTCTTGGAATCGACCGGCCTTCCATCTTGGCTTTTACAAGTTCATTCAACGCCTCGTCGTAGCGGTCTTCAAACTTGGTGATATCAAATGAGCTGGTCTTCGTTCCAATGATATGCTTTGCCAGCTCGAGCATCTCGCCTTTGATCTTGAGATCGGGAAGTTCCTCGAAAGCTTCTTCGGATGCGCGTACTTCATAATCGAAATTCAGCGTTGTGGCGATCAACCCTTCACTGTGCGGACGGATTAAGACCGTTCGCAGCCGACGAAACAGCACGGTTCTCGCAACCGCTGCAACCTTTTGCTTTTTCATGCCGTCGCGTAAAAGTACAAAGGCTTCTATGCCTCTTTTATCGGGTGCGAGGTAATAGGGTTTGTCAAAGTAAACATTGTCGACCTGCGAGCAGGGGATGAATGTATCAATCATCAGGGTCTTGTCGCTGTCTGGGACTGCTGCTGATATTTCATCCGGCTCCAACACGACATAGCGACCATCGTCGATCTCATAACCCTTGACCTGTTCGTCGCGATCTACAACATCACCGGTTTCGCTATCGACGAACTCCCGTCTTACACGGTTTCCGGTTTTGCGATTTAGAATGTTAAAACTTATCCTGTCTGAAGTAGATGCAGCAGTGTAAAGCGCCACGGGGCAGGACACTTCACCGAATTTGATGAAACCTTTCCAGTTCGCTCGCGGAGCCACCATGGTGGTATTCCTTCTGTTCATCCCAGCAATAAAAGCGAGAGATTGACTGCCACTAATTCTCAGAGATCATGGGTGAGGGCTCAACTTTTTCCGACGCTGAACGCAATTTGCTCACTGATTGATCAATCATCTGGATATCTTCCACCGTGACGACCGGTATAGGATCGGACGCCATAGCCTCCAGAACATCTGTCGAAAGACAGTTGTTTCGCAAGACCCACTCCATCGCCTCGCGCGTTTCCCGCTCAGCGCGCAGCTGGGCATAAAGGGCAAGGATGAGCCGATCGCGGGCATCGAATGAATTTCCTTGCGATTTTATCGGATTTTTTGACATGGCCATTGTCCCACAATTACCCTATTCCACGGCCGCCTGTTGCACCATAAACCTCACCATTGATGAAGCTTGCCTCTTGCGAAGCGAGCAAGACATAAATGGGGGCTATCTCAACAGGTTGACCGGGGCGTCCAAAGTCACTGCTTTCTCCAAAATGACGCACCTTTTCATCGGGTTGCCCACCACTTGGTTGAAGCACTGTCCAGAAGGGGCCGGGTGCCACAGCATTGACACGCACACCTTTCTCAATGAGTTGTTTAGAAAGGCCTTTGGTGTAAGCAACAATGCCTGCTTTGGTCGTAGCGTAATCCAATAGGATAGGTGAAGGGTCATATGCCTGGATTGATGCGGTAGTAATAACCGAAGCCCCTGCATAAAGGTGCGGGGTGGCCGCCTGGGTAATCCAATGAAGCGCATAGAGATTTGTTTTCATCGTTTTGTCGAAGTCAGCGCTCGACAATTCGCTGATATCCTCGCGGTATTGTTGTCTGGCGGCATTGATGACGAGGATGTCCACGCCACCAAGATCACGAACGGCCATTTCCACCATATTTCGGCACCATGCCTCGTCTGATACGTCCCCTGGAAGCGATATGCCAATCCGACCTTCTGCTTTTATAAGATCGATTACGGTTTCCGCATCGGATTGCTCTTCCTCAAGGTAAGAAATCGCTACATCAGCACCTTCGCGAGCAAACGCAATTGCCACTGCGCGACCGATCCCTGAATCACCGCCGGTGATCAGAGCCTTTCGTCCTGCCAGCTTTCCCGAGCCTTTATAGCTTTTCTCCCCGTGATCTGGGGCTGGAAGCATGTTTTCAACCAGTCCCGGCATCGGTTGTGGTTGCGCATCAAAGGGTGGAGCCGGATATTGAATGCGTGGATCCTGCTTTGTAAGGCGGTCCCTCATCATAATTGTCCTCCATATTGCGAATTAAAGGCTCGCTCGAATTGCACGTCCGATGCGAGTAATTAAATGCTTATAAAGGTAACGTTCGCCTTCTCACGTCGTTCCACAATGCGAGAGGATTTTAGGCATAAGCTGTCATTTTAGCGCGAACAACTCCGCGTCGGGGTCTCGAGCTCCATTAATTGCGGTAGAGATTATCTCCGCAGCAATCTGGCTGAAAGTAATACCATTGCCACCAAATCCCATCACACAGTAGACATTTTGCAAATCAGGTACTGGGCCAATCAACGGCAGTCCTGTGGTTGTTGAGCCGAAAGCGGCAGCCCATCGGTATTCCACTGGTCCAATATCAACACCAAGCAGTTTACTCACTTTTCGCTGGATGGTCTTCTCTTTTTTATGCAGTTTTGCTTCAGAGTGATAAGCGCTGGCGTTGTTCTCATCTTCACCGCCCGCGATCAAACGTCCCTGATTATCTGTTCTCAGATAAAGATAGGGGTCGGATGCTTCCCAAAGTATATGGTTTTTCAGCCAGTGGGGAAGGGCGACGCCTGCTTTACTCGCTATCGCCCATGTTGAAATGATCTCGTGTTTTTTGTTGGAAAGGCTCTGAAGAAACTCATAACCAGTACAGAATACGACATGTCCAGCGGATATTAGTTTGCCTGCTGCAGTTCCCAGAACAACCCTCTCTTTGAAGGCCTTTATGTCAGTGATTTCTACTCCGCTCACGATTTCAGCCCCAAGCCTGGCCGCGTGACGTAGCAATCCAGCGGTCAACTGACCGGGGTTGGCGGATGCTGATATGTCACTCAAAATGGCGCCACTACGCTCAATAGCGTAGAGCTTTTTCATGCCAGCCTTATCAATGAACTGCGCGCCTATTCCAGCTTTTACACGTGCTTCCATTTCAATTTTAAGACCGCGAGCGCCCATTTCATCACCTGCAACGTAGAGTGCCTGTCTGCGTAGCATTGAGCAGGAAATTTCAAGTGAGCGAACAATATCTTCGAGTTTCAGCACAGCTTTTGCGGAACGCAACCAGGCCCTGTTTGCCTGTTCTTCTCCGATCATCGTTTGAAGCTTATGTAAGGGCACATCAATTTCGTGCTGGATCATTGCTGTGCTGGCAATACTACTGCCATGGACAGGAGTACGTTTATCAATGATGAGTATGGACTTCCCGGGTTTGACGAGAGCTTGCGCAACGAGCGCTCCGCTAATGCCGGCACCGACAATTACAATATCATAGTGATCGATGGAAACATGGCTTGTGCTCCGTACAGTGATACGAGGACTATCGAGCCATAGGGGGCGAGAATCTCGCAGATCACGGGCCTTCGTAAGTTTTTGTTCTGTCATGACGTTCTTTCATATGCAGCTATTATGGCTCTGTGTAGCCGACCACATGAATAGTGAGTGTGCCGGACGATGGGTTGGTTTTAAAAAACAAGATCCCCGTTTCATGGGATTCAGATGCGACGTAATCGAACGTTATGTCAGAGCTTTCAGTGCTGCTGGATGAGGAAATGTCTCCGCGAACATGCACTTGGGCGGCTGTTGAAAGAGAAGTGTTACGGAGATCAAACGTTACGCGGTAAACTTTGTTCATAGAGTTTATCGACATGATCGATATGTCGAACTGAGGCTCTTGAACTTCATATCGATAAATGTCCCGGCCAATCCATACGAAAAGGGCAGTGACCAACAAAGTGCAAATTCCGCCTGCCACCCATTCTAACCAATGAGGTCGAGCGGTTTCGGTATGTTTATTGCCTATGGATTTTGTCATCGGTCAATCACAATATGAGACGTGCGGCGGCAGCGCCAATGGAGGCGGGGAATCCGAGGATGACGGCGGCAGTAAGTATTTGGGAGAGGGATGTGTGATCGAGACGTTCAAAAGTCCACAAGGCATAAATGCTGACCACAATGGCGATGACATATCCTGGCATTGTGAAGCGGATGAAGGGTTCCCACCATGGCATTCCCTCTGAGATGCTATGTGAGCCCTTAAAATGAAGCGCGTAAACAAAACCGTGCATCAGGGTAACGGAGATAAGGGCGATACAGGCAGTATGAAGCGGGCTGATCTTATACGCAATTAGGATCATCTCATCAGTTGGGGCGACATTGAGACTGAGAAACAGCGACCCAACCAACATCATGAAAAGCTCATGCAAATATCCGGTTTCGCCTTCATATTCACCGTCTTGCTTGTCCCGTTTTTCCGAGCGCAATCCAAGCTGACTTCGTCCCAGCAGTGCGCCGATACTGGCTGGCACAGACTGCAAAGCAATTTTGGCCACCATTATGCTGATGGTCCACTGGTCATCAATAACGCCCAGAAGAAGCAAAATGGCGGCACTTACGGCGATACCCAGCCCATAAGCTATTACGGCATCACGCAATGCTTCATGCCAAGTGGTGGTCTTTTCAAAACCTATCCGCCTGGCGAGCACCCAAAGCAACGGCAAATTGAGAATGCAAAGTAGCAGCAGACGCGAGCGAGTTACGTATAGGCCAAGGAACCACATTTCCATAGTCATCAACATCGGCAGAGCGAAAAGAAGTGCCCCTGCAACTCCTCGCGCGATACCGATAATAAAGTGACTGGCTTTATGGTCCCCAGGTCTGCCTGCTGCAATTGCCACCATGAAAAGCCTCCAGCTCCATGTCAGCATTAACGCTTGTCTCAGACACTGGTTCCCGGCTCAGCTCGACGTATCGATAAGTGCGATGCCAAACTCTGGACGATAGCGACGTCGCAACTCTTGAGGTGTCTCCCTGATGATCACTTCAAGCGTTGGCCTTACATACCCTTTGACAAAATGGCCGCCCCGCGTGTGCCCGTCTGCCAGACCGAGAACGGCATGCAAATGTGGATTTGGTTTTCCCATCTCATCTAGCGTGATATCGCCTATCAGGCTCAAAACCTCGCTTTGAGCGTCGACGGGAATATTTACATAAGATTTTGATGTCAGATCGAAAAAGGCTAGCATGGCAGTCTCGAACGCGCCGATGGCTGTAACTGAAGCGGCAGCAATATCTTGTTTGATTGAGAAGTCTCTTATGGTTTCGAAAGCTTCTTCACCGGGGTCAACGATAAGCATAAAAACACGTTCATCGTCATTTAATAACAGTTTGCTTTGCATAATCTTAATCCCGTTCTTTCCAGTAGAGGGCTACCAACCAAGTCACTTACCAGAGAAGATATGCAATCTGTCAGCTAACGCGGCGCAGATGACACCCTTCTTCGATTTCTTCGACGATCTTGTTCACAAATGCATCAAGATCGTCCGGCGAACGGGATGTGATAATACCCTGATCGACTACAACCTTTTCATCCGACCAAACGCCACCGGCATTTCGCACATCTGTCTTAATTGAGCCGTAGGAGGTTACATTTCGTCCTCTGATCGCATCTGCTTCTATCAACAACCAGGGCGCATGGCATATCGCGGCAACGATTTTGCCAGATTGGGTAAATTCGCGCACAACACGCATGGCGTTTTCCTCAGTTCGCAGTTTATCAGGATTAATCTGACCACCCGGAAGCACAAGCGCATCGAAGTCTTCAACATTGACGTCCTCTGCCAAAAAATCGACGTTGACTGAATCACCCCAATTTGCGTTGTCCCAACTCTTGATCGCACCGCTTTGAATGGACGCGATTTTTACGTTTGCACCACGGCGCTGCAGTTCTTCATAAGGAACACGGAGCTCTGAACGTTCATAACCGTCAGTTGCCAGAATAACGATTTTTGCATTTTTTATAGCTGTCATATTTTGGTCCTTTCCAATTTCTCGGTATTTAATCGATGTCGTTTGATGGCAGAAAATTAGACATCTTAGCATTGGGATCTATTGAGAATTTCTAGCAGGCGGAGCGCGCAATGGACGGGTAAGAAGCTCGTCTGCCGTTTCGTTGGCCATCAAGGGAAAACGGAAAAATCCTGATGTTCTTCAGCACCGTCGAGTCCGTTTGACACAGCGCGGCTCCTGTTAAACCAACGTAAGCAAAGAGGGATTGTTCCGTAGATTGTGCCAGTCCGTCGTATTAAACTTTTTTAGTTAGGGGCGGCGGCGCTGAGTTTGATTTATTAAGCAAGTAGTTCGAAAGCGCAGAGATTTTAAACAAGCACCAATTCGGGGTGAAGTTATCTCCCCGTTTGCTCAGCCATCGCTGGCTGAACACTTTTTAGGCTGGTATTTCAATGCCTCTAAAGCACTATGAAATGGCAGAATATTGCGTGTTGTAAAAATATATGTCTACTAGTGCACTGACGTGTTTATAGCTTTAAGCTATTGATTTGACCTTATTAATGAGCGGGATACGAATCATGCTGTTGTGTTGCGCTCAAGCGCCTCAGTCTGCAATAAGTTTTTCAAGGCTTTCAAAGCGTGATGGCTGTTATTTCAGTCCGTGCAACTGCAACATCGCCGCGAGACAGCCATGAAAACAAACCACCGTTTCATCCGGTCAGGAAGGCTATTAGGCCTTGATTTCGGTGTGGCCATAGGCCTCGCTGCCGCGTTATTGTTCTTTGCGATCAGCGGCGTTCTGACCTATTTCAATTTTCAAGGTATCCGCGAAGCAAACCAGAAAATTGTTCAGACCCATCAGGCTATTGTCTCCCTGCAAAGCCTTTTCTCAAAGCTGCAGGATGCAGAAACGGGCCAGAGAGGATATCTTTTAACTGGTGAGGTTAGTTACCTTGCTCCTTACCAGACAGCACGCAGCGCGATCGATAATGAAATCGCAAAGGTTGCTGAACGTACGGGGGAAACCTTAGGACAAAGCGAAAGGCTTGATAATCTCAGGCAGCATGTCAACGCTAAGCTCGGTGAATTGGCCGATGCAATTGCGCTCAGGAGAAGCGGTGGATTTGATGCTGCGCTCGCCCTGGTTCGCTCTGATCGCGGTAAGCTCGAAATGGATGCTATTCGCGATGGTATTAACGCAATGTCAGAGGTCGAGAACAATGTACGCAGCGAACGCTTATCAGAAATGGCAAAGGCGCAGCAACAAGCGCTAATAAGTACGGTTCTTGCGGCAGTCCTCGGTATAATTCTTACATTGGTAGTCGGGTACCTCATTCGGAACGCATCCCTTAGACAATACCGCGATGAATGGCTGCAGACTGGTGAAATTGGGCTCGCATCGGCAATGATCGGCGATCAGCGCATTGATGAATTGGGTGAAAATATCCTCGACTATCTGACGCAATATACGGGCGCTGTGGCGGGAGCTTTTTTCAGCGGCAGTGGTGGCCAATATCGACTGGGCGCTGTTTTGGGCGTACCAGACACAAATAGTGTGCCTGAAGCTTTTGCTGCACGCCAAGGATTGTTAGGGCAAGCAGCGGCAAAAGGGGATCTGATTGTTCTCAACGATGTTCCAGACGGATATCTGGCCTTTGGATCAGCACTCGGCAGGGACAAACCCCGTCATCTCGTCATCATTCCAGCGGCCTTAAATGGCACGGTCAACTCAGTAGTAGAACTTGGTTTTCTGGAACGAGCAGACGAAAAAGTAGTGACGCTGTTGAACAGGGCTGCCGAAACGATCGCGGAGAGCGTCCAGGCTGCAGCATATCGTGATGAGTTGCAGAATTTGCTCGAAGAGACACAGCAACAGTCTGAAGAGTTGCAGGCTCAGGGCGAAGAGCTTCGTGTTTCCAACGAAGAACTCGAAGAGCAAAGCCGGGTCTTGAAGGAATCGCAGTCGCGGCTCGAGCAACAACAAGCTGAACTTGAGCAAACTAACAGCCAACTTGAAGAGCAGGCAAACCAACTGGAACTACAACGCAGTGATCTGGAACGTGCGCACGCGTCAGTGCAGATGAAAGCCGATGAGCTTGAACGCTCCAGCCAGTATAAATCTGATTTTCTAGCAAACATGTCGCATGAGCTGCGCACACCGCTGAATTCGTCGTTGATCCTTGCTAAGCTTCTTGCGGACAATCCCGACGAGAACTTGACTCAAGACCAGGTCAAATATGCGCGAACCATCCAGTCTTCGGGCAATGATCTTCTCAATCTCATTAATGACATTCTTGATTTATCAAAAATCGAAGCCGGTCACGTTGAAATTCATCCTGAAGTCACGCCTCTTGCACGTCTTTCGACGGGTCTGAAGCAGCTGTTTCAGCCGTTGGCAGATGAAAAAAACCTTAAGTTCGTTATCGACATTGATGATCGTCTGCCGAAATCGTTTGTCACAGACCCTCAGCGACTGGATCAAATACTTAAAAATCTTCTCGCCAATGCCATCAAATTCACTGAACGTGGACAAGTCGAGGTGTCAATCCGACTACAGGAAGGGCAACAAATCAGCTTTTCCGTAAAAGACAGTGGCATTGGGATATCTTCAGACCAGCTCAAAAGTATCTTCGAAGCATTTCATCAAGCGGACAGCACTATCAGCCGACGATTTGGCGGCACTGGACTTGGTCTGTCTATCTCAAGGCAGCTTGCCAGATTGTTGGGTGGCGCAATAAGTGTGGAAAGCACTCTCGGACAAGGCAGCAATTTCACCGTCACTTTGCCGCTGCGATATGAGCCTGGCGGGAATAGCGCGTTGCCCCTCACGCAGGTTGTTGCGGCGGGAGAAACGCCCACGAACACGCCAGTCACATCCAAGAGCTTGCCACAACCTTTTCATTTGGAAGACGATAGGGATGCGCTCACTGATGACAAGCGTGTTCTTCTGGTTATCGAAGACGATGACACATTCGCCGCAATTGTGCGCGATCTGTCTCGTGAGATGGGGTTTCATTCTGTTGTGGCCCGCACAGCAGAGGAGGCCGTGCGCTTAGCGCGTGAGTTTTCGCCAAATGCTATCGTGTTGGATGTTGGCCTGCCTGACGAGTCCGGTTTATCAGTTCTCGATCGGTTAAAAAATGACGTGCGCACCCGTCATATCCCAATCCATGTCATTTCTGCGGGCGATCATACTAGAACCGCTTACGCGCTTGGCGCTGTTGGTTATCTTAACAAACCAGTCAGTCGTGAGGAGCTTGTTGATGTTCTGAGCCAGCTGCAAAATCGAATAACCAAACGTGTACATAAGGTTCTCATCGTTGAAGATGATGAGCGGCAGCGTGAAGCGGTTGCAAAACTTTTAAGTTCAAGCGATGTTGAGACTACAACTGCCGGCAATGTGGCCGAATGCCTCGATCTGCTGCGCGAGCAGACTTTTGATTGCATGGTGCTGGATCTTTCTTTGCCCGATGAATCAGGCTTCTCACTGCTTGAAACACTTAGCAATGAAACTGCCTACGCATTTCCACCAGTGATTGTTTATACCGGAAGAGAACTTTCCAGCGAAAGTGAGCAGAAACTCCGGCGGTATTCCAAGTCAATTATCATTAAAGGTGCAAAGTCCCCCGAGCGACTGCTCGACGAAGTCAGCCTTTTCCTGCATCAGATCATTTCTGAATTGCCCGCAGAACAGCAACAGATGATCCGCAAAGCGCGTCATCGCGATGCGATGCTTGAGGGTCGTCGTATTCTCGTCGTTGAGGACGACATCCGTAATGTTTACGCACTCACGAATATTTTGGAGCCGCGTGGTGCCCAGGTCATTATTGCCCGCAACGGCCAGGAGGCTATCGAAGCACTCAATCGGTCGCTCGAAAATGCTGAGGCACGTATTGATCTTGTATTGATGGATGTGATGATGCCTGTCATGGATGGATTGACAGCTACAAAGGAAATTCGTCGAAATCCAGCCTGGAAGAAACTGCCCATTGTAACGCTGACGGCTAAAGCGATGCCTGATGATCAGCAACGCTGTATTGAAGCCGGCGCAAATGACTACATGGCGAAGCCGCTGGATGTTGATAAACTCTTGTCACTTGTTCGGGTCTGGATGCCGAAATGACAGGGCCACTTGAACACGGCTCCGCTGAAGAAATTGAGATCAGGCTGTTGTTGGAGGCACTCTACCTTCGATACCATTATGACTTCCGCAGCTATTCGCTTGGTTCGATCAAGCGTCGGCTTCGGCAGGCACGCGAACAGATGGGCTTTGCCAGTTTTTCTGCGATGCAGGAAAGTGTGTTGCATGATGCAACCATGCTTCCGCATTTGCTGCGCTACCTCACAGTTCAAGTCAGCGATATGTTCCGTGATCCAAGCTATTTTCGAGCCATTCGCGAGCATGTTGTGCCGCATTTGCGAACGTATCCCTCACTCAAGGTTTGGATTGCTGGATGCTCGAGTGGCGAGGAGCTTTACTCCATGGTCATTCTTTTTCGTGAAGAAGGTTTGGAGGAGCGAACGCTCTTTTACGCTACCGATATTAATCCGGAGGCGCTCCAAGCGGCCGAGGCCGGTGTCTATCCGATTGATCGTGTGCAGTCGTTCACTTCCAATCACCAGCAATCAGGCGGTTTGACATCGCTATCTGACTATTATCAGGCTGCATATGGTAGGGTTTCGTTTGATAGGTCACTGCGTCGAAACGTTGTGTTCTCGGATCACAGCCTCGCGACCGATGCTGTTTTTGGAGAGATGCACCTGATTTCATGCCGTAACGTGCTTATCTATTTTGATCATGACCTGAAAAATCACGTGCTGGGCATGTTCAAAAGTTCCTTAGCCCATCGTGGATTCCTGGGATTGGGGGCAAAAGAAAGCGTTCGCTTTTCTCGCTATGCGGACACCTACGCTGATTTTGTGCGTGAGGATAAAATTTATCAGAAGGTTTCGTCATGACGGTCTCCAAAACGCAGGCCGTGGTCATCGGTGCGTCGGCGGGAGCGTTTGATGCATTGTCGGCGATCCTGCCCTCTCTGCCGGTCACTTTTCGATTGCCTGTGATGGTCGTGGTGCATCTTCCGCCAGACAAGCGCAGCTTGATGGCTGAACTTTTTCGGCATAAATGCATACTGGCGGTGGAAGAGGCTGAAGATAAGCACCCACTGTGTTCTGGCACAATCTATTTCGCACCGCCTGATTATCATATGCTTGTTGAAAGGGACCATACACTGTCGCTTTCCAAGGATGCACCTGTCCTCTATTCCCGTCCATCTATCGACGTTCTTTTTGAAAGCGCGGCCGATATCTTCGGGCCCAAACTGCTGGGCATCGTGCTGACAGGCGGCAATGAAGACGGTGCCAAGGGTTTACAGTCTATAACGGCGGCGGGCGGAAAAACACTGATTCAGGACCCCAAAAGCGCCTTCGTACCAACGATGCCAGAGGCTGCTATCCGCTCTTGTCCGGATGCCAAAATTTTATCGCTCGAAGCGATAGCGCAATATTTGAGAGAGGTTTAGGTCAACACATGGAACCCATTTCGTTTCTTCTCGTTGACGATCTTGAGGAAAATCTTATCGCCTTGGAAGCATTGCTTCGCCGGGATGGCTTGAGGATACTGAAAGCCAATTCCGGTGATCAGGCACTTGAACTGCTTCTTCAACACGATATTGCTCTTGCTCTTGTCGATGTTCAGATGCCTGGGCTCGACGGTTTTCAGCTTGCAGAACTTATGCGCGGAAACGAGCGCACACGTCACGTTCCAATCATTTTCGTAACGGCTGGTGGTGGTGGACAGCGCCGTTTTCAGGGTTATGAAGCAGGAGCGGTAGACTTCATACAGAAACCTATCGAACCGGATGTCTTGCGCAGCAAGGCCGGTGTTTTTTATGAATTATATCGGCAGCGGCAACAGCTTGCTTTTCAACGCGACGAGCTCGCTGTTCAGGCTGCGGCCTTGCGCCAATCAGCGCAGGAAAAAGACATTCTTCTTCAAGAAATCAATCACCGCATTAAAAACTTGTTTGGCTTGACATCTGGCTTGATATCACTCTGCGCTCGATCCACAGATAACATTGATGACCTGGTCACCAACTTGCGGTCTCGCATGCAAGCCCTTGCGCGGGCGCACGAACTCACCCTTCCCGTACCCGGAACGAGTGAAGCCAACGAGAGATCCACATCCGTGGTGGCGCTTATTGAAGCAATCCTCGCACCACACAATAACGAACAAAAGTCAGCTGTTACAATTACCGGAACCGATGCAGTGCTTTCCGGTAAGGCACTGACGTCACTGGCTCTTTTGTTGCACGAGTTGACCACGAACTCTGCAAAGTATGGCGCGCTTTCTTCTCCAGAAGGCCAACTGGCGATTGAGATTAATCTGGACGCAGAACTCCTTCAGCTTCATTGGAGAGAAATCGGCGTCAAAATGCTATCCAAACAACCTGAGCGTCAAGGATTTGGGGCCACGCTTGAAAAGGCCACCGTGCAAGGTTTGAATGGGACGATCTCTCGTGATTGGTGTCCAGATGGATTGTCTTTGGTTCTTAAAGTTCCATCAGCCCAACTTAACCCCCACCTTTAAAATTAAATTTAAAAATAGTCAGTCGGTGAGGGATCGTTTTAGCCTGATGCGTGTTGTCAATTTGAAAAGCATTTTAAGGAAGTTTAATGACTGACAACAGCATTCCCTTTGCCCTCGTGGCCGAAGATGACGTCATAATCCGCATGGATGCTGTAGATATTCTAGAAACAGCAGGTTTTCGCGTCAAAGAAGCCGGTAATGTTGAAGAAGCATTAGAATTGCTGAACGACGATCCAGAGAGATTCCGTCTTTTGTTTACAGACGTACAAATGCCGCCAAGTGAGCAGACTGGTTTTGATCTCGCCCGCCATTGTTCAAAACATTGGCCTCACATAAGAATTTTAATTGCTTCCGGGATGATGGTGCCAGAAGACAATGATCTACCGGATGGAGCCATTTTTGTGAGAAAGCCATTCAGTGCGCACGTGATCTACGATCATCTTCAAGTTATTCTGCCTGACGGTAAAAAACCCGAGCCACTGAAAAAAATGGCGATTTAATTCAAGAGTTGAAAATGTGCTCGGAGCGTGAATGTAACACCACTCGCTCATACTTCAGATCAACACTGCCTTGAGCTGAATAAGCGAGCAGATGCGTGTAATTATAAATCTTCACTAGTCTATTCTGAATCGATGACCATCTGCCCTGAAACCTCCCTTCAGGCAGTTTTGAACGCGCCCGTATCTGGTGTTGAATTGATCCGCATATTACGTGATGTATTAAGAGTTGAGCCATAACTCGAAGCATTTGTTCCGAGTGCACTGAGCCCCAACATTGGACCGCCGGGAAAATAGCGCGGAAAACTCTAATCATAAACTGTCCAGTTTTAAGGGAGCAGAGCAAGCGGGCTTGGTTTTTAGAGAGCGATGACTAATCAAATACCACAACAAAAAAATCGACTTTTGTCGCTTTAGAACAAATTTTGTTAGTATCAGCATAGACTTTGCTTTTCCGCATGTTGAAAGTGATATTTGGGTAGTTAGCGTCTTTGAGGGGTCGATTCAGCATTTATTACCAAATGAAGATTACTGATTTTTTTTGCAGAAAACATTTCTTGCTGTGTATAGGTATTTATAAATTTTTTAGATAGCATCGTTTGAGAATATTACGTGTCAGTTGATCTTATTTTGTAAGTGCCTGAACTCGTTAATTATTGACCCTTGAAGCTCATTCGCGAATTGAGGAGAGCGTCATGGTTGCAGTTGTCACGAATAAGGCGAGTGGTAGTTCGCGAACAGTAACTGGTAATGATATTATTCTTTCGGCGCCGAGCGTCGTCAAAATTTCTTTAAATCCAAAATCTATTTCTGAATATCAAAGAATTGGAGATGACCTCCTCATCAGATTGCATAATGGCGATACAATTCGCATCGTTAATTATTACACGCATTATAGCGACGGTCAGGACAACGACCTCGTCCTGCAAGATGAAACCGGCCAGCTCTGGGCTGGTAATCACAGCGATGGGCTGGCAGATTTTAATTTCTCGGAAATTCAAGGTGTTGACCAGCTTGCAGGTGGCGGTGGCGATCTGGGGCCGGTCCTGCTTGGGCTCGCCGGATTGGGAGCTTTGGGTGCAGCAATTGGTGCTGGTTCTCGAAGCGATAATGATGATGATAGCGACGCAGATGCCGACGCAGACGCTGATGCCGATGCCGATGCTGATGCTGATGCCGACGCAGACGCTGATGCTGACGCTGATGCCGATGCTGATGCTGATGCCGATGCCGACGCTGATGCCGATGCCGATGCCGACGCTGATGCCGATGCGGATGCCGACGCAGATGCCGATGCTGACGCTGATGCCGATGCGGATGCCGACGCAGACTCTGATGCTGACGCTGACGCTGATGCCGATGCGGATGCCGACGCAGACTCTGATGCTGACGCGGATGCTGATGCGGATGCCGATGCTGACGCAGATGCGGATGCTGACGCCGATGCCGATGCCGACGCGGATGCTGATGCCGACGCGGATGCCGACGCAGACGCGGATGCCGATGCGGATGCCGACGCAGACGCGGATGCCGATGCCGATGCCGACGCAGATGCCGATGCTGACGCTGATGCCGATGCGGATGCCGACGCAGACTCTGATGCTGACGCGGATGCTGATGCCGACGCGGATGCCGATGCCGATGCTGATGCCGATGCTGATGCCGACGCAGATGCCGACGCAGACGCTGATGCCGATGCTGACGCTGATGCCGATGCTGATGCCGACGCAGATGCTGATGCCGACGCAGACGCGGATGCTGATGCTGATGCCGACGCGGATGCCGATGCCGACGCGGATGCTGACGCTGATGCCGACGCGGATGCAGATGCAGATGCCGACGCTGATGCTGACGCTGACGCGGATGCTGATACCGACGCTGATGCTGATGCCGACGCAGATGCCGACGCTGATGCCGACGCAGACGCGGATGCCGATGCTGATACGGATGCACCAGACGCTCCTGAAGTAACAATAGGTGAAGATGGACGCACGCTCACGATCACTGGTGAGCCGAATACAACTGCTACTATCTACAATTCTGCAGGCGTAGTGATTGGAACTGTTGGGCTTGATGGTACAGGTGAAGCGACCTATCAGCTTGAACAGACCAATGGTCAGGAAGTTACCGTAACTCTTACCGACGCTTCCAATAATGAGTCACTTGAGACCGAAGTGTCAGTTCCTGACACGCTGGCACCTGACGCGCCATTGGTTGAGGTTGCAGTTGGCGAAGACGGTGTCACGCTGACAATTACCGGTGAGCCTGGTGCAACGGCAACGATCACCGCAGCGGATGGTTCGCCACTTGGCACGGTTGTTCTGGATGGTGACGGAGCAGGTTCGATCCTTCTTGATCCGCTCAATGCACAGGATGTGACCGTCACGCAGACAGATGTTGCAGGCAATGTCTCGGATGCGGCTGTCGTTCCGGTTCCAGACTCACTCGCACCACCCGCTCCGACCGTAACTGTGGGCGAAGACGGTGTTACGCTGACAATAACGGGTGAGCCAAATGCAACGGCTACCATCTACAATGCTCAGGGCGGTGTTATTGCAACGGTTCCGCTGGGAGCAGGTGGTTCTGCAACATATGAACTTGCGCAGAGCAACGGTCAGAATGTGCTGGTTACCCAGACAGATGAAGCGGGCAATCAGTCGGAAGAAAGTTCTGCGACAGTTCCAGATACTCTGCCGCCAGCTGCACCGACAGAATTGAGTGTCAGCCCTGACGGCAATACGATCAGCGGTAAGGGTGAGCCTGAAGCCAAGGTTGTTATTCGTGATGCGGATAACAATATTGTTGGCGAGGGTAATGTCGGCAGCAACGGCAGTTTCCAGATCACCCTCAACCCACCCCAACGCGACGGTGGACAGCTCTCTGCAACACTTGAGGATGCTGCTGAAAACGTCTCTGATTCTGCCACTGCAACTGCGCCATTGATTGATCCAGCCAGCACGGCCCCAATCGTGGACAATGTGACCGCAGAAGTGAACATTGTGCCGACCGAAACCAACGTTACTCATCCGAATGCAGCGTATGTTCTGCTGGTTGGGCTGCTTGGTGCGGATATAACGGTGTTGAGTGTCCCTGCCAGCAACTTCGTGGTTGCACAAGGCCATCAACAGAATCTGGAGTTCAGCTATTCGCAGCTGTTGGGTGTGGATGTGGCTTCCAATACAACAATTGTTGTTCAGAAGCTCATGCCAGATGGAACGTGGTCATCCGTGGATGGCACAGGTGATGCGACACTGCTTAACTTGACGCTTCTGGGTAACAGTGCCCAAGCGAGTGCGCTTCTGGGCGAAGGTACGTATCGCGCCTTTGCCGCTTCACAAAGTCTGTTGAGTGTCGGGCTGATTGGCAATCTGCAGGTTTCGGGAACAGATCTGAACTATCTTCAGCCATCAGGTATTCAGGTTGGAGATATCGAGGGTAACGTCCTTGCCAATGACGGAACCGCTATCAGTTCTGGCCATCTCGTCACAAGCGTTACTGTCGAGGGAATACCTCACGCTGTTGCGCCGGGTGCTCAAGGAACAACAATCGAAGGTCAATATGGTAATCTGGTAATCCATCAGGATGGTTCATACACCTATACACCGAATGGAAGTCTGGAGAGCATTGGTAAGGTCGATCAGTTCACCTACACCAAATTTGATCCCCTGACAGGTACGAACACGTCAGCTGAACTGAACATCAGAATTGATAGTGATGGTCAGGGTCTGGTCTGGGATAACAATAACTTCGCAGAGGATGCGACATACGACTTCGTCGCGACCAACGACACTGATACGGCCGGAATAATCTGGGCCAATGTGGTGAACAACGCCTTCTTTAATCAGACCCAAGGTTTGGGCGCTGCTTTGGGCATACCACAATCGTCCAACAGCAACACGTTCACTATTGGCAGTGATATGGATGCCTTTGGTACGGTGAGCGTATCGGTAACTGTGGCGGCAGCTGCCAACGGTACAGTGGTTATCCAGCAATTCGTTGGTGGCTCCTGGCAGAATGTAGGTATACCAGAAACATTCTCGATGACCGTTGGCTTGCTGGGTGTTGTGAAGACAATCGATATCGGTAGTCTCAATCTGGGAGCCGGACAATACCGCGTTCACACGACACTGACAGGTGTGTTGGGCACGGTGAATACGATCACGGATGTCAACGTCTTGTATCCTGATCAGCATATTATCCAGAACAATCCCGGCACGACTGGCAATCTGTTCGACAATGATGGTTCTCTGCCAGTCACTGCGAAATTGCAGGTTCAGGGTTCTGCGGGCTTTGTAAATGTTCTTGCAACGGGAACGGTTGTTGATGGAACCTATGGTGACCTGACGATCTACAGCAATGGTTCCTACAAGTATCAGCCGCACTCAAATATAAGCTATGCTGATCGCGAAGCATCGGAAAGCTTTACTTATAAGATCGTTCTGCCAAATGGTCACGAATCGACTGCACAACTGACTGTCGATCTTGAAGAAATGGGTCAAATATCACTTGCGCGTTTCGCAGAAGATCCCGTGCATGACGATAGTGTCGCCGCAGCTGATCATGAAAATGCGGCCACTACGGCTGAACACAACGACGACACCAATACTCATACGGATAGTCAAACGGACGATAATCTGTTGGCTGCTCATACTGTAACCGATGAAGGAAGCAGTGACGCAGACGGAGCAGATCATAGCGACAGTGATGTCGTTCCGATTGGAGATCTTAGTGAAGTCGCAGAAGCAGGTTCCGCAAGTGAACATGCTGCTGAAAACGGTCTGACGGAAGGCGTGTTCCTTGATGAGGGTAGCGGTGATGTACCACTGCCATTCGGTGAAGACCAAACCTCGGATCAAGACAGTTTTGTTTCGGCTAACGCGATGAATAGCAGCAGTGCTGATGTGGGTGAGAATGCGGATGCATTTGATGATCCACTCAGTCATCTGGTCCCAGATCCGCTCACGCAGGAGGACGATCTTCACACGACACACGCGGTTTGATCCGCCGAGATTTCCTTTCGCCGCCGAGGCCACGGCGGCGAAGGTCAGATCATGAAATACCGGCCTGTGCCGGTCATAACGGATACTCGATGCGAAAATTCCAGGTTTTAAGACGTTTCGCGACAATATCGATGATTTCATGCATTTTGGCTGCGTGCCAAATGTCTGCAAACAATCTCGCTTTGACAAATGACAACTTGTCTCAGTCAAAGAAGACCGAAGCCCCGCGGCCCCTGTCAACTGCTGGTTACGCCCCCGTACCAGCGGTTGATAGGAGTGCTGTGACGAGTGCCACGTCTCCCAAGTCGGCGGCCAAGTTGCCGGATAGTGGTTCCCTTACGATGGAAACCGCTGTCCGGCGGGCGCTGGGTTGGCATCCTGCCGTTGACGAAGCGTCTGGCAGGATTTTGGCCTCGGATGAACGCATACGCGCAGCTCAGGCGGGTTATTATCCGAAGCTGCAAGCGGGTGTAAATTCAGGCTATCAAAGCAACAACACAAATGGATGGCGACCGCAGTTTAATGTTGGCGCGTCGCAAATGCTTTATGATTTTGGCAAAGTATCGAGTGCGGTCGATACGGAACGTGCGGGTAAGGCTATCAACCATGCGCGTTTGCTTCTCACGGTCGATAATCTCGCACGCGATACCGCCAATGCAATTGTTGAGGTGCAGCGCTATCGTGCGCTGTCGTCCTATGCACAGGCGCAGGTTGACGGCGTCAAAAAAATCGCAGGTCTTGTGAATGAACGCACGGATAAAGGCGCGAGCACCATGTCTGACAAGGTGCAGGCAGATGCGCGTGTTGAATCGGCACTCGCAACCCAACTCCAATATCAATCGGAGCTGAGCCGCTGGCAGGTTGCACTTTCCGCGCTCATTGGTGGTGGCTCGCCAAACCCCACTTCATCTGTTCCGTCATGGCTTGGAAATTCTTGTAGCATAGCTGCACCCGATTGGGAGCAGGTGCCAGCGATGCTTGAGGCGCAAGCTGCACGCGAAGAAGCCAAAGCGCAGCTCGCGGCAAGCCGCGCCGATGGCTTGCCCACAGTCTCACTTGAAGCGACAACCGGCTATGATCTGAATGCTTCACGCGACGATACACGCAGCAACGACCGGCAACCTGAATATTCAGTCGGCGTGAATGTATCTTCCAGCCTCTATAATGGTGGCCAAACAGGCGCACGTAAACGCGCCGCCGCTTACGCTTTGCAATCGGCTGAGGCAGCAATCAGCACGGCGCGCTTCGACGTTCAGCGTAATCTTATGGAGTCGCGCAGCCAGATTGGTACGTTGAACCGCCTCATGAGTTCGCTAGAAACGCGCGCCAATATGATGGTTAAAACCCGTGATCTTTATCGCGAACAATATGTCGAGCTTGGCACACGAACCCTGCTTGATTTGCTGAATGCCGAACAGGAACTGCATGAAGCACGGTTCCAAACAGCCAATACGGTTCATGACATCCGTCGTCTGGATATCAACTGTCTCTACAGTTCCGGTAAGACGCGGCAAAGCTTCGGTCTTAATGCATCCATGTTGCGGGAAGGCGGAGGTACACTATGAGGCATGACGAAAACCCTCCCGGCTTTGATGGTGTTGATCTGAATGAACCCGCTGAACGGATGAAGAAGCCTGCGGGAAATTTGAGATTCGATGCGGATGAGTGGCTTGAAGCGCTTGGACGCGTCGCGCAGCATTATCGCATTCCTATATCTCTGCAGGGCGCAAAGATTGCAGCGGCCGCAAGCATCAGCACGGACGAAAATTCAAAGATAAGCTCTATTGCGCGGCATGTTGGCCTCGGAATAAGGTTTGTTGATCCGGCGACGATCACACTCTCGACGTGGCATTTGCCTTTTGTTCTGAAGCTGAATGACGGGCAGCTCGCTGTCGTAAACACCCTGTCGAAAGATCGGGAAGTCAGCGCCTGGATGATTGGCGAGCAAGGTCTGGAGCAGCCTTTCAAACTGGATGTGCTTCTGGCCGAAACCGAAAAAATCATTCTCGCCCGCCCGTCGAAAACCGTTCCTGATGCGCGCGTCGATGCCTATATCAAGCCGTTTGAAGAGAACTGGCTGCGACGCATCCTGTTTCGCGACATGGGCTCTTACGGCCATGTCCTCGTCGCGTCACTGATCGCCAACACGCTTGGCCTTGCAGGCATTGTATTTTCCATGCAGGTTTATGACCGCGTGGTACCTGCACAATCTTTCAATACGCTTTACGTTCTGTTTAGCGGTGTTTTGCTGGCCATTCTGTTTGATTTTCTTATGCGACGTGCGCGCATGGGCATCATCGATGTGTTGGGCAAACAGTCTGATTTGCAAATGTCGGATGTGGTTTTTGGTCATGCGCTTCGGGTTAAAAACCGTGCCAGACCAACATCGACCGGCTCGTTCATCGCCCAGCTTCGCGATACGGAGCAAGTGCGTGAACTGCTGACATCGACGACTGTCGCAGCCCTTGCCGATCTGCCGTTCTTCTTCATGTTTCTCGTCATTTACTGGTTTTTGGCCGGATGGATGGTTGCCATTCCGCTGGGAGCTTTGGTTGCGCTGATTATACCCGGACTTTTGTTGCAACGTCGGTTGAGGATTTATGCCAATCAGGCCATGCGCGAAGCATCGCTGCGCAATGCCATGCTGGTGGAAACCGTGCAGGGGATCGAAGACATAAAAGGTCTTCAGGCCGAGGACCACTTTCAGCAGCAGTGGAACCATTTTAATGCCGTAACAGGCGAAGCGCAGATCAGATTGCGTGCGCTTACAAACAGTCTCAGCGTCTGGACACAAAACGTGCAGGCTGGTGTGTATGCTTTGACGGTCTTTGCAGGTGCGCCGCTGATTATTGCAGGCGACATGACCACGGGTGCGTTGGTTGGCGCATCAATTCTCGGGTCGCGCATGCTGGCACCGATGGGGCAACTTTCGCAAATTCTGGGTCGCCTGCAGCACGCACGTATTGCCAAAAAAGGTCTTGATCAGCTGATGCAGATGCCGGTTGATCATCCTGACACGGAAACGCGAATTCATTGCCCAAAAATCAACGGTTCTTTCAAGCTGAAAAGCGCGCTGTTTCGGTACGGTGATGAGAGCTCTCCGCCAGTGTTGCTCGTTAAAGACCTGAAAGTTGAGCAGGGCGAATGTATCGCTGTTCTCGGTCGCAATGGTGCGGGTAAATCCACGCTTCTGATGGCCATGTCCGGATTGCTGGACGCATCTGACGGCGAGGTTTTGCTCGATGATTTATCTCTGCCCCAAATTGATCCCGCAGATGTTAGGCGCGATGTTGGTCTGCTGACCCAGAATTCGCGACTGTTTTTCGGTTCGCTGCGCGAAAACATCACCATGGGCGCACCGGACGCATCGGATGCTGAAATCCAGCGTGTACTGATTATGGTCGGTGCCGACAGTTTTGTGCGTAAGCTGCCGAAAGGTCTTGAACATCTGGTGCAGGAAGGGGGCGGCGGTCTTTCCGGCGGCCAGAAACAAGCAATTCTTCTGGCGCGTCTTCTTATCCGTGATCCGTCGGTAATTCTGCTCGATGAACCTACATCGACAATGGATGAGGCGACAGAACGCCATTTCATCCAGCAGTTTGCCAAGTGGAGTGCGGGACGCACGGTGATTATCGCAACCCACCGAATGCGTGTACTTGAATTGGTGCAGCGCCTCATTGTGATTGAGAACGGTCAGGTTGCTCTGGACGATAGCAAAGAGCGGGGCCTGCAAACCCTGCGTGGCATGAGCAAAGTGGAACCGACAAAGACGATATAACCCGGAGAGAATATATGGCGGCCGTGGGCGGAGACTTTGGAGCCTGGGTTAATGGAAGCGACCAGGGGCAGCGGCTTAAACGGTCGAAGCGCTTTGTGCGACTGGTCTTTGTCTTTTTCGCAGTTCTTATCGGCTGGTCTTATCTGGCTTTGCTGGACGAGGTTTCAACAGGAACCGGCAAGGTCGTGC
This sequence comes from Ochrobactrum sp. EDr1-4, assembly GCF_049199085.1. Taxonomy (NCBI): domain Bacteria; kingdom Pseudomonadati; phylum Pseudomonadota; class Alphaproteobacteria; order Hyphomicrobiales; family Brucellaceae; genus Ochrobactrum; species Ochrobactrum sp. EDr1-4. The sequence goes on from NZ_JBLZOF010000007.1 coordinate 122,772, forward strand.
CAACCTCTCAGGAGCAGGTTATTCAGTCGCTTGAGGGTGGTGTTGTCGCCAAGCTTATGGTGCGTCAGGACGATGTTGTCGAACCGGGACAGATACTTGCCCAGCTTGATCCCACAGTGACAGAATCGAGTGTTCAGGAAAGTTCTGCAAAATATCGTGCTGCACTTGCAAGTTCTGCACGCCTTAACGCTGAAGTTAGCCAGACTGAACTGCTGTTTTCAACCGAACTGGATGCGTTTCCAGCGCTTGTCGCATCAGAGACAAGGCTGTTTGAAGCGCGCAAGCAAAGCTTGAAAGAGGCGCTGCAATGGATCGCTGAATCAAAACAGCTGGTGCAGGATGAGCTGAATATCAGTCAGTCCTTGAGTAAAATGGGTGCAGCAAGCAATGTTGAAGTGATCCGCCTGAAGCGACAGTTAGTTGAGTTGCAGCTCAAAGAAACAGAGATCAAATCTGATTATATTGTGCAAGCGCGCGAGGAGCTGGCAAAAGCAAATGCCGAAGTGGATTCGCTGTCATCTGTGATCCGTGGTCGTTCCGATTCCCTTGCACGTATGACGCTGCGCTCGCCGGTGCGCGGTATCGTCAAGAATATTGAGGTGGCAACAATAGGCGGCGTCGTGCCGCCCAATGGCAAGCTGATGGTGATCGTGCCACTTGATGAGCAGTTGCTGATCGAAACGCGGGTTTTGCCGCGTGATATTGCCTATATTCACCCCGATCAGCGCGCGACTGTGAAAATCACAGCCTATGATTATGCGATTTATGGAGCGCTTGAAGGTAAGGTCGTGAGCATTTCTGCGGATACTATTCAGGACGAAATCAAGCCTGAGGAGTATTACTATCGTGTGTTCATCAAGACGGAAACAGATGCGCTTATGAACAAGAATGATCAGCGCTTCCCAATCGTTCCGGGCATGATTGCCACGGTAGATATTCACACTGGCGCCAAAACAGTCTTCGAGTATCTGATCAAGCCGTTTAACAGAGCCAGCGAAGCGTTGCGGGAGCGATAAGGCTCAGATGTCAGGAAACTCTTATCGTTAGAAATTGGTATTGATAGATCAAATAGAGATGTAATAAAAACTCATTAATCGGAAATAGCATGTCGCAAAAAATGAAAGCATTATTTGATCAAATTGAAGAACAGGTCAGAGATGGAGTAAAGGCGTCGATAAGACGAGAGAATCTTGATTATGTTGTACTTTTTATCTCTTTTACAGATGCTAAACAACGCGCTGAAACACATACGTTTCGCGCGACCAATTTTCGTGATTGCTGGAAAGCGGCCATCGAGAAGACAGTTCAATTGGTTGGTAAAAGCGATGCAGTAAGATGGCTCCGTGTTGATTGGATGGAAAACGTGGAGACGCTTAGTTGGAAAGCGCTCCAAAAGGACCTAAACAACACGAAGCGCAATTACTATCGCTACGGCTTATCACTGGATAAGCAATTTCGACACGCATTTTTAGAAACGGAACTGAATGCGAATGCCATGCTTTACGGGGGCGGGCAAATTCAACATGCAGTGATTAACACCAATAATTTTCTTCGATACGCAAAGATCCGCCACAGCTTGTCCAATGTCAGTATGAATGCCGATGACATCGTCTACAAGTTTTCGACACAAGCGGTATTCATCGACTGCGAGGAAAACACCGTTCACTTGATCTCAGGCGCAGGAAGAACGACTGGGCGTCGAACGATCGAGCGAATGTCAAAAGATGATATTTATGGACTTATTGATAGGGGAAGCAAGTTTCTTTCAACACAGGTCGACCAATCAGGCCGTTTCATTTACGGGTGGCACCCTTGTTTTGATCGCCCCATAAAGGCCTACAATAGCCTTAGGCATGCCAGCACTTTATATGCGATGATTGAAGCATGGTCTGTTACGCGAGATCCATTGCTTGGAGATGCGATCGAAAGAGCTATCGCTTATCTCACAGAAGAATTGATTAAGGTGGTGATTCATCAAAAGCATGATCTTGCATTTTTGGTTGATGAGAACGCTGAAATAAAGCTTGGAGGAAACGCGGTCTGTTTATTGGCGCTGGTTAAGTACAGTGAAGTGTTAATGACTGATCGATACCATGATATTCTCAATAAGCTTGCATGCGGAATATTATATATGCAGGATGAGGATGCTGGAAAATTTACTCATGTTCTGAATTATCCAGAACTAACAGTAAAATCAGATTTTCGCATAATATACTATGATGGAGAAGCAGCGTTTGGCTTGATGAAGCTTTATTCTCTCACAGGAGATGAACGTTGGATAAATGCCGTTGAAAAAAGTTTTAATTATTTTATCGCAGCCGAGCATTGGAAGGCCCACGATCATTGGCTCTCTTATGCGGTTAACGAAATTACGCGTTACAGGCCAAAGAGCGAATACTTTGTTTTCGGGCTAAACAACTTTAAAGACTATTTAGATTTTGTTGAAAATAGGATCACAACATTTCCAACTCTGTTAGAATTGATGATGGCCGCACAGGAAATGATATTGCGATTACAAACGTCCACGAAACACTCACATTTATTGGAAAGTTTGGACTTAGATAGGTTTTATCGCGCGTTGGAAGCCCGCGCCCATCATCTGCTAAATGGTCACTTCTGGCCGGAACTCGCTATGTTTTACGCAAATCCCTGGAAGATTAAGGGAAGCTTTTTTATTCGCCATCATGCGTTTCGCATCCGCATAGATGATGTTGAGCATTACTTATCTGGCTTGGTAGCGTTCCTGCATTACAGAAACTCAGCAGCGCCAATCAACCCACCAAAAGGTATTCAGAATGGGCGATATGCACATGATTACGAAATCACCTGAAACGGTATGGATATCATGGGGTGGTGATGTAAACATTGGACGGCGGTTCCATTATGCTTATCAAGAAAATACAGAAAATTTTTCTCTTGGTAGCATTTCTGCCCTCCAAAGGTCAGATTTGAATATCGCTAATTTAGAGTGTGTAATCGCAACGCATGGACAAGAAGGGCTGAACAAGGGAGAAAGGGCTTCATATTACTATCGCGCACGCCCCGAAATGCTCTCTGCCTTAAGAAAGGCGAACATACAACTGGTCGCGACGGCAAATAATCATAGCGGTGATTATGGCTCTGTCGCGTTAATGGAGCAAGCACAGTGGTTGAAAGCATCTGGGATTGATCATGCTGGGTCAGGTTCCACTCTCAAAGAGGCTTTTACACCTGTTATTCGCAGGGTGAAGGGCGTCACCATCGCATTTTTTGCGATTGATTCAACTCAAAGAAGTTTTGCTGCAACAGAGTTCGCGGCAGGGCATGCTTTTCTTGACATCACTAAACCAGATGTTTGGTATTCTTGTCTTAAACCGCTGATTGCCAAGGCGCGGCAGGTTGCGGACGTTGTTTTGGTAGCAATCCACTGGGGCGCAAATAATGAGCATTCTCCATCCCATAGTGAGATCTCTGTCGGACACGCAGTAGTTGACGCTGGTGCGGATGCCATACTTGGATCTTCCGCGCATGTCTTACAGGGCATCGAGATATACAAAAATCGGCCAATCATACATGATGCTGGTGATTTATTGTTTGATGCAATTAGGAGAAGTGACAAAGATACGGGGATCTTCACACTCGAAGTTAGTCGCTTAGGCGTAAAAAAAATATACTTCACTCCCCTGGAGATAGGATTTTGCACGACAACGAATTTGGATGAAATATCATCGTGTAATGCCACTCGGCGTTATGCGAAAAAGTGCGAAGAGTTTGGCACCAGCTTGCACGTTATGGATAATGGCGCCGGTGTGCTTGATTTGCATCCACCCATTCGACCTATCTTACAACAGGGGGGAAGTAGGGATTTCGTTTCAGAGAAACCTTACCAGCAGCCACTTCATTCACCACAATCCGCTTATGTTGTCGACGCAGTTCCAGAGGATATAAAGCTTTCCACACCAATAAAACTCGGCCCTTTGGAATTGGTAGGGGTTCGGATTAGTCCGGAAATATTAGTCAGCCGTGGTTTAATCTGGGTTGAATCCTACTGGGTTTTGTCTGAGGCTACCACACACGACTGGCGATTGGATTTCATAGCCGAAAATAGTGATGGCCTGGGTGTCGGGCGATGGGGCGTGTCTTGCGATCATGACCCATGTGACTGGATGTGGCCGACAAGTCGCTGGTCCAAAGGCACGATCTATCGTGACCTCTACGCCTTACGCCCACCTGTCGTCAAAAAATGGCAGGACGATGTCTTAAGTCTTTTTGTGGGTCTTAGAACTAAAGACGGGGTCATTGATCGAATAAAGCTTCCAATTGAAGTACCGTTTGCTCTGTCACCAACTGAAGCTTTTGCCGTACTCAGGGCAAACGTTCCCACCTATAAATTGGCGACAGACAAAAAGTTATCGCAATTGCCAAAAGTATTATGGGATGCGAACCAAATTGAACAAATCACGGGTGGCAAATGGATTACGGCTCCGCCGCCTCATTGGTACGTCGGTTCAATCTCACATAAGTCGAATATGATATTCAATGAGGATATGCCTGAACCTCGAATGTTTGTGGCTACAGATACTAAGATTGTTGCCCGTCACGAATTGTATTCGGAACTTTCCGGAAAGTTTTGGGATTCGCATCAACGGCTGGTGAAAATTCAGCATCGTCTCGCAGGTTCGATCATAGCGCGCCCATTGCCGGCTCTTTCCCCGTCATTGCCTGCGCTTCAAGTCGATGATCCCCTTCATGCGTTGATGCAGTTGGGTATAGCAGGTCGTCAGCGACTGCGGGGAAAAGTCGTTGCCGTTACGGGGAGTGCAGGGAAGTCAACTTTTAGTGCCATGCTGGCGCACGCTATGTCGTTTGATCAAAGTGTGAGTTCCAACGCGGGAACAAATTATAATTCCCGGGTCGGACTGCTTCATCTTTTAGCGAATACTTATGAGCATACCGATCTCGTGGTCATGGAAGCCGCAGTAAGCGCCATTAATGCCCCTAATTTTCAGAATATCAAACTAGCAAGGCCAGATATCGCAGTAATCACAAACATCGCGCCATCTCATCTGCCACCCGGAAAAGACCTGAATTATATCGCTCGAAGAAAAGCTAATATTTTTATGGGTGTCCAGCCTAAGGGTTGGGCCGTAATCTATCGGGAAACGCATTGTTTTGAATTGTTAAAAAGTAAAGCGGTTGAGCGTTGTCTTAATATAGTGACCTATGGTGAATCACTTGACGCTGACTTTCAGATCTTAAAATTTGACCCGGAATTGAATGCCATAACTGCGCGAACAATGGACGGTCGTATTGTCGAATATGCAATGGCAGCTCGAGGCCGGCATATGGCAATCAACAGCTTAGCCTGTCTGGCTGTTCGGAGTATTCTAGGACTAGAAATTGATGATTTTATTGAGAAATTGAGGACGTTTAATTCGCTTTCGGGACGAGGCGAGAATATTAGCATCCATTTTAACGGCAAATTGATAAATATTATCGATGAATCTTACAACTCCAACCCCCTCTCAATGGAATATGCTCTTTCGATATTCAATACACTTCCAAAACATTCACGCAAGATCCTCATACTTGGAGATATGCTGGAACTTGGCGATAATTCAATTAAATATCATGAAGATTTAGCTTTGCGTGTGGCTGCTTTAAAACCAGACTGCGTTCTTGCATGTGGAGCCTTAATGAAGTTTTTTTGGAATGCACTAGAGGGTATTTTGGAAACAAGTCCCTTCGGCAAATGGTACCAAAACGTTGAAATACTCCAAGCCGAATTGGCGCAGTGGCTTTCAGATGGCGATAATGTGCTTATTAAGGGATCAAATTCAGTCGGGCTGGGGAAACTGGTAAAATCGCTACAGAATAACGATATTATTTTTTCTACGTCGACATAATCCATAATGATTTTGTCATGCTTCCCATAAAAGATAACTGCTGCCGTTAGATATTGAACCTAAATGATTAGTGGCAGCCACAAGAATGAAGATAGGCCTGACCAATTCAATGAAGGCTAGCATGCAGGTTACAGCGTAAGCGTTCGCTGCGTTGCGCATGTTTCTTAGCTTGACGTATTAAAGCTCCATGGGAGCAGATCATCAAGGCAGCTTTGGGGATGTCCGGCTGCGATTGCAGTGAGTGTTGCTTTGAGATATGCAAAGGGTTCGACATCGTTGATTTTGCAAGTTTCGATCAGCGAAGCGATGCGGCCCCAAGCGATGCCGCCTTCGTCGAGACCTGCAAAGAGCGCATTCCTGCGATTGAGAGCGATAGGCCGGATGAGGTTTTAACCGTGTTGGGTCGATCTCTACGCGACCATCCGTTAAGAAGGTTTGCAGACCTTCCCATTGGTTATGGATATAGGTGAGCTTTTCTCCCAGACGGGATATGGCGGATACCTTGCAACGCTGTGTCTGAGGCCATTTTTGATCCCTGTCATAACCAACCAAGGATAGGGCGGGTTCTCGTGGCGCGTGGCAGAGACGCCAGCGACATTCCGCTATTTTCAACCTTTGGGCCAGATCAGCTTAACAGGTTTGAAGTCTGGACCGAAGAATACAAAGGCCTCCCTTCAAATATCAGCAATCGCATCCGCCCATTGCGTTTAACAACTGCGCGCTATGGGCCAGCTGGGCGATCCCCGCATAATTTGGGCGTGAGCCAATTTAGTAAAACTCTTATTTGAAAATGTGACATTTATCCTCAACCGTATCGTTGATTAGATTTTCCAGGTTTTTTGGTGCTTATCATCATGTTCTCCCTGCGTCTCGTCTGGCAATTCATGGTAGGGCGTGATGCGAGGTTGGGTTCCGTTCTATTAATGACGCACTCCGGGTCTCAACGCTGATTTCAGAGTGCTGGACTTCGAAATTGAAAACTCCCTTGGAACCAATTTTAGCGATGATCGTTGTTAAAATGAAGTTACAAAAACATAGTTTACGGAGATAGTTAAAATGAGCAGTACCTCAGATAAGGTATCCGGAAAGGCTAACGAACTCGCTGGTAAAGCTAAGCAATCAATCGGCAAAGCCATTGATAACAAAGAGATGCAAGCCAAAGGTCTGGCTCAGGAAACCAAGGGCGATGCACAGCAGGCCAAGGGTAAGGCCAAAGATGCCGTAAAGAGCGTTATCGATAAAGCCTGATAGATTGCGCATTTTATGAAAAGCTCATTGCTTTAAGCAGTGAGCTTTCTGCGTATCGTGGTAAACACGGTATCTGGTTTGCCTTGTCGATAGGGGCTGTTATATTTATTAAAGCCTAACAATATTTTCCTTAGACAACACTCTTTTCAGATGCTTTGCCATTTTAAATGCCAGCTCTACTTATCAATTTTCACAATAGGAACACGAATGAGCAAGAGGTATGATGCAGCGCGGTCTTGGACGTGGTAACCACTCTTTAGCTGTAGCGCAGGAACAATCGCGGCTTCCTGCACTAGCAGCTGTCGCCGCAGTCGTTGCTATTCTCTATTTTGCTCAAGACGTTTTCCTGCCACTAGCCATTGCTGTGCTCTTAACCTTCATGCTGGCGCCGATTGTCGCTTATCTCAGACGTATCGGTTTGCCGCGTTTGTTTGCCATTATCACCAGCGTTACGGGCGGGTTTCTGATTATTGGATTGTTTGGCGCAATCTTGGCATTTCAAGTCAATGAAGTTGGTCAGAACATCGCGACTTATCAATACAATATCATCGAGAAAATTCGTACGCTTAAAGAAACTGGGACCGATAATGGTCTGCTTAATCGGCTGAACAGCTTTGCGGAACGTATTGGTGCGGAAATCAGTCAGGACGAGGGACAAACTGTCGATAAGGCCGTCTCAGGACAGCCCCAGCGAAAGCCGATTCTCGTAGAAATATTTTCACAGCGAAATCCGATTCAAACGCTTGAAACAATCGTGGGGCCGCTTATCGGGCCGCTTGCGACTATGGGGCTCGTTATTGTGGTGGTGGTCTTCATGCTTCTCGAGAGAGAAGAATTACGAGATCGGTTTATCCGTCTGGTGGGTCATGGGGATCTTCATCGAACCACCTCAGCTTTGCAGGAGGCGGGTACGCGTGTGGGGCGCTATCTGCTCACACAGCTGGTCGTAAATATCAGTTATGGCGTGCCGTTGGGCATTGGGCTTTGGATTTTAGGTGTACCGAACGCACTTTTATGGGGCATGCTGGCAATAGTTTTACGATTTGCGCCATATATTGGTCCGGTTATCGCAGCGATAATGCCACTCTTTCTGGCATTTGCGATAGCACCCGGATGGGATCTTGTTTTATGGACCATCGCACTTTTCGTTTTGCTTGAACTCATCAGTAACAATGTAATTGAGCCGTGGCTCTATGGATCGCGGACCGGCCTGTCACCTTTAGCAATTATCGTTTCTGCAATTTTCTGGACATGGTTATGGGGTCCGATTGGATTGATACTCTCAACCCCACTGACCGTATGTTTGGTCGTTCTGGGGCGCTATGTTCCGCAGTTTCGCTTTCTTGAAATTCTTTTTGGATCGGAGCCGGTACTCAATCCCGAAGAGAGGCTTTATCAACGACTTCTGGCTGGTGATCCTAATGAGGCCACCGACAACGCGCTTGAATTATTATCAGACCAATTTTTAGTAGAATATTACGGCAATGTAGCCATTCCAGCGCTGCTAATTGCAGAACAGGATCGCATTCGCGGCGTTCTCAGTGACACACAGCTACAACAGATTTCACAGAGTTCCAGAATGCTGGTCGCAAATCTCAAACAAATAGCCGATGAAGAAGAGGATAATGAAGAAACTGTCTCTGTTGATGCAATATCAGACACTGAAGATGGCGAAATGTTGCAAATCCCCTCAGGTGAAAACAAATCTATAATTTGTGTAGGCGGTCGTGGTCCTTTGGATGATATTACGGCTGCGATGCTGGCGCAGGTTTTGTCGGTTCAGGCAGCGCAAACCAAGGTGATTGATCAGGAGCAAACTCAACCCAGTCAATTGCGCAAGGAAGACATTGCAGGTGCCACTGCGATTGTTCTTTGCGTGCTGGACTTATCCTCCGCACATCGCGCCAAGTTTACTCTACGGCGTTTGAGACGTCTCAATCCAGCGGCCCGTATCGGACTGGCATTATGGCAGATAACCACGAACGAGACGCCATTTGATCGCAAGAAATTGCAACAAGAAAGCCAGGCTGATTTTCTGGCACTCAACCTCGTGGAAGCTGCAATCGAGTGTCTTTCCGATACCAAGCCAGAAGTATTTGAAAATCTACGACCCATAATCTTAAGAAAGCTGCCCGGTAAACGAAACGGGTAAGCTCTATTCATCAAGTTTAAAACTATCAAAATTAAAAATAACGATTATTGAGAGCACATCCCTTTCGATCAGATCTGTGCATTAATCATTGAATTCAACTTTATAATGAGCGATGAAATATCGATAGGTTTGCGGATAACTTCGATATGCCGGAAGCGTTCAGGAATGGATGACTGATCACTATATCCAGTCATGAAAATGAATGGAATTCCGCGTTCAGAAAGATACTCTGCGACAGTCTCTAACGTAATGGAGCCAAGATTGAAATCCAGGATCGCTATGTGCAATTTGAAAGTCGAAAGGGCAGCCATAGCCTCTTCGGCATCACTGACCAGTCTTATGTCCTGCGCACCCATTTCGCGCAGTGTGTCTTCCACGTCCATAGCGATAAGACTCTGATCTTCAACTACGAGAATGGAAGTGCCCTTCAGTTGAGGTTTTTCTGATATATATAATGGAGCCTCCCTGATCATCATGAGTTCTTCTGAACCAACATATGCTGCGGGAATTTGAAATGTTGCGTAGAGCCCATCGGACTTGTGTTCGATATGAACTTTTCCCGGTAAGTCATATTCAAATGAGCTTCTGATCAGCTTGGTTCCAAAGCCGGTGTTTGTCGGCTGTACAACGACAGGACCTTGGCTCTCCTGCCAGACAATCCTGCATTCTCCATTCGCTTCGAGATGCCAGCTAATATCCAACCGGCCATTGCTCGTGGAGAGTGCGCCATATTTTGCTGCATTGGTCATCATCTCATGTACAACAAGTGACAGTACACTGTAGGCGCGCTGATCCAGACTGAGAGCTTCACCTTTAAGGGAAACTTTGTCCGAACCTGCACTGTCGCGATAAAGATTAGCCTCGCTTTCAATCAGCGTCTTAATCAGCCCACTTTTCGTAATGTCGAGAGAGTGATCATGTGCGACTGCGAGTGCCCGAAGGCGTCCTTCCAGTGTGTGTGCATAGCCTTCGACATTCTGTGCCCCCATGCCTGTTTGTTTGGCGATAGATTTGACCAGAGAAAGAATGTTTTTAACCCGGTGATTTAGCTCGGCATTGAGAATACGGGGGCGCTGTTCTGTTCTCTGGCCCTTTTAAGAAGATGTAGGGTAGAGTGTTGATCCAGCGTATCGCCATGCTGAAACCACGTGTCATTCATCCATATCACAGCACCGTGACTGGAAACAAGTTTCGCAAATTCGGGCAATTGTCCAATGAGGTCTTCACGCATCGAACTATTCACGCCAAGTCGAGAAACGATGGTATCCAACTTGGCTCGCACATCGGCAGCAGCTTGCAGTGTTGCGTGGCGTTCGCAGGCGGCAATGTGAAGTGAAAAATACTGGCCGAACAATTCGGCACCAGTACGCAGCGGCAGAGGTGTCACTTTGGGTGCGTCATGATGGCATGCAATCAATCCCCAGAGTTCTCTATCCACGATTACGGATATAGAAAGCGAAGCTGCGACACCCATATTGTTCAGGTACTGACAATGAATTGGCGAAACACTTCGCAACTGCGCAAACGACATATCAACTGGTTCTTCACCCAGGCTCAGTGCAGGGGTCAACGCTACAGGGTTGGATGTCGTATCGGAAATCATCCGAATGGTATTGTTAATGTAGAGCCTGCGCGCCTGAACTGGAATATCACTTGCTGGAAAATGCTGTCCCATAAAGCTCGTTAATGATGCCGATTTCGCCTCAGCAATAACACGACCGGCGCCGTTATGAAGAAAGCGATAATCCATCACCCGATCATAACCGAGCATGGCACGCATGAGACGTGCGGCCGCTGTTGCCGCAAGATCAACGCTTTCCTCGCGTCCGAGCCTGTGAATGACTGAGCGCGTCAGATCCAGCTCTTGTCTTGCTGTCTGGCCACGATCATGGCAAGGTTCAAACTCGATAAAAGTCTTACCATTGTGTGAGTGAACGATGGCATCGAACAACGTTGGCCGTCCAGGAAATCCCAAGCCTATTAAGATTGAAGATAGACCTGGTTCTCTTGCTTTGGCGGCAGCATTGCGAAAATCATGCGCATTTTTCTCGCCGATGATCAATGAAATTTCCGTTCCAGGGATCAAATCGCCACTATAGCCCGTTAATGAAGCAACATTGGAAGAGGCATACAGCAAGCGCTGGCTTACCGGATCAACAACAAGCATAAAACCATGTGTCTGTATTGAGCCCGGAATATGAATAGGTTCGCGATCGCAATTTGTGAGGTTAACCGGCTCAGATAGGGACATTACGAACGGCACACTTTCTCACGAAGTCAAATCAAACGGGTATTTGTCGAGGGGTCTGATAATAACAATGGTGAATTATTCGTTTGCAATGCACCACAAAGCTTGTCGATTGGCTTCTTTTCATTTCCGCTATCGGCAAATCCAAATTTCCAATCAGCTATATTCGTTATGTCTAAAAGTAACATATCAAACGGCAACCATCTGTCCACTTATGGACAGTTCCAGAGTGAATAAAGGAAACGCTTTCGATGAGCATTCAATCGATGCAAGATTTCTCAGATAACCTGCTGTTGATGATGCTCAGCGAGGAGGATCGGAAAAAATTGCTCCCCCATACAATTACCGCTGATCTGGAGGCACTTACTATTTTGCATAAAGCCGGTGACGATGTTGTAAATACATGGTTTCCTTGCGGACCCGCGATGGCCAGTTTTCAGAGATGGGTTGATGAGGACAACAGTGCCGTCGAAATTGCACTAATCGGCAGAGAAGGTGCAATAGGTGGCATCGTTTCAAATGGTAGCCTTCAAGCCTACGCAACAGCAATAGTGCGTAATTCCGGGCGGTTCTACAGGATTAAAACATCTGCTCTTGAGCAGGTCAAAATGGAATCGATAACTTTACGTCACTGGTTTGCGCGATACTCAGATTGCCTGATGGCGCAAGTCTTTCAAACGGCAGCCTGCAACGCAACCCACACAATTACCCAGCGAACGGCAAAATGGCTGCTGTCTGCATCTGCCAGAACAAACTCAGATCATTTTGAACTCACCCATGACCAGTTATCCGAAATGCTTGGTGTAGGACGAACGTTTGTAACAAGGACGATAGGGCAACTCCGCGCAGAAGGGGTTATTTCAACAAAGCGTGGTGTTGTTATCATTGAGGATGAGGCCGCTTTGCGTAAAAAGTCATGCGACTGCACCACAGCCATTGAAGATCATTACGATGCAGTGATGCACGGAATTTATTAGGGCCCATTCAAAGAGGTTTAAAACACTTCTCGGAAAAAATGTTCGTTAAGATAAGAGTTTAAAACGTAATCGGGGGCAAGCTCGTGACAATCAAGGAGGGTGGCACAGTTATTCTTCATACAAACGCTTAGCTCACGGAACCGATAACGTATTCATGCGTTTATTCAGTATCCAAACAATAAGTTTGAATATTGGAGAAACATCATGAAAATCAGCACCATAGCGCTAGTCGGCGCATGTTTTCTTGCGCCTTCTGTTGCCTTTGCTCAAACTTCGGCTCCCGATACGGGTTCGACGGCGAAAGAGACGCCGGCGGTTAGTACACCAAGCGATAAGAACCCCGACGCACCAGTGAAAGGCGAGAATAGCTTCACTGAGGATCAGGCAAAATCCCGAATTGAAGAAGCCGGATATAGTGGTGTCATGGATCTTAAGCTCGGGGAAGATGGGATTTGGAATGCCTCTGCAATGAAGGGGGCAGACAAGGTTCAGGTCCAGCTTGATTATCAGGGAAATGTAACCACGAAGGCAATGTAAAGCTCGTTTCAGAGCCGCCTTCATCTTTCAAAACAATCTTTATCGGAGCGTAAAATGAAAACTGTTACCGGACTATTTGATAATTATGATGCGGCGAAAGATGCAGTTAACCGCTTGGAAGCTGCTGGCTTTCCGTCTGATGATATTTCTATCGTTTCTCATCACCGGGAAGGTGAAAGCAATGCTGGAGCAGGTGCGGGTGTGGGCGCCGGAATAGGTGCGGCAATCGGCGGTGCCGGCGGTTTGTTAACCGGCTTGGGAATTATGGCGATCCCGGGTGTTGGTCCGGTTGTCGCTGCGGGTTGGCTCGCAGCGACTCTGGCCGGTGCAGTTGGTGGTGCCGTGGTTGGTGGCGTAGCAGGTGGCCTTATTGGAGCACTGACGGAGTCGGGCGTTTCAGAAGAGGATGCGCATGTTTATGCGGAAAGCGTCCGTCGTGGTGGCTCACTGGTGACTGCGCGCGTCCCTGAAAACAGGGCAGCTGAAGCAGACGCAATTCTGGCAGGCGCATCACGCGTTGATGTTGTCGCACGTCGCGAGGTATATACCCGCGAAGGCTGGCAGAATTTTGATCCCAACGCTGAACCCTATACGTCAGAAGAGATTGAACGAGAAAGAAACCGATACCTTTAATGAATTAAAAGCGAGCCTTGCGGCTCGCTTTTTTTAAGCTGGCTCTTTCGTATGTTGACAGTGTCTATGACATATCGGAGCCAATTATAGATCTCATTTAGATGTATAAATTACGATGATGTAAATATCATAGGCATGAATATTCCTCTTGCTTTTATCTTCTGCACTAGTAACGAGATCAGATAAATATACTCTGCAATATTTTCTTATAAGTTTCCTACTAATTCTGGATGAGTGACTAAGATTATCAAAAAACGGTGGAATTACGTCCCATCATAAAAATTTAAATTTCTGCCGTTTTCGATGTGGTTAAATTATAAGATTCATTACAGTCGCCGAGCCGGGAAATAGTGCAAAACTGATTCAAATATCAGAAATCCTTGAATTCCATGCAACCATTTTGTGGTTGCAACGGTTTATATTAGCAATTTCGCATAGCGCCGGGATCAACACTCTTAACTTCTTGCCGTCTTTAATTCAGATATGGCTAGAAACCTCCAAACCTATTGGCTGAAGTGGCTCGCTTTGGCTTTGTCAGGAACTTATGGATACACTATGTTAGAAGATCTTTACCGTCTCCTTAGAAGCGGGCATGTGCAAGCACAGGGCGTTGTGGATACGATGACCCAGCCGATCGTGGTTCTTAATCAGAATTTGCACGTGATAACTGCAAACAATGCTTTCATCAAAACGTTTAAAGTGGAGCGGGATGACATCCTCGATAAGAGCTTCTTTAGTCTTGGCGATGGACAGTGGAATATCACGGAACTACGACATCTGATCGCTGCAGTCATTCCCAGAGCGGTTGCCGTCATTGGATTTGAGGTTAAGCACGATTTTCCGTCTATTGGTCCTCGCAGCTTTCTGGTCGACGCACGCCGCTTGGTTCAATCTGATGACAATAGTTCAAATATTCTTGTTCTCTTCGATGATGTGACAGAGCGTCAGCACCAAACGGCGGAAATGGAGTTTATCATTTCTGAAACACGCCATCGGATGAAGAATTTATTCTCCGTTGTGCGCGCAATCGCAATGCAAACAGAGGTGAAGGACGTAACGGCGGCCGAATTTCGCCAGGTGCTGCTGGGGCGATTGGAAACGACGTTCCGCGCACAGGAAATAGCTGCCACGAACGAGACCGCTGATTTTGACTTGCTGGTGAAACAATCCGTTAGCGAACCAGGCTTAAATCGGATTCGATGTGTTGGTCCATCCGTGGAAATAGCAGCTTCAAAAGTTCTGCCTGTTAGCATGATTTTTCACGAACTTACTACAAACGCCGTGAAGTACGGGGCTCTTTCTGTATCAGACGGCGAAGTTGATATTTCTTGGCGCTTGGAGCTTGGTCCGAAAGACCGTACATACGTCGTGTGTCACTGGCGCGAAGAGAATGGCCCGACAGTTCAGGAGCCTGTCCGTACGGGATACGGCACGAGTTTAATCAAGGCGACGGCGGCTCAAGCTGGCGGAACCGTGGAACTAAACTACGAGAAGAATGGTTTAATCGCCACGATCAGAATTGCAGTGTGAGGATATGAATAAAATCACGGTGGACGACATCAAAAACAAAGACCTCATTCTTGTTGTGGAAGATGAGATGTTTATCGCGATGGAGATTGAGCAGGCACTTGAGGACGGAGGGTTTCTGGTACTAGGTCCGGTAGGATCTGTCAGCTCCGCCTTAGATCTACTGGAACAAGACAGCCCTTACGCCGCCGTTCTTGACTTTAACCTCGGTCGGGAGAAAGTAACCCCTGTTGCGCTTAAGTTGCAATCTCGCGGTATTCCTTTCGTGCTTACGAGCGCCACGTCTGACACAGAACTTGCTCGCTATGGTGTTCTGGCTGCCGTCAATAACCTCGGAAAACCAACGGATATGAAGCGTCTTGTCGAGGCAGTTCGTGCGTTCAAAGCGTGAAAATCCACTGCTGCGTCCAGGAGAAAACTGCTGGCGCATTGAGAGTGCGGATCGGTTTGCCTTCATTGTTGACGGGGCTGACTATTTCATATTTCTGCGCAATGCGCTCCTGAACGCCAAACGTTCAATTATGCTCGTCGGCTGGGATTTTGACACTCGTATCACGTTTGGTGATAACGCTGATGGCGGACCAGAGCGGCTTGGTGATTTCATTTTATGGCTTGCGGATCGCACACCTTCACTGGAAATCCGTCTTTTGCGCTGGGACACGGGTGCGTTCAAAGCTATGCTGCGCGGTAACACGCTCTGGACGATATTGCGGTGGAAGGCACATCCTCGTATTACGTTGAGGCTGGATGCAAAGCATCCCATTGCAGGATCACACCACCAGAAGATCGTTGCCATTGATGACAGTCTTGCCTTTTGCGGCGGCATCGATCTAACGATGCAGCGCTGGGATACGCGCGAACATATAGATGGCGATCCCAGGCGAACCAGTCCTGACGGCCACATCCAAACACCGTGGCACGATGCTACCAGCGTGTTTGATGGAGATGCTGCCAAAGCGATCGGGGATTTGGCGCGTGCTCGTTGGAAGGCTGCTACAAAGGAAGCTTTACAGCCATGCGAGCAAACCCACGATTGCTGGCCTCATAAGCTAAATCCGACGTTTCAAGATCTAAAGCTCGGAATTGCTCGGACCCTTCCTAAGATGAGCAATCAGGAAGCTATTCATGAGATAGAAACGGCTTGGCTTGATATGATCGGTCATGCGAAGCGTATGATCTATGCGGAGAGCCAATATTTTGCATCGCGCAAGATAGCCCATGCAATTGCCCAGCGCCTTTTGGAGGAGAATCCTCCTGAAATCATAATTGTGACGCCGCACTCTGCCGAGGGGTGGCTCGAACCAATAGCAATGAATACTGCACGAGCAAAATTAATGGAGGCTCTACAGCGCCTGGACCGAAACCACCGCTTGCGTATGTTCCATCCTCAGACTGAGGGTGGTGAACCAATTTATGTTCATGCGAAAGTTATGGTGGTGGACGATGAAGTTCTGCGTGTTGGATCATCAAATTTCAACAATCGCTCAATGCGGTTGGATACAGAATGTGATGTTATTTTTTCTACCGATATGAATGACGAAAAGCCACTGAGCGCCCAGATAGCCAACCTTCGAAATGATTTGCTCGCTGAACATCTCGGTGTTGATGTCACAGTCGTATCCCAGACACTTAAGGAAACTGGTTCTCTGATTGCTACTATCGATGAACTTCGTGGTAACGGACGGAGTTTGGTTCCTTATGAATTACCCGAGCTATCGGGGTTAGAAGAGTGGTTGGCCGAAAATGAGATACTCGACCCAAATGGACCAGACGAGATTTTTGAAAACACGAGCAATCGTGGATTATTCAAAGGATGGGAAAAGCTTAGGTCGCGCATGCCATCCAAAATAAAATAAGGAGATCGCACTTCTATAGATAATTGAGGATCGGCCCCAACTCCTCAGTTTGTGAACATCATATTATTGCAGAAGTGCGCCCTTCATCGGCGGCATTTAGGGGCAAAGTCAGCAGCCTTCGCTGCTCAATAAATATTGGTACCTGTCTGGCCGAAAATCCCAACCCAGGCGAAGCCGAACAACCAGATAGGTCTTAACTAACAACGTCATGATAACTAGTTGGAAAACAAGAGTTTAAATGTAATGTATCGGAATTGAAACAGGCTTGGTAGTTTCCTTTGCCTTCGCAAAGATGGCGTTGCGGCCTAAAAAAAATAGTATGATCGCAAAGGCCGCAATTCCTCCATGGACCAAATAAGATAAACCATAGCCGCCGCACTTCTCCGTGGACGGTTCGGGAGCATTCCCGATCACGTTGCCCGCCTATGAGATCAAACACTATGCGACCATCGATACGACCTTCCCCTATCTTTCGTTCGAAGTCGAAACACCCTGATTTGCAGCAGCGGGCCGGACGCGCTATATTGAGTTGATAGGAGATCGACGATGCTTTTGAAGAAGTACGACGAGAACGAGGAAGCCCTCAAGGAAATCGGCCGCGAAGCAATTGCCGAGCGCCGTCGTCTGGGCTTGCCGATCTCCGCCAAGGATCTGGCGAAAAAGGTCAAGGATCGAATCGAACACGAGGACATTCGTGTTCATGCCGCCATGGGGCGGTAATCATTGGCTAAGCCATCTTGAATCATTCTGGGCGGCCCCAACGGGTACGGCAAGTCCTCTGCCTATGACAAGCTGCAGCTCGATGGCGTTTGGATCAATGCGATGAGGTCTCCAGGGAGCTCACCGGGACCGGTGGCGGGCGAGCGGCGGCCATCCACAAGCTCGCGGAGATGATCGCCCCCAAAACATCATTCATCTACGAGATCACCCTGAGCAAACAGCAAGCCGTCACCATGATGCGCGATGCCATGGCGGCCGGGTTTTTTATCGGCCTCTATTACGTCGTCCTGGCAATGGCACCCGAGGCAATAGGGTTCTAAAACCGCCAGTACGAAATGAGGGCCACGATCCGGCCGTCGCGCAGATCTTCGAAACCAAGTATTTCCAGCCGCTGGACACCAATGCTGCGGAAACCCTTGAACTGCTATACCGGCACGGTCATCTCGCGGATTGGACTTGGGAGAGCAGATCAGCCTGGAGGCGCTTTATACTGTCGCTTCCCCTGCGATGGCCTGAAGACATTCACATGTTTCGGGAGTGGTGGATTGAGGATTTCCGCCGAGTAAGTGGGAAGGCTGAAAGGAAATATCAGGAGAAGCGGTCGGGGGGAGAACCAGCCACGTTTACAGAATATCTGCTCGGCCTACTTGCCGTGGCTAAATAGTCGGCCATATTCAATACGTTGAACACCCTACCAGGGCATGATGAGGTCGAAACATCGATCAAAACGATGCACTGGCGCATCCTGCAAACCCGGCCTCCGCTCCTCTACTCCTGACATCGGATCGTCCGGTCATCAGGACAAAATGGTCTGGACAGCAATGGCAGCCATATTGCCTTGCTAATTGGCCCTCGGTTTCTGTTCATCGCCTCCCACGATGCAGACTTCCTTCGCGGCTTACTGCGGGCCAATCAGACCGCACTCGTGAAGGAATGCAATGGACAGATCGTTGAAGCGCGGTGCGCTACGTCTTTGCATCTGATGAGCGCCAGACACGGTTCGGTAAGCAGTCTCAGCCTCGGGACATGGAGAGCATAGTCAGGAATTTGAGCAAGGTGAAAGGCCCATTTTCCAGATTCCGATAAGGAAGCTTGTCGGACCTCAGGCTGTCGTAACCACCTCCGCATGTAAAGGAATTATCGGATGCTGAAAGCAGACCAATGATCGTCGCATAAAAGTGAAAATAACGGCGGGAAGCCAGGTTGCAACAGCGACGTTCATCGACAATGCCACCACGAGAGAACTAATCGCTCGCTTTCCGCTGACCGTTCCCATGAAGGACCCGTATTCGCGGGAGTTGGTCTATCGGTTTAAGGGTATGCGTCCTGAGGGTGTTTTTACCCCTCCGGGTCTTGACCGCGCGTTGCAAATGCCGGGTTCGCTCGGCGGCATGAATTGGGGGTCGGTCTCTATTGATCCGACGGCCAGCTACATGTTTGTCAATGATATGCGTCTTGGTCTTGCCAATTACATGATCCTTCGTGATCAGGGTAAAGCTGGCAACAGCATCGAAATGGGCGTAGTTCCTCAGCTTGGCACACTCTCGCCTCTTGGTGTGCCATGTCAGGCGCCACCAATTGGTACACTCACGGCGGTTGATCTGAAAACGCATCAGCTTGTTTGGCAGCTACCTGTCGGAACGGTTCAGGATACAGGCCCTATGGGTATTCGCATGGGGCTGCCATTGCCATCGGTATGCCAACGCTTGGACCAACACTTGCGACCCAATCTGGCCTTGTGTTCTTTGCAGGAACGCAACACTTCTACCTCCGCGCATATGACGGGCGGACAGGTAAGGAAGTTTGGAAGGCAAGGTTGCCCGTGGGTAGCCAGGGTGGGCCATTGACTTACCGCTCGCTGGAGACCGGCAAGCAGTATGTTGTTATTTCTGCAGGTGGTGCGCGTCAGTCACCTGACCGTGGTGACTATGTTATTGCCTAGGGTCTTGTGGACTAATCATTGAAAAAGCACTGCCGGGGGAGTTGCCCCGGCAGTGCTTCAAATTTTGACCTTATCCCTCATCAATGTTGATGAGGGGCACGTAGTAATACCTCGCTGACTGATAAATGCTCAGCTATACGTCTGATTTTAAACGCATAAATTAAAGTTACTTCTTCAAAGCTTCAACATCAATGTCGAGCTTGAAGTTAGGTCCAAGGCCAGAATCAGCTAGTTTTGGAATATTGAATTCTGTTGCATCGAACTCACCGGTTGCTGAAAAACCGGTTTTAATTTTACTGGCATCCCAAGGCAAACCTGATTCTTCATTCCAGATCACTTCAAGTGTAACAGGCTTACTATTTCCAGCAATCGACAAGTCGCCGGTTACTTTCGCAGTTTTGTCGCCGGTCTTTTCAATTTTCGTGCTCTTGTAGGTAATTTCTGGAAATTCTTCAGCGTTCAAAAAATCAGGGCTCTTGAGGTGCGTATCACGCTGCTCATGATTGGTATCGATGCTGGCAGCCTGAATTTTCAGGTCAAACGAACTGTTCTCAACGTTGTCTTTATCAAATGAAATCGTACCAGATACATCTTTGAATGTGCCATGTGCATTAGCCCAGCCATTGTGGTTGGTCTTGAAGCTAACCCATGCATGGGTAGGATCAATATCGTAAGCGTCTGCGGCAAAGGCGTTTCCGGCCATTACCAGCCCGAGAACAGTTGCGGTTGTCGCAAGAAATTTCATTTGGATTTCCTTTTCGATTGGACGTATCAGCCAGCAAACTGCATGCCAGCCACGAGAATACCTGCAAGTGCAGGGACGGCTACTATTACTCCTAAAAGGAGTGGTCGAAGCAGATAGGGCACGCGACCCGCTACAGGTGCGTAAACATATGACAATGGCACAGCTGTGAGAGTGCAGGTCGCCAGGATAAGCGCTGAGCCCGAGGCTTTGGGTGCAAGAATACCCGTGACGAGCACGCCAATAAAAGCGACCCAACTTATAGCGAGTGCGCCTTGTCCTTTAAGCGCAAAAGCCTGTGCATCACCTCTGAGATATCGCACATAAGAGACGAATAAATAGCCCCCAAACATGACGGACAGAGCGGCGTTGAACATCAACATACCCATATATCCGCCTAGTATTGCAATCAAAGCACCAGCGACTGACGTGGCAAATACGGCTTGTGGAAGAACGTTGGGCAAAGGCTTTGCCTTAGCTACTGCAAAACATCTATACAGGAAGGCGCCGGCCACGGTTAGAAAAACGAGAATTGTAACGACAGTCGCTTTTTGACTGTTATTCATCAGAATAGATTTTCCCATCCACCAAGTCGGCAGGGCTACCGTCAATGCAAAAGCCAGGCCCCAATAAATGATACTTCGACGAAAAGACAGCCTTGCGGAAATTGCAAAAAATAAACCTCCAGCAAACAGTATGTACGGAAATTTATGTGCAGCTCTCACCGGTGGAAAGCCTGGAAAACCGTCTAAAACGATTATGATGACACATGCAAACAACGGAGCGAGAAACGCGATGACCAGATTTCGCTGCTGCTCAAGTCGGTAAGTTGCAAGCGCCAGAATTGCGCCAAGAAGAAGCGGAAATGCAATGACTTTAATGATAATGGATTGTAGCATTAGGGCCCGTTGAATTTTTCAGTTCATTTGAAATATTCATACAGCTTAATTTTGATATTCGATCATAACGTTTATTTTATTCCGATAAACATACTGTCTATAAAAATTGAACAGTTCGATCAGAAACGTTTCAAGAAGTGCATCGTGCTTTTGATGACGTCGTCCCGATGGCCACTTTTCAGCTATGTCTTTCAAAAGTGTATTGAGGCTTCGTTTTACACGCTTGGATTAGAGCGAGAATTCATGACTCTTTTCAAAGCGCTCCAGACGCGTTTGGAGCTATTAATGGCGTCAAATGGGTCGACTTACGATTGGAGGCTTTTCGGGGAGTTCATACTTCGCCCGCCAAAAGATCGCGGCGGCTCTGGAAAAGGAGAGACTGCTCATCGTCGACCCAGCTTGCTTTAGCCCTCTCCAGCCCACCACTATAGCCCTTGCCCACGTCGGCTTGTCCAGGCGTTGCGCCAGATCGAGATGCGTGATGGTCGTGCCATAGCGCACTTTCATCAGATGCGACCATGCATCCTGCAGGAACGGATTACCTGTGGGAGCGATAGGCAAATTGATAACTTGAAGCGCTCCGCGAAAGTAAGCCGCGATCTGTACGGCGACATGCGCCACGCAATCGTCTTCGCGGATAAGTTGGTCAGAGGACTGCCAGTTAACATCTACCCGGGTGTCGCCCACGACATCGAGGCGAACCAGAGCACCGCCGTCATTCTCACGTGTGGGTACCCCGGGTAATGCAAGGATTATTTTTGGATCGCTCGAACGTGAGATCGATTACGGTCATTCGGAGAGCATACACCACATCGCCTCTGTGAGTATTTCGAAGATGTCGCCAAAGGCAGTTCCGAGTTTCAGTTATTTTCATTATCACTTTCAATAACAAATTCCATTCTGTCTGCGGAAAACCGCGTCAAAGAAAATTGTATGGGCTTTCCCTCGGTATCGATATTGATTGCGCGGGCTGTCAGCACGATTGCACCGGGAGATAATTTGAGGTGTTTGAGATCGTCAGGATCGGCATGGCGGGCGGATACCACAGTCGATTTTCTGAAATAATCGCTGACGCCTGCCGCTTTGAATGCTGAAGTGATCGAACCGCTGGCCGCATAATCTTCGGTGAAAGTCGGGAAAGCATTTGAATCTATCCAGTGGGTGGCGATTGAGATCGGGTGCCCGTCAGCGCTGTGCATGGTCTCTAACCGTAACGCTTCGGAGCCTATATCCATTCCGAGTGCCTGAGCGATGTCGGCAGTCGCAATTTCCAGAGAAGAGCTGAGCAGTATGCCCCGGGTTTCGCTCACTTGTGGGGCGAGTGCTTGCGAAATACGCGTGCGGCGCCCGATCTGGTAGGTGAGGCGTTTTGCATTGGCGATAAAGGTGCCGCGTCCTTGTTCCGCGCGCAGGACGCCTTCCTGCGTAAGAGCCGCAATTGCGCTGCGCACGGTGTGACGATTGACGCCAAATCGTTCTGCCAGGTCCATTTCGGCAGGTATGCGTGCGCCCGTAGCAAGTTTCCCGGCCATGATGTCGCCGCGTATCTCGTCGGCAATCTGCCGCCAGATGGCTACACCGCTGTTTCTCTCAATCCGTCCACTCTTTTTCATCTGCGCCTTTGTCGTCAATTGTCATCGTCCTGTCATTGGCAGGGTGTATTCATTCTGGTATTGTATAGTTGTCTATATGAATAGACAAATAAGGCGATCAAGTCAACCGGATTAGATAGGGCGGATAAGCTCATGAACACGACGAGGCATACTACCCGGCACAGCACAGTTGAAAGTGGAGGTGGCTCCGCCGCTAAAAGCAATTTGGCGCCGGATGCAACGCAGGCAGCACGTCAGGCCAGTATGGCGCTTCTCGCTCGCGCAAGCGGCGAAGAATTGAAGACGTTCTGGCAGAACTGGGCAGACAAGCCCGAATTTGAAGTTTTGCGTGGTCCGGAAACCGGGCTGGTTATGATGCGCGGTCGTATTGGCGGCGGCGGTGCCCCGTTCAATGTTGGCGAGGCAACCGTCACCCGCGCAACTGTTCGTCTGGCGAATGGCTCGGTTGGGCACTCCTATGCGCTGGGACGTGATCAGGAAAAGGCGAAGCTCGCTGCATTGTTTGATGCACTCTGGCTCGACGAGGCCACCCGCGATGCAATCGAAAGCAGCGTGCTCAATGCATTGCGTGGTCGTGTCGATACTGCGGATGCAAAACGGCGCAATGAGGCTGCTGCCACGAAAGTCGATTTCTTCACAATGGTTCGGGGAGACAATTGATGCTCCATTCTTCTTCTGCATTTGAAGGCGGACTGGCTGATCCAGTCAATGAAGCGCAGTCGGCGTTTCATGCGCTCATGCACGCAATGGCCAATCCTGGTCGTATCCATTCGCTGCCTGGTGCGGCTGCGCCATCAAAGCCGCTCACGCCTGAGCTTGGCCTCATTGCAGCAACGCTTCTTGATCACGACGCAAGCGTCTGGGTCGATGCTGAAATAGCAGCCAATCAGGACGCAACGGCATGGCTGACATTCCATACCGGTGCACCACTCGTCGGCGATCAGTCGAAAGCGCAGTTCGCACTTGTAACGGATGCGCAATCGTTGCCGGCACTTTCTTCCTTCGCGCAGGGAGATCCTGAATTTCCGGATCGTTCGACGACTGTTGTTCTGGCGGTTTCGTCTTTGACGAGCGGGCAGGGTTTCAGCCTCAAAGGCCCGGGCATCAAGAATGAAACTGTGCTGACCGTTGATGGTTTGCCGCAGGATTTTGCTGCGCAATGGCGTGAAAATGGCGCGTTGTTTCCGCTGGGCATAGATCTGGTGCTCGTCGCTGACGGCAAAGTTGCAGCGCTTCCCCGCACCACGCGTATAGCAAGTTTGGCGCAGGATCCCGAAAAGTGGGAACCAGTTTTCGGAAAAGATCATGCTGTCGAAAAGATTGAGGGCTAATCCATGTATGTTGCTGTAAAGGGCGGTGAAACCGCCATCCGCAATGCCCACCGTCTGCTTGATGATCGCCGTCGCGGCGACCGCTCGGTTCCGGCGTTGCGTCTTGACCAGATTGCCGAACAGCTGGGTCTCGCCGTTGATCGCGTCATGGCCGAAGGTTCGCTTTATGACCGGGAACTCGCAGCACTTGCCGTGCGCCAGTCGCGTGGCGATCTGATTGAGGCAATCTTTCTGGTTCGTGCCTACCGCACCACCTTGCCGCGTTTTGGCTATTCGCTGCCACTTGAGACCGCGAATATGCTGATCGAACGTCGCATTTCGGCCACCTATAAAGACCTGCCCGGCGGGCAGCTGTTGGGACCGACATTTGACTATACGCATCGTCTGCTTGATCCGGAACTGGCGGGTGATGTCAGTGTTCCCGAGCCGGAAGTGCGTGTGACTGAGCCTGAAGAAACGCCACGCGTGACCGATATTCTCGGTGTCAACGGCATGATCGAAGAAGATGGTGCAATGCCGGAAGGGCATGAGCCGGGCGATCTTACCCGCGAGCCGTGGACGTTCCCGATGCCGCGCGATCTGCGCTTGCAGGCTTTGGCGCGCGGTGATGAAGGCTTCCTGCTGGCGCTGGGTTATTCCACGCAGCGCGGTTATGGCAACACGCATCCATTTGTCGGTGAAATTCGCATTGGTGAGGTGGAGGTTGACTTCGATGTGCCTGAGCTCGGCTTTGCCGTTTCGCTTGGCCGTGTTCAGCTGACCGAATGCCAGATGGTGAGCCAGTTCAAAGGCTCGTCCAGGCAGGCACCACAGTTCACGCGTGGCTATGGTCTGGTATTCGGACAAAGCGAGCGCAAAGCCATGTCGATGTCGCTCTGCGACCGGGCGCTGCGTGTCCGCGAATTCGATGCGGATGTGACAGCACCCGCGCAGGACGAAGAATTCGTCATTTCCCATTCCGATAATGTGCAGTCGACGGGTTTCGTCGAGCATCTGAAATTGCCCCATTATGTGGACTTTCAGGCCGAGCTCGATCTTATCCGCCGTATGCGTGCGGAGTATGAGGAAACGCAGAACCAGAGCACTGATGCAGCAGCCAATACTGCTGAAGGCAAGGAAGCAGCAGAATGAGCGATCTGGCCAATTACAATTTCGCCTATCTGGACGAGCAGACAAAGCGGATGATCCGTCGTGCTATCCTGAAAGCCATTGCTATTCCGGGCTATCAGGTTCCGTTCGCAAGCCGTGAAATGCCGATGCCTTATGGCTGGGGCACAGGCGGTGTGCAGGTGACGGCGGCAATTCTCGGTCAGGATGATGTGCTCAAAGTTATCGATCAGGGCGCTGATGATACGACCAATGCCGTTTCCATCCGGGCATTCTTCCAGAAAACTGCTGATGTTGCCGTGACCACCCATACGGGTGAGGCGACTATCATCCAGACACGTCACCGCATTCCGGAATATCCGCTGAGCGAAGGGCAGGTGATTGTCTATCAGGTGCCCATTCCTGAACCGCTGCGTTTTCTGGAGCCGCGTGAAACCGAAACGCGTAAGATGCACGCGCTTGCCGAATATGGCCTCATGCATGTGAAGCTTTACGAAGATATCGCGCGCCATGGCCATATTGCCAAGACCTATGATTATCCGGTGATGATCGAAGGGCGCTATGTCATGGCACCGTCGCCGACGCCCAAATTCGACAATCCAAAGATGCAAATGTCACCAGCTTTGCAGCTGTTTGGTGCCGGTCGTGAAAAGCGCATCTATGCCGTACCACCTTATACGGATGTCGTGAGCCTCGATTTCGAGGATCATCCATTTGAGGTGCAGAAATTCAAACAGCCTTGCGCATTGTGTGGCGCACGCGGCGTCTATCTTGACGAAGTCGTGCTCGATGACCGTGGCGGCTCGATGTTTGTCTGCTCCGACACCGATTATTGTGAAGATCGTCAGGCGAATGGCCACTTTGGTCATCTGGCAGCGAACAACGAGGCCGCAGCCAGGGGAGCCCTGAAATGAGTATTAAAATGAGCGCCGAACCTCTGCTGAAAGTCAGCAATCTCTCGAAGTTTTATGGCAGCCGCCGCGGTTGTTCGGATATCGATTTCTCGCTGTGGCCGGGCGAAGTGCTGGCCATTGTCGGTGAATCCGGTTCCGGCAAGACGACTTTGCTCAATTGCTTAGCGACACGTCTGGAACCGACATCGGGCAGCGTGGAATATCGGATGCGTGATGGCGAGTTCCGCGATCTTTACAAGGTCGGAGAGGCTGAACGCCGCTTCCTGATGCGTACCGACTGGGGCTTCGTGCATCAGAATCCTTCGGATGGCCTGCGCATGACCGTTTCGGCGGGTGCTAATGTCGGTGAACGGCTGATGGCTGTTGGCGAGCGCCATTATGGCAATATTCGCAACACGGCAACTGAATGGCTCGGACGTGTCGAAATCGCTGCTGACCGCATCGACGACGAGCCCCGCGCTTTCTCCGGCGGTATGCGTCAGCGTCTCCAGATTGCGCGCAATCTCGTCACGGCTCCGCGTCTTGTTTTCATGGATGAACCGACCGGCGGTCTCGACGTGTCCGTGCAGGCACGTCTTCTCGACCTGCTGCGCGGTCTGGTGAGCGATCTCGGCCTTTCGGTTGTCATCGTGACCCACGATCTCGCAGTGGCGCGTCTTCTGTCCCATCGCATCATGGTCATGAAAGACGGCCATATTGTCGAACAGGGCCTGACCGACCGCGTTCTGGATGACCCGCAAGCGCCTTACACGCAGCTGCTCGTGTCATCTATTCTGCAGGTTTAGTAAATTAAAACAGATGTTTGCAGCGTGTTGTTCGTAAATTAGCGAAACTTCATGCCTGAGGTGAGAAATGACACAAGTTAGAACATCCTCCCCGCTGACCGTGTCAGGTCTGGCGAAGACGTTCACAATGCATTTGCAGGGTGGCATACAGTTGCCAGTCGTAAGTGGCGTGGACTTCAATCTGGAAGCAGGCGAATGCGCCGTGCTTGGTGGACCTTCCGGTGCCGGTAAAAGCTCCATCCTTAAGATGGTCTATGGCAATTACGCCGTGAATGCAGGTTCAATCCTCATTCGCCACGAACACCGTATGGTGGATCTGGCAACCGCTGATCCACGCGAAGTGCTGGCCGTTCGGCGTGATACGATTGGTTATGTCAGCCAGTTCCTGCGCACATTGCCGCGCGTGTCGGCAATTGATGTCGTTGCGGAGCCATTGGTGGCGCGTGGTGTTGATCGCGATGCTGCTCGCAATCGTGCCAGCGAATTGCTCGCGCAACTCAACCTGCCGGAACGGCTCTGGGCATTGCCACCTGCAACCTTCTCCGGCGGTGAGCAGCAGCGCGTAAATATTGCGCGCGGTTTCATCACGGATCATCCGGTGTTGCTGCTTGATGAGCCAACCGCTTCCCTCGATGCCAAAAACAGAGCAGTCGTTGTTGATCTCATCAAGGCCAAGAAGGCGCAAGGCGTCGCAATGCTTGGCATTTTCCATGATGAAGACGTGCGTGAACAGGTTGCTGATCGCATTATCGACGTAACCGCTTTCTCTCCCAGAGCAGCAGCATGACCAAGCTCTCGGTAGAACCACTTGTTTACGAAACGGCTGAAGTAAACGCTAGCAAGCTCGGTCGATATACCGAGATCGGCGCGCGCAGCCGTGTGTCGGAGACCGTGCTGGACGACTATTCCTATCTCGGCATCGATTGCGAAATCTGGTGTGCTGAGATCGGTAAGTTTTCCAATATCGCCAGCCATGTACGTATCAACGCCACCAATCATCCGACATGGCGTCCAACGTTGCATCATTTCACCTATCGCGCCGGTGATTACTGGCCGGAAGAAAAGGATGAGACGGAGTTCTTTGATTGGCGTCGCGGCAATGCCGTGAAAATTGGCCATGACACATGGCTCGGCCATGGCTCCACCATCTTGCCGGGTGTAAGCGTTGGCAATGGTGCGGTTGTCGGTGCCGGAGCTGTCGTGAGCAGGGACGTGGCGCCCTACACGATTGTTGGTGGTGTCCCGGCGCGTCTCATCCGCGAACGCTTCGATGCTGCGACCGGCAATCGTCTGGATCAACTGGCCTGGTGGGACTGGAGCCATGATCGTCTGCGCCAAACGCTCGATGATTTCCGCGCGCTCGATATCGAAGCTTTCCTCTCGAAATATGAAACGGCCGCCAATGCGAATGCGGTCATGAAAGAGCTGTCCAATGGCGAGTGAAACCGTTCTGAAAAATGCGCAGATCGTGCTTGCTGATGAGATTGTTACCGGTTCTATCCTGATCCGTGATGGCAAAATTGCCGCCATCGATCAGGGCAATACCAACGGAGGCGATGACATCGATGGCGATTATATCATTCCGGGCCTCATTGAGCTGCATACCGATCAGCTCGAAAGCCATTACGCGCCGCGTCCAAAGGTGCGCTGGAATGTCGATGCAGCGGTTCAGGCGCATGATGCGCAGGTTGCAGCATCGGGCATCACAACAGTTTTCGATGCGATGCGCGTTGGTTCCGATTATGACCGTGACTTCGTCGGCAAGGATATGCGGATGCTTGCGGACGCCATCGAAAGCGGTGTTCGCGAAAATCGCCTGCGTGCAGACCACTTTCTGCACCTGCGCTGCGAAGTATCCTCAGCAGATTGCCTTGAAACATTCGAGCTTTTTTCAGGCGATGACCGCGTTAAACTCGCTTCATTGATGGATCATGCACCGGGACAGCGTCAATTCGTGGATCTTAATACGTATCGCACTTATTACATGCGCAAAATGAAGCTCACGGATGAGGAGTTCCGGGTGCATTGTGAGAAACGTATGGCGGATTCGGACGCCTATTCGGCCAAACATCGTCGCGCCATTGCCGAATTGGCAGCAGCGCGCAGCATCGTCCTGGCCAGCCATGACGATGCGACCAGCGCGCATGTCGATGAATCACTCGACCACGGTGTGCGGATCGCCGAGTTTCCGACCACGATGGAAGCAGCGAGTGCCTCAAAAGGTGCAGGCCTTTCCATTCTGATGGGCGCGCCCAATATTGTGCGCGGTGGCTCGCATTCCGGTAACATTGCTGCACGCGATCTTGTTGATAATGGCAGCCTCGACATTCTGTCCTCAGATTACATTCCGTTCAGCCTCATTCAGTCGGCTTTCGGCCTTGCTTCGGGCGAGCGTCCGATCTCGTTGCCGCAGGCCATGCGCCTCGTCACCAGGAACCCGGCTAATGCCATGGCGATGGATGATCGCGGCGAAATTGCTATCGGAAAGCGTGCCGATCTGGTTCGCGTGCGGCCGAAAGGTGCAATTCCGGTGGTGCGCACTGTCTGGCGCGAAGGCGAACGGGTGCTTTGATGCAGTTGCAATCCGATACGCCGAAAGGCTGTTTCGTTGCCGTTGTCGGCCCCAGCGGGGCCGGCAAAGACACGATTATGGATGCAGCGCGTGTGGCTCTTGCAGGCGACATGCGGTTTCATTTTGTGCGCCGGATCATTACGCGTCCGCAAATGCCCGGCACGGAAGATCACGACAGTCTGGATGATGCAGCGTTTATAGAAGCCGCGGGCGAGGGCGCTTTCGCGCTACACTGGCAGGCGCATGGCCTGAGCTACGGTTTGCCGAAGTCACTTATTGATGAAATCGCCGACGGTATCGTGGTGATTGCAAATGTTTCGCGGCGCGTGCTTGGCGATATACGAACGCTCTTTGGACAGCGTTCGGTTGTTGTCATCTCGGCAAAGCCGGAAGTGCTTGCAGAGCGGCTTGCATCGCGCGGACGTGAAAGTCGAGAAGAAATCGCCTTGCGACTTAAGCGCGAAGTGAACTTCGATGACGGTGCAGACGATGTCGTTATAATAGACAATTCGGGTGAAGTCGCTATTTCCACAGATGCCTTTATTAATCATTTGAAGGAAATAAGCTTAAAAACATATACTTAGATGAAATAATCTGGGTGGTTTTTAAGTTTACACAAACGTCATTGTCCGTTCATTGCTGTGTCATTGAATGGATCGATAGTGAGCATGAATGGAGATTAATTCATGCTTCGACTGGAAGGCGTAACGCGCCGCTATAATGATAAGGTGGCGGTTTCGGGCGTTGACCTTGAGATTGAACCGGGCACGTTTGTTGGAATTATTGGGCGCTCGGGTGCTGGTAAGTCGACGCTGTTGCGGATGATTAATCGTCTTGTTGAGCCTTCTGAGGGAACAATTCACTGGGATGGTCGCGACGTTACCGGACTGAAAGGTTCGGGGCTGCGCGATTGGCGCGCACAATGCG
Organism: Ochrobactrum sp. EDr1-4; assembly: GCF_049199085.1. Taxonomy (NCBI): domain Bacteria; kingdom Pseudomonadati; phylum Pseudomonadota; class Alphaproteobacteria; order Hyphomicrobiales; family Brucellaceae; genus Ochrobactrum; species Ochrobactrum sp. EDr1-4. Next base: position 153,387 of record NZ_JBLZOF010000007.1, read on the forward strand.
CGATGATTTTTCAGCATTTCAATCTGGTTGATCGTCTTGATGTTTTGACTAACGTCCTTATGGGTCGCCTGAACTATGTTTCGACGCCAAAATCGCTTCTTCGCATCTGGAGTGACGAGGAGCGCCTGATCGCGCTTTCTGCTCTGCAACAGTTCGATATTGCGCATCTTGCAGCGCATCGCGCAGACGAGCTTTCAGGTGGTCAGCAGCAGCGCGTGGCGATTGCCCGTGCGCTTGTTCAACAACCGCGCATCATTCTCGCAGATGAGCCGATTGCATCACTCGATCCGCGTAACACTCGCAGCGTTATGGATGCGCTGCGTCGCATCAACCGCGAATATGGCATCACGGTGCTCTGCAATCTGCACTCACTCGATATTGCGCGCAGCTATTGCGACCGCCTTGTTGGCATGTCTGCTGGAAAGATCGTCTTCCGCGGCACGCCGTCGATGTTGACCGATATGGCGTCACGCGACCTTTACGGCATGGAAGCCGATGATGTCATCGATAGCGATGAGCAGGCTGAAACAATGCCAATGCCAGTTCCGCAGTCGGCTGAAGCCATGCTGCGCCAAATTTCCGCCTGAGCGAATAAAGCTTCGGAAAAACACCTTACTAAAATCGGGGATTAACAGGAGATACCTATGCTTAACCGTAGAAACTTTCTCGCGGCTGCTGCACTCACTGCGACGCTGACCTTGCCAATGCTCGCTTCCACAGCTCAGGCTGCTGACTGGAGCAAGGACTACCCAGAAATCGTTCTGGGTGTGATCCCAGCCGAAAACGCTTCCACCACTTCGGACCGTTACGCGCCGCTCGCTGCTTATCTCGGCAAGGAACTCGGCACGAAGGTTACGCTGCGCGTTGCAAATGACTATGCAGCCGTGATCGAAGGCCAGCGCGCTGGCAACATTCAGGTCGCATTCTATGGCCCTGCTTCTTATGCCCGCGCTGTGATGACTGGCGTTGAAACCACTCCTATGGTCAATCAGCGCCACAACACCGGCGTTAACGGCTATTATTCGGTTGTCTATGTTCTCAACGACAGCCCATACAAGACCATGGACGACCTTAAGGGCAAGTCAATCGCTCTGGTTGATCCAAACTCGACTTCAGGCAACAACGCACCGCGCTTCTTCCTGAACCGCGATGGCTATAGCGTTGATACGTTCTTTGGTAAGAACTTCTTTGCTGGCAGCCATGAAAACGCAGTGCTTGCACTTGCACAGGGCACAGCAGACGCTGCAGCAAACTCATGGAACTCGGAAGACGATTCCAACCTGACCCGCATGGTCAGCCGCGGCGTTCTGAAGGATGCCAATGGCAAGGTCATGACCAAGGATGACTTCCGCGTTATCTTCAAGTCCGACTTCCTGCCCGAAGGCCCATTTGCGGTCCTCGATAGCTTGCCAGAACAGCTGCAGGCCGACATCAAGCAGGCTTTCCTTGATATGCCTAAGAAAGACAAAGCAGGCTTTGATGCCCTTTCTGACGGTAAAGATATTGAGTTCGTCGGAACTGAAGCCAAGGAATACGAGCCAATCATCGAGATGCTCAAGTTCAACGACAAGGCTCGCAAGTCTTAATCTATAGAGCAATTGAAATGCCCGGAACGTATCTCGTTCCGGGCATTTTTTTAGAGCGCGTGCCAAACAGTGAGAACCCGTTTTCGGGATGGATGCGCGTTAAACAGACAGTTAGAGCGCCGATCTGATTTCATCTGATCGAAATGCGCTCTGAAGGAATCTCGCATGACGGTATCCTCACTCGACGGCAACGGCGCAAAAAACCTGCTTGCCGATTATCGCAGGGAAGTCGGTAAACGACGTCTCTACGGTATGTGGTTGCTCTTCGCTCTTGTCGTTATCGCCATTGCTGCTTCAGTTGTTGCCGATGTTCGGCCCGGCACATTGGCCGAAAATCTGTTCCGCTTTACGAATTATCTTGGGCGTATCCTGCCTGAACTCACCATTGCCAATTTCGGGGCCGATATGGCCAATTGGTATTGGAACCTCGGCGGCTGGCTCAAGATGCTGTTCGAGACGTTGCTGATTGCTTATCTCGCCACGCTTATTGGTGGTGTGATCGCTTTTGCGGCATGTTTTGCCGCGTCATCGAATATGGCACCCAATTCGAAGGTTCGGTTTGTTGTTCGTCGTGGTTTGGAATTGCTGCGGACGGTTCCTGAAATCGTTTTCGCTTTGCTGTTCGTTATTGCCTTTGGTCTTGGGCCGATGGCGGGTGTGCTGGCGCTGATGCTTCATACAACGGGTGCGCTGGGCAAGCTGTTCTCCGAAGTTGTTGAGAACATTGATATGCGTCCGGTGGAAGGCATTCGCGCTTCGGGCGGCTCTGGTTTTCAGGTGATCCGCTTTGCTGTGCTGCCGCAAGTGGCCGCAAATTTTGCTTCCTATGGCTTGCTGCGCTTTGAAATCAATGTGCGCGGCGCTTCGGTGATGGGCTTTGTGGGCGCTGGTGGTATCGGTCAGGAACTCATCACCTCGATCCGCCAATTCTATTACAGCGATGTCAGCGCCATTCTGCTGCTGATTATCGTGACCATCGTTATCATCGACCTGATTACCCAGCGCATCCGCCATACACTTTTGGGCCGTGTTGGTTGAGGAGAGAATTATGACCGATATTGCACAAAGTCTCTCCCGCGAAGCACACGCGCATGAAAAAGAGCTCCGTGCCGAACATGCCGATTTGTTTGGAAATGCGCGTGCGTGGTGCAATCTGACGATCTTTACCGTAGTGGTAATTGCTTCCGTTTGGTTCGCCTTCTATTGGCTCGATTTTTCGCTGCTGCGTATTCTCAATGGCCTTGGTCGTCTTGGCGATTTTGCATTGATGATGATGCCGCCATCGTCCGGTGGACGCTTCAGCCTTTATCTCTGGTCAATGCTCGAAACTTTAGCGATTGCCTATCTTGGCACATTACTGGCGGCGATCCTTGCTTTCCCATTCGGATTTCTGGCTGCCAAGAATATTATCCCGAATGTGTTCCTGCATTTCGGCATCCGTCGCTTTCTTGATGCTATTCGCGGCGTCGATACGCTGATCTGGGCATTGATCTGGGTGTCGGTTGTGGGACTGGGGCCGTTTGCGGGTATTCTCGCGATTGCCTGTTCGGATTTCGGGGCGTTCGGCAAGTTGTTTTCGGAAGCTATTGAAGGTGCTGACAAAAAGCCGGTTGAGGGCGTTGTTTCTTCGGGCGGAAGTAAGCTGCACGGCTATCGCTTTGGCGTGCTGCCGCAGGTTCTGCCGCTGATCGGTAGCCAAGTGCTTTATTTCTTCGAGTCAAACACTCGTTCAGCGACAATTATCGGTATTGTCGGGGCAGGTGGCATCGGCGCGCATCTGGCAGAGCAGATCAAGGTTCTCAACCTTCAGGATGTTTCCTTCCTGATCCTGATGATCCTGATTGCCGTCGCTGTGATTGACTGGTTCTCATCGAAACTTCGCCATGCGATGATTGGCAAGAAGGCGATGAAATCGGCATAACAGGCCAATAGGCTGGAGCATTCCCACTTTTCGGGATGTGCTTCAGCCTGGATTCTGGACTGTATTATTTTTTGAGTTCATCGAAAAAAGATTGCCAATCATCACTTTGTCGGTTCGAAAGCTGAATTGTGCTGAACTGGTCGAAGAATTGATCAAAAGACCAAAACCAGACTAATAGAGCACCTTCACGCCCCCCTTTTCTAAAGCAGCATAAACAGAGCTGGGCGGCGGCTGGTCTGTGATCACCAGATCGATGCCTGATGTCGGCAGGATTGAGAACTTATCTGATTTTTGTAAAGCCGTATGGCTCGCCAGCACGATGAATTGCCTTGTTTGGCGACGTACCACTTGTGCCAATTGCAGATGCCGATCCGACGGCCCGAGCAACCCACGCTGCACGTCAAAACCACTGGCTCCCATGAAAGCGATATCAAATACGCGGCGCGAAATTATCTCCATCGCCTCAAAGCCGAATGAAGCGCGTGAATGTTTGTCAAACTGCCCTCCGCAAAGGGTCAGGTCGGTCTGTCCTCCCATCGACAAGACGATCATGATATCGACCATCAACGATGTGGCGATGATCGGTGGTTCGTGACGCGCCTCCCACGCGGTGGCCAGGGCGGTTGAACCACCACTAAAAAACACAGACATGCCGGGCTTAAGCAGTCCATGTGCAAGTCTCGCAATGCGCTCCTTGGCCTCGCGATCCGTTCCTATGCGTAAGTCGATATGCGGCAGACCGATCGCTGTAACGGCTCGGGCACCACCATGTACGCGCATCGCTTGGCCTCTGTCTTCCAGTGAAGCCAAGTCACGCCTTATTGTTTCTTCCGAAACTGCAAAAATGCCAGCCAGCTCTGCGCATGTTGTATCGCCTTGTCTAATCAGGTGATCACGAATCCGATCTTGCCTGTCCGAGGGGCGGAGTGGTCTTTGTGCCATTTCAAGATTATTCCATTGTTATGTCGTGGCAGACCTACAGATCACACAACACAATAATACGACAAAATTTCACCAAAACGGTCATCAAACGGGCAAATAACGCAAGAGCCGGTCGAAACTCACAATTCGCATGTCATTCACGCCCGATAGTTTGTGCCCAAATAGGACACAGGAGTGACGGACATGGTCGAACTTTCAAGGCGGAGTTTTCTGACAGCCTCCGCTGCATTGGCAGCCACAAGCACCTTTGGTATTTCTTCGGCGTTTTCCGCCGATGCCAAAATTGAAATCTCCAGCATCTGGGGACCAGACAAGCCATTTCAGAAAGTCGTAGACGCTTTCAACGCATTGAAGACCGGCGTCACCGTCACCAACCGCTTCGACGGCGATTATGAAACAGCAACTGCCAAGGCACTGGCCAGTATCGCTGCAGGCAAGCCACCAGCACTCATGGTAACGGGCTGGAAGTTCGGCTATTTCGCACGTCGTACTCTTGGTGCCCGTGATCTCAACGAGATCAATTCAACCAAAGCAAAGGCCATAATTGCGAACTTCGTTCCTTCGCTGATGCCGCTGGTCACCATCGACGATGCCGTGATTGGCCTGCCATGGGCAATGTCCACGCCGATCACCTTCATCAACAGCGCTCTTTGGGCGGAAGCCGGTCTCGATCCAAACCTTCCGGAATATCCGGATACGGACTGGCTCTATAGGGCTGCCCGCACGCTTGATGAAAAGTTCAAGGGCAAACATGCCACCTACCGGTCGGCACTGGCTCTTTCCAACAATGAATGGACCAGCCAGTCCTTCATTCAGAATGCCGGTGGCTACATCATCGATCCCGAAGGCAAGCTTGCGCTTAACAGCGATGAGGCTGCAAAGGGCATGGAACTTTTCTGCCAGCCAGCCCATCAGGGGCTCTGGACTCCCGTCAGCGGCAAAGAGCAGGATGCCGCTTTTGAAGCTGGTGCGCTTGCGATCTGCACCACAAGCTCGACACGCGCTGCCAGTTTCCCGTTTGGGAATGCCAAGGCGATCACCGCGCGTTTCCCTGGCATTCCGGGCCATGGCCGCAACATGAACAGCGGCGGAAACTTCCTCGCTGTTTATGCAAAGAATGACGAGCAGGCCAATGCTTCCCTTGCGTTTCTTGAATTCTGCGCTTCACCTGAAGGTCAGAAAATTTGGTCGGAAGTTGGTTATCTCAACACATCCGTTCACGACATTCCGCTGATTAACGACTTCATGAAACCTGCCGCGGGTCAGCTTGCCGATGGACTAACTGCCGAAACCATCTGGCCCGGTAAACGTGGGCTTGAAGGCCAGAACATCTGGCGCAAATGGGTATCACGCATGTTGCTGAAAGAAACGGATATCAAATCCGGCCTTAAATCGGCTCATGACGAACTTGCAACCGTGCTGGTGGATGCCTGACGCGAAATGTCGAAATCTCTGTTTGCAAAGCTGGCTCCGTGGATTTTTGCGGGGCCAGCCGTCCTTTCCGTCATTGTTTTCCTTTATGGCCCGATCATTGCCTCCGCGGTTTTGTCGGTTGTCGACTGGAACCTGCTTTCAACCGATGTCAGCTTTGTTGGGCTCGACAATTACAAAAGCCTGTTTGCTGATGCCGATTTCCGGCTCGCAGCCTGGAACACGCTGCTTTATTGCATCATTCTCGTTCCGGCACAGATTATTCTGCCGCTCATCATCGCTGTGATGATTCACGCGGTACAGGGATCAAAGCTGGAGCGCGTCTATCGTGGGGCTTTCTTCCTGCCCACCATATTGGCCTATTCGGTCGCAGGCGTGACATGGTCATGGTTGCTCAACCCGGTCAATGGCCTTTTCAATGAAGTGCTGGTCTGGTTTGGGCTGCCGACTTCGATGTGGCATATGGACCCCAGTCTCGCACTTCTGTCTGTGTCGGTTGTCACCTTCTGGAAGAGTTTTGGGCTCAACATGCTGTTGTGGATCGCCGCACTTGCCAATGTTCCGCTATCCTTGCGCGAGGCATCACGGCTGGATGGTGCTGGTGCATGGCGGCGTTTCTTCACCATTGAGCTGCCACTGATTACCCCGACCGCGTTTTTCATTTCGGTCACAACGGTGTTTTCGGTGCTCGACGATATTGTCGGCGTTGTTGACGTTCTGACGGGCGGCGGACCTGCGGGCAGAAGCTCTAATCTGCTTTATTTCCTCTGGCAGCAAGGCCTGCAGTTCTTCCAGTTTGGCAGAGCAAGTGCAGTCGCCATGATCATTATCGTGGCAGTCCTTCTCGTCACCTGGGCGCAGTTCCGCTTCGGCGAAAAGCGGGTGCATTATCAATGACTGCAAATTCTGTCAGCGCTACGCTTCAGCGTGGCACACTCCATATTCTTCTCATTGTGCTGTCGCTCATCACGCTGTTTCCACTGCTGTGGATGGTGACGTCTGCTTTCACACCCAATGAACTGATTGCGCAAAAGGCGCTGCGGTTCTGGCCCGAGCAGATCACCGTGTCGAACTTCCAGCTTGCAGCGGATCGCTATCCGATCTGGTGGTGGCTGTTTAATTCCGTGGTGACATCGGCGGCCATCACACTGGGCAAGCTCGTCATCAGCCTGCCTGCAGGCTATGCTTTTGCGCGAATGGAGTTTCGTGGCAAAAATTTCATGTTCTGGCTCGTAATCGCTACCATGTCCTTTCCGACCGTTCTCGCAATCATTCCAACTTATATTGCGGTGGTAAAGATACAGGCCTTCGATACCTATTCGGCCATGATCATCCCGTCGATCCCTTATATCGGCTTTTATGTCTTCTATTTCAGACAGTCGTTCCGCTCGCTTCCTGACGAAATGTTCGAAGCGGCGCGCATCGATGGATGCGGTATATGGAAACAGTTCAAGGACGTTGCCATACCCAACGTGCTGCCAGCCATTGCGGCTCTTTCCGTGATTTCTTTCATGGGCGCTTGGAACATCTATCTTTGGGGGCAACTCGTCCTCGAAGACACTGGCCGAAAGACACTCACCACGGGCATTGCTATGTTTGCTGATGTGGATGGTGCTGAAACCCCATGGGGACCCCTGATGGCGACCAGCCTGCTTTCCATATTGCCGGTACTTGGCATGTTTCTTCTGGCGCAACGTTACATCGTTGAAGCATTCTCTGCCGGCACAGGAGAGAAATAATGGTGCGTATTCTGGTTATCGCACATCTCAACCATGATCGGATCTGGGAGCTGGAGGGACCACTCAAATCCGGCTCCCGCGTTTCATGGGGAAAGCGTGAGACAAGACTTGGTGGCGGCGGGTATTTCACCGGCTCACCATTTCTGGCGCTGGGACATGAGGTGGCGCTGGTTAGCTCGCTTGGCAATGATGCGCTTGGTGAAACAGCCCGCTCTGAGCTCTCAGAACTCGGCTTCGACATGCAGAATGTGCTGACACGCGATAGCGGCACTCACATCACCGATATTCTGCTTGAGCCTTCGGGCGAACGCACGATTTTAACGCCGAGCCATGGACCGATGCGATTGTTCAGGCTTGATGGCGATGTCAAAGCAGATGCTGCCTATATCAATTGCTTCAACCCGGATGCGACGATCCTGAGAGCGCTTCATACAATAGGTTTGGTGGCGTCTCAGTTTCCCTTATCTGAGACCTCCGTGCCGCGACCAGCGGATCTCATGATCGGCTCAAAAGGCGATTTTCCTGAATTGGATGACAATGCGCTCTGGCGCAAAGCACAGCATTTCTGCGGTTCCCGCCTGAAGCATCTCGTCATGACCGACGGCACGCGTTCTATCACCATTTATGATGGCCAACAGGAACGCATTGTAATGCCCACAAAACGTACCGTCGTCAAAAGCACGATCGGCGCGGGCGATCATTTCAGCGCAAATCTTGTATCCGCGTTGCTTGCGGGAACAGCGATTGACGATGCCGCGCGCAATGCCAGCAAAGCAACCGCTGATTGGCTGGAGCAGCGGGATCTGACGGAGCAGCAGGCGCTTTAATCCCACGTTGGACACTCAAATTTGAAGATGCAAAGCGCATGACATTTCGCTTTGCGGAAATGGAGAAAAATGGCCGGTATCATCATGAAGGACCTCAAGAAGGTCTATGCTGGTGGAGTGGAAGCCGTTAAAGGCGTATCCATCGATATCCGTGCAGGTGAATTTATCGTTCTGGTGGGTCCGTCAGGCTGTGGAAAATCAACGTTGCTGCGTATGGTTGCTGGTCTTGAGGACATTTCAGGGGGCGAAGTCAGCATTGGCGGTCGCATCGTAAACGAGGTTGAACCTAGTGATCGTGACATCGCAATGGTTTTCCAGAACTATGCGCTCTATCCGCATATGAGCGTCTATAACAATATGGCTTATGGCCTGCGCAACCGCAAAACACCAAAGGCCGAAATTGAAACTCGCGTGGCGGAAGCCGCCCGTATGCTGGAGATCGAACCATTTCTCGATCGCAAACCGAAAGCATTGTCGGGCGGTCAGCGCCAGCGCGTTGCCATGGGGCGCGCAATCGTGCGTAAGCCTTCCGTCTTCCTTTTTGACGAACCACTATCCAACCTCGATGCCAAATTGCGCGTTACCATGCGCGGCGAAATCAAGCGATTGCAAAGGCGGCTGGGCACAACCTCGCTCTATGTAACGCATGACCAGCTCGAAGCCATGACTCTCGCGCACCGTCTTGTCGTGTTGAACAAGGGCAGTATCGAGCAGATCGGAACCCCGCTTGAGGTGTATCACAATCCGGCCTCGACCTTTGTTGCGAGCTTCATCGGCTCACCAGCCATGAACCTCCTCAATGCCCGGCTCGACGGCAACCGTCTGATGATCGATGACGCTACCTTACAGCTTTCAGGCAGTCTTCCCTCATCCGGTCCGCTCACAGTGGGAATCAGACCGGAGGATCTCGTTCTTGCGCAGACCGGTGTGAATGCACTTAGTTTCACACTCGATCATGTTGAAGAACTCGGAGCCCAGCGCCTCGTTCATGGTATGGTTGGAGAGCAGCGGATAACCGCGACCTTTCCGCCTAACGTCTTAATCAGCGATCATATGCAATTGACGGTATCGATTGATAAAATTCACTTTTTCGCTTCGAATACCGGCAGAAGACTGCCTAAGAATTCAGACAATATCGATCTTTCCGGTGGGGCGATAGAGTCGCCGAGGACGGTGCTCTTTCAACCTCACGATGTTAGCACTGAGACGTGTGCGATTGCTGGGAGGTGATTTACAGCAAGGCTGTCATAGGGTGTTTTGATCCGTTGTGAATGTTTGGAAAACTACTCCAGGTGCACCATGCTTTTCGTGAGGTCATTCCTTCGGGCCACATGTGCAGTCATTTGTTTTCGACGCATGTGTGGTTCGATGGACTTTAGTTGGAGTCTGGATTCTTGATTGGCTATTAAATTAGAAAAATGTCCTCAGTTCCGCTGTGGATACGAAACGGATGACTGTGGTCGAAGTCCTTAGTGGACAAGTGACCTCCTTATTCATTTAAAATGCCCACATTATGTCAATTCTTGCGTTTCACTGTGGCTTAGTGATTCACTGGTCTATCGAACACTGATGAAACAGGGCCGGGCACCACAGCGTAAATCGTGCCTCCTGTCGATCTTTTTCAGCATGCCCAAACTAACTATTGCGGTGAGCTTTGGTTTGCTTGGGGATCAGATTCTGAAGGCGTGATTGAATCGTCACTAGCATAGCTATATATATCACCCTACATCTTTATCAATGCAACACGTCAGCGCTTCAGATTCACCAGTACATCCATAAGTTCTGAGCCCGTCTGGAACACTTTGGAATTGGCTGTGTAACTTCGTTGCGCTTCAATCATATCGGTGAGTTCCTGCGCAATGTCGGCATTCGAATTTTCTAATGCGCCAGTTCTGATCGTGCCGTTGCCGTTGGCGGCAGCAATACCGAGAATGACGTCGCCGGATTCAGCGGATGCTGAGAAAATATTGCCGCTGATAACCGTCATTTTGTCGGGGCTTGCGACAGTGGCAATTGCCAGCTGATAACGTGCCAGCATGTCACCGCGTGCTGATCGATCGTAGACCACCCCGTCCTCTCCGATAACCGTTTCCACTGTTGCACTTGGCGGGTTCCCATTGAGTTCCGCTGTAGCAATCTGATAATCGCCAGCGCGCTGTGTGGAAGCTGTCAGATCAAGCAGCATGGTTTGGCCGCCGGGGATGGCTATCTCAACATCACCGCCCTCAAGCAACGTGCCATTCTGGGGATCAAAACGCATGAGCGATGTGGCAAGTGGCGCACTGCCTGAAGTGCCATAGGGGAATTCACCATTGGGTGATGCGTCTGCACGATTGAAGACCGCCACTTCCCAGTTAAAGTCTGCGCCCTTAGTGAAATAGACATCGAGCGTGACAGGAGATCCTACGTCGTCATATGCAATGAGTGATGTCTTATGAGAAAAGGCACTGCCCGCCACATTATCCGCTGCGGTATTGCCAAGCACGGACGGCTTGATAACAGGGGCCGTCGCGGGCAAATTGAGAGCCGCGAACACACCTTCATTGTTCATTAAGCTGGAATCAGCAAGAGACATGCTGCCGCTAAAATCAATCGGCCAGACATCTCCATTTGGTAGCGTAACATTCAGATCGCCACCGCTCATCAGAATGCCCGTTGCCAGATCAAATTGAAGGCTTGTTTGGCCAAGCGCAGCAGTGCTGTAAGGAAATGGTTGGCTGGGCCCGGACGTCATCGCATCTGCACTGTTGTATACGGCAACATCCCACGTATCCGGTCCTGTGCGGGTGTAATAAACATCAACACCGACAATGCTCGGAAAGCCCGCATAGCCACGAACTGTCATGCGGTCAGTGTAAACACTGTTAGTACTGTTCGCCGAAGCCGGCAGTTCGCCCGCATCAGTATCCATAATATCGGTAAGTGTTGACAAATTGATGTTGATTTTTACAGCGGGCGTTACGCCACCAGTTGCGGTCTGCGTGAATGCTGACAAATCGACCGCGAATGAATCAATATTGGAAACAGGGTTTGTCTCGATCAAACTTCCGGTGGCGGGATCAAAATCGAGCTGAATGGCATGCACCGTGACATTGCCGCTATTTAAATCATAGGGAAAGCCACTTGATGCAGGGCCATCAGTCTCAAAGATTGTGACTTCCCATCTGTCGTCAGCAATCTTGGTGAAATAGGTATCAGTCGTCACAAAATCGCCAGCGCTGTTTTGGCTTGATGTGGTGAGCTTGCGGCTCCAAGCGCTATAAGGACTGTTTTCCGAAGGTGGCACGTTAAGGATTGCCTGTCCCACATCCTGACCATTTGCAGGGAGGTTTACAGTAAATGTACCATTCGTTGTTGGTTCAGCAGGAAAGCTGCTCTGACCAAGGGTGATAGGTTGCAAACCTTCAAAACCGTTGCCTGCCCCTGAAAAAGGGTAGGGGTAGCCCATTAGCGTAAAACCAGCCACATTCACCAATGCGCCATTTTTGTCGGGCACAAATGAACCGGCGCGGGTGAGATAAGGCATTCCGCTGGCATCCTGCACCACAAAAAAGCCTTTGCCATCAAGCGCCAGATCTGTGGTCGAACTGGTGGATGTCAGGCCACCCTGCGCGCCAATCGCATGACGCACGTTGGTAAGAACGCTGCCAGAATTATAACTTCCAGCCGTTGATGGCAAAACCAACGAAGAAAACTCTGTGGAAGCGCGTTTGTATCCATTAGTGCTTGCATTCGCAATATTATCTGCGACAGCGCTAAGCCTGTTTGCCTGAGCGTTCATACCTGAAACGCCCGTTCGCATCATTCCATAAAGTCCCATAGTCGTCCCCAATTTGCCCGGGGACGTTGTGCACGACGTATCTTGCGCGAAGCTTAAATTCTTTTTGCCAGACGTTTCATTAATCATTTGACCGGAGTTAGTTTTACCCGTCAAATTATTTGTTTGATTGTTCGCCATGTATTGATCTATTTTTTTGCTGCCCGGACAAAATCAAAAAATTATATCTATTTATAATAATATATAATACAGTATAAGAAATCTAAAATAGAAAAATAAATGACATACAAAACAAATAATAATTGTTGTCGAAGAAATCAATAGATTAAACTTCAATCCTATAAAGTTATTTAACGCTTATAGGTAAGGTCTATGGAGTATGTCACTAATATTATGATCTTCGCTCAGAATAGGAGGTGGTTGCCTGTCAGCAGCCTCCTAAGCGGTTTAATGACCTCGTCTTCTATAGTATTACTTCCTATGGCAGCGTAACCTAAACTTTGGCGTAATCTAACGGAGCGACTATGCGCTATGAAAAAGCCCGCTCAGCGCTTTATCGACGCCATCGCTTACCAGCCGAGGTCATCGCGGAAGCGGTGTGGCTGTATTTCCTCTTTCCGTTCAGCTTTCGCCTGGTTGAAGACATGCTGGTTTATTGAGGGGTCGTCGTCACTCATAAGACAGTCCGCGAATGGGCGGAGAAATTCGGGTGGGCGCCTGCCAACACAATCCGTCGCCGGACACCGCGCCCTGGTGACAAGTGGCATCGGGATAAATGCGTCATATCGATCAAAGGTAAACATCACATCCTGTGGCGCGCTTTTGATCAGGATGGATTTGTGCTGGAGACTTTGGTTCAGAAACGACCCGATACCAAAGCAGCCAAGCATTTCATGCGTAAATTGCTAACCGCTCAGGGTTGCTCACCACGGGTGATGGTCCCAGATAAACCTGGGTCTTATGGAGCAGTCAGGCGGGAATGAGGCCGGTTAGCATTTGTGATCCTCGCCAGCTTAAAGGCCTGAACAATCGTCACGAGAATTTGCATCATCCAATGCGACGACGAGAACGCATAATGAAGGGTTTCAAGTCAGCGCGCCATGTAAAAGAATTCACATCGATACATGACCCTAATTACAACCTTCAATTTTCCACGTAACCGATTCAGTTCTTCCAATCACCGTGAGTTACGTCAAGACGCAACAGACATGTGGCGTCAAATCGCGTGCCTGAACGCCGCATAAAAACAACCACCAATATCCAAATTCCTCTGCACTCATGTTAACGTTACTATGCCTCAACCAGTGCGCTCATGAGCCAATATTCCGGCTAAAAGCATTTCCAAGGAAAGTGACCCTTTGAGCCATTGGGTTTATTGACAACGCAATATCGTTGAGCGCGTCTTCGGAAAATTAAAACAGTTCATAGGCATGGCTATTCGTTGCGAGTAAGGCTCGACAAATTTTCTCGCCGCCGTTAAATGTGTGGCAGTGAGAGTTTGTATCAGATCGTTATGCGCCTACGGTCCAATTTTAACTTATCGCGAAGCAGAAGAGCAGGTAAACTGCTCCTCTGTCTGTTCCGCCAAAAAATTTAGTCCGATGCCAGTATAATTTTTCTGGTATCCGAGACGAAAGTGGCGTCGGGAAAGATCATACGGCTTATAAGTAGCATTTCTCTAACATTGAGCTGCCACCACGAATTGTTTCAAAGCCCGTGCGTGCCGTCATATCCGTTGATTTTCGGTGCGACCCAGCCGTCTGGCTTACGAGCAGGTTTATAGACTTCAACGACAAGTGGATAGCAAGCGGCTGTGTCGGAGGAGTGCTCAGAGGAGCAGTCACCGCCTGGGCAGGCCGACATGCAGCCCAGCAGGTCGATTTCGGCGAAGAACTCAAGATAGTCGCCGGGGCGAACCGGGCTTGCTTTCATGAAGTACTGGCCGGTATCGCGCGTAAAGCCTGTGCACATGAAGACGTTGAGGACGTCATGAACAAAATTGCCTGCTTCCTCCAGCGATTTCCCGGTCTGTTTTGCAAAAGCACGGGTCAGGTTGGAGTGGCAGCAATGATGGTACTGGCCGCCATTGCTGAGAAGATTGTGCGTGTAGGGGTCGCAGCGGGTTCCAATCACGTCATGTACCGAACCGCCGAATTCATCGAAGCCGTACCAGTCGAGTGTGTCGTGCGTGATCGTTGCGATCGGGCGCAGGTAAGGCATATTCGAGAAAAGTTGATCGCCAAGGCCAACATGCGATCCATTGAGCGCGCGCGTCTTGCCGGTATAAAGCCGCTCACTAAGGTTCTTTGCATTAAACAGGTTCAGATCGCCGACCTGCGAACCTTCGCTGCAAAGAATACGGCAGAAATGTCCGGCCGGAACCTGCCAGCAAGCCGCATCGCGTGCTGGAACGACGATGCGTTCAACGAATTCCAACTCATTGCGTAGCGCGCGATAGGCCGCAAGATCAGGGCGCGGCAAAGTGTCGACCGGATAGCAGATCACAGGTTTGATCGCCTTGCGGGCAGACGCATCTTCCGGCGCAAGGGTAATGGGCTCAGGTTTCATCCCTGTATTCTCCTTAGTATTGGTATGTCACGCTATTCTGCGTGTGAAGATATCTTTTTGCTGGGGCGGGGCAGGTTTTGTGCGCGGGCTGCTTCTAGGACCACGCGTTCAGATTCCTGCAAATAGAGTTCAAGGGCGCGGCTTGCGGCAGCGCGATCACCGTCGCAGAGCAGGCCGCAGATCTCGACATCGCGCGCCACCCAGGGCTCCTGAAAGCGGCGTGCATCCGGCGCCATGGAGAAGGCCAGACGCGCTTGCGCTGCGACCGTTGCGAAAACCTCATTCAAACGCGGACTGCCGATAAAATCAACGATCTGCTGATGAAACTCGAGCGAAGCAGTGCCGCATTGCTGCCAGTCCCTTTTAAGTGCTGCGCGCTGCACAGCTTCGACGCGCTCAACAAGTTCTGACATGGCTTCCTGCGAGGCATAGGCACTGCAAGTGACGCCGCGCAGTTCAAGCGTCATGCGGATTGCGTAGATCTCACTGATTTCAGCAGCGTTGAGCGCACGAACGGTGGCGCCGTGATGCGCACGGTGCTCAATCAGGCCTTCGGCGACAAGATCGCGCAATGCTTCGCGCAATGTATTGCGCGACACATTAAGCGCCTCGGCCCAGACAACCTCGCGTAGTGGCGTGCCAGGCGCCAGTTCACCGCGCAAAATTTTGTCGCGCAACAAGCCAGCTGCAGTCTGCGTCAGCACTAAAGGGCGATCTGTAGGGCGGTCCTGATTGGTCACTCTGGTCTCCTTGGCATTATAATTTGTTGAACAATATTTCGATGTCAAGGGAAAATGCGCCACCCGCTTACTCCCATAAGCAAAATTTGTAACAGATTCTCGAAAGTCGCGACGTTTTGTTTGCCGAGCATCAAGTGCCGGTACAGTTGGATTCTGGCCTTAGATACCCAATTTACGGCCAAAGGCCAGCTACTATGGGGTAAACGTCTGGGTTTGCGATACCGACTGAAAATTTAGATTTTTTCCCTCTAATGTTGAACAAAAAAGAAATGCCCGAAAATTGAATAACTTATCCTCATTTAAGCAGGTTTACTAAGGTTGGTTTGGTTACTTTTACCGACCTTGAACAGCCCATGATGAAAATTTATGCAGATAAAGGGATTGCATTCTTATAATTGTTCAACAAAGATAAGAAAACGAATGAGAGGAACACCCCATGAAAAAACTTCTGGCCACGACCTTCATCCTGATGGCTTCACTCACAGGTGCTCATGCAGAGGCACTTAAGATCGGTGTCGATCTGACTTATCCGCCTTACAATTATTTCGACGAAGCCAATCAACCAGCGGGCTTTGACGTAGAACTGGTGAAACTGATCGGCAATAAGACGGGCAGTGAAGTGTCCTTTCAGGATACCCGTTTTGAAAACCTGATCCTCGGTGTTTCCAGTGATCAGTTCAATGTCATTGCCTCTACGCTTTACGTAACGCCTGCGCGTGCTAAGCAAATTGACTACATCCCTTACATGAAAACTGGTGTTTCCATCGCGGTTGCTACGAGCAGCGGTGAAAACTTCATCAAGCCGGAAGAGCTGTGCGGTAAGCGCGTTGGCTCGATCAAGGGTGCTGCATGGATTCCTGAGCTTGAAAGGCTGAACAAGTCGGTTTGCTCGGCAAATCCGATTGACTCTCGTGAGTTCCCGACTTCGCCAGAAGCGACACAGGCTCTCCTTTCCGGCGGCGTTGACGCGCAGCTTGAAAACTCTGCCGTGCTGGCCGATGCAGCCGAAAAGCTCCGTGGTCGTCTGAAGCTGACTTCGACAGAGCAGCTTTATCCTGTGATCGTCGGCTTCGGTGTCAAAAAGGGCAATGAAGAGCAGGCTATGTTCCTGCGCAACGCGCTGACCAGGCTTGATGGCGATGCCGATTACGAAGCTCTGTTCAGCAAGTATGGCGTTGCGAAATCCACGGAAGCCGAGTTCAGGGCAGCTATTGCCGAATAAGCGTGCCTGGCAGATGGACACCACACATCTGCCAGACCAATCACGACTGAAATTTGCGGCGTTTCAAAGCGCATCCTGAAAACTGTAAAACGGCTTTCGGATAAAGATGCGCCTTAAAACACTGATTTTAAGCGCCTTGCGGCCAACTTGGCGTACCACATTTGGGAAATCCGGCCCATGAGTTTTGACTGGAACTATCTCTTCAGCCTGGTGCTTTATCCAGATTTCTGGCGTGCCACGGCTCTTGTCGCATGGCTGGGTGTGCTGACCTGGGTTGTCGGTACGGTGCTCGGCTTTTTGCTGGCTTTGGCTAGGCAATCAAGCCTGCGCGCCGTGCGCTGGTCTGCAAAGACTTATATCTGGCTGTTTCGCAGCTTGCCTTTGCTGGTATTGCTGATCTTCGTTTACAACATGCCGCAGTTCATACCGGCGCTCGGTCCAGTGTTGTCTGTGCCCTTCTGGGCTGGCCTGATCGCGCTGGTTATTTCGGAAACGGCCTATCTCGCAGAAATTCATCGCGCCGGCCTCATCTCGGTTGATCAGGGTCAGCATGAGGCAGCACATGCACTTGGCGTTCGCCCTGTGGGCAAATATCGCCATATCATTCTGCCACAAGCCGTTCGCGTGGCACTGCCGTCGCTGGGTAATGAATTCATTACGATCGTCAAGCTCACCTCGCTTGTATCGGTGATTTCACTTGCAGAGATACTGCTGGTTGGCCAGCGGCTTTACACGCGCAATTTCATGGTGATTGAGACGCTGGTCGCGGTATCGTTCTACTACGTGCTTGTGGTCTCCATTTTCAGCTTCTTTCTGTCCCGGCTTGAAGGTCGTCTCGATATCACGCGTATGACCGGGGCTGAAATCGCAGTGCCTGGCGCAATGCAAGTGCAAGCTCACACCACCAATCAGCGCCGCATCGGCGACGAAGTCGTCGTGGCTCTCGATCACGTCTGCAAAGATTTCGGCGACAAGCATGCGCTTGCAGATGTTTCGCTGAAGGTCAACAAGGGTGAGGTTGTCAGCATCATCGGACCGTCCGGCTCTGGCAAAACGACGCTGATCCGCACGATCAATGCACTTCAGGACATCGATAAAGGCCGTATCCTGCTGGATGGGGGCGAGTGGATTACAGCCGATGAGAAAGGCTATCGGGTCGTTTCCGACTTTCATGATTGCGTTACACGGCTTGGTATGGTGTTCCAGTCGTTCAACCTGTTTCCGCATATGACCGTTTTGCAAAACGTGACTTTTGGTCCGCGGTATCACGGCAATCGCAACAAGGAAGCGTTACGTCAAGCTGCCATGAACCATTTGGCGCGTGTCGGCATGGCTGCGCACGCCGACAAATATCCGCATCAGCTTTCAGGTGGGCAAAAGCAGCGCGTGGCAATTGCGCGTGCGCTGGCGATGGACCCTGAAATCATGCTCTTCGATGAGCCGACCTCCGCGCTGGATCCGGAGCTGGTGGGTGAAGTGCTGCAGGTTATTGAAAGCCTCGCACGCGATGGAATGACAATGATTATCGTGACCCATGAAATGCGCTTTGTCAGCCGTGTCAGTGATCGTGTGGTGATGATGGAAAATGGCCATGTCGCAGTCAACATGACGGCAGGCGAACTCAAAGAAGCCCCGGCCGACAGCCGCATCCAGAAGTTTATGCTGCAAACCTAAGCGCATCCCGAAAAGTGCGTAGCGGTTTTCGGCCCATGATGCGCGGTCACAAGAGATGCATCCCGAAAAGTGCGCAGCGGTTTTCGGGATTGGACGATACAAAAAAGACCGGCGGATTTCACAATCCACCGGTCTCTTTTGATTTAGAAAAGGGGCATTGCTGCCCCTAGTATTATTCGATGGTTGCGAGTTCCGCGCCAAGCCCAACGCTTTGACCGGGCTGTGCACTCAGACTGATTCTCCCAGCCTTAGGCGCGCTAATGCGCGTTTCCATCTTCATGGCTTCCATAACGGCAACAACTTCGCCTTCTGCAACCGTCGCGCCATCTTCAACCAGCCATTGCTGGAATGTGCCGGGAATGGGGGCCGTGACAGCGCCTTCTGTAACCTGCTGCGTGGCAGAGGCTGTTTGCTGTGGCGCACTGAGGCCGGAGAAGAGGACAGCGGGCAAGCCAAGCTCATGGCGCTTGCCGTCGATCTCGATAAAGCTGCGGATGACGCCAGTATCAACCGGATCAATCCTTGCCGATGGTTCAACACCGCGAAACTCGGTTTCAATCCAGTTGGTGAACACCTTAAATCCGTCTTCGCCGGTAAAGGCCTCGTCTTCGACGACCGCCCGGTGAAATGGCAGCACGGAGGCCACGCCTTCGATCTTAAACTCGGCCAGCGCACGGCGCGCACGGATAAGCGCTTCGTTGCGGTTAGCACCCGTCACGATGAGCTTTGCCATCAAAGAGTCGTAGAGGCCGGGAATTTCCGATCCACTTTCCACACCTGTATCAAGACGCACACCCGGACCCGACGGCGCGCGGAAACGCGTGATCAGGCCCGGCGTCGGCAGGAAGCCGCGACCCGGATCTTCGGCATTGATGCGGAACTCAAAGGCATGACCGCGTGGTGCAGGCGTTTCGCTGACGGATAGTTTCTTGCCGTCCGCAATGCGCAGCTGTTCGATGACAATATCGATGCCGGTGGTTTCTTCGGTGATCGGGTGTTCGACCTGAAGGCGTGTGTTAACTTCGAGAAACGAGATCGTGCCGTTCTGTGAAAGCAGAAACTCAACCGTGCCTGCCCCTGTATAGCCCGCTGCAGCACAGATTGCGCGCGCGGAGCCATGAATACGTTCACGCTGCTCTTCTGTGATAAAGGGTGCAGGCGCTTCTTCAACGAGTTTCTGATTGCGGCGCTGTAATGAGCAATCACGTGTGCCGAGAACAACAGTGTTGCCGTGTGTATCGGCGATAACCTGTGCCTCGATATGGCGTGGCTTTTCAAGGAATTGCTCGGCGTAGCATTCGCCACGTCCGAACGCTTCCACTGCTTCGCGAACGGCGGAATCGAACAATTCGCCCACTTCTTCGAGGCGATGCGCCACCTTCATGCCGCGACCACCGCCGCCAAAGGCAGCCTTGATTGCCAGCGGCAGGCCGGCTTCACGTGCAAAGGCCACAGCTTCCGCCGCTGATGCCAGAGGCCCGTCTGAACCCTTGACGAGTGGCGCGCCGACTTTTTCGGCAATGCGGCGTGCTTCAACCTTATCGCCCAGCGATGTGATGACGTCCGGGGATGGCCCAACCCAGATCAGACCGGCATCGATGACCGCTTTGGCAAATTCGGCACGTTCTGACAAAAAGCCATAGCCGGGATGCACGGCATCCGCACCCGCACGCTTTGCAATGTCGAGTATCTTTGCAATGTTGAGATAAGTATCTGCCGGACGACCTGCGCCGAGGCCATAAGCCTCGTCCGCAAATTCAGCGTGTAGGGAATTTGCATCGGTATCGGAATAGATCGCCACAGACGCAACGCCATAATCGCGTGCTGCGCGGATGATGCGGATGGCGATTTCGCCGCGATTGGCAATAAGCAGCTTCTTCATCAGGCTATAACTTCTTGCGGTTCGAAATTGGAGATTGGGTTGAAGCGAATGCGGGCGCCGATAGGTATCTGGCCTGCAAGATCGAGATGATGGCTTGCCACCACGCCAACAACTGGATAACCACCGGTCAGCGGGTGATCAGCCAAAAACAGAACGGGTTGACCGCTCGCAGGCACCTGAATGGCACCAAGGGCGGTGCCTTCAGATGGAAGCTCATCGTGGATGGCGCGTTCAATGGCGGTAGCACCTTTAAGGCGCATACCAACGCGACTTGATTGAGGTGTCACATCCCAGTCCTGCGATGTGAGGGTTGTAAGACCGTGTGGGGTGAACCAGTCGGTACGCGGGCCCAGCACAATATCGAGTGTCACGACTTCTCCGGCGCGCGGCAGCGTGCGCGACGCGCTTATATCAGAAGAAACTGCTAGTGCTGTCCCGTGGGCCGGTACAAGAATATCGCCAGCGATGATCGGTGATGGGCCGACCTTTGCGAGCGTGTCACGCGCCGCTGATCCAAGAACAGGTTCAACTTCAAATCCGCCGCGCAGTGCGAGATAGCTGAGCATTCCTTCTGGCGGGATGCCGAGCGACAACTCGTCGCCTTCGTTCAACGCGATTGGTTGCGCAAAGCCTGCGGTAACGGTTTTGCCTTCCGGCGTCCGAATGATCAGCGGGCAAGGCGCTCCGGTCACGGCAACAGTCACAGGACGGTCGGCCTTGAACGCAAAACCGCCAAAAGAGACCTCGATTGCGGCAGCATTGGCTGGATTGCCAACGCAGTGATTGGCTTCTCGCATAGCAGTCCGATCAAGCGCGCCGGATTCCGAAACGCCCTGACTGGCAAGGCCGGGACGTCCCATATCCTGATACAACGCCGGACGATCAGCGCGTGTTACCAGAAGGCCATCAGCAGTCAGTGTCTGCACTGCTTCTGCGGCCGGCTTTGATACGGCGATTGTTCCGCCCTTCGCCATGTCGCAAAAACGCACGCGGTCACCGGGCGCAAGAAATGCTGCGCGTTCCCGCGTCGTGTCCCACATGGCAAGCGGTGTGGTGCCAAGCAATTGCCAGCCGCCAGGGCTGTCCGACGGATAAATACCGCCGAATTTACCTGCCAGCGCCACCGATCCAGCCGGAATTTTCACGCGCGGGCTTTTGCGACGCGGCACATCAAAACCAGGATCGTCGCAGGTCATATAGGCAAAGCCGGGGGCAAAGCCGGTAAAGGCAACTGTATAGGTTGCTTCAGTATGGCGCTCAATGACCTCGTTGATCGTACAGCCAAGCATGGCTGCAACGTCGGCCAGATCTTCTCCATCATAGGTGACGGGTATTTCAAACATCTCGCCACTGCGGGTGCTGCGGATCGAAAGATCAAGCGCTGCGATCTGGCTTGTAAGCTTGGCACGATCTGTCAGCCAGCGATCAAAGCGGATCATAATCGTGCGCGCGCCGGGAATCACTTCGCACACGCCTTCAAGCTTTGCTGCCTGCAAAACGTCGAGCAGCGTGAGAGTTATTGCAAGATCATCAAGCTCGACCAGAAAACTATCGCTGCCGGATGGCAGAAAGCGCAGGCGTTCACTCATGATGTGACATCAACGAAAGGCTTGAGTTCCACGCCGCGTGCTTCCAGCCGCTCACGCAATGCTGCGGCGATTGCAACAGCGGTCGGATTATCGCCATGCACACAGATCGACTGGGCATCAATCGCAATATCGGTTCCATCAATGGCGGTTACGCGTTGCTCATTGACCATGCGCAGCATCCGCTCTGCAATCACTTCAGGGTCGTGGATAACGGAACTTTCAAGACGACGATTAACCAGGCTGCCATCGACATTGTAGGCGCGGTCGGCAAAGGCTTCGCACACGACACTCAAACCCGCTTCGCGCGCCTGTTCAAAGATTGGCGCGCCAGCCAGTGCCATCAGCACGAGCGATGGGTCGATTGCTTTAATCCCTGTAATCACGTCGGCTGCCTGCCGCGCATCATGGGCGATTGTGTTGTAAAGCGCGCCATGTGGCTTCACATAAGAAACCTTTGTTCCGGCAGCCTGTGCCAGCCCCTGCAATGCGCCGATCTGGTAAATCGTATCCGCAATCAATTCGCTGCTTGAAGGATCCATATTGCGGCGGCCAAAGCCGACGAGATCACGATAGCCGATATGCGCACCAACCGACACGCCGCGTCGGGCAGCTTCGCGTAGCACAGTGAGAATTCCGGCAGGGTCGCCAGCATGAAAGCCACAAGCAATATTGGCGCTGGTCACGATCGCCAGCATTGCTGTGTCGTCTCCCATAGGCCATGGGCCGAAGCCTTCTCCAAGATCGCTGTTGAGATCGATAGCTGCCATGTCGCCCCCCTGTTGAACATAAATGTATTACGGGTTATTGTTGAATAACCTATTATGGATTGTTCAACAATATGAAATCGTATATTTGCAGGAATATGATGTGAAATAGCTGATGCGAGTTATGCTCAGGATGCGCGGTAAAACGAGTACGTCTGCCACAAACCACTTCCAGAACGCTATGGTTAGCATGGCTCTGAGAGTTTAGCCCGCAAAGCTGTCCTGAATTGACAGGGTTTTGAAGGATATTCATGACACGCGAAATCTTGCCGCCTGCAGATGATCAGACATTGGCGACCCAGACTGCTGCCAAAATTCGCGAGATGCTGATTACCGGCGAACTCTCGCCCGGCACCAAGCTTTCCGAACAGCAGATTTCAACGCAGTTTGGCATCTCGCGCAACACGCTTCGCGAAGTTTTTCGTCTGCTGACCAGTCAGAGCCTGCTGACTTATATTCCCAATCGTGGCGTGTTTGTTGCAACACCCGATGAGGCCACGGTCGTCGATATTTATCGTGTGCGGCGCGTCATCCAGAAGGGTGCTGTTCAGGTTGCCATCCCCGGCCATCCTGCATTGATCCGGATGAGAGCACTGCTGACACAAACGGCATCAGCACAGGAAGCCGGCGACTGGCGACAAGTCGGAACGATCAATATGGAGTTTCACCGTGCAATGGTGGAGCTTTGCGATAGCCCACGACTAAGTACGTGCTTTGATCTGGTGCTGGCTGAATTGCGTCTCGTCTTCGTGCAACTGGAAGACACAGCACATCTGCACGAACCTTACATCGCACAGAATGCGGAACTTCTGTCCTCTCTTGAAGCGGGTGATATCGGGACTGCAATCCAGCAACTCGATTCTTATCTCTTGCGTTCCGAACGCTCTGTGCTTGCAGCTTTGCAGCGTAGAATTCGTTAGGATAAAAACTTTATCACGGAGCCACACAGCATTCAGAAAAGCTATTTTAAGTAAATGATTCCGTTGGCGAGGGCAGTCGACTGTGCCTCGTTTACCGGCGTCAAGTCAGCATTTCTGGGTAAACACCGCCGTGGGATTTTGTAGCATAGTCTGGCGCGAACTTGTTGCGAGCCAAGTCATGCAAGTAAAGCGCCGAACTCTGCATGGCTCAATGATATCAGCCTATTCCGGATACATGGTCAATCATCTTTGTGCAAAGGCTGCACAAGCGGTCCCGACGTGTCAACAAATGCGCCACGAAGATTGATAGTTTGCACGAATACCGTAGCAATCTATGACTGCCTAGACTGACAGACCACGTCGCAGCTTTGCGAAAGAATATGCGCCTTCAAATTAGCTGGCCACGGGTGATGACTGTCGCGCACACTATAATCGACTGAGAGAGAATTCCTTTGGCGAGGGAGTTAAAGTTGCATTTTGGGGCGGAAACGGTGTTTGATCTGATCGATGGTGAGGGAACGGCGGGTTCTCAGCAGGCTTACTTCTCCGAAACCAATGCATTTATTGGCACAATTGCGCAACAGACCAGTCTTTGGAGCAATCCATATCGCCAGATGGATGCGAATGCGAAACCGGATCGCGATTGCTTGGTAAAAGATCAAACCTGTGCGTCAAGCAGATGGCGCGGCTGGTTTTCGGGCTTCGGAAGCAGCACAAGTGTCGACGGTGATCCAACGGTTGTTGGCTCGGGTGATCTGCGAAGCCACAGCAAAGGCATGGCGGCTTGCTTTGATTATCAGCTCAGCCAGCAGGCACTGCTTGGCTTTGCAATCGGTGTTGGCGAAACAGACTTTAAAGTCACTGATCGCCTGACAAGCGGCGACATGCAGACGGAACGAAGCGCGATTTATGGCGCATATAAGCGGGATAATTTCTACATTGACGGTTTGCTTGGGTTGGATTGGTTCAATGTCAGTACCGGGCGTTTCGCAGCTATAGGAGCCACTGCATCCAATGCTGGGGTGCATGACTGGATGCAAAATGATTTTTCTGGCTATGGCTTTAACATGCGCCTGGAAGGCGGTTACCGTACATAGCTTGGAGGCGTTCAGTTTACCCCCTTTGCGGCGTTGCAATTGTCGTCGTTTCACATGAATGGCTCAACAGAACGTGCGGATGTGACAGATGGACGTCTCGCACTTTACTATAAAAACCGGACGATCAATTCTGTTCCTCTCACGCTCGGAGCTCAGTTCGATACGCGTGTACAACTGAGTGAAAATGCGTATTTCACGCCTTACATGCGTGCATCCTGGGTTCATGAATTCTCAAATAAACGCTCGGTTGAAGCAGGTTTCACAGCGGCTCCTGGCTATGAGTTCGTCGTGCATCGTGCGGAAGCGCCGCGCGACTCGGCACAACTCCCGGCAGGCTTCAATGTGCAGATCGAGACGGGATTGTCTCTCTACGGCAAAGTGACAGGCAACCTTTCCAGATCGTCAAACGATATATCTCGCTCGGGTGGTTTCCGGTTACGATGGTAAAAGGGCAGTATGTGATTATGCAAATACGAATGAAAACCCTTTGTTTAATAGTTATGGGCCTATCGGCGACAATCATTGTTTCGGCCAGAGCGCAAAACGAACAGTCAGCTGCGGCATCCAACACGCAGCAGACCCTTGAACTTAAGACGAGCGGCTGGCAGAGCAAGTGTGTTGCCAGAGATCGTCAGGCTCCGTTAGAATGTGTCATTGAAGCGAGTGCCGTGCTTAGCAACAATGGACAGCTTTTGACGGATTTTTCTATTCGTATTCCTGATGCAAAAGCGCAACCGCTTATGTTGGTGCGTGTTCCTCTGGAAGTAGCATTAACTGCGGGTCTCAATCTGAAGGTGGACGATGGTAAAACGTCCAGCTATCCGTTACAGACCTGCAATAATGATGGCTGCTTTGTTGGTGAAGCCATCGATAAAGACCAGCTTGCAGCGATGATCAAGGGCGCAAATGTTGAGGTGTCCTTCAAGGATACAGCGCAAAATGATATTCGCCTGAAGTTACCGCTTAAAGGCTTCGGCGATGCTTACAAAGGGGTCAAGTAACAAACAATGTTGATATTCATTACAAGTGATATCGTGTGAGCGTATATGATGGGGACTAATAGCCTGCTGTTAATCAGAGCGGTTGTAACTTAATTCGACTGATCAGTGATTTTCTCACTGTGTCTTGCCAAAAAAGGAAACTCAGATGTCTCTGAGCACATTTGCAGTCGATATAGCTTTACCTGCGCCAGTTCTTCTCGTTGAAGATGATCTGGCAGTCCGTCGCAGGCTTGAGGGAATACTTCTGCAATTTGGCTATAAGATTGAGGCTATTATCTTTGTGGCATCTTTGGCGGAGGCGCGCGCTTATCTGGCCGAAGAACCAGTTTCTCTGGCGCTTGTTGATTTGGGCCTGCCTGATGGCAATGGCGTGGATCTGATTAAAGAATTACATGTTAGTGAGCCGGCACTGCCGATTTTGGTAATTTCCGCTTGGTGCACACAGGACGTCATTCTTTCTGCGTTGAGAGCAGGTGCAATTGGTTATGTGTTAAAGGAGCGAGATGATATCGAAGTCGCTCTGGCAATACGCAGTGTCTTGCGCGGTGGAGCACCGATAGATCCATTTGTGGCGAAACGGATCATTGAAGAGCTGCCAGCTGAAACGCAGGAGCGCCCCGAACCGCAAAGTTCTATGGAGGCGCTGACTGCACGAGAAAGCCAAATATTGTCGTTGGTTGCTGAAGGGCTGGGAAACAAAGATATTGCTGACACGCTGTGTCTGTCCCGCTATACGGTGGAATGCCATATCAAGCGGATCTATCGCAAACTCGCTGTTTCTTCACGTACCCGCGCCATTCATACTGCGCGGCAGCGCGGTTTGTTGGCGTGAGATGGCTGTTAATCGTTTTATTCTTGTGTGGTCTTGGCCCATCCGCCTGGGCTAAGGAAGCCAGCGATGTCCCGGTCTGCCCCGTTCAGATTGTTAGTATTCAGGCAGCTCAATCACGTGAAAATGGTCAAAGGCCCGATGATACGGGGCAATGGGAAAACGTTACTTTACCCGATGACTGGAATTGGCGCCACAAGGAGCAGGCAGATAATATCTGGTATCGTATAAGCTGGGGTCAAGATTGCGAGCCTGCACCGGAAGAGCGTATTGCACTGCTGTTGCGTTCAATCATCATGGCCGGTGAAATTTATATCAATGATCATTTTCTTTGGCGCGATGAGCATTTGGTTGAGCCACTATCACGCAGCATGAATATGCCGCGTTATTGGGTTTTGCCAGATGCCTGGCTCCAGGACGGTACCAACACAATTTGGATCAGGGTTGTAGGTGTCAAAGGACAAATGCTGGGTCTCGGACCAATTGCTGTGGGCGAGGCCACTTCTCTCTATCCGCAATACGAAAACCTATGGTGGCGCAACCGCACATTATATATCGCCAATATTATCGTTTCTGGTGTTATTGGGATCTTGTTCTTTTGTATCTGGTTCGTTCGGCGCGATCATTCGGCTTATGGCTGGTACGCCTTTTCGTCCTTATTCTGGGTTGTGTTTATATCGAATACTCTTGTTACGACGCCATGGCCATGGCCTGACACATTGACCGCATCCCGGGTCAACGTCGTTGCTTTGATGTTATGTGTGGCATGCTTTTGTATGTTTGTTATGCGTTTCGGAGAGCTTTTTCCCAGGCTGTATGAGCGAACGCTTTGGGTTTTTGTAGCCATATTAGTCTTTGCGTCGCTTTTTATGCCGCAAGCCTTTTTTGTTTATATTCAAATAGCTGGTGTCATCATTGCCGCCGTTTTCTTTTTATTCAATTGTATTCATTTTCCGCTTTATGCATGGCAAACGAAAAAGCCAGAACACCTTATGCTTGGTGGCTGCCTGCTTGTGCTCATCTTAACAATATTGCATGATATCGTTATGGTTTTTGGGCCTATTCCGGGAGATTTTACGGTGTTGCCCTATTCCAACATTGTCATTACTTTGAGTTTGTCAGGCATATTAGGTCTCCGTCATGCTCATAATGTTCGCCGTATTGAGCAGTTCAATGTCGAGCTTGCTGAAAGCATAGACAGTGCCCGCTCCGAACTCGCAACAACACTTGAACGTGAATATTCACTCGCACTTTCCAATACCCGTTTAAAAGATCGGTTGGAAATTGCCCATGACCTTCATGATGGTTTAGGCGGCGCGCTGGTTCATATGATGGCGTCAATTGAGCAGGGGAGCGGGCCCGTAAACCGTTCGCAAGTTGTTTCGATGCTGAAGCTGATAAGGGATGACTTGCGTCAGACAATTGATAGCAATTCAAGCCCAAGTATCAAGGTTCCTGCAACGCCGATCGAGTGGGCAGCTCCACTCAGACACCGTTTCACTGCACTTTTTGATGAATTGGATATTGCTGCTGAATGGAGTTTTCCCGCTCGCTGGCAAAAGTCTCCAACGACATTGCAATGTTTGGCATTGGCGCGTGTCGTTGAAGAAGCTTTGACGAATGTCATTAAACATAGTCGCGCGAAGCACGTGATCGTGCGTCTTAAACAGCCTGCAACCAATGAACTGACATTGGAGGTCGAAGATGACGGTGCTGGCTTTGATGTTTCGGCTGTTCAATTGGCGAGTATGAGCATCGGTACCCGCAGTATGTCGATGCGCATTATGCGTATCGGCGGACGTTTCAGTATAACATCCTGTCCCGGAAAAACGACAGTGTTGGCAACATTTACATTATAGAGTTATCACTTGTTTTGGTCCCATGGCGTTCCGCTTGCCCATTCTTTGCGAATGGCTTCGATGAAACGTCTTACTTTTGGCGAAACATGGCGCCGCGTAGGATAAACAGCAGTAATGGGCAGTTCTTCGTGACGTAAATGTGTGAGGATTGGTATCAGGCGCCCCTTTTTAATATCATCTCCAACCAGAAAAGCGCCGAGCTGCACAATTCCAAGGTTATTCAAAGCCGCATCGCGGATTGCTTCCGTGTTGTTGAGTTTCAGGCGTCCTTCGACAGAAATGTATCGAACCTCACCACCAATTTGGTAACGCCATGGCATTGGCGAGTTGGCATAGGTAAACACAATTTTATTGTGGTTTTGCAGATCATCAAGGCTTTGTGGCATGCCATGATGTTCCAGATAGGCAGGTGTTGCACAGGTGAAAAAACTGTGGGGTGCCAGAACCTGCCGGATCAAACCGCTGTTGGTTGGTCCACCAATGCGAACTGCAACATCAATTCCATCTGAGACAAGATCGCAATAGTCATCAGAGAATGTCACATCCGCCTCCAGTTCAGGCCATTCGGCTAGAAACTTTTGTAATACGGGCATGACGTGCAGACGACCGAACGCTGTTGGAATATCAATGCGAAGTCGCCCCTTAGGCGCCTGATTGCGCATAGCCAGTGTCGCTTCTGCGTCATCGACTTCACAAATGATACGCAAAGCGTGGTCGTAAAATAATTTTCCCTCCTCTGTGAGGCTCACGCTTCGTGTCGTGCGATGAACCAGACGTGTGGCGAGATTTTCTTCGAGCCGGGCGATACTCTTTCCGACAGCCGAACGTGTAATCCCTAACTTCGTCGCTGCTTGAGTAAAACTCCCGGTATCTGCAACGCGCACGAAAGCCAGAATGTCTCCGAAATGATCAACCATTGGTTCCAATTTGTCCCATCTGATGCGGTCCTGAGCTACTTTATCAATTTTTTGGACCTGGTAAAGACTGCCGAATGATTGAGGTGAATCTCAAAAAGCTTCGCAATAAGAGGCAGTCCAATGGCACAGATCACGGAATTAAGACAAAGCGCTCAGCATACGGATTGGTCGGCGGTTTATGTTGTGGGCCTTACGACTTTTGCAGTTGTGACAACTGAAATGTTGCCGATAGGCATGATGATGCCAATTGCAAAGGAACTGGATATTTCGCTTGGCACTGCTGGTTTAGTTATTTCAGTTCCCGCACTGTTTGCCGCTTTTTTCGCACCCATGGTTGTTCTCATGGCAGGTGAAATTGATAGACGTCGAGTTCTAGTCGGGCTGCTTATGCTCCTGACCGTCGCCAATCTCGCTACGGCCTTGTCACCATCATATGAATGGCTGCTTGTAGCGAGAGTTATTGTAGGATTTTGCATGGGCGGGATATGGGCAGTCGCTGGCGGACTGGCCCCGAAGTTGGTTCCCACGCAATCGGTAGGAGTGGCGACAGCAATTATTTTTGGCGGGGTTGCTGCCGCGTCAGTCGTGGGGGTGCCGCTTGGCGTGATGATTTCCGACATTGCAGAATGGCGAGGGGCATTTGCAGTCATGGCAGGATTTAGCCTGATTGTCTTCGGGCTTGGTTTCCGTCTCTTGCCAGCCTTGCGTGTCAATCAGTCTGTCCGGGCAAGCCAGATGATCGCCGAATTGAAAAGACCTCGTGTTCAGGCGGGACTGTTCCTTACACTGTTGCTCGTTACGGGGCATTTCATCGCCTATACATTTGTGGGCTCAATTTTAGAGGTTATATCTGGTGTTAAGACGGAATGGATCGGCATGTTGCTGTTCATTTACGGCGCTGCAGGAATTATTGGGAATTTTCTGGCAGGCAGGTTCGCTTCAGCAAGACTCGGAATGACACTGGGAACGATTATTTTCAGCCTTTTGATAGCAATTCCTGGGTTCGCCTTTGTTGGGGAAGGGACTATCTCAGCGGTTGAAATCCTCATCTTGTGGGGCGGGGCATATGGTGGAGTTTCGGTCACTCTGCAAATATGGATGATGAAAGCGGCATCAACCTCCATTGAGATTACGACAGCGCTTTTTGTGTCGGTCTTTAATAGTGCTATCGCTTTAGGGGCATTGATTGGTGGGCAAGTCACCGACCGCTTTGATTTACATACCACCCTAACTGTCGCGGCAATTTTTGCGGCATTAGCCCTATCGTTTTTGCTTCTCATTCTGCGGAGAAATTAAAATGGGTCATGATATCTTTGACTTGGGCGATATCCAACTTCAATCAAAACAATATATCCGTAATGCGCAGCTTGCATACAAAACATATGGTCGGTTCAATAATGAGAGAGATAACGTCATTATTTATCCTACATCTTTTGCGGCCACGCACGATGATGCTGCCTGGTTGATTGGTCAGGGGCGTGCTCTTGATCCGGATAAGTACTTCATCATTGTTCCAGATATGTTTGGTAATGGTGTATCCAGCTCCCCGAGTAATATGCCATCGTGCATCGATGCTGGGAAATTCCCCCGTGTGACGATCCATGACAATGTTAAGCAACAGCATCGGCTCTTGACCGAAAGGTTCAAAACTCAAAAAATAAAACTAGCTATAGGCTGGTCTTTAGGCGGAGCACAAGCATTTGATTGGGCATCGTCCTTTCCAGACATGGTTGAGCGCCTGTTCACTTTTCAGAGCGCGGCGCGCACCTCACGACACTTCTATTTGTTCTTTGATAGCGTGCGAGCCGCTATTGAACTTGATGCAAATTTTGAACACGGTTTCTATACGAAGCAACCGCTTTGCGGCCTTCGTGTTGCCGCGCGTATTTATGCAGCATGGGGTTTTTCGCAGGCGTTTTTTCGAGAGAAGCTCGATGAGCGCGCGCTCGGTTATAAGTCGCTTGACGATTTTCTCGTAAATTTCTGGGAAGATTGGTTTTTGAAGCGCGATGCGAATAATATTCTCGCGCACCTATGGACCGGCCAACATGCAGACATAAGCGCTAACGAAAAATATCTTGGTGACCTTGATCAGGCGCTGGCTGCAATAAAAGCTGACACAATGATCATGCCTGCGTCGAGTGACCTGTATTTTCCGGTCAAAGATGCCGCTTGGGAAGCTTCCCGTATTGCGAAAGCCGAGCTGCGTATTTTGGAAACCGTATGGGGACATGTTGCTGGCGAAGGTTTGAATGATGCTGATACCAAAACCATTGAGACTGCAATATTTGAACTACTGCAACGATGATACAAACTACACATTATTCAATCGCAGCAGATATGAACAATAGTATGCCAGCTAAAGATTGGCATTAGCAAAAACGCGGAGTTCTGGTTTTTCGACATATGAAAAATCAGAATTTTCGACGCCGAGTTCTGTAAGGGCTGCCTTCAACGCCCAACGTGCTTGCTTTTCAGGATCTTGATCGAGAACAAAATCTAAAATGCGTTCCCGGATTAAAGCTTCATGCGCATCATTGCGCTCATGGCCAATCCAGATTGGCTTCCGATCAAGTTTTCTTAGTATAGTCGCAATTTCGCCACCAGAGTCGGCAGTCTCATAAATTGCATCTGGCAAGCGGCCGTACTTTGCCAATTCTGCCAAATGGCCCCAAGATGCATTTGGGGCCTCGTGAGTGACAAAGACATCGCTCTTATGGTTTGTATGCAACTCAGCTCTGAAGCCCTCCACTCTGTCGCGGTGTGATTGTAACGTCGTATTTGCTTGAAGGATCAGGACTTTGGCAGGCTTTTCACGCAGTGCGAAATTTATCAGGGATGCTGCCAGACGTCCGGCAGCCATATTGTTAACCCCACTAAACGCATGAGCTGGCAACCCGGGAATACGGGTTGATACAAAGATAAGGATTTCACCCTTCTCCATGACGCCCGCCAGGCTTTGTGCAACTTCGCTGTCCAGTTCTGCTGCAACGATCAGAGCGCTGCGTTTTAACTGCGATGCATTAATCGCGCGGATCATTGCCTGCGGATCGTTTTCCGGCACAAAAGTGCGATGAAGCATTATGCCGCGCGGCAGTAGTTTTGCTGCGTTCTTAAAACTGTTTGAAAGCCTGGCCCAATATGGCGTTGGATTCGTGGGAAGGATCGCCTCTATCCTCAGGTTTCCGTAGTCGGGAAGAGGCAAAACACGCCTAAGACCCAGCTGTGAGGCAGCGTGTAAAACTTTTTCCCGTGTTTTTGGGGATACGCTGCCGCGTTCGTTCAGGACCCGCTCAACTGTTGTGATGCTTACCTTAGCAAATTCAGCGACGTCCCGAAATCCGGGGTTTTTGGACGCGTCAATCAAAATGGCCTCTTTATGATTCACTTGTCCTCCCGAAGAGAGCGATTAGCACACGCTGGAAATTTAGAACATAATAAAATGTCAATAGCTCAGATGACGCGAATCCGTCCAAACGGTACTTGGTGACGACTTGTCGCACTTTTTAACGCGCCATATAAGAGCGCTTTCCTCCCAAGGAAAGCTCAACTGTGTTGCATATTCGATCCTAAGTCTGGCTCAATCCGGACGAGGGCATGTGCGCACAGTTGTGCGTTATTGACTGGTTGCTGAATAGAGATTTCAGCGATCCAAATATGGAGCAGCTTCAGATGCGCGATGCGGATCTCGTAAGAGTTTTCAGGCTATGCAAACGCCCGCAGCAAAAGCTTTATCGCAATCGTAATGCCATTGTGAAAAGCATCTGAAGCTCCTGTAGTTCAAATGGATTATTCAACATGAACAATGTTTTAACATGGATACTCCGTGTTCTGGGGGTGGTCGTTGCACTGCTCGGACTCGGCCTCGTCTGGGGAGGGGTTAAACTTCTCTCGCTGGGCGGTTCGTGGTTTTATCTCGTTGCAGGTATCGCCATGTTGGCGATTGGCTATTTTGCATTTCGCAAACGTGGCGCAACGTTGTGGATCGCACTTGCTCTTTTCGTTGCAAGCGTCATCTGGGGTGTGTGGGAAGTCGGCTTCGATTTCTGGCAGCTCGTTCCACGCACTCTAACATTCCTCGTCATCGCGCTCGCCACCGCTGTTATTTCACCGGCTCTGGTACGCAAGTCAGGCCGCGCAGCGCTGTCGTGTAAATCCTCGGCTGGTTTGTCAGTTTTGCTTGCCGCAGCTTTTGTCGCTACGCTTTTTGGCATGTTCCGTCCGCATCCAACGGTCGTTGCGGCGGGCGATGGCCCAGCACCTGTCATCAATGCTGATGCAGGCAAAGATAGCGGAAATGACTGGCCAGCTTATGGCCGGAACACGGGTGGTAACCGTTTTGTTCAGTTCGACCAGATTAACAAGTCGAACGTAAAAGATCTGAAAGTTGCCTGGACCTATCGCACCGGCGACCTTGCCGTCGATGGTAAGGAATATCAGGTTACGCCGCTTAAGATTGACGACACGGTTTATCTTTGCACGCCGTCCAACATAGTCATTGCAATTGATGCGACGACTGGACAGGAACGCTGGAAGTTCAACCCACAGGCAACTGTCTTTGAAAGCACGAAGGGCTGGCGTCGTTGCCGTGGTGTTGGCTACGCTGATCTCACAGCACTTCCAGCACCTGTGAGCGAAAACGCGAATGCCGATGCAAACGCCATTCAGGCATCTGCACCTGCTGTTTGTCGTAAGCGCATATTCACATCGACCATTGATGCACGCCTTCTCGCAATCGATGCCGATACCGGCAAGCTTTGCGAAGATTTTGGTGTGAATGGCGCTGTCGATCTGAGTGTCGGCCTGACGCCCGATCCGGTTGGTGGTCAGCAGGGCTCTTACAACGTCACATCCGCACCTCTGGTTGCCGATGGCGTTGTGATGGTTGGCGGTCGACTGAACGACAATCTGACCGTCGGCGAGCCTTCGGGTGTTGTGCGTGGCTTTGACGCGCGTACAGGAAAAATCCTGTGGGCCTGGGATGCCGCTCGCGGCGCAACCGATAGCACGCCTCTGCCAGAAGGCCAGACCTACGCGCCAGAAACACCAAATTTCTGGGGCACGGCTGCCTACGATCCAGAGCTTGGCCTCGCGTTCTTCCCAACGGGAAATCAGACGCCTGACTTCTGGACTGGAAATCGTCATCCGTATTCGGATGAATATAACGATGCCATTGTTGCTGTCGATATGAAGACAGGCAAAGAGCGCTGGCATTTCCGCACCGCAAATATTGATCAGTTTGACTACGATGTTTCATCGCAGCCAATTCTCTACGATCTTCCACGTGCCGATGGCACAAAAACACCGGTCATCATTCAGCTTACCAAGCGTGGTCAGATTTTCGTTCTGGATCGTCGTACGGGTGAGCCAGTTGTGCCGGTTGAAGAACGTCCGGTCTCAACAGATTCCATGCCAGGCATGAATGTTGCGCCAACGCAGCCATATTCCGCGATTTCCGTCGGCACTGATAAGCTGACTGAACGCGATATGTGGGGCGCAACAATCTTTGATCAGTTGTATTGCCGCATCGAGTTTAAGGATATGCGTTGGGAAGGTGAGTTTACACCGCTCTCCGACAAGCAGCGTACTCTGATCTATCCGGGCTATTATGGTGGCTTTAACTGGGGTGGCGGTGCCATTGACGCGGCGACAGGTACGCTGATTGTCAATGATATTCGCATGGCTCAGTGGGGTCGCTTTATCAAGCAGGATGAAGCCAAGCGCATCGGACTGACACCTTCAACTGAAGGCGAATATTCTGAACAACTCGGCACCCCTTGGGGTGTAGAACGCTCGATGTTCGTCTCACCGCTCGGCATTCCGTGCTTTAAGCCACCATTTGGCACTATGACAGCCATTGACCTCGAAAGCGGAAAGACAAAGTGGCAGGTTCCTATGGGATCAATCCAGGACGCGCCGGTTCGCGGTATCGTTCCGGGCGTTCTCATTCCACTCGGTATGCCAACGATGGGTGGACCATTGGTCACCAAGGGCGGCCTGACATTCTTCCACGGTACACTGGATTACTATACACGTGCGCTTGACAGTGACACGGGTGAGGAACTCTGGCGTGGACGTCTTCCCGTTGGTGGTCAGGGCGCGCCGATGAGCTATGTCGGAAAAGATGGCAAGCAGTATATCGTTGTTGTTGCTGGTGGTGCCACACGTACCGGCACCAATGACAATCGCGGTGACTATGTCATTGCCTATGCGTTGCCTGACTAAAGGCATCAACGGACATGGCCGACGAAAATCGGCCATGTCACGCACATAATTTTGATCACACTGATTCAAATTTTGTGCGAAATAATGTTATGTGAATGAATTATAACTTTTGCGTGAGACTTTGCCCAAAACGCAATCTAAGCCTTATAATAAATACGAGCAGTGGTATCTGCTTTTGAATAAGGAGTATCGAAATGAAGTGGTCTGCACCAAAATTCGTTGAAGTTACCTGCGGAATGGAAATCAATCGCTATGCTCCGGCTGACGGCGATGAACCGATCCTGTTCTAATCATAGAAGCATGGTTTTTGCCGCTTGCAGCAAGACCATTTGAGCAATGATTTTGTTGGTGGCAATCGTCCGCGTCACATTGGTTGCGGGTTACGGTTGCCATCAACATTTTGAGTTATCGCGCATCGGCGCGACCGAGTTATTCCGACATGTATATGACAACTCGGACAAGGAATTAGATTTCGTGAGCAGCCTGCGTTTTCTCGTGCTCGGCGCCGCCGCAGGTGGTGGCCTTCCACAATGGAATTGCAATTGTGCCAATTGCGCTGCCGCACGCGATCCCAGATCAGGGGTAACTCCACAAACGCAATCATCACTTGCTGTAAGCGTCGATGGCGAAAACTGGGCAGTGTTCAATGCGTCGCCCGATATTCGGCAGCAGTTGATACAAACCAAGGCACTGCATCCGAGAGCCTTACGTGATAGCCCTGTCAAAAGCATCGTTATTACCAATGCTGATGTGGACCATATTGGCGGATTGCTAACGGTACGTGAGAAGCAACCCTTCCGGTTGCTGGCAACATCCGCTATTCAGAAAGTCCTGAGCGAAAACCCGGTTTTTAAAGTGCTTGATCCTGACTTCGTAGAGCGAAAAACTTTTCAGCTTGATGAAGAGTTTACACCGCTCGAAGGACTGACAGCGCGCATTTTTGCTGTGCCGGGAAAGGTTGCACTTTTTCAGGAAGAGGGCGAGCTGGAACTCGGCGTCGAGGGCGAGCAAACTATCGGCATTGAATTTATCGCAGGCACCAAACGCGCATATTATATCCCCGGATGTGCGGCACTACCCGATTGGCTGGCAGAGCGCATTCGCGGTGCCGACCTTGTGTTTTTTGATGGCACATTGTTCACTGATGACGAAATGATTACGGTCGGAACCGGTCTCAAAACTGGGCAACGTATGGGGCATATGTCGATTTCCGGGCCAGATGGCAGTCTGGCACGGTTGTCTGCTCTCAACATTGCTCAGGTGGTTTATGTCCATATCAACAATACCAACCCGATCTGGCTGTCGGGACCAGAGCGCGCAACCGTAGAGGCAGCTGGAATGGCCGTTGCCTTTGACGGCATGGAGATTGATCTTGACTGAAGCTCAAAACAAAACTGATTTCGAAGCACGCTTGCGTGCAATCGGTGATGCCCGCTATCACGACAAGCACCCTTTTCACGATATGCTGCATGGCGGACGGTGCAACATCACGCAGGTTCGTGCCTGGGTCATCAACCGTTTCTATTATCAGAGCCGTATCCCGTTAAAGGACGCTGCTTTTATATCCCGCTGCGAAGACGTGTCGATACGGCGCGCATGGCGCAAGCGCATTGAAGACCATGATGGTGGTGTAGAAGAGGGTGGCGGTATTCGACGCTGGCTGAAGCTCGCGGAGGCTGTGGGTCTTGATCCGGATTATGTCGCCTCAAATCGTGGTGTTCTTCCCGGCACGCGTTTTGCCTGCGATGCATATGTACGTTTTGTGCGCGATATGCCGATGCTGGATGCGGTCGCAGCCTCGCTGACTGAACTCTTCGCCCCTGCCATTCATAAAAACCGCATCGCTGGTTTGATTGAACATTATGCTTTCGCTAACGAGCAGGCTCTTTCCTATTTTCGTAAACGTCTGGATGAAGCGCCCGTCGATGTGGCTTTCGGTCTGAACTATGTGCTCAATCATGCTGACACGAAAGAAAAGCAGGACGCGGCTGCCGCAGCGCTGACTTTTAAGACCGATGTGCTCTGGGCACAGCTGGATGCTCTGCATCAGGCATATGTAGCGCCAGCCTTGTTGCCCCCCGGTGGTTGGGATGGGCGAGAAGGTGTCATTGGCCAACTCGACCAGCCAGCGCGCAAGCTGGAAGTTGAGGGAGCGGCACAATGACAGAACCCACAGCCGTTATCGTATCGGGTGGTACAATAGCCAAGCTCGCCCGGGGCGTGCGTTTGCGCCAGGATCCGGTACGCGCTCAGAATGTGTTATTGGCACCTGAGCGCGCGCTGGCTTTGGATGAAATTGCGGTGATGATCGTGAATGCGCTTGATGGTGAGCGCACGCTGGATGAAATCGCCGGTGAATTTGCGGTTAAATTTGAAGCGCCCAAGGATCAGATCCTCAGTGACGTTATTGCTTTTGTGGATGAGTTTTCAAAACGCAGGATGCTGGAGCTGAAGTCTTGAACGAGCATGTAAGTGTCAGGCCGACAAGCGAATGGAATGGGGGACGTATTCGTATTCCTGCTCCCATCGCTATGCTTGCGGAGTTGACACACCGCTGCCCGCTTGCCTGCCCATATTGCTCAAATCCTCTTGAGCTTGAAGGTGTTAAAACTGAGCTTTCTACCGAGGAATGGATTAAAGCCTTCCAGCAAGCGGCGGCTTTAGGCGTATTACATTTGCACCTTTCAGGTGGAGAGCCTGCGGCACGTCGCGATCTTGTGGAACTGACGGCGGCTGCCGCTAAAGCCGGTCTTTACACCAATCTTATTACATCCGGCATTGGCCTTACGGAAAAGCGTATTACAGAACTATCCGATGCAGGCCTCGACCATTTGCAACTTTCAATTCAGGGATCGACACCTGAACGGGCCGACCGTGTTGGCGGATATAAGGGTGGCTATCAACGCAAAATTGTCGTTGCCGAATGGACTCATGCGGCTGGCATTCCCCTCACGGTCAATGCCGTCTGTCATAAGCAGAACATGGACCAGATGGATGAAATGCTGGATCTTGCAGTTAAGCTCGGGGCGCGACGCATCGAGATTGCGACGGTTCAGTTTCATGGCTGGGCCGACAAAAACCGTAAAGCTTTGATGCCGACAAAAGAGCAATTTCTGAAAGCAAATGCATTTGTTGAAAGCGCGCGGAAACGTCTCGAAGGGATCATTGTCATCGACTATGTTGGCGCAGATCATCATGCATCTTATCCAAAGGCCTGTATGGGTGGCTGGGCGCGCACAGGTCTGAACATTACGCCTTCGGGTAAAGCATTACCGTGCCATGCCGCAGAAACAATCCCGACACTGCAATTTGACAATGTGCGCGACAAAGACCTCGAAACGATCTGGTATGAGGGGCAGGCATTTAACGCTTTTCGCGGTGATAGCTGGATGCCGGAACTCTGCCGCAGTTGTGATCGCAAGGCGATAGATTTTGGTGGTTGCCGCTGTCAGGCGATGGCGCTTGCGGGCGATGCTTCTGCAACCGACCCTGTCTGTATTCGCTCTCCGTTGCGTCAACTGCTGGCAGAGCAAGCTGAAGCGGATAGCCTTGCTGAGCCACCACCCTTTGTTTATCGGGGGCGATAGGGCCACTGCACAGAAATACTTTTGTGCTCAATTCACAGGTTAAAAGGTTAATGTTGGCGAGCGTATTTTGGTGTAATATCCAGTCAGATAGCTATTTTTTGATATTCTAATAAATAATCAAAAATTTGTGACCGTTCTGCCTATAGCATTAAACCACGTTATGATTGATGCCTGGATCAGTGTTCAGGCGAATTGGAGTGAGTTTCATGTTAACTCGTATAGGCGGTTTAATAACTGCTTTATTAGGCGCTGCCATTTTATATTATGGTGCGCAGCTGGCAATTATTGGCGGCAGTTTTTTCTATGTCATTATGGCTTTAGGGCTTTTGATTTCAGGAGTGCAGCTTTTTCGGCTACGTCAGAATGGGCTTGTATTCTACGCACTAACACTTGTTGTGACCTTCATATGGACACTTTATGAAGTCGGGATGGACAAGTGGCAGTGGATACCACGTGGTGCGCTCATTATATTCTTAGGCCTGCTACTTTCGTTGCCCTTTATTGTGCGCGGCCTTCGTGACAAGCCTGTAAAGCTTTGGTCGCCCGGCCTTGCGAATGGCCCTTTTATTTTACGTTCTGTCGTGGGTCTGGTTGTAGCGATGGCGCTTGTTGCATGGTTTATCGATCCCATCGAAAAACAGGGGACATTGCAAACTGTCGCTGGTGCTAAAGAGGCGAGTATTGATCCAAGTGGCGTCCCTTATCCAGCAAATGACTGGGTTGCTTATGGTGGAACGAACCTTGGTCAGCGTTATTCGTCGCTAAAAGATATCAATAGTGACAATGTCGGAAAACTGAAAGTCGCGTGGGAGCATCACACAGGTGATCTGCGTGAAGGTGATGCCGTCGATTCAAAAGAATACACTTTTGAAGCGACCCCAATTAAAGTGAATGGTCTTCTGTATTTCTGTACGCCACATAATATCGTACAGGCATTGGAGCCGGAAACAGGCAAGCTGGCCTGGTCCTTTGATCCGAAGATGCAACGCGACAACCAATACCAGCATCAGACATGCCGTGGCGTTTCTTATAATGATTCATCAGAGTATGTCGTTCCCGCAGATACTGATCCTGTAAAAGCCGAAGCAATAAAGGCTGCAATTTTGCAATGCCCGCGCCGCATCATTGCTTCTTCCGTCGATGCACGCCTTTATGTTTTGAACGCCGACAATGGTGAATTGTGCACAAGCTTTGGCGATAATGGTTATGTCGATCTTAAAGCGCAGATGCCAAACATGGAACGCGCAACTTATCAGCAAACCTCTGCACCGCTGGTAACTGCTGATTTGATTATTCTTGGGAGCGCCATCGCCGATAATTATTACGAGAATAACCCGTCAGGTGTTATTCGCGCTTATGATGTACGCACTGGCGATATCGTTTGGAAGTTTGATGCGGGTAAGCCAGATGAAACCGCACCACTCGCGAGTGACGAGCTTTACGAGCCCAATTCGGCTGTTGCCTGGACGCAGCTTTCGGCAGATGAGAAGCTTGGCTTGGTTTATGTTCCATTCGGAAATAAATCACCCGACCAGGTCGGTGTATCAAGGTCTGAAGCAGACCAGAAGATGGTAGATTCGCTCGCCGCACTCGACCTCAGGACGGGCCGTTTGGTTTGGAATTTTCAGACAACCCATCATGACCTTTGGGACCGCGATATTCCTTCACAGCCTGTGTTGCTGAACTTGCCGCATGAGGGGCAGGATGTTCCTGCAATTCTCGTCCCTACAAAAATCGGTAACATCTGGGTTTTAGATCGTCGCACTGGCGATCCAATCATGCCCGTTCATGAAATGAATGTTTCGACAAAGACAGACATTCCAAATGAAAAGCTGTCGCCGACACAACCAATGTCCGCCCTATCTTTCACTCCAGCGCCATTAACTGAAGCTGACATGTGGGGCACAACGCCATTTGATCAGATCGCCTGTCGCATTACCTACCGTCAGGCGCGTTATGACGGAAATCCTTTTACTCCACCGCAGACAGAAGGTCTTTCGCTTGTATGGCCAGGAAATATCGGTGTCTTTAACTGGGGTTCGGTGGCTGTAGATCCTGTCAACGGATGGATTATTGCCACACCCCAGTACCTTCCTTACCTTTACCGGCTTTATAAACGACCTGAAGGTGAACCTGATAAACGCATGTTTGGAAATGCGGGCGACGCAGGTGGAGAATCCAAGCCGGGCAACGAAAATCTCGGCGGACCCTATGCTGTCTCAATCAGTCACATGCGTTCTGCCCTGGGCGTACCATGCAATACTCCACCGTGGGGCGTTCGTGTTGGGGTCAACCTCGCAGACGGCACGACAGCTTGGAAATATCGTAATGGTACGGTGGCTGGTCAGAAAATTGCCGGTATTCAGTTCCCTATACCATTTGAAATGGGTATGCTCGCACATGGTGGAACACTAACTACAGCTGGTGGCATTGCCTTCACTGGGGCAGCTCTTGATGACATCATTCGCGGTTACGATATGAAAACCGGTGAAACACTGTGGTCCCATAAACTCCCAGCCGGGGGGCAGGCAACTCCTATGACGTATCGTGGTAAAGATGGTAAGCAGTATGTCGTTATTGCTGCTGGAGGCCACGGTTCTCTGGGAACAACTCCTGGAGATTCCGTGATCGCATATACGGTTGACTAACCTTCACAACGCTACAGCGATAGCAGCACCGCAGGGTGCTGCTATCGACACGATAGAGTATACATGGTGAGAATAAATGCCAACAATCTTTTCAAATGGCGAGGGCAGTGTCTGGCATAAAGATAAGCTTTTAAATGAGCCGACAGATAAATAAACAGATTCCCCCAAAGCATGAATATATTTAAATAATAATTTCTGTATGATTTTACTATATTAGCTATATATAATATTATTAATATGGCATCTGCAAATTGATTTGCTTAAAAATGAAGGCTTTTGCATAATTTGATGGAATGCAAAGATGAAGAATACCTCAAATATTGGCTGCAAGACTCTGGTCGAATATCCGTCTCTTTTGTCACCCCTTCCTGAAGCAAACCTTGATGATTATAAGCGTGAAGAGGCCTTTATCCGCTATGCTTTAGATAGTGCCGCAATAGTTGCCATAACAGACGTTAAGGGCACGATCACATATGTAAATAATAAATTTTGTGAGATAAGTGGCTATCGGCGGGATGAATTAGTTGGCCAGAACCATAGGTTGCTCAAATCGGGTTTCCATGAGTTAAAATTCTTTAAAGATATGTATCATCAGATCGGAAATGGCCATGTCTGGCATGGCGAAATTTGCAACAAAGCCAAAGACGGCAGCCATTACTGGGTTGATACCACAATAGTCCCCCATCGCAGTACTGACGGGAAAATCGATAGCTATACGGCGATTAGATTTGATATATCCCATCAAAAAGCGGTTGAGGCCGAATTACGTAACAATGAGACTGAGCTGGATAAACTCGCTAATAGTGATGCGCTAACCGGGTTAGGCAACAGGCGAAGTTTTCAGGCGCATATGAATAAAGCACTGGTAGTTTGCAAAGCAAACAGGTCAGAATTGACGCTGGCATTGTTGGATATCGACTCGTTCAAATATGTAAATGACTCATATGGCTACAACGCTGGTGATATTTTATTGGAGAAAATTTCAAGAACACTGAGAGAAAGTCTCGAGCAATCAACATTTGTGGCACGTTTGGGCGGAGACGAGTTTGGATTGGTTTTCGCGAATGATAATCAACAAGAGACACTTGCGACTTTAAATAACCTACTGGAAAAAATAAGAGCTATCCCAACAAGTGGTATTAATTCCAGGCATTGTAGTGCAAGCATAGGTATCTCTCATTACCCTGATGACGGACAAGACCTGACATCTTTGTTTAAAGCGGCAGACATTGCACTTTATTGTGCTAAGTCAACGGGGCGAAATCAAGTCTCGGTCTTTGAAAAGCAATTGCTGGTTCATCTGAATGCGCGTGTTTCCCTGTTAGAAGAGGTGAAAATAGGATTAGCGAATGGGCAGTTTGAATTGTTCTATCAACCCATTGTCTCGCTTTTAGCTGAAAGAGAAATCTCTTTTGAGGCTTTGCTACGCTGGAACCATCCAAGTGGAAAGATACTCACTCCGGAGCATTTTGAAGCCGCATTGGAAGACGATCAAACCTCTGAGCTAATCGGTCAGTTTGTCCTTGAGAGAGTATTTTTCGATGCAATCGAATTGCGAACACTTGGCATTGAAACTGACTTCATCGCTATAAACATTACGAATTCTGACCTAAAATCAGACGTTTATATTAAACGATTTATAGAACTCTTGAGGTTAACTGGCCTGCCTGCTTCCCGTTTTTGTATCGAGATTACGGAGCGTATGCTTTTAAGTCGAGATCGAGAACATGTTTATGACGGGCTAAAGAAGTTTCATGAGTTTGGTGTCAAGGTCG
The DNA here is from genome assembly GCF_049199085.1 of Ochrobactrum sp. EDr1-4. Lineage (NCBI taxonomy): Bacteria > Pseudomonadati > Pseudomonadota > Alphaproteobacteria > Hyphomicrobiales > Brucellaceae > Ochrobactrum > Ochrobactrum sp. EDr1-4. The sequence continues at coordinate 196,908 of NZ_JBLZOF010000007.1, forward strand.
CATTCGATGACTTTGGAACCGGGTACGCCTCTCTGTCTCATTTGCGAGCAATATCGATAGATCATATTAAAATCGATCGCTCCTTTGTGCAGAATATTGAGACATCTGTCGCAGATCAGGCAATTGCCGAAGGCATAATCCATATTTCACATAGGATGGGAAAACGCGTTGTTGCCGAAGGTATTGAAACCAAAGAACAACTGATAAAATTGCGTCATATGAAATGTGATGACTTTCAAGGCTGGTTTTTCTCAAAACCGAAACCGATCAGAGAGTTAAAAGGTGCGGTTGAAGTAATAAAGCGCACGTTGGACGGTAATCTGTGCAACCTTTTCTAAAGGGCATATAATTTGAAAATGCTATGGGTGAGTTGCTTCATCCAATATAGTTTCGATTGGATTGCGATATGGACTATAGGGCGATGAATACCTCAAATGCGAAGCGTAACGGTGAATGTAGTTGGTTGCCAGTGTCCATGTGGAATGCCAGCATGGCAGCTTTCGCCGCGTTAAGAGCCTCTCCGCAGTCTCGAAATCTTCGTATTCAGGCCGTTGGGCAAGCACTCGATTCACTGGATTGTTCGCTTTCCATCTTGCCATCAAACAATTTGCGACGTCCAGGATCAGGCTCAAACTTATGTTCAAATCAATCATAACGTCGGTTGATCAAGACACGTCACTCCTGCGCCAATGCATGTGCTGCCTTATTTAAAATCTAAAGCAACGAGCCAGAAGCCAAATACTTAAAGCACTTCGAACAATCTGAACGCTACGGTCTTTAGCCAGCAGCGCAACTATCCCGTTAAGTGTTATATTTTTGCGGCCTTCGATCATTCTCAGAATGATCTTTGTGCACGTCAAGCCTTGAACCACGCTCCATCGGATTGCTATTGCTGCCGATACCCTAAACCAAATACCGGCGCTGCGGGCCGATGATTTTCTCTGCCAGCCTGCAAAGCGCACGACCGTAGGTCGCCACTTAACACACGTCCCATCTGCCGGTTTCATAGCTCGAAACTTTTAAACAGGCATACCATAAACCGTAACCGGTGTTCTGGCCCCACATTCTGTTTGATTTTGCACTCTGTCATTGAGAGTTAGCGAATGGACAGAACGGAGTTTCTCCATGGAGCCTCGAATGGAGTTTCTCTCAAGCGATCAGAGTAAGCGTGACAGCCATCGTCAGTGGCCAGCTGATTTAAAAGCCCGGATTGTTTCGGAAAGCTTGCGCCCTGGT
>NZ_JBLZOF010000008.1:0-179791 GCF_049199085.1 Ochrobactrum sp. EDr1-4
GCCGAGCGAACGGTCGACGGCTTATGGAATACCGTTGGCCAAATCCTTACGCTGTTCGAACCACAAGAATGCGCCAACTACTTCAAATCGTGCGGATATGACCCCGAGTAAAGCGGACACGCTCTAGCAGAGCAAGCGTCGGCATGGTTGGCAATATCGACCGCCCAGTTCAGATTTCTGCGATAAGCAATTGTGCCGCGGATAGGCTTGCGGCTCGGTTCTTATCTACATCGCGAAGCCGACAGCCAGTGCGTCGCAATAGTTCGCGCATCATGTGGAAGTCAGTCGAGCCAAAATACGGTGTGAAAATTTTGGAGGACGCAATGTCGTCCTTGTATTGTGACTGGAGTTAGCACTCCCAACAGACAGTGCCCATTTCAATGGCCGTCGAGACATGTACGATGCGCCTTTATTCGCTTGAAGCAACTGAGGCCGAAATATGAACGCAGCTAGGCTTGCATTTACTTCAAGCTTTCCAGATGGCTCACTTCATGTCCTCCAGAGTAATCCGATAGGAAGTTTGCCGAGTGTTGGAATAAACTTCGCGGGCGACATCGTATATCTTTTTCCGTGAGGCGTCGAAGGCAGCAAGGAGCGATGCTTCCGTCGCTGGGATGACGCTGGCTTTCTCAAATGCAGCTTTATCAATTAGAAATGGAACCGAAGTCATTCCATCGTAGCCGACAAATCGTACTCCCGCCTTAAAATCATCGAAACTTCTGCTAGGGTTTGGAAATAAAAGGACCATTATATTTCGCTTTAAACTTCATCACCTTGATCATCCCCACGATCAACGGCTTTTGCCATTGTTCGATACTTCTTGGCGAATTGTTTCAGCGCGATTTTTAGGCGACCTTCATCACGTGTTCCCTCCTGAAACCGGCGTGCAAGATAGCGTGCAGCATCGCTGCGCAAATCTTGCGTGTCGTCAGGTTTGCGAACCTCCCTGAGTAGGCGCGAAATCATAGTAATGTCTCTGTGATTCAAAGCATTGGAAGACATTTTGTCCTCCTTTGTTGCGGGCCAGGCGTCTTAGCCTGAATGACAGCGCCCGTTTCAAATGCTGTCGTGGTGATCACCATGCGCTTTACGTAGGGAAAAAGCAACTAAGGCAGCGATATAACAGCTCTTAGGTCAGTTTGGCCTGCATCGCTGAAAACGTTTCTTAGTCATATACGCAGAAATCACGTACCAACCAGCAATTTAAAACTCGATTTTCTCCGCAATACCCCGCTGGGCATCGTGGGTCGGATAACGGAATGCCCCCTATCATCGAACAGAAATGGAAGCCAGACTTAAATGTTCTTCGATCTGATTGAGTGCCAGTCAAGATTCTTGATGATTGCCCCTCGTCAACGGCGATATCGCCCGTCTATCTTGGAGAGAAGCGAATTGGCGCCCCGTTGATCCCATAAATAAAGTTTGAAGCTTAGCTGGTAGGAATCGTGTCTGGCCATTCCCGTGCGCCATGAAGTACGCGGAGGATACGAACAGCCGATTGTGTTACAGCATAAGCCGCGACGTATGGGGTACCGTTTATCACCAGTTCCCGCGTCCCGGCAATTCTGCCAACGCGACCACTCGCCGGAAAATCAATTAGGCGACGAGCAGCCGCGACTATTCGTTCGTCGACCATGATTGCAGATGAGGGATTCTCCGCCTCAATGAAAGTGAAGATGGCGTCTCGATCTGATAACGCAAATGCGGACCAGGTGAGCTTCACGACTTGAGCGCCGCTGCTTTAAGGCGCGCTGCCGCCCGTCGTCTTTCGAAATGAGCCGTGACTTCATCATCCGGCACGTCGGGTCGCGTGTCGTGAAGCGCTTCAAGAACCTTGCTGCGAAACCAGGCATCGTGCGCTTCGCTGCCTGATATAAGTTCGAGCGGTAATGCCCCCTCGTTCGCCGTCCGTGTGAGTAAGATACGAACTACGTCCGACACCGTAAGACCCATACTTTCAAGCACCGCAGAGGCACGATCTCTAACTTCGGCATCAATGCGAGTTTGAACGAGTGCGTTAGAAGCCATAAATTTCTCCAACTTAAAGCTTAATTGTAATGCATATGAATTACGCAGTCTATAGAAAATTTCTGTGTGCGCCAAGTCACTGCATTTTCCGCCTTGGAGCGATACGATCCACTCGTCACTATCATTATTGGCCGACGTACTGATTGCCAGTCAGAAACCGTTTCCATCTGTCCTAACGCCCGAAATGGGCCACCTAATAACAACTATTGGGTAGTCTGTGGAATCTAGCCTGAGTTTGACCCAGTTTTGTGTTTGATATTGATCAGACCTAGCGCAGGTATCCTGTTGAATCCTTTGTCGATCTCCATCTTTGTGTGGTTTAGCCCGAAATAGAAATCTGGCTCAAAATCTGGCGAAACTCAACAATGACGGCTTCTCTGCACCAACATCGGGCCGATATACCTAAGAAATAGCCGAAATATATCGCCGAGCACTGGGAACGATTGGTTATGATTAGCATTATCTTGCAGTGGTCGGGGCGCTTGCCAAAAACGAATGGAATACAGAGTGGTCGAAGATGGTTGCGCCTACTTAATGGGGCAGATTCATAGTTTGCGTAACGTGTTACGATCTGTAAGTAAAAAGATTGATCCAACTGAAAAGAAATACATGATCTCAACGCTCTTAAACGAAATACGTAATTATGAAATGCAGTTTGAGGCTTCGACTGATGATAAATTTAAAGAATTTATTATGGGCGCTATCGAAGAAAACAAACGTTTATTGAAGGTTTCAAGTTAAGTTTCGTAATTTTTGTTATCACGAGACGTTACTGATAGAGGTAAATTCCAGATCCGACAAATATCTTAGATTTGCGAGATGCGACGTTTTATTGTGTGTTTAACCAATAATGACATGCAATAAGTATTGGTTTACTCGAATCATTTCACTTTAACAATACGTTTATTTGGTAAGTGTTTTAAAATATTAAACTGCTTCTCTCTTCAAAAGTGACTTTAATCATCCAGCAACAATCATCGGCTCTATGGGGCACAACATGGTTGAAACCACCAGTACCGAGCAAACAGCGGAGACGCTGAAGGAAGCACTCCCATCTAAATCCGCTGCGATACATGAATTGATACGCAGACACGGCGAGAAAGAGCTCGGGCGTGATGTGCTCGCATTACTCTGGTCGGCCATCGCCGCTGGCATATCGATGAGTTTTTCTATGATGGCAAGAGGCATCCTCGAAGCCAACCTGCCAGCGTCCGAAATGTCGTTTCTGATAAGCTCAGCAGGATATTCGGTCGGCTTCATCATAGTAATTATAGCGAACCAGCAGCTTTTCACTGAAAATACTATAACACCTGTGCTGCCGTTTATGGACCAACCAAGCGTCCGTAATTTGTGGCGGGTTGCCAGGCTTTGGGGAGTTGTACTTACTGGAAATCTGATTGGAGGAGGAATAGCAGCCACCGCGTTCGCCATGCTACCCATTTTTTCTGATGACACGTTACGCTCATTTGTAGCAATGGGGCATCATTTAATGGAAAACACTGCAGGAGAGATGTTTGGAAAGAGTATAATATCCGGCTGGCTGATCGCTACGCTTGTATGGATGTTGCACAGCACAAAAGCTTCACACTTCGCAATAATATTTCTCGTCACCTACTTAATAGCCATCGGCGATTTTACACATATAATAGTCGGTTCCATTGAGGTTATATTTCTTTTGCTGATTGGCGAAGTTTCCTTCACAGACGCAGTTTTGCGTTTTGGCATTCCCACTCTGTTTGGCAATGTATTTGGCGGGACGTTTATTTTTGCTCTCATTTCGCATGCACAAATCAAAGCTGACGAGTAATGACGTTTAGACGGTGCGCTGCTGAACACGCGAGGAGCATTAATTTCGTCAGAGACACTCGTCGTTCAAATGGAAAAACCTCATATGCCGTTTCGATCTGGACTATTTGTTGGCACATATAATCCCCAACAGTTGAGCGCTATGCAGGAAGCGTATCGTGAAACTTGCCATCAACTCGGCCGCACAACTCAAAGTCCGATCAAAGCTCAAAGATTAGCCAAACAAATATACCACGTCTACGACAGCGGAGTTACCGACCCTATACAAATTGCTCGCATCATTTTGCACGCAGAAAGCATCGATTATAACTTGCAATATTCAATGAACGATTGCTATGCTTCAGGTCATCGTCGGCAAAATGTATTCAGCACGTTAGCCGCGCAAGATTTTCAATACGTTATCTGCCGGAAGCGGTTTACTGATTAGGTATCCCTGACCATTATCACATCCGATCGAGTGTAAAAAATCCAGCTGACTTTGTGTTTCAATACCTTCAGCCACGATGGCCATACCGAGATTATGGCCTAGTTCGACTATTGCTTTTACGATAGCTGTGTTTTGTGGCTTTTTGCCAAGTCCGGCAATGAAGGACTGGTCGATTTTTAAAGTATTAATCGGAAAGTCGCGCAAGTGAGTGAGTGAGGCATAACCAGTCCCAAAATCATCCAGCGAGATTTGCATGCCGGCGGATCGAAGCTCCGCCAGAAGTTGTCCTACAAGCTTTAGATCATCTCCCCAAAGAACCGTTTCCGTTATCTCAACCTCAAGGCTTGAGCGCGGAACGTTCATTGCGTCGATTTTTCGGGTGAGTAAATCTGCGAAGTCGGGATTGAGAAAGCTAAATTCGGAAGCGTTAAAGCTTATAATGCCCGGATCCAGCCCCAGACATCTCCAGGAGGCAATATCTGCAACAACTGCGTTGAGCATGTGCTCGGTGATTGTTCTCGAACTCATGGGATCAGAAAATGCAGGCCAAAACTCAGACGGTCCGATAATTGAACCGTCGTCGTCCACGATACGAGCCAACGCTTCAAAACCATATACGGAAAGATCGGCTAGCCGAAACTTGGGCTGATAGTGGGGCATTATTCGTCCAGTAGCAGCGGCTGTGCGAACCTTATCAATTGCAGCACGTCTGGTATCAAAGATTGTGGCTGTTTGAGAGGTGTAAAAGCCTATATTCCCGCCTCCGGACCGCTTAACTTTATAAAGCGCCATATCAGCGCAACGAAGCAATCCGTCGGGCGTATCTGCATCATCTGGAAAGCAAGCGATCCCCAAAGACGCAGTCACGTGGATCGCATCGCTATAAAAACGTATTGGCAAACTCACTTGGGAGAGTGTTTCATCGGCAAGGACACGCAGACTGCTAAACGAAATTGACCTGTCTACAATTAAAGCAAATTCATCACCGCCGAGACGTGCGACGAAAGCTCCTGTTCCTGCAACCTGCTCAAGCCGCCGCGCAACCGTCTTGATGACTTCGTCGCCTGCGTGGTGGCCAAGCGTGTCGTTAACTTCTTTGAACCCATCGAGGTCGATCATAAGAACATGAATTTTTTTTGCCCGACGCCGCCTTTTTAAAAGTCGCTCGGCCAGATCTTTTTGGAACCAGTGCCGATTGGCAATGCCGCTAAGATGATCAACATGTGCACTGAGCCAAAGCGCACGCTCTGCTTCATAATATTCGGTAATATCCTGAAAAATACCGATGACGTGGACCGGCTTCCCCTCGTCCATTTCCACATCTGCACTCGCACGAATACGCCGCTTGCGGCCACGCGCTGTGATAAAATTTATATCGAACTTAAACGACTTGCCCAATTCCACAGCATCTTTGACAGCATTCCTGACAAGCGTGCGATCCGGTTCCGGATAAAAACTAAGGGCGTCCTCTAAGTTAACCGTTTCACCATCTTCAAGCTCGTGAATAACACGGATTTGATCGGACCAAATAACCTCTGTTGTTGCAACATTGATCCTCCATGCGCCTATAGCAGCCATCGTCTCCACTTGTGACAACAATGCTCCGCGGCGGCCAGCTTCGCGTGATTGACGATTGGCCTCTGCAGCGGATTCGGTTGACATCACAAGATGGCGATGCGCCAATAACAGACCTTCGACAGCTCGACCTAACCTTACGAGCTGGGCGATTTGCTCATCACTGGGAACTTGGGGCTCTGTCCCAATCACACACAGTGTTCCAAGATAAAGTTCTCGGTCAAGCGATAGAGGTACGCCGGCATAGAACCGTATATTCGGCTCGCCAGTGACAAGTGGATTATTACAGAAACGGGGATCACTCGTTGTATTGTAGACGACGAGCGGTTTCTTCAGGCTAATTGTGTAGTCACAAAAAGCGATCTCGCGCGACGTTCCATCAAGGTCTATCCCACATTTTGCCTTAAACCATAGCCGGTCTTCCGCCATAAGTGAAACAAGGGAAGTGGGACAGTTAAAAATAGCGGCAGCAGTTTCAACGATTGCATCAAAGGCGGCCGATGGTGGGGTGTCAAGTATGTTGAGCTCATGAAGAGCATTAATGCGTTGCCGCTCGCTGTTTAACTCAACCATAACGACACTCCCACGTCGGCATCACATTAAATCAAAATAATCACCCAGGTTACCGAGGGTAGCGCAGATAGTCTACACAAGTCTTTATTTATAATATCTGAATAACTTATATCTATTCAATGTAGGTCTCGAATTGAGAACACGTCATCTGTTAAACATCCGGATTCCATATTAGGTCACTATGAAAATAATATTTAACTTCGTAGTCGCTGTTTGATAAAGTGTAATTAGAGTACGTGTTTTAAGAATTGCGTGAGTTCAGTATTTTAATTTTCGACCTTCTGATGCCAGTACCATTGATTCAGACATCTATATGAGAGATATGATTTGGGACCTTTTTTAGTAACTTATTTTAGTCTTTGAATTCGCTTCGAACACTATGAGACAGGTTCTATGACGATAAGTTTTAATTGTCCGGCGAGATAAATACATAAAAAATGTGCACTGCCAAGAGAACCAGAAATCCTACGGCAGTCTGGGTTAAATGTTGAAATCCGCTTAAACGACGACTAGATGAACGAAACGGGAGCGATTGAGATCCTAAACACTGCTTTAGATGCCCATCAATCGGATAATGTTGTCTTTGTAGTGAAGACTGGAATCTGATAGGACGTACCTTTATGTAATAACGCCTCTATTCGTAAGCGCCCAAACAACATTTTATCCGAAGGTCAATGCTGACCGACGCGCAAAAGCCTTTTTTGGTATAATTTAATAAGAACATTTATTCTTTCAGTAATGACACTATAGTTAGTTAATATGAGTTAAGCGAGTTTTGGGGCGGGGATATGGATCAGGCATCAGCAAAAAATAATATTGCTTCAGAATTATTTGAATTGAAGCCAGCAACCTGGAACTCGTGGCGCGCGATAAGAACAGCCTTTTGCATCGGATTCCCTTTTGCTGTTGCTTTGTTCTTTAACGATATAATGACCGGCATGTGGATCGCGATGGGTTGCCTGATGATGGCGACCGGCGAAGGCTCAGGCAGCTATAGTTCAATATTTAAAAAAATGCTGATTTCTGCGCCAATCGGTGCTTCAGGCTACCTCCTCGGTTATCTTGGGATATTGCCTTGGGCTTTCGTTGTTTTTGCAATGATGCTTGTCGGCTTTTGCGCAGCATATTTGAGCAACAAAAGCAGCACATTATCCATCGGCACGCTCCAGGCACTACTTTTAGCGTCAATCGCACTTGGAGTTCCTGCTATTAAACCATTTTGGCAGCCTGCGGCTCTTTATCTGGTGGGTACTCTTCTCTATTCAGTAGTCCTCGGTTTGGAAGCGTTGATACGCGGTTGGCATTCACAAGATGCTCAATCAAAAAAGGTAACTCATAGTTCCTCAGCCCAAATTCGTGCTGCAACTCAACGATCAATTGTAGCAACCGCAATCGCTTTTTCGGTCTGCCTTGGTGTTTCTTATTCTTCCCATTGGTTTGATCATGATGCCCACTGGTTCTGGATCCCCCTCACAGTCGGTTTGGTGATGAAGCCTGACTTTGGATCAATTCGAGACCGTGCAATTCAACGCACCATCGGAACAATCCTTGGCGTCATAATCGGCGCTGTAATCTTAACAGCCGTTCCAAAAGGCGCTTTGTTCATTGCTCTGATGGCCGCTTTGAGCGCTATGTTGCCGTGGGCAATGCAGCGATCCTACATTCTGCAAGCCGTTTTTCTAACACCACTGATTTTAATGCTTGTTGATGTCATAGTTCCAGGAACTGCCAATATTGACTATGGAGCTCAGCGTCTCGTCGATACAGCGATAGGCAGACTGATAGTGGTTCTTTTAGGGTATATCCCGCTTCAATATGTGAATAGATTAAGGACGTGACGTGGCTCTGCGATGAGAACATTTTTTGATCATTAAGTTTAGAAGCTTTTTTGAAATACCCGGACTATCGTATGCTAAAATAGGTGAGACTGTTTATCTGCGACTGAGTTTGCAATTGGCTAAGAAGGTATGGCGTGATGATAGATTTTGGGTTGACAGCTTTACCCGATCCCATGGTCCTTACCAACGCAGGCGTGTCCGGACGTTGAACCAGATTGCCACAAGTGATAGCCCTGCCATAAGGTATCTTCATCAGATGCGACCCTGCTTTCCGCACAAAGTTTACTTCTCATTGCGATACGCAAATCGAAAACTTGGAGCTGTCGGGGAAAGTAGGCCGTGATCAGTGCGCTTCGGGCGCACTTTCTTGTTCGACCAGCTCCTAGTGCACCAAAACCACGCAATTGGACACATCAAGCGCAAAGTCCAGTAAGTGCTTGACTACCAGCATCGTACGGCATTCCTCTCCTAGTAGACCGCCCACAGCGCGCAGCACTTCGTCAACCAGTTCCGGATCAAGCGCTGAGGTCGTTCGTCGAACAACATAACGGCTTCATGGAGAGTGCAAGCGCATTGGCTACAGTCTGCTGCTGGCCACCAGACAAATGTGCCGGATAGAAATTGCGCTTTTCGGCAATGTCACATTAGCGAGCAAAGCTTCTGCCTGGTGCAAGCATTCAGAACGCGAACGTCCCTGCACATAGATCGGCGCTTCAATGATGTTTTCGGGAAGGGCTTTGCGTGACCAAACATTGAAGCTCTGGAATACCATGCCCAGTTCAGAGCGAATGCGCGAGGCCATTTTTTGTTTGCCGGATAGGCTCAGCCCATTGAGTTCTTCGCCATGAGAATTATCCAGTTGAATGGCTGGATAGCCCGTATGCCAATTGTGGATGAAAATCAGACCATGAGCCAAGACCCATTGTCGTAACATTCGATACAGCTCGCAATCCTGTCGCTATGAGAAACTCAGTGTAACGCCCAAATAAAGCTCTCGTATCGGACCGAATAAACTGGCCTTTTAAACCTTTCATCAGAGCGCCCGTCAGGGAAATCGCATCATCATCGTTAAAAGCCATTACTGGACCTATTAAATGTCCTCTGCCAAATTGTCTTCGCATGGAGAAACCAACTATTTTTCCTCCACGATCAATAACTCGCACTTCAGATATGCCTGCAAGATAACGCAGAAGATGACTTCGATCAGCAGAATAAGCGTCCGCATCGCAATTGCAAATTCCTTGAAGATCGTTGATATTGGCGGGGCGGCAAGTCACTTTAAAACGCGGCAGATCGAGGAGATATCCTTGATACTGAAAAATATAACTGGCTTTGCTGGCACCTACAGACTCATAGAATGTAATTGAATGATTACAAGCATTTAGAAATGTGGGTCCGCCACCGGTCTTTTCAACGACGTGGCTGATAAGCCACTCTTCTAATCCGGAATTTTCCAGCTTAGGATGAGCGATCGTCATCCCTATGGCAAACCGGTCTTCACCAAACGGGAAGTACATAGCGGATCCTTGAATTCTACCGATCTGATCAATAGCCACTACACCTTTTCCTAAGGCCAGATTAGCAATCCAGTCTCGCTCTCTCTGTGGCCAGCCAACACTTACCGAAAGAGCTTGAAGTCCAGCTAGATGCTGCGGTTTTATGCAAACAAGTGACAATTCATAGCTATCTAGGCTTCTGTATTGAGAATGATGGGCCATGAAATCTACCTGAGCTACCAAATGCACCATGCTTTACGGAAATTTTAGTCCACGCTCTTTTTGGTAGCAATCGAAATTATACGTGCAACTTGGCTTTGAACTCTGTTAACGTACCTGTAAGTCGTTCTCGGACCAAGACATTTTTCAGCGAGAAGATGTTTGGCAATGTTTTTTCTCAATTAAGAAAACGCAAATCACCGCGCCCAAATTTCTGCCACCCACTGTTATTATATGGCAGTTCATTAAGCATTCTCTAGAACATAATCAATTTGAGACGTAATGACGATTACCACATCCTTAATTGGATTATCCATGCGAATAAAGGTATATTTTTCGGTTATTGCGGACTTGTTCTCTACTCTTCTAAATTTGATTGCCCGGCAAATATTTCCGCGAAAGTTTTATTTTATCATACTCATAGTGCATAACGCTCAAAGGAGCAGTTAGCGGACACTGACCACTATCCATGACCTAACCGTTCAAATGGCGCACTCGAGCGCGCTTCATGACGCTGATAGACATATCACCGCAATTCCGGTTTGGAGACAGCCTCAGAATAACCCAAAAGTGTTTGCTTTTTTGTAGATGCCTGTGAACCTTTTCCTGGTCACCTAGTTTATCACATTAAAAGGGAAAATGATGGCAACATTTATCACAACAATATCGGCCGTTTGGATTGTCCTAATCGCATTTTCGGCGTGGAATGAACGTAACGGTGGATAGCGATTAGTTTAGGTAGGTATCAACTACCTGTTCGAGCTGTGGATGCAGGCATCGGCTTAATCAGCGCTGAAAATCAAATTTACTCTCCCTTTCCAGTTGCAAACTTTACGCTTGCACTTTTTGCTGATAGCAAAATTACGCTCCTAACTTACAAGCATTTATCATCCAATTCCACGATCGGCTTGAGGTAAGAGCGTGGTTCAGTCGCGGTTTGCTGATTTTAAACCATGTCTTCAATCTTTACTTCTGAATTTTGAATACTTGAAAGCCATCATAAATAACATCTTTATAATAATTAACCTAAATATGATTTTCTTATTAAGAAAACTCATAAGTACTAATTAAATCGATAAAAATATCATTAATATTTTCAAAATTATAAAATAAATTATATTCTATGTCAGAACTATCCCACTGTTATTTAGAAAATACTTGCGGTTTCGGCTTTACATCGATTATGGGGAAACCAGATGTCTCAACGAGCTCCCCCTCAATTTTCACTTCACATAGCTGTCCCAAGAGCTAACTCTTTAGCCTACCCAATGACCCGGGATGTTACCCAATAGCCAATATAGGCTGAAACCGCAGATAACACAGTGCCCCAGATCAGATCAGCAATTGTCAGCGTCCACGACCAGTTCTTCAACGTGGCCTGATTGGTCAGATCATAAGTGGCATAGGCGACAAATCCCAAAAGAGCACCGTTCAAAAGCGTGACTGCTCCACTACCAGCTAAAAGGCCCGGCCTGACCGCAAAAAAGACCAGTCCGAACACGAATATCACATAGAAAACAATCGCCGGGGCAAGGCGGAAACTCGGCGCGAGCATGTCACCCATCACAGGGCGATAAAACACATTCGCCATATTGGTGAGCCACACTGAGTCAATCGCCAGAAAAGCAATAGCCGTTACCACATAAGCAACAATATAGGACTTCATGAATGCTTCACTCTCTTATTTTATTCGCGACCAGCTGACATCGCGGCACAACAGGCCCGCCAGAACGCAGCCATTGGTGGTCATCTTGTCGCCATTGACCTTGACGTTGATCTTGTAGGTGAGATTACGCTGCGGATCGAAAGCCGTTCCCGAATATTGGCCGTCCGCAGTCTCGTTAATACTCATAACCAGCCGGTCGCCGGTTTTCTCTTTTGCAGTCCCCGGCTTGATCCATGTATTGGTGGCACAAATATCTTTGCCACAATCCGCGATTTTGACCCGCGCCTTACCATCACCGCGTGCCCAGTTACCGCCTATTGCTTCGGCCTGTGCCGACACAGGAAATAACATTGCCGTAATGCCGATCATAATTATCCATTTCATCGACGCCTCCTGCATCTTTAGTTTGGATTGTTAAGCATGCTCAATCGTGTAGAGGCCTACATTGATTGCCCCTTCTTCAAAACCACCTTCGCAATAGCAAAGGTAATATTCCCAGAGTTTACGGAACCGATCATCAAAGCCGAGCTGTTCGATTGCCGGCCAATTAGAGATAAAGCGCTGACGCCATTCGGCGAGGGTAAGCGCATATGAACGGCCAAAATGCTCAATTTCTTTTAAAGCCAGACCGGCTTTCGACAGATCGCGTTCAAGCACCTTATCCGATGGCAGAAAGCCACCCGGAAAAATGAACTTCTGTATAAAATCAGCCTTGCGGCGATAGTTTTCGTAGCGCGCATCTTCAATCGAAATGATCTGCAAAACCGCACGACCACCCGGCTTGAGACAGCGTTTCAGCGTCGCAAAATATTCCGGCCAATAAGCTTCGCCGACTGCCTCAAACATTTCAATGGAAACGATGCGGTCGAATTGTCCCTCGACATCGCGATAGTCCTGCAGACGCAGATCAACTGCCTCAACCTGTCCGGCATCAGAAACAACCTTATTTGCCCAGGCAAGCTGCGATGGCGATAAGGTAATTCCCGTCACATGTGCATCGCCCTCTGCCGCCAGAAATGCTGCCAGAGCACCCCAGCCACAACCGATCTCAAGGATTTTTTCGCCGCGTTCAAGCGCCAGTTTGTCGGCTATGAACTGCAACTTATACTCCTGCGCATTTTCAAGGCTATGCGTCTTCTCATTCCAGATTGCGCATGAATAAAGCATCGTCTGATCGAGCCACCGGCGATAGAAATCATTGCCGAGATCATAATGGGCTTCGATGTTTTTACGGCTGCCACGCCGTGTATTGGCATTGAGAAAATGGCCCATGCGATGAACAAGGCGCATGAAGCGTGATCCACGCAATGTGGATAGCAGAGTATCGCGATTACGTGCTGCGAAACGAATGACTGAGGTTAAATCGGGCGTTGTCCAGTCGCCTTCAATATAGGCTTGTGCAAAGCCAATATCACCGCCCATCACCATACGCCGCACAGAACGCCAGTTATTGAGAATGATTTTCGCGTCTGCCCCTGGCAAGCTGCCCTGAGCAACAAGCGACTTTCCCGAAGGCAGCACGATTACCAGCCGCCCATAGCGCACCTGATTAAGCAACCGGCGCAAAAGACGAGCCGAAGGTGTCCAGGTTGAACGGCCTAAAGAAACGGATGTGGGAAGAGAAGAAGTCTCATCAAGCTGGCTCATGCGGCCTCGTTCCTCTGCTGGGACGTCTGACGACGAATATGTGTGATTGGGTCTTGTGGCGATATTTGCACTTGCGAAGCTTGATACCCTTCCGCCAGAGTTTCAACGCTTCCCAATGGATACCGCCAACCACACGTAAGGTCAGAAACGGGATCGCAAAGAAAGCACGCAGCAAGGCGGCATCGCTGAGTTCTACCCGGCGAGCCAGATGGCGCGCCGTCAGAAGCAAACCTTCATCATCAAAGCTGTTGATAAGAATTGTTAACGTGTCAGACGGAGGCGACACTTCAAACTCGTAGCGCAGCTTCATATCCATGAATGGCGACACGTAAAAGGCCTTGTCACAGCTTTGTACGATACGACCATTCTGGGTGGCCTCGACTGGGATCATATATCCGTGGCGCTGATGAAACGCATTGTCGACTTCCCAAAGGATAGCGACGAGTTCCTCTCTGCGATTATAGCAAAAGAACTCCGTCAGCGAATTAAAGGCCCAGCCAAGAATGCGCGGCATCGTCAGAAGTCTGATTGCACCACCATCCGGTTCAATTCCAGCGCCGCGCATGGCGTCTTCCACCTGCGCACGGAGAGGCGTAGCAGAGCCATTGCCTCTGTCTTTCTCAAAAAATGAAAACAGATTGAAGCTGTTGACCGAAAACGCTTTCAATTTCTTATCAAGGGCTTGCAACTCATCCAGATCAAGCAGCAGCGAATAAATCTTATAGGCAAGCTTATGCACTTTTGGCCGTGAACGCGCATGCGTTACATGCCCCGGGAAAAGTGCTGACTGGAAGGCTTTCGTCATGCCAGCATCCTTTCTCTAATGGCTATCGGCTGACGAACGATGCGCGCACTCTCCTGCTCCACCTGCCACGGACGGCGCAAGCCACCAAGATCTTCGGCAACGGCCAGACCTGCCTGCAAACCATCCTCGTGAAAACCGGAACCAAAATGCGCACCGCAGAACCATGTGCGACGCTGCCCCTGCAACGACCAGATTTCCTTTTGCGCGCGATCGGTTGCCATGTCGAAAATCGGATGCTCGTAGATTTCGCGACGTATCACCAGTTCCTCACGCGGAGCGCGACATGGATTAAGCGTAACGAAAGTATCGGGCGCATGGCCCAGCGCCTGCAAACGGTTCATCCAATAGGTGATCGACGGCTGGGAGGGCCCTGTTTTTGCGTTCGTCAGATAGTTCCAGCTTGACCATGCAGCACGGCGTTTTGGCATGAGCGAAGCATCGTTATGCAGTACCGCCTCGTTGCACGAACATTGAAACGCACCGAGAATACGACTTTCATCGGCACTTGGATCTGCGAGCATGCGCAAGGCCTGATCAGCATGGGTGGCAATCACCACGTCATCAAAGGTGTAAGAGACACCTTTTGCATCGATCAGTTCGACGGCATTTTCGGAACGCCTAACCGACGTGATCGGTGTCGAAAGCCTGATCCTGTCTGCATAGGGTTTTGTAATACGTTTCACATATTCACGGCTGCCACCAGCAACAGTCCGCCAGATCGGCCTGTCACGCAAAGCAAGCAGGCCGTGATTGCAGCAAAACCGGACAAAGCTTGCAGCCGGATAACGCCCGACTTCCATCGCGGGCGTAGACCAGATCGCCGCGGCCATCGGATAAAGATGATCTTCCCGAAAAGCCCGGCCATAACAATTTTTCACCAGATAATCATCAAGCGAGATGCCGTCCATCATCGATAAGTCTTTGGGCGCATTGCGATAAAATCGCAAAAGGTCGCGGATCATTGACCAGAAGCGTGGGCTGACAAGATTGGACTTTTGAGCAAATAATCCAAGTCCGGTTCCGCCGGAATATTCATAGGCACCATTTCCGACCGAAACCGCAAAGGACATATTCGACGCGACTGTGGGAACTTCCAATGCACGAAACAGGGCCGTCAGGTTGGGATAGGTCACTTCATTATAGACAATAAAGCCGGTGTCCACGGCAACAGGTCCGACAGCGCTGTTAAATTCGACAGTGTTACTATGTCCGCCAATACGGTCGGAGGCTTCAAACATCGTAACATCATGGCGTTGCGACAACAACCAAGCAGCCGACAGCCCCGAAATACCGCTACCAATGATTGCGACTTTCAGACGTCTGGTGCTGCCCGGATTACTCGTGATGTCCATAAGTCTCTCTCCCAGCGGCATCTTTGCTGCATTTGACTGTCTTACGTTTTGCGAAAGCAATTGGTTCAATGAAGCAGCGAAGTTTTTTCATTTTTTTGAGCCTGTTAGGAAACCAAAAAGCAAAACCAAACGTATTGTATCAGGTAAAACAAACTCACGACCAAAGGTCCGCCATGCAAGCCGGTCTGCTTTTGATTGTTGCTATCAGTCTCTCTGCGATCATGACGTTTGCATGGGCACTGGAGCGGAAGACCGGGAAAAGCGGCTGGATCGATGCGATCTGGTCAATTTCCGTTGGCATAGGTTCGGTTATTGCCGTTGTTCTGGCCGACACACCATGGCAGCGGCGTTCTATAATTCTGATCCTGATCCTTGCATGGTCGCTACGTCTTGGGGTGCATATCGCCAACCGAAGTCTGTCGCATGGCGAAGACCCGCGTTATGCTAAGCTCATGAGAGAATGGGGAGCCGACGCTTCAAAGCGTCTGTTTTGGTTTCTGCAAATTCAGGCTTTGGCCGCATTTATTCTTGTCTCGTCAGTGTATCTTGCAGCCGTCAGCCGTCCTTTTTTCCCGCACTTCTTTGACCTTATTGCAGCTGCGATCATTGTGATCGCCATTGCTGGCGAAGGATTGTCAGACGCCCAACTGGCAAAATTTCGTAAAACCCCAGCCGCCAGAACCGAAATTTGCGAGACAGGCCTGTGGGCTTATTCGCGTCATCCCAATTATTTCTTTGAGTGGTTGTTCTGGTGCTCATGGCCGTTGATGGCAATCACCGCTTCACCATGGAGCTGGCTATCGCTTCTCGCCCCCATCCAGATGTACTGGCTGCTGGTTCATGTTTCGGGCATCCCACCACTTGAAGACCATATGCTGAAATCGCGCGGTGAAAAATTCCGCGCCTTGCAACGCCGCGTCAATGCGTTTTTTCCCGGCCCCAGGAAATTAGGAGTCTGAACATGGATATGCTGACCTATGCAATTAATGCGGCAGAGCGCGTTCCTCTGAGCGACACAATCACACTTGCGGGCATCGAGTATCTTTGCGGTCGCACCAAACGCCGACTAGCCGGAACACCTGAGCAAATTGAGCTCGATTTCCTCAAAACCATGAATGACTTTCCCGTTGCCACGAATACCGATGACGCCAACCGCCAGCATTACGAGTTGCCACCGCATTTCTTTGAACTCGCGCTGGGACCACAGCGCAAATATTCCTGCTGCTATTATCCCGACAATAACACCACGCTTGCACAAGCTGAAACATACGCATTGAGCGAAACCGTGCGTCACGCCGACCTTCGCGATGGTATGCATATTCTTGAACTTGGTTGCGGCTGGGGTTCGCTATCGCTTTATCTGGCCGGAAACTTTCCCGCCTCCCACATTGTTTCCGTTTCGAACTCCGCTCCGCAACGTGCTTACATCGAAGCACAGGCTGCGATGCGCGGCCTTAAAAACATCACTGTCATCACCGCCGATATGAACGACTTTTCAGTCGATCAGCGCTTCGACCGCGTTGTTTCCGTTGAAATGTTTGAACACATGTCAAACTGGAAATCGCTGTTTGAGCGAGTACGCGGATGGCTCAATCCTGATGGCAAGTTGTTCATCCATGTTTTCACCCATCGCGATCGCTCCTATCGCTTCAACCATGAAAACCCTGCCGACTGGATTGCGCATCACTTCTTCACTGGCGGTATCATGCCAGCCTTTGATCTGCCGCATCGCTTTGACGATATTTTCACCGTGGAACAGGATTGGCGATGGTCAGGCAGGCATTATAAAAAAACTGCGTTGGATTGGCTGAGCAATTTCGATAAATCGATTGATAAGATCAGACCTATTCTGCAACAGGTCTATGCGCAGGATGCCGGTCTTTGGGAGCGCCGTTGGCGACTGTTCTTCCTCGCAACTGCTGGATTGTTTGGTCACGAAAATGGCAATGTCTGGGGTGTTGGACACTACCTGTTACGGCCCGTTCGCTAAGGTAAGGCCAATAGGTCGAAAGTGGGTATAATAACTTAGACTGGTTTTACGACAGGACGCCAAGACATCCTCGAAGCTCGATTGGGTGATGAGCGCCTAATGGTATCTCGATCAGCAATTTCGGTTTGATAAACTAGTTCAGGAGCACGGGTCGCATCCAAGACAACATCAAGTGTTAGCCGTTCGGTGCACACTATCGCTGACCGGGTTGGCTATAGAGTATTAACTATGCGAAGTTGGTGCGCTCGATGTCCCGCAAGGCGTGTTTGCCAGAACGCTGCATGCGAAGGCTTCTCCGGCAGACTGGAAACGGAGCTCTGTTACTCTCGCGACTGGAAAAACACCACACTCAAACAAATTATCAAAGAAGTGGATTAAGAGGTCACTTAGCACTCAAAGAACAATCAAATATCGAAAAAGTCTTGGATTTGTGACGTAAAACCAATCCAAGTTATTATCCGGCCCCTCAGTGGATCAAGTTCAGCTGGAATTTAACAGCTAAAGCGCTCGTTGAGACGCGCAAGAGCGTCATTGGCGCGCTTACGGCGAAAACAAAACCTTGATGTAACCGGCGGAGATTTGTTGGCCCGTTTTTAATTTTGAGTGCCAGTTAAAAACATGCTCGCTTCTAAAAATTCTGACGACGATTTGTCCCCCTTCAAGTTTGATTATTGGCCCAACAACGGCCGTGGTGGATGACTTTCCCAAAGTGGCTTAAAGACCGTTATTCCGTCAAATGCCAACTGAAAAACCTTACCGCTTGCGATTTTTATGCTTATACAGATGGCTATCGCATTAAGAGCATGTTCAATAGGCTAAAGTAATTTCGTCGTATTACCACTCGTAACGATACAAAAAAGATCATTGCAATCCCTCGTCGCTATAGCAACTGTCAAATTATGGCGGCCATACTTTGGCAACATGACCTAAGTTACCTTGAAAAGGTTACCCCCTAATTGCCGTTCAATTTCGCTGATAGCTACTTGTGCACGTACAGAATTGCCCGCCTCATCCAATGGCGGTGAAAATGCAGCGATTGCCATTTTTCCGGGGATGACAGCGACAAGTCCGCCGCCGACACCACTCTTTGCAGGCAAGCCAACTGAATATGCCCAATCGCCCGAGGAGGTGTATAAACCTTCCATCATCATCTCGGCGAGCAATGGTGCAACATGCTCCTTTTTAATAATACGCTTTTGGGTGATGGGATTTATACCACCGGCTGCAAGTGTTGCGCCCATGGTGGCGAGATCGACGCAATCGACGAGTGTAGAGCATTGTCTTGTATAGACATCGACTGCCCGCATTGGGTCGCTATAGCAGGTTCCTGCACTGTATAGCAGCCAGCCAATCGCCCGATTGTGAAAATTTGTATCCTGTTCGGATTTATTGACCTCGTCACTGAGCTGAATTTCTCGTCCGGCAAACTGGCTTTGCATATCGAGAATATTCGACCAGCATTGCTCTGCATCATCGCCTGGAACAAGACTTGCAGCAGCTATCGCCCCTGCGTTTACAAGTGGCGAAAGCGGCTTTCCCTCATGTAATTCCAGTGCTTGTACAGAATTAAACGGCATACCCGTAGGGCTATCGCCTAGCTTTTCCTTGACCGCCTTTGGACCGATTTTTTCCATGACAAGAGCAAGTGTAAAAACTTTGGAAATGGATTCGAGTGCGAATTTATAATCAGTATCACCCTGTTTGAAGACTTGGCCATCTGCAGTCACGATAGCGACACCAATTAGTTCACTGGGAACTTTGGCCAGAAAAGGAATATAATCAGCGTTGTTTCCACCAGATGTCTGCTTGGCAATTTTGTAAGCAGCAATAACGTTATCTTGAAGATTTAATGACAAATTATATCCCCCCCCAATTACATGCTCAGATTTAGGACTTAAACTATGCATAATGAATCAGTGGTGACAATAGCAAATATAATGATTAGCTATTCAATTAACTAATCTGATATTTTTTACTTAACTTAGGTTGACATAACGAGCGTACATGAGCGACGAATTAAAATGTAATACATATGGGTAACCATTGAATGGAGGGCTATGTATGACTAAAAAATCTATTTCTGCAAAATACAACGGCTTGGACGATGTATATGCATCATTAGAATTATCCGCTTCTTTGCCTAAGACAAAATTTCCAAAAGAAGAGCGCGATCCACGCAATGTGTTTGCTGCTGTGCGTGACGAGTTGATGCTGGACGGTAATTCGCGTCAGAATCTCGCAACGTTCTGTCAGACATGGGTCGATGAGAAAATTCGCGAGCTGATGGATTTGTCGATCGATAAAAATATGATCGACAAAGACGAATATCCGCAGACAGCAGAGATTGAAGCGCGTTGCGTGCATATGATCGCCGATCTGTGGAATTCACCGGATGCTGAGAATACGCTCGGTTGTTCCACAACCGGTTCATCAGAAGCGGCAATGCTGGGCGGACTGGCGCTCAAGTGGCAATGGCGTAAGAAGCGCGCCGCGGCGGGCCTATCGACGGATAAGCCAAACCTGATTTGTGGCCCTGTACAGATTTGCTGGCATAAATTTGCCCGCTATTTCGATGTCGAGTTGCGAGAAATTCCGCTTGAGGGCGACCGCCTGATCATGAGCCCGGAAGAAGTGCTCAAGCGTGTCGATGAAAACACGATCGGCGTGGTACCCACTATGGGGGTGACCTTCACCTGCCAATACGAGCCGGTCAAGGCTGTTCATGACGCTTTGGATAGGCTCCAGAAAGAAACTGGACTGGACATTCCTATCCATGTGGATGGTGCCAGTGGCGGTTTCTTGGCACCTTTCTGTGCGCCTGATATCGAATGGGATTTCCGTCTGCCGCGTGTAAAATCGATCAACACATCTGGCCATAAATTTGGTCTGGCACCTTTGGGTGCCGGCTGGGTTGTGTGGCGCGAAGCGTCTGATCTGCCGGAGGAGCTTATATTCAACGTGAACTATCTGGGCGGAAATATGCCGACTTTCGCGTTGAATTTCTCGCGTCCTGGGGGGCAGATCATAGCGCAATATTATAATTTCCTGCGTCTCGGGCATGAAGGCTATGCGAAGATTCACAATGCCTGTTATGAAACGGCGCAATATCTGTCAGACGAGATCGCAAAGCTCGGACCATTTGAGGTGATCTTTGATGGTGACAGTCAGAAAGGCATTCCTGCGCTGGCATGGAAGCTGAAAGAGGGCCAGACAATCGGTGGCTACACACTCTATGATGTGGCCGATCGTTTGCGCAGCCGTGGTTGGCAGGTACCTGCCTATTCAATGCCAGCAGATCGCGAGGACCTTGTGGTACAACGCATTCTGGTGCGGCACGGCGTCAGCCGTGATTTGGGTAGCCTTCTGATCGACGATCTTAAGCGCAGTCTTGATTACTTCGAAAAACATCCAGTCAGCAAACCACTAACCGAAGACGAGGCTGGTGGATTCAGCCACACTTAACTTTCTCTACATTCATTTGATTATTCGCAACTTACTCACGAGATTGGTGCTCAATCGATCTCGTGATCATCTCTTTACAGAGGGGACTTACTATGGCGAATACCAAAGCCGCTATTCCGGCTAAACAGCTATCGATGATTGGCTTTTTTGCCATTACCGCTTCCATGGTGATGGCGGTTTATGAATATCCAACCTTTGCAACATCAGGTTTTAGTCTGGTTTTCTTCCTACTGCTTGGTGGAATTTTATGGTTTATTCCGGTCGGTCTTTGTGCTGCTGAAATGGCAACGGTTGAAGGCTGGGAAGAGGGTGGTGTATTCGCCTGGGTTTCAAACACGCTTGGCGAGCGATGGGGCTTTGCAGCAATCTCATTTTGTTATCTTGAAATTGCCATCGGGTTTCTTCCGATGCTTTACTTCGTGCTTGGTGCCCTCTCCTATATCCTAAGTTGGCCAGCTTTGAATGCCGATCCAATCACCAAAACTATCGCCGCTTTGGTTATTCTTTGGGCGCTAGCTTTTACCCAGTTGGGTGGCACAAAATATACCGCGATTATCGCCAAAGTGGGCTTCTTCGCTGGTATTTTGTTGCCAGCGTTAATCCTAGCTGCCCTGGCTATCGCTTATCTGTCGAGCGGTGCGCCTTTACAGATAGAAATGTCAGCGCAGACATTCTTCCCTGACTTCACACAGATCGGCACACTTGTTGTCTTTGTTGCCTTCATTCTCAGCTATATGGGTGTTGAAGCGTCTGCGACACACGTTAATGAAATGGAGAATCCGGGACGTGATTATCCGATAGCGATGATACTGCTTATGATCGCAGCGATCGTGCTAAGCTCAATTGGCGGTCTCTCGGTTGCTGCAACCATTCCGTCTAACGAGATCAACCTGTCTTCGGGCGTGGTACAGACTTTCAGCGCACTGGTAGCACATTTTGGCCCCGGTTTCGAATGGACTGTTCGCATCATTGCAGCACTGCTTCTGCTTGGTGTTCTCGCCGAGATTGCAGCATGGATTGTAGGACCGTCGCGGGGTATGTTGGTTACAGCTCAGAAGGGAATTCTTCCAACAACGTTTGCAAAGGTTAACAAGAATGGCGTGCCGGTCGCACTCGTTGTAGCACAGCTAATTTTGACATCGATTGCGATTATTGTTCTGACAAATACCGGTGGTGGCAGTAATATGTCGTTTCTGATTGCTCTCGCTCTTACGGTGGTAATCTATCTTTGTACATACTTCTTGCTATTCCTTGGCTATATCCATCTCGTTCGGAAGCAGCCGGAACTAAAGCGTACATTCCGCGTACCTGGTAGTAACGGCTTCAAGATAGGTGTTGCAGTCGTCGGCTTCCTTGTTTCGATCATGGCATTTTTCGTTTCGTTTTACCCACCGACATCCATCGGAGGGGAAACGGCTGATGAGACCTATGTGACGCTACTCGTTGTTTGCTTCCTTGTTGTTCTGGCGATCCCGTTCATCGTCTACGCTCTGCACGATAAGCGCGGCAAGAAGACCAACGTCACTTTGGTGCCAATCAAGCTTCACAATGCACCGGAAGGGCATTTTTTCATGCATCCGCGTGCCCGCTCGCCGCATCATGTCATTGTTGATGATACGACATTGCAACGCACGAAGTCTGGCCTCTAGAAAGGCCCTCAACAAAGATCAGGGCGTTTTTCATCTTGCCTATACGAAAACGCCCTTTCTACTTTCCCCCTTGTTCTCGTCTCAGAAAGCAAATTGTAATGATCAATTCTACGAAGAAGCCGAGTAATACCCCTTCCATTCTAGGTAGATCTTTGGCTACTCCGGCAATGCGGTCCGATCAGTGGCTAACTATCCTTTCGGAAGGACGATTTTGGGTTAACGGCGATGATAGCCGGACCGAAACAATCCGTCAGGTTCTTGACGGGCTTGAAACCATCGAGCGTTTCTTTGCTTACCCAGGCAGCTCAGTCCTGAGCAAACTGCATGCACGTTTGAACGATGGCGATGCACGAGGGTTCCTACGCGCGGCGCAGAACATCTCTACAAGCATTATTTCGCAGAAATACATGGCCGACATTTCGGCGTGGGAAAATTGGGACGCTGATGATAGCCAGCCAGCTGACCGGCTGCCGCAGGCGATCAATCACATCGAAAGAAAGCCTTATTTTGAAGTGCTTTCCGTTGTTCCGCACATGACATCGCGCTGGCAGCATATTGCGCGCGAAGCGCGCTCCATTCGTCGCCCTGAAGATGAGTTCATCTATGAGACAGTTGTCTCTGGAAATGCAGAAGATGCCCTGACAGCTATTCTGGTGAATCCTTCAATCGCGTCGGTTGTTCTCTATGAGGGCTTTTCGGCTAAGGCTGCAGAGATAAACCCGCTGATTACCGCGATTTCCGAAGTCATTGATCTGGCTGAAATCAAAGATGATAGCCGTCTGGCCCTTCGGACGGCACAAGCTATCAAGAAGATTCGCCCTGAGCTCGACGTTTATCTCCTCAGTGACCGCGAGATCGAACATCTGGCAGGCGATCCGGATAATCAGATATTCAGCCGATTATTCTATCAGGTCGAAGAACCGCTTGAACTGCATCTTTCGATCCTCGAAGGCGTACACAAACGTTATCACACGCCATTCTTCGATAATCTTAAACATTATGCAGCAAGACCAATTGCAACTTTTCACGCACTGCCTATCGCGCGCGGCAAAGCTGTATTCAAGTCGAACTGGATACGGGATATGGGCGAGTTTTACGGCCCAAACTTGTTTCTTGCAGAAAGCTCGGCCACGACGGGCGGTCTTGACAGCCTGCTTGAGCCGACAGGCAACATCAAGGAAGCACAGGAATTAGCCGCCCGTGCTTTCGGAGCAGAGCATGTCTTCTTCGTCACTAATGGCACATCGACAAGCAACAAGATGGTGCTTCAGGCGCTGCTCGCGCCGGGCGATATCGTTATCATCGACCGAAACTGCCATAAGTCGCATCATTATGGCTGCGTTCTCGCCGGTGCTGAACCCTATTATGTCGAAGCATTCCCGCTGACCGAATATTCGATGTATGGCGCCGTCTCCATAAACACCATCAAGTCGGCTCTTCTCACACTTCGCGCTGCGGATCAGCTCGACCGCGTGAAGATGATCGACCTCACCAACTGCACCTTTGACGGCCATGTTTACAACACGCGGCGCGTTATGGAAGAATGTCTGGCTATCAAGCCCGATCTTGTTTTCCTGTGGGATGAAGCATGGTTTGGTTTTGCTCACTGGTCGCCATTCCTGCGTCAAAGAACAGCCATGGGGGCAGCGCGGACACTGGAAGATTACCTCTCCACACCAGATGCCAAAAAGGCATGGCAGGAACAGCAGAAAGCGCTTGGCGAAAACCCATCCGATGACGTGCTGCTTGCAACACGTCTGATCCCAGATCCGGATGTGGTCAGACTGCGGGTGTATCAGACCAATTCCATTCACAAATCCATGTCGGCGCTGCGTCAGGGATCGGTGGTACTGGTTCGCGATATCGAATTCAGTAAAGTGGAAGCACAGTTCCACGAAGCCGTGTTCACCCACGCCTCGACAAGCCCAAACCTGCAAATCATCGCAAGTCTTGATGTGGCACGCCGCCAGATGGAACTTGAAGGTTATGGCCTTGTGTCAAATGCGCTTCAGATCGCGCTGGAGATTCGCAAACAGATCAACAGCCATCCGATTATTTCTAAATATTTCCGCGTCCTCAACAATGCAGAAATGGTTC
Organism: Ochrobactrum sp. EDr1-4; assembly: GCF_049199085.1. NCBI lineage: Bacteria > Pseudomonadati > Pseudomonadota > Alphaproteobacteria > Hyphomicrobiales > Brucellaceae > Ochrobactrum > Ochrobactrum sp. EDr1-4. Next base: position 24,631 of record NZ_JBLZOF010000008.1, read on the forward strand.
CGGCTGAATATCGTGAATCGAGCCTCACGGACTTCAACGATAGCTCGCTGACGTGGACTGATGCGGTCAAAGCGGTTCGTGACGATGAGTTTCTGCTTGATCCGAGCCGTATGACGCTGACCTGTGGTCAGGCTGGCTTTGATGGCACCAGCTTCAAAAACATTCTGGCTGACCGCTTCAATATTCAGGTCAACAAAACATCGCGCAACAGCATTCTGCTACAGTCCAATATCAACAATTCACGCAGCGACGTGGCTCTGCTGGTTCGTGTGCTGCTCGAAATTTCGCAGGAAATCGAAGAAAGCCTGAAGGAAGGCGGAGAGGCACGCATTCAAAGCTTTGCGGAAAAGGTGCGGACGCTCGTTGAGGATGTGCCGAACCTGCCGAACTTCAGCCGTTTCGACGACTGTTATCGGGGCGATCCGAAAGCTGCGACATTGAACGGTGATATTCGCGGCGCGTTCTACGATGCCTATAAGAGCGAACAGTGTGAATTTGTTCCTTTGAATGGTGCAGCCGTGGATGAACGGCTTGAGAAAGGTCCGACACTGGTTTCGGCTAACTTTGTCATTCCATACCCACCGGGCTTCCCGATCATGGTTCCTGGTCAGGTCATCACGCGTGAAATCATCGAGTTCATGCGCAAACTCGATGTGAAGGAAATTCACGGCTATGACAAAGCGGCCGGTCTGAAGGTCCTCAAGCGCGACGCATAAGCTAATACTTTCTCGGAAGCATCTGCCCTCATCAAAGGGCAGATGCTTTTGTTCACGCAATATCGGAAAGAAACAAAATGCACTTGTTTGAATGGATAAGTGATGTCCTGCGGTCTGCACCGGAGCTGGCGATCTTTCTCGCACTGGCAATCGGGTTCTGGGTCGGTGCTCTGAAATTTGGTAAAATCAGCCTTGGTTCTGTCACCGGAACCTTGCTTGTCGGCGTTTTGATCGGGCAGCTGGGCATTGAAATATCGCCACAGATCAAATCGATCTTCTTCATCATGTTCCTTTTTGCGGTTGGTTTCGGCGTTGGGCCACAATTCGTGCGCGGCATTGCAAGCGATGGGCTGCCACAAGCACTTTTTGCAGTGGTAATTTCCTGTCTTTGTCTGGGTTCGGTCTATATTGCGGCCGTCATTGCAGGCTATGGTCCCGGCTCATCCATTGGCCTTCTCGCAGGCTCGCAGACCATTTCCGCTTCTATTGGCATGGCGACAGATGCACTCAACAGAAGTGGTCTCAGCCCAACTGAAATCACACAGCAACTCAATGCCATCCCTGTTGCCTATGCCGTCACCTACCTGTTCGGCACCATAGGAACAGGTCTTATCATTGCCTTTCTCGGACCAAAGCTGCTTCGGATCAACCTCGAAGAAGAATGCCAGCGTTATGAACGTGAAATGTCTGCCGGTGCGCCTGAAGGTGGCATTGAAACGGCATGGCATCAATATATTGTCCGTTCCTTCCGCCTCACGGTTCCGGGGATCATTGCCGGAAAAACCGTTGGTCAGGCCGAGCAGATGGCGGGTGCCCGTATCTTTCTGGAGCGGTTGCGCCGCGACGGCAAGGTGATCTCCTTTGATGATGATACCTTGCTTGAAGTCGGCGATATCGTTGCGGTTTCAGGTCCGCATGATGCGATAGTGGAATGGTCAAACCGGGCACAGGAAGTCGCGGACCGCGAATTGCTGGACATTCCGATTGAAACCATGGATGTGGTCGTGACAAATAAACGGCTGCATGGTCGCACACTGATTAAACTGTCGCATGAGTCTTTTGCGCGCGGCGTTTATATCAATCGAATCAGACGCGGTTCGATGAATGTTGACGTGCCCGTTCAAGCCCAGAGCAAAGTCTATCGAGGTGATATTGTCAGCCTGACAGGTAGCCAGAAACACATCGAAGCGCTTATTGCCGAGATTGGCTATGCAGACAGACCAACCAGCACGACCGATATGGTTCTGGTCGGCTCCGGTATTGTCCTTGGTGGTTTACTGGGATCGATTGTAGTGCCAGTGGGCGGCGTTCCAATCACATTGTCAACCTCCGGCGGCGCCCTAATCGCAGGTCTGATCTTCGGCTGGTTGCGCAGTTTCACTCCCAAGATGGGCAATGTTCCGACCGCAACAGTGTGGTTCATGAACACTGTGGGCCTTAATATCTTTATCGCTGTTGTCGGTATATCAGCAGGCCCGACATTTATCTCGGGTCTTAAAGAAGTGGGCTTTGAAATGTTTCTGTGGGGCCTGTTTGCGACATCGGTGCCGATGCTGCTTGCGCCGTTAATAGGTAAATATATTTTCCGCTTTGATCCGGCGATCAATCTCGGCTGTTGTGGTGGTGCGCGTACAAGTACTGCTTCTGCGGCCATGGTTTCGGAAGCCGCAAAAAGCAATGTGCCAATGCTTGGCTACACAGTGCCTTATGCGATCAGCAATACTCTATTGACGCTGTGGGGACTGGTAGTTGTGTTGCTAACGCTTTGAGACGAGCAACGTTAATGAGTGATATGTGAAATCTCAGTTGGGCGCACTTGGGATGGTTTGTTGCTATTTTGGTACCCACCACTAAGTGCGCATCACTTACAATATGATTGATCAATGCCATCAATCGTTTCGCGCAGATAATTGCAAATATTGAAGCAATACGTGACCCTTAGACAATAAACTTGAAACGAAACATACAGGATGACATTAGCGATTCAGCTTTTCACTCTTTTTGGCCACTGAGAGCGTTTGCGGCAGGTGCTTTCCAAAAACACTGACCTGACGCAGTTAAGCAAGGCGCGGTTATATGCGGTAAGCGGGGCAGATTTGGTGGGATGTTTCTGATTTAGAGTTTGATTCAAGAACATAAGGATTGGCATCAAACTAGATATGCAGCGATGTCCTCGTCTCCAATTAACCAGTCATAAATACTGGCAATACATGGATATTAGCGAGATCTAAATCGTGTGCTTGAAGTTGCTTTCCAATAGATGTCACGCCATTTAATCCTTGTGATACAATATGACGCTGCTCAATATTGAACAGCATCATAATTCCAATCACCAATCAGAATGCACGCTGGAAACGTAGTTTCAAACCAAACGCATCCTGTCCATCAAGTGCGATACGCTTATTGTTCCACTGAACATAGGTAATTTCAGGTGTGATGTTGAAGCCAGGCACCAATGAATAGCTGACATTGCCAGTTGCCATCAGGGTTTCACTGGCATCATAGCCAACTTGCAGATTGAGTTTGGCTTTTTTAGTTGCCTGATAGGCAAGACCGGCCCACAAAGCCCAATCGCCACCCCATGTACCGTAGAAGCTATCTACCATACGATAGACTTCGCCATTGGCATTCGCCTCGTAAAGGTCGTCATTGGACTTATAAGCGAACTGCGACCAGACTGAGAACTTATCGCTCACCTTGAGATCAACCTTGACCTTCCCCGCCCATTTTTCATTGCGCGCGTCATAGGCCGCAACACCTGCAATGCTGCCCCATGACTGAGCATATTTCAGACCACCCACCACATGCGGCATATAGTCGTCGATGGTAACATCCACGTCCGCATCTGTATTTCCGCCCTGTTCAAGCGACAAGGTAGCCGAGAAGCCCTCCTTGTTTTTGTAGGTATAGCTGATGAGGTTCGTACGATAACCGCCAGCCAGAATGACGTCATCATTGAGCACATTGCCCAGATAATCGGTGAAAGTTACGAAAGCCGACTGGTCGAGACCAACGCGCAGACCGCCCAACTCAATAAAGCCGAGACGCAGGGAGCCAGACGATGAAGAGTCTGCACCATTATACCACTGATAACGTGTTTCAGTGACTGTCTTGAGTGTACCGAGTTCGGTTTCGGTTCCGGTAAATGAGCGGAAGGTGAAGCGGGTCAGCTGCGCATAAGTATCCATATCCCGGGTACTCGTTACGCGCGCATAAGCATTATCGCCACCGCTGACATCATAACGCACATAACCAGCAAAACGCAGGCAGGTTTCGGTTCCGGGAATATAGAAATAGCCCTTGCCATAGGCATCGCAAACGCGAACATATTCAACAGCTTCAGGCTCGGGTGCAACAATGGTATCGGCAGCCGATGCAACTTGCAACATTGCCAGAACAGCGACCGATGCAGCTAGAATTTTCTTCATTTGAGTAGGTGTCCCCTTTGATTTTAGGCAATAGGAGTTTTTCGGCGGAAAGAGACTTTCCGTCGTGCTGAGAACAGACTGCCGGAACTCGCTGAAACCGGCGGCCTGCTATGACTGTGAATGCTGTATTACGTGCCTGATATCGACAAAGCGCCCCGCCCCGTCATCAACTCAAATCCCCCATCTGGATTTTATTGCAAAATTCCTTAAATCTGGAACAGGTCAAGGTGAAATGATGCAGCAATTACAAGGTTTTATAGAGAGCTGCACACGCCCAAACAGGCACATGGCACTCTATAGCTTGCAGTGACGCGCCATCATTTCGGCAACGTCTTCCCGACCCTCTTCGCGCAGTTTTTTGATCGCAGCACTCATATCTGCCGACCGTTCGTCCTGCCCGAGCTTGAACTTGATTTCCATCTTCTCAATCGGCATTTCGTAGCCGACGATATTGGGCAGGCGCCGCTCCAGACCACCGGGGCCGAGTTCCTTCATCTGCCAAGGCTTGTCACGACCCTTTTCCATATGCTTGACGAGCTCGTGGAGATGTTTGGCGGTCGCTGCTTCCGACAGAATTTTGGGCGTGCCATGGATATGTGCAACCATAAAGCTCCAAGTCGGTGCGCTGTCCCTTTCCGGATAACCCGGATACCATGACGATGATACATAATGACCAGCATCCATCAGGATTGCGATTGATGGCAGGCCGCGTTTCAGAAACTCAACATGATCGTTGGATGCAGCAACATGCGAGACCAGCATGCCGTTTTCGCCGCGTGTCGGATCCATCATGAAGACGGGGTGCGATATAGCAACGCCTCCCTCATGGCTGGTGATCAAAGTACCAAGCACGGTTCTATCAACGAGATCGAAAACCTCGGTCGTATCGGACGGCTGGAAATAGGGCTTTGTATAGAGCATCGCTTGTCTCTTGATTTCAGGCGTGAATAGCGGGCAGTCGATCAGACCATGGACACATGGCTTCCAACTGACCTGCAAGTTCGAATAGCAGATTTTCGGCCCCATAAGGAGCTATGAACTGGCTGCCGATTGGCAAACCATCAGACGTTTCGTGAAGTGGGACACTCATCGCAGGCAAGCCAGCAGCGTTGACCGGATGGGTGAAGGTTGTCAGCTCCAGAAACTGCCGGGCAAACCCTTTCCAGTCGGGTGAGCGCACGTCGAGCATCCCAAGCGGAAATGATCCAACCGGCATGACCGGGCTTAACACCACATCGCATTCTTCAAACAGACGACCAAAACTGCGCGCCGTACTGTTTGCGGTCAAACGCGCTTGAATAACCTCTGTCGCAGCCAAGCCATCGCCGTAAGCGGCCAATCCCAGATTTGAAGGCTCAAAATAGAGGTCATTGGCAAGCTTTGCCATTGTCGCGGCAACATCGGCCACTTCAATTGCGGTGTAAACGGCGATCAGTTTTTGTACGGCACCCGCAAGCTCAACGCCGTCAAAATCAGGCTTCACCCGAACAACGTTATGTCCGAGCCGTTCGCATAACGCAATCGTCGCCTCAAGTGCTGCGATTGTCTCCTCGTCCAGATCGTGACGAAGATCAGACTCCTGCCAGACACCGATACGAAGTTTCCGCGGCGCCATTCTGACACTGTTTACGAACAAGTCCGTCTTGGCCGGGGCTGCGTAAAGCGAACCCGGTTCAAGCGCATCTGTCAGATCAAGCATCATTGCGGAATCGCGAACCGAGCGCGTCAATACATGATGACTGACCATTCCGCCCCAGTTTTCTGTCGAAACCGGACCGCATGGGACACGCCCACGCGACGGACGCAGCCCGAAAAGCCCGCCACAAGATGCGGGGATACGGATCGAGCCTGCTCCGTCATTGCCATAGGCCACAGGCACCATGTGCGCGGCAACGGCAGCTGCCGCACCGCCGGAAGAACCGCCAATGCTGCGGGTCACATCCCAGGGATTGAGTGCCGGACCATGCAGCGAGGATTCCGTTGCGATATTGCAGGAAAACTCCGGCAAATTGGTTTTACCCACCACCACCAGACCAGCTGACTTGTAGCGTTTGACGAGTTCATGATCGCGCTGCGAGATATTTCCCTCTGCCGCACGACATCCAAAAGACATTGCTGCACCGGCATAGGAAGGGCAATCATCCTTCAACAAAACCGGAACACCGCTGAGCGGGCCCTCTGGCAGCGATTTAAGCTGTTCTTCCGCTTGATCGCGCATCTCGTGGATCACAGCATTCAGCTTAGGATTGCATCGATCAATCGCTGCAAATGCCTCATGAACAGCCTCATGCGGCGACAGAATTTTTGCGTGAATGGCCTCTCCCAGACCGACGGCGTCGGTCCGGGTGTAGTCAAAGGATGTAGACGTCATGGGGTTATCCCAATGCTAAGCTCGCGAAGCGGAGCGTTTTACTGTTCCTTGCTGATCGTCCAGAAGCGAAGCGTATCACCAGCCCAGCCCTTGAAATCGTTTACTTTTGGACCGGCAGCTGTGATCGATGGCAAGTTTACGAGACCAAGAATCGGAACCTGCTCACCCATCAGCGTGTTAAGTTCGTTGAAGAGCTTCTTGCGTTCTTCGACGTCGCTTTTCGCAGAAACTTGGCTGAGAAGGTCTTCCGCCTTGGCGTCGTCCCACTGGCGCGCGGCATCAGCCTTCTTGTCACCGATCATCGACTGGAAAGACAACAGCGGATCAAGGCGGGCTGAATAAGCGAAAACAGCAAGTTCATAAGCGCCACGACGATACTGATCGAGCTGGGTCGCCCAGTCGCGCACTTCGAGCTGCGCATTGATGCCGGAGGCTGCAAGGAATGCCTGAACAATCGTGGCAACCTGCACGCGGTTCTGGCGGTTGGCGACCAGAAGGCTGATCGGTTCGCCCTTATATCCTGCCTTGGTCAGCAACTCCTGCGCTTTGGCTGGATCGTATGCAGGCCAGGCAGACGCCTGATTATCCGAATAGATGGTGTTTGGTGCAATGACCGACGGGTTTGGCGCATAAATGCCCTCACCGATCGCCGTTGCCAGCTGTTTAAGATCGATGGCGTGAGCAATCGCCTGACGCATCTGCGGATCTTTCAACTTATCGGAAGTGGACTGAATTTGAAGCACCATCCAGGAAGGCGTCTGCTGCACATTGACCTTCATGCCCTTCGCTTCCAGATCCTTGACACCAGTTGGCTCCACTTCATCGATGAAGTCGATCTCACCGGAAAGCAGGCCATTGGTGCGCGTGCTTGAATCCGGAACAGTCATGAACTGAATGGTCTTTACATGACCTTTCTTGTTACCCACCAAACCAGCGGCATCGCCGGGCAGCGCGACATAATCATCGAAACGGGTCAGGTCCAGATAGCGACCACGCTCCCATTTGGAAAAGGCATAGGGACCTGTACCAATCGGCTTTACAAATTTGCCATCTGCATCAACGGATTCCGGGCTCAATATCCATGGCGTACACTGGATGGTAGCCATGGTGATGACGAAGTTTGGCGCAGGTGCTGCAAAACTGAAGCGCACCGTGCTGTCATCGACGGCGTCGACCGACTTCAGTTCAGAGTCCACTTTTCCATTATAGCGATTGACACATTGAAAGGCTGTATTGGGCTTGAGATAACGCTCGAAATTCCAGACAATGTCCTTGGCGGTCAGGTCTTTGCCATTCTGGAACTTGACGCCTTTGCGCAACTTGAATTCATAAACCGTATGATCGGCATTCGAGGTCCAGCTCTCAGCCAGCATTGGCTTGATTGCGAGATCGTCGCCATAAGCGACCAGACCTTCGGCAATATGGGCAACAACCATATCGGCATTGGCATCGCGATTGACGCCCGGATTTATGCTCGCAACATCAGAGTGAATGGCGACGCGCAAGGTCTCATCGTCTGCAGCATGTGCCTGGAAGGATGTGGCGCTGAGACCAAGAAGCGCCATGCTGAGTGCAGAGCGGATTGAAATTGGATTGAACATTTTGGTTTCCCCTTTTTGTTTTTGATTTTGCGGTATGGTCAGCTTTGTGACCTCAGCACGTCCGCTAAAAATGCTTCGACCGGCTCCAGCACTTTGAAAGGCTCATGAGCCACACCCGGCACCCTGTCCCTGCGAACCGGGATGCGATGCGCTTCAAAAGACTTGGCCAGTGCTTCAATGCGTTCGATCCGGCAATCGCCCTGAAGATCGGCGCCGCCCATCCAGAAGGCGCTGTCACGCGGGATGGCGATTTCCCAAGTCGCGGTATCTTCCTCACCTATCACTGTATGAACCGTAACAGCCTTCATCGCTTCAAGATCAATGCGGCAGCCAAAACGTGCTTCAACATCGCGAACGCCAACCCACCAGTCATAATCAGAATTGAGCAGAGTTACTATGCCCGGCGCTCCGATTGAGACGGCCTTGAGCCTGTGGGGATGCAGCATGAAAAAGCGCTGGCAGAACTGCCCGCCGCCCGAAAAGCCGTACATGATAGCGCGATTGCTTTTGACGCGATACTTGGCGGCCACTTCGTCGATCATCGATAGCAGAATATGATCAAAGCGAATGCCGTGAAACTCGATGCGCTTGTAGTTGGCAAGATCGCCCTGCACGACGATGCCCGCAGGAAACAGCGGCGCCAGAACAATGCAGCGGTTCTTTCGCGCAAAATTTGCAAAGTGATCGCGGTACTGTGCCGCCGTCCGCCCCGTCCCGTGAATGATAACGATCAGTTCGTGCGTTTCGGTGCCGTCTTCATCATAGTCCTCAGGGACATAAAGGCAGTAACTGAAACGCTGATCGAACTGACTTGCAAAAAACGTGGTCGCTCCGAAATCGTAGAAGCTGAGTTTTTTGCCATGGCCCTGCCGTTTAGTAACAGGCTTTTCCTCAGTGATGGACATGACCGCCCTCCTCTCCGGATTTCGTATTTGCACTATCGCCGCGCCATTTGAGTTTGACGCCGCCCTCGCCCGTCAGTTCGAGCATTGGAATGGCTGACAAAAGACGTCGGGTATAGCCGTTTTGCGGCGCGTCGAAAATCTCGTCGCGCGTTCCCTGCTCGATAATGCGACCGTCATTCATCACGACCACACGATCGGCAATTTGTTCAACCACGCCCAGATCATGGGTAATGAACAGGCAACCGAAGCCATAGCTCTGCTGCAACTTGGCAAAGAGATCGAGAACCTGCGCACGCACGGTTACGTCAAGCGCCGAGAGTGCTTCATCGGCAATGACAAAAGCGGGACGGCGCACGAGCGCACGCGCAATCGCCACACGCTGACGCTGACCACCCGACATTTCATGCGCATAGCGATTGGTATAATCTCCACCGAGGCCAACGTCCTCCAGTGTTTCGCGAACACGATCCACTTTCTGGCTGGACGAAAGCTCTTTCGAGAAGCGCAGCGCCTCACCGACCAACTCGCCCACTTTCATACGCGGATCGAGTGATGAATAAGGGTCCTGAAACACCATCTGAGTGTGATAACGATAATCCTGATAATGGGATGAACGTCTCTCGACAGGTTGTCCCTTGAACAGCAACTTCCCTTCGCTCGGCTTGATTAGTCCAGCCATCACGCGCGCGGCCGTGGTCTTGCCCGAACCCGAGCCGCCAACCACTGCAACAACCTCGTTGGGCAGAACATCAATCGTAACCCCATGCAGAGCTCGCTTGCCAACAGCTTTCTTGAACCAGCCACCCCGGCCTTCAAAATCGACAACAAGATCGCGCACGCTGATCAGCGGATCTGCCTTTGGAACCACGCGTGCAGGCCCACGAACCGGTAATGTCGAAAGCAGTTTACGGGTGTAATCATGCCGGGGCTTTGCCAGAACATCCGCGGTATCGCCCGTTTCAACCACTTCACCATGGCGCATCACAACCACACGTTTGGAATAGCGCGCAATCATTGGAAGATCGTGACTGATCAGCAAAACGGTCGTGCCACGTTCCCTCGTGAGATCGACCAGCAACTCCATAACCTCGCGCTGGATAACCGCATCAAGCGCAGTGGTCGGCTCGTCCGCGATCAACAGATCAGGCTTCATGAGCATCGCGCAGGCGATCATGATGCGCTGGCGCATTCCGCCTGAGAACTCATGTGGGAACGCCTCAACTGCCCGATCAGGATCGGCAATACCAACACGCAACAACATAGCTCTGATCCAGTCGGCATGTTGTGCTTTCTCGGCTGGAAAGTGCAGTTCCAGCCCTTCTTCAAGCTGCCGCCCGATGGTCAGTGACGGGGTAAGCGAAGTCATCGGCTCCTGAAAGATCATGGCAATGCCATCGCCACGCAGCCCGCGCAAAGCGGTCGGCGACATCGTTGACACGTTCTGCCCCTTGAAGCGGATTGCACCATGACTTGTTTTAATGGACGCCGGAACCAGCCCCATGACCGCCCGCGCGAGCATGGTTTTTCCAGAGCCGGATTCACCAACGATGCCAAGAATTTCGCCAGCTTTTATGGAGAAGGAAGCGCGCTTGACGATCTCCAACGCACTGTCGCCAACACGCAGGCTGACATCGTTGATTTCAAGCAGGGGTGCGGAAGTCATGAGCGCTTCCTCATGCGTGGGTCGAGGCGGTCGCGCAACGCATCACCAAGAAGATTAATACCAAGCAGCGACAGCGAAATTGCAAGACCAGGGAATATACCAAGCCAAACGGCCTGCTCAATGAAATTGCGGCTTCCCGCTAGCATATTGCCCCAAGTCGGCGCTGGCGGCGGCACACCCAGACCCAGAAAGCTGAGCGAGCTTTCCGCGAGAATTGCCCAGCCGCACATGGACGTTGCCATGACCAGAACAGGTGCCAGACAGTTGGGCAGAATATGGCGCACCATTGTATAGATTTCCGAATTTCCCATGACGCGGGAAGCCTCAACGAACTCCCGTTCACGCAGGCTTAAAACCGTGCCACGGACCACGCGGATCACCGAAGACATATAGGCCAGAGCAAGCGCTAAGATGATGCCATTCTTGTTGGCGCCAAAGACGGCCAGCAAACCAAGCGCCATCAATATGCCGGGGAACGCCAGCAAAGCATCATTGACCATCATCAACAGCCGGTCGAACCAGCCACGCAAGAAGCCGCTGATCGCCCCGACAAGCACTCCGCCGAGGGTGGCGAGAAAGACTGTGAACACGCTGATTGAAACACTGGCCGATGCGCCTCTCATAAGACGGCTCAGCTGGTCGCGCCCAAATTCATCCGTACCCAGCCAATGCGCGGCACTTGGCGCCGCAAGGCGCGCGGCAAAGTCGAGGGCCAACGGGTTGTAAGGCGTCCAGAAGGAACCTACCACCGCTATAGTGAGAAGCGTTGCGGTCAGGGTTCCGCCAATAATCGCGTTGAGAGAGAGATTTTTCATTTTGCCGTCACCTTCGGGTCGAAGAACGGATAGAGAAGGTCCACGATCAGATTGACCAGCACATAAACGCAGGCTGTGAACAGCAAACAGCCCTGAATGACGGGATAATCGCGAGCAAAGATCGCATCAACCAGAAGCCTGCCAAGTCCGGGAATCGTGAAAACCGTTTCCACAACTGCAATACCGCCAAGCAGATTGCCAAGGATCAGCCCCAACAGTGTCCAGGTCGGGCCAAACGCATTACGGAAAGCATGACGCCACATCACGGTTGCTTCCGACAGTCCCTTGGCGCGGGCATGGGTGATGTAATCCAGATTCAGCACTTCAAGCGTCGAGGCGCGCGCCATCCGCAGAATGACGCCGATTTCATGCAGAAACAGTGTAGTGATCGGCAAAACCAGATAGAGAAACGCTTTCCATGGGTTCTCACCAAAGCTGACATAGCCGACAATCGGCAACCAGCCGAGCTTGAGGCCAAAGGCAAGCAACAGCAGCAAGCCCATCCAGAATGTCGGAACCGAAAGTAGCAAGGTTGCACAGGTCACAAGCGTCAGATCGGTCAGGCTGTTCTGCTTCCAGGCTGCGATCATTCCAAGCGGAACAGCGACAAGCGTAGAAAGCATAACTGCTGACAAGACGATACGCGCACTGACCGAGAAGCGCTCCAGAACCAGAGAAAGAACCGGCTGCTGGTTGGCAATGGAGACACCGAGATCACCATGCAGAACATTGCCTCCCCAGATCAGAAACTGGGTAAAGACGCTGTGATTGAGGCCCAGCTGCTCGCGCAGCGCGGCCAGCGTCGCAGCATCCGCAGAATCGCCCAGCATCAGGGCTGCAGGATCGCCCGGTATCAGCCGGACAATCACAAACACAGCCACTGCCACGATCAGCAATGTTGGAATGGCCATGCCTATTCTGGAAAGCGCAAAGCGCAGCATTTCTTTAGCCTTCGATAAAGAGGGATTTCGCGCGTGGCGCGGCATCAGACGGTAGCGGCGTATAATCCTGCAGACAGTAGGTCGCAAACTGGCGGTTCAAAGCAGGCAGCGGCGCGATTTCCATCACGCCAAGCGCTGCTTCCATCACCACCATGGCAACTGTGGCCGTGATATTGTCGTGATTGCCAGCACGTGGAGGACGGCAGACTGCATAAGGTGTCAGGAAGTCGTCGAACAGTGCTTCCTTCAGCTCCTTGCGGCCAATTTTTCCACCATGTGATTCAAGAGACTGGCGAACGCGCCAATCACGGTAGAAGCTTTCAGGTACGAACGGGATGCCGGTGTCGCGCAGCTTTGTCAGCGCAATTGGGCTGACCCAATGATTGGCGTGAACGATCAGATCATTCTCAGGCAGGATCGGGAAGGACTCATCCGGCGCGCATTCAAAATCGATGCCGAAACCGGCGCTCGTCGCAATCATGATATTGTTTGAGCAGGATTTTGGTGTCGAAGCCACAGCCTTTATTGCTTTGGCAAAATGCTCCTGCTCAAGCACCTTGCGGCGCACGAGACCCAAAGGAACGCCCAGCTTCTTATAGTCGCGTTCGCATTCGAGATAATTGGCGGTGATCGAGATTCCCGCTTCATTGAAGCCGCTGCGCGCTAGCCCACCAGCCTCGACAAACGTTACAAAATCGGGGCCGCAATTGTTGCGAACACGCAGCACAATGCCGGTTTCCACACATTCAGAACGCCAGTCCCAGTTCTGGCCATGAACCAGATTACCAGAAGTGCTTTTCGCAGGCATGATGAGAGCACCGGTGCAGCCGTCATCCTGCTCTTCGGGATCAGGCGAACCAGTTTCCGCACGCGCCATCGCAACGACTTCCGTGCGTGCATTGATCATGACGATCTGCTCAAACGGCACATCCGCACCTTTGGCGATGCCGCGCATTTCCTCGACATAAGACGCGTCGAATTCCTCGATCCGGCCAGCAAATTCTTCGATGAGACCTTGCCTGCGCTCAGGCGAAAGACCAAACGCGTCGAGCGTGCTGGAATAAAGACCCGCGCTGCGCCGGATGCGTTCAGCCGCCAGCACCCCATATTGGCGCCCGCGCTCTTCCGGTACGCCCGAAACTGTAATGAATGGAAATGGGGTAACTGACATACTCAATCCATATTTCACATTTTGTATTTTGTATCTTCTTAATACAATTCACATTCAATCATTGCGGAGTCAACAGTTTTTTATTAGAACATGGAACAATTCGATTTATACCCTTCCTATTGAGAGCCAACCTGTCATTCCAATGGGATAGGCTATACGAGAAAGAAATGGCCTATTGCAAAATATCCCGTATTCTTTGAGCATAGGTCCATGAGAGAACGCACATTCAGGGGGCGCTGCGCGTGAATATGGACGTTAAGAGATCAACGGAAGGCGAATCCGGCCTGAGCAGTCTTCAGGCGGAAGTCGCACATAAAATGGTCTCGCTCATATCCGCTGCACGCTGGAATATCGGCGACCGGCTGTCGGATGCTGCCATTGCAAAAGAGCTCCGTGTATCGCGGTCGCCCGTGCGTCAGGTGCTCAATCTTCTTGTGCAGCAGGGTATTGTCAGTCAGACACCCAATCGCGGATATCAGCTGCATCGCATTCCAGAGCCGGACGAACTCAACGACAATCTGCTGCCGCCATCGGAGGCGGAAGAGCTCTATCGGCGTCTGATGAGTGCGCGCGCCTCTGGTGCTGTTGGTGACGAAGTGTCGGAAGCCGAACTTGCCGATCAGCTGGGTGCGACGCGCGGCGCGGTGCGCCGGGTCCTGATGCGTTTTGCCACCGAAGGTCTCGCAGAGCGTCTTCCGGGCCATGGCTGGCGCTTTGCCGAGTCGCTCGATAATGAGCGCGCGGTCAATGAAAGCTACGCCTTCCGCCTGGTGATCGAATGCGGTGCGCTTTCGCAACCCGACTACGCGCCTGATCTCAGCCAGCTCGCAGCTCTGCAACGCGAGCAGAATGAAATATCGGTCCTGCCGATCCAGAATCTCACACGCGATCTCTGGTTCAACGCCAATGCCAACTTTCACGAAACCATCGTTTCGTGGGCGAATAATCGGTTTTTCACGCAATCAGTCCGTTGGCAGAACCATCTGCGCCGCATGACGGAATATTCCGATTTCGACCGTCTGGGCGAAGAGCGTATCCGCAAGGCCTGTAAAGACCACTTAGGCATTCTCGAAGCCATCGAGAACAAAGATTTCGAATTCGCGTCAGCTCTACTCAAACGCCATATCAGCCGTTCAGGTGCCGAAGACGTATAATGGTAGCCAAATGTCTGGATGGCACGAGTTCGACCAGTATATACCCCCAGATCTTTTTGCTAAACGGATCAGTAATAGTGCCAGTTCCTCATTGGCGTGAATAAGCGGCGAAAGCAACGTCTTCATAGTAATCGGGACAGATTTGTTTGTTCGTTTATAATTTGGATTTTTAGTAAATATTCGCGGCTTTCTCGAAGTTCCCAAGTCATTGATCCTTAGAAACAGGAAGGAAATGAACTCTATAAGCCGTGCATTGGCATCAACTATTTGAAATAATCAGGCTGCATTTTCGTGGCTGATAAACTTACGGAAACGCTCGGATTTTGAATTTCCGAACACGTCTTCAGGCGCACCATCTTCTTCGACCAAACCCTGATGCACAAAGACCACGCGATTGGACACATCACGTGCGAACCCCATTTCGTGCGTGACGACCAGCATGGTGCGGCCTTCTTCTGCCAGACCGCGCATAACGCGGAGCACTTCCCCAACCAGTTCAGGATCAAGCGCCGAGGTCGGCTCGTCAAACAACATGACCTTCGGCTTCATCGCGAGAGCACGCGCAATCGCCGCACGCTGCTGCTGGCCACCCGATAAATGTGCCGGATAGAAATCGCGCTTGTCAGCAATACCAACCTTGGCGAGCAAAGCTTCCGCCTCTGCCACGCATTCGGCACGCGAACGGCCCTGCACATAGATCGGTGCTTCAATGATATTTTCGAGAATGGTCTTGTGAGACCAGAGATTGAAGCTTTGGAACACCATACCGAGTTCAGAGCGGATACGCGATACCTGCTTCTTATCAGTTGGATAAGCTTCGCCCTTCGAGTTCTTCGCCATGCGAATGGTCTCGCCCGAAACAGTCACGGTGCCAGACGTCGGTGTTTCCAGCAAATTGATGCAACGCAGGAACGTCGATTTGCCGGAGCCAGAAGAGCCGAGGATCGAAATCACTTCGCCTTCGCGCGCTTCCAGAGAAATACCCTTGAGTACTTCATTTGCGCCGAAGCTCTTGCGCAGATTTTCGACTTTCAGAGCCACGTTCGACGTCACCGGGGATGTTGGAGACACAAGTTTACTCACGATGATTTTCCTTCGGTGGCGGTTTTGACGACGGGCTGACGCAGATACGGCGTGAGCTTGTATTCAGCGAACATAAGCACACGTGTCAAAACGAAGTTGATAGCGAGATAGATCGCGCCCGCAATGACGAACACTTCAATCGCACGATAGGATTCTGCGATCAGCTTGGCGGCGATGCCTGTTACTTCCATCAAGGTGATGATGGAGGCCAGCGACGTTGCTTTGACCATGGAGATCATTTCATTGCCATAGCCCGGCAGCGCCTGACGGATTGCAAGCGGCATCACAATGCGACGAAAGCTTGTGAAGCGCGACATGCCACAGGCTTTGGCCGCTTCGATCTGACCACTGGGAACTGACAACAGACCACCACGGATAATTTCACTGGCATAAGCTGCGTTGTTTAAAGTCAGCGCGATGATCGCACACCAATAGGGTTCACGCAGGATCGGCCACACGAACGAATAGCGTACTGCCGGAAACTGGCTGAGACCGTAATAGATAATGAATATCTGAACCAGAAGTGGTGTGCCGCGAAATACGAACACATAAAGACGTGCGATCCAGTCGAAAACGGTAATGCCTGACAGACGCATAAGCGCAAAAAGCAGAGCCAGTATAGCGCCAAAGACAATTGAACTGGCAGCAAGCTGAAGGGTCAGCGGCACGCCACTCATCATCTGCATGAAGGATTCGGTATAGAACTGAAAGTTCATGATGCCCTCCGGACGCCGCGCGAAAAGTGACGTTCCGCTTTTTGCAGAATGGTGCCGGAAACCGACGAAATCAGCAGATAAAGCGCACCAGCGATCAGGTAGAAGTTGAATGGCAAGCCAGTAGAACCTGCCCCAATCTGGGCCTGACGCAGAATATCAACAACGCCGACAACGGAAATCAGCGCGGATTCTTTCAGTGCAACCTGCCAGACATTACCAAGGCCCGGCAACGCATGACGAAGTGCCAACGGCGCAATGATGCGTCGGAATTTAAGCGCCTGTCCCATGCCGCAAGCAGAGGCTGCTTCAAGCTCGCCCTTGGAAACGGCACGAAATGCACCACGGAAAACTTCCGTATGATGCGCACCGCACGAAATGCCGATTGCAAGCACACCAGCGAGGAATGCCGGAAAGCCGACGAAGCCCTGCGCACCGAAAAAGCGACCAATTGCCGTTACGGCGGCACTACCGCCGAAATAAAACAGATAAATCACCAGAAGATCGGGAATGCCGCGAATGATTGTGGTGTATGCGTCTGCAACACCACGAAGCGTGCGTCCGCCGGAGATTTTGGCCCAAGCTGCAAACACACCAATGATCGCGCCAAGCAGATAGCCGACGACCGACAATGCTACCGTGACGAGCACCGCCATCATCAGCACATGGCCCCAGCCGTCAGGTTCAAAGCTCAGAATATCGAGAAAAGCCTTCATGTTGCCTCAGGCCGTGCGGGGGATAGGGGAATAAACGTCATCTTGTTTGCCGGGTGTCTCATTAGGCTGGTGCTGACGCGTCAATCAAAGGCCGCTCCTGTAACAAACTGGGCGGCCTCTGATGGGTAGCTGAGCTTTTTAGAGCTCCGCTTCATCCATGTCGAGAGAACAAAAATTCAGACATTGAACTGGAAACCATCAACTGTGAATGATTGTCCTGTGATGAAACAAGGCTCGGAAGTCGCCAGAAAAGTCACCAGACGGGCAACGTCGTCAGCACAGCCAAGCCGTCCCAACGCAATACCGCGGATAACCTCGTCGGCTCGTTCAGTGACATTGGTATCAATCTCGGTACGAATGACGCCAGGACAAATGGCGTTGACCGCAATGTTTGGCCCCAGTTCCTTGGCAAGGGAACGAGTCATGCCAAGGATACCGGCCTTTGCCGCCGCATAAGCGAACTTGCTGACCGCAGCCGTCACACCACCCGAATAGGCATTCAGTGACGACATCGAAACAATCCGGCCACCGCCCTGTTTCAGCATATGTGGTGCGGTATGCTGAATGTAGTTGAAGCAGCTTTTCAGATTGATTGCGATGGCGCGGTCGAACTCATCTTCCGAAATATCAAGAATGCCGACAGGTGCGGAACGCCCGGCATTGTTGAGAAGGAAATCGACGCGACCAAACGCATCCACCGTTTCGGCGACCACTTCGCCAGCCCGTTTATGGCTTGAGACGTCCGCAACACAATGCAACGCACGCACGCCAAGGCTTTCAATTTCGGCAGCGGTGTCCGCCAGTTCCGCTTCCAGCAAATCGACCAGTGTAACGTGATACCCGGCACGCGCCAGATCGAGAGCACAAGCCTTTCCGATGCCCCGCGCGCCTCCGGTGACGATGGCAACCTTGTTTTCAGTGTTCATTTCAATACGTGCTCCTTTTGTGTTGCCATGTGATGGTATGTCTGTCACATTATTCCACAACAGGAATTTGGTTCACATATATGAACATTGAAAATAACGGCGAAGTGAAATCCGCAGTTCGGGTTCTCGAAATCCTCGAGTTCCTTGCGCGCGCGCACAAACCGGTGACGCTTAAGGCAATCGTTGCGGAACTGGGTTATCCCAAGAGCAGCACCTTCAATCTGCTCGCAACTCTAGTGGCACGCGCTTATGTCGTTCGCGACGACACTGAATCTTATAAAATTCACGATACATTCCGAAACGGCCCCGGCTGGTGCAGCGGCAGCGACGCCTATCTGATTGCCACCGCACAGCCGATAATGGACGCGATGCGCGACAGCGAAGGGGAGACTGTGTTTCTCGGCACGCGCCGCAAGGATGGCCGCGTTAAGCTTCTGGCCAAGAGTGCAAGCTATCAGGTGGTGCGCTTTGATTCTGACCTGACAGGCTCCGACCCTGCTTACTGCACGGCAATGGGACGTGTTCTTCTCGCACACTGGCAGCCGGAAAAGACGTCGAGCTATCTCGCAAAAGAGCGCATCATCCCTTTGACCGACAAGACCGTGATCGACCGTGTGCAAATCCGCCGTATCATCGACGCAACGCGTGAGGCTGGCTACGCGATTTGCGATGAAGAAGCCGTTATGGGCGGCTCAGGTGTCGCAGCACCTGTCTTTGATTCAAGCGGCGAAGTTATCGCAACACTCAATATGGCAACGATTTCATCGCGCTTCACAGCGTGTCGACAGCGCATGATCGACGCAGTGGTAAAGCATGCCGCCGAATTAAGCGCCCGCCTCGGACACAAACCATCCACAACAGACAAGCAGTAAAATGGATATTCACTTCAAAGAAAAAAGAGTTCTGATCACCGGGGCCGCAAGGGGAATTGGCCGCGCAATATGCGAGGCATTCGCCGCCGATGGGGCACATGTAACGGCAACCGATGTTCTTGATGCCGAACTGGCAAGTCTTGTGGGCGAAGCGTGTCCTGCACGTGGTGGCTCAATCCGCGCAGTTCATCTTGATGTTACCGATGAGGCCGCAATCGCCAAACTGGCAACTGACGCCGAGGTCGAAGGCGGTTTCGATGTGTTTGTGCATGTTGCAGGCGGTGTGCTTGGCCAGAAAAAACGCCCCTTGGAAGATGTACCGGCTGCAGACTGGGATCGTATATATGACATCAATGTGCGCGGTGCATTTCTCGTTGCGCGCGCCATCGTTCCAGCGATGAAAAGCCGTGGCGAAGGCAAGATGGTCTTCATTTCAAGCGGTGCTGGTCTGGGAGTCAGCCTGACAGGAATTCAGGCCTATGCCAGCGCCAAGGCAGCGCTCATCAGCCTCGCACGACAACTTGGCCATGAACTTGGCCCGTACGGCATCAATGTGAATGCTGTCGCACCCGGCTTCTTGCGCACAAGCCCCGATTATGAGCGCCAATGGGCGTCTTATGGAGACGATGGTCAAGCCGCCATGCTCAATGAAATTCCGCTGCGCCGGATTGGGTTGCCGGAAGATATCTCAAATGCCGTGCTGTTCCTGACTTCCCCCTATGCAAGCTGGATCACCGGCCAGACTTTGTCGGTCAGTGGAGGACCAACAACATGACAACCGAAACACCGGTTCCTACATGGACATGGCCGGAAGAAAGACTGCAATCCATCATGAACCGCGCCCGCGCCGGTCGCAGTTTAAAACCATCGGCGTGGCCAGAAGGTGCAAAATGCGCGGTGGGCCTGTCGTTTGATTCTGACCACGATACGTTTGAATTGCGCGATGGCGGCAAATCCATTTCAGCGCTTTCGCAGGGTCAATTTGGACCAAGACAAGGTATTCCACGCATTCGCGAACTTCTGCGTCTCAACACTATTCCGGCGACTTTCTTTGTGCCAGCTGTTTCTGCGATACATTACCCCGAAGAACAGCGCGCCCTGATCGATGAAGGACATGAGATTGCCCTTCATGGCTGGATTCATGAGCGCAATGCTTTGCTTGATGGCGATACCGAACGCGATCTTCAGCACCGTTCTGCCGATGCGCTGGAAAAGATTACCGGCGTTCGTCCTGTTGGCATCCGGACACCATCCTGGGACTTTAGCGATAACACGCTGCAAATCACGGCCGAGATGGGCCTGATTTATGACTCATCCCTGATGGCCGATGTCGATTGTTACGAGCTATTGCTGCACGGCGAGCCATGTGGCGTGACCGAATTGCCTGTCGAATGGATTCGCGATGACGCCGCCTATCTTGTGATGGATCGTTGGGGCGGCTTGCGTCCGCAAATCGCACCACATGATATTCTGCAAATCTTCATTCGGGAGTTCGATGCGGCCTATGATGAGGGCGGAATTTTCCAGCTGACCATGCATCCCGACATCATCGGCCACCGGTCCCGCATCTGGATACTCAAAGAGTTGATTAGCCACATACGACAGCGCAAGGATATCTGGTTTGCAACCCATGCTGACATTGCGCGCTATGCGGCGCTAAATAGCTGATAGGAATAGAGTTTTCTCATTTCGATTTTGCACCTGGTTCGAAATTCGAACCGGGTGTCTCTGCATTGCCTTTCGACATTGCTTCAGTCATGAAAACGGAATTATATTCATATATGTGAACAAATTTCTGCTTTTCATCGCTAGATTGCAGGTCCACACTCATGGATGAGACGGGTGTGAAGAATGGTTCTCATCAGAAGACCGCATCCCGATATCGATAAGAACGAGGGAACTATGTTTAAAAAAATCGCAGTTATCAGCCTTTGCACTTTGTCCGCCCTGTACAGCGGCAGCGTGCTTGCCAAGGAATGGAAATCAGTGACCGTTGGCGTTGAAGGTGCTTTTCCGCCCTTCAATTTGACGACACCCAGTGGCGAACTTCAGGGACTTGACCTTGATGTTATCAAGGAGGTCTGCAAGCGTGCCGAGCTCGATTGCACGATCGTGGCACAGGACTGGGACGGTCAGATTCCGTCGCTTCTTGCTGGCAAGTTCGATGTGGTTCTGACAATGGGTCCTAATCCAGAGCGGCGGAAGGTTATCGACTTCTCCGACCCTTATGTGATCACGCCAAATACATTCCTCGTGCCCGCTGAAGGTCCGCTTGCCAATCTCCCGCATAGCGGAGAGAGCCTTAACACCGAGACTGAAGAAGGCAAAAAAGCCCTCGCGGACCTCAAGGAAGCAGTAAAAGGCACGACACTCGGCGCATCGCTTTCAACCAGCCAACTGCAATTTGTCGAGCAGAATTTCGGCGATGTCGCTCAGGTCCGCTCTTACAAAGGCTCCGAACAGGTCAAGCTTGATCTGCAATCCGGCCGCCTCGATGGTCAATATGACAACGTCGTCTTTGCGCGGGATCGTGCGGAGAAAAGCAACGGCGCTCTCAAAATTAGCGGACCACTTCTGGCCGGCGGCATTCAGGCCACGAACGTGTGTATCGGTCTGCGCAAGGATGAACCGGAGCTGAAAGCAAAGCTCAACAAGGCACTTGGCGAAATGCAGTCCGATGGCACTCTGTCGAAAATGTCTGAAAAATGGTTCTCTATGGATCTTAGCCCAAAAGGCTAATTTACAGTGATATGACAAATACAAAGCGCGCTGTTTTAGCATCGTGACTTTTCTGGGTAACGACTTTTGAGCTTGGAATTCGATGGATTATTGAACGTTAGCTTGAAATGATATGCCCAGAGTCAACGCAATTCATGCTTCAGCAATCCGATTAAAAGGATTGTTGAAGCATTGTTACGTCATATGAAATTTAGCCGAGTGGAGTACTATTCCAGATTGTTTTAGTCCGGACCGGCCGACACAAGCGACCAGCTGCGGCAATTTCGAGGAGGTTCGCCTCCCCTCTAGTTTTCGGTCCATCATCAACCTCGCCAACGTCAGCCGATTATGCTCCCTCATGCCAATTTAGGCGGTCGCGATCAGACTATGAGCAATGGCGAGCAACCGCGTTTCGCGATCAGGATGCCGGTGCTGGTCAACCGGAATAGTTTTAAGGCCAAGGTTGATGGCGGCGAGATGTACGCCAGTTGTGATGCCGGTCTGGCGCAGGATGGAGGCGGCAAGCAAAGACCAAGCCACGCCAAATGCTGCAGAACCGGAAGCTCGTTCCAGGCATCGAGAGCAACGATCGCCTGCAGCACAGCCGGCAAGTTTTCGGCTTGTCTTAACACTCCGCGTTCGTTGTACACTGCGCAAACCTTTCGGGCTCAAGGCCCATCCAGGTTCATGCGAGCCAATGCACCGTCGCGTCTGCAGCACGTCGCGGGCGATGGTCAGTTGGTGACTGGGGGAACGAATATCACGCGCGGCATCATCCAAGAAAAGTTCTTCCACCTCGACCAACTCGCGGTCGAGCCATAGCGCCGCGCAGGCATCGGCAAAATGAAAACGTGCGATCAGTCCTGTGCCGTCCGGCAAATGGGCAGACCACCCATCAAGCCGCTGCAAAGCCTAACTTTAACGTGCCAGTGGCCGGCACCATTTAAATCAAATAAAGATATATTTTTCAATAACTTAGTTAAAATAAATATTCTTCAGTCCCTACCCTGGCCCCTACTTTTTCACTCGGTTGGCGGCTTGATAAACATTGATATTAAATCAAATCGCCTCGTGCGCCTGCGCATACTGGTCGCGAAACTCTTCCCCGCGCATAGACCGCCTGACGAAACTCAGCCGTGAAAAATCATCAAATATGGAAGAAGCGAACCCTCAAAACCTTCAAAACTGTTGGCAAAGCAGAAAAAACATCGAAAACGCTCCTAAGCGGAACCTTCAAAACCCTCAAAACCTAAATCGTATCCGCGTGGGGTATCTGTTCGCATACTCTTTTGGACTGATGGCTGACGGCCTAATGTTCACTAAAACGCAGTAATTTAGTGATGTAGTTAAGCTTGGATTGATTTCGGCAAAGGGCGCTATCTATGGAATGGGCTTTCCTCCACACGCTGACATTCACCTTCATGTCGGTATTCTCGATGGTAAACCCGATTGGCATGGCTCCCGTGTTTCTGGCTCAAACCAGTCGCCAGCCGAAAGAGGAACGCCACAAACTTGCGTTCAGGGTCGCATGTTATGGCGCTATTCTGCTTATCATAACGTTATTTATCGGGCCGAGCATCCTTCAGTTCTTTGGTGTCGCTCTTGCCGATATGCAGGTTGCAGGAGGGATTTTCGTATTCTTCACTGCTTGGCAAATGCTAGTTGCAGACCCGACGCCGCCAGCGGGTGTAGCAGAAGCACCTACCGGTCGTGATAAATCAGCAGATATAGCATTCTTCCCTTTGACAATGCCCATCACAGCTGGGGCCGGCACGATTGCTATTATCCTCACATTATCGAGTAAAATGGAAGGCGGCCTACAGAACGAGGTGGCATCATACGCCGGCGCGGTTGTCGGAATCGTCTTGGTCTTTATCTGCGTTGCAATTTGCTACAGGTACTCAGACGCAATCTTTAAGAAAATCGGTCCAGCGGGAACGGCGGTATTGACGAGGCTAACCGCATTCTTGCTCTTGGCTATCGGCGTCTCCGTGACTTGGGGCGGCTTGAGCAGTTTGATATTATCCTTGAAATGAGTGCACGCCCCCCTGCAAGGAACCTCTCTAGAACTCGATAAACCGCTTTGTCTGCGCATCGATATCAGGGCAATCAGCGCGGCTGAACGGCTCGAACGATATTAGGGTAATCTTAGGGTTCGGCTCGCGTTACGATGTAACTTAAATCGGTGTTTCTCTCGCGTAGTGATGTCAGATTAATCGGTGAAGCCTCGCGCGCGTGCGCGTATTGGTCTCAAAAATCCGTTTTTCGGATATTTCCGAGAAAGGGTATCAGTTGAATATATACCCTTGTAGATAACGCCCATCGCGGGGGTGTGATATTCGGTCAGCCGGTTTGTTCAGTTGATTTGTCAAACGACTCACATCACCATCTTGAAATAAATGTGAATGGGTGGGCAACAAATGACGCGGGCGTTCGACGGCTTCCTAGATATGCTAAATGCTTCGGCAAATCAGCTTTCACTAATCAATACGGCAACGTTCACTAAGAATGTGCACTCTTATTTGCAAAATGCCCTTAATCAAATACAGCCTTCTGATGAGGTTTTTTTTGGGTATGAACGAGGTAAAGGCGTATGCGCAGCGCCTTGTAAGCAAAATAAGTGCATCTTTCAGCACGAATATCGATGTTGAAAGAAATGAGTTTTCAGTTGCCGTCGAAAAATTGCGTACGTTCATGGAAAAATGTCAGCCATCGGAAACTGCCATAATTCTGGGATTGAGCTGACGGCGTATGAAATCAGTATCGTAGACTGATAAGCATTGGAAATATATGGCACCTGTACGTAAGACAAACGTTACTAAAGAAGAGTCAGATGTAGCCTAGGAGCTTATTGAGAGTTCACCAAACGACCCTATTTTGGCCATCCTAAGCGGCGCCTATCTCGAGCACTATTTGGCTCGATGCGTGCGAATGCATTTGCATTACGTCAAAGGGATTACCGATAAGGATTTCGACTTCGGGCCTTTTGCGTCGTTTGAAGCAAAGGCTAAGCTGGGACGTTTGACAGGTATCTACGGTGATAAGCTGTACCAAGACTTAAAAACGATAATCGATATTCGAAACATTTTTGCGCATCGCCGAGATGTTCATAGCTTTTCGAACCCCGATATTGAAAAGCTCATTCGCAAGCTAAAAATGGGTGCCACAGAAGTTGCGGCACTAAAAATCGTCAAAAAAAGCGATCCAACACTTCGAGAAATTTTTATTGCAACGACCACAACGATTACACAATTCATCGGAGACCGGCGCGCTACCCAGATGCCGGAGCCGCCTGAGCATTCATAAAGTTTTCCGCTTGTGTGCGGGTATGAATAATCTATTTTCAGCGCCTCTTGATCGAAAAGTGTTCAGTTTTGGGCATTACCCAATGCGTCCGCTTTTGGACACATCAGCACTAAGTCGCATATCAATGGGTTTCCCGCCCCTTCAACAGGGCATGTCAGCCGGACGAAATTCGTTCGCTTGATTATTGGGTTTCTTCCACTGCGGAAAGAACTCGATCTTGCGAAAAGGGGTATGCGCAAAATTGAGCAGACCCCCTCATTAAAATTCAGGAGACCTTTGCTAGCATCTTGCCTGCGGTCCAAATCTAGTTACTACTAACTAGATTGGCGATGAGGGGTTCATATGCAGCCGTTGGATATACTGTGGGTCGGCCTCGGAGGCGGGCTTGGCTCGGTGTTTCGATGGTGGGTTGGTAAACTGGCTGGCGAAAGCTATCAGGGGAAATTCCCGCTCGGAACATTCTTGATCAACGTGACAGGCGCTTTTGCCATAGGCTTTCTGTCGGTGCTGTTTTCTGTCGAGTGGTATGAACGCTTTGGCGATATCTTAAAAGCTGGCATTTTAACCGGCTTTCTCGGCGGATACACAACATTCAGTTCGATGCAGCTCGATGCAGTGAAGCTTGCGCGGGAGCGATACCAGAGCTTGGCAATCGTGTATCTTTTTGTATCTGTTATTGCAGGTTTAGCCGCAGCAGCATTCGGTGCATTGTTAGCAAGCTGGATAGGGTGAGGTGCTCGCGATGATTAATACAATCATATTCGTTTTCGTCGGCGGCGCTGTCGGAGCCATGGCCCGTGAATTTCTAATGTTGGTCGTGCCAAACCTTTCAGACGGCATTCCGATGTCGATATTAGTCGCTAACGTCGTCGCATCATTCCTGCTCGGACTTACGACCAGCCTTTATCATAAAGGCACGCTCAGCCAAGGTGTCAACACATTGGTAGCGACTGGAATAATGGGCGGGCTTTCGACCTTCTCCAGCTTTGTTTACGGGGCATATGTACTCATGTCAGGATCGACAGCCGGAATGATGTCAGCGTTGCTCTATTTGGCGCTGAGTATTGTGCTCGGTTATATCGCCGTCGTTCTAGGATTGCGCTTGGGTAATCGTGGTTAGGCAATATTCTGCCCAGTGAGGAGTTTCCTGAGCGAAGCGGAGTGGAAAATGATTCTGATGTCAACATAAGACAACAGGCATCACCTCGAAACGGCCTTGGCGGCGTATGCCTTCCGGCAGATCTCCTCGCAGAAAGGGCTTCGAGTTTATCGCAATTGATTAATCGCTAATGACCACCTTAGAAAAACAAGCCGCGATTTTCTCGTTGGCTCCGAGGTCCTTCGCAAATTTCACCAGTTGAGGTCCGTCGCCGTCATCAGCCATACCGCCCCAGACATCTTTAAACGTTTGCTTGCCCGAGGAGTTTTCAAAGAAAAAATAGCCGGGGTCAGCCACAGGCGTTGAGGCATAAATTACAGTCCAGTCATCTGACTGCATAAAACTGTCAACTTCGACCTTTGATGGTTTCACCTTTTCTTTGAGGCTTTCCGAGATGAGTTTCGCGTACTCAGTCTTTCGCTCTTTCGTTAGTGCTTGATCTACCCCTGGGCAATTCACTGCTGCGGTTGCCGGGTGTATGAACAGTGAGCCAGCCAAGGCAATTAAAGCGGACCTGGTTATTAATGACATATTCGGCCTCCTATAATGCTGTTAGAGCGAAATAACTTGAGCCTAACGCTTGTCAGGTCTGGAGATCAATCGAAAAACCAAGCCAAAACAAAAACCCCGGCGTTGAGGCCGGGGTTCGGTTTATTAAGGGTGTTATAATTTTCGGCGGTGGTTCATGTAATAGCGGATCTCTTTCCAGCCGATAAAAGCTAACACATACGATAGTGCAGCAAGAATAGCCGCTTCAATTATTAGAAACCAAATCACGATGCGTCTTCAAGCCTGAACTAGGCCGCCTCCTGATTTTTTGCCCTTCATCCATGGAAGCGCGACTTCTGGTACTTCGAGAATTCCGGTCTTCTTGGCGAAACCTCGAATGGCGCTCTCTGCTGCTTCCACTGGTTTGATGCCATCGTGGCTATCGCAGCACGCTTTCCAAGCGGTTTCATAAATGAGGCCACGGTCGTATTCGGGCCATTCATAAAGAAAATCTAAAGCATCCCCGATGCTGGCAATTTCTCGAACAAGGTAAGGGCCGTCCTTCACAAAAACAGGACTGTCAAACAAACGGTCGCTCATCGAAACCTCCATTTGATCGAACGTTAAATGTTGGAATGACGGTTTCGATTTAGTTACCAATCTATCGGTTTCAAGGCCTTCACAATCACAAAAATCGTAAAACAGAATGGCTCGATGCATTAACATGGCCGGGCACCAGCTTGTCGAGCATGGGAAGCACCTCAGAAAGCTGGCTGCGACTTTTCCAGTGCATCGATACGCGCACGAACAAATGCCGGTGTGAGCAAACCATTCATCAGGCGTTTACGGCACCCGTCCAGCACGCGCTCATGCAATCTGCTCAAATCTGAGCCGAACACGGTCGCTAAAAATTTATCGGCCTCTTGCTGCGATGAGATTGAAGGAAATGGCGCGTTTTCATCTTCACCGTTTGCTGCGAGTGCATACCCGTTTTTTTTCTTTGCCGGGAAGTCGGGGGAGCTTGCTACAGCGCTTTTGATTTGCGCGCTTCGCTCCCCCTCAACGTCACCCATAACTGGAGAACCGTCGCTCACTTCATAGCCGTTTATTACAGGTAATCCTGTAAGGTATTCCTTAAAGGTAATTGGTGGCATTTTCTGCCCACCTTGGTCGGCACTTTCTGCCATCCTTGGTGGGCATTTATTGCCGTCCTTGTCATTTTCAGGGTGGGCAACTTCTGCCACCCTTGCAGCCTCAAAGTGGGCATTATTTGCCATGCTGGATTGCGGCTTATTGCGTACATTCTGATCGGCTTTAATCTCGCGCTGGCGTTCTTCCAATTCCTGAACATACATCTGAACTCGCTCATGATGCGGGTTGTCGATGCGATAAACCGTGATGCCATTTCTCCGGCCAACCGGAATGAGATAGTTATGCTGCTCAAGCAGTCGGCGGGCCTTAACAGCGGTGTGGTGCGAACGCAGACCAGCACGAATAAAGACACGGCTGTTTGATGCGTAAGCGGTCGTTGCCTGGAGTGTCTTCTTGTCGATGGTGACGACGGACGCATAGACGATAATCAGGTTAAGGCACTGACCAGCGCGCAAAAGCGGATCGGCTGCTACTGTCTCGAACAGCGAGAACTTGAAAGCGGCGAGTTCCTGCTTGGCCTGATCGAACGCATTCGGGCTTTGACGGCGTGGGAAGGCGTGAACCTCGGCGGATGCCCCGCTTTTGCAATTAGAGCCTGATGTATCTTTTGGCCGAGAATTTGAAATGACAGGCCCAAACTGCGAACCTTGACCATGAGCGCCTGACTATCGCCTGCAAGCTTGTCCTCATTCACACCGGCCTTTTTCACCAGCTTCTGATACTCTTCGTAATAGCGCCCGCCATCACGGATCATGGCCTGTAGTGTGTTGTCGTCAATGCCGATGAAATTCGCTTGCACCTTGGCGTTGGCATAAGGCATGCTGGCAAACTTTTTAGCCAAGACGCCCATAACGGCAGGAATGTTCGATGCATCCGCCTCGCTTCCGATCAGCTTTTGAATATAGCTCTTTCCACCCGGCAAACGGCGTATGAAGTCCGCAATGCCTTCCATGGCTTGTTGCGCGCCTTCTGCGCTTCCGCCAACCTGAGACATCGCATAGCCGACAGCCTTGATATCGCTATACCCAGCTTGACTGCATTCTCAGCCGTTTTCTTCAAGCTGTCATTGAATGTCTGTTCGCTCGACTTGTTGACCTGATAGCCAAGCGAGACGAGAAAATCACGGATTGTCGTAGAGGTCATTTCGCCCTCGCTACGTTCTCAGCCCCTTGAGCCGGTAAAACCGCCGCCCGTATCAGCCCGGAAAGGGAAGCCCCTTTCTTCCGCGCCAATTCTTTAAGCATCCGCTTTTCATCCTGAAAAACTCGGATGCGGATATAACCTGACATTGCAACATCTGACCGCATGGTAGTCTCCTTTCGTTGCAACGAGTTTACCACGAAAGACGATAGAGCATCGTTTCAAAGCTGTTTATTATCAATGACTTGATCTATATCAATGCGCATCATCGTCTATCATGTTCCATCAAATACCGATGACGCCTACACCTGCGACAATCTGTCATTACGGGAAGAGCTAGGCTTTGCTGATCCAGCCCAACGCCTTTGACCCTAATCAATGCGTGATTGTTGCAGGCAATACATCATGCATACATCAATATATATTCTTCTGGAGGGCATTGTGGGGACAAAGCTTCAATTGGCATCGATCATAAGTTCGATTGCGTTCATCGTTCTGATTGGCATTGGATTTATCGTAATCCTGACAGTTCCAGAGCTTTCACAAAACCCAGCCTATCCGATGATTTGGGCCGTGGTTATCAGCGCAATCATTACGCCAATCGTTGGCTGGCTTATCGCATCGAGAATAATCAAGGCGCGATAAAGCCTGTCTGCGCATCTTATGATGCATATCAAGCCACAATGCGCCTGCGCCAATTGCCTACGGTTTGAGGGCTTACGCCGAGACGCAGGGAAATCTCGCGGTCAGACAATTCCGGCTGAGTGTCCAACATGGTCATGACTGCTGCACGCTTGTCGGCATTGGTTCTGTGTCCAGTTTGGACAGTTGCCGCATGTGGTTTGCCGTTTTCATAGAGCCCGCGCAGAATGACGAAATCGGCCTCGATGCGGTCCATAAACGGGTCTTCCCGTTCTGTGGGATCAATCCACTGGCTTTCGAATTCGTATTTCTTCCAAGCGAAACGCGCTTCCATGTCACGCCATGAACGAACCGGCTCGTTATTGATGAAATCCTCAACCAGTCTTTGGCGAACATAAACCTCTGGCTCCTGTTCGTGATATTCAAAGAACAAGGCGCGGTCCCATCGCTGCTTATTCCAAGCCTTAATTTCATCCATCGCCGCTTGGATGGTCGTTGGCATGGGAAATGCCGATGAAATCGTACTTTTGGCCCTCTCGGTTCCTCTCAGCATTATACCGGCCTCTTCACCGTCCATAAATGCTGTGTACTGACGCTGAACTCCTGACGTGCAAGCATACGGCATGATGACTGAGAACGGCTCTATTGCGGCTCGCAAAGCTATTTCCCATGGTGTCGGGTCGAAGACAGCTTTGATCGACCCGTACTCCTCCAGAACCAATTCACGCTTCACAGCACCCTTGCGCTGCCGATCCGAACGCTGAGCTTTCATTTCCGGGCTATTGAAGAAATCCTCGAATACGTTCCTTGGTTTTGGCTGCTGAATAGGTTCGTCCAATTTGGAAACAGCCTCGTTGAAAGACAGGCCAGCCTTTGCAGCTATCTTGCTGGCTCTCGCCTTGGCCGCTGCGCGTTCGCCCTCGGTGGCGCCGCCAGCGACCAGCGCATAAACCTTGCGAAACCGTTCGATGTCCAAATTGGACGCAGTATGAATATTCATGTGCCCTCGCCTCAATCCGCACGAAGCGGCACAAGTTCAATGCGTGTGATGGTTTGAACAGGCTGTTCTGCATCGCCTGAAATCTGCAACCGCAGCACCTTGCCAAGCAGCCCCATAAAAGCGACTGGATTTTCTTCTGCCTGCTTTGTCAGGTATGAAACCAGCCCATCTTCACCCGACTTATTACCAGCATCCGCCGCTGCGGTCAGGATTGCATCTTTCAGCAAAGCCGTGGTTTTATTCATTGCGCCTTGCGGCCTGCCCTTGCCTGCCGCTGGTGGGCGACGTTTCTCAATAGCGTTCATTATTGCGCCCTCGCTCTGATGAGATTGCTTTCTGTAATTGCTTGGACAGCCTCGACCGCTGTTAGCCCAAACTGTTCCCGAAGGTACGGAATGACAGGGCGCGGCTTTGCTGCGTTTGGTGTGGTTGCCAGCCAGATAGCGGCGCGTTTAACTGGATCAGACATTTGAATCCTCCGAGCAATCGACGGGGTAACCGCATTCGCGAAGACCGTGCTCGCGCGCAGCAACTCACCCTGCAACGGGTGCGCCTATATATTGCCAAAGCGCATTTTTGTGATCGGTTTCGGTCTCTCCTCAATTTGAAGCAGCATAAGGTTGTCGCACGGTTGTTTGAAGCGGGACCCGATGGTTTCATTGGTGGTTTGAGTGCCGAGAATTATCTGGCCATTACCTAAACTTCCCGCGTCACGGTGACCCGTGATCTGCAGTATCTGGTCGATAAGCGGCTTTGACGCGGCAAGGGCAGTTGCGCTTGTAACCGGGGCAGATTTGTTGGGTGGGTCTTTTGTTTTCGAGTCAAAGTCAAGAATATATTTGTCCGGTTCCCGGCAGATGTAACACGATGCGATTGTAGATAACCGGTCAGAAACATCGGTTCCTTTAAAGCGGGCATGAACTGGCGGATTTGAAACTGGGGCCGATTTGGTGGCACAAACTGATCGATCATATGCGATTTCCGGAAGGTTCTTACGTAGAGCCAAGAGCAGTCGTACTTCAACCCGACAGCTTTAGGCGGTCGCGGTTCCAGATTGCCAGTCAAGAACATCGGCCGTTAAAGCTGGGTTTAATGCCAGTTTACCCATCATATTTGATTTAGATTATCCAAAAATTACATTTTCACAAATTCTTACCTTAGCACTGTGCTTAGGTCATTTGCGTACTCATTCACTTCGCGAAGGTCGAGTTTGGATTCTACATGGTCGAGATGATGGGCCAGAAGACACAGCGCTTGCTCGGCGTTTTGTTTTGTGATCGCCTCAACGATTTTTGCATGCTCCTCAGAACCACAGTTGACGATATCGGTATCGCGGTAGATCGCTGTAATCAATGATGTTCGCGAAATGAGGTCTCTCATCATTGTAAAAAGAAAGTCAGACGATGTAAGTTCGGCCAAAAGAACATGAAATCCGCCTGAAAGCTTGATGATGTCCGTCGTCATTCTCCGGCTGATTGCTCTTTTTTCCTCACTAAGATGGTGGCTCAGACGTCTTAGATCGGCCCGTGTAGCGTGTTTACAAAGATGTTGGACGACACATCGCTCAACTGCACGCCTTACAAAAAATACGTCGCGCGCCTCTCTGACCGTCGGCTTGCAAATAAAGGCGCCATGATTGGGGACTATATCGACCAATCCCTCGCGACTAAGTGCTGCGAGTGCCTGTCGAGCGCGAGTACGACTGACATTAAAAAACGCTGCCAATTCCTCTTCTTTAAGCTGGAAACCAGGACGTAAACGTCGTTCAGCTATCGAAAGCCAGATTTTCTCAACAATCTGATGTGTCAATGCATCCCTTTGCCCTGCCATGAGTTATACTCCCCTTCTCAACCAGCAGGCGTGATACAAGTAGAAAGTCAACTATATAAGTAGAACAAACAACATAAAATTGTCAACAATCAACTGTTATGCATTTTTTATGTTGTCAACGTACAAGAAAGCTTATTTTTTGGCAGAGGATAATTATAACTGTTCACTTTGGATGTGGCGTAGCCCGCACCGACGAGGGCTTCGGCTAATTTGACTGCAGCTGTTACGCCATCAATGACCGGCACACCGGTCGCTATCTTAAGACGTTCACACAATGCTGACATGCCAGCACAGCCCAGTACAATCGCTTCGGCCCCATCGTCAGTCTTTGCTCGCTCGATTTCCGCAATTAATAGCTGTTCGGCGAGAGACTGATCATCTTCTAAAGCCAGAACCGGCAGGTCAATTGCTCGAACTTTGCGGCAATATCGCTCTGCCCCATAATTACTGACAAGCTCCTCGATGATCGCGACCGACCGCGGAAGCGTGGTAATCACCGAAAAACGACGGCTGATTGTCATCGCTACCTGGACTGCTGCTTGACAAATACCGATGACTGGACCTTTTGCCACTTCCCGTGCAGCGTGAAGGCCAGGATCATCGAAGCACGCTATTACATAGGCGTCCACGTCTTGCGCTTCACTTTTCATGATCTCAGCAAGCATACCCGGTATCGACATCGCTTCGTCCATAGACCCCTCTATGCTTTTAGGCGTCTCTAGAGGATTGGTAGCAGTAATACGGGTTTGCGTATGTTTGACCATCAGGGCGCTCTCCATTGCCTGATTTGTCATAGAAGCGGTGGAGTTAGGATTGATTAAGTGAATATGCATAATTTAATTTTCCGCTGTCCTGCGTCTAAACTACTACTTCTGAAAATGCCCAATTGATGGGGCCTTCAACTCAAACTGACGATCTGAAGTCACGTAATTATCAGCGTGCAGGCGAGCTATCGGTTGGTAGCATTCAGGGTCAACATAGTGACCCTCAGCATCAAGACAATTACGTCGGACATGCATATGAACGACCTCCCCTAAAACGAGCGTACGGCGTGGGTAATCAATGAGCCGCTCAACGCGACATTCAAAAACACAAGGAGCCTCTTGCGGGAATGCTGCTTTGATCTTGATACAATCTTGAGCGGTTAGTCCCGCAACCGCGAGCTCATCAACTTCCGCGTCAAAACCCAAACCACAAATCAACATTTGCTCGGATAACCCCATATCGACCATGCTAATAGCAAACTCGCCGGATCGACGTATGTTAACCATAGTATCCTTTTCTTCTCCTGATTGGCGTGGCTGAATTCCCAGCACAACAATTGCCGGATCATGCGAGAAGACGTTGAAGAAACTCATGGGCGCTGCATTGTTGTTTCCAGAAGTTGATCGGGTTGTTACCAGCGCAATAGGACGCGGCCCGATGAAATTGGTGAGAAGACGATAGCGGCTTCGTGAATCAATGGTCTCAAAGTCAAATTCCATGGCGACCCAAACTGTAAGAAATATTCAACAACTTTTAGATTTATTGTAAACAATAAATCAGTTATTTCAATCCATCAGTTGACTTTTTCTCGTACATGACGATTGTCGAATGGAACACGGAGAAGTCTTTATGAAAGCAGCAACTGCCCTATCAATCGAACAGATCGTAGAAAAAATCTGGCTTTCGATTGCAGAGCGGCGATTACGTCCTGGCATCCAGCTTAAGGAAGAACAACTCGCCACTATTTTCAACGTAAGTCGCGCCCGTGTACGCCAGGCTCTGACCGTGCTGGAACGAGACGGGCTTGTAACCATGATCCCAAATCGTGGTGCTTTCGTTAGTAAGCCAACGGTGCAGGAGGCACGCGATGTCTTCTCTGTCCGGCAGGCTGTGGAGCGCTGCATTGTAGAGCGGCTCTGTAGCTCTTCACTCAAAGAAAACGTGAAACGTCTCCGTGACCATGTCAATTTGGAGCGAATCGCTAATAGGGATGATATTACTACAGACATCATCAAGCTGTCTGGCGGGTTCCATCTTCTATTGGCTGAACTGACAGGTTCTGATTTTCTATTTACCACCATGCGCGACCTTATTTCCCGCAGTTCTCTGATTACAGCAATTTATCGCAAGACAGATCATTTCAACTGTGGTCCGGATGAACATGCCGAAATCGTAAAAGCGATTTCTGCAAAGGAGGCAGAAAAGGCAATCGAATTGATGGCACATCATCTTGAGCATGTAGAATCCGAACTTGATCTAAGCGAGATACGTGAGCTTTCCTATGATCTGCGTGCAGCTTTAACGTAAGCTGATAAGGATCACAGCTTCTCAGCATCTGTGCTGCGCGATTAGACGTGCATCTCGATTTGAAGACCGATCAGCACCCTGACTTGTTGCGTTAAGCGCACCTTCACTTAAAACATGCATTCTAGTTAACCTCCATCTCGACCAAATGGCAGGCCACACGCGTACGGTTGGGTAGAAGCATCATCACCGGCGCTTCTTTGGAACAACGCTCGATAGCAAGCGGACACCGCGGATGAAAAGTGCAACCAGAAGGCGGTTTTAAAGGACTAGGCACCTCACCGCTTGCTGGCTCACGATTGCGGTTTGGCGCGTCGATATTGGGGATCGTCTGCAATAAGAGTTGGGTATATGGATGCCGCGGATCAGCAAATAGTTCTTCTGTATCGCCTTCTTCAACAATGCGCCCCAGATACATCACTGCAATTCGATCAGACATATGGCGAACCACACTCATATCATGGCTGATAAAGAGATATGTGAGACCCAATTCATCCTGCAGGCGGCGCATCAGGTTGAGAACCTGTGCCTGTACAGAAACGTCAAGTGCTGATGTTGGCTCATCACAGACGAGAAACTCAGGTTCGCTCGCCAATGCTCGAGCTATCGAAATACGCTGGCGCTGTCCACCTGAGAATTCGTGCGGAAATTTCTCGCCGTCTGCAGCAGAGAGACCGACAATTCGCAGCAGCTCTTCAACACGGTGGTCAATCTCAACCGCACTATCACGCAACTTGAGTTCGCGTAGCGGCTCCGCAACGATGTTCTTTACCCGCCAGCGTGGATTAAGTGAAGCATAGGGGTCTTGAAATATCATCTGCGCCGATAAAGGTGCGCCACTTTTTCCTGCTGCAAATCGCATCCCACCACTGGTGGCAGGATATAGACCGGTAACAAGACGGGCAACAGTAGATTTTCCGCAGCCGCTTTCACCGACAATGCTTAAACAACCACCAGCCGGAACGGTGAAGCTGATGTCGTTGACTGCTTTGAGATACTGTTTGGATTTGCGCTCGACCAAGCGGTTAAGCCAAGGTGCTGAAACATCAAAGGTTTTAGTAAGCCGCTCAACGGTTAAAGCCGGGGTTTTACTTAAGGAATTTGTCATGCGGTGCCTCCTGCATTTAGCCAGCATGCACTGGCTGTCACACCCGAAAATACGAGCTCTGGCCTCTCCCGCCGACAACGAGCCCCGCTCTGGCTACAACGGGGATTAAAAGCGCAGCCATCGGGAATGGAATCGAGACGTGGCATAGAGCCATCTATCTGATTTAGTTTTTCCACCCGCGCACCCAATGAAGGAATCGACGACATCAATCCTTGGGTATAGGGATGAGATGGCTGATGAAGCACCTGCTCCACTGGCCCAACCTCAATCAGGCGCCCCGCATACATAACAGCAATACGATCTGCTGCTTCGGCAATGACGCCCATGTCGTGAGTAACCAGCATAACTGCCGTCTGCTTTTCTTTGCAAAGTTTGCGCAGCAGCGAAATAATCTGCGCCTGGATCGAAACATCAAGCGCTGTGGTTGGCTCATCAGCAATGACCAGTTTAGGAGACGCGGCAAGTGCGAGAGCGATCACCACACGCTGGCGCATACCACCAGAGAACTGGTGTGGATACTGGTCAACTCGCTCTTCGGGCGACGGAATACCAACGTCGCGCAATAATTGGACCGCACGGGCACGGGCCAATCCTCTGCTAAGACCCAGATGTTGCCGGATGGTTTCCGTTAGCTGCGATCCCACCGTAAAGAGTGGGTTGAGGGACGTAAGAGGATCCTGAAAGATTGCACCAATTTCGCGACCACGAATTTTTTCCATTGCGCGGTCATCGAGGTTATCGATGCGCTGCTTGCCCAGCCATACCTCGCCCCCGGCAATATGCCCCGGCCGTTCCAGTAACCCTTGGATCGCAAGACCGGTCATTGATTTACCGGCTCCCGACTCGCCTACCACACCGAGGATTTCTCCTGGGCGTATCGTTAAGGAGACATCTGACAACGCAGTGACTGTACCGTGACGACCGGGAAAATTGACACGAAGATTGCGAACATCAACGACTGGCTCTTGCATCTCAATCATGTTTGCTTTCCTCGTTTGGTGCCTCAATTGGATAGCTTGGCGGGAATATTTCATTTACCGAAGGGTTGTTCCAGCTCCGCTCAGGATATTTCGCAATCAGACTGTCAAACTGAGCTTGTGCCTGAACTCGTGCCTTCTCCATGTCAAAACCAGCCAACTGCCGATTGAGCATCGAAACACGTCCATCCACAAACACGGCTTGGGTTATTTTTCCAGATCCACCGACGACAATGGTTGTGATCGGATCAATCGACGGAGCCATGATAGTGTCATCCAGACGGAAGACTGCGATGTCTGCGCGTGCCCCCGACGACAAATGCCCGATATCCGTACGGCCCAAGGCCTTTGCACCACCAATCGTTGCTGCATCGAAGAGATCGGCTGTACGAAGACGATCAGGTGCATTGTCGGCCACTCTTCCAGTGATGAGGCCAGCCAGCAGGTTCAT
Organism: Ochrobactrum sp. EDr1-4; assembly: GCF_049199085.1. Lineage (NCBI taxonomy): Bacteria > Pseudomonadati > Pseudomonadota > Alphaproteobacteria > Hyphomicrobiales > Brucellaceae > Ochrobactrum > Ochrobactrum sp. EDr1-4. The sequence continues at coordinate 61,967 of NZ_JBLZOF010000008.1, forward strand.
CAGCATATCGGGCGGGGTTGTATCAGTGCCCATGGCGACATTAATCCCACGCCTGCGGCACTCGGAAAACGATTTAAGAATTGATCCACCGCGACCCGAAACCAACGGGCAATGAACGATCGAAACAGCATTCTGTGCGTAAAGATCAAGGTCTTCATCGGTTGCATTGGTAGCATGTGGAGCAATGAGCCGCTCGCTCAGAAGCCCATGGCTGGCAAGCCAAACAGGCGCTGTAGAACCATGCAACATGCGCACGGTGTCCACTTCCATTGCCCCTTGAGCCATGTGAAGCCGGAACTTGCAGCCGAGATCACGTGCGGCCGCATCTGTGCGCTTGATAAGAGCAAGCGTGGAAGTCTCCACCCGGTCGGGCACAAGCATTCCCCGTACCAGATCACCATATCGACCGGTTTGACGCTCAATATAAGTAATCGCGTTGTTCAGTCCCTGAAAACCACGCTCTTCATCGAAAACCGGAACTATTTTGCCCGGCTGTTCCAGAACCATACCACCTGAGCGATATGCGGGGCTTAGATAAACGCGTAGGCCCAAATCGCCCGCGGCGTCTGCGGCAGCATCAAACTCTGCAACCGTTTCCGCCCACTCGCGATAGAACAACGAAGCAATCGGAGTGGCTGTTGTGATACCGTTCAATAAAAGCTGACCAAAAGCAAACCGCTTTTGAAAGGCCAATTGTCCCTCATCATACATCTCATAGGGCCCGGCATCGACATAACAGCGCGGCCAAACACGACCTTTCGCCCAGCCGGGATGATGGTCAATTCCAAGAATAGTCGTATCGAGATCTGAAAGAGCGTCGAGATCAATCAGTCCAGGACTGATAAGTGCGTTACCAAAATCTATTCGGCGTGCGACTTCTCCGGGAAATTTGTGTCCGACGAAGAGGATCTGACCATCCTCAAAAACCACTTCACCATCTTTGAGCAGGCGATGGCCGCCGTCTTTATGCCCGACCACCCAACTGGCCGTGATAAGAGTGCGGCCAGAGGGCCGCTCACCTAAGACAAGAGAATTCAGAGCAACATTCTTCATGGCATTTCAACCACACATTTACCTTGTCGAGCTGTAACGCGGCCGCCTTTTACAACCAGCGGGCGCGGCGCTACATCGACCACCGCATGCGCCAGCGTTTCGCCGGTCAAAAGGGTGAAATCGGCATGACACCCGATATCAAGCCCGTAATTCTCAAGCGCCATCACATCGGCTCCACCTTGAGACACAATATAAAGAACGTGCTCCAGTTCCTGATCAGAACGAACGCCATTCTTCATGCCAATGATCTTGGCACGGTCAAGCATATCAGGCTGTCCCCATGGGCCCCAGGTATCACGAATACCGTCGCAACCGCCACCAATACGAACACCTGCTTCTTTCAGCCGCCTGATTGATGGGACAGTCGCTGATGGTGCTCCGGTGGTCAAAATTGCAACATCCAGAATTGCTAACTGTTCAATAAGTTGGCCAACCCGCAGATAATCATTCATACCGAGTGCAAAGGCATGACTGATTGCCACCTTGCCTTCCATGCCATGTGCACGAATACGCTCAAAGATAAGCTCCATCGTAAAAGCGCCAAGCTCACCTGTCTCGTGCAGATGAATGTCGATCGGCACACCATGTCTTGTTGCAAGTGAGAATAGAGCATCCAGCTGGCCTTTTGGGTCACGATCAATGCCACACGGGTCGATCCCACCAAGAACTTCGCAACCCTGCCGGAGTGCCTCATCAAGAAGCTCTTCGGTGCCCGGTGTGACCATTAAGCCAGACTGGGGAAATGCGACAACTTCGATATCGATGATACCTTTGAGCTTCTCGCGCGTTTCCCATATACCTTCAACAAGTGACAAACCGTGGGTCGGGTCTATATCGACATGACTGCGGATGTGCGTGCTGCCATGGGCCGAAAGACCAATCGCATGACGCATCGATTGGCGATGTGGATCAATCCCGATTTCCAGCCTGTTTTCGCGTTCAAAATCGATACGCTCACGCAATATGGCGGCGCGGTTGTTGACGTGCCACGGCATGGCCCAGGTTGTCTTATCAAGATGCGTGTGAGCATCAATTAACCCCGGAACCAGTATCGCGTTACTTCCTTCTTCAATCGCCATTCCGGGTTCAGCCGCAAACTGTCCGAAACCGGCAATTCTCCCATCTTTGATCATGAGGTCGCAGTTTTCGCCTGCCATTGGGCGGATGTTGCGAAGCAAAAGATTGTTCATTTAACTTACCTCAGTTTCGGATTAAGCGCATCGCGCAGCCAGTCGCCGAGCATATTGACGGCCACAACAAGCAGGCAGAGCTGGATGACGGGGAAAACCACAATCCACCATGAACCGGAAAACAGGAACTGATTGCCGATACGGATCAGGGTTCCCAGCGACGGTTGGCTCGGCGGCATGCCTATTCCAAGGAACGAAAGGGTCGCTTCGGTCAGGATCGCCATACCGAAATTAAGCGTTGCCGCGACCATAATGGGTGTCAGTGTGTTGGGCAGGATGTGCTTTGTCATGATCCGCCGTGACGGCACACCAATCAGCCGTGCCGCTGAAACATAGTCCTTACCCGCCTCGACAATCGCCTGCGCTCGAACAGTACGAGCATATTGCACCCATGCTGAAAGCGAAATTGCCAATATGAGAACGGCCGACGCGCCAATCTCACGAAGGCTCACTGGCAACATCTGTCGCACAACAGTCGAAACGAGAATAGCGACCAGAATAGTGGGTATTGATAGCGTCACGTCACCAAAACGCATCAAAAGATTGTCGATAAAGCCACCGAAATAGCCGGAGACTAATCCAGCAGTCAGACCGATCAGCAGGGAAAGCAACACCGAAGCGATACCGATGACGATTGAAATTCTGGTGCCGTAAAGAATAGCCGAAAGCATGTCACGGCCTTGCGTGTCGGTGCCCAACAGGAACGGCCACTCACCTCCCTCTTCCCAAAATGGAGGCAGCTCTGCTTTCCACATGTCGAGCGCTGCACCATCATAAGGATTTTGCGGTGCGATCAACGGTGCGAACACTGCACTCAGTATCAAAACTGCCAGCAGCGTAGCGCTTAACATTGCTGTCTTGCTGTGTGTGAAGGACCACCAAAGGTCACTCTTGCGAATTCGCTGGACAAGCGAAGATCGCGTGACGGGGGCAGCTTGCGAGGATGGGGTGCTCATTAAGACAGACTCCCGTTGGTCAGCGAGCCGTGCGCAAACGGGGATCGATGACCGCATAGGCAACATCCACCAGAGTGTTAAGCACGACAAAAATGAAGGAAATAATGCAAAGATAGGCCGCCATCACGGGAATATCGAGGAACGTGACCGCCTGAATGAACAGCATACCCATCCCCGGCCACTGGAAAACAGTTTCTGTGATCAGTGCGAACGCAATCAGCGAACCGATATTCATGGCCGTCAAGGTCACGACTGGCATCAGACAATTGCGCAATGCATGCCTGAAATAAATGCGCCATCTCGGAATACCCCGTGCGCGCGCAAACTTGATATATTCGGATCGCAGCACTTCCAGCATTTCAGCACGTACCAGACGCATCACAAGCGTAACCTGATAAAGCGAAAGTGCTATGGCTGGCAGGATGATCGCAGCTCTTCCCGACGGCGTGAGAAGGCCAGTGGACCAACCGCCAATATAAACAACTTCGCCGCGTCCGAAAGCGGGAAACCAGCCAATTGATACAGAGAAAACAAGGATAAGCAGAATACCCACCACGAAACTGGGTAGCGATACGCCAACAATGGAAAGAAACTGGAGGCTCTCCGTGTACCATTTTCCGCGTTTGATGGCAGTAAGCACACCCAAAGGCAATCCAACTAAGAGTGAAATGATCGTCGCAACGAAAACCAGCTCAAGGGTTGCGGGAAATCGCTCGCTTATCAGACCCAATACATCCTGACCATTTCGGTAGGAAATACCAAAATTCCCTTGCGCTGCATTCACAACAAAGCGCGAATACTGAACAAGCAGGCCATCATTGAGACCCAGCCGTTCGCGCAAATTATCGCGGTCGGCCTGCGTCATTTGTTCATTGGCCATCATCTCGACTGGATCACCCGCAAGGCGGAAAATCAGAAAAGCAAGCAAAGCGACGGCCAACATCACCATGACAGCGTTTGCCAGGCGCTTAATGATAAAAACCAGCATGAAATTTCCTCGGTAACAACATGGTACGCCCGGGGACGCATCCCCGGGACAGCATCAACAGATTATTGGGTAAAACGCGTAAGCCAATGACGCGGCTTATTGTCAGGCAACTGCACGATCTTGTCGATATTCTTCGACATAACCCAGGCCATAGGCTGCTGGTGCAGAGGTAACATCACTATTTCGTCTTTCGCCATTTCCAATGCTTTGGTCTGGAGTGCGAGACGCTTAGGACGATCCATTTCAGTAGAAGCTTGTACAATAAGCTCGTCGATCTCTGGATAGCTCCATCCGCCCCAGTTAAAAACGCCCGCATTTGCAGTCTTTGTAGCAATCATCTGAAGCAGAATCGAATAGCTGTCCAACATTGGCTCGGTGGCCCAACCAATGAGGTAGACGTCAGCCTTACCTCCGGTACGTTTTGGTGCCTGTGCGGCAGTCGGCGCAATATCGAGTTGCGGCTTGAACCCGCCACGGCTCAACATATTTACCATGCCCTGACAAAGCTCTTCCTCATTCACATAAGCGTCAGTTGTACACACCAGCGTGAATGGAAAGTCGACAGCGTCTGCTTCAGCCAAAAGCTTCTTGGACAGTTCCGGATCATACGGCAAAGTTGTGTCCAGTTCCGCCGTGTAGCCCGGAATTTCTGGTGCAACTATCGCTCCCGCCGTGCGTGATTTGCCACGCATGATCCGCTTCTGGATCAGCTCGCGGTCAAGAGCGTGAGCAAATGCTTGCCTTACCCGCAGATCGTTAAATTTATTAGGAGCACCGTTAGCAAGTTCCGGCTTACGATTGAAACCCATCATTACCGTACGAAGATCTGTACGCTCAAGAACGTTTAAATCAGGCTGAGCCTGTAAACGAGGCAGATCCTGCGACGGCGCACTTTCGGTAAAGTTGATTTCGCCCGAAAGTAGCGCTGCCACACGCGTTGGGGCAGATGTGATAGGTGTGAATTCTATACGGTCGATATTGGATTGGGAATCATCCCACCAGTCTGCATTTTTCACAAGAATAGTTTTTGAGTCCGGGACGCGACTCTCAAGCTTGAAGGGACCAGTACCATTGGTGTTATAGGTAGCATATCCTTCAATCTTGGCACCAACATCGGTCGGCTTTTCCGAATTGTTTTTCTTCAGCCAACCCTCATCGAAAATATGGATATTGGTGAGATCGTTGAGCAGAAGCGGATAAGGGCCGCTGAGTTCAATGTCGACGGTGTAATCATCAACCTTGCTAGAGGACTTATAGGCAGGCAAATTTCCTCGCAACGGCGAAACCGGATCGCTTACCCGTTTGAGCGAGGCCAGAACATCATCAGCCGTAAATTCGGCACCGTCATGGAATTTCACGCCTTTTCGCAAATGAAACCGCCACGTCGTATCCGATATATTTTCCCATGATTGAGCTAGTGCAGGCTCAATCTTTAAATCCGCATCGTAGCGAACCAGCCCCTCATAAACATGATTGAGGAAAGACAGCGTGTAACTATCACCATACGAATAAGGGTCGAGTGAATAGATGTCTCGCGCAGCCCCCCATTTGAGTGTTTCCGCATGGCCCGACAAAGTCAGACTCACCAGCATAGTGGCCGCAAGGCCCAATTTTTTTAACATTGATTGCTCCGCTTCTGGAAATTGTTGCCCCCTTTTTGGGGATCTCTTCTTCAAGCACCATCATACCCAAGACGAGCACGAAAATGTCATTTCTTCGTGCTCAACACGAAGTTTGCTGAATGTGATTTCCTCCTTGAATCAGGGGCCTGAGCCTTGGCGGCTTCTTCATTGGCCATTGATAACAGTATCTATATAAGCAAAAAGTTGTCAACGAGATTGTAAACAATATTTGAATATTTTTCGCATTTAAAGTCGACGATAACTGTTAACATCACGATCGAGCCAACCTGAATTGTCAAAGGATTATCACGGGATTGTGCCGGGCTGATTGGTTTCTTACCGTTTGAACAAGGCGCACAATAGATAGTCTCTTGCACCTGAGAAATGCCTGTTTCTTGTCGTCATCAGCTCTGCATTCAAAAAAATGACTGTAATAAAATTGTCCTGAAGTTGACGAACCGCCAAACTCAATATTCCTCAGGCCTTGTTTTGAAGATGAATGCAATAGAGCGTCCTTCACAGTTGGACGCTCTAACATTTACGGCCAATAATATTATTCGGCCATCATGGTGTGCCAATGACGCGGTTTGTTGTCGGCACGGAAGTCAACGCTTTTGACTTTTTCTAACATACCCCATGCAATCGGCTGTTGATGCAAAGGAATCAAAATCGCCTTATCCTTGGCGATCTTTAGTGCTTCCTCTTCCAGAGCCAGCCGTTTGGCAGTGTCCGGTTCATTTGCTGCCTTTTTGACCAGATCGTCGAGTTCCGGATAAGACCAGCCACCGTAGTTAGAAACGCCGGTGGAGCCACTGCGCGTCGAAAGAACTTGTGACAGAAGCGAATAGGCATCCAGTGTCGGCTCATTTGCCCAACTCAAATTGAACATGTCGGCCTTGCCGTTGGTGCGTTTAGGCTGCTGAACAGCCCTCGGCCCCATGTCGATCGTTGGCTCAAAACCCGAACGCTTAAGCATGTTAGCTATGCCCGAGCATATATCTTCTTCGTTGATGCTTTCATCATTCATGCACAGATAGGTAAAGGCCAAACCTTTTTGGCCCGCATCTTCCAACAGCTTCTGTGCCTGCTTCGGATCGGCGGGCTGATAAACATCAAGAGATTCAGAATAGCCGGCAATTTCTGGCGCTATGAGTGATCCTGTAGGGCGTGCAAGCCCGCGCATGATTTTCTGATTGATAAGATTACGATCAAGGCTCGCCTCCACAGCCTGCCGCACATGTTCATCAAGGAATGGATTGGGGCGGCCATCCTCAAGCTTTTCCTTGCCATTAAAAGCAATGAAAACCGTACGCAATTCTGTGCGCTTGTTCACGCTGATGCCCGGCGACGATTCTAATCGTGGCAAATCCTGAATCGGAGCAGAATCCACCAGATCAATTTCACCAGACAGAAGTGCAGCAACGCGCGTAGCCGCAGAAGAGATCGGTACATATTCGATACGATCAAGATTATGTTTCTTTTCGTCCCACCACTGATCGTTGGCCAGTAGAACGGTTTTGGAATCCGGGACACGGCTATCCAGCTTGAATGGCCCAGTGCCATTGGTGTTGTGCGTCGCAAAATTTTCAGTGTTTGAAGCTATGTCCGTTGGCTTTTCTGCATTGTTGTCTTTGAGCCAGCCTGCATCGAACATGAAAATATTGGTCATATCGTTCAGGAAAAGTGCGCTTGGCGAGGAAACCTCTAAATCGACCGTATAATCATCGACCTTATCGACCCCGACATAAAGCGGAATATTACCGCGCAGCGGCGAAGTCGGATCGGACACGCGGTTCATAGACGCAACCACGTCATCTGCCGTAAATTCGGCACCGTTATGAAATTTGACACCCTTGCGCAGTGTAAAACGCCATTTATTATTATCTATCAGCTGCCATTCGGTGGCAAGAGCAGGTTCAATCTCAAAATTGGGGCCGTATCGGATCAACCCTTCATAAATGTGGTTGAGAAACGCCAGATTAGAGGTGGATGGCACGGAATTCGGATCAAGCGAATAAATGTCAGCCCGACTTCCCCATCGCAATGTAGCGGCGTCTGCAGATGAGACCATTAACGGCGCAGAAATTGCCACAGCGCTCAGCGTGGACAAAAGAAACCTGTGAAAACGCGTCATGCTCTTCCCTTCATGAATTAAGACCGATCCATTAAGCCGGATTTTTTTGAACTATCTTAATTGACTGGCATATTGTCAACGATATTGTTGGCAATTATTATGGAAAATATCGACACCGTGAATTTCGGAATCGGCAACTCAATTGATTCCAGTCAAGAAACAAGGACGTGTAAATGGTTGGGCTACTGCTACTTCACGGAACGATCATCACCGTTGACCCTAAGCGGCGCATTATCGAAAATGGCGGCATAGCAATCGAAAAAGACCGGATTGTTGATATTGGCACTGCCGAAGAAATCCAGCCCATGCATACCGGGAAGAAAATCATCGACTGCACTGGAAAACTAATCATTCCTGGCCTCATTGATGCCCATGGACATGCCGGCCATGCGTTGATCCGCAGTATCGGCGCGGATACCAATGCTTTGTGGATGCGAATTGTTACTCCGACCTACTATCATTATGTTACCCGCGACTACTGGTATGCGGATGGGCTTGTCTCTGGACTTGAGAAACTATGTGCTGGTGTCACGACTTCTGCCAGCATCATCACCTCAATGCCCCGCAGTGATGATCCGGTGTTTGCGATCAATCATGCCCGTGCCTATTCAGAACTTGGTTTGCGAGAGATTATCTGCGTGGGACCCGCAGGCCTGCCCTGGCCGCAATCGGTGACGCGCTGGGAAAGCGGAAAGCCGGAGCGACGCGAAGTATCTTTTGAAGAAATGATTGAGGGTGCGGAAAGCACCATCGAAGCTCTGAACGGTACCGCGAATGGTAGAATCAAGGTATTTTTGACACCATTTACGATCGTACCTTCGGTAGAACCTTCCAATGCTTCAACACCAGACTTTGCGGTAAACCTCACAAAGGAAGACCGAGCGCAGGCGCGACGTATCCGCGAAACAGCGCTCAAGTGGGGCGTACGCATTCACTCGGATGCTTTTGCGGGACAAATTCGTATGGCTTTTCAGGACACGGAGAATGCATTGCTGGGTCCTGATGTGCATTTGCAGCACTGTTGGGGAATATCTCACGAAGAAATAGACATTCTTGCTCAAACGGGCACGCATGTCACCCATGCTCCTCCGGGGCGCTCAACCCCAATTATGGAAATGATGGCCCGTGGCGTTCCAGTGGCCATCACATCAGACGGCGCGGCTCCAAGCCGCCATTTTGATATGCTGCAAATCGCTCGGTTAGCTCAATCGACACAGCACATTTTACACAATCACAACCGATACATTCTGCCGCCGGGTAAAATCTTCGAAATGATAACAATTGATGCAGCGAGAGCAATTGGCATGGATCAAGAAATCGGTTCGCTGGAATGCGGCAAGAAAGCCGACATAGTCATCATCGATATGCGTAAGCCACACCTGACACCCAATTGGATGCCGGTCCATCGTCTTATTCACCAGGTACAGGGAAGTGATATAGACACTGTAATTGTTGACGGCAAAGTCCTAATGGAAAATGGCAACGTGCTCACTGCAAATGTTAAGGAAGCATTGGCGTTTGGAGAATCCGAGGCACAGGCTCTCGTTTTAAGGGCAGGACTTCAACCTCACATGCATGATCCCGGCTGGGGGCAGCTGCAACGAACGTTTCAACATCCTATTAAGCCACCCGAGTCCCCCAAAATTAACTAATTCTCTTCTGTACTGGCCTTTACGTGAATGTGAATTTAGAGTGAGAGACGCTAGGAAAATATGGCGACTGGTACAGTTAAGTTTTTCAACAATGATAAGGGTTTCGGCTTTATTACGCCTGAAAATGGTGGTGCGGACGTGTTCGTTCACATCTCAGCCGTTGCTTTTGGGGGCGCTCTTCAGGACGGACAAAAAGTCAGCTATGATATCGGACAAGACCGCAAAACTGGCAAGTCCAAGGCTGAAAACGTTAGCGTTCTTTAAGCTAAATAAGGTCCCAGGATTAGGCTGAAAAAAATATTCGTCCCATGTGACTTCTCACCACTCACAATTCATATGGGGCGGAACAATCCAATTAGTTTTTGTTCAGTCAATGCGAAATGTTTTCTGATCCTTTCAGAGACTGAATTCTCACTTCCGCCTTATTATTTCACCTGCATGGAGGAAGCCATCCATCGCAGCTATATAAGATCAGCTGATGCTGACGTTCAAACTGCAGCTCTTTTGACACAAGCTTATTCGCCAGTTTCTCTCCAAAAACATTGACCTGATGCAGGTAAGCAAGGCGCGGTTGTCTGCTTATGTCGATGCCCGGAGTGGGAGCGGTTGTTGCTCGGAGCTACCGGTCCGCCATTGATGATCCTTCTCGTTTCACATCATCAAAGAAAGTCGGGCCATGGGTCGGAGTGACGCCATCTCGCAATCAATCCGGCGAACTCGACGTTTCGGGTAGCATTACCTAAGCTGGCGACGTCAACTTACGCCATGCGTTGTGTCAGGCCGCGACGGTCATGATACATAGTGGTCGTTCAACATGGTTGAGAACATGGCCTGCACAAGTTGCCCGCCGCCGTGGCACGAAGCGCGCGGTGGTTGCTTTGGCGGGTCGTATCAGCGTTATCCTTCATCGAATGTGGGTCGATAATACCGACTTTCGGTCAGATGATGCTTTGTCGCATAAGATTTAAAGAAACGTTGCAACCTTTGCGTGCCTGATTGCAGGCTGTCGAAGTCCCCCAAGGGATGTGGTTCCGATGATGCCGGGGTCAGGACTGTGGCCGAGGAAAGTCGAGCACGCCTATGAGATGGGCACATCGAGATTACATTTGAACCAGCATCATATTGGCAGCCAATTGCGCTGACCACGGACCGAAGCATGTAACCGGGTTGACTTCACACTAGGACAGCAGCGCAAACAGGAATGTCAAAACTACAAATATAATCGAGGCCGCAGCTATGCGGGTGCGATCGGTTGTCAAAAAATGCTTGACATGAATTGCCCCGTTACCGAAGTCCTGAGCCTTCTGTATTTAGCATCTGCTAAACTGCGCCCATCACTGCCCCTGGTCAGGGGCAGTGATGGGGTGGTGCGCGACGTCTGAGCCTTGTGGCTTGACCACGTTTCCTAGCATGTCGGCACCGCCTCTCTTCATCGTCTCGGACAGTTGATTGCGGACATTGAGTACCGCGCACCAGAAGGAAGAGAGCATGGATAATCTATCACACGGCCGCATCATCGGCATAGACGTTAGCCGGGACTGGCTAGATCTTCATTGCCTGCCTGATGGGCTTCAATGCCGAATACCAAATATTCCAGAAGGGCACACTGCTGTCGCGGATCTTGCTCATGATCGAGATGCGGTCGTTTGCTTTGAATCTACCGGTGGACAGGAATGGCAGCTCTGGGCAAAGCTTGAAGCAGAAAGTGTCGTCGCCCGCCAAGTGCCTCCCGCTCAGGTGAAGGCATTTGCGCAAAGCCGCGGCACACGCGCCAAGACTGACAGGATCGATGCAGAACTCATCGCGCGGTTCTTTGCTTTCCGACCCGATGCGGGTCGCAGTCTTCCTGCAGAAAAGCTCAGATTTCTCAGAGCATTGACCTCGAAGCGTACCCAGATGGTGGAGATGCGAAAACGCCTTCTTGCCCAGATCCGTGCGCATCAGAAACTTGGCACAGCTGAGATGTTTGACTGCATCGAAACCGAACTAAAGGTTAGGCTCGGCAGCCTGATCAAAGAGCTTGAGGACAGGATCGTAGCCGCCATATCCAGTGACGATTTGCTGTCCGAGACCGTTAGCGTTCTGCGCTCCATACCCGGAATCGGTCCAGTGGCAAGTACAATGCTGGTCGCTGAAATGCCAGAGCTTGGCACCATCACCGGCGAACAAGCTGCAGCTCTTGTAGGTTTGGCTCCAGTTGCGCATGACAGTGGAACCCTGCGCGGAAAACGGTCTATTGCAGGCGGTCGTCGTGCCTTGAGGCATGTGATGTTCAAAGCCGCTCTGGTCGCTGCGCATCACAACCCGACCATGAAGGTCTTCGCGGATCGTTTGCGAAAAGCCGGGAAACCGCACAAGGTTATCCTCACAGCCGTTGCCCGAAAATTGGTTACCCTGGCTAACGCATTGTGTAAAAAACGTCAAAAATGGGTGCTTCCGAAACCATGAGAGATACAGTTGCGAGGACCGGAGTAAGCAAGACAACTTTGGGAAGGCCTCTTACCCATTCCAGAGGGATTACCACCTGTATCAATACCAATGGGTAATTTGTTGACCTTCAGAAGGCTCCTTTACTGACGCGGAATTTTTTGAGTTCAGCCATTAATCCTGGAAAATCAACGGGCTGTCCTTCTCCAAAGCCGAAATAGGCCTTTTTGTAGAACTCATATAACTTTTCATAGCCAGCGACATGAGTAGCTCGTGGATAGAAAACACGCGCTTCGGGTGCCATAGCTTTTTGCGCTGTCTGAATGTCCGAGTAAAATCCGGCCGCGACCGCCGCGAAGATGCAGGAGCCGGTGCCGACCGGTGAAACAGAAGGAACATAGACATCCTTGTTTAGAACATCGGCATAAATTTGATTGAGAACATCGTTCTTCTGCGGAATACCACCCGCATTCACGATACGATTTGGTTGCAGCCCCCCCTCACACATGCGATCAATAATGATACGCACATGCAAGGCCATTCCTTCAATGGCAGCATGTAGCTCGTCCCGGGCGTCGTGATTAAGGTCCCAACCCAGCGTCACGCCAGACAAATCGGAGCGGACCAGTACGGTGCGGTCGCCATTGTCCCAGTTCAGGCGCAACAGTCCCGTCTGGCACGGTGCGAAATCTTCAATACCTTTAGCAAGCGTTGCAACATCACTCGCTGCACGCTTTGCAATGGCACTAAATACATCGCCAGTGGCTGACTGGCCTGCTTCGATGCCCGCGTAGCCAGGCACCACACTGTCCGCTGCAACACCACATAATCCCTCAACGGGATTAAAATCGGCCGGTCCCATCGAGATGATACAGGTTGAAGTACCGATAACGTTTACAACATCACCTGGTTGCCCGCCGGAGCCAATCGCATCCCAATGCGCATCGAGAGCACCGATGGGGATAGGGATGCCTGCGGAAAGCCCTAGCTTGTCAGCCCATTCTTCGCTCAGATAACCAGCAATAGCATCGGATGCGAGATAACGACCTGCCATATTGTCGAGGATGCCATCAAACAGTGGGTCGACGCGGCTGAAAAACGCCTGTGGCGGAAACCCGCCCCAGCGGCTGCCATACATCCATTTATGCCCGGCGCCGCAGAGGCTTCGGGGGAGTTCATTGCGCTCTGTGATGCCGCACAGTGTTGCTGCTATCATGTCGCAATGCTCAAGTGCTGTATAGAACTCAGCGCGCTTTTCGGGATTGTGTCGGAGGAAATGAAGAACCTTGGCAAAGCCCCATTCATGGGAGTATGTTCCGCCGCACCAGCGCAAGGCTTCAAGCTCCTCAGCCTGCCCCAGTCGTGTGATTTCGCGTGCCTCTTCATGGGCCTGATGATCGCACCACAGATAGTAATCTGCCAGCGGACGTAGCTTATCGTCAACCATGACAACGCTCGACCCGGTGGTATCAATGGCCAGTGCCCGGACGTCACTGCCAGGGATGCCTGCCTTCTGCAAAGCGTCATGCATGGCAGAGACAAGCCCCCTCATATGATCATCATGCGATTGAGCACCCATGAGTGGTGCCGCTGCACTGCGCTTTAGCTCATAACCAGCGCTGGCCCCCGCAAGTACAGAACCATTATCGCTGTCCATCAAAGTTACACGCACACTCAATGTGCCAAAATCGACTCCAGCGACAATTGCCATCACATGTTCTCCCGAATGTTAAGAGTGGTCAGTTTGTATGACCGTTGTTTAAAAGAATAAAGTTTGCCTTAATCCGGCTCACTGACCGTAAGTCCTGGCTGGACCGTGTTTGCGCTTGTAATGGCGATCAAGCAAAGCTTGCGAAACAGGTTCTGCGTCAGGATTAAGTGACAGAATATGCCATGCCATGCGGGCCACTTCTTCTAGAATAATGGCATTCCAAAGAGCTTCATACGGTGTTGCTCCCCACACGAAAGGTCCATGCCCTGCAACAAGCACTGCGGGAATGGCTAGAGGATCAGTGTCTGCAAATGTCTCAATAATGACCTTGCCTGTTTCAAGAACGTAGTCACGCTCAATTTCCGCATCCGTCAGCGGACGTGTTACTGGAATGGTGCCGTAAAAATAATCGGCATGCGTCGTACCAAGCGGCGGAATTCCCTTATGCGCCTGTGCCATGATGGTCGCATAGGTCGAATGGGTATGAATAACAGCGCCAATGCCTTTAAACGCGCGATAAAGGGCAGCGTGCGTGGCGAGGTCGGATGATGGCTTCATCTTGTTATCAAGCACCGCGCCATTGATGTCGCAAAGTACTAGATCTTCGGCCTTGAGATGATCGTAATTGACACCGCTCGGCTTGATGACAATCTGGCCGCTTTCGCGGTCGATACCGCTTGCATTGCCGAAAGTTGACAGGACGAGTCCATGTTCAACTGTGCCCAGATTAGCGTCCAGAACAGCCTGCCGAAGCGCGCTATGTGTCATTTTCTATTTCCTGAATAAACATGCCCAAAGCGCAAAGGGTTTCGCGCTTTGGATATTATCGTGAGCTTTTAGAAGATTAACGAGCAGTCCAGCCAGTGTAATCTTTTACATTTTCACGTGTGATAAGAACTGGATCGATCAATACAGTGTCTTTTTCAGGCTTATTGCCTTTGAAAAATTCGTAGCCCATGCGGAAGGCCTGGCCAGCCATGCTGTATGGATCCTGCGAAGACGTTGCACGGATCAGGCTCGATTCATTGTTGAGGGCAACTTCAGTATCCGGAGCCCCATCAACACCGGTGATGATGAATTCCGAACGCCCCTGCTGACGCGCAGCAAGATCAGCACCCTGAGCCATAGGATCGTTCAGCGCAAAAATACCATCGATTTTGTCGAAGCGTGTCAGCAGTGACTGAGCTGTGTTCAGACCACCATCACGCGATGCGCCACCGTTTTGATCTTCGGACAGAATTTTGATGCCTTCATTGGCTTCAAAAACGGTCTTACAACCCTTGTAGCGGTCCTGGAGTGACGAAGAGCCTGGGCCGTTGATGATGATAACATCGCCCTTACCATTCAACTGGTCAACGATGTACTGGCAAGCCTTCTGACCAGCTGCAACATTGTCAGTCATGACAGTGACGTCCGAACCGGGTGCCGAAACGTCAAAAGATGCCACAACAACACCCGCATCTTTAGCGCGCTTGACTGCTGGTGCAATCGCGTTCTGATCAACAGCGTTCAGCATGATCATGTCAACGCCTGCTGCGATGAAGCTGTCGATTTGCGAGCTCTGCTTGTTCAGCTCATAGTCTGCTGAAACGGAAGTGATTTTCACATCCGGATTCACCTTACGTGCTTCTGCTTCAATGCCCTTGATTGCAGCTACGAAGAAAGGATTGCCAAGAAGGCCAACGGAAATGCCAATGCTTTCCAGATCCTTTGCACTGACAGTCGAAGCTGTCATGCACAATACACTTGCGCAGGCGATGAGTTTTGCGAATTTCATATTTCCTCCTCCTCGGAGTTTTCTAGGTAATGGGTGTTCGTTCGATAGTTACTGTTTGCACTTACGTGCGCGCACCGCCTTGCAGGCGAAGCCGATCAAGCGCCACAGCGGCGATGATGACGAGACCCTTGATGATGTACTGCCAGATGTCAGACACACCGACGAGGATAAGACCGTTTGAAAGAACTGCGATGATAAGCGCACCAATCAGCGTTCCCCAGATGGAGCCAACACCGCCAACAAATGAGGTGCCGCCGAGAATAACCGCTGCAATCGCGTCGAGTTCATATGACGTACCCAACTGCAGACCATTCGCCGCATAAAGACGCGCAGCTGACATAACGCCGCCAAGCCCGGCATAAAGGCCCGAAATTCCATATACGAACAGAAGAACGAGAGAAACCCTGATGCCTGTTAGGCGCGCAGCATCCGGGTTACCGCCTGTCGCATAAATCCAGGTTCCAAGCACAGTGCGACGCAAAATGAACCAGGAGATTACGACGACTGCCAGCGCGATAATTGCAAGCATTGGCATTCCTAAAATTTTGCCATTGCCTAAAAATTCGAAAGCGAGTTCAGCGTTGAATACGGTTGTATCCTGTCCAAGCAAACGCGCTACACCGCGCGCAGCTGTGAGTGTACCCAAAGTTACAATGAATGGCGGCAACCGGAGAAATGCAATCAACGCACCGTTTATCAGTCCCCAGCCAAGTCCCATCGCAAGTGCGCCCGGCACACCGAGCCAGCCAAGGTCGGGAAAAAGCGACAAAATCATCGCCGTCATTGCTGAAACAGCCAAAATTGAGCCAACCGAGAGATCAATGCCACCCGTCAGGATAACAAATGTCATGCCCGCAGCCAAAACGGTGTTGATTGAGGCCTGCTGCAACACAATCGAAAGATTGTTAACGCTCATGAAGCGGCCGCTCATGAACTCAAAACCGATGGCAAGCAAGATCAGAACCGGCAGCATACCAAGAATGCTCACCATGGCTCGGACATTTGCTTTCTGGGCGGCGGCGTTAGGGGTTGAACTGCTCATTTGAAGGTCTTTCCTATTGCATTCGAGCGGGTGAAACTCAGGCTGAATTTACAGCGATCGCTCATCTGACTGTTTTTTGCAGAGTTACTTCCGACAACTACTGGCGTTTCAAGCCTTTGTTTTGGACCCTGATCCCGTGGATAGAGCCATTATCTTTTCCTGAGTAATCGGCTCCTCCGCCGTCGCGGTAATCTCGCCGGTTATTACACCTTCATGCATGACCATGACTCGATCAGATGTACCGATAATTTCTGCAAGTTCGGATGAAATCAGAATGACGCTCACGCCAGACGCCGCGAGGCTGTCTATAAGTTTATAAATTTCAGATTTCGCACCAACATCGACACCGCGGGTCGGTTCATCGAGAATGACAACATCCGGACCTGTTTCAAGCAGACGCGCAATCAATACCTTCTGCTGATTACCGCCAGAAAGTCCGCCGACGTTTTTGCTTGCAGAAGGGGTTTTTACACCCAGCTTTTTGATCGCTTCGGCAGCGCGCTGTGCCGCACGTGCAAAATTCAGAAGACCTCCGGGACAAGCATCTTTTGCAACAACGCCGATATTCACATTTTCAGAAATCGACATATCCAGGAAAAGACCCAGTTTTTTACGATCTTCCGTAAGATAGGCAATGCCAGCGTCCAGCGCCTGACGCGGGCTTGCCATATCGACAACACGTCCATTTAGCGTGATACGACCGGATTTCTTGGGATCAGCACCGAAAATCAACCGAGCCATTTCGGTACGGCCCGATCCGACCAGGCCTGCTACGCCCAGAACTTCGCCACGATATAGATCAAAGCTGATGCCCTTAACCATGCGATTGTCGGAAAGGTTCTCGACCCTCAGTACCGGCTCGCCGGAGCGGTCAACCTCGCTATGGGCTTTTTTATAGAAACTGGCGATGTCGCGACCGACCATCATCGAAATGAGCTTCGGCGCATCGATGTCATTGCGTTCAAGGGTGCCGACATAAACGCCATCACGCAGCACCGAACACCGATCAGACAACGCATAAATTTCTTCCATGCGGTGACTGATATAGATGATTGCAATGCCTTCGGACTTCAACTGTGCGATGACATCAAACAGTCGCTCGGTTTCACGCGATGACAACGATGTGGTTGGCTCATCCATCACGATAAGACGCGCGTTGGTGGTTAACGCCCGGGCAATTTCCACCATTTGTCGCTCGCCGAGCGAAAGCTCGCTTACCTTTGTGCGTGAATTGAACCGCACATTCAGTCGATCAAGAATGATCTGCGCACGCTCAAGGCTTGCGCGGCGATTGACAATGCCAGCACTAGAGATTTCGCGGCCAAGAAACATGTTCTCGCCAACCGTCAGATTGGGCGCAAGCGACAGTTCCTGATAGATAACCGCTACCTCGCCTTTCGCCTCCTGACGCGGAACCCCTTTGACCAGAATTGTTCCGCCTGGATCAGCCTTATAAGCACCGGACAGTACCTTCATCAGGGTAGATTTTCCGGCGCCGTTTTCACCCATAAGCGCATGAACTTCGCCTGCTCGCACATCGAGATTAACATCCCGAAGAGCCTTCACGGCACCAAAAGTTTTGGAAATATTACGCATTTCCAGAACAGTCGAACCGCTTTGCGGCGCAGATGCATCATGAACGGCTGTAAGCTGAGCGACTTGTTGCATTGGCTTCTCACTCATTGTCATTGTCTGAAGAGGCAATTGTGTAACTGATCCCATACTCATCCAGCGTTTTTGCATTGCGGTCTGTGAGACCATCATCCGTGATGATGCGGGTTATATTGGCTGCAGGAATGGCTACGGGTAGCGTATCGATTTCAAACTTGCGGCTGTCTGCGAGCAGGATCACTTCAGTCGCATTACGGCTCAGATAAGCTGACTGATGGATAAGCAAGGGATTCTGTTCCAGTGCCCCCAACGGAGAAACACCGAGCGCGCCAACAAAGAATTGCGCTGCGAAGAACGTGGCCTGTCCGGCATCCGGCGAATAAAGAATACCGGGATCTTTATGGAATTCGCCACCGCCGACCTGCAACTGGCAGGTCCCATTTTCATAAAGATAAGATGCAAGCGGCATAGATTGCGTGAAGACAAATACGTTACGGCGCGCAATCTCACAACCAAATGCAAAACATGTTGATCCGCCGTGAACAATAATGCGGCTGCCATCGACGACGAGCCGCGCCGCTTCACGGGCAATTGCTTTTTTAGCTCTGACAGCAATATCACGGTTTTCAGAGAAGCCTAGGGAGAAGGCTTCGAAGCCGGTTCCACTTGCTTCATTGGCTGTCGCACCGCCATAGACTTTACGTAATTTGCCCAGCCGATGCAGCTTATCAATATCGCGTCTAATCGTTGCTGACGAAACATGCAAAGCATCCTGAAGTTCGCGCACACTCACAAAGGGGCGATCTTTCAGATATCCAGATATCAAATTGTGACGATCAGAATCGTTCACCGGTTGCTCCTCCTGCTTCAAGAAAATCACAATCATTGCAAATCAATGATTTACCTGACGCAAAACTCTACCCTTATGAGCGAAGTCGCTCATTCCTCGAGCGGTTTTTATCATGTTATGGCAAATCCGCAAGCTGGTTTATTAGACTGCCGTTCTATTAAAAAATTTGTGGTTCGCTGGAATGAAAAGACAATAACTACGTTGGTTATGCTTAAATAGGTGAGGATTCCGCAAAACTCATTACTGATGACCACGCGCTCGGTACAATCATTGGTTTTAATAGGCTTCTTGAACAGCTGGCTGATGTCGCTAAGGCCAAAGCTAGTGAGCAAAAAAGTCTGGAAGCAGCCGAAAAGTCAGAGCGAGATGCCGTCGCCCGTCAAGCTTCCCGAGATCGAAGGGCTGAAGAAGCTCATGTTCGTAAAATCGCGACGATTAGAAATGGAATGGCCGCGATTCCAGCACCGAAGCCAGAGCCGCTCAGGGTCCTTTATCTCACGACAAATCCAGAGATGCTTTCCGGCGGGGCCCTCAGAACGGATGCCGAGGTACGTAACGTTCAAAACGAATTGCGAGGTACCCGATATCGTGACAGCGTGGTCGTGAGCCACCTGCCCGCCGCGACGTTTGAAGATATGCTCAATGGGATGAACGATATCAGGCCTCATGTTGTGCATTTTTCCGGCCATGGTGGCGGATCCGGGGTGCTGTTCGACAATGGAAAGTTAATTGTCCAGCCGGAGTCGGTGTCGGATATCGTCAGTTAACCAATTTCCTCGCGGCAACGGATGCCCCCCCAAGGCTTCTCGTTCTCAATGCATGCGACACATTGAATGGCGCGGATGAACTTTTGAGCGCTGTACCAGTGGTCGTGGCAATGTCGGACAAGATCACCGACACCGCAGCAGTCGTATTCGCGACGAAATTCTACTCTGCAATCGCAAACGCACAATCGATTGGCAGCGCAATAAAGCAGGCGCGTGCAATGCTGTCTATGCTTGCATCGGCGGAAGATCACCTACCGGAGTACGTTTCTCGCGACGGTATCGAACGTGGACGATCTCGTTCTGGTAACAGCCGTGTGATGCCCCCTCCTATCATCTACCAAGGCCAGGCATTCTCCCGTTACGCTGTGGGTTGACCTGGCAGCTCTCCTACTGAATGGGTGATGTATTGCCTCAATAGGCAAATGGTGCTGTCCGCGCCTGAGCAGGGGCATCGAAATGCGGTCCTCCGCCCTTCGTGGCTATCCACACAATTTCTCAATACAGATAATGGCATTAAGAGAAAGTTTTCTTTATGTTCGCATAATGCGGGTGATTTGCTGACTTCATGTCAGATATATTCCCAGGGAATTTGCTAAGCGGAGCATGAACATGCAAACTGAATTCGACAGTCTTCTTCAGCAATCCGGGCTGTCAGTTGCAGACGCTGCAGAGATTCTCGGCTATTCTGAGGGGCATATCTATCGCTGGAGACGCGGCGAGGAAACCCCACGAAAAGCGGTTGTGAATGTTTTACGCAGCGAGGCGGAAAAACGTCGTCAGCCACCGGGCGATAGTTCGTTCACCTTCATCGATCTTTTTGCAGGTATTGGCGGATTACGGCGCGCGATGGAAAGTGTGGGCGGGCGCTGTGTGTTCACATCAGAATGGGACAAGTATGCCCAGAAGACATATCATGCCAATTACCGTGATAACCGACCGATTG
The DNA here is from genome assembly GCF_049199085.1 of Ochrobactrum sp. EDr1-4. Classification (NCBI taxonomy): domain Bacteria; kingdom Pseudomonadati; phylum Pseudomonadota; class Alphaproteobacteria; order Hyphomicrobiales; family Brucellaceae; genus Ochrobactrum; species Ochrobactrum sp. EDr1-4. The sequence goes on from NZ_JBLZOF010000008.1 coordinate 82,690, forward strand.
CTGGCGACATTCGGGAAGTGACAGCTGATGAGGTGCCTGACCATGATGTGCTGGTAGCAGGCTTTCCATGCCAGCCCTTCTCGATTGCGGGCGTTTCCAAGAAAAATGCTCTGGGCCGCGCGCACGGGTTTGATGATGAAACGCAGGGCACGCTGTTTTTTGATGTATTGCGTATTCTCAAGCATCATCGTCCGTCAGCATTTCTTCTGGAGAATGTGAAGAACCTGAAAAGCCACGATAAAGGCCGGACATTCAGCGTGATCCGGCGTAAACTCGAAGAAGAGCTTGGCTATTCAATCCATACCTGCGTGATCGATGCAGGGCATTTTGTGCCACAGCACAGGGAGCGCATTGTCATTGTCGGCTTCCGGACACCGGTCGATTTCAGCTTTGATGCACTTGAACTGCCTGCTTATGGCGCAAAGCGGCTTAATTCAATTTTGCATCCGGAAGATGGCAGCGAAAAGCCGGAAGCGGAGTTCACAGTGGGAACCTCTGCTGAGGTCAATAAAAAATACATCCTCACAGACAAACTCTGGCAATATCTCCAGGACTATGCTGCCAAGCACAAAGCAAAGGGCAATGGCTTTGGTTTTGGTCTTGTTGGCCCTGAAAACATCGCGCGCACGCTTTCAGCCCGCTATTATAAGGATGGATCAGAAATTCTCATCAGCCGTGGCAAAGGCAAAAGCCCGCGCCGGCTGACACCGCGTGAATGTGCGCGTCTTATGGGATATAATGATGACTTCCGCATACCTGTGTCTGACACACAGGCCTATAAGCAGTTCGGCAACTCGGTCGCTGTTCCGGTCTTTGCCGAGGTTGCACGGATTATGCAGCCCTATATTCTGGATCTTATTGCGGAAAGCAGAACACCGGCACGTAAGGTTGGCTGACGTTCATGACAAAGCGACGCGCAGCCGCAATATGGCTGCGATACGCGCGGCCAACACAAAGCCGGAACTGATTATCCGTAAAGGATTGCATGCCAGCGGGTTCCGCTATCGCCTGCATGCGAAGGAATTACCCGGTAAACCAGATCTTGTACTGGCAAAATATCGCGCAGTCGTATTCATCAATGGATGTTTCTGGCACGGACATGATTGCCATTTGTTTCATTGGCCTGCCACACGCGAAGAGTTCTGGCATACCAAGATCGGTGGCAATGTCGCCCGTGATGAGCGCAATCTGACAGAGCTGAGAAGTGCTGGTTGGCGTATTGCAATCATCTGGGAATGCGCGCTGAAGGGAAAGACCCGCAGATCCTCCGGGGAAGTGATTGACACTCTCGGCCAGTGGCTTTTGACTGACGACAGCGAATTGCAGATTCGCGGCGTACAGATTTAGGCGGATAATTGAGGCGGACTGAGAGTGGCTGGACGGGGTTATTTATCAGGATATTTTATCGGCGCTGGTGCAAAGGTGCTTCGCGGTACCGAGGTTGATCCGACTATCTCAAACGGGCATGAGTTTCAGGGGGTTGATATATTTCGGGCCTTTGTTGGCACACCGGATGAGAAAGAAAAAATCCCCCTCACCTATATCTGGATGGATGACGAACAGGACGAACCGCTGCGACTGGAACTGACCGGCACATGGTACAACAGCCGTAAGAGACAAACCCATCGCGCACCGGAATATCGTCTGTTTTACCCCGCAGCCGCGGAAAGTGTTGTCTACCGCGCAAAAGCTGGCGATACACTCTTCCTTTGCATGACAGCCGAGCGCAAAGTCCTTGCAATCCTTTGTCCTTCAGAAAGCTCTATCGAGCAGAAGCTTTTGTGGTTGTTCGGACTGCAACTCACCACCGATTTCAAACTCTCGCAGCAGGATATCAGCAATGATGGCGGGCGTGACATCGATCTTGCTGCAAAGTTTATTCTGGATGAGCTGGGCATTGAAACGGAAGAACCCGAACCCGATGCGCTCAGTCTGCTGATTACCCGATTTGGCAACATATTTCCCGGAACAGCGAAGTTTTCTGAATTCGCCCGTAAAACACTCAAAGAGGTAGATCCGCTTGCGGATCCTGACACTGCGCTGACCGCATGGATGGAGCATGAGGAAGCGCTGTTCCGTCACATGGAGCGCGTTGTCGTGGCAGAGCGACTGAAAGCAGGCTTCCTGCAAAACGGTGATGCAGACGTTGATGGCTTTCTGTCGTTTTCATTGAGTGTTCAGAACCGGCGTAAGTCACGCGCCGGCTATGCATTTGCTCATCACGTGGAAGCAATACTGAAAGCACACAAGGTTGCCTACAAACGCGAAGCAACCACCGAAAAACGCAATGCAGCAGATTTTCTGTTTCCGGATGAAGCGTCCTATGCCAATCCCACCTTCCCCGCAGAGAACCTTCGCATGCTGGCGGTCAAGACAACCTGTAAAGACCGCTGGCGACAGGTGCTGGCTGAAGCGAACAGGATTCCAGAAAAACATCTCCTGACCCTTGAGCCATCAATCTCCAGAACTCAGACCAGTGAGATGCAGGCGCAGTCCCTGCAACTCGTCCTGCCAAAAAGCATTCACACCACCTATCATACCGATCAGCAGGAATGGCTGATGAATATCGGGGAGTTTCTTGGCCTGGTGAAAGGCTCATAAGGCCTCGCATATGGTCTCTCTAACAAATCAGTTTATTTTTCGAAGCCCGGAGGTCAAACTATGGACGAGCTAAAAGCCATCGCAACACGTTTCAGGCGCGCCATCGAAGAAACTGATCGCGGCAATTTTCCCATTCAGTTCAAAAAATTTCCTGCAGGTGCCTGTGGCGATACATCGTTGTTGCTTGGTTTCTATTTGAAGAAACAGGGAGCGGGCGCTTGGGATTATGTAAGCGGAATGCGGGGCGAAGGAGATGGCAGACACTCCCATGCATGGATAAAACAGGGCGACATCATCATTGATATCACGGCCGACCAGTTTGACGAGATCGAAACCCCAGTGATCGTAACAAACGCTTCAGCATGGCATAACAGCTTCGATAGTAAAATACTGCATGAAGCGGATTTTCATGTCTATGATCAAGCCACTATTATTATGCTCAGTTCAGCCTATGCAAATATCCTGGATACGCTGGACCATTAGCGCCGATTAAGACAGCTGGCTCATTCGTCTTATATGATTTGGCCAGTCTCTATCCAGAATACCAGTCAAGAATCTGGGCGCTAAAACTTGAAGAGAACCGAGCCGTCAACCCAGTCATACAAGCCGCTGTGTGTTGCGGTGTTCTCCCAATCCGGCCAACAACTTGCACTATCGGATAGCAGATACGCAGAGCGTACCATGATATCGTCAGAGCTCTTGCCTGACGAGTTCATAATATCGAAAAGGCAGACGGTCAACCAGATCCGCGGCTCGGTTTTAGAACGGAATGTTGTCGGTTAGCACCTACGTTAGCTCCCGAGTTGCACTTGGCGGCAAAGGGATATTTGTCACCACGAACAAGTTCAAAATGTCTTCGCGGTCATTGAAAAATATCTGCGCACGCTTGCTCTGATCAAGTTTGCCACCAAGCCAGTTCCTAGCCTGCTTGGTAATCTCCCCGCCGGCAATGATGAACGCATGATCCACGAGCACGCGGCGATTGAGTTCGTGGTCGAATATCTCATGACCGAGCATCATCAGTGTTTGATTGTGTATCTCGGCAACGTTCGCATTTCCTGTGTTTGTGACGCCCGATGAGTCAATCTTCCCCTTCTTGGCTTGGATCCCGAAGTATATGACGTGCATCGTAGGCAAGGTGAAACGCATCCATACGTCCTTGCCGTATTCTAAAGCTTTGTCAGCATGGCCTGTAGCGGTGATGCGATGGTAGCCTAGCTGTCTGAACATCGGCAGCAACACCTCCGCGATAAGTTGATCGTCGGAACATTTGTCGAGATACTCCGCCAATTGAGTGCGGGGTCTTAGGTCCGTTCTATCATCTCACCACTTTACTGGTCGGCGTCTTTCAGCGGTGGTGGAGAGATTTCTCAGCAGGCTGATTGTGGCTATTACGTGCCGCGTTTAGGCATCACGCGTCTCTAAAAAGCTAAGCTGACATCAATGTCCATGTGAAATGGCTTTTTCGAACGCTTCCTCGACGATTTTCAGTGTAAGAGCGAAGTGATTGTAGGCGATGCGGTAAGCTCTCTCGCTGTCTTGCGATACGATGCTTTCCACCAGCGCAGTATGTTCGTCACGGGCGAGCTGGAGATAGTGCGCTGGATATGGCTCCGCGCCGAAACCCATCGTTGCCCGCGCGCTCAGTTGTCCGGAGAGTGCAGCAAGTTGCTCGTTGCCGGCCATATCCGTGATCTGTTGATGAAGGTCAACGTCGATCCTTCGGGCCTTTGCAGGATCGTCCGCAGCGAGAAATTTTTCCAGAATTTCGGTGAGCTTTTGCGCTTGGGCTGGTGAGCGCCGTTCCGCTGCGGTTCGTGCCTCCAACGCCGCGACCAAACAACGAAAATCCACGAAGGCTGCAAGGCGCGGGATTTCTTCTCGAAGCAGGCGCTGCATTGTATCCGTAGCTTGCGGATCGACTTGCCCATCGGTGACGAAGGTTCCGCCGGTGCGTCCACGCTTGGAGACGAGCAGGCCTCTTTCACGCACGATCTCGAGCGCGCCCCTGACAGTGACGCGGCTGACACCCTGCCAGTCGGCGAGTTCCCGCTCGGATGGCAATTGTTCGCCCGACGAGTATGACCCGATAGCAATGGCCGTTATTATCCGGTCGGCGAGTTCCTGCTTTGCTGTCGTGGTTTTGATTGCGCCGCCCGGTTGCTTCAACACATCTAATTCGCTATGGCCAGTCTCTTCATCGGGCATCTGCCAGTTTGCCTTTCGTATGTGTGCACTATCACCCTGACGGATTCGGCGCGGGAGAGTTCGCGGATTACTTACCTTATATAAGAAGCGTCGACTCGAACAAAAGGCAACCTACTGGATAGCTCGATGCCGGAACACTTAATCCGGCATCTTTTTGCAAATTGATGTGAGCCTCAGGCGGCTGCCTGCCCTTTGCTCGCCAGTCGACCAGATGCGCGCAAGACGAAGGCGACAACAACGCCCACAAGCATCCAGATACTGCCTAGGACCTGTGCGTTAACATCGGCGTGCCACAGCGCGTAGGCGAGGATAATGGTTCCCAGAACAGGTGATACCCAGTGCAGCAAAAGTCTCGAACTGCGATCGATGAGCGCAAACCGGTAAAATACCGCAATGTTGAGCAGGATATAGGCCGTTAGGGCACCGAAGGTCACGAGCGTGGTTAGGAGCCCTTGATGCTCTGCGCCGAAAATACCTATGGCAAGCGAAAGAACCGCGATCAACAAGGTGGCGTTGCGCGGCACATTGTTCGTTTGGCTTACAGTCGAGAGCATACCCGGAAGCTGGCGGTCGCGTGCCATACTGAAAACAAGACGAGACGATGTCGCCATCGATGCGATTGAATTAGCGAAGATTGCGATCAGCGCCGATGTCAGCGTGACGAGGATGCGAAGCCAGTCGCCGCCTACCTGTCCTGCTATATTGTAGAAGGCGTTGTTGGTCGCGTCGCCCTCCGCAAAGACAGTGCCCGGCTGCACGTAAAGCGATGCAAGATAGACCTGCAGCATGAAGAGGACTGTTACGGCGACGAGCACAATCATCGTTGCCTTTGAAACGGCTTCGCCGCCACCCTTCGCTTCTTCGTTGAGGGTCGAGATCGCGTCGAAGCCTACGAAGCTAAGAGCGGCGATTGGGATCGCCCCGAATACAATGGCCCATGAGAAGACACCGCTATTGAAGAACGGCGTAAACGACAGGGAGACCGCCCCTCTGGCGAGGTCAATGCTTACGGCGAAGACGAAAATCATGAGCACGACAAGCTGGATACCGAGAAATATCTTGTTCATCGTGGCCGTGACACTTATGCCGCCGAGATTGATAGCGGCCGCAAGGCTGACGAAAACGGCAATCCATACCCATGCAGGCACCACCGGCCACAGCCCGGTCATCGCGCTCGCTGCGAAGACAGAGAGCAGAGCTGGAAGAAGTAGGTAGTCGAGCAGGATCGCCCAGCCCGCGAGATACCCGAAATAGCTGTTTATGCCGAAGCGGACATAAGAATAAACCGAACCTGCAATGGGATAGCGCTTCGCCATTTCCTTGTAACAGAGTGCGCTGAATAACATGGCGACCGCCGCGACGAGATAGACCAGCGCGGTCATCCCCAATGAAAAATTCGAGATGAACCCGAAGACCGCAACCGGCGCCATCGGAACCATGTAAATTAATCCGTAAGTCACTACGTCGGCGAGCGACATGGTGCGCTTGAGTTCCTGCTGATAGCCCAGCGTTTCGAGCGTGTTGACCGGAACCGAACGTTCCGCATTTCCTTCCAGTGTTTGCATTGTTGTGAGTTCCCCTAGTGTGTTTTAAGCATTCTTCTCGTCGTTCTTCCGCAGGAAGGCGCTGACGACCTGGAAGAATTCGGCGGGAGTTTCAAGATGCGGCGTATGGCTCGCGTCGCGGAAGACATGGTGCTCCACTGATGGAAGAAGCTTGACGAAAGGCTCCCAAGAAACGGGTGTGGCTTCGTCGAATTCACCTGCCAGCACGAGGGACGGCACCTTGATCTCAGACAGCCGGTTTACGACGGACCAATCCTTTAGCGTTCCGGTTGCAGAAAACTCACTTGGGCCGACCATTGTATGGTAGACGGTGGGGTCTTCCGCTAAGAGTGCGAAGCTGCTCTCCAGCGGATCTGGATATGGCTCCATTCGGCACAGGTGGCGCTTATAAAAGACATCGACAGCTTTCTTATATGCCTCGGAGTCGGTCGTTCCCGCAGCCTCATGCTCGCGGATGACAGACTGGACCTCGGCGGGGAGTTGCGAAAGCAACTCTTCCGTTCCCTGCGTCCACAGTGGCATAGCGGCGGGTGAATCCGCGAGGATCATGCTCCGAACGCCCTCGGGATGACATAGCACATATTCCGGGCCAAGCATTCCGCCCCAAGACTGTCCCAAGAGATGGTAGCCACCTGACAGACCGAGGTGATCGATGAGATTTTTTAGCTCTGCGACGAAAAGCTTAACATTCCAGAAGTCTACAGGCGCATCGGGCAAGCGACTGCTGCGACCACAGCCGATCTGATCGTAATGAATGACGGCGCGCCCGTCGTTGCACAGGGCGGCCATTGGCAGACAATAATCATGGGGGATGCCGGGTCCGCCATGAAGGATTACAAGCGGAGGCAGGTCTGAGCGGCCTGCGCGCGGCTTCGTGACACGTGCCCAAGTCCCATGTGTCCCGAAGGGAATAATGTGCTGCGTTACGTCGTAACGCATTGTTGCTGTGTCCAAGTTAGTTCCCCTCATTTTGGCTAGATGTCGTTGCTACTAAAGGTAATAGAGTAATACCTTATATGAAAAAGGAATTATGTTAATACCTTTTTTTGATTTCCATGCCATAAGCTTCTCGAAACTCGTTGGAGGGTGATTTCGTGTTAATGCGGTCGAAAAGCGATTAGGTTTCGAGAGCTTGTTTCTCGTCGCAACTGACAATGTTAGTCACATGAGCTTTATGCAGAAATCGCTTCAGCTGCTGATCGTCGCGACTCCGATGATTAAGTGGGACGTCGACCAGATGGAATGCAAAGACCGCTGGTTGACATTTGTGGCCATCGGAAACCAGCTTGCCAATTTAGCGTCGGATTTCGATCCGCGAAACTGTGGCTTCGGCAAAATCGCCGCGTTCGAGCTCGAACAGCTTAAAGGTAAGCCGCTTCGTATCCAGGCCAAACAGACTATGTGAAAGAAGAAGCATCTATTACAGGACGGAATGCTTTCGGTTGAATTATAGCCGCTCAACACTTCGCCCCAATCGGTCTGACGTTGCATTACAGCGCCCGGCATGCCAAACGCGCCAGCGAGTTTTATTGAGCTGTTATTGGAGACCAAGGGCCAAATATAACAATGCCAAAGAAGACAGTTCGCGACGCTGCGTATTACGAAGATCGTTTAAAGCGTGATTTTCCAATTATCTATGCCGATCTACAGGCTGGAAAATATCGAACTGTCACTGATGCTGCGTTTGCCGCAGGTCTGAAGACCAAGCGCACTCGCTTGCACGAGATGAAAAATGCTTGGGAGAAGGCTAGTTCTCACGAACGACGCGAGTTTGTAAGCTGGTTGCACAGTGAGCATGGTATTATCGCCCAACATGCGCCTACACTGAATGGGATGCCTCCACCGATTGCTGTAGGTCGACGTCTCCTGCCTTGGGCAAAGTCACGAATAGAGGCTATTATGCTAATTCGGGGTATGAAAATGAGGCATGTGATGAGTGAGATCGGCGCTAAACCTCTCAATAACTCGGTTTCAGGCGCATTATTTAACAATACTACACTTAAGCCACAAATTTTGACTGCATTAGAGTTGTGGCTTGATAAGAACAAGAATGTTTAATGTGTAGATTGGCCTACTGTGATTTTCTCAAATAGTCATCAACCTCTTCTTGAAAGTAATTCAAGTCACGATTAATGCCCCTTTCGACTGTATACTTATACCGATCTTTAAGCGCTTCGGAGCATTCTAGGCCACCGAGTTGCGCATCGGTTTCATATGCTTTCTGTAGGGCGCGTCTAGCCGAACTAATATCAATCTCCTCGACCTGACTGATGATGGCCAGCAACCTTTTCCGGTATGCACGGTGATCGTCTTCGGGCAAGCCACAAGAGTTCACGCCATTTGAGGTGATCGTGAGAGGACGTGCCTTGAACGTGGCCCTTGATTGCACGCAAACGCTAAGCTGAGAGAGGATAGCCCAACAAGTAAGCCGTATATGGCGCAAGTATTTGATCTAACATAAGAAAATGGCGGGCCATGCCCGACGAAGATGAGCACTATGTCTACGCTATAGCCCTCTAACGCCGCACGGCGGGCGACCAGCGCTAACCGGCGCAGTTTGTCAGCGCGTTTCGGGCGTTTTGTAAATGGCCGGGTCCGGAGTCAGAGGCCAGTTGCTTCCGGTCCAGATACAGCAAGAGCGGACCCGGAACATTCTCCAGCACTTGTTAGGATAAATCTCGAACAATCAGCGCTGGTACCACATGCGCCACAGCAACCCGTCGTGGCGAATGAAGTGGTGATAGAGCGCAGCCCCCACATGGGCGAGGAGCAGAGCGATCAGGAGGTTGGCTCCAATGCCATGCGGAATACGCGGCGGATACTGAAGGAAGTTCGGTAGCTCGACGGCCGTACCGCTAAAGATGGAACGACCTGCGCCGCTCAACACGATCATGCCGATTCCGCTGGCGACCATTCCAAGGATCACGACATAGAAGAGCAGATGCACGGCGCGGGCGAGCCATTCCTGCCACGCTGGCGATCCCTGTACCGGCAGCGGCTTCTTGTCGAGGAAGAACCACCAGGCGATGCGACCCAGGGTCAGCAGGAAAATAACGATCGCTGCGGGAATATGGACGCGAAGCAATGCGGCCTTGGTGGCGGGGTCCATGCTGCCGCCGGCACGGAAGCCGGTGATAATCGCCATCAGGATCAGTATTGCGGTCAGCCAGTGGATCGTGACGGGCACCGCACCATAGCGGCTAGGGTTGTTTTTCAGCATCCAACTCTCCTTCGAGTTTGTTTCGCAGCGTCGCCACGACGCGATGCGCTGTTTTGATGTCTTCAACCGAAAGGCCCTCGGCCAGCGCATCGACCCTAGGGTTGTAGGCGTTGATCGCGGCGTCGTAAGCGCGGCGCCCCTTGTCGGTCAGCACGACGAGATGCGCCCTTTTGTGGTGAGGGTTGGGCTCGTACACCACGATCCCCTCCTGATGCAGATCGTTGACGATGCGCTGCACATTTTGCCGATTGGCCCCTAGATCGCGAGCAATCCAGGCTACGGGCTGTGGTCGTTCCGAGAGAACGATCGCGCCCAGAACCTGCCAGCGGGCACTGGTTAACCCAAAGGGTGCGACGAGCCTGTCGCCCCAGAGCAGTGTCAGGTTGTTCGCCCTGAACATGGTCAGGATCAGGTCGGTCAAGGCTTCGCCTTTTTTGTTTCGGGTCATTTCGCTCATTCGTTACCATCTAGCTAGATTGACATCATAATGTCAAATATATGTGTTCTTATCGTATCGAAGTGACATTATGCATACAACGCATAGGAGCGAGACATGTCCCTCATGAAGTCCTTGGACGAGAAGTTCCCCATCGAGCGCCAACTGGCCGTCGAAGCCGCGCCAGTCGTGCTCATCAACCTCTTCACGCTTGATGTAGCCGATGAAAGGCGGTTCCTCGATGCGTGGAAGGACGACGCCGAGTTCATGAAGCGCCAGCCTGGCTTCATCTCGACGCAGCTCCATCACGCCATCGGCGAAAGCCCGACCTACCTGAACTATGCGGTGTGGGACTCGACCGAGGCGTTCCGCGGGGCGTTCACCCATCCCGAGTTCATCGCCAAGCTCGCAGCCTACCCGTCCACTGCCGTCGCCAGCCCGCACCTGTTCCAGAAGGTTGGCGTCGCTGGCATCTGCACGGCGTGATCGACGGGCGCCGCCTCACACCAGACGTCCGGATCATCTTCCGGTGAAAGAAAATACCATGCCAAGGATCATCCATCCCGTTGCCGGCCTGATCGCCCTCCTGACGATCGCGACCTTCTGGTTCTCGACCGTGATCTCCGAACTCTTCCTGTCGGAAGCAGCCGTGGTCGCAGTGAAGACTACGCTCCCCTGGGGCTTCCTGCTGCTCGTACCGGCGCTCGCCGCGGCGGGTGGCTCGGGGTTCTTCCTATCCTACGGGCAGCGTACGGGACTGTTTGGCGCGAAGCTGAAACGCATGCCCTTCATTGCCGCGAACGGTCTGCTGATCCTGATCCCGGCGGCGCTGTTTCTCGCGTCAAAGGCACGTGCGGGAGAGTTCGATACGGTCTTCTATGTGGTGCAGGCCGTCGAACTAATCGCCGGCGCGACCAACCTCACGCTTCTCGGCCTCGGCATGCGCGATGGCATGAAGCTCACGCAATGGCGGCGCGGAAGCTTTCTTCGGCCCGCCTCAACCGACAAGACGACCCTTGCCGGCAAGGAAGAGATCGCGCGCGGCACCGTCGCCTTCCGCCTGAAAAAGCCCGAGGGTTTTTCCTTCACCGCCGGCCAAGCCGTTTATGTGACGCTGCCCGGCCAGAAGGAGACTGACAGCAAGGGCCGGGTCCGGACCTTCTCGCTCGCCAGCGCGCCGCAGGAACCGGAACTGCTGATCTCAACGCGCATGACCGATACTGCCTTCAAGCATTCCCTTGCTGCCCTGCCTGCCGGATCACCTGTCGGGATCGAAGGACCGTATGGCGATCTGACGCTTGATGGCAACACCAAGCCCGTGGTCTTCCTTGCAGGCGGCATCGGCATCACGCCCTTCCGCAGTATGATCGTCTATGCGGTTGGACGTGGGCTGAACCGCGATGTCACGCTCATTTACAGCAACCGCAGCGCGACGGATGCAGCTTTCCTGTCCGAGCTGGAGCAGCTTGCGAGCGACAATCCCCGGTTCAAGCTGGTGGTGACGATGACCGATGCAGCCGACTGGCAGGGCGAGCGTGGTTACATCACCCGCGAGATGATCGAGCGGCACGCCGGAGACATCACCAAGCCGGTGTTTTACCTTGCCGGCCCACCGTCGATGGCCGCAGCCATGGAAGCCTTGCTGCTGGAGGCTGGTGTCAGGCCCGGGAACATTCGTGCGGAGATGTTTACCGGATATTGAGGCCCCAATGTGCCGGTTCTCGTCCGCTCGAAGCGTGGAGCCGGCATGGTTGGGTAGCCATCGTTGCGCCCACGAGATCGAGCGCGCGGTGGAGCGCGACGCAAGAGTTCCTCGCGCGCGATATAACCCGCAAGGTCATGTTCAGCGATCTCAAGCTTGCCGTTCGCGCCGAATACATCCGCGCCGTTGACTGCCGGATGTGTCTATCGGCGCCGTTTGCGTAGGTATCGCGCAGAATATCGCGCCATAGCGGAGAATCGGCGGGGCTGGCGGGCCGCGCCCGACGATGATGAGCACTACATCTACGCTATAGCCCTCTAATGCCGCACGGCGCCCATTTCAATTGCCACGACGACCGTGTCACTGGCCTTGAAGATTCCTCTCATCTGATAGGCCTTCCAAGTTTTCCATGGTTGCGAGAGGCTGCGTCTTTGCTTTTCAGAGCGTCCTTGAAAAAATTGTGCCGTGCGGCTATATTACTGGAAATATCCAGGAGGTAGCCATGGGCAGCTCGCAAAAACGTGCCATTCAAAACTATCGATCTCGCTTGAGCGAGCGCGGACTGGCGCGCTTCGAAGTGCTGGCCCGAGATGCGGATCGCGATCTTATACGGTCCCTGGCTCGTCGCTTGGCAGAAGACGGTCCAGAGGCGTCGCGCCTCCGTGCGGCAGTCACCCAGACCATTGATGGCGAGCCGCCGAAGAAGGGTGGGATTCTGGCTGCGCTGCGACGGTCCCCTCTCGTGGGCGCGGACCTCGATCTCGTCCGTGTCCGTGAAGAAGGGCGAGACGTCGAAATCTGATGCGCTACCTGCTCGACACCAACATCATCAGCGACATTGCGAAACCGGCACCGTCGGAATCCTTGCTCGCTTGGATGAACGAGCAGAACGATGACGACCTTTTCATCGCCTCGCTGACCGTGGCCGAAATCCGCCGAGGGGTTCTGGAAAAGCCGGCTGGCAAACGCCGCGATCAGCTTGAGGCATGGTTCGCTGGGCCGGAGGGGCCGCAGGCGCTGTTCGCTGGCCGCATACTTCCCTTCGACGAAAACGCCGGCCTGATCTGGGCGCGCCTGATGGCGCAAGGGAAATCGCAGGGTCGGCCCCGCAGCGCGCTCGACACGATCATCGCCGCCGTCGCCGAAGCCCAAGGATGCACCGTCGTCACCGATAATGAAAAGGACTTCGCGGGCGTCGAAATCATCAATCCGATGCGAGGTCCAGTATGACTGCGTGGACCGAGGACGATCTTCAGAAGCTCGACGTAAAATACGCCAACGAAGGCGTTCATCTGCATCAACGCCCCTTTCGGGCAGCGATGGAATTGCTGGGCAGCGCCTTTGCCCTGGGGGTGGGAGGCAATCCCGAAGTCCAGAAGATCACGGCCGCATACGAAGCGATATTTCCCGAAACCAACGCGAGTTGGCCGGGAGCCGGTATCGGCCTCGCCGCGTCGGTCGATCGCGTTCGCAAGGTCACCTTACCCGTAGTCTTCGGCACATGCGCCATCGAGACTTGGCAAGCTACGGGATTCAAAAGCGCCGAAGAATGGTGGGATTGGTGCCGAAAGGACCATGACATTGGATCGCAATCATCCTTCGCTCTCGCTGATCTGCACGATTTTGCTTACGGCCTGAACGAGGTGCAACAAGGCTGTACCGAGGCTTTGACGCTATGGCGGTGTCAATCGGAACGGAATATTGGGTCTGACGCAATTTCGATGATGGTTTTCAGCTATTCCCACCGATTAATCTTGCCTCAAGCAGGTCGAGTTTACCGCGGCCATACATTTGTCGTTTCACAAGCTTTAGTTTGTTGATCTGTCCTTCAACCTGTCCATTCGACCAAGGCAGACTGATGGCAGCCGCTACGGCTTCTTTGTCCTTTAATATACCGTTCGCAAAAGCGTCAAAGGGGCTTTTAAGTGCGTCACAAATCCATGGGTCGAGTTCTGCCTCAGCCTTTTTCCTTATCATTGTCTGAAACCTGTCTATGAGATTGCGGGCGGCGAACAAGGCCGGTACACCTACTTCTATAGCTGCAATGGTGATTGTATCGGCTTTGCTTAATTGATCCTGCGCAGTAGTCATCAATCGAGCAATTGTTCTGGCAGATGGCACTTTCTGAAGTTGCTGATCGCAGACTTTTTCGGCTCGTCGACGCCTCGTCGCCCATTCACCTACAACACGATAACAACCTCGGAAGCCTTTCCGCTGTAGTTGACGCCACAGTTCAGCGCCATTTTGCTGACCGGATTTCCATAGTTCGTCCAGTACAGGCAAATAGGTTTCGAGAGAACTTTGTCTGACGCGGAACACGTCACTACGATGACCACGGATAATTTGCCGTACAGTGCCACGGCTATGGCCGGTTCGCCGAACGATTTCTTTGATCGGGACACCATCGGCGGCGAGCTTGTTGACTGCTATATTCATATCCTCACGCCTTAAGTAACTGTCATATTGCAATTTTTCAGCAGCTGTAAGTAATTTAGGGTTGATGACAGTGGCACCAATCGCTGCACGAATTGCCCGCATGGATTTACGAACAGCATCCAGGAATGCAGCGCTGGCATTTTCCATCAGATGCCAACGATCGGCGACCTGTACGGCGTCTGGCAACGCCTTCCTGGCGGCTTCACGATAGCCACCACCTCGATCACGCGAGACAATCTTAATTTCCGGGTATTGCGCAAGAAAGGTTGAGACCGTTGTGATCTCGCGATCCGGCAGAAGTTTAACAATCTTTCGCTTCTCCAGATCGCATACGATGGTGCCGTAGCGGTGATTGCGCCGGAATGCCCAATCATCCACGCCGACCACGTTGATTGTTTCATGTCGGACCGCTGATCTTTTTCTTACGATGCGGATGAGCGTATCGTTGCTCACGGGTATCATCAGGCGTTTTGCAAAGGCTGCGGCGGGCCGCCCTCCCAAAGCTAATCCAAGATGATGCACAATAGTATCCAGTCGGGCAGTACGGCGACTGCGCTCGTGTAAAACACAATCATCAAACCGCTCGGCAAAGATTTTTCGACGGCAGAACGTAGTCTGACAAACGAAACGTCGTGTCGATATGCGTATTTTGACCTCTACGCCTGAACAGGGCAGATCCGCCACATTTCTAACGTAACGGCTATGAACACGATCTGACGCTTCGTTGCACAATGGGCAGCAACCTAGATCTGCTGCCCCCTGTGCGAAAATGGTAATAATATCATTACTTTCGTCGAAACGGTGCGCAATTAATCCGTCCGGGATGAGGGATGACAAACGAAAACTGAAAGCCATACTGCGGTTCCTTTCGCTAACCACAGTATTCTCAACCAGAAAGTCATCGAATATGAGTCAGACCCAATATTCCATGCCGAAACACATCGTGGCGCAGATCGTGGAACTTCAGATCCAAGATACCGCTACGCTTGATCACGCGCTTCCATGTCTGATCGAATGCTGAGATCGTCATACCGAACGGCGTAGATTGATCTACGCTGTCGCTCTGCTTCAACGTCATCAGCGTTTCATAAGCTCGATTTGACAGCGGAACTTCACGGCTCGTCCCGTTTTTCGTCATCGCCAATGAGATTACCCGACGGTTGTGTGAGATGTCGCTCCATTTGAGTCCCAGAAGCTCACCACGGCGCATTCCGGTCTCAATGGCTACAATGACCAGCGCACGGAAGCATTCGACTCTACCGTCGTCACAGGCGGTTAATAAGCGCTGCTCTTCAGAGGCACTGAGACGACGTGAACGTGCGTTGTTAATGGTCGGTCGCCGGATCATCTTCACTACGTTCTGGGCGAGAGGGTAGCCCCAATCACGCATGGCGACATCAAGAACGTGGCTGAGAATAGCAAGCTCACGAACGGCGGTGGCTGGCTTCACTGTCTTCAGGCGTTCGTCCCTGAATGATGCAATATCCTGCTGTGACAAGCCAATCAGCGTCCGGTAAGCGAGATCATGACGCTGAAGCACTTCAAGGCGCTGGATTTCCTGAGTAGCGCCGCGCTTAGATGGTGAGACTTCTTCGGCGTAGCGCTTCATCAACGAGCCGAGCGTCGTGCTTTCAAGTATGCGCGTGTCTGGTGCTGCGCCGAACTTGTCGACCTGACTTTCCAACTCGCGCGCCCACTTCTCGGCTTCGGTCTTGCTATCAAATGATTTGCAACGTGGTTTCATTCCACGTCTGCGGACTTGCGCTTGCCAGCGGCCTCTGAGTTTGCGGATCGTTGCCATGTGATCTCCGGTAATGATTGAAGATCACGCGTAGGATGCCCCGGATGGGGAGCCAAGGATTCAAATTCATTTATTCATATAATTGTAAATATAAGTATGGTCTAATTTCCTCGTGTCAAAAAAGGAGAAACATATGATTCGTAAATTGCTATTCACATCAGTATTTCTTTTTCCAGTTAGCTCTATAGCGCAAGAATTACCGACATCGCCTTATTTGCCAATTGAATTAGCCGTCAAGTCAGCACAAGCTGCGCTTGAGGCGTGTGGTGCGAAAGGCAGCAATGTTAGCGTTGCTATTGTCGGGCGTGACGGCAGCACTAAGACACTACTAAAAGCAGACAACTCTGGCCCTCACACCGGCTCAAGTGCTGAAGGTAAGGCGTTTACTTCTGCTGCACTAGGACGCGACACAGCAGGACTCGCAGGGTTTATCGCAGCAGAGCAGGCAAATGCTGGAATGCGTGATATGGATCCGCGTATGGTCATTCAGGCTGGCGGACTTCCGATCAAGATCGGAGATGCTCTGGTGGGTGGTATTGGTGTGGGTGGTGCTCCTTCAGGCGCAATCGACGCCGAATGTGCGGTTGCTGGGCTTAAAGCCATTGGTGCAACTGTTCCCGAGTGATCTTAAAGATGCTTACTTAGCAATCCGCTATCTAGCGGGTTGCTTTCCAAGCGACATGTGAATTTTCTAGTCGATAAGGCGTCATGCTGTTCTTGCACGCTTTACAAAGTGCTCGCATTGCTGACTGGTGCGCTCGCCGCGATATAAATCGATCGGCCAATTTGCGGTCTCGGCGCTGATGCCGGACGATTCTCAGCGGTTTCATACCACGTCTGCGGACTTGTGCCTGCCAGCGGCCTTTGAGCTTCCGGATCGTGATGGCCAATTTGATTTGATGATCACGTGTAGGGCGCCCCGGAGCCAAGGTTTATCCCTTCGGTTAAGGTGTTGCCTCCCGAAATGTTGTGATTATTGTAAGCACTGAAATAAAGCTGAGAAAATCAATGGCATCGAAAACGACACTAAACGCTAAAAACCTTGAGGCTTTAGGCGCTCAGCGACTTGCTGAATTGTTAATCGAGATAAGCACTGGCAATGCTAACCATAAGCGCCTTCTTCGTATGGAGCTTGTCGGTAATTCAAGCGGCGCCGAACTGGCAAGAGAAGTCCGTAAGCGATTGGGCAGTATTGCTCGTTCTAAAAGCTGGGTTGACTGGCAGAATGTGAAGTCTGTTAAGGCTGATCTTGAAGCGCAGCGTAAATCTATTGTTGAGAAAATTGCGCCGAATGATCCACAAGAGGCTTTCGATCTGATCTGGCAATTTCTCGCCTTGGCCGATTCGCTTTTCGAGCGCTCACACGATGGCAGTGGTCGATTGATTGAAAGCTTTCATGCAGCGAGCGAAGACGCTGGCCGTATTGCTTCAATGGCAAAGGTTTCTAATGATAGTCTGGTCGAGAAAATATTTTCTGTTTTACAAGATAACGGATACGGTCAGTATGATGATCTGATCAGTGCTATGGCTCCTGCTCTTGGTGAGGCTGGTTTGCGGCAGCTTCAGAAGACAGTTGAAGCGTGGGCTAAAGAGCCTAAGCAGAAAGTAGCAAAGAAAGATAAAGAGGTTGTCGGCTGGAGTAGCAATGGTCCGGTGTATCTTGACGAGGTTTATAGCAGCAGTAAGCCGATCAGAGTGCAGGTCATTCTTCAGCAAATCGCTGATGCACTAGGCGACGTTGATCTTTATATTGAACAGCAACCAGAGAAATCACGAAAATTCGCAACCATTACAATCGATATAGCGCAAAGGCTTTTGGCCGCCGGTCGCACTGAAGAAGCTCTGGCCGCTCTTGATAATACCGATTTCGATGACCGTCGTGACATTCCTTTAGAATGGCAAGCTTTGCGTGCTGAAGTGCTTGATGCTGTAGGCCGAAAAGATGAAGCGCAAGAGTTCCGCTGGAAGAGTTTTGAACAATCGCTCGATGTGGAACTTCTTCGCGAATATGTGAAGCGTCTTCCTGATTTTGATGACATTGAAGCGGAAGAAAGGGCTTTTGCTTATGTTCAAGCATTCGCTGATGCTAATCACGCCCTCTATTTCTTTATTCAATATCCATCGCTTGCAGAGGCGTCTAAACTGGTTATCAGCCGGTCGAGTGAGGTGGATGGCGATCATTATGAATTAATGAGTGATGCGGCAGAGAAGCTATCCGCTAAGTATCCTTTGGCTGCAACTATTCTTTTACGGGCGATGATCGATTTCACTCTGGAGAGCGGCCGGTCGAGCCGATACAAGCATGCGGCAAGACACCTCGCGGAGTGCAGGTCGCTGAGCAACCAGATCGAGGGCTTCGGAAGCATCCGGCCGCATGATGCGTATGTCGCGGACCTGAAGCGTGACCATGGCCGGAAGTCGGGTTTCTGGAGTCTGGTGCAATGATGACTTAATGGCGATCAGAAATCGGTATCTCGCTCTCTGGCCCGCCTGAAGTGGAGACAATTTTGGCTCAGAATATCTATGACAACCCCGACTTTTTCGCGGGCTACAGCCAACTCCCGCGGCAGGTAGAAGGACTGGACGGCGCGCCGGAATGGCCCGCTATACAAACCTTGCTGCCTTCGATGGCTGGTAAGCGTGTGGTCGATCTAGGCTGCGGCTTCGGCTGGACGGCCCGATGGTTTCGCGATCAAGGTGCAATCTCGGTTCTAGGTATCGATCTGTCTGAGAATATGATCGAGCGGGCAGGCAAAACCACCGAGGACCCCGCGATAGAATATCGGATTGCCAACTTGGAAGCGCTGGATCTGCCCCAAGCAGCATTTGATCTCGTTTATAGCGCTCTGACATTCCATTACGTGGCGGACTTCAAGCGACTAACCCAGATGATTCACAACGCACTCGTGCCCGGCGGAGATATGGTCTTCACGATCGAACATCCAATATTTATGGCGGCCGCACATCCGCATTGGACACAGGACCAAGATGGCCGCAAGACCTGGCCAGTAAATGGCTATTCCCACGAGGGGGAGCGCCGGACGGACTGGTTTGCGAAGGATGTCTTGAAGTATCACCGGACATTGGCGACCACGGTCAACGCGCTCATCGGGGCAGGTTTCGAGTTGCGTCAGATAATCGAGTTTGCCCCCGCCGCCGACCAGATCGCTGAAATGCCGGAGCTGGCCGAAGAGCAAGAGCGTCCGATGATGTTGCTGGTCTCGGTTCGGAAAAGCAGCCCTTGATCCTCTTGGTTTCAAACCAGGACGTGCCGAGAGTGTGGCCCTACCTAATTTTGGCGCTGGCCTCCAAGATAGCAGAAAATCAGCGGATCGCGGGTAAACCTTACGGCTTAAGGATCATATGGCGGAGAGGGTGGGATTCGAACCCACGGTGGAGTTACCCCCACGCCGCATTTCGAGTGCGGGGGCTGGCCAAGTTAAATACGTCTCCGCATGCAAAAGAACTTGAAAAGCTTAGTGTGGTGTTTCCATAAATGGAAAAACAGGAGTTGGAAATAAATCTCAATGATTGAAGTGTGGCCGAAGCGTGCCAGATAATCGCGGAATCACTTCATACCACGACTTCAAAAGGCCAACCATGAAAGCTTGAGAGTGATCCATCATCAGCCTTTTTCACCGTCAGTCGGAAGCGTGTGCCGATAGCACTTTCTCGGACTATTTGAGGGCATGACTTAATCGATGTCTCCGGATCATACCCTTGGCCATCAACCGCTTTCACTGCGGTCTTTTCACCACCAATATCTACAATCTCAACCAGTATCTTTTCGTGCTTTGGATGCCCTTGCTTTTTGGGGCTTTCGTCATTGATGAACATAAGTGCGCAAGGTATTTTTCGAACATCCAGCTGCTGCATATTGCGCATGAGGCTAATTTTTGAGAACAGCGGCAGATTGTCCGATTTTTCGTCCTTATTCTTATGAGTGATGATTCCGAAAACAACTTTGAAGTCGAAAGTATCGAGAGGGGTCAATAGAGCGGCCGGATCGTTTCGGTTTAGTCTCGCGGTCACTAAATCCTTAATTTTTTGCTGCGATGTTCCCTCCAATTGGATTAGGTCGGCAGAATTTACCCCCTGATTGAATAGATGGCTGAGGTGCGAGGAGCGCGTCGAAATCTTGAGGTGATAAAAGATCGCACGGCGACCACTCACAATATTAGGGTCAGCGACGGTAGTGTAAATATCGCAAGGTTCTATTTGCGTGCTACCCGCAGGGCTTATGTCTGTCTGGTCCAAACATATAAATGTATCGTTCCAGATAGGAACGGCCGAATTGTAGTTCTCTTCGCTGTATATGGCTTTGCCGTTCTTGAGGGCATCGTGATTGTAGGGTGGTAAATCGGCATCGACGCATTTTGTATCCAGGTAGTTTTTCAGCCGCTCGACATAGCTTTTTTCGACGCGATACCACTTTCCTTCACATAAATGATAAACCACGCCTTCTGCTGCGATTTCTCCATCGTAGATTAAACTTCGATAGAGGCTATAGCTTCTACCTGGTGCGCCATCGACGTCTGTCAACATCATGCGGAAAGTTTTGAGGGCATCAAACGTCATGCCCGCAAGATCGTAATCGGCGCCAAGGAAATCATAGAATTCTTCCAGCGATATATCTGGATATACATTACTGGCTCGTCCATCACCTTGGAAAAGGCAACATGTGTTATCACGATAGTCAACGATATCGGGTATCGTGAGAGTTGCCTTACCATCTTGCGCTTTTAATGAGAGTAGCAAAATCTCATCAAGTTCCATTACCTTGGACGGGTCATGGACTGGCGATATATTCTGAATATTTGGAAATGAAGCCTTATAATCCTCGGATTCGTAGAGGCTCAATAAAGTTTCGCATATGCCGGGAAGTTCATCTGGTTCCAGATCAAGACCTACTTTTAGCGATGTCGAACCGGTGGCGTTCCTGAAAAGCTCATCATATTGCTCCTTCACTTTCCCAGTAAGGCTCTTGATAATTTCGCTGTTGCCGTCGAAGTCGAGATAAGTCAATTCAGTTGAGACTGGCACTTGTGTTCGTTTGCGCCTTGCTACGCCGGGCGCAACCATGTCGGCACTCTTGAGTTCGTTGGGATCGACGCTGTTTAGCGTGACACGGAGCCCAAAATCGTATTCGTAAGCTTCGTCGTCAAGATGATGGAATACCTGTCCGAAGGATAGGGCGAAGCAGCGTTCGCCGACAGGTAGAAACACGAGAGCACCCTTAAATTCTTGAGTTAGGGCCTCCGTGACGCCGAAATACGCTCGCCACCATGGAGACTTTGGATCCGAGTCAAGAATATATAAAATCGCGTTCGCGGGAAGGTGGGTCGCTTCAGCCCCAACAAGGCCGTGACCATCTTTAAGTGAATTCGTTGCATTGAAGGTTGGTTTCAAAAGATAAATAGAAAACGGTCGCATCTTGGCCATAATTTTCCCCCTTGCCCAACGAATGCATACCATAAGTTGTGACGCCGCCAAGCAAAAAAGCGGGAAAGACGAATATTCTGCACCATTGGCTTGTAAATTTGAGGAGAAACTGTGAGTTGCCATATGGTCCGAATGTCTGCGAGTGATCGCTTTAATGGGTATAGATGGAGCAGCCCAAGGTCCAAGCTTACATCAGACATTGCTTCTTAGATTGTGCTATGCCAAGCGCTGCCGCGGATCTTATTAAGCTACAAATGATGATCAGGGGCTGAATATCAGAATGTCAAAAAAGACAGTTCGTGATAATGCGTATTACGAAGATCGTTTAAAGCGTGATTTTCCAATTATCTATGCCGATCTACAGGCTGGAAAATATCGATCAATCACTGATGCCGCGTTGGCTGCGGGACTTAAGACCAAGCGCACTCGCTTGCACGAGATGAAAAATGCTTGGGAGAAGGCTAGTTCTCACGAACGACGCGATTTTGTAAGCTGGTTGCACAGTGAGCATGGTATTATCGCCCAACATGCGCCTACACTGAATGGGATGCCTCCACCGATTGCTGTAGGTCGCCGTCTCCTGCCTTGGGCAAAGTCACGAATAGAGGCTATTATGCTAATTCGGGGTATGAAAATGGGGCATGTGATGCGTGAGATCGGCGCTAAACCTCTCAATAACTCGGTTTCAGGCGCATTATTTAACAATACTACATTGAAGCCAGAAATTTTGACTGCATTAGAGTTGTGGCTTGATAATAACAAGAATGTTTAATTTGTAGATTGATCTACTGTGATTTTCTCAAATAGTCATCAACCTCTTCTTGAAGGTAATCCAAGTCACGATTAATGCCCCTTTCGACTGTATACTTATACCGATCCTTAAGCGCTTCGGAGCATTCTAGGCCACCGAGTTGCGCATCGGTTTCATATGCTTTCTGTAGGGCGCGTCTTGCCGAACTAATATCAATCTCTTCGACTTGACTGATGATGGCAAGCAACCTTTTCCGGTATGCGCGGTGATCGTCTTCGGGCAAGCCACAAGCGATGGACGTGCGTTTGAGAACGGCATACGGCTGCATTGCGACATAAAATGGTGTGTCGAGTTCATGCGCGGATGCTGGTGTTCCGATCACGAGTATCGAAAACACGATACAAGGCCTAACTAGCCGAGTGACCGACGCTATTAGGTTGCCAGAGTGTTTTTTGTCTACAGCCAGAAAGCG
The DNA here is from genome assembly GCF_049199085.1 of Ochrobactrum sp. EDr1-4. NCBI lineage: Bacteria > Pseudomonadati > Pseudomonadota > Alphaproteobacteria > Hyphomicrobiales > Brucellaceae > Ochrobactrum > Ochrobactrum sp. EDr1-4. Next base: position 105,324 of record NZ_JBLZOF010000008.1, read on the forward strand.
CATTGAACCTCCCCAAGGTGCAATAATTTCTGCACGAAAGGGAAGGGTTCCGTCATAACGAACCCGAACAATTTTGATCCGCGCTAACGTGCTGATTTCCTTCAGTGCTGGCGAGCGGTCAACAGATAAACCTGTGCTGCACAAAAAGGTTCCTTTAAATCAATGGTTTGGTGAGTATCGTGCACGAAATAGTTTTTTTGGCACTGGCGTTGAAATGGAGCAATGATGCGGAATTTTGGATATGCGCGTGTAAGCACAACCGAGCAGAGCCTTGATCTTCAGTTAAACGCTTTGACTGCCGCAGGCTGTGCGCGTGTCTTGACCGATGACGGGTTCTCCGGCGCAGACTTCTCTCGTCCGGGATTGACCAAGCTGCTTCGCTCACTGCGTCGCGGCGATACGATCACTGTATGGCGCTTGGATCGTCTTGGTCGATCATTGTTCGAGCTGCTCAAGCTTGTCCGTGAATTGAACGAGCGGGGAGTAGAGTTCCGGTCACTCAGTGAGAGCTTGGACACCAGCACACCCGCCGGACGACTACTCCTGCACGTCCTAGCAAGCATGGCAGAATTTGAGCGTTCGCTGATCAGTGAGCGAACGAGAGCTGGAATGGCTGCTGCGCGTGCTCGTGGCAGTCAGATCGGTAGGCGGCCAGCGATGACAGACGAAGAGCGCCGGGAGGCTCGTCTGGTTCTCGCGGCAGGGTCGGCGTCGGTCGATGATGTTGCAAAGAGGCATAGTATCCACCCTCGCACGCTGCTTCGTATATTGAAGCGCGACGAGCGCACATAGGTTGCCTCTATTTGACTCATAGCGAGTCACAGGCGCGCATTCTTTAGCGATGAGTGCAAATGTCTGGTCAGGGGGTGCCGCTTGCCAGTGAGTCATTTTAAGAGTTTATATGAAGCGTGCGCCAAGGGCTGCATACCTAACCGGAAACGCTGTTGATTGGGTTGTTTGTTGTTAGCTACTTCCCAGTTTCTTTAAGACGGAGACTTTTGAACAACCGGGAGATATAAAGAAAGAGGATGTAACGGTAAGCCTAATAGTTTTCCTTTTTAAGGTTATAAGATATTAGGTTGACCGTTACAAATCTCACATCCCCGGTTAATCTTTTCATGCCCCCGGGCCTTGAATGGATGCTGCTCTTTTATTCGCACGATGTCTTGCCGTGCGGCGTCTTTGTCCTTCTTTCCTTTTCTGCTCCCGGCTATCTTCAAGAGGCGACAGACACCCGAAACGTGTTTGCATCTGATTAGTGATGTCGCTAACGATAGCGGTGCATTTTGATGCGAACGGACAACTGGTGCATTGTTCGGAGCTATGATTGATTGCGGCTGGAATGCCGAAGCAACTTGGCGCGTTACTGATCCAACGAAGTGATACTGCCGGTTTGGCAGTAAGGATGCCCTGCGCACATTCAGCTCTAACGATTTCTACAACTGACTTGCGTTGATCTTCCGGCACGCAATCAATTGCGACAGCTACTGGTAGAAATTGCTGCTCAATACAGAATTTGGCGAACTTATGATGCCAAGGTCTGTTTTGTGTAACGAAAACCTCACGGATATAAGAACGGAAATCGGCTTGCGTTGGCGTGCCCTCATAGTTCTTTTGATGGTATTGCGGCAGATCATTGAGGTTACTGAAACATAGCGGGATACGTTCTTTGGCGAATGGCTCCAGCATTTCCCACCAAATTGCTTTGGAATTATCACTGCCAAACAATTGCCCTGGTCTTGGTGAGTGCTTCCACTTACGGCGACTTGCAAAGTGAAATCCAAATTCGATGAGAATTTCGTAAGGAAGGCCCATTTCGTCTGCATGTAGACGGGCGTTCCAGAATTCAGTCAAAGAAGCACTTGCTTTGGTAAAGAGGTCAGGTGACATACCTCGAACTTTATCGGCAAGCTCAGCGTCTTGGTTCTCACGCACGTATCTTTTGAGAGCAGTTTTATAAAGCTCCGCAAAATGCTTGGTCGCGGCCAATGGGGACATGAAGCGATATTCATACCACTTTGTCTGTGACGCTTCGCGTTCTCGTGCCAAGAGGTCTGGCATAATTAGTTTCTGGGCCTGAGTATTATCAATAAGCCTCTCTTGAACTGTAGTGTGAAATTTAGACAAAACTTCTCCTCCGCGCTCTAAGCACGTTTCTTTTAACTGTGACGGTGAATTGAGCTCTTGCTCTTAATTTTGCGTATATAGCAATTGTTCGAAGTAATGCTCGAACTTTTTCAAAATATATTTGTATAAGGTGGCAATTCGCCTGCTTTACAGAATGAAACGTATCAGATATCAGCGCTCTAAATGATTTGATTATGTTTTTCTGATTATATTTTATATTTAAAGCTTATTCTGATCGCTTTTTTCACAATTAGGCTTTTTTGTGGAAACTTAGGGGAAAGCTAGCGACAACAATCTTCTTAATTCCTTAGGAAGATGCTGACAGATCACTGCGTCGAATGTGGACTGTCGAGGTTGAGCGAAACCTCATTCTCCGGTCGTTTCTTGTCGGAATTAAAGCAATCACGCACAGGAGCGGTGGCTATATTGCCATACCGCTCTGGCACCAGAAAGCATCCCCTTTAATAAAAGCGGATTTTTCTAGGACTTCATCATCCTAATTACTCCGTAAAATTACGTTGCGTAGATCAATCTACCCTAGACGAGATACTAAACTGTCAGCGTTCAAATGGGTGTAGCGCTTCAGCATCGACAGCTCTTTGTGACCGCTGATGGTGCTCACTTCCATAATATTAAGTCCGAGTTCGAAGAACCGGCTGACGGCTTCGTGGCGCAGATCGTGGAACTTCAGATCCAAGATACCGCTGCGCTTGATCACACGCTTCCAAGTTTGGTCAAATGCTGAGATCGTCATGCCAAACGGAGTAGATTGATCTATGCTATCGCACTGCTTCAGCATCATCAGCGTTTGATACGCTCGTTTCGATAGTGGAACCTCGCGGCTCGTCCCGTTCTTGGTCATCGCCAATGAGATCACCCGGCGGTTATGTGAGATGTCGCTCCATTTGAGTCCCAGAAGCTCACCACGACGCATCCCGGTTTCGATGGCTACAATGACCAGCGCACGGAAGCATTCGACTCTACCGTCGTCACAGGCGGTTAATAAGCGCTGCTCTTCGGAAGTGGTGAGACGACGTGAACGTGCGTTGTTGATGCTCGGTCGCCGGATCATCTTCACGACGTTCTGGGCGAGGGGATAACCCCAGTCGCGCATCGCTACATCGAGAACGTGGCTCAATATAGCAAGCTCACGGACGGCGGTGGCTGGCTTCACTGTCCTCAGGCGCTCATCTCTGAATGATGCAATGTCCTGTTGTGACAAACCGACCAGCGTCCGGTAAGCGAGATCATGACGCTGAAGCACACCGAGGCGTTGTATTTCTTGAGTGGCACCGCGCTTTGATGGCGATACTTCTTCGGCGTATCGTTTCATCAATTCGCCGAGTGTAGTGCTTTCGAGTATGCGCGTGTCTGGTGCAGCGCCGAACTTGTCGACCTGATTTTCCAGTTCGCGCGCCCACTTCTCGGCTTCGGTCTTGCTGTCGAATGATTTGCAGCGAGGTTTCATCCCACGTCTGCGAACCTGTGCTTGCCAGCGTCCTCTGAGTTTGCGGATCGTTGCCATGTGATCTCCAATGAATATTGAAGATTACGCGTAGGACGCCCCGGATGGGGAGCCAATATCTATTCCCTTCTGGTTCGAAGATATAATTCTTAAACATGCTTTAAAGTATGGATTTGCAGTGTGTTACCAGTCTCTACTTTGCTAAATGTTTTCTTTTCAAGCCAAAGCTGCCTGTTCACTGATAAGATCGATATCCCTGCTATTCACAGGCAAGCCTCAATTAAGCCAACATTAAATAAATTTGATCCGTCTATCCGTTGACGAGTTTTTAACTTCAGATACTATATCTTGTGTTCAAGGTTCTTACGATTCGTAAGGATTGAAAGCGAAGATGGAAATACGGTGCGCTATATCCATGATGAATGTAGTTATGCCGTAGCTGCCCCCGCAACTGTAAGCGGCGAGTTTTCTGTCCATATGCCACTGGGTCAAACCGGGAAGGTGGGCAAAAAGCGTTAAGTCGTGAGCCAGGAGACCTGCCTTGCACAAGAACGTCAACGGGCGGGGTGTCGGTTGGTGCGTGATAGATGTTGGCAAAGTTTTGTCACGTCTTTTGACGCCCCGGACATCCCCTCAAAAGCTTCGGGGTGAAAAGCATGTCGATTTATTTAGAGTCGTATAATTCGAGGTATCTCTTTGTCGGTTAGTTTGGCTAGGTGTGACTTAGTCTGGAAACGACCAGCTTCTCAAGCTTAGAACTTTGTAAGAAGCAAATCGAAGGGCCGGAAGCCAATAACTGGCCTTAGCAGCCCTCCGAAAAACGCCACGCATTCTATGGAAACTGTTTCCTGATTTAATATGGCATCACAGCCATGTTGTCTCAGCAGTCGCCATGAATATGACATAGCCATGGCTTGCAGGCCGAGGCTCAGAACTGGTCCGAAAATGGTTTCGGATCAGAACAATGGCCGCATAACGGACATCTTCGCAGTTTGATCATGATTCATTTCAACAATCAGGTCAACCGTTATTCGGCCGCAACCTTTCTGGAAAGGAAAGGATATGCAGGACCGTAAGGTGACCCCGGACATGGTTCCGATCATCAAGTTAGCCCGAAAGAAGAATATCCCATACTCTTGGATAACGGGTTATTATGCAGGTTTGAATTTTGGTCGTATTGCCGATGTGACTAAGGGCAGGATCTTCCCTGACATACCTGCTGCCAAACAATTGCCTCCAGACTTTCCGGTGCAATAAGCAGTTCGGTTACGAATTGCTGGGCCACAGTTGAAGTCCTTTAAAGTTCGGAAGGAGGTGAATTCAAAATGGCAAAATCAACGAAAATTGGTCGCAGTGCGGTTACAGGTCGCTTTACTAAGGTCTCTACGGCCAAAGCCAAACCCCACACGCATATCGTTGAGACGATAAAGAAGAAGTAGTTTTAATCTCGGGTCGCTGCAGTTTTGGCAGTGGCCCGAGGTGATTTTTCTTTAGTAATCGGGAGAATTCTAAATATTTATCTTAATTATTCGGTGATTAGCCACATAGAATCATCCAATTAAATTGATGAATGATTGCTCACATGCTTTGAGCTTTCGGATCGTTGACACGTAATCTCCAATTGCTGTTGAAGAATACGCGTATGTCGACCGTGAATTAGCGAAAGTAATAAGTGTTCATTCGATATTTGCGAAATAATTTTTAAAATAACTGAATAGAGTAGCTACGATCGACGGCATGAATAACAAAAACTAGACTAACGATACACGATGGGAGGGATTCTAATGGAATTCGATGAAAAAAAGTTCGCTGAGCAGTGTGATCTTGATTTGGACAAATGGGAAGCGCTGGGAATTCAAAAGAAGAATTTGTATGAAATACATACCGATTTTAAAAGAAATCAAGATAATTTCATTGAAATCGCTGTAAGTTTGAGCCGCCTTATACAAAAACTCCCGGGCGTTCATTCTGTTAGATGGAGAATAAAAGATCCCAATCATTTGATTAGAAAGATAATTAGAAAAAAGTCTTCCGGTGTAGAAAAATACGAAAATATTTCTAAGGAAAACTATAGAGATATAGTTACTGACCTTATTGGAATTCGTGCTTTGCATTTATTCAAAGGTGATTTTCCTTCTTTACATACGTCCATAATAGAGACGTGGGTTTTAGATGAAGAACCCATAGCATATGTGAGAAAAGGAGATACAGATGATCTTCGTGACATTTATAAAAAGCTTCAGCTTAAGGTGGAGGAGCACACAGACGGTTATCGTTCAATTCATTATATAATTGAAACTAACTTTACCAAAAAGACTGTAAAGTCGGAGCTGCAAGTAAGAACAATATTTGAAGAAGGTTGGAGCGAAATTGATCATAAAATAAGATATCCTGACTTTTCGAGCAATCCGCTTATTAAAGATTTCTTACATATATTTAACAGACTTAGCGGGGCCGCAGATGAAATGGGGACATTTGTAAATCGGCTATCTACAGATCTTGCAGCAATGACCGAAGAACGAAATCTTGCGAGATCAAGAGTTTCGGATATCGAAGAGCAGTTAAACGATAAGCTTAAAAAAATAGAATCGATTTCTAGTAAAAATACATTAATGCAATCCGAGTTAAGAGAATTGAAGATATTATTGGACAGGCAAAAGAAAGAGATATCAAACTATCCTTCTTTAGTTGAATCGCGCAATGATCATATTTTGGGTTTGGGTATAGATGATATTCGAAACTCCTTGAAATCAGTTGAAACACTAAGATATTTAAATATATCACCGTCATCTTTTGAAAATGCTATAAATGTAAGTAAGTCAGTTAAAGATGGTTTAAGATTGATGGGTATTGGGGCGAAAAATTCGACGGATTCGGATGATGATACAAAGAATTGATTTTAAGCGTGGGGGCTACACGTTTGCTGAGCATAGACAAAGATTTGCTGGGTGGGCTGCTGCAACTGCGGCGCGTTCTTCGACGAAATGTCGGTTCACCAGAGAGGAAGGTTTGCAGCTAATCCAACAAGTTGGACTATTGGATTATTCAGAATGGAAGGATCTTCCATCACCTCAAGATTTTGACACCATGCATCTCGCTTTGCGCAATAAGTTATGCACGGCCGCTAGTGACGTGCTGAGAGTTGGGCCGCAACGTTTCACCCATGGTGTGGCGGCAAAATTACTCAATTGTTATTTTAAAGCGCTGTATCTTTCAGGGCCTTGCCTCGAGATTATCAACTCTGAAAACAGAAATAAGGCCAACTCATTGCACCCACCTATTGATCGGCTTCTTTTAACGGAACTGGCTAGGAGGGATATCGGGGGAGCTGCTGACTTTTGGCGCACTCGCTACATGATAGGATGGTCAAATTTTAGCTCTGACGAATATCAGAAGACGATTGATGAAATTAGGCGTGTGACAGATGGCGAATTATGGCGAATAGAACAATATTGGCTGGAACCTTCGTGCCTTGAGCGTGGCGCTTGATTTCATACAAGCGCTGAGCCGCGCAGAGATGGCCATGCGATTAAGCTAGCCCGACGTGGAGCGAAGCTTGGTAACAATGAGTTGCATTTCACAGAGGTATCCTTGTCTGCACCTCATGGTTGATGCTAGATCAACTGAAAATGGGGTGGGTCATGGGTAGGTCTTTTGTTTGCGCAGTTGCGTGCATTTCGTCAGCTTTCTATATAATTGACGCTGGAGTCGCGTCTGCGACCGAGACTAGCCTCGGCGCGTTTACGGTTGATGATCGGTCAGCAGGTAGCGCAGCACCGCCAAAAAGTAATAATCCTACTTGGTCGAAAGAGATCGTTGATGAAGCTGTCGCCGATCTCGCTTCATTTGAAAAAGATGGAGCTGTTGAATGTGCCAAAGATGCGGGCACTAGCATTGACTATGCCGTAAAGCAGATTGATCTGAATGGCGATGGCATAAAGGAGCTGGAGATTACGAGTTCTCCAGCGGAACTGGGGAATGGTGCGAGCAGCTGCTATGGCCGGTCGGGCCAGCATATTTATCTACTGATCTCTGACGGAAATGGTGACTGGAAAAGAGAGTTCGGTTTTGATTCTGCCGAACTTGAATATCTGCCGCGTGAAAACGGGCAGATGGCAGACGTTGTCATTGGTGGGCCAGGCTTTTGTTTTCCGACATGGCGGTTTGTCGATGGCAGCTACCATCTTTGGAAAAAGTGTGAAGACGGAAAAGAAGTTCTGGCCGAAGACTTTCCAAGCGCAAATCAGGAAGAGAGTCCGGTTGCAGCCGCCAAATCTGAGACTAAACATGGTCTCTTACCGCACCCAGGAAAGGTCTCGGTGAAGACACGAGCGCCGGAGTTTGATCACAATGGGTCGTTGATGCTTGTCGACTACAAGAATGGGATTATCGCTTATAAAAATCCAAAGAAGTCGATCCGTGGAACAATATCGCCGGGTCACGTTCTGTTCAAAGGTCGCCCGTGGGACTATTTTGAGACTGGCCGTCCAATAGAGGGGACCGCTTATGTTTTCAAAAAAGGCTGCAGCCCGGCGCCTTATAAAGTCAAAGGTCAACCTGAAGGCACTTGGCATACATTTGTCCTACGAGGTGCAGCACCTGTTCGGAAAAAGGGCTCATGCAAGATCGAGAGATATTCGCTGACCAGTCCTAATGCTGAACTGCGTTTTGAAAGCATCTTGGATTGAGATAATTCTCGGAAATGTAGATACCGAAATGCCTCATGAATTATCGCGTTTTTTAACCCTGTCCGTAGGCCTGCACCTGACAGCGGCCTCTGAGTTTGCGGATAATTGCCATGTTGATCTCATGTAACTATTGAAGATCATGCATAGGACGCCCCGTAGGGGGGAGCCAAGGACTGCCCGCTGTTTTTGTCCGCAAGTTTAAGAATAGCAATTCTAAGAGGAATTCTTGTCTACACCTTTTAGTTGATGCTAAAGCAGCCTCGAATGACGGGCAGTTTGTGGTGTATGGGGCAATCTTATGGAAATAATTCTCATCTGGCAGATAATGGTTGCGGCCAGTGTTGCTGTGTCGCGAATCTTTTCGTCTGGGGCCATGATAGGTGTAGCTTGTCTCTGGACACTCTGGACATTCTTTGCTGTATGGACAAGTGGCTTGATGCTTCTCCAACTAGGCACAGCTTGGGGCACGGTTTGGCTTTTATCATCACTGATTCCTGAGAAGGAAAAGGCACTCTCAGAGAAAGTTTCGGAACAGCCGCAACAGCAATTTGATAAAGCTAAGAACCATGACATTTCGTCAAAATATAGTGATAGAAAAAATATAAATAGCTCAGGATCGAAGCATCTGCTCCAAGGGGTTGATGCACCGATCGAAAAATTAACAATTGCATCAATACTTGAACGCGTCACTAGTGTAGCGAATTCCGTTAATGTCGCCGCAGTAGGGGTGGAGAAATCGGCGGAAAAGCTTACTAATTATATTGAAAATGAAAACGCTAGAATAGCAGCTAATAGAGATTTGTTCATACAAATCAATAGACTTGTTTTCTCTGTAGAATGCGTTTTAAAATCAGCTAAGCATAGCTGTGAAATAGAGCGCCAATTGGATAGTAATCCAAGCCTGAAAGAAGGTTATTATAAGGCTCTGGCTAATTTAAGGTCTAAAACTAATAATAAGAAAGAGGCTAAAATTGAGCTTCACATTCTTCATTTTCCTCCCGTATTGCCGGGAGAAATTTCCGATATCGTCGCCGAAGAACGAATTAAAAAGCTCAAAAAAGCCTGCGATATTCTGGCTCAGACATTAAGTCATGTCAACTCTGACCGCATGTTGGAGAGAGAAGCTGATAAAATTGCAAGTAGCAGCTTTAAAGAGTTTCTCTTGATCCAAGAAATGCTTTTGTCTGATTATATTTTAGGAATTATCAATCGGAATAGTGTTTCGATTATTAACGATGATAAAGCGCAAAAGGATTTGAAAAAATCTATAGTTCTTCCTAATGATTTTTCCGATAATAATGGTTCTTTTGAAAATTCAAAAGAAAATAATGGCAGTGATTTACGTGTTTACTTTGATAAAAAATCGAAAAATAAATTTATTGATTTAGATCATTTTGTTTCTTCTGAGGGTGTATCAACAAGTAATTTAGGAAGGATTGTGGGTTTAAAAGCAAAGCCTTTTATTTTTGATAAGCTTATAAAAGATGGGTATATTACTAGATCAGATTCTCGATACGATTTAACTGATTTAGGGAAACATGTGGATGTCGGAGGTAGCTATAGAGATCTGAGTGATGGTAATCGCGCTGTTGTTTGGCCGATCAAATTCGGAGATTTTCTACTTCCAATTAAAGAGAATTTTTTAGATCGCTCAAATTTCCGACTGTTTCATATGACTCACATGAGTAATTTAAAAAGTATCATGAATTTCGGGCTTTCATCTCACAATAGCGCTCCAGAATACCTAGATATTAGTAATCCAACGGTGAATTCTCGCCGTGAACGGGTTGATCCAGTTCACAAGAAATCCCTTCATGATTACGTTCCGATGTATTTTAACCCTCGAAATGCAATGCTCTACGAAAAACAACGTGAGCATCCAGATAAAATCGTAATTATTGAAGTGGATCGCCGTGTTTGTCTTTCGAACTATACGATATATTCTGAGGGGAATGCAGCTGCAAACAGGTCGCGTATAGTTTATTGTTTGAGCGATGTGACCAATTTCGACTGGTCGAATATAAATAGCGATCGATGGACGATCGATGGAGTAGTAAATGTTGATACTAAGCAGTTAATGATGAGCGAATGCCTCGTTCTTAACAGTGTAGATTCAGAGTATTTAATTTCAATACACGTAAAAAATTCCGATATGATGGATAGTGTGGTGTCAACTATAGGTTATGGAAACAATGCAATTATTAAATTAAGTCCTACTTTGTTTTTCTGATTTTTCGGTTGGTTTTAATTTTACTTTTATATAGAGGTTCTAAGGATTGAGTATCAGAGAAATTAAGGGAAATATTTTTACTACTAAGGCTCAAACTATTGTTAATACAGTGAACTGTGTTGGCGTGATGGGGGCCGGTATAGCTCTAGAGTTCAGACTTCGTCTGCCGAACATGTATGACCGCTATGTTGAACTTTGCAAGGATAGAAAATTGAAACCGGGAATCCTGTGGCTTTACAAGTCAGCGCGACCACAGGTTTTGAATTTTCCGACGAAAGTTGATTGGAAATACCCCTCAAAGGTTGAGTATTTGGAAAAAGGGCTTCAGAAGTTCGTTGCTACTTACAAAGAAAAAAATATAACGTCGATAGCTTTTCCATTATTGGGGGCTGATAAAGGTGGCTTGGCGCCCGAGATTTCACGAAATTTACTAAAACAGTATCTGTTGCCACTCGAAGACTTAGATGTAGAAATATACGAATACGATCCAGAAGCTGGTGATGATCTTTATGACAAACTTGCAAATTTTGTTCGCGCAAAAGGTATTGTTGAGCTATCCACTTTGACTGGTATAACCAAGGCAAGGCTGGATATTCTGATCAATGCAATAGTTGACGGTAAGACTTGTCAAATTAGTCAATTGGGTAGACTTCCAGGTATAGGACCCGCGACACTTGAAAAACTATTCGCAATTAACTTCTTACAAGGAACGGAGTCTGAACAAAGGTCCTTTTTTGCAGATTGATTTTGAAATTGTTCAATGGGGTGTTGGCTTATTGATGAAGCCTATTCAAAAAGAAGCCGTAAGCCTAGGCCACATCCTTCGGACAGAGATATGAGCGGTCGATCTGCTGCATCAAGATACTCACACGGGGAACAATTCTGTTCTTTGAATTTTATCTGGAATATCTTTTCATTTCGGGTGCCATGCCGATTAAACTATTATTTCCAGAGACTAAGTTAAAAGCCAGCGGCTTTGAAGATTTTGAAGGTTAGCATCTGTTAAACCATGCGACCTTACATAGCCTTCGGCACCGTTAAAGCCGTGGTCAAGCCACTTCAGTGTTTTGTTCATGGTCGACGGATTGCATTCGAGCATCGGCATATAATCGGCCTTGCTCAAATTAAAAGCCTGAGCCGTCTTTTCAATGGTCTGGAGTAAGGGGCCGAGGCGGTCCGCTGTCAGTGCATAATCCTCAACAATGTCGGCATGACTTACGCCGGACAATGACAGCAACAAAGCGGCGATCAGTCCGGTTCGATCTTTACCCGCCGTGCAGTGAAACAAAGCACCGCCAGAGCAGTCAGCAACTTTGCTCAATACGTCTACAAATACGGAGCCCTGAGTTTCTAGCGCATGAATATAGAGATCAAGTAGCGCGTTGCCTTGCGGCAGTTGTTGAGGGTTGAGGTCGTCAAAGAGTGAAATGGCAATCAACTCGATGCCGTCAGCAGAGCCAAAGGTATCAGGCTCGGCGTCTCTTTCTTTTTGGCTTCGAAGATCAATAACGCGCGTTACACCTAATTGCTTTAACGCGGCTATTCCCGACTGATCCACATGAGCCATGTTTCCAGACCGAAAAGTCTTTCGCCAGGCCAGATCACCATGCTTTGTGCGGTATCCGCCCAAATCACGCGTATTAAAACTACCGGAAACTACAACGTCACGATCACCCATCGAAATGCCCCCAAAAATCGCAAGATCGAAATTTATACAGATTGCTTAAGAAAAGCCACCTCCAGGCAGCGCGTAGCGAGATCCAAGAGTTCAAGCCATTTGAGATGATCGCGTGAGGACGTGCCTTGAGCGTGGCCCTTTATTGGAGACAAACGCTGGGCCGCATAAAGATCGCTACACGAGTAAGCTGCATTTCGTTTAACTATTTGATTTCATAAATAAAATGGCGGAGAGGGTGGGATTCGAACCCACGGTGGAGTTACCCCCACGCCGCATTTCGAGTGCGGCGTTTGATCTCCTCCGGGGCGAACGGGCGATGGGGATTAGATACTTCCGACACCTTATTCGAGGTGAACTTCGCCGCAAGTTCGAGCCGCGACAGGTAGGCATTCTCGGTTCAAATCCATTTTACAACACAACCAGCCATAGATAATAAGACAATGGTGATTTGAATAGCTGGGTTATCTATCAAGAAATTGCAGATATGTATCCTTTTGCGCCAGTTTCAGAAACTCTAAGAGATCTTCCTTGCTTAACGCTGCGCAACCTGCAGTCGGTGTATATTCCGGCCTTGCGATATGCAGAAATATTGCGCTGCCCGCACCGGGAACAATTGGACTGTCATTGTGCCCTAGAACCACAACGCAGTCGTAAATATCGTGTTCCATCCAGAAAACTTCATGCCGTGCCGCAAAAGGCAAAGTCACATGCTTATTATAAGCAGGGCTTGCAGGATCGTCACACCATCCATCAAGAGCGGTCATTTCACGACAATCAATGACTGTTTCCGGCTTTGAAATGCGATCTGCTCGGTAAAATAAACGGCGGAGAGGCCAACCCCCAACGGGGCTTACACCGTCCCCTTCTTCCTTATGTTGCTGAATACCACCTCTGCCAACGGCACAGCGCCAAATCTTGTCGCCGAACTGTGCATGCCAGAGATTATCAGCCACTTTTTTGATCAAAAGGTCCATTATTCTACTCTTCAGCCATAAGTCATCATCGTCGATACGCCACCATGTTATAGAGGGCACTCTTACATGGATAGCATAGCACTCTCGTTCAACGGAAAGTGGCACGCCACACTTCTCGCTTGATGCATTTCCAAAACGGGGTCTTCCACACGGCAAATATCCTGCACATAAGGGCAGCGTGTGTGGAACCGACAACCCGAAGGTAAGTTCATCGGACTTGGTATGTCACCCTTTAAAATCAACTTTTCACGTTTTCTCTGATGCGGATCAGGACGCGGAACAGCAGAAATCAGGAACATGGTATAGGGATGACGCGGATTTGTAAAAAGCTCTTCCGTTGTACCAACTTCCACAAGACGACCTAAAAACATCACCCCTACGCGATCTGCAAATTGCCGCACGACGCTCAAATCATGGGTAATGAACAAATAGGTGAGCTTCATTTTCTCCTGTAAGTCACTCAGAAGATTAAGAACCTGCGCCTGAATTGAAACATCAAGTGCCGACACGGCTTCGTCACACACGATAAATTCAGGGTTATTGGCAAGTGCGCGTGCGATGCCAATGCGCTGGCGCTGCCCGCCACTGAACTGATGCGGATAATGGTTCAGAAGATCGGCGCGAAGGCCGACCATTTCCAGCAATTCCCGACATCTTGCGTCGATCTGTTCAGACGAGCCATACTTGTGTGCACGCAAAGGCTCTGCAAGGATATGCTTTATACGCATACGGGGATTGAGCGACGCATAAGGATCTTGAAAAACGATTTGGAGCTTCTTGCGTAAGGATCGCATCGCATCGTCGTCCAAATCGTGCAGGTCCTGCCCGCGATAACGAATGCCACCACTGCTTTTTTCCAAAAGCCGCAAAATAACGCGTCCAAGGGTTGTCTTGCCGCAACCAGACTCTCCAACAAGCGCAAAGGTTTCGCGCTCGTATATATCAAGCGTAATACCATCGACCGCGCGGACAACCTTTTCCTTTGATGTGAAAAATCCGCTCTTGATATGATAGTATTTGCTTACGTCTTTGGTGGAAATTAAAGCCTCACTCATGCTGCCACTCCTTTTCTCTCATGAAGCCAGCAACGGGCTTTATGTCCGTTTCTGATGTCGAAAATATCGGGTGATTGCACGTGACAGATTGGCATTGCGTCTGCACAGCGCGGGCTAAAGCGACAGCCTTTCGGCAAGTGAGCCAGATTGGGCACCATACCTTTGATACTATTGAGACGATTGCCCGTTGGTCGTTCCGTCGCCTTGGGTATCGAAGCCAAAAGACCACGTGTGTATGGGTGGGAAGGTCTGTCAAAAAGGTCAAACACATTTGCCTGCTCGACAATTTGGCCCGCATACATCACATTCACCTCGTCACACATCTCAGCGATAATGCCAAGATCATGGGTGATCAGCAGAATTGCCGTTGATGCCCGGTCGCGCAGTTCAAGCATCAATCGAAGAATTTGTGCCTGTGTGGTTACATCCAGCGCTGTGGTGGGTTCATCTGCGATCAGCAACTTTGGCTCACAGATTAGCCCCATGGCAATGGCTGCGCGCTGACGAAGCCCGCCGGATAGCTCGTGTGGATAGGCACTCAAACGCGCTTCTGGTTCCGGAATTCCGACCATTTCAAACATCTGCAGAACTTTTTTGCGGATTTCACGTTTGCTCAACTGTCCTTGAATTGCGAGTGGCTCGCCGACTTGTTGAAGCATTGTCTTCACAGGGTTTAGCGCCGTCATCGGCTCCTGAAAGACCATCGCAATTTCGCGGCCGCGCTTGCGGCGCATTTCATCCGGCTTGAGTTTACTCAAATCCGAGCCATTCAACGTGACACTGTCTGCTGTCACCTTACCGGGAGGCGTTTGCACCAACCCCATCAAGGAAAGCGAGGTCATGCTTTTCCCAGAACCAGACTCTCCGACAAGCCCGACTATTTTTCCCCGACCGACGTCAAAGGAAACATGGTCAAGAATGCGCACTGAGCCATTTTGCTTTTTAAAATCGGTGCAGAGATTACGTACTTTGAGAAGAATATCGCTGTTCGACATGACTTGAGCCTCAATCTTTCATGTAAGGGTCAAGCGAATCACGCAGACCATCACCGATGAAGTTGAACGCGAGAACGGTTATGAGAATGGCAACGCCGGGCATGATGGCAACCAAGGGCGCGGCAAAAAGATACTCCTTGCCTTTTGCTACCAGCAGCCCCCAGCTTGCCTCTGGCGGCTGAACACCGACACCAAGAAAGCTAAGGCTCGACTCCCACATAATGGCTTCGGGAATGCTGAGTGAAAAAAGCACGATTAACGTCGGCACGACATTAGGAAATATATGCCGGAACATGATAACCGACTTAGATGTGCCATTCGCACGAGCCGCCTCGATAAATTCCTTTTCGCGCACTGCCAAAGTTTGTGAACGCACGACGCGGGCAACGCCTGCCCAACCAACCAGGCTCAAAGCGATGAAGATATTAAAAAGGTTTGCCCCTAAAGTGTACATCACCACCATCGCAAGCAGAAGCGACGGAAAGGAAATCATCATATCGGCCAAGCGCATAATAACGAAATCGACGCGCCCACCAAAGAAGCCACTGATTACCCCCATGATAGTGCCAAGGATCAATGCGATCATGCTTGGAATAATACCAACCAGCAAAGAAATGCGTGCGCCGTAAAGAATTCGCGTCAACAAATCGCGGCCGAAATTATCTGTACCCAGCCAGTAGGTCAAAGATGGCGGTAACAATTGTTCGTCCAACTCTACACGATAAGGGTCATGCGGGCTGAGCCATGGGATAAAAATTGCTATAAAAACAAGGGCCGCAATGACGAAAAGACCTATCATTGCTTTCTTATTTCTTTTGAAACTGCGGATCGTATCACTGAGAAAGCTGTCGCTTTGCGCATCGTGAATCTGCTCATCAACATTCTGAACAACTTGTGCGATTTGCGTCATTTCGAGCCACCCTTCATTTGATTACGGATGCGAGGGTCGAGGACGGAGTAAAGTATATCCGCGAGCAAATTGCCCAGAATGACGAGGACAGTTGCAAACAATACCGACCCTTGCAGCAGCGGCATGTCACGCGCTTGAATTGCACTGACGGAAATGCGCCCAACTCCAGGAATGCCAAAAATTGCTTCGGTAATAACGGCACCAGACAAGAGGCTCGCCACCTGAATAGCCATGATGGTTACAACCGGAATGAGCGAGTTCTTTAGCGCATGTCGGGTGATAACAAAGGTCTCATGCAGGCCTTTCGCACGCGCTGTGCGAATGTAATCGTGGCGCATAACTTCAAGCAAACTTGAGCGGGTTAAACGCGCAATAACGCCTGCCGAACTCCACCCCAAAACAAGTGCCGGCATGATGACATATTGATAGCCATAGAAGCCTGACACCGGCAGCCATTTGAGCTGAACCGCAAACACATATTGCATCAAAAGAGCCGACCAGAAGATCGGCATCGAAACGCCGAGCAACGAGAAGCCCATGAAAAAATGGTCAACCATTGTATCGCGGCGCACAGCAGAAATAATTCCAGCAGGGATACCTATCATCCACGACACCACCGCAGCACATGCAGCAAGCAGCAATGTGTTTGGGAAAGCATTCGTAATAAGCGTAGTGACGCTGCGATTGAGCTTAATCGACGTACCAAGATCGCCCTGCACTGCGGCGAAGAGGAAACGAAAATAGCGCGTTATCAGTGGATCATCGAGATGCATCTGCGCACGCACGCGTGCGATCACGTCCGGGCTTGCATGTTCCTTCATCAGAAGGGCGACAGGATCACCGGGTATGACATTCAGCATGATGAACAGCAACGCAGTAATTCCGATCAACACAGGGATCGAAATCGCGATGCGCTTAATAACAAAATTCAGCATCGCAAGGAGTTCCTTTACAATGCGCCAACAGCATTTGCGGCGTAATTAACCAATGGCAGTTGTTGGTCCGCGATATTTTTCTGGCCAACTACTTTCCAAAACGGCATGTGAAGAACGACCAGAGCCCGTTGCAGTCAGCCTTGCCGCAGCAACGTGCTCTAAAAGCCTTATTCGACTTCGGTCTTATAATAGCTCATGTCGCTCCAGCCATTCCAAGGGATCGTAAAATTCTTGACCCTTGGCTGGACCACATAATTATGGTCGAGGCTAAACAACGGAACCCAAGCGGCATCGTCCTGAACAATTTGCTCTGTTAGCTTTTGATAAACTGCACACCGTTCTGCCGGATCGGTGATAACGCGGGCTTTCTCGACATCGTCAAACACTTTAGGGTCGTTATTGTTGAAACCACGAACGCCCGTACCGCTTTTGCTGAAAAACGTGTAAAAGAAATTATCAGGATCGTTGAAGTCTGCCGACCAGGTCTGCGTGTAATTGTCGATCTTTCCCGCTTTTCTCAAATCGAAATAAGCAGATTCATCCATCGTTTTAATCTGCGTATTAAAACCAGATTTCTTAAGTTGTGCCTGAATGATCTGGTTCATATCAGACCATTTGGAGGACCAGCTGCTCACCTGCGCGAGATTAATGTCGACGCCATCCGGATAACCAGCTTCAGCGAGAAGCTGCTTAGCCTTTTCCGGATTATATTCGATAGGTGTGGCATCCGAATAGCAGATCAAACCACGTGGCATGACACCGTTTTCGAGTTTACCCTTGCCATAGAAATTCTTATCAAGAATTTCCTGACGGTTGATCCCCATCTGGAAAGCCTTCCGCACTTTGGGATCATCAAATGGTTTGTTGGCCTGATTGATATGATAATAATACATACCAACGCGCGGCCCGCTCTTAATGTGCTCGTTCCATTTGTCACTTCCGTAGAAATATGGCGTCTGGCTCATTGCGTAATCGAGGTCGAACACGTCCAGTTCGTCAGCTTCGAACAAAAGACGCAGGGTCTCTGAATCTGCTACAACGCGGACCAGAACACGATCAAGCTTTGGTCTTCCTTTAAAGTAAGCTTCATTCGCCTCAAGCATTTGGTTGTCATTGAGATTATACTCGCGCAACACGAATGGGCCTGTGCCATTGGTGGTTTCCGGTGAAAGGCCAAACTGATCACCAAGTGGCTCGGTAAATTTGCGATTATAAATAGATGCTTGTGGGCTAGCCATGAGCGCCGTAAACGCCGCATATGGCTCTTTTAGCGTTATGCGGACGGTATAATCATCGACGGCTTCAATGCCACGCACTTTGTCGGCGCTACCATTCAATCGCTCTGTCGCACCATCAACAAAGTCCAGAATATCAGTGCTCAATGCCTTGGTGGCGGGATCCAGCATACGGTCAAAAGTGTAGACGACGTCGTCCGCCTTCAGTTCTTCACCGTTATGGAAAAGCACGCCCTGACGCAGCTTGAAAGTGTAGACTTTACCATCATCGGAGACCGTCCAGCTTTCTGAAAGGCTTGGAACGAGTTCTGACTTACCGGGAGCAGTCGTCTCTGCCTCAATCAATCGATCAAATACATTAAGTGGCAAAGTATAGGCGTCCGTCGTTTTTTGAACATCGGCCGTCTTGGGGTCTTCAGGATATGACACACGCAGCATATGGTCGGATGCCATTGCTGGTGCGAGCAGAACTAAACTGACGACGCTTGCCGACAGAATGGTCTTGATTTTTTGTAACATTGCATTCCCCTTTTTCTTGTATTTTTTTCTCATCAAACTTCAAAGTGGCGAGGCTTTCCGCCACGCTCGACTAAAAGCCAACGGCAGATTTCCATTCGCCTTTGTCTTCGATTTTTAGCTGCTCCCGAATATCCAACCGATTGCGAATGAGCCGGTAACGATCATCCTCAACGAGCACTTCCGCTATCAGATCTCTGGAATTGTAGGTGGAGGACATGGTTGCGCCGTATGCACCAGCACAGTCAAAGGCAACCAGATCACCGGCTGCCAGTTTACCAAGCCCATCATAGTAACCAAAGTCATCTGAACTTTCACAAATAGGACCAACAATCCTATGTTGTGACTTCGCATTCTGTTCTGGTTCATTAATCGGGATAACCGGATGGGTGGCGTCATAGAGTGCAGGACGAATAAGATCATTCATTCCACTGTCAATGATAGCAACAGCGTCGCTATCGACGTCTTTCAGATACAGGACTTCAGTCACAAGAAGCCCTGCTCTACCAACCAGCCAACGACCGGGCTCTACAGTTAGCTTACAGCCGAGGTTGCCAACGGTTTCAGCAATGATAGCGGCATATTCTTTGATATCAGGACCGGGCTTTTCGCCGATTGAAATTCCAATGCCGCCACCAAGATCAAGATGCGGAACCTCAAGACCTTGTGAGCGTAAATTGCGAACCAAATCCGACATCGTTGAGAATGTATGTCTGAATGGAGAAAGGTCCTGCATCTGGGATCCAACATGGACTGCTAGACCCTTAAGTTCCACTTCCGCACAATTTGAAGCCGCTGCATAAACGCTCGGCACTTCGGCAATCGGAACGCCAAATTTGCTCTTCTTCGTTGCAGTCGTAATCTTGGCATGGGTTTTTGCATCGACGTCCGGGTTAACCCGCAATGCAACAGGTGCACGCACTTTAAGAAAGCGTGCGATGTCAACAATCTCGTCCAATTCAGCTGCAGATTCAACGTTAATCTGATGAACGCCAACCTTAAGCGCTCTCCTAATTTCCTGTCGCGTTTTACCGATACCTGAAAAAATGACGCTTTTAGCCGGAATACCAGCTGCAAGCACGCGCTCCAGCTCTCCACCGGACACAATATCCATGCCGCAGCCCAACTCGGCCAGCAAACGCAAAACAGCAATATTGCTATTTGCCTTAACTGCGAAACAGATCGAAACATCAATCTTGTTCAGCTCTTCCGCCAGCGTTTGATAAGCCCATTTTATGGCATCCGTCGAATAGCAATAAAATGGCGTAGGAATATCCTGCGCAATTTCGCTAAGACGAACCTGTTCGGCATGAAGCTCTCCGTTTTTGTAAGAGAACCATGTGCTGTCCGGCTGCCGTTGATTAACCGACGAAGACGTTTTCATTGTGTCACCCATTTTTCCCTAATTCTTGTGGGGGTGTTTTGAGGACAGTGTTCCAAAGTTTTTTATGCTTGTGAAATGCTCAAAAACTCTTTTTTATTCAAAACTGATATATGGAGAGGATGCAGCTGATGAGAAAACTGAACCAGAGGCAAATTGAAGTTTTCAATGCCATTATGGTCAATAAGAACATGACTGTTGCGGCGGCTCATTTGAACACATCGCAACCCACCATCAGTCGCGAACTCCGTGAAATGGAAGAGCGGATTGGCTTTGATCTCTTCATTCGGTTCGGCAAGCGCTTAACACCAACAGATCAGGCATTTCTTCTGCACGATGTGGTGCGGCGAGCGTTCATTGGAATGGACGAAATCAGTCGCGCAGCGGCGGCGATACGCACGCATCATGCAGCAAATTTTCGTATCGCAACCATCCCGGCTTATGCGGAATCGATCATTCCAAGGGTTGCAAAGAGGTTACAAAATTCGAAGACCAGCATTCACCTGTCTCTTCATTCTCACGAAGAAATCTCGTTACAAAACGAGATGATGACGAATGTTTTCGATCTCGGTATCACAGAAGGACAGTTCGAGTACCAAGGCTTTTGCCACGAGCAAATTGATGTTGGATCGCTCGTATGTGTTTTACCAATCAATCATCCGCTGGCACAGAAAAACGTATTAACCCCGCAAGATTTTGACTGCGTTCCTTACGTTTCATTTTCGCAGGATGATCCTTACCGTCGCAAAGTCGATGAGATCTTTGCACAGAACGACATTATGTGCCGCTACTCTGTTGAAACCACAACCGCGGCCAGTGTTTGCTCAATGGTCATGGCCGGATTGGGCGTCTCCATCGTTAACCCTCTGACAGCATGCGACTATCTTGAAATGGGCGTTGCGCTGCGGCGCTTCAGCGTCGAAATCCCATATACGATGCACTTATGGCACCCGCAAAAAAGCAAGAATGCACGGCTGATCGCCAAGTTTATGAATCTCATGCAGGAAGAAGCTACGACAGTAAAAAATACACTCAGCAGTAAGCTGAATAACTGAATTTCATGCTAGAGGAAGTGTTAATTCTAAGCTAAACGGCCTTTATGTTTCGGCACTTATGATGCTTCGAGTGTGGACTTCTAACCTCCGATAAGTACCTCTTATCGGAGGTTAGCCATCTGATGTAAAACAATTGTCATCTCTCGAAAAACCCCGCGTTAAAATTGAATGCAGCAGATCATCACAAGTGGCGCATGACGTCCATACGCCCATGCAAGACACGGATGACAACAAGGTTGTTTCCCTGCTCCTGAAAATAGATCACATGCGATCCGACAGCATATTTGAAATAGCCAGCGCGAATGTCTGTCGGCCGGCCCCGCTTGCTGCCGTCTTTTAACCCTTCAAATGCATCGATCACATCATGGATGTAGATGTTTGCCTGGTCCAGTGACCACTCGCGTAGAGTGTAAACCCAGATCTCTTCCAGATCAGCTTCTGCCAGCGGTGTAAGCTGATAACGATCAAAGTGCATGCTTTGTCTTCATTTTGTGCAGGAAGCTTTCGCGATCCAGGGGCTGCGCCGGACCAGACTCTTCACCTGCGATCAGCGCATCCTGTAATGACTTAACACGCGTTTCATGTTCCTCCAACAGACGCAATCCTGCGCGCACCACATCACTGGCAGAGCCATAGCGCCCTCCCCTCACCTGTGAATCGATGAAGCTGGCAAAATGATCACCAAGGCTAACTGAAGTGTTTCGTGACATGTCATAGCTCCTTTGCATCATTGTACCAATAATTGGTACTTACACAAGAGCACGAGACATGCTTCAACAATTCCTCCGTAATATGTTAAATTTCGGCTCATTTTGAGCCAGTTTTCCATTTCGGACTAACCCATACAATTTCGCAAATTGACATGGGTTTCAATCGGATACATGCGCTGGGACTGATCAACCTCAAATACAAAACTGGGTCAAATTCAGATGAAATTCAACATCGCTAGAACAGAATGCCCTGCGCAACAGCTGCTATCACCCTTTCAGGGTCGTCAACAGCATGATTTGTGGAATGGCAGCTTTGGAGTGCGTGTAGATTGTAAAGCAATGTCTCGAATGGAGGCGCTTAACGGTCCAACAGATTCTGACCCCATGTCGGTCGTTGACAGAGTATTGGCAGCGGCCCAGAAACGGACAAAGAGTAGAAGGAGATATATGCGCAGAGGCTTGTGATTTCGACCGCTATTTGCGGCTTCACCTGGCACTAACATTTGGGTGCCGGACCCTTTTGCATATCTCTTCTTGGAATTATTATGAAGAACCACGACGTTGTAATCCGGCCCTATGCGCCGGAAGGAGACTTGAAAAAGCTGTCGCGCATTTGGCTTGACGCGTCCCTGTTGGCTCATCCTTTTATCGGCGAACAGCGCTTGCTTGAGCAACGAACGCTGATTGAAGATCAGTATTTGCCTAATGCCGAGACCTGAGTGGCGTGCGTTGACGAGGAGCCCATCAGCTTTATAAGTCTGCTCGATACTTTCATCGGAGGAATCTTCGTTTCTCCAGCCCGGCAAGGGCTTGGTATCGGTCGTCAGCTCATCTCACATCCTCTCAATCGTAAAGTTGTTGAATTTTGCCTGAATTTGACCCAGTTTTTTGTTTGGCGTTGATCCGCTTCAGCATATTTATCCAGTTGCAATCATAATCGATTTCCGTCCTCTTGTGGGTTATCCTGAAATGGAAAACTGGGTCAAATTCAGACTAAGTTTAAAAATCACCACTTCACATCTAGCCCGATATTGCCTTCCCAAATGCGATTGCGCTCACCTCCAAGGTTGGTGGTATAATCGGCAGTCGCATAGAGGTTTACCGTCTCGGTCAAGTCGAGTGTCAAGCCACCACCAACTTCCAGTGAAGTACCTTTAAGGTTTGTTACAATCGCATCGCCACCAAATAAAACTGCCTGCTCTGACGAGAAGTTTTGCCAGAGGTTGGCTTTCAGATAAGGGCGCAGCTTGCCTATTGAGGTATCTTCGGTTCCCTGTAACCGCATTCCAATGCGTCCAGTCCAGGCATTGTCTGAATCAAACGATACTGATGAATATTGATCGGCCTTATCATGAAGTGAGAGGCTCTGCCAGATAAGCTGCGCCTGTGGTTCCAGCGTCCAGGTTTCGTTCAGTGCAATCGGATAGCCACCTTCCAGTGAAGCCGTTACGCTTTGGCCATCGACATCAATGCTCTGTCCTGCGTCAGAGCTCGCACCTCCACCATACCATGTGCCCATAAGAACAGCATCAAGATACCAGCCTTGCGGACCGATATGCGTCCAGTAGCCACCAAAGCTCGTCCCGGTGATTTCCAAATCACCGACAGCCAGATTATTCCAGCCCAGAGCCTGGCCTGTCAGATTCCCTGTCATACGGGCATATCCGAAGAACAGTCCAAAGCGATCAGAATGGCCACTATCCGTTTCACGACCCCAAAGGTCCTGACCAGCCTGAATTCCGAACAGCTTGCCGTCAATACCTGGTGTAACGGTGCCTTTCCACGTCATATCCATATCCTGCCCGATGAGCCGCGCCCAGGTGGAAGGCAGATAACCACCGCTCCTAAGCACATCCTGCTCGCCACGGCGCTCATGAAATGTTCCAAGGGAAGTCAGCGCCAGATGATGTGCTACAGGCGGCAAGGCAGAATAGACTGGAACCTCTGTGCGATAGAGCGGGACAACATCACCCTCCACGCGGGTGGCACCCGGTGATGGGGGAACCGCACCTTCAAAGCCGACTTGTGGCGTTTCTGTTTGTCCTGTCGAAGTCCCAGGCGGGTTGGCAGCCTCGGCAGGCGGCGGGGCGGGTGGCGCTTCAGGTTGCTGTGCGTTTTCGGTGACCGGGTCGGAAGTGTCCTCCGGATCTGGGTCATTGGGATCAACTGGCAAAATAGCTGGCGGTTGTTCCAATTCAGGTGGCGGTGCAGAAGTTTCGGGCACTTCAGGCGTGAGGTTTTCCTCAGGGAGCGTAGGTGCTGGCTGAGTACCGCTTAGCAGCGCCGAACGCAGATACCAGTTTTCATTGCTATTTGCGGAAATGCCACCTTTAAAAAGGTAATATTCATAGGCTCCGGCAGCCACTCTTCCGTTAAGCGAGAACGCAGTGTTCGTCGTCGTCGCTCCATTAAGTGCCTGCACAACCATGATACCATCAGATGCAGTAAAGGCACCTGTGCCGCTTACATTGTTAACAACGATGACGGTGGAGCCGGAAGCGCTGCCTGTGTCTATAATCAGCTTATCGGACGGAGACGCATCGGCACCCAACACGGTATCGACAAACAACAGGCCGTTCTGACCGGTATAATTGCCCCTGATTGTGAATGTATCGTTGGTATTCTGCCCACCATTGGTGAGATCAATACGGCCAGCATTATTAACCGTGACAAGCTGGCTTGCTGAAAACGCATTAATTCCGCTTTGTGCAGATCCACCATAAATGGTGCTTGCAGCATCGATATTGAGCGTGCCCGTTCCGGTGCCAACATCTCCTAAAGTCAGGCTGGTATCGAATGTAAGGCGCGTGTCATTGGTGACATTAATCGTTTCCCAACTATCGAACTGGTCAACCTTTCCCGTTTTGACATTGTCAAATGTCAAAACATCGAAGCCTTCGCCGCCTGTCAGGCGTTTCGTCGCTCCCATGTTGGCATCTATCAGATTGGTAAGCACTGCCCTGTCATTATCGCCCCCCATATCGATGTTGCCATAGACAATACCACCACTGTTCCAGTTGAACTGATCTTCGCCAAAACTTAAAAGAATATCACCAGCCACCGTGCCACCGGTGATTGTCACGATATCGGTTCCACCGCTGACACTGATATTGCCGCCTATCATGCCATTTGAAACAATGATTGTGTCATTGCCGAAACCTGCAACAAGATTACGATCAATGGTGCCGCCAGACATATTAAAGTAATTGTTGTCGAGTTTCATATTGACGCGGCCGATGCGCCCGCCCGTCATCACTGCATAATCACCGTCATCAAAAGCATCAACAATCCTGCCGCCAGACATGAAAAATGTGTCGAGCGCATCACCCTGATTAAGTGATCCTATCTCACCACCCGCCATAATAAAATCGTCGATGCCAGCACCTTGCTGAATATTCCCGGTAACTGTACCACCAGAAATCACAAAGGCATCTGCGCCATCGCCCTGTATGACATTGCCTGCTATCGCGCCTGAATGAACCTCAATACGATCCGTCCCCGCACCGAATGTCACATTACCGTTGACTGTTCCGCTGCCACCGGGAGGCAGAAGCAATGTATTATTGCCGTTTGTGTCCGTCAGACCACCAATAAATATCCCGCTGTCGCATATATAGGTGTCATTTCCGATGGTGGGAGAGAATGAACAGGCTGCAACTGCACTATCCGGCAGCAATAAAGATTCACTTATTGAAAACAGGCCAGTGCTGGTTGAAAGCAAAATTCCAAACGATAAGCGGGAGTAATAATGCATTCATACACCTCTGTTTCAGCAGAAATTCGCACCGTTATTTATGTATAATTTTCTATATTATGCAATTGCTTATGCATCATTTCGTCTCAATGTCGCATACGCTTCGACTGGAGTGCACATTTTGCATTATGCAAAAGCTTTGAGAAAACCCCTCACCGTGCTTATAGATTGATTGTATCAGAATACCGATATTTGATGGGCCTCCCAACCCCCGGCTTGATTTATTGAGAGTTTTCTTTGATTGAGGGCGGCATCCAAACGCCGTCTAACGCTTCCGCCTTTGGTAGATACAGTCTCATAACCGCATAAAAGTTTTCAGTTGGGGTGGGGAGCCAGTTAGATTCAAGTTCAGCACCCTGACGCCAGACCTTGCGCACGCCATAGATCTGGCAGCTCTCGTTTAACACCCGGCGTATCGCGACCTTCATGGCAATGTCGCGTCGGGTGCGGGGCGACAGACGGTCGACGTCCGTGCGCTTGGCGATGACATCATTCTAGGTGGAAGGGGCAAGTCGGCAGCAATCTGCAAATCGGCTCGACCCCGAGCACCGAGCGGTGTGCATCGATGAAGGAAATCATCGCTTCAATGGGTGGTCGAGCTCCACCATCGCAAAATCTCGTTATCGACTGCTGCAGTGATCTGGTTCGCGTCGCCGAGATTACACGGCACGGCGATCGCTGTTCCGCCTGCGGCTTCGATGTCGGCAACGACTGCCTCGACATTGGCTGGCGTGATGGAGACAACCGCGACTTTCGCGCCCTCGGCGGCGAACAACTTGGCGGTGGCCCGGCCTATGCCGCGACCAGCACCTGTGACAATGGCAACTTTTCCATCAAGACGACCCATGATTTTCTCCATTTCTCAGTTTGATTGTTGGTGTGGTTGTCAGAAACCCAGAGCCTGCAGATAGGCGGAAGGGACAGCGCGGGCAGCGTTCTGGGTTAGGAAAGAGGCGAAGAGCAAGACGAGCCCAATGACCGCAGGTATGGCACCCGCAGGTTTGCGAGCGCCCAGATGCGCCATTCCCGACAAAAGCAGGTGATAAAAAATACCGGCATAGGCCAGATCGCTCAGCGGCACGTTGACGCGCGAAAGGATCGCCAGCGGGCCGAGGATTTTGACCACGATCATGAATGGAACGAGGTGGGCGGCGGAATAGCCAAGATCGACTTGAGCATTCCTGACGAAATCCCGCTTCGTCAGATACATGAAGGCTGAGACAATATAGAGCGACGACAACAGTGCCGTGCTAATCCAATACGTATATGTTGCAGTCATGCAGAAACCGTGCCGCTGCCAGACAGCGCCTTTCTTGAAACGATGAATGAAGAGCTTTTTTCACGCTCTTCTGATGCATTGCTGCAAGTTGTAGTTTAAGATCGATTTATGCAAGTAGGATGAATTAAGACACCCTAGTATGGAAATACATACCATGACCGGCAAAATGCCGACGATGCAGGACGAGATGCGCCGTGCCTTCAGCATGCTTTCTGGGAAATGGAAGCTTGAAATCATGTGGCTGCTCAACGAGCGGGTCTATAGGTTCGGAGAGCTTCGCAAGGCCATACCTGGCATCACCCAGCACATGCTAACCGCCCAGCTCAGGGAGCTCGAAGCGGACGGGTTGATATCGCGAACCATATTTGCCGAGGTGCCGCTCCGGGTCGAGTACGAGATGACACAGAAGGCGCGCGGGCTTGGCCCCACAATGGAGGCGTTGGCGGCATGGTGGAGTGAGTATGGAACGACTGTTCCCGTCAGGCCTTCAACACGAGGCCGCAAACCCTCGTGACGATAGATTGTCGCCCTTATGTAAGGGCGTACACAGTGTACCCGCAACAGAATATTCAGTGCTGAAGACGGTTACCGTTGCTAAACTTTGCTGTCGTAAAAACATTGCGGCGCCAGCCAGTGCTGACGCCGCAATCCATTCTATCAAGCCAGATGCTCACCGAAGAACGCCGTGATCCGATCGAACGGGATCTTGTCCATGCGGTCGTAGAGATCGGTATGGTTTGCGTCCGGGATGATCAGGAGCTCCTTCGGTTCCGATGCCGCGGCAAAAGCAGTTTCGCTGAAATAGCGTGAATGGGCTTTTTCACCGTGGATGATCAGGACCGGTCGCGGGGAGATTTCCGAAATATAGCTCAGGATCGGCATGTTCATGAACGATAATGGTGTCGTCAGGCTCCAGGCTGCGTTCGAGTTGATCGCTCGAGGATGAAAGCCGCGCGGTGTCATGTAATAGTCGGCATACTCAACGACGAACTGCGGCTCACCGCCTTTCAGTTCGAGTGATACCGGACCATAGGCGGGGGTACCCTTTTCAGCATCAGCCCAACGCTGTCGGCTCATTTCCACCAGCGACTGTGTTCGCTGCTCAAGTGTTACACTGTCATTGTAGCCCTTCGACATGACGCGTGTCATGTCATACATCGTGCTGGCGACGACGGCCCTGACACGCTTGTCGGCGGCGACGGCATTCAACGCCATGCCACCCCAGCCGCATATGCCGATGACGCCGATGCGCTCGCGGTCGACATAGGACTGCAGGCCGACATAATCCACCGCAGCGCTGAAGTCTTCGGTGTTGATGTCGGGTGAAGAGATGTTGCGAGGCTCGCCGCCGCTCTCTCCAGTATAGGACGGGTCAAACGCCAGCGTGGCAAATCCCCGTTCCGCCATGGTCTGGGCATAAAGCCCTGATGATTGCTCCTTCACCGCACCAAATGGGCCGCTAATCACGATGGTCGCCAATGGCTCGCTTCCGCGATCTTTCGGCAGGTAAATGTCACCTGCCAGGGTGATGCCATATCGGTTCCTGAACGAAACCTTCTGATGGTCGACTTTATCGCTCTTGGGAAACACCTTGTCCCACGAATTGTCCTGTGCGAACGCCATCGTGGCACTGGCCGCCGGCATCATGCCGATCGCTGCTGCAGCGAGCCCCGTTGCCTTCATCAGGTTCCGTCTGGTGGTGTCGCAGGTCTCGGGAGTATCGATTTGCTTGCTCATGGCTGAGCCTCCTGTGCTGTTGAAGTCTGTTTTCATTGGACGCGTTCGACGCGTAGTGAAAATTCGCCGGGTACGTGTAGCGCCTCATAGCCTTCATCGAAGCGTCCGAGACGGATCAAACCGGGATGCTTGTAGTCGGCGAAGAACATCGCGAGATTGCCCCATGGCATGTAGTAACAGAGGTCGTATGGCCGCTCTTGTCGAACGGCCCATGGCCTTCGACGGTCAGCTTTCGCGGGAGATGCGCGATCTTTTCGTTGGAACTGAAGTCTTCGATCTTGAGATCGAGCGGCAGCATGGAAGCGAAGTCGCGCGCCGACGGATTGTCGAAAAGGGTTGCTGTCATCGTGTGATTTCCAAAGCTCAGCGTGATCCTCACGTCGGTTCGCTCCTTGTTGTTTTGCCTGGTTTGCGAGAGAGCTCGTCCCGGGACAGTCAGCGCCGCAGCACCAATCGCCAGCAATTGGCGCCGGTACGGTTTGAGAAGGCCTCTGGTCACGTTCGCCTCCTCGTCACCCGCCAGGCGGCAAGTGACATAAGTGAGGAGCCACACAGGATCAGCGCGCTCATCGTGAAGGTCGACCGCCATCCAAACGCGTCGAAGAACAGTCCGCCAATTGATGCACCGGCGGTGATTGCCAGTTGAATGACGGCAACCTGAAGTCCGCCACCCGCCTCGGCATCGTCGGGAAGGACGCGGGTGAGCCATGTGCCCCATCCCACAGGCGCAGCCGTCCCAAGAAAGCCCCAGCCCACCATAGCCGCCGCGACTGGCGCTTCCATGCTGCCGAAGGCGACCAGGGACACAGCGATGCCGGTCATCAGCAAGGGAATGATGACCAGAATGCTGAACAGCCGACGTTGCACCAGTGATCCAATCACCCATGTTCCGGTCGCGCCGGCCAATCCCATCAGGAGCAGAAGAAGAGACAGCGTCGGTATTCCGACCCGGGTGACCTGTTCGAGAAACGGTCTGAGATACGTGAACAGCGCAAACTGCCCCATGAACAGAAGGAAGATAGCCGTCATCCCTGCCGCGACGGGCGGGCGTAGGATCAACCGGAAAACGTTGAGCGACGGACCGTCTCGTTTGGATGGAAGTGCTGGCAGGCTGATCCATTGCCATAGCAGCGCAAGCAATCCGATCGGAACGACGACAAAGAACGCCCCGCGCCATCCGATATAGGCGCCAAGGAAGCTCCCGAGCGGAGCCGAGACGGTCGCTGCAATCGCATTTCCTGCATTCAGAAGCGCGAGAGCCTTCGGTACGTCTTCTCTGGACACGAGGCGCATGACGATCGACGTGGACATCGACCAGAATCCGCCAATCGAGACCCCTAGCAACGCGCGACCGACCATCAGAACGGGAAAGGACGGAGCAAAGGTCACCACCACCCCTGATGCCATCAGCAGCAGAGTGAGGCCGAGCACGACGACACGCCGATCAACCCTACGGGTAAAGGAGGCTATGAAGAGACTGGTCAGAACCGCAAAGATGCCGGAGACGGAAATCGCCTTCCCCGTGCTGCCTTCCGACACACCAAGATCCGTGGCAATGGGGGTCAGCAGACTGACCGGCAGAAACTCGGATGCAATCAGGACGAAAACACACAGCGCCATCGAGAAAACAGCGCCCCACGCCGGGAGGCGACCGTCAATATTCTCGTCAAAGGTCAGGTTTATCTCACGAAATTCTGATTGCTGTTTCATGCCAACAAGCTATCGCGAGGCGACTTTGCGAACAATCTATGCTAAACCGTATGGACTTATCGAACCTCAACATTAATCGGAGGCCGGAGTTTGCTGCGAGAGGACATGAAGGATCTGCTGTGGTTTTTGCAGGTCGCCCAGGAACAGAGTTTTACGAAAGCGGCGGCGACGCTCGGAACCTCGCAATCGACGCTGAGCCATACAATCAAGCAGCTGGAAGCCCGGCTTGGCGTGCGTCTGCTGACCAGGACCACGCGCAGCGTTGCAACGACAGAAGCAGGCGAGCGCCTGCGCTCGTCTCTTGAACCGAAGTTTCAAGGCATTGAGGCGGATCTGGCAGACCTCATCGCTTTCCGCGAAAAGCCATCCGGAACCGTTCGCGTGACACTATCAGACCATGCTCTTCAGACCACCGTCTGGCCGAAACTGGGTCGCGTTTTGTCGGAATATCCAGACATCAGTGTCGAACTCTACAGCGATAACGGTATGCGCAACATCGTCGAGGAACGTTTCGACGCTGGGGTTCGACTGGGGGAAAGCGTTGATAAGGACATGATCGCCGTGCGGATCGGGCCCGACTGGCGTCTTCGGGCGGTCGCCTCCCCGGACTACTTCGCAAAGAACGGCATCCCGGCAACGCCGCAAGATCTGGTCAGACACACATGTATCAACACGCGTCAGGCGACGTGGGGCGGGTTTTATCAATGGGAGTTTGAAAAGGACGGAAGGGAACTGAGAGTGAGGGTAGATGGGCAGCTGAGCTTCAATTCCTCGATATCGCAGATCGATGCGGCCGTGCAGGGTTATGGGATCGCCTACGTACCGGATGATCTGGTCGAGCAGCACATCGCCGACGGCAGATTGCAAGCGGTCCTCGACAACTGGAGCGAACCCTTCACAGGATATCATCTCTACTACGCAAGCCGTCGTCAAATGTCACCGGCTATGAGGGTGATTATCGAGGCGTTGCGGTATCATGCCTGATCCTGAGATGTGTCGGTGTGTCTTCCAGGAAGAGCCCCATTCCCGGCCGTGCTGGAAAACTTTTCCTGATCACTCGCCTTGAACGGGCTCGAACCGCCGACCCCTTCATCCATTGGCTAAATCAGTGTGAAATATTCCAACACGGCCAGATACTTACTCTCTAATATCTACTGTGGCGCCGGAAGCGAATCTGCCGATGATAGCTTAAGACTCGCGATGGCTAACCCGCGTCTGCGTTTCGCCGGCCAGCGCAAATATCCCCGCCTCCGAAAATCATTATCGCCACCCACAGCTTGAATCTGTCACATCACAACTTTGGTGCTGATCCGCTCTAAGAGTGATTGCAATTTCGTACCTGGCCGTGTGATGTCATGGCGGTTCAACGATCAAGACTCAAGATGAAAATTCTCTCATACAATCCTGGCCACGACGGCGCGATCGCATATCTCCAGGACTCCCGCTTGATGTTTTCGATCGAGGCGGAAAAGGACTCCGGTTACCGATACTCGTATGTGTCTGTAGCCGACGTCCTCGACGCCATTGGCGAGATTGATGATTTACCGGATGTCATATGCATGGGAGGATGGTGGCCCCGCGACCACCACGAGTATCTTCATGGATCGCACAGGAACTCGGGTTATCGGGGCGTCTCGGGCTCGGGCATCATTGTGGACAAGGGTCGGTTGCTTCGAGGCAGGGTCAACTACTTCTCTTCGTCGCACGAGCGATCGCATATTCTTTGCGCCTTCGGCATGTCGCCTTTCCCGAAAGGCACTGCATGCTACGCGCTCGTCTGGGAAGGAGAGATGGGCTCCTTTTACGAGATCGATCCGGAGCTCAACATCACGCTGATCGGCGATGCGCTCACACAGCCCGGAAACCGATACGGACTTCTCTATGGGCTGGCTGATCCCTCCTTTCCGAAGTACGCGCCCTACGCCCGCGCCTCTGACGCCGGCAAGTTGATGGCGATCGCATCGTTCTCGACACGCGACATCCCCACGGCGGAGGAGCAGCGACTGATGAGCTTCCTGTTGCGCGATCCCTACCGAAAGCTCAGCGATTACGACCGGATCGCAGACGCGACGCACCTCAATGTGGGACTCGACGACGCAGAGTTCCGGAACTTCGCAGGCATCTATAGTGATGCGATCTTCGATCGCTTTTACAGATTTGCGAAGGAGAATCTGAAAGGCGGGCTGCCACTCCTGATCGCGGGCGGCTGCGGTCTGAACTGCGACTGGAATTCCAAATGGAGGGACACCAATCTCTTTTCTGAGATCTTCGTTCCCCCCGTCGCCAACGACTCGGGATCGGAAATCGGCACCGCTATCGATGCGCAGTTCTGCTTTACTGGCAATCCGAAGATTGACTGGAACGTATACTCGGGTAGTGATTTCCGGGCGGACAGTCCTGTCGACCCGAGCAGGTACGACATCTATGAGAAGGATGATAGCCGGATCGCGGAAATGCTGGCTAACGACCTTATCCTCGGATGGGCGCACGGCCGCTATGAGATCGGACTTCACGCAGCCTTCGATGTAACATCTCTTCATCCGGGGCTTTCCATTTATTGGACCGTTCGGTAATAGATCTGACGCATTCAAAGTCGTCCAAAACAAATGCTTTGGTGCAGCCCTAGCTTGATCGCTGTCGCTGGGGCTTTTCTTTTTTAGCATCTTCTGTAATACAGAAGATGCATTAAAGGCCGCCCGTCATAGTTGCCTTGGTGTAGAGCCCCGGATTTGACCTACCGTCTGCCGGGGCTTTCTATTTTAAATGGCACGTTGAACCTTTTTCCCGCTAAGCGCGTTTATTGGGCGGAGGAAGTTTTATGGGTTGGTTCATCGGATTTATGACGGTCGCATTGCTTGCCCTAATTGGCTTTATGATCTGGTCGGAGCGCAATCACAGATGACAGTTCTCAATTTCGCGTTTTCAGATCAGGTATTGCTCATTGCAGGGGCTGTACTGGCAACAGTCTTGGCATTCACTCTTCTTTGGTGGTTACCAAAGTGATTTTTTGAAACGACGCGTCAACCTTAATGAGGCAAATGGAAAACCCGCATGACCCCAGCTCATCCACCCCTGATTCAGGGCTTTCTTTTCAGTTTCTATGGCCATAATTGCCATGTGGCTTTGCGATGAGTAAACTTGTTTCTTTGTCATAGTCCCAACAAGAGAGGACTATTTCGTTGGGGTGGATTTTAAGGCGGGGTGGCATGGCACAACAATTACATTTCTTTTCAACACACATGGGGCAATATTTCATCGGCGTAGCAATACCCATCATCGCAACGTTTTTGTTGCTGTATTTTGCACCAAGACGACGTCGCTGGTAGGTATCAATCAACAATTGTATTGAGAATGCCAACATACTCTTACTCCTTCGCCCTTTCCTTTTCAACTATCGCGATAAATTAGTATAAGTGCGAATACTTGCCGTCATCCTGACTTAGCACAGCGCGAGAATATCCTCTCAACAACATGTAAATTGGCATCAAACTCGACGCGCACCAATACCCTCTTATCCAAATTAAAAGTCAAAAATATCCCCGAGGCATTGGGTAAATGACTCATTTTGGGTTTCATCTGAAGTGGCAGCCTTAATCAATCTTGTGGCGAATGATCTGATGAATATGGTTAGGGTGCCAGAGTTTGAAACTGCGGCTTCCAGGGCCCAAACCGAGTGCTCGTCCCGCTGAGCTACACCCAGATAAGATTTTCTTTTTTTATTTCAGTGAAACAAAAGGCGGTGCAATACGTTCTCAAATGGCAACGCAGCCTATGCTGTCAACCAATTTATTAAAGAAGGAATTACCTCAATGGCAAACGAACCAGAAAATACAGTTGCGGACCAGATCAGCGAACTTCGTAGCCAACTGAGCAACCTCTCTTCACAGCTTGCTGAACGCCTTGGGAGCGCTTCTGACAAGGCTGATAACGCCTTATCGTCCGCATCGTCCGCATTTGAAGACGTTGCATCGAACGCTCGCTACCATGGCGAAAGAGTACTGAACGCGGCTCGAGAAAATCCTGGCGCAGCAACCGCAACATTGGCAACAGTTGGCATCATCGGGTTGCTTACTGGCATGATGCTGGGTCGTTGTCGCCGATAGATAAACAACTTTAAATACATCTAAACCCCATACGCACAGTAGAGGTAAAACCAATGTCCCATTCAGATCCACAGAGAGCCTGGAAGATAGCTGAAGATAACCGCGTCTGCTTCTATGGCTGGAATGGAAAACAGGTTCCAATGTCTCCGATCGTTCGCAAAGACGAGGGTGCAATTTACTTCCTCACGGACGCGCAAGGCGATAAGGTCACCGACATTCAAGGACAATCAACTGTGCAGCTCACTTTTTCGAATGAGTCTGCCAATGATTATCTCTTTATTGAAGGCAATGCTCAGGTGTCCAATGATCGCGCGAAAATCAAAGATGTTTGGACACCTTTCGCTAAGGCGTTCTGGGAATCTGAGAACGATCCAAATATCCGTCTGATTGTTGTATCTCCGAGCCATGCCGAATTTTGGGACGGCCCCGGTGCAATCACGGCCACGGCGAAGATGCTCTTTGCATCGGTCACCGGCAAAAAGCCCGATATGGGCGACAACCGCGAAACCGGGATGTAAATTGATTGGCGGAGAATAAACTGGTTCAACACCGATACGTTATTTAACCCGCCGTATCCTGTCCGCCAGAGGTCAAACGGTGCCTGGGGTTATGAAAAAGACCATCGATGATCATTCAAGGCAAGCTGAAAGTTGATGGCTTTGTATTTTATGATACCCAGGCTCAGGACCCATTGATTTGAGAATGAATAACTTATTCAGTTTCGCTTGAGGAGACTGAACGATGAGCAATCTTTTCTCGCTGAGCGAAGGACAGATGTCAGGCCTTCGCCCTTTTTTCCTAAGAGCCATGGACGACCACGCGTTGATGACAGACGTGTCTTGAGTGGAATTATCTTCATTCTTCGCAATGGATTACGGTGGTGTGATGCCTCTCGGAAATATGGGCATTATAAAACTCTCTATGATGGTTGAGACCGTTGGTGTCAAAAGGGGATATTTTCTCAAATATTAGAAGAGCTGCCGTCCAAATCGTCGGTTGGAAAGACTACGATGATGAATGTGAACTATTTGAAAGCTTGCCGTACGGCTTCAAGCCTACGGATAAAAATGGGGCGATGGACGACTGATCGGCCGGACAAAAGGTGGCATAACCGAGTTGCATGCCGTCACTGCCGCGAAAGGGCAACCCATCAGATTAAACGTCACTGCCTGACAACTCAGCGACTACACCGGACCTACAGCCTTAATTGAGACGTTAGCGAAGGTCGATTATCTTCTTGCCGATAGAGGATATGGTGCTGACTGGTTCTGAAAACGGTTAAAAGACAAAGCGATAAAGCCGTGCATCCAGGGTCGCAAAAACCGTAAGAAGCCTATCAGGTATGACAAACGCCGATACAAGCGGCGTAATTGTATCGAAATCATGTTTGGCAGACTGAAAGACTGGCGAAGAATTGCTACCCGTTATGACCGCTGCCCGGTCGGGTTCCGTGCAGCAATAGATCTCGCAGCAGCCGTTATATTCTGGCTCGGAAACAATGAGGCCTGAGCCTAGTCAGCAGGAGAAACAAGATTTATTTACTGCAAATTTAATTAACAATATAGAACTTCGCTTCAAGATAGATAGTGTTAGGTTAACAATAAGTTTAGTCGATTAAGGCCCTTTTAAGCGACAAAAAAACCGCCCAGATTTCTCTGAACGGTTTAATTAAACTGGACGTCACCAGTTATTAGAACTTGTAGGCAACGCCGAGACGAACTTCGTTGGTCTTAAACTTGTTACGAGCTGTCAGCACGTCGTCTACTACAGAGTAGTTCTTTTTGCCGTAGTCGCTGTAACGGTATTCGAGACGCAGAATGACGTTATCAGTTGCAGCGTAATCTACGCCAGCGCCAGCAGTCCAGCCAACGTGGGTCTTGCTTTTGGATTCTGAAACATCAAAAGGATCACCGTCGATAACGCCCGAAGCTGATACGGTATTCTTCACGCTGCCAATCGCAACACCTGCGGCAACGTATGGAAGCCAACGATCAAATGCATAACCTGCACGTGCACGAACGGCACCGGAAGTACGAAGCTTGCTTTCAGCGCCGAGGGTCAGGCTGTCTGCGCCATCAGTAAAGGTCTCAGAAATGCTGTCTTTCTGATTGTTGAAGGTTACATCACCATCAAGACCCAGAACGACATTGTTGCCGAGGTCGAAGTTATAACCTGCATAAAGACCGCCAAGGAAACCATCTGGCTTCATGTGGCCGACATTGTAGCCGTTTAGATCAAAGGTGGACTTCGCCCAACCCCAACCAACCTGACCGCCGAGATAACCACCAGTCCAAGAGAACACAGGTGCAGAAACAACCGGTGCTGGTTCGTCATAAACGATGGCGTCAGCTGCATTCGCTGCCGAAACGCCTGCAAACATAGCTGCCGAAGCAAACAAAATCGCTGAAATTTTCATTTTAATCTCTCCAAGCCCTTTAGAAAAACTCTAGAGATCAAAATAGGCCACCACGCTAAAAAGTCTGTAGTAAATAAGCCACACCTAATGCAATTGGGACATTTAATCGAGTAGCGCTTTATTATGATTAAAGAATATTAAACAAAAAACGACAGGTAGGGCGCCTTTTTCACATAGCTCGAACAAGCCGCCCTGCGGTGAACGGTGTCTCGGTCTTCCACCTTCATCAGGAAGCACTGCACAAGCAACGCCTTGCTGACAACACCGACAGGCTTATTATCATTTTCCTGCTCGAATCCAGTCTCCTAGGAATACATGAAATAACTCGCTAATAGTCCAGGTTTTCGTCCGCACCCCCACACCGTCACTTGTGGATAGAAATCATCACACGTTAATTTTATCGACAATTCTCCTATTCATGTACCTGCCTTAAAAAAGTTATGAATAGTCCACTCGTTGCGCGCCGGTTGTGAGCGGCCTTTTTTATTGACATCGGTATCAATATTTTTGAAGATACTAACACATCTCCGTATCTTCTGAATATAAGATGTAACAAAGAAGCATGCTGTTTTCCGGGAAGAGAGCAGCGGGTTTTTCATTTATTGACATCAAACTTATTTGAATGGAAAAATCTAACTGTTCATCTGCCTTACCCAGGCAGCGTGGACGAATTTGAGCCAGTATCTTACGGTGACAATATGAACCATGGTGATGAAACTCTCGGCGAGTTGGTCGTATCGGTTGGCAATGGCGCGGTTGATTTTCATTCGGCCAAACATCGGTTCGATTAAGTTACGCTGTTTTTACAGCGTGCGATCATATCCTATCTTCACGCTACGGTTTGCTCTGCCAGGAATGACGGGTTCGATATTGCGGCTGGCGAGACCCTTACGAAGGGCATCCGCATCGTAGCCCTTATCAGCAAGGAGCGCCGTGGCGCTTGCTCGGGTAAGCTAAACAGTGTGTCATGAGCATTGCAATCTGCCGTCTCGCCAACCGTTAGGTGGAAGGCAAGCGATCTTCCTCTGGCATCAGCCAGACGGTGAAGTTTACTGGTGAACTCGCCTCCGCGAGAGGCCAAGAGCACGTCGATGAATCCCCCATTTCCGCCCGCTGCCGAAATATGGGCACGGACCGTGGTGCTATCGATGCTGTAGTGGCCATTGTCAGCCATGATCCCGGCAAGGGTGACTGAAACAGCCTCCCAGACCCGCACTTCGCTCCAGCGCCGAAAGCGTCGATAGATCGTATCGAACTGCCGTATTTGGGCGGAAGATCCCGCCACGGCGTAGCGCAACGAAGCGAAAGCTGATGAGAACAGGATTGCAGAGAGTGTCAGTGAGAAAGCGAAGGTCTTCATTTTGAACCCCTTGTATCGCTCCAAAATAAGGCCGGTTGTAATCGATATATGAAGCCATCTATTAGGCGGCTTCTTTTTTGCTTCATCTGGCTCGCTGTAAAATCGTCCTCATATCGTAATCTTTTCCATTATTATCTCCTTGTTTCAAAATCGATATTTAAATTATATGTTTGATGTTCCGAATTTACAAAAACTCCCATGAAATATTTATAAATGTTTGCCCTTCAAAGGTAGGTAATATCAAATTCGTTATTATCAAATCTATATTTTGTTACGCTAAATGCCATCTATGACAACCCATATTAATAATATTTATAAAAAAGGCCATCGATATATTTCGTTTATATGTAATAGTATCATGTAAACGAATGCATGCGACAATAGGCCGATGATTTTTATTTTAATTATATTGCATGTTGAAAAATTTGGCTTATATAGAAAATTATTACAATAAAAAAGGGCATTCAAAAATGTCGGATTCCATTTCAATAGAAAACTCTGATTTCAATACCGCAGAACTTACGGCTAAGATCGTGTCAGCATGGGTATCAAATAACGCAGTACGACCTGACGATCTTATTGAAACCATCAAGTCGGTTCACACAGCTATCGCAAGCTTGCAAAACAGCACGCTTAATATCAAAGCTGAAGAAGTTACCGCCGTTGAAGCTCCAAAGCCGTTTGTAAGTGTAAAGAAATCGGTTAGCGATAATCAGATTACATGCCTTTGCTGCGGGAAATCGTTCAAGTCTATAAAGCGTCATATCGGCACCTCACACGGCTTCACTCCGGATGAATACCGTGCGCACTTCTCTCTTCCGCACGATTACCCTATGGTTGCGCCAGGATACTCAAAAGAACGATCAGATATCGCGCTTAAATTAGGCCTCGGTCGCAAGCCTGCCGCGTAACGCCCGGCGAATATTTCGGGATATCCGATCAAATAAATAAAGCCCTGAATTCAAACATCAGGGCTTTTTGCTATCCACACTTCTATTCAAACAAGCAATCGATAATCATCAGTTTTCTGACGCTCAATCAGCAGCCAGCCGCTGAATCCACCTGCTGCCAAAAATAGACCAAATACAAACGTGACTGGTAAAGTAAACTCTGTCATCAACTCAATAAGTGTGAGATCACAAGGAGATACCGAGGTCATCATATCAAACTGATCGAAACCCTATCCATAATCGATGGAAACAACATCAATAGAAGCCCCAGCAAAACACATAAGAAACAAGCCTGCTGCCAGCATCGATATAAACGGTTTCCTGCTAGTTTTACAAAGCGTGCTAATCATATGAAAACTAAGTCCTCCAACTTACGGGCGACTTAGCATGAATTAATTATTTATGGTTGCAAAAATTTACAATTTGAGATGACAAAGCTGTGAATGACTGACTTCTCGAAGAAGGCTGCTTGTGCCGGCACCAATGTTATTTATTGATGTCCTGCCCGATCTTCTCACTTAATTACTCTTAGCGTTTGAAATCGATATCGAGAACGAAGCGGCTCGGTATCCAATACTCGGTGTTCATTGTGTAATCTCTAATAAATAAGAAATTGCCTTCTGGCTTTATCCAACCCGCAGCCACTTTGATAAAGCGATTTCTGGTCTTTACACTGAAGCTGTCGCCGCGCTTGATAGAAGCGTTATCTAAGCCCTTAGCAAGGGTTATTGGCAGTAATTTAGTAAGCTTAGCTGTTTCTTCTGAAGTCGTATCATCATAAACCTCTATCTCTTCGAACATCTGATGCGGAATCCAGGTTGTCGTGCTGCCATCTTTAATTGAGATAAAGGAGCCTCCGCTGAATGAGATCGAGCCTGAAGTATCGATGATCTGACCGCTGATTGAAATGCGTGCCTGTCTGCCCGATTTTTTAGATATAGATTTCTCGCTGCAGATTTCAGTTATCGTGCGGATATCGGATGATTTATAGAGTTGTCCCGTACTGCTTTCGGAATTTATAACTTGAACAAAATCGCCAGAGAAATGCAGTTTTAGAGCATTAGACTCGAAAATTGATCCATCTGAAAATGTAATATTTGTGTCTATCGACATCCGAAGTGCCTGCGTAATTTTTATGAGAGAAAATCTGACTTACCTTGGATTACGTTCTGAGGTAGTTAATCAATATATCAAATCCGTTAGTTTTGCCCTTATCTCATTATAAATACCGCTATTAAAGATTACAAAAAAGCCCCCATTTCTGAGGGCTTAATTTGATCATGATGCTCATTAAAAATCCTAGATGCAGACCTAAATCTTTCAACCAGAAGATTTTATTAGCGGAAGAGCGACAGGATGTTCTGAGTGCTGGAGTTAGCAATCGACAGTGCCTCTACGCCAAGCTGCTGCTGAACCTGAAGAGCTAAAAGGCTCGCCGATTCAGTGTTCATGTCTGAATCAACCATGGAACCAACACCACGATCAATCGCTGCTGATTTCTCCCCAGAAGCGATTGTGTGGAGACCACCTGCCAACGGCATTTCGATGGGCAAAGGCGGAATTAAGGAACCACTGTCGATTGTATTAAATATACGATTTGAAAGTTTGGTAGGACTAACAGCCCTCTTTCTGACTTAAGGTTGACAGTCCTGCCAATAATGTAACCGAACGCATCTATTCCCTTACCCAGGTGTTCCATTGTTGAAGCAGTGATGCTGAATTCTTGTTGATCCAGTCTGCATCAGGTATGATGATATTTTCCTCAAGATCACTTGCGCTGGGCATGGTTTGCCGAGCTTCATCAGACATAAGCGCAATTGCATAGGTACTTGGCGGAGTGCAGGATAGTTTTTCACATGCCTGTGCCTGAGCCTGGGGCGAGTTCAGCCAAAATGCGATCAGCTTTTTCGCGTTTTCACGATTGGGAGCGCCCTTCACGACGGCAATGCGATCACCCACCAGAAAAGAAGCCTTGTAAGACCAGCCGATCGGCAATCCCTCATTTTTCATTGCTTTTGCCCGCGTGAGCCAAATCTCACCCAACGCATAATCTTTATTTCTAAAGCCCTGCACACTTTGGTCGCCCGTCCTCCACCAGAGTGTTACGTCAGATCTTATTTCATCGAGTTTACGAAAGGCACGATCAACGTCCAAAGGGAAAAGCTCATCTTTTTTGACACCGTCGGCAAGCAAAGCTGCTGCTAACACGCGCCAGGGATCATCAAAGTTCGGGAAAGTACGTCCTCCCTTAAATTTTTTAACATCCCACATATCTGCCCAGGTTTGTGGTTGCGGCCCATCATTTAATCGATACGCCAGAAGCGTTGCAGTTGATTGTAGTAAAGCGCCTCCTCTTTCACAAGCATTCTCAACCAGACCAGCTTTACCCTTAAATTGCTCGCAAAATCGGCTTAAGTCTTCAGTGATTTCTTGATGGGCTTTAGAAGCCGACTGTATCTCGCCGTCGAGGTAGAGATCCCAAGATACATTGCCGGCTTTTACCATAGCTGAGGCCTTGGACCGCATTTCTGCATTCGTGGCAACCACTGTCACGACTTCAATCCCAGTTTCCTTTGTGAAAGGATCGAACCAGGCTTCCTTCAATACTTTGTCATAAATGCCGCCTGTAGAGGCGATCACGACACGCTCCGCTGCGACCGCATTGTCAGTTGAAATTCCAACAGCCAAGCAGATGATTACACCTCCGCAAACCGCGGACAAATATCTACCGATCATCATCGTCAGTATTCCTCTATGATAGAGAGTTTATTTTAAAGAAGCGCTGCGGGTCATAAAATGAGCAATGCTCATGAAAACGAGTGCGATTGCAATCATGAACGTTGAGGCTGCCGCAATCACCGGCGTGAGGTTGAAATCAATGTCTTCAAACATCTTTCGACCAATTGTTTTCCCACCAGTATCGGAAATGAAGAAAGCAACCGTTGCTTCATCAAATGAAGCGAGAAAGGCGAACACCCCGCCAGACGCGATTCCAGGCATAATATTCGGCAGAACAATTCTGAAAAATGTTTGAAGGCGATTAGCTCCACAATTAAGTGCGGCGAGTTCAAGTTCTGAATCAAAGCGCTGCAATGACGCCATAACTGTGATCAACACGTAAGGAACAGCAAGGACTGTATGAGCAATTAGAAAACCGGTGAAACTGCCAGTCAGTTGCAAAGGCGCAAACACCAGAAACAATGCAACTCCCAACACAACATTAGGTACAATCAACGGTCCTATCGAAAGCGCCTGGATGCCATTTTTCCACGGCAAATCACCTCTTACAATAGCAAGGGCTGCCATTGTTCCGACGATTGTCGCAACGATCGTTGTCATGACGGCAATGCGAAAGCTAAACCAGGTAGCAGACATCCAGTCCGGGTCAGTAAAATAGGCATAGTACCATCGCACCGTGAACCCGTCAGGAGGGAATTTAATATAATCGGTCTGGCTGAGAGACATTGGGACAACCAATATCGTCGGAAGGATCAGAAAAAATAGAATTGCTGCAATTGCACATAGCCCTACAGCTTTCGCAAAAAACACGAAAGCTTTGCTATATGCAGTGCTTAGCTTACATTTATCGATGACATGAAGAGAGCGTATAGCGATCAGATCAACGGACATTGCTAAACCCCTTCTGAAAGGACAATCCTTTTCGGAACAGTGCTATGAAGACCAGTGTCATGACCAGAAGGACGGTCGAGAGTGCTGCCGCAAAAGGCCAGTCGACAACCACGGTCGTTTGTTGTGCAATTAACGTTGGCATCAACATCGAACCTGGGCCACCAACAAGCGCTGGGGTAATATAGAACCCCAAAGCCAACACGAAACAGATCGTTGCTCCCGCGAACACTCCCGGAAGGCTGAGAGGCAACGTGATGCGCAGAAAGGTCGAGACCGCACCTGCCCCAAGGTTCCTGGCTGCTCGAACATAGTCATTTGGCACAGTTCTGAGGACCGAGAAAATCGGAAGAATGACAAAAGGAAGCAAAACGTGGGTCATGGCAAGGATGACCGCACCTTGTGTATAAAGCATCTTAACCGGCTGATCAGCCAGTCCCGTTGTTTTAAGCAAAGAATTGACCAAACCATTGCGCTGCAAAAGAACAATCCAGGCATAAGAGCGAATTAGAATAGAAGTCCACAATGGTATGAAAACGCAGGCTGCAACCACAAATGCCCATCGCTTATTCAGACGTGCCATGGCAAA
Organism: Ochrobactrum sp. EDr1-4; assembly: GCF_049199085.1. NCBI lineage: Bacteria > Pseudomonadati > Pseudomonadota > Alphaproteobacteria > Hyphomicrobiales > Brucellaceae > Ochrobactrum > Ochrobactrum sp. EDr1-4. Next base: position 148,803 of record NZ_JBLZOF010000008.1, read on the forward strand.
TGCAACAGGATATCCTAATAGAACGCCTGCGATAGTCACAATCAACGCAACAGTGACTGTCGAGAATAAAACACTTAGATATAATGGTTCTACAAAAATACGCCCGTAGGTAGCAAGAAACCCTTTCGAAAAGCTCAGTTTGATCAACGTTACTATTGGATATATGAAGCCGACAGTAAGAAAGAATAATAACGGCATTGTCAGAAGCCAGGAGGAAACACCTGAATAAGTGCGCGCCGAACGTGGTGTCCGCCAGGACCCCTTGTTAAAAAGAACGTCCTCTTGCGTATTCGATTGTACAACTGTCATGCTGCGTCCCTTCCGCCAGATACGAACGCATGCACAGACTCGCTGTTCAGTCGCAGTGAAACGCGGTCGCCGCGCTTGAATGTTGAAGCCGCGTTGGCATCACATTGAACTCGAACTTTCAGGCCAGGACAATCGTCAAGCCTCACAACATATGTGTGCGTCGATCCCATGAAGATGTCAGCTTCAATTTCTGCCTGTATCACTGCGGGTGTCGTGCATACGCGTTGTTCCAACGCAACATGCTCAGGCCTGAATGCCAGACTGAGCTTAGTATCGATGACATGATTTAAGAGAGAGGTATTGCGGCTGTCGATTGGGAGATCAATCACCGTATGCTCTCCTATACGAAGAACCGCACTATTCGATTTTTCTCCGATTTTTACCGCCGGCACAAAATTCATTGTGCCAATAAAATCCGCGACAAAGCTGCTTTCAGGATTTCGATAAAGGCCCTCGGGGGTATCTATTTGCTCCAGCTGACCATTGTTCATAACCGCCACACGATCAGACATCGTGAGTGCCTCTTCCTGATCATGCGTCACATATATAACGGTAGCGCCCAGCCGCTCCTGAATGCGTTTAATTTCCAATTGCATACTTTCCCGCAGTTTCTTATCAAGCGCCCCGAGCGGCTCATCCATCAAAATGACAGGTGGATTGAAGACTAAGGCGCGCGCCACTGCTACGCGCTGCTGCTGACCACCCGACATCTGGCCTGGTAGTCTCTCGCCAAAGTCACTCAGTTGCACCAAATCTAATATTTCCGAGACCCTGTGCTCTCTTTCCATGCGCGACATTTTGGTTCGCATCTCAAGAGGAAACGAAACATTTTGGCGCACGGTCAAATGAGGAAAGAGCGCGTATTTCTGAAACACCATACCGATTTGCCGCTTATTGGGTGGAAGATGCGTCACCCTTTCTCCACCAATCATTATCTGCCCTGCACTTGGCATTTCAAATCCAGCAATCATGGTGAGCAGTGAAGTCTTACCGGAGCCCGAAGGGCCGACAATCGAGAGAAACTCTCCTTCTGATACTTCCAAGTTGATATCTCGAACGGCCCAGGCCGATCCATAGCGCTTTTGTATTCCTGTGAGGCTCATTTTCTGGCCAATCAAGCTTGCGCCCTCCTCTGCTAAGCAAAGATACCAGTGTTCTTATCAACCAAAATCGAATGACTTTATATTCGCAACAAACACGGTCGTTCATGCCGCCGTGACAGAAGGGCGGCACACTGGTAAAACTGCTTGATGTGACAAATGCTTTGTGAAAACTTCACAATAAGTTTTTGTTGCACCAAAAATACCCGCTGTCAACACGCATGGATCAAAATATGACATCAAATGAAATGGACGCAGGAGAAGGCGAAAAACACGTCCCGAGATTGGGCGACAGTGCCTATAATGAAATGAAGGAGCGGCTCATACGCGGTGTATACAAGCCTGGCTACAAAATGACAGTACGGGCCGTGGCTGAAGATTTAGATGTCAGTTCAACACCGGCGCGCGATGCACTCAATCGTTTAATTGCCGACCGTGCGTTGGCCTATACAGGTCCAAAAACCGTAGTTGTGCCCATATTAACCCATAGGGACCTCAAAGAAATCACAGCTATCCGGATTGCGCTCGAGGGGCTGGCAGCAGAACTAAGCGCGCCATACGCAACCCCCATTCTGATTGAAAATCTTATTCAAATACAGTCACTTATTAATAAAGCCCTCGATGCGGGTGATTACCGCACTGCTCTTTGGCACAACAAAGAGTTTCACTTTCTCGTCTATCGACTGGCAGAAATGCCCCATCTTATTTCTATGATTGAAGGTCTATGGCTTCGAATAGGACCGTCTCTTTACAATCTTTATCCAGAATTCGCGTCAGAAAAATCTGGCGTCCGTAATCATGAGATGGCGCTTGACGCGTTAAACGAACGGGATGGCGCTGCGTTACGGGCGGCATTTGAAAATGATATTCGTGAAGGCTATCGCCGCCTGCGTCGAACGGCAAGTAAAGCGGACACAAACTAATTACATAAATTTGTTGCATTGCCCTTGACGAAAGACATTTTTGTTGCAACAAAATATGAGGCTGGGATAAAGATCCACGCTTCACACGCAGCAGAAAGCCGGACTCATGCATTTGTACACAACTCATGTGAATGGGTGTGAACCCGTTCGTGCGCAGTCTCGTCAACTATTTTCCCGCGCACAAAACTTATTGCCAGCTGGCGTCAGCCGCTCCACGATTGAACGCGACCCTATACCAATGTACGCGCTCAATGGGCACGGAGCTTACCTAACTGACGCCGACGGCAATAAATTTCTCGATCTGAACAATAACTTCACGACATTAATACACGGGCACTCTTTTGAACCTGTAACAGCGGCCGTAGTTCAAATACTGCGATCGGGGACTTGCTTTGCCAACCCCACAGAACATGAACTAGGGTTGGCAGAGCTCTTGATTGAGCGAATACCTGCGGTCGAACGCATTCGGTTTGTAAACAGCGGCACCGAAGCAGTGATGTTTGCCATTAAAGCAGCGCGGGCATTTACTGGAAGGCCTGCGATCGCGCGGTTCGAAGGGGCGTATCACGGCGCATATGATTGGGCAGAAGCTGGTCAATCGGGCACAACATCAGAGGATGGAACACTTCTCGCAAAACCTGCCTACGCGGGATGTCCGACCAGCGTTTGCGAAAATGTCCTCCTTCTGGAATTCAACAATATTGAATATCTTGAACGTTCACTCAATAAACACGCACATAAGTTGAGCGCGATCCTGATCGATCCAATGCCTAGCCGTGCAGGCCTGCTTAAGCCCGATCCTTTGTTTATCGAGGCGTTGAATGTGTATGCGAAGAAACATGGCATTCTGATTATTTCAGACGAGGTACTCAACCTTCGCCAGGCTTATAATGGCGCTTCAGCAAGATACGGACTGATGCCAGATCTCATAACGGCCGGTAAAGTCATAGGTGGCGGGTTCCCTATTGGCGCAATTGGGGGCCGGGCTGACGTTATGTCCGTATTTGATGATACGGGCAGAGCGCCGCTTGTGGCGCAAGGCGGAACATTTTCTGCAAATCCCGTTTCAATGATTGCAGGCAAAATCGCAATGGAAGCGATGACGAGACAGCAGTTTTCTTACCTGGATCGGCTTGGTGAGCAACTCTGTGGCCGCCTGGGCCAATGCATTGAGAAATGGGGTGCACCTTTTTCAGTAACAAATGCAGCGTCGCTTTTTCGAATTCACCCCAAGTCAACAGCTCCCTCATCCTACAAGAATGCAATCATGGACGTCCGGGAAGCGGCATTAATGACATCCTTGACACGTTTTTTCTTGCAGCAAGGAATTATCTTGCCGTTCGGAGCAGCAGCCTGTCTCTCAACTCCCATGACCGATGACGATATGAGTAAAATCGTAAGCGTGTTCGACAGTTTCCTTGAAACGCAAAGTCGCACGAACTGAGGAGCGAACATATGAAATCCGCCAGACTAAGCGAAACCGTGGCCGAACGCATTGCGAGCGCTTTAAAACGCCACGGTGTAGAGAGAATATTTGCACAAAGCCTGCCATCTGCGGTTATTCTTGCCGCAGAAGCGATCGGAATTGAACAAGTTGCATATCGCCAGGAAAATATGGGCGGAGCAATGGCGGATGGATATGCGCGCATCTCCGGAAAAGTCGGAGTGGTCGCTGCTCAAAACGGCCCCGCAGCGACACTTCTCGTTCCTCCGTTTGCAGAAGCCCTGAAAGCCAGCATTCCGCTTGTAGCTTTGGTTCAGGATGTAGAGCGAGATCAAACAGATCGGAATGCTTTCCAGGACTTCGACCAGATTTCTTTATTTCAACCCTGCACCAAATGGGTGCGACGACTAAATATTGCAGACCGGGTTGATGACTATCTGGATGCAGCCTTCACTGCAGCAACATCGGGACGACCTGGGCCGGTCGCTTTACTTTTGCCAGCGGATCTTTTGCGAGCACAAGTGCCAAATACGCCAAATGCCCGATCCTTCAATCTGGGCAACTGGCCATTAGATCGCACTCAACCCGAACGCGAGGCGATTGAAACGGCAGCACATCTTATTGCAACCGCTGCAAATCCAGTTGTGGTTGCTGGAGGTGGCGTGCATTGTGGAGCTGGATCTAAGGCACTAGCAAGGCTCCAGGAAACAGCCTCTCTGCCTGTGTTCACAACAAACATGGGAAAGGGCACCGTGGATGAACATCATCCTCTCTCCGCTGGCGTTCTTGGCTCTCTTACGGGCCCTCGTTCACTGGGGCGCTACAGCCAACATCTGATGGATGATGCGGATCTTGTTCTTTTAGTCGGAACACGCACTAATCAAAATGGCACGAACAGCTGGAAACAACTTCCCCAAAATGCCAAGGTAATACATATCGATATCGATCCTGTTGAGATCGGCCGTAATTACGAATCTCTGCGCCTCGCCGGTGACGCTCGCGCTACGCTTGACGCGTTGAATATTGCTCTGAACGCGCGCAGCCTCTCGTTGCGATACGAGAAACGAGAGGCCGTTGAAAGGCGCATTGCTGATTTCTGGCGACAATTTGAAAATTCGCGTGAGGTTTATGCAAAATCGGATCACTCTCCTATTCGGCCGGAACGGGTGATGTCTGAACTCCAACAATTTCTCGAAAAGACAGAAGCAATTATTGTCGCCGATGCTAGCTATTCTTCCATGTGGATACTCGGGCAATTACGCTCTCAACATGTTGGCCAACGATTTGTCACCCCGCGCGGATTGGCAGGTCTTGGATGGGGCTTCCCCCTCGCATTAGGCGTAAAGGCTGCAGCACCTAACAAACCTGTTATAGTGGTCGTAGGGGATGGTGGTTTTGCCCATAGCTGGGCGGAACTTGAAACAATGATCCGTATGAAACTACCGGTGACTATTATAGTCCTCAATAATGGGATTCTTGGTTTTCAACGGGACGCAGAGACTGTTAAATTTGGTTCTTACACATCAGCCTGTCACTTCGAACCTGTCGACCATTCAGCTGTTGCCATCGCCTGTGGCTGCGCTGCTCTGCGTATTAGCGATCCAGCGGAGCTCCACGATGCTCTTAAAAGGGGCATCGAAGGCGGTGAGCCATTACTCATCGAAGTCATAACTGACCCTCAGGCTCATCCTCCTCTATCGCTTTCTGCGGACATGGACGACGCAGCATAATGCTTTCGCTCAACTCCAAGACTGCCGTCGTGAGCGGCGGCAGTTCCGGCATCGGATTTGCGAGTGTTCTTCATCTTCTCGCGCTGGGTCATCGTGTAGCCTTCTTTGGCCAGAGCCCTGAACATGTCGAGGCAGCGTGTGAACAAATTTCTCAACTATATTCAGCCAAACGCTTCCTCGGCCTTACGGTTGACATGCTTGAAGAGGGGGCGATCCGCCACTTCTTTCAAGAGGTGGTGCCACTTCTGGGGAACCCGGAGATACTCGTTTGTTCGGCAGGAATTTCGCCAAAAGGACCGCGAGGTTTAGCGTTGCCTTTGACAGACCTGACTATACGGGAATGGGACAGGGTTATCGCCGTGAACCTGACCGGAGCTATGCTTTGCTGTCAATGTGCACTCCCCCATATGCAGCAAACTGGTTTCGGGCGCATAATTTTTATCGGATCAGTGGCTGGACGCACAATACCCCATATTGCCAGCGGCGCTTATGCTGCTTCGAAAGCGGGCCTTGCAGGTTTAGCCAGATCCCTTGTCGGCCAATATTCTCATTTTGGCGTAACAATAAATGTTATTGCCCCCGGCCGGATAGCAACACAGATGGCCGGAGATATAGACAGTCCTCATAATAAAACCGCTCTCGCACGTATTCCAGTTGGGCGCATTGGAACAGTTGACGACGTCGCCAATGTTGTAGGCTTTCTTGCCTCTGAACAGTCCGGTTTTATAAATGGAGCGATCCTTGACGTGAATGGGGGAGAATTTGCGCCTGTTTAGGAGGAAACCGCATGAATTTGCGAGCTGCGATTTATACCAATGATGCTCAACTCTATCTTCTGCTCCGTCACATACTGGGGCAGGAAGGCGTAATCGCACGCCTCATCACACAACGTGACGATCTGATCAAGCTGTGTCGACAAAAGGCCGTTGAGTTCGTCATCATCGACAGTTCGTTGCAATCATCCAATCCAGTCTCACTATGCAAATCCTGCAAAGACGCTGCAGGTAGCGTCGCTATCGCGCTTCTGTCGAACGGAGATGAAGAAGAAGCTACGCATTCTTTGACATCCCAAATCGTAGATTTAAGCATCGCCTCGCCCTTTGATCCAATTCTGATAGTGCAATTGATAGATAACATCCGCCGTGGCAACCCGCTTAAAGCCGAGTTACCAGATCAACAGCAATTGATGACATATGCTGATGTAGAACTGGATGTTGGGAGAATGAAAGTCCGGAGGAAGGGCCAGGACATTTCATTAACTGCTCTGCAATTCAGACTTCTTCAGTTTTTGATGACGCGTCCTACCGTCATCCACACAAGAGATGAGTTAATTTGTGCAGGCTGGCCGAGCAAATGCGAGGTGGAACCAAGAACGGTCGATATTCATATTGGACATTTACGTCGCTCACTCTCCTCTCACGGTCCAGATATCATCCGGACTGTGAGAGGGCATGGTTATGCAGTCGATATTAATCGGTAACTGAAACTGCTAGTGCAGGTGGACATCTCTTTGCATTTCATTGAATAAATCAGACCAGAACTGGTATTCTGACTGGCGACACTCACACCATGCTGACATCGCACAATAGGCGACAGCTGTTATGGCATCGTGTCCATAGATATCAATTGCGTACTGTCGCAATGTTAGCTTGGTATTATCACTATACGCTTCACCCAATTCCAGTGCGATATTGCGCAAAGTCGAGACAACATGTTGATACAAGCGGAACCTCCTCCGCCCGACACTCTACCTAAAATGTTTCGCCGGACGTTAGGTCCTCAATTGAGTCACGCAACTCTTGTTGAGAGTCAAAACCGCGTGTCGTCCCTGGCAGGTTTCTGAATGTTCAACCTACACATAAAATAGTCCAGACTAAGAAAATGGGCAATAGAAAGGCTTTAAATAGTTTGTATTTCGCGACCGATGCAAACCAATGCCGGCCGTCGAATTAAGACAGCACACAGATTCCGAAAGATGCGAAGATGCTTGTCGCGATAGTGATCGAACTCTCTGACCGCTACGCACTGAGGCGTCAACTGCGGGCATGCTATAATCACGTAACTCAACCCATGAAATTCACAAGGACGGAGGGATCGCATGAGACATATGAATATCAGAGAAGCAAAGGCAGGATTTTCGGCGTTAGTGGATGCCGTTGAACGTGGTGACACCGTCACAATTACAAATCACGGCAAGCCTGCAGCGGTTATTATACCACTTGATTTGGCGGCACAGATTGTTCCACAAAAACCAAATTTTGCGGAATTTCTAATGTCCGTTCCAACTGATTTCGAGTTTAATCGCAATCAATCACCTGGACGTGAATTCGAGCTCTAAAAAGTGCAGAATAACAAAAATCAGGGTTATCTTCTGGACATATCCGTGATTTCGGCATTCGCTCCAGGTCCTTCTGCAGTCTGGCTCAACTTGAGCAGATGATCTCGACAAATAATATCGACTTCGTCGATCAACTTTTGCGTACGCGCTGACAACCACTCCAAAGCTTCCTGGCTAATCTCAAAATGCTTTGAATACCGCGCTTTGACATAAGCTTCGTTTACCACATTAAACCATGCGGAATAGCGCTGCTGATCTCGCGGCCAAACATCCGCCAAACCTGGCGCCTGGCTTTCCGCAATGCTCCGTAAAAACTTAATGTTATGCGAAGCAGGCGTGTAATTGGTCAACGTGAGAAGCAAACCGGAATAAGCTTGCTCAATGGCTTGATGCAATAGAAATGCAGCCTCTTTAAAGTCCCCCTGTGCGACGCAAAACCTAGCAGTTTTGAGAAACACTCTTGAATGCGGCAAGCGATCCTCAAAATGCCCCTTCGCGATTTGATATGCGTCACGATCTGATATTGGCCGCGGTTCGGCCAATGGCTCATCATCGAGCTCATGGAGCACAATTCCCTGGCGTCTGATATCGACAAAAAAGTACTGTCCTTGCTTAAGCGCATTGTTGATCTCTCGTCTCGAGTGAACGATGAACTTAACAGGGGTCTTCAAATCCTGTGCGTGGATGAGCCGGTCATCCGCCTTATTCCAATATGTTGAAAATTCCGTTAGTCGCCTGTCATTGACAATAATCAGAAGATCAAAATCAGATTGGTATCCCTTGGATGTATGGGGCTCATCAACCCAGTCGCCGCGAGCGTATGATCCGAAGAGAATGATCTTCAAAATACGCCCACGCTTTTTAAACTCTGCTGACCCAGGCTTCAACGCATCTTCAAGCTCCTCCAACAAGATCTGAACTGTTCGATGAAGTTCCTCTTGTTTCGCGAGTGGCAAATGTTCAATGCTGGATTTCATAAGGGACGCATAATTTTTAAATGACATCAGCAATGCATAACTCCAATTCCAGATACTATCCAGATATTCGCTCCGAGGCAGCAATAAACACTTAAATTTGTTGCAACAATTTTAATACTGATTTTCAATGAGTTGGCAAAGCAACCTTGCTTAATCAATCACATTTGGTTCATATTACATAATTTTTATATTGATTGAAAGTTTTTGTTACGACAAAAATGCTGGTGGAAGCCAAAATTTCTCGGAGAGTCGCAATGAACCTTACGGTGTTGTTCTGGTCGCGTAATCCAGATCATTTTCTCTGGTTTGATCACATACTTGGAAAGGAAGGCTTTAAAAGCAAACTTGTCGATGCGCAAAGCCTGCTACCCGCAATTAGAGAAAACGAAACATTCAGCATTCTATTCGACGCTGAAGAACAAACAACCGAGGTTTGCAATCTTTGCGAAGCTATTAAGAATGATAAGAAAAACGCTTTTCTGCCTTTGATCGCCATGATCCCAGCAGGCAATGATGATTTGTATCTGGATTTATTGAAAGCAGGAATTGACGAATGTTTTGTGCGTCCGCTTTCGCCTGCACGTATCCTTAGTTACCTTAACACACTCGTCGATAGCCCAATGCAAGTGGGCGCGGTACCAGATTTAAAATCAGAGACAGCCCTGCGGAAGTTCCACGAAATAACCCTTGACGCAACAAAGCGGGAGGTTGAATTCAATGGCAAAATATCCCAACTGGGTTTGATCGAATTTAAACTATTTTCACGCCTTATAGACGCTCCAGGTCGTGTTTTTTCGAGAAGTGAACTGATCAGGGCTGGCTGGCCGCCAAATCAATACGTTCAGTCACGCACAGTGGACGTTCATATGGGGCATTTGCGCCGCCTGCTTACGAAACTTCTTAATAAACCCGTCATCCGCACAGTTCGATCTGCTGGCTATGCATTAGAATGGGATTAATAACTGCACGTCTTGAAAAAGCGACCGGATAAAAATGTACATTGCATTTTGTTCTTAAAAGTTTTCACCAATCTTCGTTGAATAATAACGCGATCCATCTTCAACTCAGCCCATTAATTTTTAGGAGGAGCTGAAAATGGTTGAAGCAATATCCAACGGTAACCAGTCCCTTTCGGATCGAAAATACCGCAATACGTCGTCTCTGATTTCTTGGGCCGCTTCGAGTTTTGAAACCGCCCATATCGAAGGCATCATGGCTCTTTACGTTCAGCCCAACAAAGGAAGAACAGTCAAATTGCCCGAAAGCGGTACAAATATTGTAGATTTCGTCCGGTGTTCCTACTTAGGACTGGATAACCATCCCTTGATTGTGGAAGGTGCTCTTCAAGGGATCAAAGACGCAAATACGCTTCACTGGTCGTGCGCCCGAACGCGTTTGAATTTCTATGCGCTTGGCGCATTAGAAGAGACGCTATCGTCATTATTTGATGCTCAGATTATCACATTCACAACTGTTCTTGCCGCCAATATGAGTGCGCTACCATTATTGGCTTCGGGGCATCTGACTGAAGGTGTAAAACCTGTTGTCGTTTTTGATCAACTTGCCCATGCAACGTTGGCTTATCACAAGGCGACTGTCGCCGCCGAAACACGCGTAGAAACAATTGCTCATAACGACATTGCGCAAATAGAGCAGATTTGCATGCAAAATCCATGCGTCGCATATGTTTGCGATGGCGTTTACTCGATGGGCGGGCATGCACCCATTCAAGAATTATTGCGGTTACAGGAACAATACGGCCTCTTTCTTTATATTGATGACGCGCATGGCATTTCTCTGTTCGGCGAAAATGGTGAAGGCTTCGCAAAGTCTCAAATCCCTGACCTGGGTTCGCGCACGATCATAGCGGCCTCCCTTGGCAAAGGATTTGGCGCATCAGGCGGCATCTTAATGCTTGGAACTGCGCTCCAGGAAATTCTATTCCGTCGGTTTGCAATTGCCCACGCTTTTTCCGCATCGCTGAACACGGCCGCGATCGGTGCGGCAATGGCGTCTGCACAACTCCATCAAACGCAGGAATTGGTCTTACGCCAAGACACTCTCCAAAAACGGATTGAACTGTTCGATCAATTAATGGAAACTCCGGACGCAGACAGAACTAAGCTCCCCATTCGTACAATTATATTAGGTGGCGAAACAGCATCCATTGCGGCGGCCCGACACCTGCTTTTGAAGGGCTTTTACACGTCAGCCATTTTCTTTCCAACGGTTGCACGTGGAAAGGCAGGCTTACGCGTATGCATGACGGCATCTCATACAGAGCAACAAATTCAGGAACTTTGTGATGCGATTACCGCGATAAAAGATAGTTTCCTTTAGGTAATCTCACTTCCGTACGAACGACAGCAACTCGTACGCTCGAAGTCCAATATCCCATCTGAGACTAGATCATCATCTTCAAATCGTTTCGCCGCTCATCAGACACCATTTTTCTTATTTTACTCAGTTTCAACGTTTGAGCGACGGGAAATGGAGCATTTTTTGGAGTACTCGGATCATGAGAAGCTATAAGTACGAGACTCAGTCATTTCTTAGAATCGTCAATCCTTGTGAGGCCAGTAAAGACTTCTGCACATCATACCGAGCACATATATTGTCCATAAATCATGGAGTGCACAAAAAGCGACTGGAATTTGGAGACGGCTCCGCCACTTTACGTACCACTAAAAACGGCTTGCACCTTCACGTGAAGGCCATAGACCTCGTCACATTGCTTGGGATCAAATGCCTTCTGCAAATCGGCTTGGAAAGTAGCTCCAATTTGCAAGGTTAACTCACAAAGCTTATTCCTTAGACCGCTCTCTTTTCTTTCGATAAAGCCGCTCATCCGTTAATGACATTATTTCAGCAAATGTCTGATGAGGCTTCACCGATAAGAACCCTATTGAGATCGACAAAGATTGCGAAATTCCAGCTCTGATGCTGGCGAAAACCTCAGCGGCTTCACCGTTAATTTGATGAATTATCGCCTTGATATCCTGGTTGCTTTCTTTTGGAACGAAAGCGCAGAATTCATCTCCTCCGATACGAGCTATTAACGCTTCAGGGGGCAATTGGCTCTGCATTGCCTTTGAAACAGCTAAAATAGCATCATCGCCAGCCGGATGACCGAATGAGTCATTGATCTTTTTTAAAAAGTCGACATCCGCAATAAGAAACCAACCCCTGACATTGAGTTGCATGGCACCGTCAAACTGCTCAATGAATGCTCTGCGATTTAACAAGCCAGTCAATGGATCAGAACTGGCAGTTCTGGCTAATTCGTTAGAGTGGCGAACCAAATGCCGATAGGCGTTTTGAAGACTTTCTAACCGCGTAAACCAAACTAATGCGAGCGGGATTGCAATGACGAAAGGCAAAATCAATCTAACAATGATCGTGATCGTATCAGAGTGAACATCAAATAAATACCGAATTCCGGTAGAAACAGAAATCGAAATCGCCGCCGAAATGCAAGAAACGGCCGCAGTCTTTCGCAATACAAATGGCGAAGGTAATCGCAAAACGGCCCCCAAACCAATCAGAAATAGAAACACCTTGTTTGCGCCCATTACGCGCAATCAGTCGATATTGCAATCGCCTGAGTTATTCTTATCACGATTAAGATATCCAGATCCCCGCACGATCTACCCTACTTTAGCATCACGCCCGTCAAGTGTTATCTTTCGAAGAAGTAGCAAACGTAGCACTCCTCTTTGTTATCAATTAACAACTATCACGCCGCTGCAGTGCTTTTACTGCTTGGGATCCGCGCTCATCTGCACGGTCGTCGAGTGATTATAATTTTGGCTCTGCCCAATAGCACGACGCTGACGTTCCTGGGCTATTTGTTGGGCGCTTCCAATACGAACAGTCTGGCTCAATATCCTTAGGCTTTTCTGCATCGCATTGAATGCATCGCGCTGCGACTGCGGAACTGCATTCATGATCGACTTATCACCTCTGATGATCGCGTCTCGCCCAAACCGAAGATCCAGTGCACGACTGACGGTTTGAAATTCTTCACGAACAGACGCGCTAAGGTGGCCCGTAGCGCTACGCAGATTAGCGTCCTTTTTATTCATTTCGGCCGTTATCTCACGAAGAGCATCCGCTGCAGATGGTGACAAACCAGGGATAACAACTCCCATACGCTGTCTTTCCTCGGTAATCGTTTTGATCTCGTTGTTGAGCGCCGTCACCCAGGCAGCGCTTAGCGACCGCACACGACTTTCGACTTCTGGAACCACTAACATGGCCTCTTTGCGCTCTCGCCCTGATGCAAGGAGCTTATCTAAAATGCGATCAGAGCCACGCACTGCTCCATAGGCTGAAGGGTCATTGGCAACCGCTGACGCGACACGCTCGCCGTCTCTTCCTTTGAAAATCAGGCTTTCGATCTTATCAATGGCACTCGACGGATCACGCCAAATCATTGATGCGGTTTCTGCAAGGCCTCCACGATTATAGAGATAATGAGCATTAAGAAGCGCCCGCCTGTGACCTTCATCCTCAATCAGCTTTTTGAACTCGGTCACTGCTGCAAGTATCGGCAACACCCCTTGTGCTTCGTAAGTAGGTTGTACGCTGGTTGCTGCAATCACCTGGGAATGATCCTTCTTTTCAGCAAGATGTTGCTCATCAGAAAAGCGGCGCACAGCTTTAAAAAGACGTGTGAGTTTCTCACGTCGTTCAGCGTTAAGATCACCTGGCATCCGCTGGAGAATAATTCGCTCAGCTGCATCGTTTGCTTTGTCCGTAAATGTGGACCAGCCAAAGCGTGCCGTCAGAGCCTCATCAACGGCTATTATTTCCTGAACGAGCAAGCGATCTTCCACAGCATAAGAAAACGCCGCCTTGTACGCGTCCGGCCCACCAGCTTCCCGCACCTTCTCTATCTCCGATAAACGTGCCATCGCTTGTTTTGAGAGGGCCGGAATTGATAGATGCATGAATTCACGGCGTTGTTTTTCGCGGAAATTATAGTTCTCACTTTGGCGACGGAACTCTGTTGCATGGGCTCGTACAAGAGGCAGAAGTTCGGTTAATGCATCAGTCGCTTTTGTTTGCCTGAACCTTGTTGTCTGACGATCCGGTTGCCGTAAGCGTCCCAAACGCTGCGGTTTGGACACAAGATCTTCAACAAGACGTCGTGGCTCTATCTGTTTGGTTGAAGCCAACACGTTCAGTCTGGCTAAAGCGCTCGCAGGATCTTTATAGATTTTCTCAAGCACCGGCCGGAGGATATCTTGCCGCTCCTTCCAACGATCTGAATGAAGCTGCGCACGTCGCGCATCACCTTCAATGCTGCGCGCAAACTCAGTAACCGGGACGATGAGGTATTGGCGGTTGCTAGAAAGTTCCGGGCTGTGGTTCTCGAAACGGCGCTCGTCATATGCAACGCTTTTCTCGCGATCGATAGCAAAGCCGAGAGCAATACTGGCTCGCTCCCATAGTCGTGCGATCTGTCCACGTTTTTCATGGAGCCATGCCATTTTCTGCGAAATATATTCCTCAATGCCAGCGACCGCTTGAGAGAATGCGTCGATGCCATGCCTGCGCGCAAAGTCGCGAGCATGCGCCTGATATGAAGCTTGATTTTCAAAATCAAGTGTCGTGGTCTTTGAACCAGAACGTCCAAGACGCTCCACCATCTCTTTGAACACATCGGGACGATGGCTTTCACGCTGCAACCGCTCAAGGCGCCTCTCAGAGGATTCAAGTTGTTCAGCCGTCCAGATATTACGCTCAACCTCGCGTTCCACGAAAATCTTGCGACCTGCTTCTTTATCTAAGACAGGAATTTTAACCGTCACTACCTCAACGCCATCCTTTGTCAACCGAACCGTATCACCTTTGACAACACCTTCGTCGTTCAAAGCTTGCGGCAGGCTGACACCCCAGACGCGATGAACCGTTCCATCATCTCTTCTCAGATCAGCGTATGGGCTCTCATCAGCAACTTCATCCTGTGGCCGAAACTTTGCCCGACCTGTTTCGATCAGCTCACCCGCAACACCTGTCGCGTGATCGACACGTGATCGCCTGCCCCATTCAGGTTTTGCTTCGAAGTCTTCGCGTGCTGCATAAAGAGTTGCAGAATCTCGATGACGCGTCATGGACACATAGGTCAGATGCTGATCCATCATGCCAGTGGCTAGTATGAAGGTTCGATCGACGGTAACGCCTTGTGATTTATGGATCGTCGCAGCATAACCATAGTCGATATTGCGGTAACTGTGCTCGCTAATGACGACGTCATGTCCATTAGCTAGGTGGACAGTAAGAAGAGGCTCACTGTTCTTATTACCAGTTGAAACGACCGAGCCCAACATGCCGTTTTTGACATATTGTGGGCCAAGATCAGTTACTCGCCTTTCAAAAAAACGGGCATTCTCAAGAAAGATTACACGATCACCGACTGCAAACTCACGCATTCCACGATCAGTTAAAAATTCACGAGCATCTGTTAGGGCTCCGTCTGAATTCATGATCCCGCGCAAAGAAGAATTCAGGCGCTTCACGTCGTCATTGGTATGGGCCAGTACGAGCATTTCATCGCCACGCAATTTTCCATCATTTCCTGCTGAGATTGAGTGATCAATCAGTGCCCTTCGCGCATCCCTCCAGTCGGCAACAAGGCGCTCCATGACATCAGTCCGCTTATCGGCGTCGACAATCTGGCCGCGTTGTGCGTAAGCATCAAGCGCATCTTCGACTTGCCCACGCGCGAACATGCGGGAAGCCTCACGCGCCCAGATATCTCGTTGTCGACGCACGCCCGCAAGCTCCGCAGAACCGATACGCTCCACTATTGCCCGAAATGCAGCACCCGCCTGTATTGGTTGTAGCTGCATCGCATCACCGACAAGAACGGCTTTTGCGCCAGCTCTCTCGACTGCCTTTAACACACAAGCCATTTGCTGTGATGAAACCATACCCGCTTCATCGATAACAAAAACATCACCCCGCTTGAGATCATCGCGTCCATTTTCCCAGGCTAACTCCCAGGATGCGAGTGTTCGCGACTTGATACCCGAGCTATCTTCCAGACCTTCTGCAGCCTTGCCCGAAAGGGCGGCCCCAAAGACACGGCGACTTTCGCATTCCCACGCGATACGAGCAGCAGCTAGAAGCGTTGACTTACCTGTGCCTGCAAGTCCCACTACTGCGGAAATCGCCTGATCACCAGTGACGTGATACACAGCATCAATCTGCTCCTGGTCGAGCTTAAAAGGCATTTTCGGAACAGCCATCTCGACACTTTGAATTGCAGTTTCAATGGATGCTTTTGAAAGCCTGAACCCCTGACGCTTTGACAAAATTGCCGCCAACTGAGCCATGTCAAATTCGACACGCAGGATGTCGCGGGTGGTGAAGATTGCAACTTCAAGCGCCTTTCCAGTTTGCCGATCTATCTTTTGGGGCTTTAATAATACCAGATTATCAGACGTCATCACCGCAGCACGGATATTGGCAAAATCAGCTGGATCGTCCACATAGCGATGAAGCGCCCTCGCGATATCCTTCTCATCAAAGGTGGAGCGCTCATTACCAAGTTGTTTTAAAAGAAGCGCGGGTTCAACCAACAAGCGATCGGCCAATTCCTGCCTACGTGCAAGAACGGCAGGTGCAAAATACATCTCTATACCCTTACGCACTAACGCCGCCTTTTCCGGGCCAAGATGGTTTTGCGCAATACCGTCCAACCCCTGTTCAGCGTAAGAGCGGCCATCCAGTCGAATATCATGGCCTGCACGTGCCAGATGCCGATTGGCTGTTTCTGCCCAGGCAATCTTCCACGCTTTCATCGTTTCCTTATCGCCGGCCCAAAGCTTATAAACGATTTTCCCTTTCGGCCGACCCGGCGTGACTATACGCAATGGCTCGCCGTCACTTCCTAAAACCGGTATCTTCTTGGGACCAAAGCCTTCGTTTTTTAACGGCCGCAAAGCTGTCATCAGATGAATGTGTGGATTACCTTCTTTCTCATGATAAACCCAATCCCCAATCATGCCTTTTGAAGTCAGATTATCCCTGACGAACTCCCGAACAAGTTCGATATTCTGCTTCCGTGTTAACTCTTCTGGCAATGCAATGATAAGTTCACGCGCAAGCTGCGCATCCGAACGCTTTTCAAAGGCATCAACAGCATTCCACAATCCTTCGCTTGCTTGAGCGACAGTCTTGCCTTCGACAATTTGCGTCAACCAGGCTGGAATATGATCGGGCAAGGCCAGTTCTTCATGCTTTAACTCAGCCGCTCCACCGCGGTAGCTAAACGATGTTCCGGCTTGCTCATCCATCATCCGCGCACGATGACGATAAGCTGCAGCTGAGACGACACTACGTCCCGCTCCTCTGCTGATCACCTGCGCTCTGACAAACATGATCGCCACGACTGCCTCCCTAATGACAAGCACGTCGCGTGAGCGACGTATATTGCGCCCTCAAATCGATCGGGGTGAAAGCCCGATGCCGCTTTTCTGGAAACCGGCTCTGGCCGGAATTCCGGCATCGATCTTTAGGGTATTGCCTATGGTAGTTTATTTAACTATCATTTTCTAGTCAGTTAAATAAACGGAAGCCGAGTATTTTTCATGAAAAGGAGCCGACTTATGGCGATTAAAACGTCAATCACTGATATCGAGGCGCAAATTGAGAAACTTCGCGAGCGTAAGAAGACTTTGATAGTTAAATCAGCCGAACGCTTTGCACGAGCGGCGACAAAAGCAGGCCTGGCTGAAATGGAAGTCGCAGATGAAGAGGTCGACCAGATCTTCACCGAAATAGCTGCGCGATTTCATGAAAAGAGGAAAAAGGCCGATCAAGGCAAGCGCGATGCAACCGATAAACAGAACAATAAAGACACTGGAGCGACGGCGGAGATACCTGATGACCGCTGAACGCAAGAAAGATGCTCGTGTGAAGTTTTTGCTTGGCGGACTTGTCGTTCGAGCTGGACTATCGAAAGCGGATAGAGCGTTTCTGCTCGGAGGACTTATCGAATTGGCGCAGCTTTCGCCTGGCGCATCTCAATATCTGCGCTTGCGTTCCATAGGCGAGAGGGCGTTCAAGCTTAAAGTTTCTTCCACTGGATACGACGCAATATTGGAAGACACCAGATGACAAAGGCAGGAAAACTACATCCCAGCCAATTAATTGCTGTCGTGCCAATGATTGTTTCCGGCTTTGTCTTTTATGTTGCCAACTGGCGTTGGCCAGAATTGGCTCTCGAATTATCAGGAAGAACTCAATATTGGTTCTTACGCTCATCGCCGTTCCCTGCACTTGTTATTGGTCCGCTAGCAGGGCTCATGGTCACCTGGGCGTTACCGCTACACAGGCGACGACCAATCGCTATCGCTAGTCTCCTTTGCTATTTAACAACAACGGGATTCTATGGATTGCGTGAATTTGCGCGTCTGTCACCTTTTGTCAAAAGCAACACGCTGCGCTGGGAACAGGCTCTCTCATATCTCGATATGATTGCTGTCGTTAGTGCTGCCATTGGCTTTATGGCGATTGCAGTTTCAGCGAGGATCTCGAGTGTTGTGCCTGAGCGCGTTGCACGCGCACGACGAGGCACTTTCGGTGATGCTGATTGGTTAACGATGAAATCGGCTGCTCGCATTTTTCCTTCAGATGGCGAGATCGTTATTGGCGAGCGCTATCGTGTCGATAAAGAACTTACTCACCAACTGCCATTTGATCCAAACGATAAATCAACATGGGGACGCGGCGGCAAGGCCTCGCTTCTCACATATAAGCAAGACTTTGATTCAACACATATGCTATTTTTTGCAGGTTCCGGGGGATATAAAACAACCAGCAACGTCGTTCCAACCGCATTGCGTTACACAGGACCAATTATCTGTCTCGATCCATCAACTGAAGTTGCGCCCATGGTCATCGAGCATCGCCGAAACAAACTTCGGCGTGATGTGATGGTGCTCGATCCCACCAATCCAGTGATGGGTTTTAATGTGCTTGATGGAATTGAGAACTCCACGAAAAAAGAAGAGGACATTGTCGGTATTGCCCATATGTTACTTTCAGAAAGCGTACGCTTTGAGAGCTCAACGGGATCGTTCTTTCAGAACCAGGCACATAATCTGCTAACCGGCCTATTGGCTCATGTTATGCTTTCACCAGAATTCATAAGTCGACGCAATCTACGAAGCTTGCGCCAGATCGTTTCTGGTCCAGAGACATCCGTGCTGGCTATGTTGCGCGACGTTCAGGAGAATTCAGACTCAGCCTTTATTCGCGAAACGCTCGGCGTATTCGTTAATATGACAGAGCAAACTTTCTCTGGCGTCTATTCCACCGCTTCCAAAGATACACAATGGCTATCACTCGACAATTATGCAGCACTGGTATGTGGCAACAGTTTCAAATCCGCAGATATCGCAACAGGCAAGAAGGATGTGTTTTTAAACATTCCCGCTTCAATATTGCGCTCCTATCCAGGTATAGGCCGCGTGATCATTGGTTCTCTTCTCAATGCAATGATCGAAGCCGATGGTGCCTTTGAGCGCCGGGCATTGTTTATGCTCGATGAGGTTGATCTCCTTGGTTACATGCGTGTGCTTGAAGAAGCTCGCGATCGCGGCAGAAAATACGGGATCAGCATGATGTTAATGTATCAATCTGTTGGCCAGCTTGAGCGCCATTTTGGCAAGGATGGTGCAGTGTCATGGATCGACGGATGCGCATTTGCAAGTTATGCAGCAATTAAGGCTTTAGACACCGCAAGAGATGTTTCTGCTCAATGCGGAGAAATGACCGTCATTGTGAAAAGCAGTTCACGCAATATAGGCTGGGATACAAAGAACACAGCTTCTCGAAAATCAGAGAATGTCACTTTTCAACGGCGACCATTGATAATGCCGCATGAAATCACTCAGTCTATGCGCAAAGACGAGCAAATTATCATCGTGCAGGGACATAGCCCGATACGATGTGGCCGTGCGATCTATTTCCGGCGGCAGGAAATGGACAACGCGGCAAAAGCGAACCGTTTTGTCAAAACAGATAGAAGATAAAAACGAAAATGCTCAGTGCCAGTCAGCTCGTTTGTAACGATTTGCAGGATCTTCTGCATCGGGCGGCGCAAACTAATCGACAAGTTTGGAGTAACCCATAGAAATCGCACAAAAGATAATTGCCATTAAAAGAAAGACCCAAGACGGCATTCCGTGCTAAGACGAACTCCGTATATCTTTAGGGAATGCAAGCTCGATCGAAATTGTGGGTTGGCGCCGCAACGGAACCTGACGCCCTGAGTTCCTCTGGTTCGCCACCAATGCAGCTCATCTCATGAGGTGTTGGTATAGAAAGCCGGACGCTGCAGGCCTACTCGACAGTTTGTCAAAACACCTGGGTTCCCCTGATGAACTCGATAGAAACGATGCCGCGAATAACGTCATAGCGTTGTGGTTGCGAAATAAGCTCGAATATTCAATCGTCCAGTTCCGTTCCTCGGCAATTGTCACGATCGGCTCACAACGCTGAAGCGATGAGCCGTGAGCCGTTTGTAAGTTTGGCATGCGATCAAAAAAAGAGCTCAAGCAAGTTCGATACCTGCTTGAGTTTCCACTCCTTAAGCAGAAGAGCCGACCCCGGTGCGGGGTCGGCTTAATCGCCATTCAGCTCGGATTATTCCAGAGGATGACTTTCTTGGAGGGATCGCCACCAGGAGCCTGAGCAAGATTTCCAAAGATTACGCCAATCTCCGGTGCCTCAAGCTTGACTGAGAGGTATTCTTCCCCAGTCTGACGCGCGATGCGGTTCCAACCTGCTCCGATTTCAAAGCCAGTGCGGCGGTGTACGATGCGGAAATCAGGGGCCTCTTCACTCGTCTTTGTGGCGTTGGGGACGATTGCGATTGGGGCGTTGACCCGGATGGTAGCAAAGATGCCTTCGAAAGTGCCGTCAGTCTTCTGCGTCAGAGTTGCGATTGTGGTGGCCATGATTTTGTTTCCTTCGGTTGCTCGGGACCATTCCCGATGACGCACGAAGAGACGGCGGATCTGCTGCGGTCAGCTCGCCCGCAATTATTAAAAATTCTATTTTCAGCCACAGGCAAGGGCGCATCTTTTGACCGCTTGCGGGTAAAAATGCCCCCCTTGCGTGAAAAAACTTAAATCGAATTTTCTAAAAATTTCGGGTGGGTCTTACCCCGTCAGGGGTTGGCGGCAAAAGCAGTCGGTCGTCTATACGAGTGACATAAAACGGGAATGGTTGAGAGAAACCGCTGAAATAATCAAATCATTCTGGCCGTCCAATTCACAAGCCTGTCAGTCATCTGGCCAAGCGTTCGGTAGCATCATCGACATGCAAAACGCCCCCCGCGACTTGACAGCCCAATGATCCGGGCGGGTGAGATTTTTATCCGCACGCGTTCGAAACTGCCCTGGCGAATAAAATGCAGTCGTGACATCACGGACCAATCCGGATACCACCCTTAGAAAGCCACTGATCATCCGTAGGCGCGCAATCTTCAGGGAGGACGATCAGCATTTCGCGATACTGTTATGAACGCAGCCACAGTAATTTTGAAAAGCGGGTTGCCAGCGGCGACGTGTCGCCTATCTGCTAATTCATGGATTTGCGTGAATATTGTTTCTTTTTCGATCTGGACGGGACTTTGCTGGATCTGGCGCCGACGCCTGATGCAGTGTCGGTTGAAGGGGGCCTTCAAGCCGCGTTGCAGAAAATGGCCGAACGAACAGATGGCGCCGTTGCAATTGTTTCCGGTCGGTCAATTGAGTTTATTGATCGGCTGCTTCCCGGACATAGTTTAGCTGTAGCGGGCTTGCACGGCGCAGAAGTCAGATCGCATGGATACACTGCGACTTTCACTGGAAATGCGTCATCAGCTTTTAAAAAAGCCCGCGAAACCGCGCGACAATCTGCCAATGCGATAGATGACCTTGTCTTTGAGGACAAAGGTCGGGCCTTCGCAATTCACTATCGACAAGCCCCGCATCACGAGCCACTCGTCGGGCAGCTCATGTCTGATGCAATTCGGATTGCAGGCCCGGAATTCGAGTTGCAATCAGGTAAATTTGTCATCGAGATCAAACCTTCTGCGAGCAACAAAGGCACTGCCGTTGAAACGTTGATGACCATGCATCCATTCAAAGGCAGGCGCCCGGTTGCTGCGGGTGATGATCATACGGACGAAGCCATGTTTCGCGCGGTCAATCGACTGAATGGCGTGAGCTTGCGTGTTGGCCCTCCAAATCAGCATTTTGAAACAAGCGCCACTCTGATGGCTGAAACTCCGCAGGCTTTGCGTAACTGGATCAGGAAACTCGTTGAATGAACAGATCAGATACAGATTTACAAGCCACGCAGTCTCTCGATCTCGGCGTGGTTGGAAATTCTTCGCTTGCAGCACTTATCAATCGCGATGCTGGCCTTTCATGGATGTGCATGCCGCGCATGGACGGCGACCCCGTCTTTTGCGGTCTGCTCAACCCAATTGGCAATGAAAAAGACGGTATATGGCAGTTTCGGTTGGCTGATCAGGTGAGCAGTGAACAGCACTATGTTCGCAATACCGCTATTCTGGAAACAATACTGACAGACAAACATGGCAATCAGGCAAAAATCATAGATTTTGCGCCAAGATTTAAGATGGGAGGGCGCATTTTTCGTGGTTTCACCCTTGTGCGCATTGTCGAAGTGTTGTCCGGTTCACCCTTTATCAAGGTATCGCTCAGACCCCGCTATGACTATGGTGCGCAAGCACCGGAGACGACAAGAGGCACCAGTCATCTGCGCTACATTCTGGGCAATCAAGTTCTGAGAATGACCACAGATGCGCCCGTGGAGTATGTGCTTAACGAAACCGAATTTCTTCTCGATCGCCCTTTGGCATTTATTCTTGGACCCGATGAGCAACTGACAGACAGCGTGATGAGCGTTGCGCGCTTATTTCAGCAAAAAACGCAAACCTATTGGACAGAATGGGTTCGCAGCCTGGCATTGCCTGCGGATTATCAGGATATCGTTATTCGCGCGGCGATAACTCTCAAGCTTTGTTCAAATGAAGAAACCGGGGCGATTGTCGCTGCCCTGACGACCTCAATTCCCGAATATGGAGATAGCGAGCGCACCTGGGATTATCGTTTTTGCTGGCTAAGGGATTCTTATTTCACTGTGAAAGCGCTCAATAGTCTTAATGCAACTTTGACTATGGAAGATTATCTCACCTATGTTTCCAACATCGTGACAGGATCGCCTGATGGCTATATGCAGCCTTTGTTCGGGCTTGGGCTGGAGCGTGAAGTTGACGAATATTCTGTTTCCAGCCTGCGCGGTTACAAGGGGTTTGGCCCTGTCAGACGCGGTAATGCGGCGTGGACCCAGATTCAGAATGATGGCTATGGCTCCGTCATTCTGGCAGCAACACAATACTTCTTTGATGAGCGCTTGCCCAATATGGGTGGAGTCCAGCTTTTCCGTCGGTTAGAGCGGCTGGGCGCAGAAGCCGAAGCGCGCTGGGACAAACCTGACGCTGGGCTTTGGGAATTTCGCACGCGAAACGACGTTCATACGCATTCCGCGCTCATGTGCTGGGCAGCCTGTGACAGGCTTGCGCGTATTGCGCAAAAACTCAATCTGGCTGAATCCTTTCAGCGATGGTCTGCCAGCGCACAACATATTCGCGAATGCGTTCTCAAAAATGCATGGAGCGCAGAGCGCAACAGTTTCGTTTCCACATTCGGAGGCGCTGAGCTTGATGCCAGCCTGCTCTTGATGGCAGAAACCGGCTTTATACCACCAGATGATCCACGGTTCCTCGCAACGGTTGCTGCCTGTGAGAGCGAATTGCGCTTTGGTAATCACCTCTATCGCTATCGTGCTCCAGACGATTTTGGCGCCCCGGAAACTGCATTTACAGCCTGCACATTCTGGCTGATCGACGCGCTTGTCCGAACTGGCCGCAAGGCCGAGGCGCGGGAGATATTTTTTGACGTTCTTGCGCGCCGCAATCACTTAGGTCTTCTGTCTGAAGGCGTGCATGTCGAGAGCGGCGAATTATGGGGTAATTTTCCTCAGACCTATTCGATGGTCGGGCTGATCAATGCGGCGATGGCACTTTCAAGATCATGGGAGGAGGTTCTGTGAGCAGACTGATTGTCGTTTCAAACCGCGTACCAGATCCAGACAAACCACCAACAGGAGGGCTCGCTGTTGCTCTTCATGCAGCGCTGAGTGAGCGCGGCGGCATTTGGATGGGCTGGTCCGGCAAATCAAGCGGTGAGGACAGTCCCGGTCCCTTGACGACACGTCAGTCAGGCCCGATCACCTATGCCCTCACCGATTTGTCCGACCGCAATCTGGCGGAATATTATAAGGGGCTTGCGAACAGCGTTTTGTGGCCACTTTGCCATTACCGTATTGATCTGACTGACTATGCCCGGCGCGATATGGCGGGATATCTTCGGGTAAACCGATTATTTGCCGAGCGTCTGGCACCGCTTATAAAACATGATGATCTTATATGGATACATGATTACCATCTGTTACCGCTTGCCGCTGAACTGCGGCAGATGGGTTTTAAAAATCGCATGGGCTTTTTCATGCACATCCCGTGGCCGTCCCCGGATGTCTTTTTCACGCTTGCCGTTCAGGACACAATCCTGCGCGCAATGACCGCGCTCGACCTTATAGGTTTTCAAACAGAAGATGATGCGGAAAACTTCGCTCTATGCCTCAAGCGGGGAGGTCTCGCAAAGCCGGTAGACGGCACCCCTGGTGTGTTCGAAAATCCCAATCGTCGTTTCCGTATCAGTGCCTTTCCAATCAGTATTGATACGGATGCTTTCAAACGAACCGCTGAAACGCTCAATAACAGCGCTACTTTACAGCGTTTTCGCACTTCGCTCGAAGGCCGCGATCTCATCGTTGGGGTTGATCGGTTAGATTATACAAAAGGGCTTCCCGAACGCTTAACAGGCTATCGACGCTTTCTTGAAGTGAACCCCGCCTGGCATGGAAAGGTAACCTACCTGCAAGTAACACCCAAAAGCCGATCGGGTGTTGATGAATATGACGCCCTGCAACGTGAAGTCGCCGAGATCGCCGGACATATCAACGGTACAATGGGACGTTTGGACTGGACCCCCGTCCGCTATGTGAACCGCGCGTTTAGTCAAAGTGTTTTGGCGGCTATCTACCGTATGGGGAAAGTAGGTCTTGTGACACCTTTGCGGGACGGTATGAACCTTGTCGCAAAAGAATATGTTGTCGCACAGAACCCTGAAGACCCCGGCGTGCTTATTCTATCGCGCTTTGCTGGCGCCGCACATGAACTGCGAGGCGGCGCTTTGCTGGTTAACCCTTATGATGTGGAAAGTATCGCTGATGCTATCGGTCGAGCGGTATCTATGCCATTGGATCAGAGACAAGAACGGCATACCACAATGTTCAAAACAATTGAGCAGAATAATGTCTTCACCTGGTGTAAAAATTACCTGACGGCACTTCAGGAGCTGCTCTAAGCTCATACTCCATTTACTGAATGAGAATAGAAACCTCAATGATCAGATATGCAAATAGAGACACGATGAACGGGGCCATTCCGCGTCTGAGTGTCCTGACGCACCAGATCGCCATTTTGCTTGTTCAATGAAGATGACACATTCGCTTGGCTGCTTGCAAATTAATCTTCTGAGCACGCCTG
Source organism: Ochrobactrum sp. EDr1-4 (assembly GCF_049199085.1). Lineage (NCBI taxonomy): Bacteria > Pseudomonadati > Pseudomonadota > Alphaproteobacteria > Hyphomicrobiales > Brucellaceae > Ochrobactrum > Ochrobactrum sp. EDr1-4. Next base: position 174,326 of record NZ_JBLZOF010000008.1, read on the forward strand.
CCGGGTTTGACCTTGTTGAAGATTACCTCGACCGCATCGAATGTGGCGTTTATGCATGACGCCTTTACCACTCACGCTCGGTGGGAGTGAGCTTATGGCATGGCGGCTTGATGAGGCAATTCGCGCACCCACATGGTATAGCGGCGAAGGTGCCTGTCGTGTTGGTGGACGATGGAATAGCAAAGGTAACCGTGCGGTCTAAGGAATAACACCATTCTCAGCTATTAAAACGTCACCTTAGGTGAAAATTGATCCTTTGGATTAGTTTGATAAGGAGAAATGGCGCTTACGCGCCATCTCCCTTGATCTGCCAAACCGGTATGCCAAACTGACGCGCTTTATCGGCGAGATTACCGGTGATGCCTGAACCCGGAAAGACAATGACGCCCGCTGGCATGACCGACAACATATCATCATTGCGGCGGAAGGGAGCGGCTTTGGCATGACGGTTCCAATTCGGCTTGAAAGCAATCTGTGTCACCTTGCGCGCATCGGCCCAGCAAGCGGCGATGCGCTCTGCGCCTTTTGCTGATCCGCCATGGAGCAGCACCATGTCTGGATGTTTTTCACGGGTCTTATCGAGGGTTGTCCAGATCCGCTCGTGATCATTATAATCCATGCCTCCGCCAAAGACGATTTTCGTTCCGGCAGGGATCAGAACTTCGGTTTCAGCTCGACGTCTGGCAGATAAAAAGTCCCGGCTGTCGATCATTGCCGCTGTCATATTGGCATGACTGACCTTTGAACCGGTCCGTGGTCGCCAGGCTGATCCGGTTTGTGCCTCAAACAGGTCAGCTGCATGATCACGCATGAACTCAAAGGCGTTGCGGCGCTCAAGATGTGTCATGCCCTCAGCAATAAGGCGCTCAAGTTCGACGCTTTTAACTTCCGAGCCGTCCTGCTCACCCTGAGCGTTGCGTTGCGCATCCTCATTGCGCTGTAGCTCACGTTGGATACGTTCTCCGGCGCGATGAAACAAATTGACCGTCGACCACAGCAGGTCATCGAGATCGGGTTCCAACCGCGTGTCCCCGACCATCCCGGCGAATGCATCGAACATCGTAGCCAGTGCTGAATGGACGACGTGCTCTTCGGGCAAAGGCCGGGGGTCAGGTTCGTCCTGGTGAGGACGATAGCCGTAAATCTGCATCTCATGAATGACGCGGTCGGTCGGTGAGGATGCATGGTTAGGCTCAAATGCATCGTTGAAAGGAAGGGAAAGGTTCATGATGATCTCCGTGGGGTTGGCGCCGCGCTTCTCGCGGCCTGACAGCGATCCCTCTCCATGCAGTGGGTGGCCGGAACCGCAGTGCAAAGCGCTGCGGCCTAGCAAAGCGCCGGGCGGCGGAAGGAGGGTTTCTTGCTTCGCGAGGAATGGCTGACTGCAAAGCAGTCAGACAGGGGAAGAAACCAGACTGACCCGCTGAAGGCCAACCCACAGCATGGTAAGGGTCGCCTTCTGGCAGATCGCAAGCGCGCGCTTAACGCCAAACGTGAGAAACAGAAGAAGCTCCCTTCTCGGCTATGGAGGGCGCCACCATGTTTCATCAACAAACAACAGTCACTCAGGCAGAAAAGCGTCTCTATCCTCAGGGGCGAGTTGAGCTTTTAGGTTTGCTATTAGACGGTCCGCACCTAGCTGGCGCAGATCTTCGTTAAAATCGCCGAGTTCAGATTGCAGGACAAGCGGCAGTATCCCGCATTCCTGCGCGCGTCGGCTCAACCCTTGAATACCGAGCCTGCCAGCAGCATCAGCATCTGCTGCAATATAGAGACGCACGCATTCAGCTGGGGGCTGGAATGCAGCGAGGTGATTGGCGGTGAGCGCTGCAACCATTGGCATGCCTGGCATGACATCTGCGAGGGACAAAATGCTTTCCAGGCCCTCACCTGCGGCCATGACCACCCTTGGGCTTCGATCCGAACAATTGAAACGGACGCCATTGCCTATAAGGCCGCCAAGAGCGCGGCGGGGAGTGTCGACGTCAGCCTTTCCAACGTCATCTGAACCCAATCCAGTTTGGGAAAGATAGGTACGGTGAACGCCGGTAATTGTCCCGGCATGGTTGGTTACGGCCGCGATCAATGCTGGATAGCTGCTCGTCCGCCCCGTTGCAAAATCCCGGTAATAACAAGCATGGTGAAATCGCAAGGCTGGATGCGTCGATCCACGAAAAATGCTGCGTTGACATAGATAACGATCAGCCATAGTGCCGGACAACGGCTGTGTCAGGCCGTACAACCGACGCGCGCGCTCATCTGCCGATATGAAAACGCGCTGATCGGCTATTATATCGCTACTTTGGGTGAATCCTGGTTGCAGCTTATGTGGCCCAAAGTTCGGTTGGTTGAGAAAGCGCCTGACCTCATCCGCTACATCATGAAAATCCACCAAGCCGCAAGTTTCCCGAACCAGATCAAGCATGTCGCCATATTGCGCCGTTGCTGCATCTGCCCACCGACCCCTCCTTTTACCCGTCAGGTGCACATAGAGGGATCGGCCTTTATTATTACTAATATCACCCGCGATCCAGTAATTGCCTGCTTTATGGCCTGCAGACAAATAATGACGGCAAACCGCCTCGGCATCACGCGCGAGGCAATCTGCAAGTTCCTGAGCTGAACTGTTGGTCATCATACTCGACCCGTCACATCAATAATAACGGGTCTGACGACAAGCCCTGCGAATCCGATCCGCCAAAGCAATCAATCCGGACATCGCGTAACTGATGCGATCGTATCTTCTTGCCACCGTCGAGAAACGTCAAAATTACATGGCCTGCACGGATGATTTTATCCGCGCGCGCAGCGTAATCGGTGGAAATGGCTTGGTTTGAAACGGCGCTTAACCTTGGAGAAGAGATCACGATCATGGGAAATCCTATCGAGAGCGGATAAGGACCGGCCATGCCGGACGCTCTCTAAGTCCAGCAAGCCACTCTTCCCCGGCCCTTCTCTCCCTCTGGCAATCAACGCAGATAAATCAAGCCGGTGCATACGTGCTTTCCGTCAAGAAACATAAAAAAAACAAAGCCGCCTATTTAGAGAGATCCATGCGCTCGACCAGATTTGGTTCTTTAAGCTGCCCGGCGGCTAAAAGTATTCGCAAGTGGTCCTCATGGCTGAGATTTTGAACTTCATATCCCTGTGATTGGGCAGCTTCAATTATCCCTTCCAGAGTTGGATATTGCTCTAAAAGAGTTCCAAGCCAAATATCAAAGTCCTCATAATCAACATGATCTCGAAGAAAGCCTTGCAAGAAAAACGTGCGCAGCGGTGCATAATATCCGATGAAAGCTTGTTCATCAGTTTCACCGTTTTTGGTCATGCAAATTTGAATGCGAGCCATCTGATCAACCTTATTTTGTTTATGAAAATGCATTTTAGCTCGACTTAATTCGAGCCCATTATAATTTTCCATCAAAGCGGATTTAACGATTCTGGTGGCTGAATTTGGCCAGAATATGAACCCTATAAATGTTGTCAGCGGATCACCGCTTTCGATGAAGGACTGAATCGTTTCTTTGACCGGCACCGTTACTTCAACGTGAGTGCCGACGTAACATGGTTTTTACCACAGTTTCTGTGCAGATTTCAGACAAGCGAATTCGCGCCACATGTTGTTGGCGGTTTGTCGTAAGGCACGATGATCCGCACAGATCAATTGGTTGCAGACACTAAGACCCAATTCACGTTTGGCAGCGGCGTAAGGACGTAGTTTGTAGGTGACCATAACCTATAGTGCGTAGCCTTGAGCAGAGAGCCAAGATTAAGGTAACGGTGCCGAGACAACATCACCATGCATCTTTCGGTCGTTTTTCCAACAACAATAAATGGTATGAAGTCCTGTTCTGGAAAACTCACAGCTGAGAGGGAAGAGAGTAAATTTGCCAGAAGTTGCGATCATCTACCTGCAGCGATCGCAAAAAAATATAGCGGTAAATCTTTGCAGTCTCTCTCTTACGCTCATGGGTGTTTGGTTTTTTGCACCCCGTAATATTGATATTTTTTTCGTAATGGAATTTTATGGATTGAATATAGAAATAATCATCTGGGAATATTTGACATCGCGTCCGTTACACCCTGAAGAGTTGTATTGATTGTCGTATTTTTCTTTCCTGCCTCTTTGAAAGATATTACCACTTCAGAACCTTTTTCAAGGTGCTTTCTCAAGATTGGCCCGACAGGTTGCGTGGCCAAACAAATGTTTTCATCACAAGCGGTCGTCTTAATATCTACAGGCTTCTTCTCTCCGGTAAGTCTTAATTGAATGACACGGTTAGCACCAAGTGCTGCCGGTGCACGAAGAATAAATACTGGCTTTCCGCCCTCCGTGCCAACGAGTGACCAACTAAATACAAATGAATCTTCCGCATCTTCAATATTTTGGGTCACATTACATATGCGTTGCTTTTTCATGGCATCTTCGTCACATATCAACGTCCAAAACTCGAATGGGGTAATCGTTCGTCTGTATAATCCGTATGAAGCTCCCTTTGGTAGCGAAACTTCTGATTGCTTTATCCTATAAGAGGAAGCGTCGGATTGTGCGATATTGATAAATATGCACCCTACAATGCATCCGATTATGTGTAGAATTTTAGCAATCTTAGTTTCGCTACCCATAGTATTTTCCTTAGTTAAAAGTCCAACTCATTCCTGCACCAACACCCCAGTGCCCCCCCGCCGTTGTTGCTGTCAAATTGGTACGAAGACGACCAGTTTCCGAAGTGTAGCCTGCACCGAAAGCGAAGGCACCTTCACTTCGCCAGAACCCAGCGCCAACTGCCGCACTGAATTTTCCAGGCCTGTCGTCATACCGAAGCGATGAAGCCGCGAGGCCAATAGCCGCTGCCTGCCTGGCTTCCTTTCTAACGTCACCGATTTTGCCATTGAGTACACCGAATTTTTCATCAGTATACTGTTGAGCTTCTCCAAACTTCTCGTCAGTATAGGAATTTGATTTTGTAAACTGTTGGTCGGTGTAACTATTTGCCGTCTTAATTGTGTTAACAGAAACTTGGTCTGTATAAGAGTACGAATTCTTAACAGATGAGGCGACGCCTTCTTTAAGCTGACCAACATTGACCGCATCATTCTTTTGAACCCCTGCTTCCACATTGGAAAGAATAACGGGGCTATTTGGATCTCCACCAGTTAATGTTACTTTGTTGGACTTTTTCCCGTTCTCATCAAGATCGTATTTGACTGCACGATCATCAAGCTTCTTTATCTCTTCGTTATTTTCGTCAGCTTTTTCCATAGCATTGTTGAGCTGCGAACCATTAACCGCATCTTTAGATGTCGCGCTAACCTCACCATCCGCAATACCGGTAAGTTTTTTGTTGCCTGCATTGATACCGTCGGTGGTGACTTTTACTCCGCCTTCCAGCTCCAGGCCCTTATCGGTGAGTTTAACATCTTTGCCAACCCGCACGCCCGCATCGCTCACAGAGGTCTTGCCAG
>NZ_JBLZOF010000009.1:0-148987 GCF_049199085.1 Ochrobactrum sp. EDr1-4
GTGAGATGGTAGTATGACCGCGCTGTACCACCACTCGCAGTCACCTTATGCGAGCCATAAGGCAGACCGATCTTACCGGTTGCAGGCAGACCTGTGACATTCACAGTGATCTGTGGCTGCGGCGCAATAACGACAGTCTGGGTTTTGGTCGTCGTGAAGCCTTCGGCATCTTTCGCAGTGATTGACACCGTGAAGCTGCCAGCTTTGGTTGGCGTACCCGACACCGTGTCGTTGGCGGCTTTCAGGCCGTCCGGAAGACCGTTGATCGTGTAGTTGTAAGGCGCTGTACCACCACTCGCAGTCACCTTATGTGAGCCATAAGGCAGACCGATCTTACCGGTTGCAGGCAGACCTGTGACATTCACAGTGATCTGTGGCCGCGGCGCAATAACGATATCTACACCTGTAGAAACACTCGCACTAGCTGATACTGATCCATCGTCGATTAAAACGTCTATCTTAAAGGGAAAAACACCCCCTAAACTTGGTGTTCCGGAAATCGTCAAACCATCAGGCAATCGATTTATTTGTAAACCAGGAGGCAGATTATCAACAGAATAAGTAAATGTTCGACCCGCATGCTTCGTAAACAAACGATGAACACCATAGTTCTGACCAACAGTTCCCCTGTCAGGTGGAGGAACAATTGAGCCTCCTGCTGATTCATCACGACTATAAGCCAACTGTGAGAACGAAATCAGGCAAATACATGCAAATAGAAAAAAACGCGCGAAGGATTTCATAAGCCCTATCATTCCCAAAGTTGTCTAAACTATGATCGAATACAGGCGTGCCTATGGTGGTAACAGAGTATATCGTTTTCGATATGGAAATGGTTTTAAACTTTAAAAAGTTATCGCGCTAAAATACTGAAATAATTGCGAAATATATTTCCATTATGGAAACGATTATATCGCGCAATATATCTAATCTGTTTCCGAGTCTGAAATAATTATCGACAGACCCTAAATCTGGCAGGACTCCCGGTTGCAACCAGAAATGCACGTTGCGCTCGACCTTGCTTGAACAAAAAAATCAGTATCTCATAATATATGGTGAGCTGTTGGCAACCGTATACGTCACTCTTTTAAAATGACACGTGCTGGTCATGCACGAGCACATGCGGATTGGCATCGTATCATACCAGAAACCACATGCTTTCTATAAATTTTACATATCGGCAGGAATGCCAAATAGCACTTTAATGTAATGATTGAAGCTTTATAACTGTGTGTGCGCGAAATTGTTGTGATGGAACCATAAGGCGAGAACAGTCGCACCGTCAAAAGGCAATCATCGCTTAAGATACGATAATAATTTCCGTCAACCCAAAAATGCTACTCAAGAAGCAATATCTGGTGTCGTAATTTCGCTAAACTTCGGGCAATTTCACCGAGGATATTATCAATACTTTCCTGAGTAAGCACCCCGGCATCGATAAAGACAACACTTTTCGCATCATAGGAAATGTTTAAATGAGCTTATAATAGCCTTAGCCGTAGCCCGGTGTGGTACTTGGCGCCATTCCTTGTTGCTTCGATTTCAAACTAGATTATATTCGTTTTAATTAAAATCTATTCGACTCTCGTGGCTCCAGACAGCAATCCAGAATAAACAGATAAAGGCCAACAAGTTATTTTCGTATAATTATTCGAACGAGTAAATGAAACCGCGGCGAGCTACTTCGACGCCACTCACCGCATTTAGGAAGCAATTCTTCGAATAAAAAATCAGATGCCGAGTAGGCCCTTTTTGGCATCAATGTAGCGTTCATTGATCTTAGCCCAATTGATAACATCCCACCATGCTTCGAGATAATCGTTGCGGCGATTTTGATAGCGTAGATAGTAGGCATGTTCCCACACGTCATTGCCAAACAGTACACGTTTATTCTCCATTAACGGGGTATCCTGATTGGGGCGTGTTTCAATCGCAAGCTTGCCATCTTGTGTAACGGTGACAAACACCCAACCAGATCCGAAGATGCGACTGCCAGCCATATCAAAGTCAGTTTTAAGCTTATCCAAACCGCCAAGATCGCGGTTAATCGCTGCTAACACTTCGCCATGAGCGTTGCCGCTATCCCCGCTCATAATCTGCCAGAACATGGAGTGATTGGCATGGCCGCCCAGATTGTTTCGTACGGTAGCACGCACGCTTTCAGGGACGTTATTAAGATTGGCAAGTAGATACTCAATCGGATATTTCAATATTTGCGGTGCAGCATTCGCCGCTTTGTTGAGATTGTTCACATAAGTTGCATGATGGAAATCATGATGAAGCGTCATAGTCTGAGTGTCGATTGATCGTTCTAGCGCGTTTTTAGAGTATGGGAGTGGAGGCAAAACAAACAAGGCACTATTATCTGCAGCTGTCGCATTGATAATAGACTTGCTGATGCCCGCCTTAGTGGTCGCGGCAAAAGCAGTAACACCTGCAGTAATAGTGAGAAAGTTACGTCTGTTAAGCGTGTTCATAATTATTTCTCCATACCATATATCAATGACGTCAAACCTCAACCACTTACATAAAGCACACCAACAATCGATGACGTTGACGCGTTCCAAATTAAGCCGAAAAGACCTCTCGTCAGGCTCATCTAATTCATCACATGACCTCTCGTCTCGTCGAATCCCTAAGCATGAGATTTAGCCCTGGTCCTATCGGCAAGATAGAAACTCTGGTTTATGCCCTATTCCATATCGTCATCAGCACACAATTTGACCTCCCAAAGAAGTCGTATGGCAAGACGTTATTGAGGTATTATAGCCGAGTCCGAACAAATGCATTATTTTCCTCTGGTCACAGAGCGACTCGACTGAATTGTTGTTTATGCAGCATTCATCACAGTTTCCCACGGTGCCAAGGCTTTGCTTCATCGCTGAACATTTAATGCCATTACAATAGTGTGCGCAGTTAATATCGTTTCTTACTCACACCCTTAACAATCCAATCTTAAGTTAACGGAGACGGACGCAAAACACAGCACAACGACGTCGAGCTGCGCTTAGAGTTCCCTTAACTGCTTTGGCAACAACCGTTCCGATTGAAAATCTACGCAATGTAACCATGTGTTTTTCATGACTAGCTCCTACAACCATTTTAACTGATCGTCTTTGAAGTGAACCTGTTCGCCGTATCAACTATCTTCAGTCGGTTTTGATAGCTTCAAGAAGATCCACATTAAATTTATCAGGGTCTTGTATTTGCGGTGCATGTCCATAATTTGCATAAGTAATCAGCCTCGAGTTTGGAATCTGCTCCACAGCATTCTTTGCAAGTTGAGGATAGTTACCCAGTGTGCGCGCAAGTTCGATATCCGCTCGTTCTTTGCCAATGGCAGTATTGTCTTTCAAGCCGATCATCAGCACAGTGGGAACATGAATGTTACTGATTTCATGAATGACAGGTTGATTAAAAATCATGTCGTATGTTTGCGCTTGGTTCCACGATACTATTTCATTTCCTAAGCCTTCATACATAGATTCCAGCATATTAACCCAACGATCATATTGAGGCTTCCATGTGTTATTGTAGTATGTCGCGCGCTGGTAAGATTTGATGCTTTCTTTTGTTGTTTTTAGTTCCTTCGTGTACAGTTCATCAATTGTCGCATTGGGAACTCCTTTCGCGCGCCAATCTTCCAATCCTATAGGATTAACCAGGACAAGCCTTTCTAACGACGTGGGATATTGCAGTGCGTAACGCATTGCCAACATGCCACCCATAGAATGGCCAATCATAATGGGGTGGGTCACCTTAAGCTCAGTTAACAGAGCATGCGTATTGGCCGCCAGGGTATTTAAACCATATTGATAAACCATTGGCTTCGACGACTTACAAAAGCCCACCTGATCTGGTGCAATAACCCTATATCCTGCATCTGATAAAGACTTGATAGTGGTTTCCCACGTGCCCGCACAGAAATTCTTCCCGTGAAGGAGAACCGCCGTGTGGCCATTTGCTTGTTTCGGTTTCACGTCAATATAGGCCATGCGTAGCGCTTGTTTCTGACTAATAATGGTCTGAAAATTGACAGCCCATCCATAGTCGAAACCGGCTAAAAAAGGGTCCGCTAAAGCGGGTGTAGTTATCAGCAAAGCGCAAGTTGTTGCGATTCGTGTTAGAGAAAGTACCATAATAAGCATTCCAATCTATATTCTTCTGTACTATAAAACCATTTATTGGCATAAGTCGGCATTAAACTTGTAATTAATTAAATCTCAATAATAATGATTATCAGTGCCTGTTACCTAATATCTATATGCCGCCATACCAGTCGTATCCTTGATCTTCCCAGTAGCCGCCTCGACCGCCCTGGATATTTGCAAAACTGGAAACAAACTCTATCGATTTTACATACTTACTCATTTTATAGCCAAGCTGTCTTTCTACGCGCAACCTCAGTGGCGCTCCGTATTCAACAGGTAGAGAGGTGTCATTGAGCGCATAGGCTAAAATAGTTTGTGGATGTCGGGCATCTATTAGATCTATACTACCATAAAACAGGTCGGGACCGTTAGATGTTTCGATAGGGTCAAAGCAGTGCAATATTATGTAACGCGCTGTAGATGCAGGATGAGCTTGATCAATTATATAACTAAGTGGAACCCCCGTCCATTTCGCAATCGTACTCCAACCTTCAACACAATCATGTCGTGTCACTTGAGAACGTTGAGGCATATTTCGTAATTCATCAAGCGTGAAACTGATAGGCTTCGTTATGAGGCCATGAAGCCGTAACCTGTAATTAGCAAAAGCCGCTTTATAGTGTGCCAAGTATTCCTCTGTTGCAGGATTTTTTGCACCATTAGGTTTTTGTCCCTGGTGAATTTCGCTCTGACTGTACTCACGTGCCAGCGTAGCAGGCCCTTGCAAGCTCCGTTGGGCAACATAACTCAGGCTATTCGCCTTTTGCAAGGTTTGGCGGACCATATTTGTGTCACTGCCAATGAAATCAAAGGCATCACACCCGCTAAGCACAGAGGTTGATGTAGCGATTCCTGCTAAAGTTAAAAATTTTCGACGGCTAAGATTAAGCTGAATCATGATCTTGTCCTATCTGATCGGTGTTTACATCCACCTTGAACCAGCCTGAAACAATCGAGCGCAATTGGTTAACCGGCCCTGCTACTAACACCATAACTATATGCACTACAAAAAAGGCTACAATCAGCAGACAGGCTGCAAAATGCAATGTCCGTGCGGTCTGGCGCCCACCCAACCAATGTGTCAGAGGTAGTATTGAATCTGCTCCTGGTGACATTGCAAGACCTGTAACAATGATGATCGGAAAGAGTCCAAACATAACACCAAAATACATAAGCTTTTGCGAGGGATTATATTGCTTTCTGGGATGAAAACGTAATCTCAGGTGCGCAATAAAATCATTCGGCAAACGCCGCAGATCGGTTTTCGACGGTAGTATATCGTGTTGAATATGCTTGTTTGCGAAGCCGCCAAAAAGCCAAAAGAAGAAGTTGACCACGAAAAGCCAGGCAAAAAAGAAATGAACAATTCGCCCACTAGCTAAGTCTCGGTATGAGGGAATAGTCAAGGTTGATGGAAAACCTTGATAGCTTGGATTATCAAGATTGCCTGAAACGCCAAAGACACCCGTTGTATTTATTTCCTCTCCGAATATTCTGACGCGCCCTTCTGGGCCGTCGTCTCCCGTCACTGCATACGCAGAAAAAACGGCATTATCATAGTTAAATCCAGATTCATTTCCCAGATAAAGCGTGGGATGCGCATTGAATATCTGGGTCCCAGAAAAAAATAGGAAGAAAATACATATAGCCCACAACCAGTGTGTTAGTCGTGTCAGTAAACGCTGACGGTAAACGAGCTGTTTCATGGTGTACCGATCAATAAAATGCCCGCTAATTTTGTATGATTAGCGGGCGAATTCGCTCATGTTATTTTTTCATACCGTCCTGCTGCATTGCATCACCATGCATGCTATCATTTTTATCTTTTTTCATGTTATCGGTTGAATCTTTGTGCATAGCATCGGTTTTCATGCCATCCTGCTGCATTGCATCACCATGCATACTATCTGTTTTCATGGCGTCATTCGCAAATGAAGCCGGAACGAATGAAAGACCAGCAAACAAAATAAATGTAGGAATGACCGTTAGGGTCTTTTTAATGTTCATAATGAAACTCCTTTAGGTTTGCGCAAGCTGCGCTTAACAAAACCATATTCGGCAATTTTGTGTGAAAGGTTACAGCAAACACAATTATGTGATTACTTCACGGTGGGAAAAACCGTACTCAATTCAAAAATTAAGACATGAAGTGGAGCAACATCTGACCTATTCTAACGAGGAAAGATTGAAGTCTCTGATGCTCAAGGCACTGGACGGAAATGCTACGGCTTACCGAGACCTGTTGAATGAACTTGCTCGCGTGTTAGAGGCCTATTTTAAGCGTCGTTTACATGAACGGTGGGTGATGGACGCGCAGGATTTAGTGCAGGACACCCTGCTGGCAATACACACTCGACGCATAACGTATAACCGTGATATGGCTTTACTGCCTTGGGTTAAAGGCATCGCCAATTATAAGCTTGTTGATTTTTTGCGACAGCGCAGACACAAAATGATGACACTTATGGAGGAAGATTTACCTACAGTGGATGTATCCAGTTCTATTAATGCTCGTCTTGATGTTGACCGTATACTAAGCGAAATACCAGAGCCAACTTCTACTCTGATCCGCAGCGTAAGAGTAGAGGGTCTCTCGATTGAAGACGCCGCACATTTAAGCGGTTTGAGTCAAAGTGCTGTAAAAGTTGCTATCCATCGTGGCTTGTCGAAGCTTATAAGGCGGTTCGGAGGGAAATAGCTTGCTCACTGACGTTATTAATCAACTCGTAGACGACATGAAGCCAGTTTCTCGTCAGGCGATGCAAAAATTATTTTTAAAACATGCAATCTTTGGCCTCGTGATGGCTGCGTCCATTATGATTGTGCTGCTTGGCGTACGCCATGATCTTACAACTGCAATGTTTACGCCCACACTATGGGTTAAGTTCGGATATGCCGCATCGCTGCTTGCTATAATGATACCGCCCTTACTGGCATTGTCTCGTCCCGTACGCTCTACTTTTCCTTGGAAAAAGTTTTTGTTGCTAATTACTTGCCTTACATTTTTAGCAGTATTAGACATGTTCAGTGTTCTACCTAACCAAAAAAAGGCGCTTGTAATTGGCGACTCTGCCTGGGTTTGCTCGGGACTAATAATGGTGCTCGCATTTCCGATATTATTAGCTCTCTTAAGTGCTATACGAAAACTCGCCCCCTACAGTTCGACGATGGCCGGTTTAGCTGCGGGCATTGTGTCAGGCGGAATAAGTGTCTTCATCTATTCATTTCACTGTCCAGAACCAGGGATCCCTTTTGTCGCCATTTGGTACACCGGCGGCGTCGTAGGTACTGGCGTCATCGGAGCGATTAGCGGACGATACTTTCTTCGTTGGTGAATTCTCATATAATCATTTTAAATGAGATAAAATCATCAATAGAGCTAAATCGTTCACTTGCAGAACTGTTGGTCAGAAAGCAGATATATGAAATATAATTCCAGCCTCCAAACAAAGCGAATGGTTTGATTTCTGGCCTTTTCCAAAAAATGAACTGAGTGTTTACAGTGAGTTATGATTCAATCGACATGCAGACATGCGATAAGCTATTTGTATCTCCTGTGAACGAACATGCCTCCTCGACCCCGGAAAATTCGATCCACGTGCATTGCGCCTCTGGAAAGGCTTCCTTGTCATGTCACTTTCTGCAAAAACCTTGGCGAGGGTCTTCTATTCAAAACATTCGCGAAGTGGCAGCATTGAGAATACAAGCGAGCGTAATAAATTGCAGCTGGTTGACCGGCGTCGTGTCCCTCTTGCTGCGTAAAAAGCTCACGAATTGTTCGTGAATGGTCTCTATAATATCTTCTTTCCCAGATGAATTAGGATCGTAAAATCAGCTTCTTGCCCCTATTTCATCCTCCGATGCTCGGCACGCCATAAACAGATGCGTTCGGCCGTTGCTTCCAAAAAATCACGATAAGGAACGTAATTGGAAATATATAAAAAAATCGGCATAACGGACAATGCCCTAGGTTAAAGGCCGCCCATAAAATCAACCGTTATTTCTTTTCTACCTAACCCAACAACCGCAACAGCCTATGAACCACGTTTTGCTTTTAACATGGCCAACTGCCTCAAACAGGCGATTGTGAGCTCCCGTCCGGCCATGAAGGCAACACATCTCTATAAACTGTACAGCACGCTAAACCTCGTGGATGCTTTTTAAAAATTAGGTCGCTTCCTTTCTTGCCGGTGTGAACTTATGGGGTCGGGACGCAAGGTCCGCACGCAGATTTGCATAAAAGTAAATGAACCACATTCTGACGGTTTAAGTTTTCATACATAACCTATCAGATCACTTGTGGGAGGAAGAGAACAGCCGGCAACTATTGACGGTAAATCCAGGGTTCCAATGCCCTCTCCTTCAAAAATGCAAGCTTCTGAAATATTATAAATAGGCTATGAGAGTACGATATTCACGGCCTTTCGATTCAAGATAACTGAAATGTAGATAAGAGCATACAAACCAATGACGATAAGCCCCACCCATTCAATGCTGAATGGAGTAAACTGGTAAGCAACAACAAGTGATATTTGTAAGCCAAAGTTCCATATGTAGTATCGTGCAGGCCCCAATTTAGTCTTAGTCCAAGAGAGGTTCAAGCAATAAAGCCTTATCAAAGAATCAAGCGAGTTAACGACAAAAACCAGTCCAACGAAAATCATAAATATCTGCAACCAGCCAGGAATCCTAAACCCGCTTTCATAGAAAAAATATAGTGTCGTGAACCATATTGCGATTGGTATTGTCGGTAATATCACCATAGCGGCCGCTAATCGCCAAGCCTTCATGCCTCCCACGAATACTGAAACAAACTGTCCAATCATAATACTCCAGGCAAACCACCAATACAAATAAAACTCATGATATTGACTGATAGGTTCAAGAAACCGATAAAGGTTGGAAAAATACCCGTTTAATAGTTCCAAATCATGGACATATTTCACCGTACCTGCGGATCCGAACGTGATAAATATAAGCAACAAACAGGATATAAGCAGCAAGCTGAATAGCCAGGTAGAGCCCACAGCTAACCATTTCATAAAGTGAAGATTCCCGCTCGAGTAGACAGAACAAGCGACCACTAGCAATACAATGAAACTCTGAGAAGCAAACCCCGTGCCTGGAAGATAACCAGGCAGTGCATTAGCAAACAGAAAACAGCTGAACGCACAGGTTGCTATAATTGTCATATTATATAGCACTTTGATGACAGGTCGTTCAAATATACGGAGCCGTGGTTCCAGAACTACAAAGTAAAATGTTGAGAGGAAATACATCAGCCAAACGAGTGGCCCCCACATGCCAAATTCAATTGCGAGTGGATTCGTAAATGCATAAGAACGATCATTCGCGAAAAGATTGAAATCTGACAACGGCAGCATGATGAGACCCATGTCAAGGCCAGCGGTAAATAGCAATGCAATGAATGTAAATGTTTTTGTCGGCATTTTACCCTGACATTGCACCTGGCCGAACCGAACTATAATTACTAGTGCCGTTACAAATACCACGAAGTAAGCAATACCAATTATATATCCCAAGAACCAACCTCCCAACATGCCCTCTCCCATCATATGGTATGTTATCAAGGAAGGTAGGGAATAGTCAGTTTGCGGCAGTCTTTTATTACAACACGACAACCGAAGGGCGCGCTATCTAACATAGTTTTTTATGGGGACCAGATCACGCGACGAAGAAGAGCTCCCGTTGCTCAAAAGTCCCTACAAGATCCGACTTCCGGGAAAAGGGTCGTTTAGACGCGGCTCGTCGATGCGCGACATCAAGGCAGATAATGATCGTAACCAAGCCTGAAGCTTAGAGACTTCGCATGACGGCCTATTTACAGTTTGTGGGAGCTGCCAATCATTGTTTATCGCCCAGCTATCCTATCATGCCGAGCGATCCAACTATCTAAGCGAGAATTCTAGACCAGGCGAAGCATCGTGCTCCAACGCCAACCTGCCGATCTTGGCGTGAAGCATTTGGATATCAACGATTGGAACTACCTCTGCAGCCTCGGCTTCATTACCGATAATGCGTGTTGCCCTCTCGAAGAACAGGTTTTTCTACTATTTGAGCTGATTAGCGTACTCATCAAATTGATAGGGTAATTCGACCATTCTCTGCTCAATTCTAATCATGGCAGGTACCACCGAGCCCGACGAGGCTCCAGCGGGGTCGTCTCATTATGGTATCGTCAGTTCCTGGCATTTATGCCGAACTCAGACAAAAATTCTGTTTATCCTGGCTGTACAGATTTCCCGCGCCATCTCTTCGGATCGATCACTGTAAACCTGTGACCGCGAAAGCATGTGTTTTCACAGTGGCTGTATTCGTATTAACAGCACGAAGCCATGTAAAGAATGGTATGTCGATGATGGTACGGTTGGCTTCGTGGAGGCTTCACACAGATAAACGACGCAACGGTTTGTGCAAGAGGCCGTCCGGTTAATATTCGCCAAACGCGTGGTAAAGTTGCTGATTGCCCAAAAACCGAAGCGCCCATAGCAGTGCAACAAAGAGGCGGTACATTGGTTGCTCTCGGAACTGACATCAATATCAATGAGAAGCAGAGCTGAAAACGTGAGCTGATATTCCACCCAGTTCCTACCGCAAAGGCATCTTCGTGTTTTCACGGCAGGTAATTCGACACCGAAATATGCGCAAGCACTCCATTAAAGGGTTCAGCTATGCTGTGCGCCAAATAGCCTTCCTCTTAACAATTTGAAAACTTGGGAATGGGCTAATTTGGACGGTGAATGACCTTGACCTCCTGGAAATCTTCAATACCTAGTTTTCCCCCTTCTCTGCCATTACCTGATTGCTTATAGCCTCCGAACGGACTACCGTATCGATGCTGAGCACCATTAATGTGCACCATCCCAGCGCGAAGCTGTTTAGCCACCCTTTCCGCGCGCACCAAATCGTCGGTCTGGATATACGCTGCCAGACCAAAAGGCGTATTATTGGCTATTTCGATTGCTTCATCTTCAGTGTCGAATGGAATAATGGCAAGAACCGGGCCAAAAACCTCTTCACGAGCAATACGCATCGTACTGTCAACATCGACAAAAACCGTTGGTCGGACGAAGTAACCTTCCTTCAGACCATTGGGTTTGCCGAGCCCACCAACCAGCAATCTGGCGCCATCGACGATAGCAGTATTAATCGACGCCTGAACACGTTCGTACTGAATATCACTAACAAGCGACCCAATGTGTGGACCTTCCTTCATAGGATCCCCGACTACGGTTTCAATAGCTGTACGACGGGCGATCTTTATAACATCTTCGTAGACAGAACGTTCGACAAGCAAGCGTGTCGGTGCATCACATGATTGACCAGAGTTGTTGAAACATTCAGCGACACTGCCAGCGACCCGTTTCTTCAGATCGGCATCCGCGAAGACGATATTCGAAGACTTACCACCCAATTCGAGAGTGACCCTCTTTACCGTGTCCGCAGCATCTTTGCTCACTGCAATCCCGGCTCGGGTCGAGCCCGTGAATGACATCATATCCACGTCTTTGTGTCTGGATAAAGCAGCACCACACGTCGCGCCATCGCCATTGACGAGGTTAAAAACACCTGGCGGAAAACCGGCTTCATGGATGATATCTGCATAAAGCATAGCGCTCAGCGGCGTAAATTCGCTCGGCTTCAGAATACATGTGCATCCCGTTGCCAAAGCCGGTATCACCTTCAGTGTGATCTGATTAATTGGCCAGTTCCATGGTGTAATCAAACCACAGACACCAATCGCTTCACGCAGCATTGTGTCTCCGTTTGCGAGTTCCTCTTGTTCAGTTGCGCTTCCAAGCGCATCAATGAAACTCTGCAGGTGCCCTACACCGACATCAGCTTGTTGTTCTCGGCTCATTGTAATTGGAGCACCGAGTTCCAAAGTTATCGTTTCCGCCATTTCGTTGTAGCGTTTACGATAAATAACCAATAATTTTTCGAGTAGTGAAAGACGTTCTAATACAGTGGTTTTGCTATAGGTAGCAAAGGCCCGTTTTGCAGCAACAACCGCGCTGTCAATATCCTCTCCCGCCCCCATTGAGATAATAGCAACAGGTTTTTCCGTCGCAGGATTGATGACGTCCCGCGTCTGCGGAGAATGGGGCGTAACCCAGACACCATTAATATAGAATTTACGCTTATCGAACATATGAACCTCCTTTCAGAGTACGCTTCCATCAAATTGAATCCGACCAGCGCTTAAACTCTTCATTCTGGACATAAAATTTATCAATAATGTTTCCACATAGTCTAAATCTGCCTGATGTTTCGACAGATACTGACACGTCACAACGGAAAACCCATGTGATGAACGAGCCTCGCCCATAACTTACGCCACCCTCCCTTCGTATCTACCTCATCAAGTGCATACATCGTTAGTTTGGCACCAATCCAGCGCAACGGTTCGGGCGGAATCATTTTTGGGAGTGTTGCGGCAAAATCAAGTTTGAGGTCAGGATTGTCTTCCCCGTCCAGCAGAGCAAGCCCCATACGCGCACCAAACCGTGTTGCGGTTACGCCAAATCCTGAATAACCGCCTGTGTAAAGCGCCTTACCGTCATAATAGGGCTGGAAATGGACAGCGAGGCGTGTTGAAAGGTCAATTGGTCCGGACCAGGCATGAGTGAAGCGAATATCCGATAATTGTGGGAAGGTGTTAAAAAAATAGGTTGCTAACTGCTGATATGTTGCGACCCGCCGATCTTGCAGCGGATCGATATTGTCATTGAAATAGTAGCCAACTCTGCCGCCGAATATAATTCGGTTATCCTTCGTCAAGCGCATATAATTTAACTGTGTACGAGTGTCGTAGATTCCCTGCCGGTTTTGCCAACCAAGACGCGCCATCTGCTCGCCAGTCAATGGTTCTGTCGCTAACACGCGATCACGGATAGCTGCAATGCGTCGCTTTATATTTTTGTGACCAGCTGCCCAGGCATTGGTCGCAAACATAACCTTCGGTGATTTCACGGACCCATCATGACTGACGACTGACAGAGCCGTGCCGATATTTTCGACGCTGACCATCGGTGTGTGTTCATATATACGAACGCCGAGTTCGATTGCGACGCGTTTCAAGCCCCACGCGAGTTTGGCAGGGTGAACTATACCACTCCTCGCACGCGACCACATGCCTGCTTTAAACAACGGCGAAGCAACCTCAGACTGTACCTTTTTTCGGTCCAACATGACTACATCATGGCCATACCGTTTTGCCAAATCATACTCACTCTTAAGATAGTCTAGATGACTGTGTTCAATGGCAACTGTCATTTCACCAGACCATTCCAGATCTGCATCGATGCCAAAATTGAGCAGAGTGTTGGACCAGCCTTGTAGGTTTTCAACTCCCAATCGTTCTAGTTGTGGCAGGTCCTTCGGAAAAATTTTCGATGCATGATAAAGGCCATGCATAACTGATGTAGACACAATACCGCCCGGACGCCCGGAAGCGCCGTGCCCAATTTTTGCTGCTTCTATAATAACAACATCGCGCGACGGGTTTTGCTGTTTTGCAAGTATCGATGCCCAAAGGCCAGTAAACCCACCGCCCACGATCAACAGATCAGTTTCAGTTTGACCTATCAAGTTTGGTTGGGAATCAGGTTGCAACGCATTGTCCAACCAGAATGGATATAATGTGACGTCCTTTAATGCGTTCCAACTTTGATGCATTATGAAATTCCCACTGCCTCAGGCAACTATTACCAACCCAACATCGCTTTGTTTACTGCCTTCAATAAGCACATAGGTTTTAGGCATGGTCCAGGTGACCTCGAAACGCCCAACAAAACCATCGGTCAACACATAACTGTCGCCGCTGGCAAACTCATATCGAACGCCATTACCATCCGTAATAGTCAAAGCACCCGACAGAATAATTGCGTACTCGCTTGCGCCACGCATCTCCAGAATTTCGGAATAAGGCGTTGCCTCCCAGGTGCCGGCTGACATACAACTATCTGTGAAATGCAGCGCTCCCTTTTCAATAGGATTTATTGACAAAGCAGCACCCAGAGGAACAAACGCACAGGATTCTAGCTGGTCTGTTTCACATGCAAGTGCCGATATTCTATGTATTCTTTTCATTTATTGTTCCCTATCCTAGCTTTAGGATAGGACGGACAACCAATCACGGAAATGTTAAATTTCAAATCGGAACATTTGCATTATTGAATAGTGAATGAGAATTTCAGGCTCGGATATACATCTATTCCGTGTTTTCGATAGCGTTATTCGCAACAATGGAATTTCATCTGCGCAAGTCGAATTGTCGCTTAGTCAACCGACAATTTCTAACCACTTAAGCGCTTTGGAAGACCGTATTGGATTAAAGCTTTGTGAACGTGGACGGCGCGGTTTTGCTTTAACCGAAAAGGGCAGAATTGTTCACGAAGCGATTTGCGAGATTTTGAATTGTCTCGATAAGAATTCAAACAGACTAAATGAATTACGCAGTCCTCTAAGCGGTCGCGTTCGTATAGCGATTGTAGATTGCCTGTCGACAGATAAGAATTTTCACCTCCCAGCCATCCTCGCCAAAGCAGCACGTGAAGCACCAACACTTGAAATTTCTTTGGAAATATTGCCCCCCAACGAGATCATAGTCCGCTTGTCCAATAACCAGCTGGATATGGGACTCGGTGGTTTTGATCTCCATCTGAATGGTCTGAAACACACGATGTTGTATAACGAGGAACACCGGCTCTACTGTGGTGCCGAAAGCCCGCTTTATGCCATGGAAGACCACGATATAACAACTGGTATGTGTTATCAATTGCCCTGGGTTCATCGGAAGTATTGGAGCCATATGCGTCAACGCAGCTTCCTGTTTAATGAAACTGACAGGCTTATTGACGACATTGAATCCCAACTCTTATTTATAATGTCGGGAGCGTACATCGGATTACTGCCTGTTCATTATGCCCAGAGTTTTGTTAGCAAGGAGCTTTTGCGTCCATTACCCGTGCGCAACGACGACTATCAGGCGAAAATCGAGATGGTTGTGCGGGCGGGTAAAAAACAAAGAAATATTTCTTATGTAGAACAATTAGTCTTTCAGACCTATGCGAAACATTTGCTCTAATCAATATATCGATTGGCATATTCTAATTTAAACCAGGCGTTATGTTTTGTACCCTCACGCATATTTTCATGCGGTTGTAGAGGAGCGAAAGCATGACGGTATCCGAGAAAAAACTTAAGTATAATCAGCCTTTGGGTGGGGATACCATGCCACGCTTCGCTGGTCCAGCGACGATGATGCGCCTACCACAAGCGGTTAGCGGCGCGCTGTTGGACGCAGCATTCATTGGCATTCCATTGGATATTGGAACCTCCAATCGCTCAGGAACCCGTTTGGGGCCGCGCCAGATTCGTGACGAGAGCCGCATGATCCGCCCTTTCAATATGGCGACAGGATCCGCCCCGTTCAACCATATACAAGTTGCAGATCTTGGTGATGTACCGATAAACACATTTGATCTCAAGCGCAGCGTCGAAATCATTACCCAATATTACACCGATCTTCTTCGTCATGAGGTTATTCCACTGACGATGGGCGGCGATCACACTATTTCGTGGCCAATTCTGCGCGCCATAGCACGCAAGCATGGACCAGTCGCTTTGATTCATGTTGACGCGCATGCCGATACGAATGAAACCATGTTCGGCGAAGCTGTTGCTCATGGTACGCCCTTTCGACGTGCCGTTGAAGAAGGACTGCTTCAATGTGATAAGGTCTGGCAAATTGGCTTACGCGGGAGTGGCTATTCACTTAGCGACTTTGATTGGGGGCGACAGCAAGGCTTCACGGTCGTGCCCGCTGAAGAATGTTGGTATAGCTCAATGGCGCCAATTATGGCACGCATCAGATCCATCATTGGGCAAGAGCCGTGCTATTTCTCTTTTGACATTGACAGCCTGGATCCCGCCTTTGCTCCCGGTACCGGGACTGTCGAAATTGCTGGGCTGACGACCATCCAGGGACTAGAGATTGTCCGCGGGTGTAAAGGGCTGAACCTTGTGGGTTGCGACCTGGTGGAGGTGTCCCCGCCCTATGATCCCACAGGCAACACAGCCGTAATTGCTGCCAACCTACTATACGAGATGCTATGTGTGTTGCCGGGGGCAAAATGATGCCCCAGGAACCAGTCATTTCATACCCAACAAAATGCTTTTTTTCTTTCCGAAAACTCAATCAAGATGGATTACCAGCGCAGGTTTTGGCGAGCTATGTCGGATCAATTGCGCTATCTCCGCTTATGCTGCTACCTATTCTGGTCTATGCATATGACGTCCAATTGGGTTTTGGACCTGATATGGCTGGATGGATATCGTCCTCCGCAATCATTGGACTCTCAATCGCCACTGTTCTAGTCGCATTACGCGCCAGCCACTGGAATATGGGACGAATATCAGTTTACGGCATGATTATCATGCTCATATTTACCATGTTTACACTTATGTCTCACCAGATTATTGCAATTTTTATATCTAGCTTCATTGCGGGTTTTGGTGGTGGTCTGACACAAGCTGCCGTTGCCGCAGCACTCGGTCGAACAAAGCGTTATGAGCGCGCTTTCGCCATTTTTACATCATTTCAGTTTTTCTATCCAGGCATAGGTGCGTATTTTTTTCCGCGACTGCTACAGAGACCTGTAACGTCCCTTTTGCATGGTTTCAACGGTATGCAATGGGGGCAATCGATTCTCATTTTGTCGGGACTGCTATTAGCACCCATCGTCGGAGCATTCATCTATTTGCCAGAAAACGGAATGTCCGTCGACCATTCTGCTGAGGCGAAAAATCTTGAGCTAAAAGCTCTAACATCTTTGCCTGCTATACTATCAAATATAGGTATATGTATTTATGGTGGATCAAACGGAGCTATATTTGCCTATTCCGAAGGGATTGGACGCATAGCCGACCTCGATATTAATCGAATTGGTGACATCATCGCATATGCAAATTTTGCGGCTGGAACCGCCGCATTAGGAGTGGCCTGGATCGAAAATCGATTTGGCCATTATCCTCCTCTAATCACCGGCATTTTAATACAATTGATCTCAGCAATAATTCTTTATGTCTTCGCGTCTGAAGCGGGTTATATTACCGGAATGTTTGTATTTACAATATCGTGGGCACTGGTATTCCCTTTTTTCCTCAGCATACAGTCGCAACTTGATCGTTCAGGTTCAGTGGTAACATTTGGCCAGTTCGCTAATCTGGTTGGTACTGCAGCCGGGCCTTCAATCGCCGCGTACTGGGTTGGCTCAAAAGGCCATTTCGTTTCGGCGATATGGGTGGCGGCCGTCATGACGATTTTGTCTATGCTTCCAATGATCGCAATAAGAGTCGTTTATAAAGGACAACCCAAATAATGTGGAGTATCCCATACCAGACATTCTTGTCGGCTTAACGTAACTCTTAATGGTAGGCGTCTATCGACCCTCTCCGCTATTGTTTAAGCGTTTATGCAGATGATGACCACAAACGTATAGCCAATCTTTCCTTAAAAGCTCGATACGCCTTATTTTTTAGCAATCATTATGTGGGGAAACACCCCTAGCCTGAAAGTAGCCTACTGATAACACTTTTGGGAGCGATAGTATGATCGCGGTTTGTACGGAGTTTTTTTGGTATAAGTTCATTCTGATCGTCAACGCGCCAGAGAGTATGCTTCGCACCTTTGATTTATTACAAGTACTCAACTAATTGCCATTAATCACCTGGAGGTGATTTACGGAAAAAGGTAATTGTACAATGCTGTCCTAACTTCTCATAACCATTCGGTTACTTTCTTAGCGAAAGCGATTGTACCCCAATAAGTCAACATGGCTCCAACCATCCGAAAATTCATCAAAGGAAGCGGATACATCCATCTGATACCGCGTTGATTTCAACTGAAAATGATAACGATGACACAGCGGAGAGGGAGGCTATGGCGTAGTAAATGATCGACTCCTTAGATAACAGGAAAGTTACTTAGCGATGCCACGGGCTACACCTATTCCTTAACGTCAGAGCCATGGGTGGCGCGTCTGCCCCAACAGAATTAGCGCAGCAATACCGTTTGGCTTTGTTTGTATAAAACGGATGAAATAAGGTTCCGCAGACAATGGAATTTGTTTTTCGCGGACGATGTTTTCCTAATTACTCGCAAGTCCGGCGTTCCCCTTATAATCAACAATAAAAGGTGAAATAATGCATCTGATTTTTGGTCTTCCCGCAATTTTTAGCGTAGTCATTTCCGTCACCCCGGCGATCGCCGACGTAACCATCTATAGCGGTCAGCACGAGGCCGGTACGAAGGCTGTTGCCTCAGCATTTACGAAAGAAACTGGAATTAAGGTTGTCGTAAAGCGCGGCTCTACAGAACAATTCGCAGGTCAACTCGCTGAAGAGGGAAATGAATCCCCCGCTGACGTTTTCTGGTCAGAGCAAATTCCTCCGTTACTGGCTCTTGCCGAAAAAGGTTTGCTTGCTCCACTGAACGCTTCGTTGATTGCTCAAACGAACGGTCAAGGGTTCAAATTCGTCCCTAAGGCGGCTGGCAGGGATTGGGTTGCAACAAGCGGAAGAGCCCGCGTGGTCGTTTATGATCCAAAGCAAATCGCTGAATCCAAACTGGCGGCATCAATCCTCGACTATTCAAGGCCAGAATGGAAAGGCCGGATCGGCTATGTTCCTACGTCGGGTGCGTTCCTGGAGCAGGTGATTGCTATTACAAAGCTGAAGGGCGAGGAAGCCGCACGCAGCTGGCTCACGGGTCTGAAGGAGAATGGTAAGCTTTATGCCAGGAATTCCGTCGCACTGAAGGCAGTCGAAGCTGGAGAGCTCCCTGCTGCGCTCATCAATAACTACTACTGGTACAACATGCTCCGCGAACAGGGCAGCCTGGACAAGGTCAGAAGCAGATTGCATTTCATTGGTCATGAGGACCCGGGTGCGATGATAACTTACGCAGGGATCGGCGTTGTTAAGGCTTCTGTGAACAAAGAAGAAGCTAATAAGTTCGTTGAATTCGTCGTCAGCAAGAATGGACAGCAAGTATTCTCGAACGTCAGAGCTGAATATCCGCTTCGTTCGGATGTCAAATCTCCTTTCGGTATGATGCCCTACACGGAACTGGAAGCGCCTGTGGTGCCCGCGACAACGTTTTTGGATCGCGAGGCCGCTCTGAAGCTGCTCGAGGAAGTTGGCCTCAAGTGACTTCAAAACGATATGTCGTAGGTAGTCGAAGTGGCCAGCGCCCGCCCCTGTGGCTGGTGTTCGTGGTGGCGGGGATCAGTGTTCTGATGCTGATCCCTCTTGCTTACATAGCTATTCGATCATCGAATGTCGGCATGGATCGTGCTGTCGCCCTACTTTTTCGAGAGCGTACCTGGTCTTTGCTCGGTAATACCATGATACTTGCCATCCTCGTTTCCCTGATCTCTGTGGGCGTCGGCACATGTTCAGCATTACTCCTAGAACGCTATCGGATATGCGGGCGGCAATTCTTTTCGTTAACAATTACCTTACCGCTTTGCATCCCGGCTTTTATATCAAGCTTTAGCTGGTTAAGCTTAAGCTTCCGCTTTTCGGGATTGGCTGGCTCTGTACTGGTTATGTCCATGGTATCTATTCCGCTGGCATATCTTCCAGTCGCAGCAGTCTTGAGACGAATAGACAGATCATTGGAGGAGGTGAGTTTTTCGTTGGGACGTAGTCGCGTATTCACCTTCTGCCATGCCGTGTTACCGCAACTCCGCCCGGCTCTGGGCAGTGGCTTCCTGCTTATATCGCTGCATCTGCTCGTTGAGTTCGGAGCGGTCTCAATCTTAAATTACCCGACTTTCACAACGGCGGTATTTCAAGAATACGATATGGCCTTCGATAACGCTACAGCGGCCCTTTTGTCGCTTGTTCTGGCCTTCATCTGTCTTGTTATCGTTGTGGGTGAGTTCTTCATTCGCGGTAACGAGGAACTAAGCGGCCGCGGTCGCGGCGTAGCAACACCACCGGTTCCGCGTGAACTGCCCGGAGTGCTACACATCTTAGCGGTACTTTTTTTTCTCATTCAGTTCGGTGTTGGAGTGATCATTCCGGGTGCCGTGGTCGTCTATTGGACGGTGATCGGTTCGTCTCTGCAAACAAAGTTTGCGTTTTGGGAATTGGCTG
Organism: Ochrobactrum sp. EDr1-4; assembly: GCF_049199085.1. Lineage (NCBI taxonomy): Bacteria > Pseudomonadati > Pseudomonadota > Alphaproteobacteria > Hyphomicrobiales > Brucellaceae > Ochrobactrum > Ochrobactrum sp. EDr1-4. The sequence goes on from NZ_JBLZOF010000009.1 coordinate 20,340, forward strand.
ACTCTATTGGCCTCACCGTGGGAATATCGCTTGTAGGCGCCCTTGTTACCCTGCTTGTAGCAGCGCCGCTTGTCTGGTGCTCGGTACGATACCGAAGTTTGCTCACCTTGTGGATAGACCGGCTACCGTTTCTGTTGCATGCGCTCCCCGGAATTGTCATTGCTTTGGCTTTGACATACTTCTCCATTCATTATGCCCGCCCCTTCTATCAAACATTTGTTCCTGTATTGCTGGCTTACCTGATGCTATTTCTGCCTATGGCACAGACAGCACTCAGGGCATCGTTCCTAATCATACCCAAAGCAGTTGAGGATGTTGGACATTCTCTAGGGCGGTCCAGGGCCTTTGTATTTCGAACGTTGGTAGTCCCAGCTATGTTACCCGGCATAGCAGCTGCATTTTCCCTTGTCTTTCTCAATATGACAAAGGAACTCACTGCTACTCTGGTTTTGACACCCACGACAGTACCGACGGTAGCAGTATCTGTGTGGGAATTGACTCAGGATGGTTCGTATGGAGCCGTCGGCCCATATGCTCTGGCACTCATACTCTTCTCAGGTATTCCAGTATTTTTTGTGAGGAAATATGCGTTCAACTGACGAAAGAACCAGTCTGCTAAGCTTGAGAAATGTCAATAAAAGCTTTTCAGGCAAAACCGTCCTTAATGATGTCTCACTGATACTTGCTGAGGGTGAAGTAATTTTCCTGCTGGGTCCATCAGGCTGCGGCAAGACGACACTACTGAGGATTATCGCCGGATTTGAACAAGCCAACCAAGGAAGCATGCAAATTCGCAATCGGATGGTTTTTGGACACGGCAGTTTCATTCCGCCTCAAGGCAGGCATCTGGGTTACGTCGTGCAGGACGGCGTGCTATTCCCGCATCTCAATGTCTATCGTAACATAGCCTATGGCCTGGGTGACGGTACGGGGCGGTCGCGTGAGGATCGCGACAGGATAATGGAAGTCATGAAGCTTACCCAAATTTCAGAATTGGCCAATTATATGCCGCATCAGGTCTCGGGAGGGCAACAGCAACGGGTGGCGCTTGCTCGGGCACTCGCTCCAAAGCCTGAGGTCATGTTGCTCGATGAGCCATTCAGTGCTCTCGACGAGCATCTAAGAGCTCGGATTAGAAACGAAGTTATCGAGATACTGCGCAAGAGTGGCTCTGCAGCAATTATTGTCACTCACGACCGCAAGGAAGCTTTCAGCTGCGCTGATCGTGTGGGCCTGCTCCAGAACGGACGACTCGTCCAGCTCGACACACCAAAGGAAGTTTATAACAATCCGACTTCAAGGGAGGCGGCAGACTTCATTTACGATGAATACCTTCTCTTACCCGCCCGTCTTTCCAAAGACGGAAGTTATGCGACCTGTACACTTGTAGATCGCCTGCCCGTCCAATGTCATGAAGGAGCAGCGAACAGTGGAAAAATGGGGCAACTGCTTATTCGCTGTAATCAATTGCAACCGGTAGCGCAAGACGATGCTGAAGCACTATTCTTAGCAACGGTTAGTCAAGTGAATTACCTGGGCGCCTCCACCAGGCTGTCAGTGTCGACTAAAGGAATCACTTTTTGCTTAGTGCTGCCTGGCGAAGCTCTGTCTTACAATGTGAGCGATGTTATTGGCTTCAAGGTTTTCGGTAGTAGTAACTTTTTTTAGGAGTGAATATATTTTGCTCCATTTTCCGATGTTACCTCTCCTTTACCAGGGGAGTATCCGTTTTAATCGCGCAGGAGACTTACGTTCAGCGGGCTTGCCGCGCGGGTGAAATAGTTCCAATTTTATTGGAGTGAGAACTTTGCTGGGCCTGGTCAGGAAAGCACCAGTTACTGGTTGAGCATCTTAGTTTGCCTAACAGTCCAGCATCTATGTTCAGGGCCTACGCGTGCGTGCAAAACTTCCCTAAACAATATTGCTTGTTGGACTTCATCAAGATCAAAACCTGCAAAAGCAGCACCCATAGAAAGTTCCTGACCGTCAACGTTAGTGTCCGCACCAGACAGCAATTTGCCGTTTATTCTTGTGGTGTCGGCAATTTTAACCACCCCATAACTCATAACAGTGGCGGCGTAAAAGCGATTAAATCCGTGTCTAAATCACCAACAGATAGTGACGCTCCGACATCAATGGCCCTGCCTTCAACCTAAGGCCGCAAATCATGATCGCCGCCAACAATTACAGCACCATTTGTAGAGGCTTTACTCACGACAAAAACAATATCGGAAGCGGCGCTCGTCGCAATGATGGTAAGGGTGGCCGTCGCGACGAGCGCCCCGCCAGTCGGGATACTGTCAGAAACACCAACATCCAGTCCGGCGGTAAGGGTCATATTGTGGAAACTTACAATCGAGGCAGCAGCGATAGAACCAAACGTAGCCGTAAAGCAATCTGAAGCAACTCGTTATCAGAGGACTTTTTGTCAGATTCCAGTGCGGTCCTCGCAATTGCCAATGTGAGAACATTCACGTTTTCCTCACCTTGCTTGAACCGTGCAGTCTGTACAACTAATCACTACGAAACGGCCTTACTCTATGCGGCTTTAACCTCAGTGCAACCGTGCCAATTATCAAAACGGGCCAATTGGACTGCTGGTGCTTTTGGCTTCACTGCTTCATCATCCACCTGAGCTGACACGGAAACGGTCATTAGCATGGTGGAGACAACAGGTAAGGAAATCCGACATTAAATTACGTTCATTCCAGCAAAAATCCCAACTCATATCATCACTCCCAACACTGACGATAATTACTAATCTGAATGTTAAACCTCTGGAACGACCTTAGGAGTACCTAAAGCGAAATCAGCAATAACTACTGTTCTAGATTTGCATACATAAGTCATGCAGAATAGATTTCATAATGGAAATAAGTTCATAGATTCTATTCGGCAAGAGATTTATGTCAATGAATTTTAACAATAAAAAATGAAAATAAAAAATCCTTAATCAACCCCAACGGAATTTATGTGACTGCTACCAGTGCTGTGGCAATTATATCTCATGTGATAAGTTATAGGTCGATCTATGTAGAAATTGACCGAGGCAGGCGCGCGTTACGGCTGACTTCAGAGAGGAACCTTTTCTCAAATCCGTCATCCTGCATGCGGTTTTCTTTTACGTTCGCTACCCGGTTTCATATCGAGAACTGCGAGAGATCCTTAATAAAAGAAGCATGTCAGTGGATCATGCGATCCTGAGCCGATGCGTCGTTTATTACTTACCGCAGATTGTGTGGTCATGGTAAAGCGCGATTATCCCCGCATTACACATAGAGAGCTTCGAAAATTTATTTCAGGGGTCGTTCAGATCATATTGAGGAGCGAACACCGAGGGCATCACTTCGTCTCGCCTGGGGGGATATCCATACACCGGCAAGCGTTCCACCTCATGTACCTCATACCGAGCTACTGATAGCATACGAGGATGCGTTCGCGAGCGTTCTGTGGCTCCTGGCAGCTGTCACGGTGATATCGGTTGCAGTCGCTTTTTCTTTGCTCGGTAGATCGATAGGGGCTTTGAACGGTGCAAATGACGATGGCATATCTGACCTCCAGGAAGGTAGACAAAGCCGAGGGCAAGGTCGCATTGAGATACCCAAAACATGAGCTCTTTCGCATGTTGTACTTCAAAATAAAGGGTACTAAGGGACAATTGCATGTGGAAAGCTGAAACCCTTCAACCTGGCAAATGAGCTCGGTAATTTCATGTAGTCCAGATACCCCAAATGCTAAGGGTATACACTTTGGCAATACCCATAATGGACATGGACTTAGGTGTCTACTATCGCTTCACTGAGAACGGAGCGCAGCCAGGCAACTGCGGGGTGCCCACCGAAAGTATTGTGAGACAACATGTCGATCTGTGTGGGGGGCAATGGATAAGGCGCCTCGTGCATAACGAGCCCGTAGGTGTCCTGGTAAGTTTTTGCGACACTGCGCGGTAACAGAGCGATCATATCTGTCGCTGCTACAAGTGACGGCACACCAAGAATAAGGGGAACCGTTGCCCCAATTTGGCGAGACAAGCCAACTTCTTGCAGCAGTCCGTCAAGAAATGGTGGGTTGCTTGTTACGAATGCGCGTTCAAGACCTTCCCGTTCCTGCATACCCGCAGCTTCCATCGCCGCACGGCCTGACAATTAGACGTCAATGTGCGGATAATGTCCGAGCGTTTCGATTGTTAGCGGCCTGGCAGCGGCTGGATGACCCTGACGCATAATCCACACGTTATCTACCGATACGAGCGGCTCACGCCTGAAACGGCTGGGAATCCGCCCGAAAGAACCGACAACAAGATGCAGGGTTCCGCGATCCAGTTCTTCCACCAGATTGAGATCATTGAACAATCGCAGCCAGATTCTGACGGCCGGCGCCTCATTTTCCAGTCGCTTCATAACCGCTGGGAGAAGAGTGCTAATATAAAAATCCGAAGTAGCGACCACAAAGTTCATATCCGCTTTGTCAGGCTTAAATCGAACTGGGGCAAGGGTCGCCGATATATCAGACAGGGCGATGCGCAGTGGCTGCGACAACTCTTCTGCACGGGGTGTTGGATGCATGCCGTGCGGACCGCGCACAAATAGTTCATCTGACAAAATATGTCTTAATATGCCAAGGGAATGACTGACTGCAGACTGAGTGAGGTTGAGCCTTTCCCCGGCCATTGTCACGCTCCGCTCTTCCATCATAGCGTTGAAAACACGGATCAGATTAAGATCGATATTATGAATTTTGCTCATGATTTAAATTATAACAAATCATTTCAATCATGGAAGCGGCCGTATCATATTAGAGCACAACTTCGATTTTCACAGACCAAAGCGTTTCAAGGAGACCATAATGAAAAAATCGCTTTGTTATGACAGCAATTTTTCAAAGCGCTGGCGGCGCTCTGGCTAACAATCCATTTGTCGATCAGTCTGTAGCCATGCCAGCCCAAGGGAAAGCATTTGTTCTGCCCGGTCGCAATACGAACATTTCTTCTGGTAGGCTTGATTTCACCAGCACTGCGGATATTGCTCCTGCACAGCAGGTAAGGCAGGACGGTTGGGCACATGGCTTTGACGATGCTTCGCCTTCAAGCATCAGAAACTGATGTTATTCGACTTGCTCTGAAAGCGAAGGCAAGTTTCCTGCTTCGCCATTTTGGTTTGACAACCAAGGTATCAACCTCACACAATTCGGGTAGGAACTGCGTGTTATGAACAAGCGAGAGAGTAACAAAGCCGGCACCCGGCGTCGTCGCCGGACATATCTCAGCCTTGCCCGGGCATCTGTGATTGTCGCCAGAATAGGTCTCGCAATTGTCATTCCGCTTGGGTGGTGAAGCTGGGTTGTGGGCATGACCAATCAGACGACCGACAATGCCTATCTGCGCTCTGACGCTACGCCGCTAAGTGCTGAAGTTGACGGGCGTATCGTTCACTTGCTGGTGGAGGATTATCAACACGTCAAGGCCGGACAGTTGCTTATGCAGATCGACCCAACCCGTTATCAGGCCCGGGTGGATCAGGCCGGGGCCGGAGTAGCCGCCGAACGGGCAGCAATCCACAACGCGCAGAGTAACATCACCTTGCAGCAGCGTGTGACCGAACAGGCAGAAGCCGGGTTGACCGCGCTCAACGCAGACCGTGAGCGCATCGTTAGCGAAGGTCGTCGCCAGACATCCCTGACTAAAGACGGCTGGTCGACAACCCAAAAGCTAGAAGCCGCGATTGCTGACGTCAAACGGATCGAAGCGCAAATTGCCGAAAAACAGGCCGAAATTGCAGCCGAGCGCCAGAAACTGGACGTACTATCCACGCAATCCGATCAGGCCGATGCAGAACTATCCAATCAGCAGGCTGCATTGCGGCTCGCACAGATCGATCTGGATCGTACCCGCATCACAGCACCAATGGATGGCGTTGGGGTGTAACCGGCGCACGCGAAGGACAATATGTACGCTCCGGCTCTCAACTCGTTTCCATTGTGCCTGTCTCCAAGCTTTATGTAATTGCCAATTTTAAAGAAACACAGCTGGCTAAGTTCAGGCCCGGACAGCTTGTAAGCGTGACTATTGATTCATTCCCGGGCATGGAGCTGCATGGTTATGTAGAGCGACTGTCACCGGCCACCGGATCTGAGTTCAGCCTGCTGCCGCCAGACAATGCGACCGGCAACTTTACAAAAGTAGCGCAGCGTGTCGGCGTACGCATCGCAATTTCGCATATTGGTGTACTCGACGGACTGCTTCGTCCGGGCATGTCGGTCGTGGCAACGGTCCATACAGACCAGACCATTGAGACGACAGCCAGTCTCACCCAATAAATCGCAGGTCGTTTGTCCGGGAACTTAATTCCGGCGGACAGGCAGCAGGAACTCAAGATCAATGACCACCGCTAACACTATTGAGCGTTCTGCCCAATCACGATCTGCAAACCTGCCCGACATGCGGGCGTTGATAGGTGTCGCCGCTGTGCTGTTTGGTACGACAACATCTTTGTTGAACTCGCGGCTCACGGATATAGGGCTGGCTGATGTTCGTGGAGCGCTCGGCGTTGGCATGGATGAGGCCAGTTGGCTGACGACGGCTTATGTGGTCGCCGAAGTGGCCGTCATTCCATCCGCCGTCTGGTTGCGTGCGGTCCTCTCGCCTGCTCGTGGCGTCATGATCGGCGCGCTTATCTTCACTGTTGCATCTTTGGCCGCTCCATTCAGTCCCAATCTCCAGACACTGATTACCATTCAGGCAATACGCGGACTGAGCGCTGGTACACTAATACCAATGGCTTATGCTGTGATCATGCGGCATTTGCCACAGCACTTACGGCTTTATGGCTTGTCGCTTTATGCGCTGGCCTCATCACTGACACCAAGCCTTGCCGTCAACATTGAGGGCTGGGTAATCACGCATCTGTCATGGAAATATCTGTTCTGGATCAATATAGTACCGGGTAGTCTTACATTGCTGGCGGGAGCCTACGGGCTTGCTAATGATCCTATTAAGTTTCTGCGTTTCCGCAGACATGACGGCTTCGGCCTGCTGGCGCTGTCTTTCGGACTGGCAACATCGGTAACGGCGCTTGATCAGGGCAATCGTCTCGACTGGCTCGGATCTGGATTAATCGTAGGCCTGCTGGCTTCAGCCCTGTTCTTTCGGACTATTTACCTAATCCATGCATTGTGGCATCCAGGCCCGGTGGTCAGCCCGCGCCTGCTTGCCAGACGCAATGTAGGCATCAGCTTGTTTTTGACGTTCACCATGCGCATTGGACTGATGACCTCCGCTTATTTGTTACCGCAATACCTGATCCGGATTCGGGGCTATCGCGCGCTGGAAAATGGTACGATGTTCTGCGTAGCTGCTTTGCCACAACTCCTTTTGACGCCAATCGTCGCCTGGCTGATCTACAGGATAGATCCGCGAAGTCTGATAGCATTAGGACTTCTGTTGTTCGGAGCAGGTGTTCTTATGTTATCGGACATTACGCACCTGTGGACGTCGGATCAAATATTGCCTTCGCTGTTTATGCAGTCTATTGCGGCACCACTCACATCCATACCGCTGATGGTTTTGATAACGGAAGGCATCAGCGTCCGGGAAATAGCGTGGATCGCTTCTCTTGTTCATATCGTTCGCACCGTTGGTACAGCCTCCGGCCTTGCTGCGGTCAGCACGTTCACCCGCATAGAGGAACAGATGCACTCGAACTTACTCGGTTTGCATCTTGAACGAGGTGCTGCGGATGTACAGTCGCGTATCGACAGAACCGCCACCATGCTGGAGGCTTACAACAGTGATCCGGCGAAGGTGACTGCGCAAGCAACGCTCATGCTTGCCAGAGCAGTGCAGCGGGAAGCTTTTGTTCTAGCTTATAGCGATATTTTTGTCCTGATTAGAGTCGGCATTACTCTTACGGCACTCGCAACACTCTTTTTGCGCCAGCCACTGCTGCCGGGAAAATTCCTCTAGGCACTTCAGTCTAAAGATCGTTTCATCGTTTTTTGATAAAAGGGCTTGACCAGTTAGGGGATTTCATCGGCACATTAAAACCATTTCTCGGGAGCAAGGCTGTTGTCGACGGCTTTAGCGAAGGCATTGATGTAAGAGCGTCAGTTATCGTAACACCCAACAGGGTTTTTTCGCATATGTGGAATGGCTCTGGTGGCAAGGTTTTTCTGGCCATTTTTACTTGGTTGTGTTGCAAACTTTTCATCACGAATGGCTGTGATATCTTATTTGGATTTAAACAGCCGAGTTTTTTAATGTTTAAATGTCGTCATTTTGATAAATCCATTATCCATTTGTGTGTTCGTTGGTACCTGGCTCACAATTTGAGCCTGCATAATCAGAAGGAAATGATGGCGGAACGTAGCGTCGATCCCGATCACTCAATAGTTGGGCCATCTGCTTTAGCGCAAAACTACTGAAACGCTTCAATCAAAAGAACCGTCAGGTCACTCGCAAATGAACCTCTATGAAAACTATATCAAGGTCAAAGGCAGTTGGCTGTCTTTATATCGTGTCATTGACTGCCCAAAAGACATCACAGATACCGTGATGAAAAGAATGCAACACACCGCCCACAAATGCTGTCGCAGAATGGAACGCCGTAGCGCATCAGCTCGCTTAAAAAGTGCCCATACACTTCAACACTCGCCTGCACTAAAAGCAAAGTGACAGCACCGTCATTGTGTCGGAATGGTCTGTCTTTTTTGAGCTAGTTTGGAAACTGTCGATAGCATTCTTCTGCGATCTGCTGTAGTCGGTCCCGGGATATCTCGCCACTTACAGCGTAGCCAAGCTCACCATCGATCCAATAGAAGGTTTCAACACCATCATTGGAGGCGAAGCGGAAGCTCGTGTCGCGGTTTTCAGGGTTCCGACCAACGATCACTGAAAGGCGCTTTCCAGCTCTATCTTCATACATGAAAAAGGCGCCAGGTTTGCTGTCGACTGGCAACAGACGACCACCAACCAACTGAAAGCCAAACGTGCTTAGGTCGGGGATTTTAAGGTCAGGTATATTAAGCCGCTTTCCAAGCCATGTTGCCAAATGAGTTTCTTCCTCCGAGAAGACTTCAACCGGATGGCGCACTTCGCTTGCATAAATCAGGTAGGCGGCCTGTGCCTGCTGAGGCAATGCTTCGATCCTGGCTATCTGCTGAGGCTGGCCATAAATGCGGGAACCGGCGAAGCCGCCGATGCCGCCGATCGCCAGTGCAGCGAGAACGGACGCCGCAACAGCCCAGCGATAGTGCCGTTCATTTTGTCTGGTTCGCGCACGGATCAGGTTTGCATCACTGCTTTTCTCATGCGCATAGCCGGAGAAGAGCTGTCTGACACCCTCATTCTGCTTACGCCATTCGTCGACGATTGCTGCCTGTTCAGGGTCGTTCTCGAGGATCGCTGCAATACGTGCGCTTTCTTCACTGGAGAGTTGACCATCCACAAAGCCGTGCAGTTCCAGTGTTGTTATCGGAGAATTACGTTTTGTCACAGTTTTCTCCGAAGCGTTACGACATTTGAGTCGTTCATGTGGTTGGCGAGCCGTTGCCGCGCGCGTGACAGACGCGACATTACAGTTCCTACGGGAATATCAAGTATAGTTGCCGCTTCGCCATAACTATATCCTTCGATGACAATCAGCATCAGGACGGAGCGATTGCCCTCGGGTAGACTGTTGATGGCTTCCTCAAGCTGCTGCAACTGAAAAGGATCGCCTTCCGTTGAAGGGGAACTGATGTTCTCAGCAGCATCCAGCGTTTCGTGTCGGGTACGCGCTTTGCTTTTATAACTGTTGCGATAAAGATTGGTCATCATCGTGAGTATCCACCCACGCAGATTAAGACCTCGCCACTGGCCGCGCCGGGACAGCGCTTTTATAACGCAATCCTGCAAAAGATCCTCGCCTTCGGCATCGGACCTTGCAAGACTGCGCGAATAGCGCCGCATGATCGGCAGAAGAGCCAGAAGCTGGCCCTCGAAAGTGTCGGGAGCAGGACGGTTCACTTCGGCCTCATGGTTTTGCGACGTGCCAGACTCCATTAACGCCGTCTCCAGTCGCGTCGCCTGCCTTTCTGTCCTTCACCCAGTAGTAAAGCGGCATTCCGTCTTTTGCCCATTGCTCGCTGCCATCCTTGCGCTTTATCAGTAAATAAGCGCCAGAAGCCTTGTCACCCTTTGCTGCTATAAAAGGCGGCCAGTTTGTGGCACAAGTATCATAGCAATTGGACATGCCCTTGCTATCCTTGTCGAAAGTGTAGAGAGTCATACCCTCAGCACCAGCCAAAACCTGACCTTTGGATGTTTCCATCTTTTTGACCATTGGTGCGGCGCGTAATGGTGTTGTGGATAATGCTGCAAGAGCCAAAAGAGAGATAAACGTTGTGGTTTTCATGGCTTGCCTCAAACGGGTTCCAATCGCGACATGCGATATGACGTAAGACAATCGAAACGTCCGTTTTATTCCCATAGCAAATAATATTGGCACTGTTACTTTCACAATAATATAGACGTGGCTCACTTTTCGATGCGATGCTGTCACGTTTTTTTGGTGTAGGGATGTGTTGAAGCATACAAGCGATTTTAACGACCTGATGCGTTAAAGCGCTTTATTCACTATAGCTGTTTTTGCATACGCTCTGATCATTCATGCTGAAGGTTTGAGACTATCCTGAACAAAATGGCGTGGGATGGGTGAAAAGATTGATGCAAAATGTTGAACTGAACCAATCGATCAAAAGCTTTGTAGAGTTCGCTCTCGATTACCGAGCGGCAAATGCGAATTCTCAGTTCGATTGTTCAATCCTTTGTGTCAGCGATGAATCGACGTCTGGCAGCGCCACAACATCGGAGCTTACCGGTGACGAAACGTTTGGTGCACAACCTTGTTGCTCCGAAAACGAAGCAGCAAACGCTTTGATGCCTGAGTGTTGTGACTGGATTGAACAATCTCATCGAGCACATATCCGTTCCGATCAACCGCGCGCCACAGCAACCATTTCTTGCCATCGACCCTAACAACGACTTCATCGAGATGCCCGACATCACCAGGAGAGGATGGCTTGCGACGCAATTGCGCAGTGAGCAAAAAGCCATGCGACCGGCGCCATACACGGATGCTTCGTAACAATCCATAACGCCACGCTCGAACATCATCGCTTCAACTTCACGCAGGCTGAGATTGAAGCGTGAATGCGGCCAGGCCCTACCCGCTACGACCAAGACCGGAGGCGTCGATTTTTATAGGTTTGAACTTATTTTGCTCTTCCCCGCTGAGTAGAGCAATCACGTAGGCGAATAATTAGGGTGACCATAATTTCATCAGATGATGTGCAGATAGCAAGGTGTCTTCTCAGCTGCAACTGCATACACAAATAAGCAACAATTCAACGCACTAACGGCATAAATGTTTCCAGAGTTAAGCCGCGCTCCGTTCAGATTGATCATTTGCAATGCGACGACTTTTTCAGCACTTAAACGGTGTGTCTTTGTGCACTCTGTGGTTAGTGAAGAACGCAGCGAAATCCCTGTTGTGATATGAAAACCGAAGTGCCGGTTTTAATGGCATCGCTACACTGCTGAAACACGCAAGGGAGTTAATACCATCGCATGGCGTCTTTATACACGGTTACGTGATTTGCCTGCCTACCAACTAGTTGATAGGCTCGATTGTGACACAGCCGACGCCTCTGTCACAATCGACATTGAACCGCGGACTGGCATTGAAGCTGGCTTTGTAAGTGAGACGGAAATCAGATGCCAACACGAGAAAAAATCCTACACCTTACTAACGAGCTGATTCAGACGAAAGGATACAATGGATTTAGTTATGCCGACATTTCAAAAGAGATAGGTTTTAATAAAGCAAGCATACATTATCATTTCAAAAGCAAATCTGTATTGGGAATAGCTTATTGCAGTTACAAGAAACAGGCATTTCAGGAGTTAGAACAACTAATCATCAAGGAGAAAAACGGGCTAGAACGACTAAAATTGTATATAAATGCATTTAAATTATGTGCGTTGAAGGGTCAGACTTGTGGCGCTTTTTCGATGATTATAAATAAACCTTCATTTGATGGAGAACTACAGGACGCTGTTTCTAAATTGGCGGAACTGGAACTCAAAATAATTTCAGATATTTTGCATTACGGAATTGAATCTGGTGACATTAAAGCAAATGGGATTTCCATCGGAAATTTAGCAATTATAGTCAATTCAGCAGTAAAAGGAGCCTTAACATTAAACAACATACCAAATAGCGATGCTTTCGATAAAGTATCCGATGCACTTATAATATTATTGAAGAAATAAATATATTTTTTACGGGAGAAGCTAATGAATCTACTGGAAAGGTTTAATAAATCTGATTATGATATATATTTACTTAGAGTAAGTATAGTAGTTATATTTTTCTTATTTGGAAATTATAAATGGTTCAATTTTGAAATTAATGGATTAAAATCGATAATAGAACCTACGTGGTTGAATATTTTATATCAATTGTTTGGGTTTAGTGGTGGAAGCTATTTTTTAGGTGTCATAGAGGTCGCTACTGCTGTATTTTTGGTTCTGGCTATATTTCGACCAGGTATTGGTATATTAGCTGATGTTATTGTAATATTAACGGGCTTAACGACCTTAAGTTTACTTCCGCAACTTGGAAAAATTGATAGCTTTATCATAAAGGATGTTTTTCTTGTCGGCGGAGGGGCTGTTTTACTGAAATATGATCTCAAAAGGATGTCTGCAACAAACAACAAAATCCGAACCATGAACAATTAAAAATTTATTAGAACTATAAATTAACATGATTATATTTTATTGAAAGAAACTATAATGATTAAAACAACACTTTTTGCTGCTGCAATTATATTCGGAGGCACGGCTTTTTCGTATGCTGAAAATCCTTATACGGGCTTCCCGGCTTCGGAAGTTTTGCAGTATAAAGCGTTCCGCATGAACGGTCCAAATTTTCTACTAAAGTCCTTTAAACATGACGCATCTCATGCAAAGGTTCGGAAGAAACCGTCAATGATGCTTACATATCGTGACGGCTCCGCGCATCGTTTTGGTGATGCATCGCCGTCCAGTTATACTGACTTTGGTCGATAAGCGGGCCGCAAAACAACACAGGGAAGTCAGGTCATTACTTGACTTCCATTATAAGAGGAGCGCCTCCCCCTCGCACTTCAACGTATAATTTCAACATACTTCTATAATACTTCTTTAGCAGATGGATAATATTGTCATGAAAAAAGATATTTTACAAAAAAATATACAAATTAATTGTAAATACGAAGAGTTTTCAAATGTGATACTTAGTATTTTTCTTACTTACTTAACATTTCCGGGGTTTTTCATCGGATACGCCATTATTACAGAAATATCTATGTTGTTCACACATTTATAAAGTATTTATTTATATTTTTAGAAACCCGTAGTTGGAAAATAGATTTACTCGTGAAATGTTCATAAATATATAAAGTTGTAAATTATTGATATAAGTTAAGATAATTATATTTCTACGAAACTAATATTTAAAGTTATTATAAAATTATTTTATTTAAGATAAAACTAGGATTAATTTAAAATTCCAAACATTACAAAATTACATAAGGATTGTAAAATGTTTAAAACTTATCTATTTGCTAGTCTTCTGATCTTTTCTGGTGCCAGTGTTTCTCATGCGGATAAATTTGTAACCACTCCTAAACCCCCATATTATGCTGTGATCTTCTCAATTCAAATGTCTGACAAAGATACCGGGGCTTTCCGTATCGCAGAAAAACGAATGCTGGAAATTGCGAGTCAAAATCCTGGTTTTGTCGGGGCAGAAGGACTGGCAGACAACGAGGGTTTTTCTCTTTTTATTGCCTACTGGAAAGACCTTGAATCGATGAAAGCATTTAAATTAGATAAAGAACATATGGTTGCTCGGGAAAAAGGTAGAACAGTTTGGTTTAAAAAGCACGTGATCAGAGTGGCCAAAATTATAAAGGAATACGGCGGTGAAACTTAGGAGTTTAAATTATCGCAAGGTTGTTTGAGGTTGGTGTTTCGGGGTTGATTAGGCATGAAATTACCGAGTATCTTTCCTCACTTTAAAGGGTTTTGCTTTTCGCGTGAGTTTGTCACTTATTCCGTATGGGCATCTCACCGGTTTGTGCTCAGCATAGCCAATGTGGAAGATCGGCTATGTTGAGCGTGGCGAGATCGTGAGCCGGGAAGCCGTTCACCCCTGAAGTCATCGCTCTTGCCCTGATTTTGCACATTGCTGTCGAGTTTTGTCTCACTTTGAGCCACGTTTCCATTTCGGATTAACCCACACAATTACGGAATTAGACAAAGGTTTCGGTAGGATACAAGTGCTGGGCCTGGTCAGCAACAAAAACAACCAGGTCCAATTCAGGCTGAATTTCACAAACAAGCGTTAGAAAGGTTCGCTAATCCAATCTTCAAATGCATTCCGTACCCTAATCATAAATACGTCTCCGATCCGTTCAACTTGATAAATAATCAGATGAGTATTAAACGGATGAATACGAACAGGTGGAGAGATTTCTTCTCGTTCGCGTGCCATTTATGGATTTTTGGCAATCAGGTCCAACGTGTTAAACGAGTCCGAATGATATCGTTTGGCCTGTATAGGCCCGACCATTGCTATGCCGAGCGCATCAATAGCAATGATGTCTTCTTCCGCCTGAAGCGAGAGAGCTAATTCCTTCAGTTGCGTTTCAGAGATTATTCGGCGTTAGCAATTGCCATAGCAAAGAGATCATCCCGCGAACGAGTTCCCTTTCCACTTTGTAGGCCCTCATCGACACATTGCTGCATTGTTGCGATCTTATCCTTATCCCCACGCATCTGATCCTTATGGATCAAGTCGCGAACATAGTCACTCGCGTTCGAATAGCGTCCTGTTTTGGCCTGAGCCTCAACCCATTCTTTCATAGGGTGAGGGAGCGATACATTCATCGTTGCCATCAAACTCTCCTGTCTGTGCAAGCCATATTCACAGCTTGGCAAAGTTTGTCAATTTGACATCAGCTCTCCCCCTTGCGTTGTGCGCAACCCAATCGATGCCGATCACCAGTCAAGATCCTTAGTTCTACTTCTCTCGGCACCAATAAAGACTTATCTTGAAAGGTACAGAACCTGATCAGCAAACAATAAGGAGATTGGAGCCGACACAGTGTGGATCACGCGTTTACTGATCCAATTTAGGATTCCGACGGCCTAATTTATTATCCTCTAATAACTAGATCCCATCGAAGATTTTTTCCAACTCAGAATAAATAAAAACATTTCCCGCAATAACGGGATTTCCTGTCCTCAAACCGCCATTCGCGAGAAAATCATTAGTGTTAAGCCCGGCTGCACGAACCACAGCGATCGCGCCTAGACAATCCCAGGAATTGATATGGGGCTCAATGTATCCAATGAGACGGCCGCTCGCCACATAACACAGCGTTAAAGCTCCAGAGCCTTCACGGCTGAACATACCCCCTGCCTTGAGGAGACGTTCAAACATTGGCAGAAACTCGTCGGGCGTCACACGAGGGGAATAACCAACACCTACAATACCTTCGCGCACTGATTGCGCTGGATGTCGCTCAACCGGTTTACCATTTAGCGTGGCAGCATGGTTTTCACCACCAGCGAAGAGTTCATTTCTCGCTGGAGCATATACCATCCCAAATTTGAGCTCTCCATCTTTTACAAATGCGATGGACACACACCAACTCGACATGCCGGAGATAAATGGTTGCGTTCCATCAATCGGATCAACAACCCAAATACCCTGGCCAGGTTCAAAGTCAGTGATACCCGTTTCCTCTCCCAGAAATGCATCTTGAGGAAAAGAGGCAGCAAGTCTTTGTTTGATGAGAAGTTCTGTCTGTAGATCGGCTTCGCTTGCCATATCCTGAAGACCCTTGCTCTGAATAGTCAATGCTTGCCGATTGTTAAAAAATTGATTTGCAAGATCGCCTGCTTCACGAATCAGAGCGAGCGAAAAGTCAAAACGTTCATCAATTGCATGGGATTCAGTCACGATAGTCCTCCCTTATTTTAAAAGCACGCCAACGGCAGATTCTTTCAAGCGCTCCAGAGCCAGGCAGCTCCGCGTACACCGCTGGAGTCGCCATGAACAGCCCTGCAAATCGGGGTTTGAAACACAGTCGAGAAAGTTCGCTCGGCAAGCGCCACAGGCAAATCCTCGTATAGCTCGTCGACATTCGACATACCCCCGCCCATAACAAGAATGTCCGGATCGAGTGTGTTGACGACAGTTGCAAGTCCACGTGCCACTCTGTCTATATAACGTGTCCACAACAGACCGCTCAATCGATCACCGGATCGCTTGCGTTCTATGATTTCTCGGGCTTTCAATTCCTCTTGAGTGTGGCGGAAATATTCCGCTTCAAATGCGCGACCAGAAACCCATGTCTCCATGCAACCGTGGCGACCGCAATAGCATGGTTGACCTGGCAACTCCGTTACATCAGGAAACGGCAGCGGATTATGTCCCCACTCGCCACCGCTATTATTGGGTCCATGATGTGCTTTTCCTCCAATCGCAATACCTGCGCCAGCTCCAGATCCCAGAATGACGGCAAATACCACGTTGTAACCAGCTCCCGCCCCATCCATAGCTTCAGAGGCTGCAAAGCAATCTGCATCATTTTCAACCCTGAGGTCACGCTTGAGACATTCCTGAAGATCTTTCTCTACCGGACGTCCGAGTAACCAAGTAGAGCTGGCACCCTTACCCACACGACTGACCGGCTCAAGCGAACCAGGAATACCGATACCCACGGACCCAGTTCGTCCCGTTTTCTTTTCCAGTGCGGTAATCATATCATTGATAACACTGATACAACCAAAATAGTCGTGGCGTGGCGTATCAGCACGCAAACGCAAAAGCTCCCGACCATCTCGTTCCATGGCAACACCTTCAATTTTAGTGCCACCCCAATCAATCCCAATAAGCATGCTCCTCCCTTCCGGCACATGGATAGCCAACTGCCGCTCGTATTCACTCATTTTAAATTGCCGGCTAACTAAAGAGAATATCCCTGTCACGGGCATATTCTGCAAGAAGTGGGAGGCTCGCCGCACCCATAACACGAGCATCGCTGCCAATATTTCCTTCAACTATTTCGACAGGCGCAACCCCCTGAACTTCCATTTTGGCAACTTTCTCGCGTGTCCGGCGCACCAGATCGGCACGTACGTGTGGTGGAAACCCACCGTCGATCACTACATTATGAAAGTCGATCACCGAAATTGCTGAAGCGATCACAAAAGCCAGGCTGTCGGAAGCCTGTTCCGTCCAGCGATCCAACACGGTACCTAAATGGCTCCAGTCGTCGGATTTATGCCAGATCACGCTAGGATCACCGCCCTCCGCCACGATCATGCGCTCAAGAAGATAAATGGACGCGCATTGAATGAGACGTTTGGGCGCTTCGCCTAAAACAGGTGAAGGTACGGGCGCAGAACCAATAGAGCCAGCATAGCCACGGCGCCCCGGGTACAAAGCGCCATCAAGCACTACCCCACCACCAACCAGGGTGGCGAAAAACACATAAAGGAAGTCCTGATATTTCCGCCCAATGCCAAAAGCCATCTCGGCTGCGCAAGCAGCAGTGGCATCATTATAAGAATGAACAGGCATAGAAAAGACCTGCTCAATATGTGCTTTGAGATCAAAAGCCTTCCAAGCATCGACGACAGTATGCGGTGCGCCGACTTCTTCTTCCCAGCTCCACATCTCAGATGGCATCGCAATCCCGATCCCTCTTACCCGCCCCAGCTGAATCCGGGTCAGATTATCAATAATCTCATTGATGCCTTTGTTAACAAACTCTACCAGCACAGCCGGTGTAGGGTATGCAAAATTAAGGCTGATCAGACGGCGCACTTGCCCCGCCATATCCATCAGCAAAAGCTCAGCCGTCCGGCGTCCTACTTTCACTCCAATCGAGAAGGCACCCTCTGGATTAAGCGACATCGGCACGGAAGGTTGCCCCACTTTGCCCCGTTGAGGCTCACCACGCAAAAGCAAACCATCATTTTCCAGCTGACCCATAATCACTGAACTCGCCTGCGCTGAGAGCCCAGTCATGCGAGATACTTCGCCTTTTGATAAGGGGCCATGCGAGCGGATGAGCGACAAAACCAGCCGTTCGTTATAAAGTTTCATACCGGTTTGATTTGTACCACGGCTCGGATCACTCAAGCTTGGCTGAAACTCTTCAAGTCCACCCATCTTAAACAAAGTCACCTCCCCGATTCAAATATCCGCTCTATTCTTTAACCGTAAACTGGACAAGCTGGTGCATGAACTTTTTCAATTCCAGACATGCCATGGCGATTACTCTCATATCGTACGAATGTTGATGTTCATGATTAAAAACTTTCTTCGACACGTCAATATATAAATCATACCGAATGAGATATTTAACCATAAAATCTCTATATACCGCGTAATTCGGCCGATTTATGCGTAAATATCTTTTTATTAAATCATCCGGTATTATATATTGACACTGATGCAGATAGCTGATTGCATCCGAAAGCCAGCACTGCGGAAGAGGAACTGTCAGTCTGGAGGCACTTGTTCAAATCCGGATTACGCCGGTAATGGGAGGAATGATGCGCAAATATCTGACACTTATGCTTTCAACAATCGCTGTCTCTGCCGTTTCATTTGGGAGTGCCCGAGCGGTTGAAACGAGCGTCTGTTTGGTAACGAAAACAGAAAACAATCCATTCTTTGTAAAGATGAAGGAAGGCGCCACCGCAAAGGCTACAGAACTGGGTATGAAACTGCTCAGCTATGCAGGTAAAGCGGAAGGAGATGTCGACACACAGATTTCAGCGATTGAGTCCTGTATTGCGGCCGGAGCGAAAGGCATCCTCTTGGTGCCAAATGACTCAAGTGCACTTGTACCTGTCGTTAAGCAAGCGCGAGATCAGGGTATACTGGTCGTCGCACTCGACACACCACTGGCGCCAGCCGATGCTGCCGATGCAACCTTTGCTACCGACAATTTTAAAGCGGGTGTTCTGATCGGCGAATGGGCAAAAGGCCGTATGGGAGAGAAAGCCCGCGACGCGAAAATTGCTCTTCTCAATCTAAATGCCCAGCAAATTACAGTCGATTACATGCGCAACCAGGGCTTCATGTCCGGGTTTGGTATTGACATCAAAGACAAGACCAAAATTGGAGATGAAGACGACAGCCGAATTGTTGGAAATGAAGCCAGCAACTCAAATGAAGAAGGCGGGCGCACTGCGATGGAGAGCCTGCTGCAAGTGAATCCGGAGATAAATCTAGTCTATACCATCAACGAACCTGCGGCAGCTGGCGCGTATGAAGCGATTAAAGCTGCTGGACTTGAAGACCAGATCACCATTGTATCCATTGATGGTGGTTGCCCCGGCGTCAATAATGTCAAACAGGGCATTATCGGAGCGACGTCAATGCAGTTCCCATTGCAGATGGCTACAATGGGCGTAGAAGCTATCAAGACATTCGTAGATAGCGGTAAGAAGCCACAGGCTTCGGATGGACTTGATTTCGTCGACACTGGAACCGAACTTGTTACAGACGATCCGGTAGACGGTACAAAATCCATGACATCGGAAGAAGCCCTCAAAAAATGCTGGGGTTAGCCAGAAATTTTGAAAAAACCTGACGAGAGATGCGGATGGCTCCTCAGAAACCATCCGCGATCGCCGAGGCCATGAACGGAAGGTTGTCATGTCAAACGCCCAGCCATCGCAGGAAGTCCTGCCTAAAGTTACGAGCAACCCACCGGCCCATGCGCAGTTTGAAACATCTGACGCCGGATTTCTCGTCCGTATCCAGCGCTTCTTTCATAGTTATCCCACCGCAGTTCCACTGGTTGTACTCATCCTCTCACTAATTGGTTTCGGCATTGTAGCTGGGGACCGGTTCTTCTCCGCCTACAACATGTCGCTGATTGTGCAGCAGGTTTCTATCATCGGAATTCTCGCCGCAGCCCAAAGCCTGATTATTTTAACAGCCGGCATCGATTTATCTGTTGCAGCTATTATGGTTCTTAGTTCGGTTATTGCAGGAAATCTTGCTGTTAAGCTTGGGGTTCCAGTCGGCTTCGCACTTATGATCGCCTTTTTGTGCGGAACTGCAATTGGTCTCTTCAACGGGTTTCTTATTACCAAGGTCAAGTTGCCGCCTTTCATTGCCACTTTGGGCACATGGAATATCTTTTATGCACTCAACCTGTATTTGTCCGGCGCCCAGTCGATCAGGGGAACTGAGATTGATGCTACAGCGCCAGCGCTGAAGTTCTTCGGCAATACTATTTCAGTTCTGGGGGCACAAATCAGCTACGGTTCTCTTTTGCTGATCGCTGTGTTCGCAATCCTTTGGTACGCACTTTCGCGGACGTCTTGGGGAAGGCATGTCTACGCAGTGGGCGATGACCCGGAAGCTGCCAAGCTCGCTGGTATTCGCACTGATCGTGTACTGATCTCGGTTTACGCTGTTGCAGGCTTCATCTGTGCTCTTGCCGGCTGGTCAGCGATCGGGCGCGTGGGATCTGTGTCTCCGACCAGTTTCTTTGAGGGAAATCTGCAGTCGATTACCGCCGTAGTAATTGGTGGAATATCGCTGTTTGGTGGCCGTGGCTCTATTCTTGGTCCACTAATCGGCGCCCTCATTGTTGGCGTTTTCCAGTCTGGCTTACGCATCGCTGGCGTCGATGTGCTTTGGCAACTATTCGCCATCGGCTGGCTTATCCTCCTTGCCGTGGCTGTAGACCAGTGGATCAGAAAGGTATCAGCATGACCGTCACTCCAGTATTACAGGCAAAAGGCCTCTCCAAAAAATATGGACGTGTTGTAGCTATAGACGGCGCGGACTTTGAACTAATGCCGGGCGAAATTCTGGCAGTGATTGGTGATAATGGAGCCGGCAAGTCGAGTTTGATACGCGCCCTTTCGGGAGCCCTAAAACCCGATAGTGGCGAAATCCTTTTAGACGGCAAACCGATCAATTTCTCATCGCCAATCGAGGCGCGGCATGCAGGAATTGAAACTGTCTACCAGACACTCGCTCTGTCACCAGCCCTATCGATCAGCGATAATATGTTCCTTGGCCGCGAAATCCACAGTAAGGGCTTCTTGGGTAAGTTTTTTCGACAGCTCGACCGCCAAGCGATGGATCGCGTAGCACGTGAAAAGCTTAACGAACTTGGCTTGATGACAATTCAGAACATTGCTCAGCCAGTGGAAACACTTTCCGGTGGTCAACGTCAGGGTATCGCCGTAGCACGCGCCGCAGCCTTCGGGTCAAAAGTCATCATTATGGATGAGCCAACAGCTGCGCTTGGGGTCAAAGAATCCCAAAAAGTGCTTGATCTGATAAAAGCGGTGCGCGCTCGTGGCGTTCCAATTGTGCTCATAAGCCACAACATGCCCCACGTTTTCGAATTGGCGGACCGTATCCATATCCACCGGCTTGGAAAGCGACTAGCCGTAGTGCGCCCAACCGAATGTTCAATGTCAGATGTGGTCGCAATGATGACAGGAGCCCTGCAACCCCCAACGGAAGTGTTACAGACAACGCATTGAACAGCCCATGGACGCGAAAGCCTTTGGGACAGACAGCTTAACTTTGCATGCTTAATAGGTGTACCTTGAAATTTGGCTTTAATACTTTTGCGTTCAGCAGTTTTCCAACATTCTTGCCAACATATTCCCTTAAAGAGACGATCCGCATTTTGGCAAGAATTGGGTATGATGCAGTTGAGATCGGATGCTGCGCGCCACATGCATGGCCAGATCACCTATCCAAAGATGATCGCAGAGAGATCGCAAAGACAGCGAAGGGGGAAAATATTGCCATATCAAGCCTCTTGCCAGCCATTGGTGGGGGGTTCGGCTGCAACCCCTGCTCGATTCTCGCATCTGAACGGGAAGCGACTATCGATCATTACAAGAAAATTATCGATCTCGCACATGATCTTGATGCCGGCATGGTTCTTTACATCGGCGGCTGGCGCGCACAGGGTATGTCGCAGACTGACGGCTGGGCTCACAGTCTAAATTGTCTGCTGCAGGTTGCAGCCTATGCCAATACAGCAGGAATCCAGATTGCAATTGAACCTACCACAGCTGACACCAATCTCATTGACAGTGCTGCTGACGCGCAACGCATGATGAATGAATGCAACGCCCCCAATGTGGGTTTGATGTTTGATACTTGCCATGTTGCATATGAAGGTCAAAGCCTTCCATCCTATGTGACTGCAATGGGTGATAAACTCTTGCATATTCACGCTGCAGATACAGGTCGAACAGCCATCGGGAAAGGCAATATGGATTGGAATATTTTGCTTCAATCGCTTGCGGATCATCGCTACAAGGGTGTGTTTACAGTAGAAACAGGCTTCGGCAATAGAAACATAGACCCCATTGGAGTTGCTCGGTCTAGCCTTTCGTATCTGCGAGAACGACTAAATGGCCTACATGAATGCCGTTAAGGTCAATTTCTAAAAACGCTGAAATAAAACTAATCAAACAATAGGCTCCATGGCAAAAAGCCATCTGAAATCTCTCGAAGGTTTATGAGCCACTGTTAACTGCCATTTGGCGGTAATTTGATTGCCAGTCAAGAATCCAGATGGATTGGAGTGCGGAATACTTGCAATAAATTTACAAAGGACTTCACGCTATTCCCTACATAACAAAAATTAAAATTACCACTTCTGTTGCCTAATAAATTTAATTTTCAGCATTAGATTTAAATTCTCTTATTTAGAGAAAGACAGTAAAAGGAACAAGTAACTATGAAAATTCCCGTTACTAAAAATACAGATTGCAATCTACAATAAACCAGAACAATTGCAAAAATTGCGGAGGGTGCGATCTGCGCAACATCACGATAGGTGTTATAAAGCGGTACCAGTCTCATTCGCTGATGAGGCCGCACCGCACGTAGAAATGCCGCATTGCCGCCGCTGTCCACCGCGCTGATAGCAAGTGCGCCGCCAACCAATAAGGTAACTGACAAAAAAGCGTGTTCCTTACCAATCAGGCCAGCGAATGCGGTGAAGATACCACACATCAAATAGCCATAGAAGAATGTTAGACGCAGACCGTATTTTCGGGAAAGAATTTGCCAAAATGGTGCAAGAATCAGCGTTCCGGTACCCAATGCGATAATCGGGCCCGCAGATGCAGCACCAAAGCCCGCCTTTACAGCAAAGACGGGTGTATAAACCGTATAAACCTGCCACCAGGATGATCTGCTTAAAGCCAGAAACCACGCCAATACCAGCCGGGGCTGAGAAGCAAAAAGCTTCAGGTCCGCGCGACCAGGCATGGCAAGCTTTCTAGTCGATTGAATTTTTTTTGCCGTTGGGATTAAAAAAATCAACAAAACTGGCACAGAAATAGCACAAGCGCCACCGAGCAAAACAGGCAGCCATAAAATATCAGCATAAATCGCCCAGCCACAAATGAGAGGTCCGCCAAGATAGGTAAATCCAGAGAACAACACTCTTCGGGATTCGAAAAATGACAAGTCGCGGCGTGATATGAGTTGCGTCGTATAGATATTGATAGCGCTCTCAAAAAGCGAAAACATAAAAATCTGAAACAATAAGCCGGGGAATAAAAACCATACGCTGTTCGCAAGAAACGAACCTGCAGAGATAACCCCGAATAACGCGGCGAGGACTAACGAGCGCCAAAGTCCTGCTGTAGAAATTAGCTTTGGAAGAAGTAGACTGAAGGCAAGACAAATCACGCTCGTGGAAAGATAAAGCGCGCTGATATAATTGGCGTGACCTAAAAATTTCAAAGCAAGAATAGGAATAGCAGCCACGATAGATGTTCGGGCTAACACCATAATGGCATATATGAACGATAAGCTCCATTGAGGTGATACAGAGATTGAAGAGCTGGTTATAGCACGCCTCCGCACCCTAAAATTAGCGATCTGGTGCTGATTGTCGGTTAGATGAAAGTGAAGAACAGCACGGTGTGCCGTGCTGATATTGATATTTCCGGAGGCTGTTAGTCAGTGTGCAGGCGAGAAATTCTCGTCAGGCTGTCTGGGCCATTAATCGATCACGTAATAAGATCATGTCTTTGCATACGTGCTCCAGATCGCTGGCTATGAACCCTTCAGCAAATTGAAAGTTTTCGTTTTCGAGAAGCGACTTGAGTTTACCGCAATAGCGTGCAGTTTCGCCCTCTATCACAAGCCCATTTTTCTGCTCAAATTCGCTATTCCATGCAATCGCATCTTCCTTGGTGATAGCCGCCGGAAGATCAAGAACCAGCTTGTTATTGTCGAGCCGCACGGGATAACCACCGGGTAAACCATCTGGCCCCGGCGCATGGCCTCGCCACGTCGTTTCAGCAGCCAAGGCAAGGATGAGGGTCACCCCGGAGCCACCTGAAATCTCAATTGCAGGTTCGGGTGTCAGTTGGCAATTTTTGAATGTATCGAGTACATTTTCGAGCTTTTTGTCACCGACATACACCAAAGGCGCCTGCGCGCCTGCGCGTTCTTCAGGGGGCTTTCGCCATGCTGCGAGACACTGATAATGAGCGACCACACGCAATGGATCAGACGGTGCGGGCTTGTAAGCACCTTCAAACACATTAGACAAGATGGCCACATTGCCCGTGCCACATAGTACGTCATATCCCATCGCTTTGATGATGCCATTGACCACATCAGGGAATGAGCAATTGATCAACACCGGACGGTTTTTACGGCGTGATATTGCTGCTGCCATACGCGAGGAAATGAGTGCCTGAAATACGGCTGTGGCACTCAATCCCCCTTCAGCGACAAGTTGAGTCCAGCGATTGCCCTTATCAGATATAACGCTCGATGTTTGAATGGATGCAGCCTGCACGACAATACGTGGATCGCATTCTTCTAACAGCCGGTCGCTGGCACCTTCCGCAACCATATCGACTTCGATGGTAGAAAAGCGCGCCGGCGTCGAAAACATTGCTGCGCGTGCGTTACCGGCAGTTTTCAGCCAGTCGAGGCGCATCTTATTTCTGCCAGCAATCACCACGTTCACCGGTGTTTTAGCGGTCGCAGCTATATCCAGAGCAATACGCCCTGCAAACATGCCAGTGCCAGTAATCAGAACATCACAGCTCATATTGCTTTCCCTCTCACTTCTTGCGGTGCCACCCATCGATTTCCCGGATTAACGTCCAGCAAGTGCTTCTGAATTCTCTGACTAGGCGTCCTTGGGAAACGCTCCACAATGGAAATATATTTGGGTCGCTGATGAGGAGCCAGTCGCGTTGAAAGCCAAGACCATATCTCAAACGGATCAGGTGAACTGGATACTCTTGGCTCGATGAAGAGATGGATGTCATATTCTCCAATCTCCGCTTTAACACCGACAAGAGCAGATTCCTCGATATCTGGATGTCGGTTCGCAACACTTTCGACTTCAAAGGCAGAAACATTCTCGCCCTTACAGCGGATTGAATCGCCGGTTCTGCCATGAAAATAGAGATGACCATCTTCATCCCACGAACCAAGATCGCCCGTATAGAAGCCATCAGATTTCAATGCTTTGGCGGTTGCCTCTACATTGCGATAATAGCCTGCGGTGATAGCCCCGGGCAAAGTGGTAGAAACTACAATTTCACCCTTGCCTTCACCACGCCCTAACACCTTACCATTCTGATCAACCAGCCTGACCTCAAAATAGGGCAGTGCCCGCCCTACCGAGCCGACGACATTTTCATCATTGAAGGTCGTCAAAGATGAGCACTCCGTCATGCCGTAACACTCACGGATCTGAACAGCAAAGCGCTCTTCAAACGCGCGCCAGACTGATGCTGCACAGCCACCACCCCAGGCAACGCGGACATTATGGTTCCGGTCGAATTGGCTTTCAGGCTGCTTCAACAGGATCTGAATAATGCCGCCCAGATGGTGAATATGAGTACAGCCAGTTTCGCTAACCTGCTTCCAGAACTGAGACGCACTGAAACGCTCAGCCATAGTAAGCGTTATGTCATGGAACAGAGGGAGCAAAATTACCTGCGCGCCACCAATATGATAGAATGGCTCCCACATAAAAAATTTATCGCCCGGCTTCAAATCCGTACAAAGTGCAACCGAATGGCAGGCAAGCTCCAACATCATATGTGTCACCATGACACCTTTTGCTGGTCCGGTGGTGCCTGATGTAAACATGATGGCAGCAAGATCATGGGGACCCGGTAAATCTACTGCGGGAGCGTCTGACGTATATTCCGGGAACGAAGTATCCGCGACGATTTCTAAAGCCGTGCCGGTAAGTTTTGCGCTACCCCGCAAAACATCAGCAATCTCCGGCTCGCAGAAAGCGAGTTTTGGTTCTGTCGTTTGGAGCACATTATCTAAAGCGCTTCCTACGAGAGCCGGATTAACCGGCACCCAGACAAGGCCACGACGCAGAAGCGAAAATACAAGAGCCAGCGAATATGGACTGTTGGCCATCATCACGACCACACGGTCGCCGGGATTTAGCTCTGCTTGTGCCAGCCGGTGGCCAATCGCTTCAGACGCCTTATAGAGGGCGTCAAAATTGCACAACTGGCCGTTCAAAGTCGCGTAGGTATTTTGCGCACTGTTTCGCGCGCGGTCTAAAAACGACCGCACCAGTCCATGGATATGCATCTTGCATCCTTAGTATTTGCTATCAAAGATGGGAGGTTATCTTTGAATTATCGTTCGAGTTTACGTGCGAGCAACAAGATCACCGTCACTATCAGAAGAACGATGACAGAGACCGCCGCGAGGGTTGGGTTCAATTGCAGGAACATGTCGTCCCACATTTGTTTTGGCAGGGTCGTTTTCAGTCCACCCGATACGAAGATCGCAATCGTCAATTCATCCAGCGATGTTACGAAAGCAAAGAGTGCCGCAGACAAAAGACCGCCCCGTAACAGAGGAATGGTGATCAGCCGCAACACAGTCAACTTGCCCGCTCCCATCGTTTCCGCCGCCTGATTAAGACGCCAGTCGTAGTTTTTGAGAACCGAGCCAATCGTTATAAATGCGTAGGGTAGAGCGAGAAGTGTGTGGCCGATTACAAGGCCCGTATCAGTGGCAACAAGACCAATCTGTGCCATGAGATAGAACAAGCCAACTGCAATCACAATCCTCGGCACGATCATAGGAGCCAGCATCAAACCAAAGATCAGACCATTCAGGCGGGATGAACTACGCGAAAGTGCGAGCGCGGCCAGGCCGCCAAGAACTGTGGCGAAAAATGCTGTGGCGAAGGCGACACCGAAGGAGCGCATTGTTGCACTCATCCAGATTGCAGAATTGAAATATTGTTCAAACCAACGCAGCGAAAATCCGGGAGGAGGAAAGGCAAGATTTCTTCCGGAGGTAAAGCTGAGCGGAATAACAATCAGACCGGGCAACATCAAAAATGCGATCACCAGAACCACATAAATGGTTCGGACCGGACTGCCGCTCGACTTCGACTTGAATACACGATCGAGCGGTCGGAAAATGCGGGCGATAATCGCGAGAAGACCATATCCCAGTTTGCGTAGCAGACTGTTGGACGACATCACCTTTTTGCTTTGTGCACCACTTCCTGACGAAAGGGATGATAGCCCAAAAAGCTTGTTGTACATGACAATAACAATCAGTGCTGCAACGACAAGCATCGTGGCGAGGACCGCTGCAAAAGGCCAGTTAACGATTTCCTGAACTTGGGTAATGATCGCCTGCGCAAGCATAGTTTGCTGACGACCGCCCAAAAAGGCTGGAACGATAAAGAAGCCGAGCGACGTAATGAAGGTCAACAAACCGGCGGCCACCACGCCGGGCATGGAAAGCGGGAAATAAACAAGCCAGAAGCGATCTGAGCGACTTGCGCCCATAGTTGATGCAGCAAGCGTAAGACGACTATCAATTCCCGACATAACCGGGAGCATGGAAAGGACGGCAAGCGGTATCATGGCGTGAACCATGCCAATCAAAACGCCCAACTCATTATACATGAGATTGACAGGACGTTCCGCTGCTCCAGACCCAAGAAGTATCGAATTAAAGACACCGTTTTTACCGAGCAGGATCATCCAGGCAAAGGTTTTGACCAGATAGGATGTCCAGAAGGGTAACAGTACAAGCATCAGCATATTGCCACGCTTGCGATCTTCAAGGCCAGCGAGCCACATCGCGATTGGATAGCCGAACAATACTGAGAACAGTGCCGTCAAAGCCGAAATTTCAAGTGTTATCCCAAGAATTCGCCAGTAGAGCAGACTATCGCCGAGGCGCTGATAATTGATAAGCGAAATGCTTCCCTGACCTTCATCAGTAAAGCTGAGGCCAAGCAATCGAAACATGGGAAGCAGGAAGAAAACGGCAAGAAGAAGCAGAGCCGGAGCCGCAAGCCATATCGGATCGGGTCTCCAGTTTTTAGCCGAGACAGTCGTCATGATACGATCCTCGCGACAGACCGGTTCCAGTACAGGCGAACTGTGTCATTCTTGGAAGGAAGGTTGGTTGCCAGTGGATTATGGCGCACACTGAACTGGCTGCCATCCGAAAGCCTGACCAGCAGGCGGACATCGGAACCTATATAAACAGTGTCGTCCAGAATGCCTTCTAAACTGTCTTGTTCTGCAGATTGGGGCTGTCCGACAAAAACTTGCTCGGGGCGGATAACAAGCGCCAATTCGGATGCTTGTTTGTCACGCGCTGTAAACCGTCCCGTGAAGCTGCCAACAGCGGTTTCGATCATAGCAGTATCTGCACTTGCTGAAACGCGATTGCCTTTAATGATATTGGACTGCCCAATGAAAGACGCTGAGAACACGGTTTCCGGGTTGAGGTAAATCTCGCGTGGTGGTGCAATCTGCTCAATCTGAGCGTGGTTCATCACACAAACACGGTCCGACATGACCAGCGCTTCTTCCTGATCATGGGTAACATAAATGACTGTGGTGCCGAACTCCTGATGCAGCCTGCGGATCTCAAGCTGCATATTTTCACGCAGCGATTTATCCAATGCTCCAAGAGGTTCATCCATCAGAATGATTTTCGGACGATAGACAAAGCAACGTGCCAAGGCAACGCGTTGCTGTTGCCCGCCTGAAAGCTCACGCGGGAAACGATGCCCAAATGCGCCAAGCTCTACTTTGTTCAGCGTGTCGGTAACTTTTTTGCTAATCTCAGACTGGTTCATGCCACGCATTTTCAGCGGAAAAGCGATATTCTCAGAAACAGTCATATGCGGGAACAATGCATAGTGCTGAAACACCATGCCCATACCACGTGCATTGACTGGTCGATGCGTCCAATCTTCGCCTTCGAAAAACATCTTGCCAGTTGTCGGCTCCACCAGACCCGAAATGATCTGAAGAAGCGTGGTTTTTCCCGACCCGGAAGGCCCCAGCAAGGTGAGGAATTCACCATCCATAATGGAGAGCTGCGTGGGTTTCAGCGCTGTGAATTCCCCATAATTTTTGGAGATACCATCAAGCAGAAGTTTCTCAGAGCGGACGTCCTCAGTCATTACTACTCCGTAGTCTGGTATTTCTCTCAAAGCCAAACTGGCATTTGAGCAATGTGCGGAAAGGGTTAAATGGGGGAGCGAACGCTCTCCCACCGAAGGCTCGCTTTAATGCAAGAGCCAACCATTAAAGCGTTCTGTGGCAGCGTTGCGGTGCTCCAGCCAGTAAGGGTCAGAGGCCAGTGTCATCTTGCTCAGGTTCTGCGGAGCTGTTGGGAGGATGGCGGCACGTGCCGGTGCAATGAAATCATATGCCTTCAGATTTGTCGGTCCATAAGCCAGATATTCAGTGAACTTTGCCTGCTGTTTGGCCTGAGCACAGAAGGCGATAAACTTGCGCGCCAAATCGGCTTTAGGACTACCTTTTGGAACAACCCAGCCCTCAATTGAGTATAGCCCCTGGTTCCAGACGATCTCAGCGGGGGTCCCATTATCAATTGCAGCTTGGAAACGAGCGTTCCAACCAGCAATCATATCGACTTCCCCACTTTCCAACAGCTGAGTGGACTGAGCTCCTCCTGTCCACCAAACGTCGATATGGTCCTTAATCTCGTCAAGCTTGCGGAACGCACGGTCAAGATCAAGCGGATAAAGATCTTTCGGGGCGACCCCGTCAGCCATCAGCGCAATTTCCAGCGTGTCCAGTGGGTTTTTCCGCAAAGAACGACGACCCGGAAATTCCTCGACATTCCAGAAATCAGCCCAGTTCGTCGGGGCTTTTGAGAAGGTTTCTTTATTGTAGGCGAGAACCGTTGAATAAACATCCGTGCCAAGCATATTGGAATGTACGGCCTCCGGCATTACATCGACGACATCTGCAGTAGGGATGTCGAGAGGTTCAAGCAATCCATCCCGCTCTAGAATGAGGCGAGCAGAAAGCGTAGAGGTACAAACATCCCAAATATAAGAGCCGGTTTCCACGATTGACTTAAACTGAGCTGTTGGTTCAGCATCGCGTGCAACACTCTGGATTTCGATCCCGGTTTCTGCGGTAAAATCATCGTAAAAAGCCACACGATAGCCTTCTGCAAATGGTCCGCCGGGGTCCGCCACAACAAGACTTTCTTTTGCCCATGCCTGCCGGTTAATCATTGGCAAGGTCAATGCAGCCGCTCCTCCAAGAAGCAGGCCGCGGCGACTGATCTCAAAAGTTGATTTCTTCATATTGTTCCCTCTTATCGTTGAACGAGCGCTTCTATTTCCATTTAAGCTGTCCAACGTGTTAACTTACCCATTGGACTGGCTTTATTCGGAGAACTACAGAGCGCAACGTCTGCTGTATGTTAACCCGCGAAACGGGTCACTCATGCGAATGTGTTACGCCTCCACCTTACGAGCAGCACGTTCCGCGAAGAATTTTTCCATCATGGCTTGCGGCTCGCCGGTCGCGTAGGCATCTTTTTGAATAAGAATGCCAGACTGCATTGCGTCATCGAAGCCCTGTTGAGTAACTTCGGCAATTCGCTTGCGATTAAGGCGCATAGCGACCGGAGGCTTCGAAGCCAAAAGATTGGCAATTTCGAGTGCTTCGCTCTGCACTTTCTCCTGATCAACCAGTCGCGAAATGAGACCGAAGGAATAGGCTTCTTCAGCCTCAAGCATGCGGCCAGTGAGCGTGAGGTCGATGGTGCGAGAAAGCCCAATCATCTCACGCATGATCCAGTTGCCGGTAACTGTTGGGATGCCTGAGTTAATCTCTGGCTGTCCCATTGTTACGCCCGAATGAGCGATGCGCAGATCACATAGAAGAGCAATCTGGAACGCAGAGCCGGCTGCAACGCCATTCAAAGCTGCCACGACTGGCTTGGAAGAATCACGAAACAGCGAATAAAGCGCCTTCCATTCTCCCATCCAGCCTTCAGCACTCGATGCATCAAACGTCTTACTCTCACTCAGGTCCTGACCCGCGCCAAAGGCGCGATCCCCTGCACCTGTAAGGATAACTGCGCGAACATCATTGTCTTGTTCAGCCTCCTTGAGGGCCGCAATGAGCTGGTCGCGCATAGGCTTGTTCCATGCGTTGAGCTTTTCAGGCCTGTTCAGTGTAATGCGACGAACGGATCCTATCGTCTCGGTGAGAATAAAGTTGCTCAACTGCGCCTCCGTTATTGTAATGCAATAATTGTTATTATATAGAAACAAGAGAGATGATCCACGTCAAGGAAAAGTTGCGCCTTCCCTGATTTTTTCGGCAAACAGGAGGTGTAATGCATCGGAAACTTGCTCTATGAATTACTGAATTGAGATTTTGGTTGTCGACATTTGATTGTTGCGTAAGGGGAAAGGCTGAAAGCGATGGAAAACAGCCCAAAAAAGACAGATCCGTTAATGGTGCAATCTGTGGCGAAGGCTTTTAATATACTTCGTGCTTTTGATCGCTATGACCCTGCTATGACCTTGTCGCAAATCGCGCAGAAGGCCAACATAGATATTAGTACTGCACAAAGGTTCGCCCATACATTACATCAGCTTGGCTATTTGAATAAACACCCGCAGAATCGTCAATATGAGCTTTCAATTAAGGCTCTAGACCTAGCATACCACTTTATCGGAAGCTCAAAGCTTGTTGATAGAGCGATGCCTATATTGCAACATCTGAGCAAGCAGACTGAAGAAACTGTAAATCTTACGGTACTGGATGGTACAGAAATCGTATTCGTAACGCGTTTTTTGAGCAGACACTTACTCAATACTGATGTTATTATTGGATCTCGACTCCCGGCATTTTGTACAGCCCCTGGAAGAGCAATACTATCTCGCCTCCCTCGTGAAAAAGTAACGCAGATAATTAATAGTTCTGACTTGCGTAGCTTTACACGAGACACCACGACCGATCCAGAGCGCATTATGGCCATGATCGCTGAGGCCCGCGCAGCTGGTTTTGCTACAGCTTATGAAGAGATTTATCACGCTGATGCGTCAATCGCGGCTCCGATCACGCATCCTAATGGCGACGTTTTAGGCGCAGTCAGTGTTGCTGTGACGCTTGCGCGTTACAAACGGGAAGACGTACCTGAAAAGTTTGCCAATCTTGTCATTGCAGCTGCCCACTCAATGTCGGTGAGTTAATATTCGCATTGCCCAGCGCATTTTGATTGACAATTGGGGAAAATTAAACTTACCATTATAAGATAATAGTTATTGCATAACAATAATGGGGAACATAATGGACGGAGGTCAATTCCTTCCTATAAGCTCAGGCATAACGCCGGACTTCGTTATTTATTACGATGACCACTCCATTCCCGCTTATCGCGGAGAGACCGTGATAGCGGCTTTGTTACGGCAGCAGAAAAGCCTTTCATTCTCAGAGTTTGATGGAGCACCGAGAGCCGGTTTTTGCCTGATGGGAGCATGTCAGGACTGTTCTGTCTGGACATACTATGGTGAACGCTTACGCGCCTGCCGCGCAACTGTGGAGGAGGGGCAAAAGCTCCTCAGCCGTGCGCCACTGCTTGGATTTCCGGTATGACATCAAAGGATTTTGACTTGCCGCCGGTCATTATCGGGGCAGGCCCGGCAGGGCTTGAAGCCGCCAGGACATTTGTTGCGGCTGGCATTCAACCGATCATCCTCGAGGAAACTAATTTCCCAGGCGGTCAGGGTACACGTCGGCTTCATCCGCGGATCGAAGAACATGGTCAAAAGATATTTGGCCGCAATGCGTACCGAAAAATCTTGTTGCGTCAGAAAGATGAAGACGCCGTTCTTTCCCGCTGTGATTATCGCTCTGGCACCATGGCATGGGCTATTTACAACAATAGAGTTTCCACGATCTCTGATCGTTATCAGAGTGAAATTCCTTATCAGCAATTATTGATTGCTATCGGTGCAACTGACCGCATTATGGCAGTTGAAGGGTGGCAACTCGGGGGAATTTACTCTCTCGGCGGTGCGCAGGTCGCACTGAAAACCCATGGCAGTTCGATTGGAAAAAAGATCGTATTTGCCGGCTCTTCCCCACTTCTTTACCTTGCCGCTGCACAATATTTGCGCCTCGGTTTTAATAAAATTACGATCCTGGATACGACCGTTCAAAGCGCCAAGTACAAAGCTGCGTTTCATATGGCGCGCTATTCTTTGAGAACCTTGTTTGATGGATTACGGCTTATCAGCG
Organism: Ochrobactrum sp. EDr1-4; assembly: GCF_049199085.1. Classification (NCBI taxonomy): domain Bacteria; kingdom Pseudomonadati; phylum Pseudomonadota; class Alphaproteobacteria; order Hyphomicrobiales; family Brucellaceae; genus Ochrobactrum; species Ochrobactrum sp. EDr1-4. The sequence goes on from NZ_JBLZOF010000009.1 coordinate 54,019, forward strand.
AACTTAAATTATGGGGCGTCAAAATCATAAATGGCGCTCATTTAAATAAGTTTGAAGGCAATGATCACGTGGAAGCCGTCAACTATACAGACAGGAATGGCACCAAACATCGGCTGGAAGCTGATGCGGCTGCGTTTGGTTTTGGTCTGAGATCAGAAACCCAGCTGGCCGAACTTGCAGGAGCAAAGATCGGGTTTGACCCACATTTCCGGCAATGGTTTCCTATAATTTCAGAAAGTGGCCAGGCGCATGACGATCTTTGGCTGGCTGGCGATTGTGCCGCAATTGGCGGAGCAGAAGCTGCGGCAGCGTCTGGTCGGTTGGCCGCGCTATCTATGCTGAAACAACGAGGATCATTGACCGAGCAAACCGCCTTAGCCGCTCTACAGAAAAAAGTTAACCGGCTTCGGAATTTTCAGCGTGCTATGACGACAGCCTTCCAGTGGCCGCACGATAATGCCTCATCATTGGCAGACGAGACTTATGTCTGCCGTTGCGAGAGAGTAACGGCTGGTGAGATAAGACAGGCGGTGAAATTCGACATTGCCCATACTGAAGTCAATCGTATCAAAGCGATTACGCGGTGCGGCATGGGACGATGCCAAGGTCGCTATTGTAACCAGACTTTGCAGGAGCTCGCAATCTGTACTTCCGGCAAATCGCCAGAGTTCATTGGTAGACTAAGAGCACAAGCTCCATTTCGCCCAATTCCGGTTGGTCCGTCTGACCAGAAAACGTGTGAGCAGGAAAAGGCAAATGGATAGCAAGCATGACACCATTGTCGTTGGTGGCGGCCTTTTCGGGGTCTGCACAGCCTATTTTCTTGCGAAAGCTGGCCAGAACGTCCTCCTGCTTGAAAGCAATTATATTGGGGCGGCCTCCAGCGGCGCTAACTTTGGTGGCTTACGCTTACAAGGACGCGCACTTACACAATATCCACTATCATTATTAGCGCAGCAATATTGGGAGAACTTCGAACAAGAGTTCGGCTCCAACTGTGAGTATGAACAAAATGGAATGATCTATTTTGCTCACAATGAGAAAAGCCGGGAAAAGCTTTTTCATTATGCCAGCAATTCTCATCAGTGTGGTCTTGCGGTTGAAATATGGGAAGGCGAAGCTTTGCGCAAAAACCTGCCCTGGCTGAGCAAAGATGCGCTTGTTGCATCCTATTCGCCGGCCTGCGCCGTAGCTAATCCGCGCCTTGCGACCCCCGCCATTGCCCATGCGTTTAAAAAGCGCGGGGGGAGGATAATTGAAAACTGCCAGATAACTCAGATCCAGAAACGCCTCACAGACTTTAAAGTGACCAGCGTCGATGGACGAAAGTTCTTCTCTGATGTCGTCGTCAACGCAGCCGGTGGCTGGGCCGATAAAATTGCTGAGAGCTTTGGTGAAATAGTGCCACTCTTTCGAGCAGGCCCGCCACAGTTTGTGACAGAACCCCTGCCCTATGTTCTGAAACCGTCCGTCTACAGTATTGACGGCGATCTGATTATCAGACAAATTTCGCGTGGAAATTTCATTTTTGCGGGCTACCCGCGCACCATGTCTAATGACGATGGTAAACACACATTCGTTCCGCCCACGAAAACCCTCAACGGAACGCATGCAATTAGGCAATATATTCCAGCGTTAAGCAATGCAGAAATTATTCGCGTATGGTCAGGCGTAGAGGCCTATTTGCCAGACATGCTCCCGATAATCGGCGCATCTGAAACAACGCTGGGACTCTATCACGCGTTCGGTGGCAGTGGCGGCGGATTTCAGATTGGTCCAGCTGTAGGCGTTTGCCTTACCAATCTGATCCTTGGACGTTCTACTCCTGTTGCGATTAAGCCATACAGCATCTCTCGTTTCAAAACTCATGTCAAAGTCAGTGACAAAATGCTTTCTGAATTTGATAGCGTTTCCCCCTCAAGTGCCCATCATTCTGGGTGAGGTCCCCGAGATAGATGATTAGGAGTCAATAAAGGGCTCGACCCGCCCTTTGTAAGTGAAGGTAGCTTCGATTCAAGATTGCCAGTCAATATTACCGGTTCAAGCTCACGTATCACCGCTGTGTTGCCGGAAACTTTGAAGCCAAGCTATCCCTAACCGGACTGTTTAAGTTCATAAAGCGCTTTCGCCTGAGGTGAGAACCACCTTAGAGCTAAACTTGATGGGAAGGCTTCTACCATTTGAGGGAGTCAGTGTTTTTGCATCGACACGTTTGAAATCCTGAACCTCAGCATCGTTGCATATGGGTTCAAACTCGCATGGAAGAACGAGATCATACGAGACAAGCAATTCCCGATGCATTCCTTGTGGACTAAAATAGATGCATGGGGTTCGGCCTCGTTGCGTAAGACCGGACATGAGCTCTGCTGGAATGCCAGCCTCTTCCCATCCCTCTTTAACAGCCGTTTCAAGAGTACTTACATTGCTCGCCTTACCGCCCGCCACCAACGTATCCCAATGTCCCGGCGCGGCATTCGCGGTATCGGAACGCTGAGAAAGCCAGATTTGGGAATTGCTGCTTTCATATGTCGTGAGGATGCCGTTCACATGAACTTTCGTTGCCCACAGCCCCAAAATTCGCAAAGCACTACGGTCGATTGTGGCGACAGGCTCAGCGTCACAATGATAAAGAACGTCCATCACCTCATTGCGGTGCTCAACGATTAATCCCTCTGACCATAAAGCATCCCTAACTTTTTCAAGTGCAGCAGTGAAGTCACTCATTTGCTCGTGTTGCCCCTTCAACTCTAGGCGCATACCATCATCCAAAAACAGCCCCATACGGACCAAAAACTTGGCAACCGAATATGGCACATATCCCAGACACTGGGTGCCCGATGGAAGATACCACTCACGAAATGCTTCGTTGGCAAAGGATGGTTTAGAATAGGGCTTGATCATTGGTTTTTTGAGCATTTTTCTAAGTGAAGAATCAGGGACGGAACAGAAGTGCATGCGCTGGATCAATATCAAGACTGATAACTGTTCCGGCTGCATGGCGTTCATTCAAAATAAACGCTGCAATCGTTGCATTGCCGAGGTCCACTTCTACGCGCCACTTCCCCCCTTCAAACAGGCTTTGCAGCACCTTACCGTGTAGCCGCAATCGACCCTGCTCTCCCAGCGCGCTGACATTAACGGCCGTTGCTTCAGGGCGAAGCATAAGGACGATGTCGCCACGATACTCGCTTTTCACGTCTACGCTTGCTGGTAGGATTAGCTCTTGAGACCCAGCTCTGATTACGAGCATACCGTCATTCTTTGCACCAACGACCTGTGCAGCAATCCGATTGTCATAACCCGCAAGGCCCGCAATCCATTTCGACTGCGGTTTGGAGAACAATTCCTGCGGATCGCCGATTTGTTCGATACGCCCTTGTTTCAACACGACAAGAATATCGGCGAAGCTGCTGGCTTCCAACGGATCATGTGTGACGTAAAGCACCGTCTTGCCAAGATCACGAAATAAGCGCGCGAATTCTCGGCGCATCTCGAGACGCAGTTGCACATCCAGATTAGAAAGCGGCTCATCGAATAGAAGGAGGCTCGGATCGGTCGCAAGAGCGCGGGCAATTGCAACGCGTTGCTGTTGCCCACCTGAGATTTGCGAAGGAAGACGCCTGGCCAGATGTGCGATTTGCATGGTATGCAGAAGGTCATCAACACGTTTTGCGCGCGCTTCCTTCGCATGCCGATTCAACCCATAGCCGATGATGCGTTCGACGCTCATATGCGGCCAAAGCGCATAATCCTGAAAAACCATATTGAGTCCACGCCGCTGCGGCTCAAGTACTTTTGCCGGCGTTGATATTGCTTTCCCACGTAAGCGTATTTCGCCTGCATCAGGACGATCAAGCCCAGCGACGAGCCGCAGGATCGAAGACTTCCCGCAACCAGAGGGTCCAACGAGGCAGGCGACCTTGCCTTCCGGGATAGTCAGAGACAAATCGTCAAGGACCGTGTTTTTCCCGTAATGACGGGAGATATTCATTATCTCAAGCATGTCATGTCCTCGGAGCAGATATCAGCCTGCGCAAAGTGGAAAGCGTCAGTGTGCGCACGACAAAGATTATGATGATCGTCGCCGAACCCGCGATAAGCGTAGCGGCCGTCGCTGCACCAAAAAGCCCCTGTTCAAACGCACGGTTGACATGCACAGGCAGAACATCAAGGCGTGGTGGACGCAAGATTGAGTTGATAGCAAGATCGAACACGGCTGAGCCAAAAGCAGTCAGGGTCGCGGATAAAAGAGCTGCGGCGATCAGCGGAAGAACAATCGTAACGATGCGTCTGCCAAGGCCGGCACCTTGCAACGCCGCAGCTGACAGCATCGATGCGGGAACCTGTGCCATAGCACCCAACAGAACACGAATAGCAATTGGGACCGATCCTGCAATGCCCGCCAGCACCAATATCGATGGCTTTCCGTAGAGTGAAATATTAAAGTCGCTTAGAATTGGCGCATTCCAGACGAAGATATAACCAATGCCCAATACAACGCCGGGTACTGCGAGACTTAACGTGCATGTTACGTCGATCAACTTGTTGAACCGGAAATCCGAAAAGATCAGCACATAAGATGCGGCCGCAGCAAGAATGGCACTTCCAATAGCCGCGATAGCAGCAATTTGCAGCGAGTTGCGCAATGCTGTCAGAAAAGCTCCGCTCGTGTTCAAGACGTAGCGATAATGATCAAGCGTCAGGTTTTCAAAATTGAACCCAGCACTCACGCGCTGCGTGAACGAGACAAGAACACTGGAACCTATAGGTATAATCAGCAGCAGAAATATCGCTGCCAATGCGGCTCCGTTTAGAAACAGGCTCGGTGTCGTTTTGTCATTCTGGAAAAGCTGTGCCTTGCCACCAAGGAAGTCATAACGTCGACGGCGCACCAGGAGCAGATAAGCAAGAACTGCCACCAGCATAATGGCTGTGACGTAGAAAGCAAGAATGCCCGCAAGATCAAAGCGGATCGGCGATTGATTGATTGCTACATAAATTGCGTAGGTGAGCGTTGGAAAACGATATGTGGTGGCAAGGGCAGCTGGCAGACCAAAATCGCCCAGAACGTCAATAAATATCAGTACGGCCCCTGATAAAACAGCAGGCAACAGCATTGGAATGCTGATCGTTGTGAGCACACGGAATGGAGAGGCACCGCAAAGACGTGCCGCATGCGTGAAATCATCCATCTTCCATTGCAGGGCTGCGAGCACCGTCAGATACGCATAAGGACTTGCCTTAACACTCATGATGAAGACCAGCCCCCACGGACTGAAAAGTGCAGTTGGTATGAAGTCCAATCCCAACCAAGAAACGGCAATACCTCCACGACTACCGAATAGGCTCCATCCCTGCGCCAAAATGAAAGAGGGCAGGATAATAACAGCCCAGGCTGCAATATCGAGCATCCACCCAAATCGAAGTGCCGGTGACTGGCGTAAAATCCCAAGCAGCGTGCCCAACAGACAGCCAAAAAAAGCCGAAGCACAGGCAAGGAACAGCGAATTCTGGAGCGCCGTGCGCCACAGTGGTCGACTGAACACTTCAGCCAAACCACTCAAGCTGAAATGCGTTGATTGTGAATGAAATAAGCCGGGCAAAAATGCCTGTATCAGCACGGTGCCAAGTGGTCCCAGCACCAAAATGAACAACGCCAGCACGACGAGCATACCCATCACATCTTCGGCTTTAACTTCCGGGATCAGACGCGAGCGGACAGTCGTCCGCTCGCCATTTTGTCCTGAGACAAAAACGTCGGTCATAATGTTCTCTTAATTAACAGCAGGATTTGTCCCGTTTCCGCTCGATCAGTTCACTGCGCGGTCAGCAAACCACGTCTTGATCTCAGCTTCATGCTCAACGGCATAGTCATCAGGTGCAACGCGATAAACCAGTCCCTCTGCAGGACCATCTGCGCGACGCGGCGCATTTTTAACTGTAGGCTCGAAAAGACCATCTGAATCAGCTGCCTCTTGCAGATAGCCCTGAGTTTCAGGCTTTAACAGCCACTCGACAAAGTCCTGTGCTGCTTCAGGTCGCTGCGTCTTTGCCTGAATGCCTACTCCCCGGATAACCCCAGGTGCACCTTCCTGCGGCCACACGATTTCAACCGGTGCTTCACTGGATGCTTTCAGGGTGTAAGCAACCTGCGACGTAATCATCGCAACCGAGATTTCACCTGCTGTTAACGCGCGACCTACCGGACCATTGGTGCGGAAAACGCGCATGCCATTGTCAAAGAAATTGGTGAAAAGACCTTCTGCCTTTTCCTTGCCCATTGAATGGAAGAACTCAGCAACACACGGATAGGCAGGTGCCGCAACGGCTGGGTCTGCCATTCCGAACATACCCTTGAAACGCGGATCCGCAAGGTCAGCATAATTAACTGGTGGCTGTTTGACGAGATCCGGACGATAGACCATCACGCAGGATGCGGCCATCCCGATTGGAAACCAGGAGCGGTTTTCCGGCATATGCTTAGCGCCGATCTCATTCAAATTGCTGATATTGGATGGCGAAACATCGCGCTTCAATAAGCCTTGCTGATCCAGACTATGGAAACTGTAAGACCCGTTATAGATCAAAACGTCCCATTGCGGGTTATTCGCTTCTGCAGCGATACGCGCGAGGATTTCACCGCCGCTCATTTGTACGACATCGATTTGACGGCCACTGTCGGCCTCAAAGCGATCCGTGATCACGCCTTCAAAATCGTTGGTATAAAGGACCAGAGAGCCCTGCGCATCATCAGCAACGGCAACGAGAGGAATGCCAGCTGTCGCCATTGCGGCAATACCCAGGGCTTTAAAGGAAGGGAGCATTGTAAAGTCGCTTTCCACCGGTTCAGTTTCAGGATTTGTTGAAGCCGGCCTGTCCGGTTCAGACAGGGTGTTGCTAAAGGATGCATATGACAGTCCTGTAACAATACATCTGGTATCGGCTGGAACTGCTGGTTCCAAATTTGGAACCACCGAATACAACGGTTTGTCGCGGATCACGCTATCCCTGATCATCTCCCCGACAGTATCGGCAACATATCGCAGCGTCTTGCTCATCAAACGGCGGGATGGGGTTAAGAGGCTGAACGTAACGTCAGGCCCAATCCAACCCGGCAGAACGGAAGTTAACAAGCCGCGGCGAACGCTTTCCCGTACAGCGAATTCTGGCAAGATTGCCAGGCCGTGCCCTGCGATGGCGAGTTGTGTCAGGCAAGTTGCGTCGGTTGTCACCAGACTGGGTTTTTGCGACAGTACAACGCTCTTTTCATATGCATCTTTGAATATGAATGTTGTTTCTTCGGGATCACGTCCGTAACTGAATAAGCGGTGACGCAGTTTAAGAATGCCCCCTTCCACATGGAGCGGAGCTATCCTCAGATTGGGAGAACCTACAATAAGAAGGGGATTGCGACATATACGCCTTTGAACAAACGCATTATCACGCAATTGCCAGGAGTGAGCGACGATATGGAGATCACTGAAGCTTGATGAGCCTTCCATTGCCCGATCAGAAACGTCTATTGTCAGTAATAGGTTTTGAAATGGATCTTCTATATAAGACCAGGATCGGAAAATAAGTTCTCCGATAAGTGGAGAAACGCTGAGCGAAACATTGCCTGCAATCTGCACTTTTTTGTCATCGACAACATTTTCTGCAAGTTGAGTGATCTCCAACATCGACTTGCCGATAGCATAGAGCTCTTTCCCAAGTTCGGTCAGGCGAAACTCTTCGCTGTTGCGAATAACAAGCTGCCCTTTGACATGATCTTCCAGAGCCGAAAGTCGCCTGCTCATCGTTGATTTGGGGAGGTTAAAAAGACGTCCCGCTTTAACAATGCCCTGTTGATCAGCAATCCCTACGAAAAGCCGCAGGTCGTTCAAATCCAGCATGTGACCTCGAAAATGTCTAAGAACGAAGCCGTTGTGCTAGAACGTTTTCGTCACAGTTTTTTGACAGTTTTCTAACTATGTTGGTTTTAGTCCGCCACTTTAAAGCGTTTTATTCATGCGATCCAAACTTGGAAGCGCCCTCGAATTTGATCGCAAGTATTGAAGCATTCGCAGATATAAGGGCTAATCTGCGAATGCGCCTATTTACGTTATCGCTTTACGGATATGCGCTGAAATCCACTCTGAGATGACAACAGTCAAAAGAATGACAAGGAAAATTGTCGTGACCTGTGGCCATGCCAACATGCTCAATGACGACTGAAGTTTGAGCCCTAACCCGCCGGCACCAACCAGACCTAATATTGCGGACTCCCGAATATTAATATCCCAACGAAACACAGTAATGCCCAGGAATGACCGCAACACCTGAGGCACAATTGCATAGTCGATCACTTGCAATCTGCTCGCGCCGGTGGCCGAAACCGCTTCGACCTGACTTTGATCCACCTCTTCAATGGCCTCATAGAGAAGCTTACCAACAAAGCCAATCGACCGCAGTGCAATCGAAAAGATACCGGCCAGCAATCCTGGTCCAAGAATGGCGACCAGTAACAGTGCCCAGATCAATGAATTGATGGAACGTGATGCAACAATCAAAAACAGCGCAGCGGGTCTTAAGAAAAGCAATTGGAACAGCGAGCGGAGTTCCCGCAGCAGTACCAAGCGTTGCCATATTCAGCGTATCCCACAATGGAACCAGCAATTCAGCCAGATAGGAAAGACGCGTCGGAAAAGCGCGCGATAAAATATCCGCCCCTTGGCGTGGCGCGTCAGAGACAAAAGCCCAGATCGTGTCTTTGGTCATGCCCAAATCGATCTTGATCTCTGGACAGATCATCAGACTATTTTTGGTTTGCAGTATCTTTCAGACAATCTAGTGACGGATAAGACCTCCGCCACTGTCATGACCGGATTTGGACCATTTCCTATCAGAACGAATTCAGCGTCCCGGGATAAGGCGCATATCGATACGTTCTCTGCCCATGCACAAGACACATGGGATGTGACAGAAGATCTGAAGTTTATTTCGGGATTACGTCTCAGTCATATCCGTACTGCACTTGATGACAGCTCAGATATGATACGGGCGGAATTTAAGCCCCAGAATGACACGCGATTGTTGTCGTCCTTCGGTGTGACCTGGGCCGGACTAGACCCCGTCACGGTGCGCGCCAGCTATTCTGAAGGTTACATTACGCCTACATTGCTGCAATTATTCAGCTCAACGACGGCTGGCGGTCAGGGTACAATCTTTGGCAATCCTGAACTTGAATCGGAGACCGCGCGTAATTTCGAGATCGGGGCGCGTTACGAAGACCGCGGTCTGACATTTGATTTGGGGGCTTTCTATACAAAGTCGAAGGATTACATCACCACGACGCCCTGCCTCACCGTTACAGATTATTGCCTGAACACCGGAACATCGTCTGTCTACATCAATGCTGACCGGGCTTCGTCATATGGTCTTGAGTTTCTTGCATCATACGAACTGGCAGCGACTGGATTTACGCCTTATTTCGGCGGAAGCTGGATGCGACGTGAACTGGAATACGCAACGTTTTCGACTTACAACAGCGACACCCCACCGCTCTCCGGTCGCTTAGGCGTACGTTATGAGGGAGAAGTGCAGAAGCATCCGTTCTGGACTGATCTTTATATGCGTGGCGCTACGTCTAACAAGCAGACTTATCTGGATACGAGCGGACTCGTGACTGAAAATCTTCCATCATGGGCGACATTGAATTTTGCTTTCGGCGGCAGCTTTGGTGAAAACGAGCAACTTACCTTCGCTGTGAATGTCAACAATATTTTCAACAAGGAATACCGCCCGACATTTGGCGAGCTCCCCGGAGTGGGCCGCAGCATCGACATAAGCGCACGCGTGAAGTTTTAGAATGTCTTTGAATAACCGTGTTTGTTTCAAATCCGCGAATGTAGCATAGGCTTTTGGAGCAAGATGTGCGTAAGACGGCAAACCAGAGCATCTCCAGCGATTTAATCTACGCTGAGAACGCTCTGGCGGGCTTAAGCTGGTTGGTCAAGAAAGACAGATGTTTAACTGACGAATTATAGAAATGTTACCGAAGAAATATTTGGTGCATTCAATGTAAAATATTCGCCATCTTGTCGTCGGGCGAAAACCCACATATCAGGTTGATTAAAAAGCGTGGTCTTGATGTCCTGCTCGTTCATGAGGTTGAATGCTGTCGCCCAGGCATCCGCTCGCGCCGCGTCATTGTTCACAACTGTTAAATATTGATAGAGCGAGGCTGAATAGCCTGTTTTTGGATTGAGAAGATGGTTGAACTTTCCAGTATCGTCAAACTGGAAACCCGAAAAGCTCGACGTCGCAAGCCCCTGATCGGCAATATCGATAGAGGCTTCTATTTTTGATCCCGCTTCGAGCTGCGAAATACCAATTTGCCAGGGCTTTCCGTCAGGTTGATGACCAATGACGCGATATTCTCCCATATCCACAAGAGCATGTTCGACACCACCTGCCTTGAGCAAAGTTGTAATACGGTCGGTGATATAGCCCTGCGCAATTCCGTTGAGCGTTAATGCCATCGATGATTTTGTAAAGGCGATCCGGTTGTCGTCGAACCGGACATGATCAAAACCAACTTTCGTCAGTGCATCATCCCAATCTCCACGCGATGGCCCGCCGGGTTCGGGATCAGGTTGCGAGAAATGTTTCTTCAGGCAGTTCCAAAGCGGTTGTACTGTCGGATCAAAAAGCCCGCCACTTTGTTGCCAACACTCACGGCAAATTTTGAGAAGTTCGATAAGTTCTGGCGAAGGCGATGCCAGCGCACCAGCGCGATTAAGACGTGAAAGCTCGCTGTCTGGCCGATAGAGACTGAAAATATCCTCAAGGCGCGCAGCCTCGTAAGCGCTGGCGCGAACCAACCGCTCTGCCGTATTGCGGTCTGGATGATAGGCCATGATTTTTGCAGGTGCACCCAATGCCTGCCCCTGCCATGTCACAGGATCTATCAACGTCGAAGCGACGGCCAAACGCGGAAGAGCACTAAGCGCTGTGAAGGCAACCCCGCCAATGAGCAGATGACGACGCGTAATAGTCATAGACACCTCCCTTCAATGCGCATGAGTTGTATCAGCGTCTTTATTGAGAGCCGTCTGATCGCCCAGCACATAGGCTTGAGGCATTTCAGCGAAGCGGACGATCCGACCACCTTGTTGTGCGACGAATTTATCCGCAGCCTCCTGTGTCGAAAATGGAACCGCTTCATGTGCGCCCATGCCGCCCACCGCTTTACTTTCAATGACATAGAAAGCTTCACGCGCATTCACCCAGTTTTCCGCGCCGGGTTCTTCCCAGTTTGGAGCTTTGGCCATGTCGGAAACATAAATCGCGCCGATGCTTTTGGGTTCTTCCGGCAGCATGGTGAAGGCAATTGTGTCACGCGCAGACGAAAACCACACTGGCTCGTTGGCTGGTGAAAGAATGATCTGACCTTTTGGCCCGGGATGCTCAAGAACATTCATGCCACAATAGCGGCCCATCGCTTGATCCGTGAGCGCAAATGGAGGAATTATCTGCGTCGTTTCCTCTTGTGAGCAACCCGCAAGGACCATGAAAAATGCGGCGGGGATCAGAAGCAGAGACTTTTTCATAGCTCTTTCCTTGAGAAAATCAGCATTGAAAATACGAGTGGCAGCACGGTCCACAATCCGAGTGTCAACGTCATAATGAGCGGTCCAAGCGTTGCATTGCCGGCCACACCGCCCATGCCTGTTAGTGCACCGGCCTGACCTGAGCCAAAATTCAGCAGACGATAAGAGTCGGCCGGATTAATAACGAGAAGCGTGTTGAGGATGCCCGTTCCAATCATCTTTCCCTGATCGAAAACCAGAAGTGCGAGCAAAGCTGCATCGTAGATCAGCACAAAGAAAAGCCAGACGCCAATGGCAATACCGGCTGCGGTGCTGCGCTCGCGTACAAGTGTACTTGCCAGAAAACCAATAGCGATGAAAACGGCACCGAGCAGTATTGATGATCCGATGAAGGTTGCAAAAGCTAGCCAGCTTTCGGCATTGGTTGCCGAGCCGCCAGCCAACAAAGCAAGTGCAGCAATGCCATAACCAAAGAAAGTCGCGAAGGCGAGAATGGCGAGTTGCCCGCAGAACTTGCCCAGAACCACCTGCGCACGGCTCAAGGGATAACTTAGCAAAAGCAGCATCGTTCCCCGCTCCATCTCACCGACAATCGCATCATGTGAAATGAGCAATGCAATAAGCGGAATGAGAAAGATCGTCAGACTGGATAGGCTGACAATAACCACATCCATCTGGCTCGCACCGACGGAGCCGCCTGTTGGTGCGCTGCCCAGAAATGTCATGCTGAGTGCCAAAGCTGCCAAAAGAAGCGTGGTCGCCAATACCCAGCGATTGCGAAGCCCTTCCTGTATTTCCTTGAATGCGATGATGGCGATGTTGTTCATTCTGCCGCCTCCTTTGCCGACGCATCACCTGCATTCAGAAAATGCGCATAAAGCTCATCAAGTGTGGGCAGGACCACATCGAGTTCCGTCAGATCGTTATTGTTTGCGATAATATGTCGGACAAGCTCCATCTTGCCGTCTGCAGGCGCTTCGGTTTCAAAAAGCCCTGTATTGAGTTGATGCCACTTGAGTTCAATTTGTCTGCATCTGTCGGGAAGCTGCGGTGTATTCTCTGCCTGCACCCGGATACGCAGAGGCAATTGCGAGATCCGGCGCAATGCTTCGATTGATCCGTCGGCGATGATATTGCCCTTGTTGGCAATGATTACACGCCCAACTTTGCTTTCGAGTTCTGTCAGCGCATGCGATGACATTAGGATCGTTGTGCCTTTCTGCCGCAAATGTTCGAGAATGTCGTAAAAACTCTGGCGCAATGCGGGGTCTAGTCCGGTTGTTGGTTCATCAAGCAGCAGCACCGATGGCTGGCCTAAAAGCGCTTGAGCCAGTCCCAGTCGCTGACGCATCCCCTTGGAGTAAGTCCCTACCCGTCGTTTGGATGCATCCGCCAGACCTACGCGATCAAGCAATCCGGAAATCTGGCTTCCTGATACATTTTTGAGCCTTGCATAAAATTTGAGTGTCTCGGCGCCCGTCAGCGCCATATTGAAGTTGACATGTTCTGGGAGATAGCCAAGCTTCAGGCGAGCGGCAAAAGCTCCGGCTGCGGGATCGTCACCCAAAACCCGGATGTTGCCTTTTGTCGGGCGAATAAGACCAAGCATCAGTTTGATCATTGTGGTTTTGCCAGCGCCGTTATGACCAACGAGGGCGATAGTCTCGCCCGCATTGAGCTGGAAACTCGCATTTCTTATGGCGTCGAAATTGCCATAGGTTTTCGTGACACGATCAAGAATGACGGTCTCAGTCATTGTGGTTTCCTTCCGTCACTATTGGCTTCGATAAAGGGTGGCTTCATAAGGGGATGGTTATCCACAACACCGCCCGGCAGGAGCGCAGGAAACTGTGTTTGCGCCCAGCGGATCGTCTGTACGGCAGGGCTGTTGATCAGAATCTTGGCCTGTGGTGAGGTCCATAATACCTGGTCGATCAGATCATTCGGGCGATAGGGATTATCGGCAATGCCATCGCCATTGAGATCAAATGCGGGATTGTCGCTCCAATAATTGCCACGCCCTTCATGTGACCAGTCGAGATTGCGTGTGCCGACATATTTGACCTGATTGCGATTGTTGATGAAAGCATTGCCAGTCATGGTATTGCCTTCAGAACCGGCAGTGAAGTGAATGCCGATGCTGCAATTTTCAAAACTGTTATCGGTGAATTTGTTTTTGTTTGCGTTATAGATGAACACGCATTTTTCCGGTCCAAGGCGCATGGTTTCGCCTGCTCGCGCCACTTGCTGGTCTTCGTTAGGAAGACCGTGCTCGGCTTTCTGCACGCCGGCATCAAGCCAGCGATCAATAGCCTGCATCCTCCCAATCACCTGATTGCCGGAAACCACCGAACTATTGGCATAGTTGAGCAGCAACCCATGATCACGATCACCGTCAGAGATGTTGTTCATCACCTTGAGGCGATTGGTGTACATGATGGCAAAACCAACCGAATTATTGCGCGAGATGTTGCCGATGACTTCGCTGCGGTCGGTATACATGTAATGCACGGCAAAGCGCACGTCTTCCATGAGGTTATTCTGGAAGACATTGTTCTTGCTGGCATTTGTGTAAATACCGTCGCGGCCATAACGGATTGTATTGCCGATAACCTTTGCGCCCGGTGCATTCCAGATGGAAATACCGCTTCCGGTCTGGCTCATGCGCACGCCGCGTTGCCCGATGACTTCATTATCCTGAGCGATGGAGTTGGCGGCTCCATGCAGATATATGCCGTAAAGATTGTCGATCAGACGATTGTTTTCAACACGCGCGCCCGTTGCAGTACGGGCAACGAAAATGCCGGAATTCAGCTCTGACATATTGCGGCCCGAACCGCGCACCTCAATGCCGTGCACAACAACATCCGGCGCATTCACAAGGATCGCATTGCCTGTGCCTTGTCCGTCTATGACCGCACCCGGCTCGCCGATCAGCTCGATATGCTGATCGATTACGACAGCCCCTTTGTGGATGCCTTTGCCAAGCCGGACGACATCGCCCGGCTCAGCCTTATTGATGGCCGCCTGCACACTTTCTCCTGCGGCCACATCGATTTTTGCCGCCATGACGGTAGAACAAAACCCAAGTGACAGGATGGTTGTCATACATAAAGAAAGCGGCAAACGGGGGATCGTCATGGTGTTTAGCTCTTCTTCGGTTCGACGAGCATACGGCCCTTCATTTCCATGTGCATGGCATGGCAGAACCACGAGCAGTAGTACCACCAGACACCCGGCTTATTGGCCACGAAGGTAACCGACGCGGTGGCCTGTGGTGCCACTTCCATGTTGATGCCGTAATTGATGATGGAAAAGCCGTGTGTCAGATCGTCGATTTCATCGATATTGGTGATGTAGACGGTGACTTCATCGCCCTGCTGGACGGTGAATTCCTCCAGCCCGAAAGCAGGAGCGGCAGAGGTCATGTAAACACGAACCTTGTTGCCATCACGGATGACTTCGGAATCGATCATCAGATCGACGCCGTCGGCCTCCGCCTGTTTAACCGCATCGGCAAAAAATGGATCCTCTCGGCTCCAGAGGTTAACTGGGTTGATCTTGGAGCGATGAACAATCGTTGCGTCATGCGGTTCTGCGAAGCTTGGACCATCATGGACAATCTCCATGGTTTCACCGGAAATATCGATCAGCTGATCGTTTTCGGGTTTGAGTGGGCCGACATTGAGATAGCGATCTTTCGAGAATTTATTGAGCGAAATCAGCCATTGGCCATCGGCATCCTTCGTCTGTCCCATTGATGTGTGGTTGTGGCCGGGCTGATAATGAACATCAAGCTTCTGACGGATCGGATCGACCTTCTCGCCTGCAAAGGCGCGCTTTGCATCTTCGATGTTCCATTTGCAGATCTGGCTGTCGATGAACAGCGTTGTATAGGCATTGCCCTTGCCATCATATGCGGTATGCAACGGCCCAAGGCCAAGTTCAGGTTCTGCGACAACCGCAGCGCGAGGCTCGATTTTGTCGTTGAAGAGATCATCGAACTTTCTGACGTCGAACACTGTAACGGTTGGCGACAATTTGCCATTGGCGACAATATGAATGCCGTCAGGAGCCGTATTGATACCATGCGGGCTGTTTGGTACCGGGATGTAACGGGTGAAGCGGGAGCCATGCCGGCCGTCCACAACGGGCACGCCATTCATTTCCTTGAATTCGCCCTTTGCGACGGCGTCTTCAATGCGCTTCAAGTCAAAGACAACAAGCCAATCCTGCTCGCTGCTCATCATCTCGGCAAGCGTTACGCCCTCTTCTGAGTTGTAGCAGGTCGCGAAAGCATATTTGCCCTGATAATCGCAATCGACATTGTCAAGATTGCCGTCAACCATCACCTGCCACGCAACCTTCATCGTATCACCATCAACGGCGGTGAAAATCGCATGATATTGTTTGGTATCTGTGAGATTGGTCCCGTTGTTTGGAATGGGCACACGGTCTTCACCGTTACAGAACACATAACCTGTGCGCGGGTATTTTTGCACACGCAAGCCATGAACCGTATGCTGGTTTGGCAACTGGATAATCTTATCGCATTTCATCACATCCAGACGAATGCGACAGACGCGCGTGTTGGCTTTGTCATTGGCATAGAGATAGCGGCCATCATATGTGCCATCGGTGAATGACAGATGGGGGTGATGCAAATCACCATTCTGGAACACGCCGCCGCGGTCTTTCATGAATTCGCGGTCTTCCGGCAACATACCGTCACGGATGATCTTCAAGCTTTCATTGGTCTGTCCCCAGCCCGTCGCACTGTCGCGATTAAAGACCGGGATACGCATCAGTTCGCGCATCGAAGGCAATCCGACAATGCGTACTTCGCCCGTCTGGCCGCTGGAGAAGAAGACGTAATATTCGTCAAGCTCACCGGGCTTGACCTCAACGCGGGCTGCGTGTCCGCTGCCAGCTGCAAGTGCTGGTGTGCTTGTTCCGGCAAGAAGAGCACCACCGATGCCACTCGCGCCTGCGGCTGCTACGAATGCTGATGTACCCAGCAATTGCCGCCTGTTGAAACGGGATTTTGAGATTTCTTCAGTCATATTTCTCTCCTTAAGAAATTACGTTGGCGAACCGGAGCCCATTTGGGCATCCAACGGTTGACCTTTGATGGAAATCACGGGCTTGGCAGGACCGCCGCCGCGTTCAGAAGCTGCAGACAGCGGTGCATTGCGTGCTGCAAATTTTTCCCGTTTCACGCGCACCTGAATCATATGTGGGCAGCGCTGGTCGTCCTGATAAAGCTCCTGACAATGCATGCAGTAGATGCACTCATTCACATTGATTTTGCCTTCGGGATGAATGGCTTCGACCGGGCATTCCTTGGCACAGCGCTGGCAGGGTGAGCCGCATTCGGGCCAGCGTTTGAGCCATTCAAACATGCGGATGCGTCCGGGGATCGCAAGGGCAGCTCCAAGTGGACACATGTAGCGGCAGTAGAAACGCTCAATGAAAAGACCAGCTGAAAGCAGCGTTAGTGCATAGATCACAAATGGCCATTCGCGTGAGAACTTGAGAATGATTGAGGTTTTGAACGGCTCGACTTCAGCGAAGACCTCTGCCAGTGCCACCGAGTAAAGTGACAGTCCAAACAGCCCCAGAAATATGATGTATTTGACGGGCCATAGGCGCTCATGCAGACCCCATGGCAGTTTGACCTGTGGTATTTTTAGCCATTGCGCGACATTGTTGCTGAGTTCCTGCAAGGCACCGAACGGGCAGAGCCAGCCACAAAATGGTCCACGACCCCAGAATAACAGTCCCGCAGCCACTGATGCCCACAGAATGAATATCAACGGTGACGTGAGAAAAAATTCCCAGTTAAAGCCGGTAATCAGCGAATTGGTAAAGGTCAGAACATTGACCACCGACAATTGCGCATTGTTGTAAAATCCAAGCCAGAGCAGAATAAAAAGCAGATAGCTGCGTCTGACCCAGACAAAGATGCGCGGACGCGCGACGAGAGAATTCTGGAAAAAGAAAATGCCGACGAGAATGAAGATTGCGAGCCCCGCAATCACTACATTGACGCGGTTCATCTCCCACATTTTTACCCAAAGCGGGTTATTGTCGCCGAAAATGTCGGATGCCGTTGCTTCTCCCACCGGCTGCGGTTGACGTGGTGCCTCGGAAGCAGATGCAGGCTGCACGGGTGAAGGAACCTGCTTTGCGAGCAGATGGCGTTCTGGCAGGCTATAGCCCAAATCATAGCTCAGATTAGCCTTGTCACGCGCACCAAATCCACGCTGCACGAGAAGCTGCAAATCCCATGGCTTTGTTACATCGAAGGCGAAACCAGCTGGCACGCGGAAGAGCGCAATTTCGCGCAATTGCGGCGCGCCATCGGCTTCAATGTCACCGAGGCGCGTATGATTTTTATCGCGAAAGCGAACGCCCTGTCCGTCCTGCAAAAGCTCGATGCGATCAAAAATCCCGCCGCGAACATAGCCTGATCCCTTAAAGGAATAAGCGCCGTCACCGGCAACCAGAATTGCCTGTTCACCGGGTTTAAGCTGTTTTTCCAGCCGTTCATAACCGTCTTTACCAAGCAGACTAATCCCAATGCCGGGCACGGAAACAGGAGCGGCATAAAGTTCGATAAAGTTATCTTCAGGGTTGGAAGTCTCTGCGTTGTTTGCGGCCTGTTCATGCTGAGCGTCGCGAAAGGCTTCGCTGACCTCGCCAACATTGAGTTTAAGACTGCGAACCGATCCATCACCGATAAGCGTCTGCCAATCCTGCGGCTCGCGCAGTTCCATATTAATCGCGCGCGGCGCATCAACGCTTGCGGCAAACACAGGTGTATTTCCCAACCGACCGCTGCGAATAAGACCAACGGCCGAGCGCACAATACTATCACCCATCACAAGAACCGTGACCGTTGCACCACTGACGATCTCGACCTGTGGCGGCTTCGCCTTGCCTGCTGAGACCGCAGCCAGATCGCTGTTCACGAGAGAATTAAGTGCTGCAACAACCTTGGCTTCGGGGATGCCGATCAGGACGATGGGCTCTTTGTGATCCACCAGTTTGATGCCGCGAATGACACCTTTGGTATCTATTCCAACAAGGATGCGGATCGGCTTACCGGAATATCCGATCGAACTGGTGAAATCGGAATTGAGATATACATAGCCGAGCAGTTCCCCGCCCTTCGTCACAGGCGCAATCGGTGGTTCACCAACAGGTTGGCCAACATTGTCTGCGCCGGGAAAGACGTGCGTGACGTCCAAAGTGGGAATATATTTTTGCAGGTCGGCAGAATTTGAAGGAGACGTAAAAATACTTAGCGCAATCAGGGAAATAAAAACTGAACACAGGATATTTAAAAAGCGCTTGAAAAGCGTTCTATGGGCCCAATGCACAACGCACTGAGTTTGTCGGATCGCATAATTGAAAGCTATAAAGCCCGTAATCAACATATTCACTTCAACCTAGCTGGCCGCCTGTAGGGGTAAGGCACCCGTTGATGTCGATGAATAGTGATCCGTGCGTTGTGTTCTTTGTTTCAGAGCAAGTAGAAAATATCTTGGTTCAATTGCTATCATTTATTTTGAACTAAGAACGGCTTAATTCTGGACACATTTACGCAACAATGCTGTTTGCGGGAGGGCGTTTTCCAGCCTGTAAAGACACTCTGCTGTTTTTACCCATCCTGTGGACGAGCGTGGTGCTGGGGGAAGCAATTCCTCCATTCAATCACAACCTGCCTGTATGTCTGCAAAATTATCTGGATTCCAGCTTTGCGACTGTGGAACGCCTGCGCCAACAAGATCAATGGCACGTGCTGCAATCTGGTCTGCAATTTCTTCCACACTTTGAGGATGCAGATAAAAAGCCGGAACTGGCGGCATTACAATTGCGCCCATTTCTATGACCGTGCACATGTTGCGCAAATGAACCAGATGCAGCGGGGTTTCGCGTGTCAGCAAAACCAGTCTGCGCCGTTCTTTGAGATGCACATCAGCAGCGCGCGTTAACAAGCTGTCGCTGAAGCCATGTGCAATAGATGCAAGTGTGCGCATCGAACACGGTGCCACAATCATGCCCGCAGTTTGCACCGAGCCACTGGCAATCCTCGCACCTACATCTTCAACGCAATAGGTTTTATCTGCCAGGCGTTGCAACAGCGAATAACCATTGGGGCCAAGCTCGTAGCACAATGTGCGCTCGGCAGCCTCCGAGACAACGAGATGCGATTCAATATCTTCAAGTCGCGCTAAGCGCTCAAGAATTTTTATAGGAATGATGGAACCCGACGCACCGGACACACCGATAACAATCCGCTTCATGTGCGTGGCACTCCGCTTAGACCAAGTTCATCCCATATAGCATCGACCCGCGCGATTGTGCTGTCGTTCATGGTCAGCACCTCGCCCCATTCCCGATCGGTTTCCGGCCCGATCTTATTAGTGGCATCGAGCCCCAATTTGCCCCCGAGACCAGAGCGCGGCGATGCAAAATCGAGATAATCGACTGGCGTATTATCAAGCGTGACGAGATCGCGGCTTGCATCGAACCTTGTAGACAAAGCCCACAGCACATCATCCCAGTTGCGCACATTAATGTCGGGATCAACTGCGATGATAAGTTTGGTATAGCTGAACTGTGGCAGCATCGACCATAGCCCCATCATCACGCGCCGCGCCTGCCCCGGATACCGTTTGTCGATCGAAACCACCATAGCACGATAAGAGCAAGCAGCGGGAGGCAACCAAAGGTCAACGATTTCCGGAAACTGCGCATGCACAACCGGCACAAAAAGCTGGTTCATTACTTCGCCAAGCTTCGACGGTTCATCTGGCGGTCGTCCCGTATAGGTCGATAAATAGACAGGCTTTTTACGCATAGTGATCGCGCTGAGCTGCATTACGGGGAATTCTTCGACACTGTTATAATAGCCGGTATGATCGCCATACGGCCCTTCAGGTGCCGTATGTGATGCTGACACATGGCCTTCGAGAATAATTTCTGCATGAGCAGGCACACTCAGCGGAACCGTGCATGCGTCGGTGATAACAGGTCTGCGGCGTGACAGGAGGCCTGAGAACGCGAGTTCGCTCATACCTTCGGGCAACGGCATGACGGCCGCTAATATGCTCGCAGGGTCAACACCGATGGCCACAGCGACAGGCATATCAAGCCCACGCTGCTGCCACATGCGATGGTGACGCGCTCCACCGCGATGCGCGAGCCAACGCATAATCATGCGGTCTGGTCCTAATTTCTGCATCCGGTAAATTCCGACATTCACGTCCGACGGATCGTCGGGCGCACATGTGATTACCAGCGGCCATGTCACAAGCGGCGCAGGCTCACCCGGCCAGCACCATTGGATCGGCAGTTTACCAAGATCAATTTCATCGTCCAGAAGAACCGTTTCATGAACCGGTGCATGGCTTATCCGGCGTGGACGCATCGCGAGCGCTGCACGGGCAAGCGGAATTTTACTCCAAATTTCTTTTGCCGAACGCGGTGGCTTTGGCGCACGCAATTCCGAAAGCATCATAGCCAGCGCTGGCAGTTCTTCGACCTCCCGGCCAAGCCCCCAGGCAATCCGCCGCTCTGCGCCAAACAGATTGGCCAGCAGTGGGATCGCTTGAACGTGGCCATTAGCATCGACCGGTTTTTCGAAAAGCAGCGCCGGGCCGTCTGCGTGCAGCACGCGTTTATGGATTTCCGTTATCTCGTGAACCAACGAAACCGGACGCGTGATACGAACCAGATCGCCGCGCTTTTCCAGCTCACGCATGAAGCTTTGCAAGCAGACATAATTCGGCGGCAAAACAGAAGCATTTCTCATGCGTCAAGTTTGAATACCGAATTGGTTCGCCGTCTTTGACATTAATCAAACACGACAACACTGGACCGCATATTTTCAAATATTCAACAAATGATGAGTAATCATGGAGAGCCCGCCTTCTGGTCCTGTCAAAAACTTAGTGGGCTCGATACGGGCCTACTTCAAACCATGTCACAGCACCGAGATGCAAAACTATAGTCGCCACATCCTCTCAGCCAAACTGATTATCACCACTCTGCAACACCCGTATCGCGGGCCAATAGCTTTTGAGCCACAGCAAAAATGCCGCTGCCCATAAAACTGCCACCAGCGCATAAGGCGAGCCCGGTAGCTCCGGCATATAATCCGTATCCGGCAAAACACGGCAAATAACGGCTGCAACAAGAAGGAAAATCGCAAACTTTGCGACGCGCGGTAGACCAAGCGTCTGATGCGTGTGCAGCAGACCCGCGATACAGAAGACTGCAAGAACACCAAGTCCCAGACCACCCATCAGCGCCACGTGCAGACCTGCAAGCTCGGGAATAGGTGCGCCGAGTTTGGCCGCACCGCTTAATAATAATCCGATACCCGCCAAGGCTGAAGAACCAGCAAGCGCTATGATTTCAGCGCGCAAAGCCTCTTTGCCGATATAGGCTTCGCCCACGCGGTCCATAAAAGCGGCACCCGCCGCAATCAACACATAGCCACATGTCTCAGGCGAGAAGCCAAACATATCGACCACAACTGCAATAACGATCAGCCCCGGCGCCAGATTGAGTCTGCCGGGATGCGGACGAAAAGGCGCCGTGCTTCGTGTTGGGTCCAGCACCAGATTGGTAATCGGCACCGTAATACGCGCCAGTGCAATGCCAAGAAGCCCGAGAAACACCAGTCCCGCGATGCGCAGCATCTGGCTTGCAAGCTCAATATTCTCAACAAAGAAACCATATCGCACCAGCGCCTCGCAAAGTGTCAGCGCCACAATCCAGCCGACGAATGCCAGTAGCCGGTCTGTCCGTCGCACAATCGTGAGTTTGAGCATGTAGGCAATAAGAAAGCCAAGCCATGCAAGGTCGGCTAATGCGCCAATAAGTCCAAGGCTGTCGGCACCCAGAAAACCGACCAGGCGTCCGGTCAACCATAGTGTTGCGAGTACCAAAAGCGGTCTGCCCTGAAGGCGCTTCGTGTCGGTCCATTCAGGCACTGCCGTGGTGATAAAGCCGAGAAGTGCCGCACCAAAGGCACCGAAAATCATTTCATGCGCATGCCAAAGCGCAGGCGGCGTGGAGCGCACAAGCGGTAGATCGGGACCAAAAACCAGCACCCACTGAAAAGGCCAGATAGCTGCATAAAGTGCTGCGAGCGGGAAGAAAAGCCGAAAGCCTTCATCCGTCAATATGGCCAATAATGGCTGTGCGGGCCGCTGCGTGATGGCAGTCATGGTCGTCTCCGCTCATCGACATCATCAATATGACGGAAGATCGGATCGTGTTTGAGAAAATCCTGTACAGTCGCAAATACGTCTTGATCAGAGCGTTCGCCCGGCAAATGCGGAAGTTTGCGCTCCCCTGCAATTCCGTTACCATCGCTATTGAGCACGACAATGCGATGCGCGATACGGGCCGCTTCCATGAGATCATGAGTGACGAATATTGAACCGAAGCGCGTTGTTCGCCCGGCATCAATGATGATGTCTTGCATCCGGCGTTTGAGAGCGACATCGAGCGCGGTAAAGGGTTCGTCGCAGAACAGGAAGTCCGGTTCAATGACCAGCGCACGCGCAATGGCGACACGCTGCTGCATTCCGCCCGAAAGTTCAGACGGATATTTATCAAGATCAGCTAACTCGAAAGCAACACGATTTGCTGCACGTTTCACAGCCTCATCACGGTCCCGACGCTTCATGCCTGCAATGCGCAGCGGATAGGCAATATTTTCATTGGCAGTTGCCCAGGGCAGCAAACGCGGCTCCTGGAAAATCATGCCATGCTGGCTGTAATTGCGCCTGATGCGCCCACGGCGCTGATCGACAATGCCAGCGGCGATATGGATCAGTGTGCTTTTACCGCAGCCTGACGGCCCCACCAGCGCGACTATTTCAGCCGCTTCTACATCGAGACTGATATGATCGAGCACCGTGCGCCCGAAATAAGCATGTCCGATACGATCAAGTTCCAGCACTGTCATGACAACCACCTCAACGCTTAACGCCCCATGGTTGGGCTGCAACACGCCAGCGTTCGAATTCTGCACGCACTGGATGGATCAGCCCGTATTCGATCACGATCAGCGCGGTTACCGCGATCAGCACCCAGGCAAGCGAACCGGCAATATCGAGATTGGCACGACTGCGCGCCAGTTCACCGCCAATGCCGCCGACATTGGCGAGTAGTTCTGCCATGACCGCCACTTTGAAGGCCGAGCCGAGCGATACCGCGAGCGCAGGAAACAGATAGGCCGAAACATGGCGCAGACTAAGTGTCGTCAGACGCTTTAAGCCACTTGCACCAAAGGCGCGCGCCATATCATCAAGCTTACGATCACGGGTCATGATGCCTTCGGCCACAGATACGAAAATCAGTGGCGATGACGATACGAGAATGGTCATAGCAACAGTACCATCTGTTGAACCAAACCAGATCATTGCAAGCACGATCCATGCGATGGGCGGAACCCCAAGCAATACTGTGACAAGCGGTCTTGCCAAACGCAGAACTGCCGGAAAATAGCCCGCCATGAGACCAAGACCAGCACCGCAAGCCGCTGCAATGGCAAAGCCTTTCAGCGCGCGACGCGTCGTCATAAACGTGAGTTCCCATGCGTGCTGATCACCCAGCAATCCAATTGCAGCGTGAAACGTTGCTAAGGGCGATGGCAGGATAAACTCGCCGTAAGTCTCATGGCCAAACTGCCAGAGCGCCGCCAGCAACATTAACGCTGCAAGGCCCGACCATGCGGACCAGAGAAAGCGTCCTGTTCTCCCTGCCCTTTCAGCCCAGCTTGTCATTGTGTTTCCAATTAAAGATAGAACCCGTCATCCGGCAATTTTCCGGCGATAATGGCAGGATCATTCGATGCTAGCGTTTCAAGCATCGTTTCAATTGCAGGTCGTGCTTTACTGGCACGCGTTGCCATAAGTCGCGATGTCGCAATAGACGCAGCAAGAACCGGCTCGGGAAAATCAAGTGATTGTGCTGCGATACTCGCAGCCTTTGCAGGATCAGCATTCACGCGTTGCGATGCGGCTTCCAAAGCGCTCTGCAAATGATCGGCTAAGTCGGGTTGCTCTATCAGGAGCTTGTCCGTTAGCACCAATTCAGCTTGCGGCAGAATGGGTGCTTTCCCCGTCACCTCTTCCCAGAGCTTTTGCACGTCAATGGTGCGGCTGATATTTTTGCCTGCGGCTTTGCCAAGCATTATGGCCGCAGAAACGGCAGGCTCAGGTGCAAGAACCGCGTCGACCTTGCCTGTCAGAAGCATCTGCATTGCCTCAATCGGCGACGAGGTGTTCTCAAGAGAAATATCTGTCTCAGGCGACAAACCATAATGAGTAAGCAAGCGCTTGAAAACAAGGTCAGGCATGTCATTCCTGAATGGTACAGCCAGCCGTTTGCCCCTAAGCGCTGGAATTGAGTTAAGCGTTGCATCATCTGAAACAATGTAGATCAGACCATCGGTCATCGTATTGAGCAGCTTGAGCTTCATGCCACGATTATAGAGATTGGCCGCCACCTGAACCGGCAGAACCACCGCCGACATTGTTCCAGAAGTGAGACCGGCACGCATTTCATCGGGGCTGCGCCAGACTTTGAAACTGGTTTTGCTCGCAAGTCCATTGAGGTCGCCGGAGGCCAGCGCTTCAGCCAGAATGATCGACGGTCCAGCGGGCGGGCCATAGATTACCAGCTCTTCCAGCGTGTCAGCGTTGGCTGAGCCTAAACCACCCATGATCTGCGATGCCAGCATGCCTGTCGGAATGGCAGCAAGGCTGGTAAGCATAGCGCGTCTGTTCAAAAGCGCGGCCATGATGGCGTTTAGCTTGTCACTCATTTTCCACTCCAACGCGTCTAAGATTTTCCCATCATTATAACTGTGGTTGACGCCCCTCTTTGCGCTGTGTCAAAGAAGAGAATTTCTCTCATGTTTATTACCACCTATCACTCTGAGCGCGGGGCGCTCGCAATTGCAGGGGAATATTCATGCTGATCGACCAGAGCGCGCCAAAGCCAGACGCCTTCCATCAAAAGCGAATGCTGCAACTTCTGACATCGACCGGATTATTACTCATCAGTGCATGTGGCTTTGCTCTGGCACAATCCGCATCACCCGGATCATCGATTGTGCTCGATCCAATCATCATAGGGGCTGATGACAATGCAGCGCTAAAAAAACGCTTCGACGCCATGCCGGGCGGCGTAGCACTTGTCGAACAAAAAGACCGGGCGGTTACCGCAAACGAAACTGTCTCACGCGCGCTGCGTTCCGTTCCGGGCGTGGTTGTACAGAACTTCTTTGGCGGCAACGACCAGCCACGAATTCAGATCCGAGGTTCCGGCCTGCAACAAAATCCGGTCGAGCGTGGCATTCTGATGCTTCAGGACGGATTACCGCTCAATCGCGCAGACGGCTCTTACGCGGTCGGATTTGCAAATCCCAGCCTTGCAGAAACGATAGAAGTCTATCGCGGCTATATGGCCAATCGGCTCGGCGCTTCCGTACTGGGTGGAGCGCTTAATTTTGTATCACCGACAGGCGTGCAATATCAGGGAGTACAGGGAACAGTCAGCGGCGGTTCATTCGGACAGGTTGGCGTTTCTGGCAAAGTAGGCTTCCAGACCGGCACGACGGATGGGCTGTTTCAGGCAGACTACACCCGCCGCGACGGCTTCCGCGATTATAATGAATCTGAACGCGTGAGCGTAGGCGGCAATGTGGGCTTCGAGGTCACGGATAACATCAAAACCCGCTTCTTCTGGGGTTATACTGACCTTGGCTTTGATGTGTCGGGGCCACTCACCAAACGCGAGCTCGAATCCGATCCCCGTCAGGTTCACACCGGCCCGACAGTTACCCCTGGCGGCGCGATCAATCCCGGCCCCAATGTTCTGCGTGACAGGCCACGACGCGATGCAAAACAACTCCTGATCGGTTCACGCACCACTGCGGAATTTGGCTCTCATCTCTTTGATGTCGCCATGGGTTACACCTATACGGATGACACATTCCGCTTCCCGATTTCCGCAGGGATCCGTGAAACCAAAGGTGGCGATTTCACCGGCGTCGTGCGTTATGCCTATACCCCCGACGATGCAGCACCCTTGCCCCTCTTTGAGACGACAGCACAATATTCCATCGGTTCGGCAGACCGTAATTATTACCTCAATCAGTCCGGTACACAGGGCGTGCAGTTCGGTGAAAACGATCTCGATGCCAGCACACTTTCGCTTCATGCAGGGTTTAACGTGCCCGTTAACGACACAATCACTGTCTCGCCTGCGCTTTCCTACGCCTATGCAACGCGCAAGAACGACGACACTTACAGCCTTTCGACGCGACCAACCATTGCCTACAACCCGGCTAATCCTACGGTGCGTTTGCCTAACGGCGCAGTGCCAACGAACAATAACAGCTACGACCGCAATTATCAGGGCTGGAGCCCAAACCTCGGCGTGAGCTACAAGCCGGATGATATCAACACGTTCTTTGCAGCCGTCAGCCGCAGCTTTGAACCGCCCACACATGACGATCTTCTGGCAACCATCAATGGCACGCCTAACAGCAGTGCCGGACGACCAACCCCCGGAGCGCCTTTCACAGTTGCCGATGCTTTCCGCACACCCGACCTTGATGCACAGAGCGCAACAACCATTGAAGCGGGCTGGCGCTCCGAAATGGGTCAGTTTGCTTGGGATGTGACCACGTATTATTCATGGGTTAATAATGAACTACTGAGCTTACGCGATGTTACCGGCGCGTCACTTGGCGCGATTAATGCCGACGATACACGGCATTTTGGTATCGAGCTTGGACTGGCCGCGCAGATTACAGACCAAATATCGGGACGCATTGCCTATACCTATCAGGACTTCCGCTTCCATGATGATCCACTTCGCGGTGACAACCAGCTTGCCGGTGCGCCGCGCCAGATCATCAACACCGTGCTCAATTATGAAGTGAACGAACGCTGGACTTTGCAGGGGGCTGTTCAATGGGTGCCAGAGAAAACGCCTGTCGATAACATGAATACGCTTTATTCTGATCCCTATGCCGTGGTTGATCTGCGCACGGAGTTGAAAATCAGTGAAAATCTACTGTTCTTCGGCGAAGTCACCAATGTCTTTGACGAAAAATACGCAAGCTCAACTCTCATTGTTGATCAGGCAAGGGCCGATCAGGCAGCGTTCCTTCCCGGTGACGGACGCGGGTTTTTTGTTGGCCTAAAAGCCAAATATTAAGTCATCCAATGCCCCCTTATCTGCATTGAATATGCAAAAGGGGGCATAACGCTATTTCATTCATGCGTTGTGTCTGATAGCCAGTTCCCTGCCCCAATGTTTGCTATTCGCAATTATTCGCGGGTGACCGGAGTAGGAAATGGCCACCGACACACCCTTGAAAATACTGGTGCGCGAAATGCCCGTCTTTTCAGGCATGGATGCGCCCGCTTTTGAAAAGCTACTCGATCAATCGACCCATAGAACAGTTTCACAAGGTCATACTGTTTTTCAGCAGGGCGAAGAGGCCAAACTTTTTTACATCCTGGTTCATGGACGTCTGAAAGTGACGCAGGTGACAGCTGACGGACAACAGCTGATTGTGCGCGTGGTCAACCCCGGCGATCTGTTTGGATTTGCGCTTGCTCTGGGTCGCAAGGACTACCCCGGAACTCCGTTTGCTTTGGTCGATAGCAGCGTTCTTGCATGGCCAATGGATCTGATGAGCGAGTTCATGGCACGCCATCCAACGCTGGCCGTCAAAACAATGCAAATGATCGGCAGTCGTCTGGATGCGGCTCATTCGCGTATTCGCGAAATTTCTACGCAGGAAGTCGAACAACGTGTGGCTCATGCGATCATCCGGCTTGCGGATGAAGCGGGTGTGAAAGAAGATAGCGGTATCCGCATTGATTTTCCTGTCTCACGGCAAGATATTGCGGAGCTGACAGGCACCACTTTGCACACAGTCTCGCGCATTATTAGCCAGTGGCAAAGCAAAGGTTTGGTTGAAGGCGGTAGAAAATCGCTTATTGTGCGCGAACTCAAGCGACTGAAACACATAGCGACCAGCGATTTCTGATCTTTTCTCTCCACTATTGAAATCTGTTTGATCCCAATCAAAGAGCGCGACCGAAACGCATTCTAAATTTTCTTCGCACTGGTGAATGGCATCTTTATGGAACTGTCCAGGCCAGCTTTGGAGATTAACAAAATGCGTAAATGTGCTATTTCCTTCGCCGCAGCGGCCCTTAGCCTGATGATGGTGGCCCCCGTTATGGCTGAAAATATCGAAGTCCATATGCTCAACAAAGGCGCAGACGGCGCCATGGTTTTCGAGCCTTCTTACATTAAGGCCAATCCCGGCGACACGATCACGTTTATTCCCACTGACAAGGGCCACAATGTCGAGTCGATCAAGGGAATGATCCCCGAAGGCGCTGAAGCTTTCAAAAGTAAGATCAATGAAAATTACACACTGAACGTCACACAACCCGGCGCTTATTTCGTTAAATGCACACCGCATTATGCCATGGGCATGGTGGCTCTGCTGGTTGTCGGCGACAACCCTTCAAACCTGGAACAGATCGTTGCAGCCAGGAAGCCAAAACCAGTGCAGGCACGGCTCGAGAAAGCAATCGCCAGCGCACAGTAACAGGCTGTTGGAAATTGCAGATACTGGTCAGGTGACGAGGATATTATGACAAGACAGGAAGGCCTGCTGGCCACCCCCGCAGCGATGCCCTCCGAACGACGCGGCGCAATTGCGCGAGGGTTTAAAAAGACCGGACCCGCAATTTTCAGCTATGGCTTCCGCCCATTTTTTCTGGGTGGAGCCATCTGGGCAGTTCTGGCCATGCTGCTCTGGATATTCTCGCTCACCATAGGCCTTTCTGTCGGCGGTGCCTACGGCGCGCTCAACTGGCATGCTCATGAAATGGTGTTCGGTTTTTCTTCCGCAGTTCTTGCTGGCTTTTTGCTGACCGCAGTGCCCAACTGGACCGGCAGATTACCCGTTTCCGGCATGCCACTCGCTCTGCTATTCGGAGCATGGTTTGTCGGTCGGTTGGTGTTTCTCAATCCAGACATAACGAATATCTATGTCGCGGTTACCATTGAGAGCCTTTTCCTGCCCTTACTTCTTTTCATCTGCGCGCGTGAAATCGTTGCTGGCCGCCAATGGAAAAACCTTAAAGTTTTGATTGCTGTAGCTGTCGTTACGCTCGCCAATATCACTTTTCACTATCTGGCACTCAGTGGTGGTGACGTTGCGATGGCAAACCGTATTGGGGTCAGTGCCTATGTGCTTCTGATCATGCTGATTGGTGGTCGCATCATTCCAAGCTTCACCCGCAACTGGCTCAACAAAGCCGGATTAACGCAGTTTCCAACCTCGTTTAACCGATATGACGGCTTGTGCATTATTGTGGGAGCAGCGACCTGCATTGCCTGGGTGGCGGCACCAGAATCTTTAGTCACTGCCATTCTCGCTATCATCACTGCCGTTCTTCATACAATCCGGCTCTATCGTTGGCGGGGCTGGAGTGTGGCGCGCGAAAAGCTTTTGCTTGTCTTGCACATTGCCTATGCCTTTGTACCTCTTGGTTACATTGCGATCGCTTGCTCAGCGCTTGGCCATCTCAATCCATTTTCTGCACTTCACATCATGACGGTGGGTGTTATCGGTTGCATGATGTTAGCCGTCATGACGCGAGCCACACGCGGACATACAGGAAGACCATTGACGGCAACTCTAACAACACAAATTGCCTATCTCTGCATTATTCTCGCGGCACTTACTCGCCCATTTGCAGAAATGATGCCGAACTTCTTCCATACATTCCTCGCAGGCTCAGCACTGCTATGGATGCTAGCCTTCGGTCTCTATGTTCTCGAATATGGCCCAATGCTCTCACGCAAACGAAAAACGTGAATATAAAACTGGATTGAAGAACGACTGTATTATGAAACTGTCGCTTCTGCATCACTATTATGTTCGGTGCATCAAATGGTGAATGATCGAGTTTAGCGATAACTTATCGTCTGCCCGTTTCAAATGACGAACCAGTACGCAGCTTTGCTGCTTTAGCGTTCTGGCGGCTTGAGCAATCACATGAAACAATTATGCGTTCTGATCAATTGAGTGGCATGACCATCATTTTTACGCTTTTTGCCGACGGAGGTTTGAAAGAAACTATCTTTGCACATCGGGACTTGCTTATTCATTAGCATCAACTATCAGGATCACCTTGTGCAATATGAGTGTGACTGACCCAGCACAGTGCTTATTATAAAATAGTACCGCCCCCAAATCAGATCCGCTTAAGATTTATGGGGAGCTGGGAAGATTTAAATTCCAAGTCTAGAAACTAACGCAGCGACGTCACTTTGGTACACGGAGGAACAATTCTGGATTGGAGTGCTATAACCGTAAAAATATTACAGCCAATCTCCCAAAGCATTCCCTCGAGAAATCACTGCCTTATCAATGATGGATCAGATTAATTTGCAGTTTCGACCCTGTGGCCGCTGCGTACCGACGCAATGTCGAAATGGACGGAGAAACTTTACCACCTTCAAGTCTAGCAATGGCCGATTGGGTCGTGCCAATACGTTTCGCTACATCGGCTTGCGACATCTTTGCGTCGGTTCGCGCCCTCACAAGAGCTTCGACAAGAGCAAAATCTGCATCCGCTTTTTCATATTCCTTCTGAAATTCCGGATCGCTCATAAGGCGCTTTTTAAGGTCTGCTATCCTGGTCATGGCTTTACCTGCTTCATTCGCTGCCTCGCTAAATCTAAGGCGCTCTTAGGTGTTTTCTGCGTTTTCTTGACAAAAACATGAAGAATGACAACGCGGCGTCCGGTAACAGTAACGTAAAAACCCCGCGCAATTCCTTCCATTGCTTTAGCGCGAAGCTCCCAGAGCTTTCCCTCAAGGTGCTTAACATGAGTTTCATGCAGTTGTTCTAAACCAACATTCTCGACCATTTCCATTAAACGGATGAGTCGTGCCTGCAATCCAGCGGGAAGCTCCTCGATTTCAGCATCCACAGTGTCGTCAAGCGTTTCAACTATTCATCGCATATTTGCTATATAGCGCAAAAGAGATAGTCTTTCAAGCCGAAATGGACGCATTCAACCAATGCAGAATTCAATGCCCGAGTTTTCCAATCGTACTGATCCGCATAGTTTGGAATATTTGATTGCCAGTCAAGATTTCTAGGCGCGATCCTAACCAGAACCTATATGTCTCTAAGAGTCGCCCATAAGAGAGTTCAAAATCGATTCCCCTTTGTACTGTATAATGTCGCTGAATATCATCGCACAAAAGATTTCCTTTTCAATCTCACCTCTATAATATGGGCATTATGATCAAGTTCTCGAACAGAGTGCTTCGCTTTTGGGTTACTAACTCAGCTGGGCTCCCATAAACAGCGGCCCCGAAGACATAAATTAAAACTTAACAGCAAACCTTACGCTCCCTTCCTGTCCGAGGAAGTTGTCGCCGATCTGCGCATTGTACTCTCCGCGCAATTCGTAGCGTTCGTCGACGTAAAGCTGAAGGCCTAAGCCGACATCAACCAGAAATTCCGGCGCCGCGGATGTCGAAACGAACGCGAAGCCATCGCCATTCTCACCGCCAAACAAGAAATTCTGGCTCATCTGTTCATCATGCAGATAGGTAAACCCAACGGTTCCATAGGGGCGCAGCCAGCCTTTGGCGACATCAATGCGCGTGCCCAACTCGACCGCAGGTGAGAGAGCGAACGTCCAGTCATTAAACGCGTCCGCCGCCAGACGAGCTCCATCGCCGTTCAGCTCATAGCCCGGCATATAGGTGTGGATGATATCCACATCGAGGTAAGGCCGAACATATGATTGATCGAATGCAAATTCATAGGCCACGCGTCCGCGCACTGCCGCAGTCCACACGTCGCTGTCGACTTCGGCAAACCAGAGATCATTACCCATACTGAAAATGCGGTCAGTGGTGATGCGGCCGTAGCCGAGATGGGCGGCACCGGCAAAGTACCAGGCACCCATCTGATGCTTCAGCGAGATTGCGATGTCGCCGCTGTCAGACTCCGTCTCCGTAAAGCCATCATCGGAATGCCCCTTGCTTGAGGTATAGGCACCGCTGGCACCCACAAACCAATTCGGCTTAAACTCCCACTGCGCGCCCATACGATAGCTGAAACTGTTCTGTGAATAGCCAAAGGTGCTTGTCGATTCCGACTGGTTCCAATGTGCGCTGGAGATCCTGGCCCAGGCACATTCGCTCTCATTGATCATAACGCCATCGTCGATGAAGGCTGGGCAGCTAAGGGCGCCCCTCAGAGAAGCACGGCTGCCCGTAGTGCTCTGGACGATAGCCGCCTGCTGCTGGCCTTCCGGCGAGCCAGAGGCAAGAGCCGCTTCATATTCCTGTAGCGAGGATACGGAAGCCATGCCACCGAACACCCGTGAAGCATAAGTGGAACCGGTACCAGCGTTCCAAACGTCCTGCAGCGAATTCATGAAGCTGCGTTCCGTCGGTGTTAGCTCAATCCCGGAGGCTGCGGCTGCGAAATCAGCCGATGGCGTGACAGTGATGTTGCTGGTTGACGAGCGTGTCTGCCAAGAGATTGGCGACGCCGCGCTATAACTGAACTCCGCCGGATTGTGCTGAACAAGTTCTCCTGACATGAGTGTATAAGGTGTCGGCAGCACGCCGATGAAGTTAGGCTGGAAGGCCAAGCCATCAATCGTGGCGACGCCGTTCGCCTCTATCCAGTCGTTCTTCTGAACGCCCGGGCCGGAACTGTCGATATCCACGCGCGCCACACCGGCAAGCCAGGCATCACCGCCATTGATATTCAGCGTGCCGAGTTTGCCTAAGCCGCCGACATCAATCACACCAAAATTTTCGAACGAGCCTCCGCGACCAAGATTTACGATGCCATTGCCCGGCGCACTGATATAGGCCGCAGAACTCTCGTTCCTGAAGGTATTTTTCTCCAGCGTTCCACTGCTGGCAAGGTCAACATTGCCCATCAGCACGCCAGCATTCGTCAGGCTGTCACTGCCGACGGAGGTCTGGATCGCGTTACCCGACCCCGCGCTCACCATAGCACCGGCCCGCAGATTGATGGTGGTCGTGCCACCACCCTCGACCCGGATCGCTGTACCGCTACCGGTGCCACCTGTTAGGATACCGGTATGGTCGATGATATTGGCACCAGACTGACGCTGGAAATCCTCGAAGCTTCCGCTGGCCGTCTGTCGACCGTTCTGGATGAAGAACCCATGCGAACCCTCGCCGGTTGTGACGATGTCGCCATGCGTAATAATGGAGACCGAACCGCCATGACCGGTCATTCCCTCGCGGCGTTTCCCCTCATCCTTTTGTACGGCGATGGCCGTTGTCTGAAAAGCAGCACCGCCGCCGCCGCCAATAGTCTGCGCATAAATACCGTGAGCGGCATTACCGGTGGTTGTGATGGAAAGACGCGATTTCGTGTCTGCCATCCCGACGATGATTGCGCCACCATTGCCGCTGCTGCCCAGAACCTGGGTCGATGTGCGAGTTATCCAATAACCCGGTACCGAAACACCGCCATCGGGAGTTGGGATGATCGTTGGCGGCACCCAAACCTGCTCCGTCTTTTCAACCGGTAGGGGATCGGCGAAATTCATGTTCACATTACCTGCGCCGGTATAACCGCCGCCGCCGCCGATGGATTGCAGCGTGACCGCAGTCGCACCATTGCCTGAGGTGGCAACAGACGCATTTTTGTCGAAAGTGACCTTCACCTCGTCGCCATTTCCGCCGACGCCGCCCGTGCCGCCCAGGCGCGCTTTGATTGCCAGCAGACCATCATTGCCCGCATCAGCACCAAACCCGCCGCCGCCGCCCACACTTTGAGCAAAGATGCCAAAAGAGCCGATGCCTTCCGTGACGATGCTGCCTGAATGGTTCACGAAAACCTTGCCGCCGCTGCCGCCCTCACCGCCAGTACCACCGAACGAGGCACCGATAGACGGGGTGGGCAAAATCGTCGACGATACGTCACCCGTTCCGCCAGCCTTAGCCCCACTGGAATTATAAGCCAGCAGGTCTGCCAGTTTCTGAGCGTCGCTCTTTTCCTTCTCGGTGGTAGTCCTGGAGGTCAGCACACTGGTGGTGGCAGCTTTCAGCATCTCCTCGGCCAGCTGCATCGCCTCTTTCATATCAGCGGAATCGGAAACGACGGCCGGATCGTCGGGATCGACGCGGCTGACAAACACCGTGCCACCGCCGCCGCCAACACTCTGGGCGATCAGCGCGTGCGCTTCCTTGCCAGAGGTCAAGATCGTACCGGAATTATCGACCTTTACCGAGCCACCGTTGGAGCTTTTGCCACCGCTGCCGCCGACCTTGAGCTCACCGGTCAACGAAATGGAATTGGCGCTGGCAGCCACACCGCCATAGCCGCCCCCGCCGCCGACACTCTGCGCGAACAGGCCAAACGAACCAGCGCCAGCGGTTTGGATTCCGTTGGTGTTTGCGACCGTCACATTACCACCCTTGCCGCCGTCGCCCCCGCTGCCGCCGACAGAAATATTGGCGTTCAGCTTGTTGGTGCCGTTCGCAAGGCTGGCACCGGCACGCCCACCGCCGCCACCGATAGATTGAGCGAGAATCCCAATGCTGTTAGCTTCCTCGGTGAACACCAGACCCGAATTCGTTACCTCAACTGCATCACCCGCGCCACCAGCGCCACCCTTGCCGCCCAATGCGACCGTGAGGTCAAGCTCCGTCGGCTTCTCGGCCTCGCCATAAACCTTCTCATAGGCCTTTTTAATCTTGTCCTTATAGGCCTCGACCAAAATCGTTTCGCTAATCAAGGAAACTGCGTTAAACGCCTCGCCGGATTCAGGGAAGATGAGGTTTCCGTCCTTGTCCACCTTCCAAAGCTTCTTGCCGTTGGCGTAGAACGACTTGGCGATCTTGAATAATGACTTCGCCTGTTTGATCCGGTCCGGACCTTTAGCATCGCCCGGCTTGTCGTTTTTGCCATTGGCATTAGCGATGGCCGCCAGCGCGTTCTTCTTGTCCTCTTCACTTACTTTATCCCCGCTCGCCTTCGCGACATCGGCTTTCTTGTCGGCAGGATCGGGCTTCGACGTGGCCATCTTTGTCACATATGTCCGAAGATCGTTCACCTTCACGACTTCATCAACGAGCTGAAGGATGAAGGCACCAGTATCTTCTGTCAGCGTCGGTGCCGCCTTCACGGTACCAGCAAAGCCACCGCCTTCACCACCGCCGCCACCAACACTTTGAGCAAATATGCCAACGGAGCCTGCTCCGATGGTCCGGATGACCCCGCCAGACTGGTTTGTTACGGTAACGGCACCGCCATTGCCACCGCTTCGGTTCTTTGACGGGTGCGCCGGATCAATATGACCGGCATCACCTCCTGCCTCTAAAGTAATGTTAAACTTGCCTTTACCGGTTGCCATGTAGCCGCCGGCATCACCACCGCCGCCGCCCACGCTCTGGGCGTGGATACCCTTGGCGTTGTGGCCCTGCGTCAGGATAGTGCCGCTATTGTCGACGTCGACCCGACCGCCATGGCCGCCCTCTCCGCCAGCGCCGCCAATGGCAAAGTTTGTGGTCATCGCGCCGGCTGTGGGCAGCGCAGACACAAGGTTGTTGAGATGGTCGTTCCACGAGATGCCGGACGAAGCCTTTGCATCACCAGAGCCGCCATGACCGCCGCCGCCGCCGATGCTCATGGCGGAGATGCCGCGCGAGAATGCGCCCGATGTTTCGATCGCAGCATAGTTCTCAACCCGCACGCCCTTGGCGGGGTCGGTATAGCCATTACCGCCCCCCCCGCCTTTGCCGCCCACAGCAGCGACGAGTGTGACGTTCTCGAAAAATCCGACGACATCGGCTGCTGATTTTGCGACGCCACCATTGCCGCCGCCACCGCCAACGCTTAGCGCATCAATGCCGTCGGAACTCGACCCGGTTGTGATGATGTTGCCATAATTGCGCACCGTCACACTGCCGCCAGTGCCGCCTGTGCCCCCGGCACCGCCCACCGCGAAGGAAAGGCTGAACGCTGGCCATTCGGGTGGCGCAACGGCAAGTGCATAGCTTGTTGCATCCCCGGCGATGCCGCCGCCGCCGCCGACGCTGTTTGCAATAATGCCCGCAGACTGGATGCCAAAGGTCGTGATGGCGGATTCGTTGTTGACTTCGACGTTGCCGCCGTTGCCGCCACCGCCGCCCTTACCGCCCACGGCAACCGTGAGGGCTGCGACCACACCGGCCGCTTTGGCCGTCGCACTGCCGCCCAAGCCGCCGCCGCCGCCCACGCTCATCGCAATAAGGCCGGTGGAACCCGCGCCAATTGTCGTTATGGATGGCGCAACGCTCGGCCCACTTGCTGGTACCGCCAGCCGCAATGCGTCACCAAGTGCAGCTTCCTTGTCCCATGACGTGCGATAGGCATTGCTGAAGCCATCAACGAGAACGTTGCCACCCGCACCGCCACCGCCACCATCACCACCAAGTCCAATGCCGACAAAGGGCGAGGAGACGCTGGACATGCCACCGATGCCACCACCACCGCCGATGCTCTGTGCCACCAGCCCGTAGGCTTTGAGGCCATCAGTCTCGATAGTCCCGAGTTGGGTCACATGAATATTTCCGCCCGCACCGCCACTGCCGCCTTCTCCACCACGACCGAAAAACCAGGCATCGCCTGCACCACCAGCGCCGCCGGCGCCCGAGCCGCCGCTGCCGGGCACGATGGCCCCGGCCTGAAAGGCAGCAATAGCGTTGCCGCCGCCGACGCTTTGCGCGGCGATACCGGTCGCACCTTCACCCTTGGTGGTAATCTTGCCGAAATTGCCGATATTCACGTCGCCGCCAGCACCAGCCGCACCGCCCGGATTGCCATGAAACAAGCCGTCACCGCCGCGGCCGCCCGTGCCACCGATAGACTGCGCCATCAGGCCAGTGCTGTATTTGCCATTGGTGGAAATCAAGCCCTGGTTAATGCCGAGCACCCAGCCACCGACGCCGCCGCTGCCACCATTGCCGCCCTCGTCACGGCGCTGACTACCGCCATTACCGCCAGCGCTTTGCAAGATCACACCAAGCGAACGATCGCCCACTGTGCTGATGGTGCCACTGTTATCGAACCAGACAGCGCCACCGGCCCCGCCATTCGTGGCATTGTAGTCACCGTAATAAAGCGTGGCGCTGCTACCCTCGCCGCCAATCGACTCGGCGATGATGCCCGGCGCACTTGCGCCCTTAGTGCCAATCGATCCCGACTTATCAATAATAACACTCGTGACACCACCATTGCCACCCGCTAAGACGCTGGGCAAACCGCCATAGCGTATGCCGCCAAACGCCGCGTCACCACCAAGCGAACGTGCCCAGATGCCTGAATACTGCCTGCCTTCCGTCTTGATGGAGGACTGTAGCCAGACATCCACCTCACCACCATCACCGCCTCGACCGGCCTGACTGGTCGCCCCTCCACCGCGCCCACCTTGAGAGTAGATAAGCATCATAGCGCCGCCGCCGTTCCACCAGGGACCCATGGCACCCGAGCGTGTATCGGAATACCACTTGCTGCCACGCGTCAGTTCGAAAAGCGGCTCCGCAGCGCGGGTCGGCTGATCGCCATAGCCGGCCAGAGCGCCACGTTGCACCACGCTGACGCGCCCACCATCACCGCCACGCGCTCCCGGTTCCCATGCAAATGGTGCTGACGCGCCTACGCCGCCGACACCACCCATGGAGCCGAGCTGGACCGCAACACCGTGTTCAACGCGGGTCGTATAGTCGTTGAGAAGCATAATGATGCCGCCGGTCAAACCCGGTGTAGCAGGCGTGTTGGCACTGAAGGTACGCGCTGTTGCGTCACTACCCTGCGCACCATAGAACTCACGGAAAAAGACGCTCTCCACAGTGGATGGAAGCGCTGTTGAGGCCGTACTGGCGGTGGCCTGTGCTGTCATAAAAGCGAGCGGAATGGCCAGCGCTGTCCGGCTGATGCCCGAAAGCAAATTCTCACGGGAGCAACGGAGCAAAGGCGCAGCAAGCTTGATGTAGACCATCTATCTAATCCAAACAAAGTAAGCACAATGATTGTAGATGGCACTCAATACAGTTTATACTGATCTGACGCAGCGTACCCGCCAGACGTAATTTAAACCGCAGCTTACTTCCATCTTACGAGCGTCCAGACGAATATCGTTATTTTGTGAACTTGTATAAATCGATTGCGGCCGCGTCAATAATCAATTACGATAAGCTTATAATCGACAGATTAACTTGATGTGAAAAGTAAATAACAAAGCTTCTGCGACAAAGTTTTGATGGCTTGATGATGTATTTTGAGAGCAATGCGTCACATGTGTGTGGCACAACAAGATTATATCTGGTCCGGCCAGTCGTGTATCCTGATGATTTTCTCCCCTGTGGAATGAGATAAAGCGAGCGAGACACGCTCCAGTTCCTATTCACCAAACTATAGATTAAGTTGCATCGTACCTAACTGAGGCGCGCATGAATCTGACATCGACTTTTAACACCGTTATCTCTCGGCGCAACATTCTGCTGGGCGGCGCCACGTCGCTCGCCAGTTTAGCGCTGCCACGCCCACTAAGAGCACTGACAAATGAGGGTGCGCGCAGAATACTGGTGCTGGGTGCTGGTATGGCTGGGCTGACTGCCGCGCTGTCACTGCTGCGACGTGGACACGACGTTACCGTCATCGAAGCACAGGACCGCATCGGTGGTCGGCTTCTTTCACTTCCTCTTGGCGATGGCATGTTCACCGAGGCGGGCGGTGGTCATTTCCGCTCCAACATGCCTTATGTGCTCAACTACATAAGGCAGTTTGACCTGCCGCTTCTCGCGCTCAATGATGGACTACCGCGCTATCTCGTTGATGGTCAGACCGGCGACGCCGCGCATCTCGACGCCTGGCCATGGAAACTTGATCCCGAAGAGCGCAATGTCAGCGTATCAAGTACGCTCAACCGTTATCTCGAACGCGCCGGTTTTGACACCGACACCGCTCTTGATGCCCGCTGGCCGGATCCGGACGTCATGTCACAAATTGACACCATGACGCTGTCCGATCTCATTCGTGGCGTCGGCGCGTCCGATGGTTACTGCAAGCTGCTGAATGCGCATGCCGGGCCTTTTACGACCGGCTCGCACGCACTCGCCATGATACCGCGTGTCGCCTACCATTTTGGCGACAAAAACCTCTTCCGCATTCAGGGCGGCAATAACCGCCTGCCAATGGCGATGGCAATAGCGATCGGCCTCGAACGCATTAAACTTGGTTCAGCCGTCGCCGAGATCGACCAGACCGGCTCGAGTGTGCGCGTGACAACGCATAAGGGCAAAGATTTCCATGGCGATGCGGTGATTTCAACAATCCCGTTCAGTGTGATCGGCGACGTCAAAGTGACGCCGGGTTGGTCAGCGGGTAAGACAAGGCTCTTTCGGGAGATGGAATGGGACAAAACGGTAAAGGTCATCGTCAAAACACGTACGCCGTCGTGGCTCTCAAAGGGTGTTTATGGCT
This sequence comes from Ochrobactrum sp. EDr1-4, assembly GCF_049199085.1. NCBI lineage: Bacteria > Pseudomonadati > Pseudomonadota > Alphaproteobacteria > Hyphomicrobiales > Brucellaceae > Ochrobactrum > Ochrobactrum sp. EDr1-4. Next base: position 94,226 of record NZ_JBLZOF010000009.1, read on the forward strand.
GGCCCATGGCTGGCGGAGACCGTCCTTGGGAACGCGTCATTGACATCACCGGCAATGAGCCTGGCGGCCATGGCAGCGTTTTCTTCTATCTTAATGGCCCGAATGCAGAGGCCGCTCTGAAGCAACCTAAATCAGAGCGCGCACGCTGGGTATTCGACCAGTTCCAAGCAGACATGCCCGATCTCATCGACGAGGCCCTGTCGATGGATTCCTTTGCATGGAGCGAACAGCCGTGGATTAAAGCCTCATTCGGCGGCCCGCCCATTGGCGGCGGCTGGATGATTGGGGAATGTGCCAAGCCTGAAGGTCGCATTCACTTTGCAGGCGATTTCACCACACTGAAGATGGGCTGGGTTGAGGGCGCAATTGAATCCGGCTTGCGCGCCGCGCGCCAGATTGACAGGAATGCTGGGCCAGAGGGCAGTCCGAACATACGGCAAGAGTTCCAATCCGCGAAGTGATTGAAACGTTTACGATATTGATATGAGACTAAGGCACCTCTTTGTCATAGCAGTAGCTTCAATGGCTTTAAGACAGCCATTCACGATGCAATTTGCCCATGATCAGATTGACGCTAAGTATTGGGGGTCACCAAAATTCCAACGCAAAAATTACGTTATGACTGGAGTGTGGGCACTTATATTTCTCGTAATGGCAGGTGTCAAAGCAATTGTTGGTTTCGGCTCAGATCTGTCTGTAAATATGGGAACTGTGCTGGTTCTGATTTCTGGGATTTGGTACATGGTTCACAAAGTGGTTCCCAACCAGATCAAGTTCATGATCGGTCACGACAATAATAACACAAAAGACCGGAAATTTTAGTTCATTTCGCCAAGTGAGGACGTGCGGTCCAAGACTGCGTGCTATCAGTTCGGGTGGCATTTCAACGCCACGCGAAAAGGCCGGAGATATCATAATTATGAAAACCTTAATCGACGGTCTTCCCCAAGGTGTCGGCCACGAACGCTCCGCGGTCTCCCATAGGCTGCGGCGCCCCCGTGGTAGAGTCGCAAGCGGTTTGGTGCTCCAGCTCTGCGTTAAGTTCAGCACCGACAATCAATATAATCACTGAGATCCAGATCCACACCATCATGCCTATAAGTGCGCCGAGCGCGCCGTAGGTCGCGTTGTAATTCGCGAAGTTTTCAATGTAAAATGAGAACAGGATTGATGCAGACATCCAGAGCAGTGTGCTAAACACCACGCCCCAGTTTAACCACCTGAATTTTGCCTGTTCGCGGCTGGGACCAAAGCGGTAGATTACGGCGATACCACAGCCGACCAGGACAAGAACGAGAGGCCAGCGCGCGAACCGCGCCAAGAGCTCCTGCCATCGATCCAGCCAAAGATAAGACAAAGCGGCTGGAAGCACTCCGATGGCCACGATAAGAACGATGGCGATAATAAGCCCACCGAATGTAAATGTCAGAGATAGGAAGTTCAGGCGTACAAAGCTCCGTTTCTCCTTTTCTTGATATGCAACGTTCATAGCATCGAATATCGCCTTCATGCCACTGTTGGCACTCCAGATCGCTACAACAAGACCAGTAAGGAACGCAAAGCTCAGCGTAGATGTCTTTTGCTGTGTGAGAGCAGTCAACTGATTAAGTATGACGTCGAACGATCCAGGTGGAAAAACACTTGCCAGGAAGCCAATGTGTCCCATAATTGTTGAGGGGTCGGCGACGAATCCGTAAAGAGCAACAAGTGCAGCCAGCGCCGGAAATAGTGAGAGCAACAGATAGTAGGTCACACCTGCCGCGATAAGCGTTACGCGATCGACCATGACAGCCTCAATGACGCGCCAAAAGACGTCCCTAAGGCCCCTTGGCGGTATATCTCCAGGCGATTTGGCATCCCGACCACGATCAGAACCCACACTTTCTGGTAAGATACGCTGCTGGCTATATTTCATTCTTAAGGATCCTGTTTCAGCTGAACCCTTAACGTGCAAAACCGCATGATGTTTCCGTCTGTCTTCGGGAGAAGGTCTTTTTATTTGAGCACCGATTGGCTGGGATGTCAGGGGGTGTTGCTGTCATGGCATAAGCCAACCATGTTGAGTTTTTACTAGTCTTCGTCCACACCCCCACTGGGTCGTTTCTCAGCGGCAATCAACACGCGAGGCCTGTAAAGACCACTTAGGCATTCTCGAAGCCATCGAGAACAAAGATTTCGAATTCGCGTCAGACGCCATATCAGCCGCTCGGGCGCTGAGGACGTTTAACGTTTATGGTTGGCAAGAATACCTATTTTAAGCATTTTCTATGAAATTCAATCACCAAGCATCTGGTGTGAGACGTAAATCGCAAAATTGAAACACTGCCACTTCGATTTACGCAGATACCAACCGGCTATCACTCAATAGTCCCGCCTCTTCGAGTATTGGATGCGCGACCGAAACAATATGAGCATTAATACGCTTTAGATCGCGTAGCATATCGAGATGGATAGAGCTTGTGCGAAGGCTTTCGATCCTTCCGTCACGAAGTCTCGCAAGATGCTGTTCGGAGGATAATTTTTCCATACGGCGAACTTCGATTTTAATCTCCATAAGTCGCTTAGCGAGATGAAAGTCTCTCGTCGCAAAAATAGTCTGAGCAGTACGTATATTTTCGACGGTCAGATCAAATAATCGCTCGAGTTCGCCAAAGCCATCGTCAGAAAAATGCAGGCCAAGTGCCGCTTTCTTCGCTAATGAAGGCACCAACCCCTTCTCGACTATGTCGCCTATATGTTCAAGATTGACGGCATAGTCGATGATTTCCAGTGATCGACGGTCATTTTCTTCAGTCAAACTTTGGCGACCGAGATTGGACAAATAAACTTTCACTTCCTGCTGGAGAAAGTCGACACGCTTTTCAAGTAAAGAAATATCAGTTGAGGCAGAAGGATCGTTTTTCTGAAAAGCTGAGGACATCCGCATCAGCATGCGCTCCACGAGATCGCCTATACTCAAAACTTCGCGCGTTGCTCCAGCCAATGCCATCACTGGCGTCGAAAGTTGCTGAACATCGAGAAACTTCGGGCCCATATCTGACTTCTGCGGATCAGGAAGTAACCGGATCATCAAATCGGATAACAAGCGCGAGAATGGCCATGCCACGACCGCCAATATTAAATTGAACGCAAGATGTGCATCCACGGGCAGTTTACTCGCTGGAAGTGATAATGCCGCCGCTAAATCGGCCCCGTATTGAGCGAATGGAAGTGCAATCAAACATCCAATTCCCCGAACAATTAGATTGCCCAATGTAACTCGTTTTGCCGCAACCTCTCCTCCCACAGAAGCGATCACCGGTGGAATTGCTCCGCCAAGGTTCGCGCCAAGGACAAGGACGATGAGGAGTGCCGAAGGTAATACACCGGTGGCGGAAAGGGAGAGGATCAGCACAACCGCTGCCAAACTTGACGATGAAATGAAGGCAATCCCAGCCGAGAAAAGCAATGCGACGGGCCAGGCATTATTCAGCATGCTCACAAAACTTGCTATTGCGGGTGAGTGGCGGATCGGCTCGGTGGCGATCCCAAGGAGGTGCAGCGAGAGCAGCATAAGCCCTATACCTACCAGCATGGTCCCAATACCACGACGATTGCCGGTTCCTTTTTTCAAAAAAACTATGCCAGACAATATCAATAGTGGCGACAACCACTCTATTCCGGTGGCAACAATCCAAGCGGTAACTGCGGTACCAACATTTGCGCCCAAAAGCACAATTTGAGCCATACGCTGTTGAATGAAATCACGTTCAACAAATGAAGCTACCATCAAGGCGGTTGCTGTCGAACTTTGGAGACCAATTGTAGCCACAAAACCAGAAATGAAGGAACGGGGGCCATTGCTTGTGCCACGGGCAAGCCCCGATCGAAGGCTGGGGCCAAATGCTCGCTGAACGCCATCATTAACCTGCGCAAGCCCAAATAACAGCAGAGCCACGGCACCGCACAAATTGATTATGACGATTGTGGATTCCATCATAAGGCTCCGATGGTTTTATCTGCATACAATTGGTACTTATTTCATCAGACGGAGCTGGAACCTCCGGGGCGATACGCCTCTATTCAAACTTCAAGGCGAAGAGGCTTTCATCGTCTAAAGGCGTCTGGCCGAACCAATTCAACCGGCTGACACAAACATTGCCACGATCCAGCAGATCATTATCATCTCCATCGGAAGCGCTATGTGCACGGCCACGAGGGATTATAATCTCCGTGTTTTGCCCGTCAGATGACAATATTTCAGCCCGAATGCCAATTTTGTCACGACCGATCCGTGGTTGCGCAATCGCTGCTGGCAGACGCTCAGGCAAATTGACACTGAGCCAATGCCCTTCCAGAAATATGGTATCGCGCTTGTTGAGTATCTGTCTGACGAAGTTTACAAGCCAGTCAATATCGCTGTCAGCTTCTGCGGCTTGCTTAACGCGCGAAAATCCAATCGCCGGAACATCCCAAAACGTTGCCTCTCTAGCAATTCCTAGTGTGCCAGAGTACGCAAGGTCTTCAGCGACATTACGACCATCATTGATACCCGACAACACAAGGTCTGGCTTCTTCTGACCCTCGAAAAGCCATGTCATCGCAGTGACCACGCAATCCGCTGGCGTCCCTGAACATGAATAGCGACGGCGTCCCTTTTCCACCAAAGTAAGCGATCGGGCAATCGTGATGGAGCCACTCGCAGCTGTGCGCTTGCCATCAGGTGCAACAACCCACACATCATCGCTAAGCCTTTCCGCAACTTGCGTTAGCCGCGCAAGTCCAGGGGCATCAATGCCATCATCGTTTGCTACGAGTATTCTCATTTCATCTCCATTCAGATTGAAAACTGCAAACCAGTTAAGGCTGTTGTATTGAGAGTTGTCAGATAAGGTTTGAGTTCTTCAAGCTTATCGAGTGCGCAGGAATGACCAAGTGCGGCGGGCTTTCCCGCATCTTGCCAGAGTTCTAAATTCTCCGACCGGGTGGGATGGGTAGGAAGTCGTATCCAATTCGCCCGACCTTGTTCCAATAGAAATTGCGCTGGTGTGTTTTCAGGAACGTGCCCTGTCAACAGCACAGGCACATTTTGCTCTGCCGCTTGTTGCAATGCTTGTATTGAAGGTCCCGCACTACCCATGCCGTCAAAAGTCAATAATGGACAATCAGGCAAATTAGTGTCCTCGCGCCAATCAATCGCCCCTTTGAGTTTTGATCGCAATGATCGGGCAACTTGCGAAGAAAACGCATCTGGAACATCAAGCTGTGCTTCCAGTGAACGACGCATCGCATGATGGATCGCAAAATGGTCTGGCAAAATTGCCATCAATTCAAGTGGCTTCCCGGAAACAGGCACTGGGATCACGAGTTTACCATTATGGTCGTCGATAAAGCTCTCGATCTGGCGAACACGGTCCTTCGCAGAAACCGGATCACCACCATACGAGGCATCAAGGATGACAAGATCACAATGCGGTAGCGGGTCCATCAGAAAAACATCGCTTTTAGGGACGACATCCGCACAATAAACAACGCGTTTCGACTGTTGTGTTACCGAAAACCAAACACCTCCAGCGACATGCCCTGATCGCCCTGACGCAACCTCTGTCTGACCGACACGAATGGTTTCGCCCGGGGCGAACACTTTGATTGAAATGTCGGCCAACGAATTGGTTTGCTTATGCAATGGGTCAGCATATTGACTAAGCATTGCCCCTGCATCGTCAAGGGTTTCCTGCGTCATATAAAATGTGCCCCTGAACCCATTGGAATTCAGCCAATACAGCGCACCAATGTGGTCTTCATGTGCGTGGGAAATAAAGGCAGCATCAAGTGCTGAGACATCCTGTTCCGCAATGGCTGGATAATATTCGCGTCCTTTCGCACCTACTTTAATGCCCGCATCGAATAAGAGTTTGCTATCAGTGCTTATGCCAACACTGGTTCGCCCTTTTTCTCCAAAGCCACCGTAGAGATCAATCAACATTTCTCTACTGCTCCTTCTGGAATGACCCAACCGGAGTTAATGGCTATGTTAATCGTATCGCCTTCCTGTCCACCGGCCATATCCGGCAAATCAAAAGTAAGTTCGACGGAAGGATGATTTACCGGGTGCGCTTCAATACGAGCCCCACCGCCACGATAGATGCGACGCTTGACTGTGAGTGCTATGCCATCACTGTCCCGCAACTCTATGTTCTGAGATCGTATGCATATCTTTGCATCAGCATTTGACCTCTGCCCCGGAGCGCAGCGCAACGCTGCTTTTTGCCCGAACACTTCAACTTCACAGTGCCCGTTATTTTCAGCGCTCAAGACGCGTGCAGGCAGAACCATTCCATTGGCGATAAACGACGCCACCATCTCGCTCTGAGGTCGCTCATAGAGCTCCCGCGGAGTGGCAAACTGGATCAGCTTTCCTTTATCCATCACCGCTATGCGATCAGCCAGAGCCATCGCTTCCGCCTGATCATGCGTAATATAGACAATCGTGGTGCCCGTACGTTTATGAAAAGAGGCAAACTCATCCTCCATCGAAGCGCGCAAGTGCACGTCCAGATTGGCAAGAGGTTCATCAAACAAAACCAGTGATGGCGTAGCAACCAGACATCGTGCAAGCGCCACACGCTGACGCTGACCGCCCGATAAATTAGCGGGTCTGCGGTCTCCAAGTCCGGTGAGATCAACAAGCGCAAGTGCCTCTTTTACCCGTCGCTCCAGTTCAGGTTTTGCGACCTTCGCCACACGAAGACTGTAACCGACGTTTTCAGCAACAGTCATATGGGGCCAAAGCGCATAGTTCTGAAAGACAATACCAACACGGCGGTTTTCAGGTTCGACGTGACTATCGATAGCTGACATTACCTTATCACCAACACAAATTGTGCCGTTGGTGATTTTCTCAAAGCCAGCAATTGCCCGAAGCAGAGTTGTTTTTCCGCAGCCTGATGGCCCAAGGACAGCTACAAACTCTCCATTCTTGATATCAAGCGTGACATCAGAAAGGGCGTCGAAATTGCCGAAGTTTTTAGTGACATTTTTAATGTTTAATCCCGCCATGGGAGCACTCCATCAGGCAGACGCCGCGCGAAAAGGTTCGTCGACAGCATGAGAAAAATCGTTACCAATATCGTTACAATCGATGTAGCAGCGGCATATGTGGAATCCCCTCCCTGCTCGAAGGAGAAAATAACGACACCAATGGTTTCAGATCCTGACGCCCAAAGAAGAGCCGAGACGGTCAGCTCGCTAAATGCCGTCAGGAAGATCAGAACTCCGCCAGCAAGTGTCGCTGGCGCGACCAATGGAAATATTATAGTTCGCAAGCGCATGAACAGGCTGGCACCAGCCACCTGTGCAGCTTCTTCAAGCGAGCGATCAATCTGGTGAAGTCCACTAACGGTCGGCCGTAAAGCGAGAACAAAGAACCGAGCCAGATAGGCATACAAGATAATCCAAATCGTATTGTAGATGTGAAAGCCAAATATCGGCATCGGCTTTAGAAATAGCAGCAAAGAGGCAATGGCCATGACCACACCCGGCAGGGCGTAAGGGAGTTCGGCAGTGACATTGAACAGCCTCGTCCACCAACGTTTACGCCATGTTGTGATATAAGCCAAAGGCACAGCAATCACGACAGCGAAGAAGGAGGCCGCCAGCGACAACCCAAAGCTGTTCAGGAATGCGCGTTCGGTGGCTGCGTGTTCAAAGAGAATGAAACTGTAATTGGCAAGCGTCGCAGTTTCCCATGTCAGTGGCGTGCCATAGGCGCTAACCAAAGACGTCAAAGCAAGACCCAGAACAGGTAGCCCCAATACTGCAACAACAATGAGCAACATGACGGCTTCGATCCAAATACGCCAACGTCTGAGCTCAAACGGGCTTGCGGGGAGCGACGTTGAGGCAATTCTATAATCGCGCCAGCGTGAGACATATTCTTGAGCGACTATACCAACGATTGCTATCACGCCGATCAAAGTAGACAAGGTTGCCACATCTGTAAGAACAGCTGGCCCGCCACCGCTCAGACGCTGGTAAATCAATGTCGGTAAAACAAGATAGTTGGCCGGGATCCCCAGGAAGGCTGGGATACCGAAATTACCAACACAAGAGACAAATGTGAGTGCGGTCGCTCCAATTATTGAGGGCGCCATCAGGGGAACGATGATGGTGCGCAAAACTGTCATTTTTTTCGCTCCGCTGCTCAACGCGGCCTCTATGAGTTCGCGTGGCAACTTGCGCAGTCCCGCACGCACAATGAGAAACACAAGTGGCCCGTATTGCACTCCAAGCAGCAGAATAATCCCTGTGCTTGAATAAAGCGGGTTACGCGATCCCAATGGCGGCGCCATTCCGATCATCTTGAGGAACGGGCTCGCAGGGCCAAACAACTGTAGCCATGCGAGCGCTGTAACCTGCGGCGCAATCAGCAATGGTGTTACGTAGAGAAATATAAAAACGGACCGCCCGCGAATATCCGTGAGGCTAACCAGCAAGGCCACACCTGTTCCCAGAACAACAGCGAAAATTGTCCCGAAAACCCCGACATACAGTGAATGCCAAGTCGCGGTCCAAGTCGCTGAAGAGGAAAAGACGCGCCCAATTGCCTCAACCGCCGTACCTTTAGCGGGCATGGCGACTTCAAGGAGAAGCCGTCCCATTGGGAGAAGCGACAGCAGAGAAACGATAATAATCGTCCCTGCAATCAGAGCCTTATCCCGGCTCTGATTGTTTGTCTCGGATATTTTTTGCATAGGTTTCTAGGCCCTAACCGCCAAACATTTCTGTGAAACGCGACTTGTCTTCGTCAGTTTTTTCCAGAACCTTTTGCGTATCTATCGGCATAATTTTAACGGACAGCCCCTCAGGCATCCAAGCAGGCTTCCCTACAGATGACTTGGCGGGCAGATAGCCCTGCTTCAGAGCAAGATTTTGGCCTTCATCCGAAATGATGAAGTCAATGAACTTCTTCGCGTCATCAGCGTTTTTGGTCGTTGACATGATAGCGACCGGCTCAGTCACAGCTGGTACGCCTTCTTCAGGAAAGACGAACTCTACAGGTGAGCCTTTTGCTTTAGCGTTTAGCGCCATAAAGTCGACAAGGACACCATAGGGTTTCTCGCCGCTGGCAATAGACTTAAGAACCGCACCATTGCCTCTGACGCTTACGACCTCATTTTCTTTGAGAGCCTCAAAAAACTTCCAGCCGAGACTATCATTAGCCACAAATCCACTCAGGAGATATGCTGCGGCACCCGAATAAAGGGGACTAGGCATAACAATCATGCCTTTATAGTCTGATTTTTCAAGGTCCGACCAGTGCTGTGGCTTTTGTTCAGCCGCAGAATTGTAAGCGATACCAGTCGTAATCAGCTTGCTGCCAAAATAGTATTTTTCCGGATCAATTGTTCCGGCCTCAAAACCGTCGACGTTTGCGCCAGAATACTGCATCAGTCGGTTATCGGCTTTTAAGCTCTCCATGCTGACAGCATCAGCAATGAGCAGCACATCAGCCTGTGGTGCGCCAGCTGAAAATTCTGCCGCTAGTTTGCTCATGATATCGCTCGTGCCCGAACGGTATACCTGAACGTCGACGTCCGGATTGAGTTTGCGGAACTCTTCAACGGTCTTGGCCGCATCAGCGTCGGGCTGCGAAGTGTAAAGCGTAAGTGTTCCAGCCAGAGCTGTCCCGGCAAACATAATGCTCGCGAAGCAGGCCGTGAGGACACCTATCCTCCGGGTTAAATCCTTCATTTATTCCTCCCATAGGAACGCCATCGCGGGCTGTTCCTGTTCCTCCCAGTAGTCGGACAGTTTGATGCCCTTAAATGGTATAATAATGTTCATTTGTTCTTTGTCAAATACATTTGAACAGTTGACGCAAGGGGCACTTTTTTTGCTATAACTTATGCAGGTTTAGAAATTTGTGGGGGAGCGAGACAAAGATGACGAGCAAAAGCTGGCCGTTGAGATCATCAGACCTCAAGGTGAAGACAGTCTGGCTGTACTATGTAGAGGGCATGACGCAGGAGCAGATCGCCGAACAGCTGGGTGTCAGTCGCGTCAAGATAATGCGTACACTCGCCGCCGCAACTGCCGAAGGAATTGTCGTTACACGTATTAATGCAGCCACGACCGCCCAGATCGAGCTTGAGCGCCGTCTTGAAGAAAAATGGGGGCTGGCATCTGCAATTGTCGTCCCTACTCCCGAAAACAGCGAGAACCTTGAGAAAGCGCTCGGTAATGCCATTGCCGCATATCTGGATCAGGAAATGCAAGATGGAATGACGCTTGCGATCGGAGGAGGTGCAACACTCTATGCCAGCGTCCAGTTCTTGGAGCATCGTAAGCTTCAAGATGCATCCGTTGTCGCCCTTGTAGGAAGCCTTCCACACTCACGCTGGATCAACCCTTCTGTCGTTGCTGCGCGAGTAGCGGAGGTCTACGAAGTGGACAGCTATCAGATTACAGCGCCGGTCGTTCTCGATGAACAAGGGTTACGTGAGACTTTATGGCGCCAATCGGAACTACGTAATCTCCAGCAACGTGCAGCTCAGGCAGATATTGCATTACTGACAGTAGGTGCAGTTTCGGAAGACGCCACGATCTTTCGGCATGGGATCGTTTCGTCTGATCTCATAAAGCCGTTACATGATTGCGGAGCGGTCGCCAACATACTCTGCTATTTCGTCGACAAGCACGGAAAACTGGTTGATCACGAGATCAATCAACGTGTGATGTCGATCGACCTGCACACGGTAGCAGCAATCAGCCGCGTCGTATTAGCAGCCGGCGGCACCTCTAAAGTTACGGCAATCCGCGCCGCACTTAAAATTGTTCCGGCAAGCGTCCTCATTACCGATAGTCAAACGGCAATAGCCCTCCTTGATGACTGACGGTCCTCGAGGGGAAATTCTGTAGCTCTTAATTCAAATGTCAGGCTTTACGGCTGCGCAAGAAATCTAACAGGCCTACATGTGTAATTGCCTCGAACTCATTGGTGACTTGCTCAAAATGTCGTTTCTGAGCTTGCATCATCAACAAGACGGCACGCATTTCTGCAGAAACGCCGAAGCGCTCCCAGCGTTTGGCGACATGCACAGGAATATCGGCGGCCTCACAAAAATTCGATATATCGCTGTACCCAAGCTCATTCAGCACCACGCCTAGATCGGTCGCAGACATACGCTCTTCTACAGCATGATCATGAAGGCGCTCAGCAACAAGCTGAATATCGCGTGGCGAAGATTCAGCAAGTCGCGTTAAAATCCCTCCAACTTCAGTCAAAAGTTTTGACACTTCAGGTTCTCCTCAGCATGCCGGCGAGCCTTACCGGCTCTTATTATCACGTGCTAAACATTGATTGATTGATAATTTTAATCAAGCGCCTTTCGAAAATCCAATCCAAAACGTCACCCTTTCAAGGTTGCGTCATAAGATTTTCATGTCTGATCCAATGTGTACCAGTGTTGTTGACCCAGTTTTTGTGCCGTGGAATAACAAAGATTGTAGGAGAGGGCGGCTTTCCGCCCTCCATTCGTGACCTGCGAAATAGTTAACGGGAGTTGATCGTCCAGAAATCCTGCCAATCCTGAAGCTTTGAGTAATCGCTTTCGGCTGTTTCGGAATGCGGGACGTAAAGCTGGTCAATGACATTGACGATTCCGGACACTTCACCTTCAGGAATTTTCGCGCCCTTATTCGACGAGATTTTACCATCAGCCAATTGTGGTGCCATGCCTTCTCCGGTCATCATATAATGCACGAAAAGTTTTGAGGCATTCGGGCTTTTTGTGCCGGATGCGATGACGGCAACGCGTGGCGTAAGCTGCCCTGCCCAAGGCTTCATGCCCGCACAGATACCCATCGTATAGCCATTTTTCTTGGCATCGCGGAAGATCGAAGTGCTGAGGAAGCCCATAAAGGGCTTTTCTTGTCCTTTTGCACCAATGATCGGACCAACTTCGGTATCACTGCGGGTAACGCTTGGACGGTTCTTAGCGAAACGCTTGACCCATTCCGCGGTCGCGCTTGCTTCATCGGTTTTCAATGGCTCACCGAAGAACTCTTCATATGCCTTGCGCATGGCTTCATCATCATGCTCGGCAATCTGATTGAACCAGAACATGGTTTCGTTGCGCAGAAGCGGATCTGGAATAGCAATGCGGCCCTTCCATTCTTCCGTGGTCAATGCCCAAATATTGTCGATTGGGCACTTATCGCCATGGACATCCGAGTTATATGCCCAGACCCATGGGTTAAGGCTCGTGATAGCTGGGCTCTGATATTCCGCGGGCACCTGATCTTTGAGATCGACAGGAAGCCAGCTGAGACCTGCGCCCTGAACGATGATTTCCGACGTAACCGATGGCAAATTGCTCATGTTGAAGACGTCCGTGCGAACATTGTTCGCAGTAGCTTCACGCAGAATGACCTGTTCCTGATTTTGGCCGTTCATCTTCACGCCCGTAGCCTTCACACCGTATTTTGCGGTGAAGGCTTCGGCCATTGTCACGATCTTGCCAGTGGCGTCCACAACGGTAATGCCCGGCTCTTTTTTTGCGGCTTCAATAAGAGCTTCGAGCGAGTAATCCGCATCCTTGATGCCGATTTCAGCCACAGGCTCTCCGAAGGCAGCCGTGCTTGCCAGAAGTGCGGCGCTCAATGAAAGAGCCGCACAGGTGCGCAAATATACAGTCATCGTTTCCTCCTAGTTGATATTTTTGAGAATATGTTGCTCAGCGATTAGCCACTGATGCGCATGCCTTCTTTGTCGAACACATGGACGTGGCTGCGTTCGACATGAAACCAGATTTCATCACCGGCCTTACGGACTGGAGCATCTGCAGCGATCGCAAAAAACTGCTCGCCATGAACTGACAGTTCTACAATCCAGCTACCGCCAGTGGGCACGATGTCGATCACTTTGGCCACACACCCCTGCTCGACAGGCGTATCGCTGAGACGCACCGATTCCGGCCGGATACCGACAGAGCCAACACCGTTTGTGGTGAAGTCTTTTACTTTCAGATAATCGCGTGCCCATGTGGCCAGCGCGCCGTTATTATTGTCGTTAAGCTCGGTGATGTTGATTGGCAGATTGCCAATGAACTCCGCCACAAAGCGATTAGCGGGACGCTCATAAATATCGTCAGGCGTGCCAAGCTGCTGCAACTCACCTTCGCTCATCACCGCAATCGTAGTTGCCAATGTCATGGCCTCCCACTGATCATGGGTCACGAAGACAACCGTCGAACCTATTTCCTGATGAATACGCTTGAGTTCCGCACGCATTTCCAAACGCAGTTTCGCATCGAGATTGGAAAGCGGTTCGTCGAGCAGAATAATATCGGGCTTAAGCGCCAACATACGCGCCAGTGCTACACGCTGCTGCTGTCCACCCGACATTTGTGCGGGTAAGCGATCACGGTAGCGCTCGATTCCAAGCTTTTGCAGCACATCATCAATGATCTGGTCACGTTCGACTTTTGCCACCTTGTGCAACTTCAAACCGAACTCGACATTCTGCTCAACTGTCATATGCGGCCAGAGTGCATAGTTCTGAAAAACCAGACCCATGCCACGCTTTTCTGGCGGCACGTAGATACCGTCATCGACCGAGACGATCTTCTTGCCATCAACGAGTATCTGGCCTTCGGTTGGATATTCAAGGCCAGCAATCATGCGCAGCGTGGTGGTCTTGCCGCAACCTGATGGCCCGAGCAGGCAGAGAAATTCCGACTTTGGGATTTCAAGTGAGAGTTTTTCAACGGCAGCACGGGTGGCTTTGCCGTAGCTCTTTCTGACATCGCGAATAGTAATGCTCGACATTATTTGCCTCCCAATCCGTCAGACAATTTGCTGTTGGTGAGTTTTTGAACGATGACCGTGCCGCCGAAGGCGATAACGCAGATCATCAAAACGACTGCATTTGCGGCCTGACTGTAGCTGTAATCAACAAGGCGCAATGCATAGGTGGTGAGAACGTCTGTGCCGGGAACAGCCAGCACGACGACAAGGCTCAGACCTTTGATGCCAGAGATAAATGGCAGCAGAATTCCTGAAACCAGCGAGCCTTTCTGAATGGGGGCGACAATCAAAACGAGCCGACGCCAGAAACCAGCACCCACAACCTGAGCAGCTTCCTCCGGCGCTTTGCCAAGCTGCATCATCGCCGAAATACCTGCACGTGATGCAAAAGGCATCTGATCAGCAAGGATGGCAAGAACCAACAAGATCGGGGTTCCGTAAAGAGCCGGAAGTGGTCCGCGTTGCACGGCAAACATTGTGAGATAGGCGGCAGCAAAGGCAATGCCGGGAACCAGATATGGCAGAAATGTCACCTGACGCAGGAATGTTCCAACAATTGCCACCGGCGTGCGCGCCACAACATAACCGACCAGCAGACCAAGAATACCGGCACCCAATGCAGCCGAGCCGACGATCCAGAGCGTATTCCAGGTCGCTTTCCAAAATTCGCCTGTCAGCAGAATCCCATTGCTCATCGCGGTGGTGTTGAGATTAGTCCCGATCCAGAAATCCAGGGTAAAATTATCCAGCGCGAAAACGCCCGGCACACGCATAACAGTTGTCAGCAGAAGGGCCATCAGCGGAATAAACGCGCTGACAACAAACATGAGTGCAGCAAAGCTGAATGCAGGCACACGGAAACGTCCGAGGTCAGTCTCGCGGTTCATCGAACCCTTGTTGCCAATGGTCACAAAGCGGCGTGCTTCTTTGAGCAGATACATATCGAGAAAGATTGAAATGCTCCCAAGCACGACAATGGTTGCCGCGAGGACTGCGCTCATGCCAGCCTGACTCGTCGAGATTGCACGAAACAGAGACGTCGCGAGAACATCAAAACCAACCGGCACACCAAGAATATAGGCGACACCGAAGTCACCGAGACATTTGGCGAAAATCAGCGTCGAAGCCGACACAAGCGAGGGCAGCATTAGTGGCAAGATTATGCGACGCGCGATTAGCAATTTGCCAGCGCCCATCACACGGGCTGAATCTTCAAGCGTTGAATCAAACTGCCGCAACGCATTGCCGAAAAGTAGGATCACAAACGGCGTATAGTGCATGGCCAGAATGAGCGTAATTGGCAACATGCCATACGCAAGCCAATCAGGTGGCGAGAAGCCCAAGGCTTCCATCCAGCTTGGCTGACCACCTGTGGTGCGGTTTTTAAACAGGGTCAGCCAAGCCAGTGCGAAGGTCCACGAAGGCAGCATGTAAGGAACGATCAATGCTGTCGAGAACCACTTCTTGCCCGGTAAATTTGTGCGGCTCAAAAGCCATGCCAGTGGAATGCCCGTGACAAGCGCAAAGGCAATCGAACCAAGTGCGATAATTGCTGTGTTCCAAAGTGGACGCCAGAACACATCGGTCGAAATCGCCGAGAAGAACGCACGGTTAAGATAATAAAAGGTCAATTCACCAATCTGCTGGCCCGAGCGTGCCCGATCAGCAAATTGGACAATCACTGCATCTGACAAGAGCAGCACGATTGGCGCCGCAATCAGATAGGCAAAGACGATTGCCAGCATAACCCCGATCAGTGTCGTGGGGTCTGCATTATAGACCTTATATTTATAGGATAGTTGCTTGTAAAAACTCATTATTTTATCCACTTTGAGCCGAAGTGATCCTTACTGAAACCCATATGGATTGCAGTTGACTATGAGCTGGCTTGCTGCGGGATCTGGCATCCGAAAATACCGTGCGAATTATCCGCTGATGTGAAGCGAATTATGGAGGCGGCGCGCCAGCCTTCTCGCTTACCTCGCGCACCACGGACCACGCGGCTGCGTAATCTATGGGAATGAAGTGATCGTCACCCTGAAACTCGGCCCTCATTTCAGGCGTGAATGAGAAATTGAAGAAGCAGCGCTTCATCTCCGCCACGAGGGACGGCGCGAGATTATGAGCATAGGCAAATGAGGAAGTTGGAAACAAATCGCTCTGATAGATCAGACGAACACCATCACGCTTCACAAGCCCTCGCTCGATCATGCGTTCAAGCACATCGGAGGCAACAGCCGCCATATCGTAATCACCAGCAACAACACCGAGGATCGATTTATCGTGCCCGCCCGACATGATGGGCACATATTCCTGCCCCGGCGTAAGACCTTCTTTTGGAAAGAGCGCGCGTGGTGCGACATTGCCAGAATTTGAGAATAGTGAAGCATGGGCGATGCGACGCCCTTTAAGATCATCCAGCTTTTCATAGGGTGAGTCCGCGCGCACGACAGCGACCAGCCGATAACCGCGCATCTGATCACCAGTGCCTTTGGCGGCAAAAGGAACGGCACCTGCGCGATTGACCGCGTTAATAGTCGGCCCAGTCGAGAAGCCCGCAAAATGCAGGCGTCCTGAACGCATTGCCTCAACCTCATCGGCACTGGACTGGATCGGATAATAAACGATCTGCCGTCCGAGGCAGGCTTCAAGATGCTGGGTGAACGGTTTGAAGAGCCGCGCATAAACCGCCGGATCTTCTATAGGCGTATAAGCCCAGACAAGCGTTTGTGGGTTGCGCAGTTGCGATGGATCAAGGGGAGCGTCAGCGACAAGGTCGCGGTTCTCGTCGCAATAGCGCTCATCCAGCGCACCATGATAAGCGCAAGCAGCTCCAGCGGCATTCGCGCAAGCGATGCTCAACAGTAGCCCAAACAAAGCTATGCCTAAGCGGCATACCAACTCGCGCCAAAACATTTTCTCTCCCCTGCACTCTTGCTATGATACAAGTGCTGCAGCCTCTTCTATTATTTTGAAGACTATCAATTCTAGCTGTCAGAATCCTGTCATCGCCAAAACGCTAAATCGAAACATTGAAAACAACATGCGCATCCTTCTCGTAGAAGACACTATCGACATTGCGTTCGCTATCGCATCGAAGCTTGAGAAGGAAGGCTATGCAGTCACAACCGCTTATGATGGCGTGCAGGGCGAAGACTTGGCCGTGAATGGTTCTTTCGATGTCGTCGTACTTGATATAAATCTTCCCGGCCGCGATGGGTTTGCAATTTTACGCAGCATGCGCGAGCGGTCCTTGTCCTGTCCTGTGCTGGTCATTACAGCGCGCAACCAGATTGCCGACAAACTCGATGTGCTGGAACTTGGTGCAGACGATTATCTGGTGAAACCTTTTGACCTGCGAGAGCTTGTGGCGCGCATTAGAGCCGTTGCACGGCGCCATATGGGTGTATCGCAGCCACTCCTGCACATCGGCGATTTATCGATCAACCTTACTCAAAGATCGGTGATGCAGGGTGATGAGCCGTTGGATTTCGGGCGACGTGAATTCGACGTTCTTGAAATGCTGGCAACCCGTATCAATGTCGCTGTGCCCAAAGATATGCTTGTTCTCAAGCTTTTTGGTCATGATGACACCGGAACCCCCAATGCGATAGAATTGCTGATTTCCCGCGTCAGAAAAAAGCTGGAGAGCAGCAATTTGGAAATCGTAACGCAGCGTGGCGTTGGCTATTTGCTACGCCCGAAATTACAGCATCCGTGATGGTTCGCACATCTGAACACAAAGAATACTCGATCCAACGCCGCATTCTGGTGGGCAGTGGATTAACGCTGCTTGCAGTGACTATCCTATTGTTTTTTCTTGGGCGCTGGTATGCCCATCGGGCAGCCGACGAGGCGTTTGATCGTGTTTTAGGTGCCGCCGCACTCTCGATAGCTGACACAATAACTTTGCAGGATGGAGCACTCAGCGTCGATCTTCCCCACTCTGCATTTTCAATTCTTGGCACCTCACGGCTTAACCGGATTTTCTATCGTGTTGTCGCCCCTGATGGCAGTCTGTTGACCGGCTCGCCTATTCTGGGGCTGGAAATTCCACATGGCAGCAACAATCATGTTCGCCTGAGCGACAGTATTATCGCGGTGAAAAAGTCCGCGTAGCTGCTGTTGCCCGTTATCACAGCGACGGGAAAGGCGGTGGCTGGGTTGATGTTTTGGTGGGTGAAACCCGTGAGGCGCGACAACAACTTAGGTTACAGCTAAGCCTCAACACAATATTGCCAGCACTTGGAGTTGCTATACTGGCTTTGGTTCTTATCTTGTTGGCGATCCGGTTTGCATTCCGTCCATTGCGTACCGTTGAATCTGATCTTCGCCGGCGATCATCATCCGACCTTAACCCTGTTTCAGGCCCCATTCCTAAGGAAGTCAGCGCACTCGTTGCAGCGCTTAACGATTTCATGGATCGGCTGAATAATGTTCTTGCCGGATTAAAGCTCGTAACGGCGGACGCCGCGCATCAGATGCGCACGCCGCTTACTGCTTTACGTGCATTGACGGAATTGTCGCTCGAAGAAACAGACCCGCGCAGAAAACAGGAAATACTTTCCCGCATTCATGCGAATTCCATCAGTGCAAGCTTGCTCGCAAATCAGCTTTTATCAGAAGCAACAACGCTACACAGCATCCAGTCGCGAAAACTCGAAATTCTTGATCTGCGTCAGGTGACCCAAGACGCCATCAGACGATTGCGTGCTGAGGGAAGCTATCAGGACTTATTACAAACGCTCAGTTTCGATAATGCCAATGAGCCGGTTTATGTGAATGGCGAAACCATCAGCCTGCGCGAAATGATCCGAAACATCATCGAAAACGCGCTCATTCACGCTCCCAGCCCGATTACCATCAATCTCTATCAAAAAGATGGCATCATAACGCTTGGTATTCACGACCGAGGCGCGGGACTTACGCCTGAAATGAAAGATATAGCCTTCGAACGCTTTGTACGCGCAGACCAGAGCAGACCAGGTTCGGGGCTTGGTTTATCGATTGCAAAAATGGTTGCGGAAGCACTCGGCGGGCATATTGAATTGAAAGATAGGCAAGGCGGCGGGACGAGTGTTCTGGTAGCTTTGCTGGCGGCAACCCCGGATCAAAATCCATGAAACATCTGTTCTCTCATTTTTTTTCCGTTCTGATTGTCATGTTATTTTCGTCATATAATGCACAAGCGCAGAACAACTCTCCTCCAAAACCTCAGTTCAGAATTGTTGGCGATATTGCAGCTGAAACGTTAGCACCTATCAAAAAGGGGCTAGCCGAACACTTATCCGGAGTTGATATAACATATCAGCAGATCCGGCCAGGTGAATGGACATCCCGACTTCTCGCTGGTGCAGCTGAGGCAAATGCTGCCGATCTTGTTATCCTTTCAACACCAGATCTTGCAGTCCTGATCGCGAATGAGGGGAGTGCGCAGAAAAGAAGCCGGATTGCCCGTAATGCTGGACTTGCGCCACAGGCACACTGGCGCAGTGAATTATTCAGCTTCGGTTTTGATCCAGCGGTTAGTGTTGTCAGACGTAACGCCATTGATAAAAATTTACCCACAACCCGCATTGAACTTGCGCGACTGCTTGAGCAGGACGCCGTGCGCTTTCAAAAGCGCGTTGGCATTGTTAATATTGGCATCGATAATGTCAGCTATACACTAGCTGCGCAGGACTCTATCCGGTCGCCGTTGTTCTGGCGAATTGTCCGCGCCTTCGGTGCTTCACAAGCACGTATCTTTGATACAAGTGAAGAGCTATTAGGGGCCTTATCGGCTCGCAATATCGATCTTGCCTATAACGTACCTTTGTCTGAAGTCAGCAAATGGAAATATGACGTCGAGGATTTTTCAGTGATCGTACTGCAAGATTACGTCGTCGCTTTACCTTGGACTTCCCTCATCCCAAACAAAAGCAAACACGCAAATATCGCCGAACAAGCGATCACGTTTCTCTTGTCGACTGATGGACAAACCATAGCTCGACAGACGGGGTTGGTAGCAAAAGCCAGCCAATCTGGCGGTAGGCCTCTGCAAGCTGTCGAACTTGGGCCGGAGCTTCTGGTTTATCTCGACGCGTTGAAACGCAGCCGCTTTCTTGATACATGGTTTCAGCTCGTCGTACATGAGTGAATATCGTTACGTTGACATTTTTGCAGATCAGACAATTGAGCTGACCTGATCGACACTTCGCCATAGTGACTATAGAATAACTTTTGCAAATCGCCCCTTAGCGAACCGACTTGCAGTCCGCCCCACTTCCTCAAATGGCCAGCCGATGAGTACCGAGCTTTTCGCACTGCTTTTGGGGGTAGCTCGACGTTGGTGTGATGCCGGATCGTTGCTATCATTGCGAAGGCGAGCATAATGATCAAGACATGGCTACGCCACCCAAGCTCGGAACGGGCTGCGGGATGTTCGAGATCGAAGTCATTCTTTGCCGTTTCGAAGCTGCAGTCGATCATAGACCGGTGCTTATCGACCCTTTCCGAGTTTGCAATAGACGTGCCCCTTCCTGCCTGCGAGTTGCATACAGATCTCGGCTGAATGCTGATAACTATGCCCATAGAAATATTGGATCGAAAAAGTATCTTTTACGCCACAACTGGAACTTGGCGACAGTTAAGCGCGCAACCAATCACTCAATCGATAAAGATCTTCTTTTTAAACGGCGCCGACATAATACAATAATATATATGTTTCGCGTGCACCCGAGAGGGTGATTGTGCAGGAGCTAGCTGCTGCCAAGTCAGCAGTTTGGAAAGAAGATAATCGGCCAGCGCTGCAAAGTTCTAATGTTTACGCCAAAGCAAATGGCTACCGCTCGAACGTTATCGTCAATTCTAATGGTGCTCTATGACGTTTATACCAATTCGAGTGGAAGCTATGCATTGCGCTAACAACATTGATTGCCAGCAAGAGCTGCCTCTATTTGTGCATAATTTTGTTAAAGTCAGCCACGCCAGCAAAGCGTGCGGCACGCACTTTGCCAAGCTTACTCTCATCAATAACCAGATATTTCTGTAAAGCGCGTTGCATCGCCATCTGCTTGACCGGCACTTCATGAAAATGGGAACAGGTTACGCCGTGCTGTTCATCAACGCCGCCTGCGGACAAAAATGCTTTGTTTATATTCAAGCGCTTAAGCACCTCAATGCCTTCATCACTCGAAAAAGACGCTGCTTCCGGATGGTAGATGCCACCGAGAACAATCAACCGAACATCGTTCCGGCGTGAAAGAATCTCCGCGACATTCAGCGAATAGCAGACAACCGTCAGGTGCTGGTTTTGTGGGATAAAATGCGCGAGATGTGGTGTCGTAGTGCCGCAATCAATAAAGATAGTATCGTGTTGCTCAATAAGAGCTGCAGCCGCAGTACAGGCCTCAATCTTACCGCTGGCATAACAATCTTTTTCAAAATCAAAGATATAATCGCTGCCATTTACGCCATCTTGCACGGGAATAATGTAACCACCCAAACAATTGAATGGTCCCGCATCGCGACTAATATCGCGCCGGATCGTCATTTCGGAAACGCCCAGTTTTATAGCTGCATCCCGAAGACGTAACACCCCGACCTCTTCTATGAGAGCTGCGATTTCAGCGATCCGCTCATCTTTTCGACTGATCCTGCTCACTGATTCCCCATTTCCGTTGTGGTGCGGTTTGATTTAACCCGCCCCCCGAGTTTATGCAATTGTGATGGATTACACTTGACAGGTCAAACAGTAATATGAAACGATCCAAACATAATGATGCGATCATAACATTATGGTCTGTTTTTATGTGGAGGATACGACAACAGCTTTGGTCGCAAGCACCAGGATGTCTTGCAGCCATTGTCGGAAAGAGGATTTTGCAGCTAACCGAAAATGGCGGCTGCAATGGAGGAGACTCTGATGTGAGCATCGCATTGCGGAGCATCAGCGTAAAATCAATGGTCACCAATCCCGTTTGCGCAATTGCGTTCCAGCGGGAACTATCGTTTCCAGGGAGGAAATACCGGTGAAGAAGTTTATCGCGTCCATGGCTATTGCCATGTCTGTTGCTGTGCCACATGCCTTCGCGGAAGGTGTGGTCGATACATCAAAGGTCAACCAGGATCTGATCGCTGCCGCAAACGACAAGAAATACACCATTGCGACCGTTGTTAAAGTTGACGGCATTGCTTGGTTCGACCGTATGCGTGATGGTGTTGAGCAGTTCAAGTCCGATACTGGCAACGATGTATGGATGGTCGGCCCGAGCCAGGCAGACGCCGCCGCTCAGGTGCAGATTGTTGAAAATCTTATCGCTCAGGGTGTTGATGCCATCGCTATCGTTCCGTTTTCGGTCGAAGCAGTTGAGCCTGTTCTCAAAAAAGCCCGTGATCGCGGCATTGTCGTCATCAGCCACGAAGCATCAAACATTCAGAACGTCGACTTCAACATCGAAGCTTTTGACAACAAGGCTTATGGCGCGAACCTGATGAAGGAACTCGGCAAGTCGATGGGTGGCAAGGGCAAGTATGTCGCAACCGTCGGCGGTTTGACTGCAAAATCGCAGATGGAATGGATCGATGGTGCTGTTGAGTATCAGAAGGCCAACTTCCCTGAGATGGAACTGGTGACCGAGCGTCTCGAAACCTATGACGATGCAAACACGGATTACACCAAGCTCAAGGAAGCAATGACTGCATACCCAGACATCACAGGCATTTTGGGCGCTCCAATGCCAACCTCGGCTGGTGCAGGTCGTCTGATTGCTGAAGGTGGCCTTAAGGGCAAGGTATTCTTTGCAGGTACGGGCCTCGTTTCGGTTGCTGGCGAATATATTAAGAACGACGATATTCAGTATATCCAGTTCTGGGACCCGGCAGTTGCTGGCTATGCCATGAACATGCTGGCCGTTGCAGCGCTTGAAAAGAAGAACGACCAGATTAAGGCTGGGCTGAACATGGGTCTTCCAGGCTATGAAAGCCTGCTGGCTCCCGACGCTTCCAAGCCAAACATGCTTTATGGTGCGGGCTGGGTCGGTGTGACCAAGGAAAATATGGATCAGTACGATTTCTGATCGCTTCTGAACAGGAGAGAGAGGCGCCTGCCTCTTTCTCCCCACTCCATCTGCATCTGCAGCCTTGCATGAGGCCTCTATGACTGAAAATCTGATCGAATTGCGCCATATCGGCAAGCGTTTCGGCGGCGTTAAGGCATTGGACGATGTGTCCTTTGCGATCAAGCCGGGCGAAATTCACTGTCTTGCCGGCGAAAACGGCTCCGGCAAATCCACAGTAATCAAGATCATGTCCGGTGTTTATACGCCCGAAGACGGTGAAATCCTGATTGATGGAAAAGCCGTTGGCAAGCTTGATCCCGTCAAATCCGTGCACCATGGCATTCAGGTTATTTATCAGGATTTCTCCCTGTTCGGAAACCTGACTGTCGCTGAAAATCTGGCGATTAATACCTTCCTTATGGAAGGCCGCAAAGCTGTTGACTGGAAGCGCGTGCGCGAACTTGCGCAGCAGGCGCTTGATCGTCTTGGTATTAAGATGGATCTGGATGCTGATGTAGACAGCCTGCCAACATCCGGCAAGCAGATCGTAGCAATCGCGCGCGCCGTTATGGCCGACGCGCGGCTTCTGATCATGGATGAGCCAACAACTGCCCTCACAAGGCATGAAGTTGATGCGCTGTTTAAGATCGTGCGCGATCTTCAGGCACAGGGTATCGCTGTTCTTTTCGTTAGCCACAAGATGCGCGAAATGCTGGAAATCAGCGAACGGCTAACTGTTTTTCGCAATGGCAAGAAAGTTGCTGAAGGCCCGATTAGTGAATTTGATGAACCATCCATCACTCATGCAATGACCGGTCAGGAACTGACTGCGCACAGCTATCACTGGTCGCGGCGTGAAGGCGCAACCGACATGCCAAGCCTTAAAGTCGAAAATCTGACCGTTGCGGGTTCTGTTGAAAATGCCAGCCTGACACTTCACGCAGGCGAGATAGTTGGAATCTCCGGTCTTATTGGCTCGGGCCGTACAGAGTTGGCGCTGGCCTTGTTTGGTATGAAGCCTGATTTCACCGGCTCGATACAGATCGAAGGCAAACACGTTCATCCGAAAACTGTTCAGGAAGGTATCGCCTGCGGCGTTGCTTATGTGCCGGAAGATCGTCTCACCGAAGGGCTTTTTCTCACGCAATCCATTGAGCGCAATATCATTGTCACCTCAATCGAAAAATTCGTACGCGGCTTGTTCATCAATCGCAAAAAGGCTGATGCGACCACCCGCGATATGTTCTCGGCCATGAACATTATCGCCCCCGGCCCACATACGCCAGTCAATCATCTTTCCGGCGGCAATGCGCAACGCGTTGTGCTGGCGCGCTGGCTTCTGACAGGTGCCAGAATACTGATTCTCAATGGCCCGACGGTCGGCGTCGATGTCGGCTCGAAAGCGCAGATTCACAATATTATCCGTAAACTCGCACAGGACGAAGGTCTGGCTGTGCTGATGATTTCGGATGATGTGCCCGAACTGGTTCAAAACTGCAATCGTGTGCTGGTGATGCATCGCGGACGTTTCGTCGATGAACTTTCCGGTGAAAACATGACCGAAGATGCCGTCAATGACCGGCTCAAGACGTTGAATTGAGGAACCGGCATATGAAATTCTTTCGCAGTACCGAATTCATCATTGCCTGTGTGCTTCTCCTCGCAATGATCACTATTGGCCTTATTAATCCAGCCTTCTGGTCACTGGATAATATTTTTGGCCTCCTTCGCTCCAATGTCGTGATCGGCATCATGGCGCTCGGTGTTTTGCTGGTGATGATTTCCGGCGGCATCGATGTCTCGTTCACCGCCTTCGCCATCGCGGCCATGTACCTGACCGTCCGCGCTATGGTTTACTTTGGCTATGATGGGGTTTTCATCCCATTTGTAGCGGCAACGCTTATCGGCCTGCTGCTTGGGGCATTCAACGGCTTCATCATTCACCGTTTCAAGATGATCCCACTGATCGTGACGCTTGGCACCGGCTCCATTGTACGCGGCCTTGTGTTGGGTCTCGTCGGCACCAGCATCGTTAATATCAACAAAATGCCGAAAGAACTCATTGAGTTTGGTAAGACGGATGTGATTTCGCTGACATCAGCCACAGGCACCACGTTCGGCCTGACAGCGATGTTCGTTGTGTATCTCGCAATCGCTCTGATGATCCATCTGATCCTCAGCCATACAATGATCGGGCGAAGCGTCTATGCCTATGGTGGCTCACCGGAAGCAGCCAAGCGCGTTGGCTTCAACACACGCCGCACAATTTTCTTCGTTTATTGCGTGGCTGGTGCGCTTGCAGGCTTTGCAGGGCTTCTGCATTCATCAATGATCTGGCTTGCCAATCCGCGTGATTTTGTCGGTCTGGAACTCGATGTCATTGCAGCCGTGGTTCTAGGTGGTGCCTCCATCTTTGGCGGTCGCGGCACCGTACTTGGCACCCTCATGGGCGTTTTCATGCTCGTGATGGTCAAAAACTCTCTCATCATCATGAAGGTCGATACCACATGGCAGCGCGTCGTGGTCGGTCTTATCATCATCGCAGCTACCGCCATTACAGCATGGCGCGATCGCAAAAGCATCGCCTGAACGGAGAAAGCGACATGAAAAAGTCTTTCGACATGCGCCGCATCCTTGGCGCAGACAACAATATCATCCAGCTCATTGTCATCACGATCATCGTATTCGCACTAATGACGTGGATGAATCCAGACAAGTTCCTGCGTTATTATAATTTTGAATCCATCAGCTATATCATGCCGGAGCTTGGCATCCTTTCCATCGCCATGATGATTGCAATGCTGACCGGCGGCATTGATCTTTCTGTTGTCGGGATTGCAAATCTGGCAGGTATTGTGGCCGGGGTTTATTTCCATTCAAGCATGGTGCAGGCGGCGCAGACATCTGGCTCCAGCATGCTGTTCTACACGATTATCGGAATCCTGATCGCTATGCTAATCGGACTTTTAGCCGGGCTGGTGAATGGCCTGCTGATCGCGAAACTCCGCATTACGCCAATTCTTGCGACTCTCGGTACGGGTCAGGTCCTGATGGGACTGGCGCTGGTGCTCACAGGTGGACCTGCAATCGTCGGTTTCCCCGAAGCGTGGAACTGGGTTGGCAATGGCAAGATCATGGGCATAGCTACGCCATTCCTGCTGTTCATCGCTGTTTGTTTTGTTGTCGGAGTTCTGCTGACTCGTACCACGCTCGGCATCAATCTGATGCTGATCGGCACCAATCCGCGTGCAGCAGTTTTTGCGGGTATCCGCAAAGAGCGCATGATCCTTTATTCCTACATGCTGAGTGGCGTTCTCGCTTCGCTTGCCGGGATCATCCTATCGGGACGCACCAATGCGGCCAAGTCTGACTACGGCGCATCCTATCTGTTGCAGGCGGTTTTGATTGCAGTGCTTGGTGGCACCAATCCGGCTGGCGGTAAAGGGCGTGTGCTTGGCATCGCAATTGCACTCGTCGCCCTGATGCTTCTTTCCTCCGGCTTTCAGATGATGCGGTTCTCCAACCATTTGATCGACTTCATCTGGGGCGCATTCCTCATCATCGTTATCGCGATTAACGCTTCGCGCAATCAAGGCAGGTGATCCCAAATGGCGGATATTGAATTTCATCTTCGTCGTCAGAATTTTACTGAGCAGCCACATGTCATTGCCAGTGCAGACGGACTGAGTGTTACAGCGTTTCGCTATCCAAGCAGCATCGAAGCGCTACTGATCGAAAACGAACGTGGCAATCTCATCGTGCTGCCTTTTATGGGACAGATGGTGTGGGGTGCGGAATTTGACGGTGTCGATCTCACGATGGGTAACAGCTTCTCCATGCCACGCCCTGCGACCACTATTGTAGAAACCTATGGCTGCTTTGCTTTTCATAGCGGCATTTTGCGCAATGGATGCCCTTCGCCGCAGGACGATCACCTTCTGCATGGCGAAATGGCTTGTGCGAAGATGGACAAGGCAGGGCTTTTGTTCGGCAATGACGAACGCGGTGCTTATGTCGAACTCACTGGAGAATATGAATACGTGATGGGCTTTGGCGCGCATTATCTTGCCCGCCCGAGCATTCGTCTCCATGCACAGGATACGCTTTTCGACATCACAATGGACGTTGAAAACCTGTCATCGGCACCAATGGAGCTCATGTATATGTGCCACGTCAACTTCGCCTATGACGAAGCTGCGCGTATCATTCAGCCAGTTGGCTTCTCACCCGATCACGTTGAGGTTCGCACTGCCGTTCCAGGGCATATAACGCCTAATGACGATTACCTGGCCTTGATCAATCACCTGGCCGCCGATCCGTCAGCGATGGAAGTGCTGGACGAGCCAGAACGCTACGATCCTGAGCAGGTTTTCTACATTCGCGATCTGCCGAGCGACGCTCTTGGTCAAACGCATCAAATGATGCAACTCACCGATGGTGATGGCTTTGCGATCTCCTATCCTGTTGAGGCTTTCCCAAAAACCGTGCGGTGGGTTCTTGTCAACGGTGATGCGCAGGTTGCAGCTTTTGCTCTACCATCGACCTGTGAGCCGGAAGGTTATCTCGCTGAAAAAGCCAAAAACAATTTGCGGGCATTGGCATCGGGTGAGCGTGCCATCTTCCCTGTGCGCGTTGGCTATCTCGATCAGTCCGCCGCAAAACAATTTGAAGCCAAAATCAGGGCACTCTGAATTTTCCAAGGAGACGTCTTATGACCAGAAAGATCGGAGTGGTGGGGTCCAACATGGTGGATCTCATCACCTATGTGAACCGTATGCCCGGCCCTGGCGAAACGCTTGAAGCACCAACGTTCGAGATCGGTTGCGGTGGCAAGGGTGCTAATCAAGCCGTTGCAGCGGCGCGACTGGGTGCCGACGTCTTGATCGTAACGCGGGTTGGCGATGATGTCTTTGCTGACAACACTATCCGCAACCTCAACAGCTTCGGCGTTGATACGCGACACGTCGTAAAGGTTGCTGGCAAATCGAGCGGTGTGGCACCTATTTTCGTAGAACCTTCAGGCGAAAACTCGATCCTCATCGTCAAGGGCGCTAATGCCGATCTTCTGCCTGCAGAAGTGGATAAGGCTGCAAACGATCTGAAAGGATGCGGCCTCATTCTCATGCAGATGGAAGTGCCGGTCGAGACGGTATATCACACAATCGCTTTTGCTGCCGAACACGGAATTGAGACCATTCTCAATCCAGCACCTGCTGCTGCAAATATTGATCCAGAGCTTATTCGGCAGGTAACATTTCTTGTTCCCAATGAGAGCGAGCTTGCGCTTCTCTCCGGTCTGCCAACAGATACCGACGATCAGATTGTCATTGCTGCCCGATCACTGATCGCGCGGGGCATTCGTACCGTTATCGTGACGCTTGGTGGACGTGGTGCACGCATGATCACCGCAAGCGAGACCGTCAATATTCTGCCAGTCAAAGTGACACCGAAAGATACAACCGGCGCAGGGGATGCCTTTATCGGCTCGTTTGCTCGATTTTATGCTCAGAACGGTGATGTGGAAGCGTCGCTCAGAAAAGCTTCACTTTATGCAGCCCACTCCATCACCCGACCCGGAACACAAAAAGCCTATGCCAGTGCAGATGAATTTGAAGCGTTCTGCCGCATCCACGCGCCAGAACCTTCATGAACCCTACAGACGGACAATAAAATGAGTGAAACTTTTCCCCGCAATACTGGCACATCGCTCAAGCCTGACTGGTTTGAAGATGTTGTTGTGAACCGAAGTGCATCGGAGCGGCGCGCTTCAACGCTCGCTGCACGTCGTTCGATCAAGAAAGAATATCAGGCCGCATGGCTTGTGCGCGCAATCCAGTGCATTGATCTCACCACACTTGCCGGTGACGATACCGAAGGCCGTGTGCGCAGGCTCTGCGCCAAGGCACGGCGTCCGGTTCGTGATGATATTCTTGAAGCACTGGGCTTGGCTGATGCGGGCATCACCACGGGTGCGGTCTGCGTTTATCCAACCATGGTGCCACATGCGGTTAAGGCGCTGGAAGGCTCTGGTATTCCTGTGGCATCCGTTGCAACCGGCTTTCCGGCAGGGTTGACGCCCTTGCCCCTTAGACTGGCCGAGATCACCTATGCGGTTGAGCAGGGTGCCGATGAGATCGACATCGTCATCACCCGCGAACATGTTCTGACACAGAACTGGTCAGCGCTTTATGATGAGATTGCCGCCATGCGTGAAGCCTGTGGCGATGCGCATATGAAAGCCATTCTTGCGACCGGCGATCTCAACACGCTCACCAACGTCTATCGCGCTTCGATGGTTGCGATGCAGGCGGGGTCTGACTTCATCAAGACCTCGACCGGCAAGGAAGATGTCAATGCAACGCTGCCTGTCAGTCTGACCATGGTTCGCGCCTTGCGCGATTATGGCGAGTTGTCGGGCCAGATCGTTGGCTTCAAGCCAGCCGGTGGCCTGAAATCCGCAAAGGATGCACTCGCCTGGCTGACTTTGATGAAAGAGGAACTCGGCAATCGCTGGCTCCAACCGGATTTGTTCCGCCTGGGTGCCTCGTCGATGCTCGGCGATATTGAACGGCAATTGGAGCACTTTGTGACCGGACGCTATTCGAGCGCCAACCGTCATGCCGCTGCGTAAGGAAGAGTTAAAATGCGACCCATCAAGGACATCCTGAAGACCATGGAATATGGACCTTCCCCTGAAGCAAACGGCGATGTGAAGCAGTGGCTGGAACAGCATGGCCGTTCTTTTGGTCATTATATTAATGGCACTTTCGTCAAGCCTGAAGGCAACAAAATCATTGCTGTGAGCAATCCTGCCAATGGTGATAAGCTTGCAGAGATTACACTCGGCACGGAACATGATGTCGACCAGGCTGTGAAAGCGGCACGCAGCGCTTTTGGCAAATGGTCCAAACTCTCCGGTCATGAACGCGCCAAATTTCTCTACGCCATCGCCCGGCATATCCAGAAGCGCGAACGCTTTTTGTCGGTTCTCGAAACCATGGACAATGGCAAGCCGCTGCGCGAGACCCGCGACATCGATATTCCACTGGCTGTCCGCCATTTCTATCATCATGCCGGTTGGGCAGAGATGGTGGACGATGAGTTCAAAGGCTTCTCGCCTGTGGGTGTCTGCGCTCAGGTAATCCCTTGGAACTTCCCGCTTTTGATGTTGGCATGGAAGATCGCGCCTGCACTCGCTGCGGGCAATACCGTGGTGTTAAAGCCTGCCGATCTCACACCCCTCACAGCCATTGCCTTCGCAGAAATCTGCCATGAAGTTGGTCTGCCTGCGGGTGTGGTCAATATCGTGCAGGGCAATGGCACAACAGGTGCGAGCGTCTGCGGTCATGATGGCGTCGATAAGGTTGCCTTCACCGGCTCAACACAGGTAGGCCGCATCATCCGTGAACAGATTGCCGGTTCTGGCAAGAAGCTTTCGCTGGAACTTGGTGGCAAGTCGCCGTTCATCGTGTTTGAAGATGCTGATCTTGATGCCGCCGTTGAAGGTGTGGTCGATGCGATCTGGTTTAATCAGGGCGAAGTCTGCTGTGCAGGTTCACGCCTCCTGGTGCAGGAAGGCATAGCCGATCGGTTCTATGCCAAGCTGAAAAAGCGTCTTGAAACACTGCGCGTTGGTGATCCGCTGGATAAATCCACCGATGTTGGCGCGATTGTCTCCCCTACTCAAGTCAAGCGGATTTCTGATCTCATTCAGAAAGGCGTTGAGGAAGGCGGTCAGCTTTGGCAGACCCCAAATCCTCTGCCTGCCAAAGGCAATTACATTGCGCCGGGTTTCTTTACCGAAGTCGATCAGGCGGCAACAGTTTGTCAGGTCGAAATCTTTGGCCCGATTGCAGCGGCCACAAGCTTCCGCACACCGGATGAAGCCGTAGCCCTTGCCAACAATACGCGTTACGGCCTTGCAGCTTCGATCTGGTCGGAAAACATCAATGTCGCGCTTGATCTTGCAGCCCGTGTGAAAGCTGGTGTCGTCTGGATCAACTGCACCAATATGCTTGATGCGGGTGCAGGCTTTGGCGGCTATCGCGAGAGTGGTTACGGTCGTGAAGGCGCACGCGAAGGCTTGTATGAATATCTCACCGCCGATTGGGAAAAGGCGCTGACCGCTCCCAAGGCGACCGAGGCCTTTATCCCATCCGCCTTGCCATCAGGCACGGACAAAATCGTCATCAATGGCATCGACCGCACGATGAAGAACTATATTGGCGGCAAGCAGGCGCGTCCTGATAGTGGTTACAGCTATTCGGTTACAGGCAAAGGTGGCGCTGTCACCGGTCAGGCGGGCATCAGCAACCGCAAAGACATTCGCAATGCGGTTGAGGCCGCAGCCAAGGCCTCAAGCTGGGGCAGTGCCACCGCGCATAACCGCGCGCAGGTGCTCTATTATCTTGGCGAAAACCTTGATGCTCGTCGCAATGACTTCATCAATGGCCTTGTTGAAAACACCGGCATCAGCGAAAAGAAAGCAGCCGACGAAGTCGAAGCATCGCTGCGCCGCATCTTTTATTACGCAGCGCAGGCCGACAAGTTCGATGGCGCGGTGCATGCCACCAAATCGCGCCATGTGACACTCGCCATGAACGAACCGTGGGGCGTGATGGGCATTGTCTGCCCGGATGAAGCGCCGCTTCTGTCGCTCATCTCGCTTGTGCTGCCTGCCATTGCAATGGGCAATCGCACTGTGGTTGTGCCTTCAAGCCGTCATCCGCTGATCGCTGGCGATTTCTATCAGCTGCTCGATACATCGGATGTGCCGGGCGGTGTCATCAACATCATCACCGGCGAGCGTGATCTGCTGACCAAGACCCTGGCCGAGCATGATGAAGTGGCAGCCCTTTGGTATTTTGGCTCCAAGGAAGGCAGTGGCATGGTCGAAAAGGCATCCGCAGGAAACCTGAAGGCCACATGGGTCAGCAATGGCCGTTTGCCAAACTGGGGCAACTCAACCGAAGCGCAGGGCCGCGATTACCTCAGAAGAGCAATCCAGGTTAAAAATATCTGGGTGCCATACGGCGCTTAAACAAACAAAGGCCCGGTTGAACGACCGGGCCTTCTATTTCTAATCAACCATTCATTTGCAAAGCATGACATTGAACGGTTCTGCCCACGTGTTTGATCCTAGGTTTTGATGGTGCACTTTTTTCCCATGCCTGGATGGATGCACTATGGGACACATTTTACACGGCAGCGCCACGCGATTTCCAGACTACCGGTGGTCAAGGACGACAAGCCGATGGCAGCAGGCAATCTTGATTGGCCAACAGGGGAAGAGCAGGCCGTAACGACGGGAGCGAATGTCTCGTTGTCATTATAACAAGAAAAAGCTGCCCGACCGCTTTGAGTGTCAGCCATATATTCAAATTATTCGAAAAGCTCATTCAGAAAGCTTTCTAAAATTGGATTAGTGTCTTTACGCAGCTTATAGATTATCTCCATTGGTGTATGAATGGTGAATATGTCAGCCGAGATGGAGCGTACTTTGTCTGCCGCCTCAAAACTGTAAGCGATATGGTCAGGCAGAAAGCCCAGGTACTGACCCGTGAGCAGAAACATCGCCGTACCCTCGACATTGCGCGCCACAGCTGAAGTAATATTGATGCCCTCACCGAGCACTTCCTTCAGGCGATCCAACTCAAAAGGACTTGGGGACACAAAGCGCTGTTCACTGAGAACACTGTTATCCGGCTTTTGCCGGGAATATAATAAATGCCCTTTACCGCAATACAATTTACTGACTTCGGTATACATCTCTTTGTAAACGAGCTGTTCTCGCTTAACGTGCCGGCGCGTATTCATTCCAATGTGAATCGTATCTTCAAGCAATGCGGTTTCCATGGTTGAAGAAGACATAATTGAGATACTGATCTCAACCTGTGGGGACTGAACCGACATTCTGCGTATTGCTGATATGAGCGGATTTGCGCTGTCTGATATTGTGTTATCAACTACACCTATGTGTATGCTGCCTCTGAGTTCAGAGTGAAGTCGATTTATCTTCGCCTTAAAGTCATCAATTGACTGAAAAAGCTTTTCAGCAGCTTCATAAACTTCCTTGCCACTCTCAGTTAATTCAAAACCAGCGCGACCACGAAGGCAGAGCTTTAATCCCAGGCGAGCTTCAAGGTCAGCCATATGTTTGCTGATCGCGGAACGACTGATGCCAAGTCGACCCTCAGCGGCGCTAAATCCACCAGCTTCCACTACCGCCATGAATACTCTTACAAGACGCAGATCAGCACTTTGCACTGAACCTGGAAACGACATGTGCGACATAAATAATCCCATTGAGGTGAATTTTTATTCACCTTAATGGGCGTAGATAGAGATTTAAAGTCCTTTATTGTTCATCTAAATTCCTTGTTACCAATTGTCCACGCGGGAAGTAGGCATTGTTCGGGAGGAACATCATGAAAGTAATTGTAGCGGCACTAACAACGCTTCTCACTGTAAACATCGGATCTACATCTGACGCCTTTTCTCAGGAAAGAACCATCAGGATCGCAACGGAAGGTGCATATGCGCCATGGAGCATCACCAAGCCTAATGGGCAACTTGACGGCTTCGAAGTTGATCTTGCAAAAGAAATTTGTAGCCGGCTGGAAGATCGATGCGAAATCGTCGCCCAAGATTGGGATGGAATGATCCCATCTTTGAATGGCGGCAAAATCGATGTCATCATGTCAGCAATGAGTATCACCGAGAAACGCAAAGAAGTTGTGGCATTCTCCGATATCTATATGCCAACCTCCTCTACCTTCATTGCATCTGAACACAATGAGCTCTCAAAACTCCCTGAAAAGGGTGTGTTAATAAACCTCGATAACAAGAACAAGGCTCTGGACGATGTCATCGCGACGTTAAAGCCACTCCTCAATGGAAAAGTCATAGGTGTTCAGGGTTCAACTACCAACACGACCCTTCTAGACGAATACTTTTCTGGGTCACCCGACATTCGTGAGTACAAAACTACTCAGGCGCATGATCTTGATCTCAGTTCAGGTCGGGTCGACGGCGTATTTGCAACAGTAACTGTCGCTAAATCTGCCTTAGAGAAGCCCGCTCTGCAAGGCTTCACAACGACTGGGCCGATCTTTAGCGGCGGCATACTTGGGCCAGGCGTCGCGGCTGCAATGCGAAAAGACGATAATAGTTTACGTACAAGCTACAATTCTGCACTCAGCGCTCTCATCGCTGACGGTACACTCAGCAAACTCTCCCTAAAATGGTTTGGCGCAGATCTGGCACCTCACTAGGCATAAATGAACGAGAATTGTCGAAATTCTAACGGTCTGCCACGAACTCATATTATTCCTGAAAAACGCGTCACAGCGATATCTTGGGCCCGATTAAAATGAACATAACAGACGGAATAAGAAATCCGCAGATTGATGATCAATCGTGGTGGCTGTCGGAAGCCCTGGCTCATCGAAGTTCTGATACGCCTACATGCGCGCCGTTAAAGAGCGAGATAGATGTCGACGTAGCGATAGTCGGAGGTGGTTTCACGGGTCTTTGGACTGCGCTTGCTGTTAAACAACGGCAGCCCGCGCTAAAAATTACCTTAATTGAGGCAAAAATTTGCGGTGCTGGCGCCAGTGGAAAGAATGGTGGTCTGGTCGGCGGTT
This sequence comes from Ochrobactrum sp. EDr1-4, assembly GCF_049199085.1. Lineage (NCBI taxonomy): Bacteria > Pseudomonadati > Pseudomonadota > Alphaproteobacteria > Hyphomicrobiales > Brucellaceae > Ochrobactrum > Ochrobactrum sp. EDr1-4. Next base: position 128,700 of record NZ_JBLZOF010000009.1, read on the forward strand.
ACTGGGGGGCATTGCCATCAGTTGCAGCACGGTTGGGTGCAGATGTGGCAATTGAAATTGCTCAAGCTGGAACTCGAGCGCAGAATGCATTGCGTGAATATTCCCGCAATGCATTAAGCGATCTCTGGTGGCGCGAAGCGGGATCGGTCATGGTCGCAGCGTCAGCGGCTCAACTTAATACTGTTGAGGACGCAGCATTAGCGGCTGAACGTCTCGGCTACCCCGATTCCGCAAGATTGTTAAACGAAAATGAAGTTCAAGCAATTTGCAAGAACACTGCGTTTGGCCGGGGCATATACTATCCTGAGGGGGCGACTATTCATCCCGGCCGTTTGGTTCGCGAGCTCAGAGAACATGCACTCAGCCTCGGTATACGAGTTTTTGAAAACACACCAATGCTCGAGCTGAAACGTTCGTCTCCAAATTGCATTATGACACCCTCTGGCAAGGTGGTTGCAAAAGAGGTGGTATTGGCGACCAATACTGAACTCACGCGCCTCAAAGAAGTTTCACCATATGTGACCCTCTTTTCGAGTTACGCAGGCATGACAGCCTCCGCGCCCGAAGCGATAAGTCAATCCGGATGGGCTGGAGATCAGAGCCTAACGGATGCACGAATGTTCGTGCACTATTTTCGGAAAACTCCTGATAATCGCATTCTGATGGGATCTGGCTCTGGGCCGATAGCGTTTGGAGCTAACACAACGTCTCCTTCGCTCTACAAAGATAAAGCAACAGCGCTTAGAGTGGTGCAGGGAAAACGCAGACTGCTGCCAGAGTTCATAACTGTTCCAATGGAAAGTATCTGGGGCGGGCCGATCGATGTAGCGTCTGACCGTCTTCCCTATTTTGGCACAATTCCTGATACCCGGGTTCATTATGCGTGCGGATATTCCGGCCATGGAGTTAACCCCACTTATATTGGAGGGCAATGTCTGGCTTCTCTAGTGCTCAAACAGAAAGATTATTGGGCCACTTTACCGTTTTGTACTCGAGATCGGCCGACGTTCCCTGCAGAGCCATTTCGGTTTCTCGGTGGGCGAGCCATTCGTTGGGGCATCATATCGAAGGAAGATGCTGAAGATGTAAACGAGTCTCCTACGCTACATGCACGAGCGCTTGCCGCATTGCCCCGCGTTCTCGGATTGAAGGTTGGCACCCGATGATAGGTCTTTCCAGCAATTCACATGAAAAACTGCAACAACCACTCACAGCAGGTGTTACTATGATTACTCGTTTTGATGAAACCGACGTCCTGAGCAAGGTACTCGTCGCCAATGGCTTTGCTTTTCTTTCTGGGCTTACCCCCAAAGATCGTAATGGCGACGTTAAGACCCAAACACTTGATATTCTAAATCAGATTGACGGCTATCTTGCTAAAGCAGGGACTAACAAATCGAAGCTTGTGAGTGTAAATATTTGGCTCAAAAATATCGATCACTTTGATGATATGAACGAAGCGTGGAAATCCTGGATTGATCCTTCAGCACTCCCTGCACGGGCAACCGTTGAAGCGCGACTGGCCGACGAGGATATTTTAGTTGAGATCATGGCAAAAGCGCTCGTTTAGAAACTGAATATCGCATTCAATATCTAAAATTCCACGCTAGCCAAGTTTTTCTCGGGCAACACTGCCCGAGAGCGAGGACGTAGCATTTGTCGATCGATCACCCAGTGGAGATTGCTCTTAGATATGTTGCACCAATGCAAAATAGGCAATCTACGGAAGTCAGATCCACATCTTAGCAGGAAGACGTGGCTCAATCTCCAGAGTGCCAGTCAAGAATCGCCCGCGACCGGATATGCACCTAGAATTAGTTCGGGCTAGCACCTTTCGCAGTCTCAATAGCGAGCTGCAGAACGCTTCAGTGCACTCCTGTTTTTTTATGTATTAGTCCAGCTCCAATGGCCATTTCTGAGCGCCATGAATAACAGTAATAATTTCTACTACCCTGGACTGTAATCTGTATGCGATAACATAAGGAATATCTGCGAATGCATATTCGCGGGTGCCTTTTATACGACCCGGCCGCCCCATCGAGGGATAACTTGCTAAATTATCCACTGCCGAGACAATGCGCGTCACAATTTGAGCAGCAGCGTCGGGATTGTCTTTTGCTATATAGGCACCTATCTGGTCGAGCCGACGAATGGCGCGGCGCGTCCAGCGTAAAGTAGGAGCAGTCATGCGCGACGACCAGCCCCAACATACTTCGCTATGACGCTGCCCAGCTCTTCCGAAGTAGCGAATTCATGGCGATCCGCTTCTGCGATTCCTGCTTGAATCTCCGCTAATTGCCATTCTTCCCGGACCACATAGTCTTCGATAGCTTGTGCGGCAAGATAAGCACGTGATCTATCAGACAGCGCGGCGATTTTATCGAGTTTTCTGGCGACGTCGTCCTGCACACGGACCGTAAACGCAGCAGTCATGATTAGGTTCTCCTTGGTTCATTCAGATTATTTATGAACCATTGCGGTTCGTCAAGGCAGCACAATTTTACTTCATTTTCTCAACCACTCACGCTTGTGATTTGCGCGCAATAATCGAGAACAGGTCGAGGATTGATTGCCAGTCAAGATTCCCGGCTCCAACCCAAAGCCGACGAACCACGTTGCCAAATGCGTTAAAAGCAGAATTGCAAAAAATTTTGCTTCGACATGCCATAATGGAAGGCATGATGCACCTGGGGCAGCGTTTCCATGTTGCTAACACTACCCGACTTGCCATTCCCCTGCGTCCTCGGGAATGGTTGGAAGATCGTCGTACACGAATGGAAAATGGGTTGAAAACACTAGCGCGCGCAGCGCGCAACGGGACAATCTCTGGTGGAACCATCAACACGCTACGAGTGAAGGGTAGGATGTTTACGCTTCTGAGCCTGATCTGCAATCTGCGGCGCGTAACGAACATAGAAGAACACCGCATAAAGGATGACACTTTTGGGAAATGAAAACCTTTGAAATCAATCGCCATAGCCAGTCACCTCACTCAATTATTCCCACTGAAACGACAATAGCGCAGCAGAAATGAAAAATTTGCGCCAGAACCCGGGGAGGTGCTTCGACTACAGAGTCCTCCCCGAACTCATTTCCCGATCATTCGCAGAACGGAGCCTGATCTCCCCTTGTGGCGTCTGTTATTGATTTTCACGGAGTGACCTCATTCAGATTCGAAATTCATTGAATAGGATTGGTTTTCATGACACAATGCGAGTGAAAAAGAATTTCAAGGGAAAGTATCAAAAATCATGCTTCTTGGGCAAAAGAAGCCATTTTCAGGCCAAGTAAACTTTTTTCACGACCGTCGCTTGCCGTAACGAGCAATCCCGGTCGGATACGCGTCCCTAATCGACGCTTTCAAGCTCGCTGTTCCCGTGCCGATCAACCTCGCCGCCATCGGTGCGCGCCACAAAGTCTATCAAGCTGACGACTGGAAGCTTTATACGCCACGCCACCAACCAGACGCTAGTCTCACAGGCCATCTGACCTTCGCTTTACGTTACGAAGGTCTGGACCTAGCCGTCCTTAAAGCCCTGTTTCAGGCTACTGGGCCAAGGCCACTGACGAGATCGTGCATGCAGCGCCGACCGGTGCGTATGCGCGGCGTCTCTGGTTTCTTTATGAATGGCTGCTCGACACCAGGCTCGATCTCGATGATGCAACCCAAGGCACATACGCCCTGGTCGTCGATCCCGATCTGCAATGGGCAATCGATGGGACGACACCCTCTCGCCATCGGGTGAAGAATAATCTGCCGGGCACACCCGCCTTCTGCCCGATGATCTTCCGCACACCCAAGCTGGATGCTTTTATCGCCCGAGATCTCGGCGAGGAGGCTCGGCGCCTGATCGCTGAGGTGCCGGCGTATTTGCTTGCCCGTACTGCGGCCTTCCTGCTCCTTAAGGATTCACGGTCGAGTTTCCAGATTGAAGGCGAAGACCCTCCCCGGGACCGCATTCAACGCTGGGGACAGGTTATCGCGGAGGCCGGTCGCCATCCAATCGACCGTGCCGAACTGGAACGATTGCAGCGCATCGTTATTGGCGATGCGCGTTTCGTGCACCTTGGCCTGCGCGCTGATAGCGGCTTTGTCGGAGAGCATGATCGCCTGAGCGGCGCGCCCATTCCAGATCATGTCAGCGCCCGGCATGACGATCTGCCGAACCTGATCGAAGGATTGACCGCATTCGACCGCGGTGCAGCACGGCAACTGGACCCGGTATTAGCCGGAGCCACCCTTGCTTTCGGCTTCGTCTATATCCATCCGTTTGAGGACGGAAATGGACGTCTGCATCGTTACGTCATCCATCATGTTTTGGCGGAACGCGGTTTCAATCCGCCTGGGTTGGTGTTTCCTGTCTCGGCAGTCATTCTCGACCGCATTGATGAGTGCCGGCACGTGTTGGAGACCTATTCCCGTCGCCTGTTGCCTTTTGTCCGCTGGCGACCGACCGAGCGAGGCAATGTCGAGGTGCTGAACGAGACGGTCGATTTTTATCGATATTTCGACGCAACGCCCCATGCGGAATTCCTGTTCGAATGCGTGGCGCGTACCATTGATACTGACCTGCCAGCAGAGACCGCCTTCCTGAAAATCTATGATCGTTTCAAAAATGAGGTCTCGCGCATGATTGACATGCCGGACAGGCTGCTCGATCTCCTGTTCCGCTTTCTAAGCCAGAATGGCGGTAAGCTGTTGAAGCGTGCTCGCGAAAGGGAGTTTGCCGGCCTGGCTGAAGAGGAGGCTGCGCGTATCGAGCTCATCTACACTGAATTGCTGCAGTCCTGATTGGGCTTTACCAACGATACGGCTGGGTTCGCCCGATTAAACCGTGCGAATTGGTTGGCCTGTTTCTGATTTTGAGTTGGAGTCAAGAAATCGCATTCGCCGTAAACCGCAAAAAAAGGGGCCGAGCGCTCCCCACATAGGGATATTACCGAGTGAACCCGGCTTTTAATGTACACTTTTATTCTTGTGGAACATCGATTTTTCGTGTACATAAATTTACATGAAGATCGTATGGGACGAACCCAAGCGCGAAGCAAATCTCGCCAAACACGGAATGGATTTCGCTGACGTTGTATTTTTCGGATGGGAGACAGCCCTTATTACCGGGAGCCACACTAACCGAATGAAGGCAGTTGGCTATTTCGAAGACGGTACCGCGGTTGTAATCTATGCGGAACTTGGCACTGAGGCGATTTCGATCATCAGCTTTCGCCCTGCGAACCAGAAAGAAAGGAGCTTAATCTAATGGCGATCAAATTTCGACCTGAACATGCCGCTGAACACGGTTACACCAAGCAGGATTGGGATGCTGTTGACAGCCCTTCTCTGACCGAGGAGGAAATCAAAAGCCTCAAACCAGCTAAAGAAATTTTGCCGACTGCCTTTTTTGCAGAACTCGAAAAAGGCAGAACTACGCGTGGTCGCCCTCGCATCGATAAACCAAAAGAAGCCGTAACTCTTCGTCTCGATCCTGATGTAGTTGCCAGGTTCAAAGCCAATGGAAAGAATTGGCGCGCCAATATGAATGATGCTCTGCGGAAGGCCGTCGGCCTATAACAAAACCCCGCTCAATAGTGGCGCTCATGATACGGTTGCAATTTTGTAACGTTGGCTCATGCTTAACTTCGGGACAAGTCCACTCATTTTGACGTTGAAAAAGTGATAGATGGCGTCGTGTTAAATTCAGCCTGAATTTGACCCAGTTTTGTGTTTGATGCTGATCAGAGCCAGCACACGAATCCTTTTGAATTCCTTGGCTATTTCCGCCTTCGTATGGGTTAACCCGAAATGGAAACCTGGCTCAAAATCAGGCGAAACTCAACACTGTGAGAATTCACGTGACGCTCCTGGTATTTCGATTCAAAATACAGGACACAAAATCAGCTCATTGAATTATATCAGCAAGGCAGCCTTCAGCGGATGCGTACCGACTGACGTTCTGTCCGAACAATTAAACATACTGGCAACGGGAGGAGATCTTTCGGGCGAGCGCGATGAGCGCATTACAATTCTGCGCTGCACAGATGGAAAGCAGGACCCTTGCTGCGCACGTTATGGCTTTGCGACGTGCAAGACACTACGCGATCATGCGGATGCGCAGGCCTTTCGGGTTCTCCAGTCAACACATATTGGGGGCTGTCGCTTTGCTGCGTCACTTCTTGTTTTTCCTCATCGAGCAAGGTATGGTCGTCTTGAAGCAAAAGACATGCCGAATTTCTCGTCTTGATCTTGTCTTCGCAAAGGTAATCCATACCTTCCTCTTACAGAGGGAATCCAGAACTTGATGCCCTTGAGCAGGTCGCTGAACATGCAGCTCTGACGTTCTGGAGCGATATTGGAGTGCGGGAGAAAATCACTGTTGAAAATAAATCCGGCATCAATGCTGGGCAAGACGCTGAGATTACTGTCTCTACAGCATCTCAACGACTGCTCATTCGGTTGAGGTTAAATACGTTCGACGTCAACACTCGCTGCGAGTAAGTTTCTGATATCGTAGATTTTTTTGAGCATAGTGTCACACTATAACAATGCTTGCTTAAGCAGCATTTTATCGTCTCTGAAAAGTATTACCGGCTTTCTCGAGCAGCCGAACATATACTTCCTGCCCGCGGCGAAATACATCTAGCCGGAAAAACTCATTGGGGGCATGTAAGTTTTCATCCGGACTGGAAAAGCCAAGCATTACAGCATGTAATCCCAAGAAATCCAGAAACGGGGAAAACGCTGGGATTGATCCACCGGCCCATATTCGGAGTGGCGTTCTTCCATAAACTTCCTCCAGAACCTCGCCAGCGAGCTCAGTTGCAGGATGGTTGTGAGGGATACTGAAGGGATATCCATCTGCTTCTTCAGATAAGAATTCTATTGCTACGCCTGGCGGACATCGGCTTTCCACATGCTGCCGTATCGCATTCAGCACCTTCGTGGGTGACTGGGCGTTCACGAGCCGACAGGTGATTTTCGCGCTTGCTGAGGCGGGCAGGATTGTCTTGGAACCCTCACCCTGCCAGCCGGACGTCAGGCCGTTAATGTCGAGCATGGGACGTCCACCGATGCGCTCCATTACGGTATAGCCAGACTCACCATGACAAGAAGGCGCACCGGTTTGGGATAAGTATTCTTTATCGTCAAAAGGGAGCAGAGCGATCTGATCTCGCATCGCCTGACTTAATGGGACTACATCATCAAAGAACCCCTCGATCGTAACGCTACCATCGATCGATTTCATTGACGCCAAAATATGGGCAAGTGCAACGGCCGGATTGGCAATTCCGCCGCCGTGTAAGCCGGAATGCTGGTCTGATCGTGGACCAGTAACTTTGATTTCGCAACTTATAGTAGCCTTCATCGCCTGCATCAGCTGTGGCTGGTCAGGTGCCCACTGCAAGCCATCCGCCGAAAATACCATGTCAGCCTTCAACAGCTCGATGTTTGCGGCGATGAAGGTATTAAGTGACGCTGAACCAGCCTCTTCTTCACCTTCGTAGAGAAACTTCACGTTGACTGGCAAAGCACCACGGGTCTTAAAAAGTGCTTCTACAGCAATGATAGAAGCGAGCATGCCTCCCTTGTCATCTGATGCTCCCCGACCCCACAACTTTCCGTGACGTATTTCCGGCGCGAACGCCGGGCTTTCCCATAGCTCTAAAGGCTCCGCTGGCTGAACATCAAAATGGCCATAAATCAAAATAGTCGGCTTGTTCGCGCTGGCGTTAAGCCATTCGCCATAAACAACTGGATGACCCGGTGTCGGCATGACCGCGGCGTGTTCAACCCCCGCAGCCTTTAGGCGTGCTAAAACCCATTCAGCAGCGCGATACACATCTGAAGCATTCTCAGCCTTCACTGATACAGATGGTATCTTAACGAATTCGACGAGCTCTTCAACGAAACGGGATTGCTCCGCATCAAGATAAGAAGCCCAGTTCGCCCTCGTCTCATTCGCCATGGGTTAGTTCCTCGAGTTGTTAACGTAGCACGTGCCAAATCGCGGCTTTTCGTCGGAAGGTGAGTTTTTTATGTCGACACTTTTACGCTGCAAACTGCACATGAAATTAACCCACGGGAAGTACGGATAAAAACTCGGACTATTTTTATGGTGTCACGCAATGACTATTTCGGTATCCGATTTGTCTAACATAGCCAAGGAATATCCTGTACACTTGCTTATCTTAATGCAAAGCGCGAAGAATCCCATTCGGTCTTTGGTAGAATAAGTGAACTATCATCCCCGATACTCGAAATTTTCGTCCGCACTGACCCGTACTAAAATGATCTAACTTTTCGCTTTCTACCTCCAACTGGCCATGTTGCCTGACGGAGCGAATGGCATTTTCATGAAATCTTTTGTGGCCTCATTGTTGAGTTTCGCCTGTATTTGAGCCCGATTTCCATTTCTGGTTCACACGAATATGGAAGTAGAAAAGGGATTCAACAGGAAGCATGTGCTAGGTTCGTTAAGAATCAAACACAAAACTCGGCTAAATCCAGGCTGAATTCAACCGCCAGTTCAGAATAACGGCGTTGGCCACTGCGCGTCTTGCACTGTGGGGCAGCCCATTAAGCTATCACTGCTTCACTGATCCAGAACATGATGCTGCCAAACTGGCGCAAGCCTGCTTCATATTCTGCTCAGTTTGTGACGTTGAACTTTTGCTTGTGTATCCTGTGACGGCGAACGCACTTGTGTTTGAAAGGCATGGGCATCAACCAAATTCAGAATAAGCGTCCATATTACAAACCAATTCTATAAAATTGCCGAAACCTAACAATTAGGCACCAACTCCCTACCACCGTTGATGCTCTCATTCATGAATCAAATTTCTAGGTTCTTGCAATCTTGTGGGGGTAATAACTTACTTACAGGATTGCTATCTTTATAATCAGGTCGACCTGACACTTTAACTTTCACCTTTTCCGACACGTTCGGAAGAGTAACGCCGCGCTCCGGGCAATGCCCGAGCCGACCAGAAGGAGACGGTCGACTTGATAAAAATATTTGCAGCAACAATGTTGTTCACCGCAGTAGGCACAATGGCTTTCGCCGAGCAAAAAACAAGCAAGCAATCAACGCCCGCATCTGCCTCGTCTTTATCAAACGCGGACATACAGATGGTATCTCCGGCACTCGCTCGCTACACGCAGGAAGACGTTGTAGAGGCTCTTTGGGCACGGCCCCAGCTTTCTTCCAGGGATCGTAGCATCGTTACGGTTTCTGTCTTGATTGCGCGTGGACAGCCGCTTGATCTGGCGCATTATATAAATATTGCACTTGATAACGGGGTCACACCGAAAGAACTTTCGGAAGCTATAACTCATCTCGCGTTTTATTCAGGCCTTCCTAATGCACTCACAGGAGTCGCGGCAGCAAAAGAAGTGTTTGCACAGCGCAATATCGGAGCGGATCAACTCCCAGATGCATCCCCAGATCTTGCGCCATTGAACGAAGAAAGCGATGCTATCCGGCAAAATGCTGTTGCCCAGCTTTTGGGTACGGCCAACCCTGGATTGGCCGAGTTTACCACTGACCCGTTGTTTCATGATGTTTGGCTGCGCCCGGATCTCGCTCTTCGAGATCGAAGTCTCGTCACGATTAGTTCGATCATGGCAAACGGTCAGGTTGCACAACTTGCTGGCCACCTCAATCGAGGTCTTGATAACGGTTTAACGCCTGAACAGGCGGGCGAGATTGTTACGCAAGTCGCATTTTACGCAGGTTGGCCTAATGCATTCTCTGCTGGCCCTGTAGTGACCGAAGTCCTCAGTAAGCGCCAGTAAATTACGCCACCCAGCTGAAATTTTCGAAGGACAAAAATGATGAAGAAAACTATTGCCGCAGCGGCGCTTTCAACAATCGCATTTGGAGACTTGCCTGCTCGGGCAGGCGAGATACAGGTAAACCCTGCTGGGGCTTCTCCCTCTATTGTCGCTGATCCGAAGAATTTTTCGGGCAACGTCGTCGTCGACCTGCTTCTGCCAGCCTCTATTGAGACACCATCTGCATCAGGATTAGTTACTTTTGCTCCCGGAGCACGTACTGCGTGGCACAGTCATCCGTTGGGTCAAATGTTGATCGTGACAGCTGGAAAGGGCTGGGTCCAGCAGGAGGGGCAGCAGCGTCAGGAAATTACGCAGGGACAAACAGTCTGGATTCCTGCGGGGGTTAAGCATTGGCATGGAGCGACCTCAGAAAATGGCATGAGCCACTATGCTATTACCTACGTGCTCAATGGCAAGAATGCTGAGTGGATGGAACTCGTCACAGATGAGCAATATCTTGAACAATAAGTATAGAGGGGATTACCGGGAAGCCTAGTGCTTCCCCTTCAATGTCGTTCTTGTCTCATTAAGGTTTCTATTAAAAGCAGCAGGTGCCTCCCAAACTCAAAGAATTGCGAAATGGAGACATCCTTCCAAAAACACACAGTTTGCGTTAGCTAAGGAAACTCGTCCATTATTATGACAAGGATTGACAGTTGCTAGTAACTAGCTCCTGTGGCGAAGCGCATCCACGAGTACCTTGAATGCAGGAGATGAATGTCTGCGGCTTGGATAATAAAGATGAAAGCCGTCCCACGCGGGACAATAAGCATCAAGAACGCGTATGAGATTGCCATTTTCTATGTGGGGAAGAGCTAGATCCTCCGGAACATAGGCAACGCCCAATCCAGCAAGTCCGGCGTCCAGAACGTGGAAGATGTTGCTAAAAGTGAGTTGTCCTTCAACTTTAATTTTAATTTCCCGCCCATCTTCCTCGAACTCCCAAGCCCACAATCCACCCGATGTGGAGAATCGGTAATTGATACATTTGTGCTGAATGAGCTCTTGTGGCTTGCTCGGGGCCGGATGCTGGGCAAAGTAGGCCGGTGATGCGACGGCAGCGAACCTGAAGTCTGGACCGATCCTGACTGAGATCATGTCCTTGGCCAGTTGCTCGCCCATTCTTACGCCGGCATCGTATCGCTCTGTGACAATGTCCGATAAGCCGTTATCAAGGAGAAGTTCAACATTTATCTCAGGGAAATTCATCCAAAAATTAAGCAACTTCGGCCACAAGTGATGGCTGATCGCATAATCGGATGCTGTTATCCGGATATTTCCAGCTGGCTTATCACGCAAGGCCCCTAGTGCCTCAACCTGCGCCTCGATCTCATCGAAATACGGACCGATACCGGCAATGAGCTTTTCACCAGCTTCGGTCGGGGAAACGGCCCTTGTCGTCCGGGTTAAAAGACGGACCCCAAGTCTTGCTTCTAACTGCCGCACGGTGTGGCTGAGCGCTGATTGGGAAATACCGAACTTCGCGGCAGCCTTGGTGAAGCTTTTCTCGCGTGCAACGGCCAAGAAGGCGAGCAGGTCGCTAATGTTTTGGCGGCTCATCATAGCTATCCTTCTCGCAAACGCCGAATATAGACCAGAAACATCGATTAATGAATCAAATTTCTAAGATCAATCGATTTACCCCCTCTAAACGATAATCCGCGGTTTTGTTATATAGTGATGAATTATCGAATGTCATCGATCAAACGCTGCTTTCGTAGCCTTTCTCCAGACCCATCGGCGACTGTTGATCGATCCTCAGAATTCAAGGTAAATTTAATTGTCATTAGACGTTCTTCAAAGAGCGGCACGGACGGAGGCCCCTAGCAGTGCCTGGTCTGCTGTGTTCGCTACCTCACTATGCTCATTTATTCTCGTAGCTTCTGAATTCATGCCTGTAAGCCTTCTTACTCCTATCGCAAACGAATTTGCGGTCAGTGAAGGGCAGATCGGACAAGCAATAGCTGCTTCAGGTGCGCTCGCTGTTATAACTAGCTTGACGATCTCCTCCGCCACAGCTCGGTTCGACCGAAAGTTCGTTCTTTTGTCGCTGACGGCGTTGATGATTGCATCGGCTCTTATCGTTGGATTTGCCCCTAATTACACAACTTTGCTAGTTGGTCGCGCACTCCTTGGCATCGCCATTGGGGGCTGCTGGTCAATGTCCACGGCAACTGCAATGCGTCTGGTGCCGACCTCCTCCGTACCTAAAGCAATCGCAATCCTTGGTGCAGGCAGTGCGCTTGCCACGACTGTCGCGGCTCCGCTGGGAAGTTTTCTCGGTGATGCTGTCGGCTGGCGCGGCGCGTTCCTGTGCATGGCACCTCTCGCCGCTATTGCGCTCGTCTGGCAGACGGTAAGCCTCCCTTCAATGCCGAACCTGCGTCGCTCGGCAACCTGGAACGTCTTCCGCTTGCTGGTTGAGCCAAAGGTGCTTTTTGGGATGGCGGCGATAATGTTCCTGTTCATGGGCCAGTTCTCATTATTCACCTACCTGCGCCCGTTCCTTGAGACTGCGACAGGCGTCGATGTGAACACGCTGTCAATGGTTCTGCTCGCCTTTGGTGTGGCGGGACTCGTCGGAACACTCATGATCGGACAGCTCTTGAACGATAGGCTCCATCTCGTGCTGGGTGTCATCCCCTTGCTGATGTCGGCCATGGCTTTGACTTTGATCTTCGTGGGTGAATGGCTGGCTGCAACTGCCATAATTCTGGGAGCATGGGGGCTTATCAGCACGCCTGCTCCCGTAGCCTGGGGGACTTGGCTTTCGCGAGTCCTTCCTGAGGACGCAGAAGCGGGAGGTGGACTGATGGTGGCGACGATCCAGCTCGCCATTACACTCGGCGCTCTAATCGGCGGGGCCGTATTCGATGCTTATGGGTATCAGACCACTTTCGCATCGAGCGCATTGCTGCTGCTGGTTTCCGCGGTGCTTGCCATGATCACCGCTCGCATTAGCCGCACCAGATAAATTATCAGAGGAAAACAATCATGAAGACATTCATACGTGCACGCCATGCTCTCGCTGCCATAGCGTTGGCCGCAGGCATGGCAACATCACCGGCCGCCTGGTCTCAGGAAGCGCCTACGGTCGAGATTGCTTCTGGAGGTCTCACCGGAGTCCTCAATGACGGAATCGAATCCTGGCAAGGCATTCCCTACGCGGCACCACCCGTCGGTCCGTTGCGCTGGATGCCGCCACAATCAGCGGCTCATTGGGCAAAGTCCTTGAAGGCTAACGCATTGCGCAGCAGTTGCGCCCAGAATGCGGATCTTGGTGTTTTTGCCAAGGCAGGTGGAAGCGAAGACTGCCTTTATCTGAATGTCTACCGCACTTCGGATACAAATACAGACCAGAAAAAGCCTGTATTTGTCTGGATTCACGGAGGCGCGCTGCAGGTTGGTCAGGGTGGCGATTACGATCCGAGCAAGCTAGCGAAGGACGGCAAGGCGATCGTCGTCACGCTGAACTACCGCCTTGGTGTCTTCGGCTTCCTGTCGCATCCGACGCTCGATGCTGAAGGTCACGACTTTGGCAACTACGGCCTGATGGACCAGCAGGCGGCATTACGCTGGGTTCAGCAGAACATTGAAAAATTCGGCGGTGATCCTTCCAATGTGACAATCTCCGGAGAATCGTCAGGCGGCAACAGCGTCATGGCGCACATCGCTTCGCCTGGCTCGAAAGAGTTGTTCCAGCATGTGGTTGCGATGAGCGGTGCGGGCATCATGACGCGCCATCCGGCGTTCGGTGCGCCACGCCCGCTTGATGTGGCAAGAGAAAACGGTCAGGGTTTTGCCAAGGCCGCCGGATGCGAAACAGGTGATGCGAACTGCCTGCGCGCGCTGTCGACCAAAGACATCCTCGACGCGCAATCGCCCTACATGCTCAATGAATTTATTATCGACGGAACGACACTGCCAGTGCATCCGGCAGACGCCTATCGCTCAGGGGATATCAACCGCGTCACGCTTGTTGCGGGAAGCACGCGAGATGAAGGACGCTTCTTCGTAGCTCTGCCCGAACTGGCAACCGGGAAAGCACTATCTGAAGAAGACTACCCTGTGTGGATCGAGCGACAATATGGTCCGCAGATGGCTCCAGACGTGCTCAAGGAGTATCCTTTGCATCAGTACGACAGCGCGAGTGAAGCGTTCGCAGCGGCAAGCACCGACAGCATGTTCGCCTGCACCGGCCTTGCCATGAACCGCGCTCTTGCCGACAAGATGCCCGTCTATACCTACGAGTTCGCTGACCGCACAGCGCCATCCTATGTCGAGCCGACATCGTTTCCCCTTCTGGCAGCGCACACCTATGAGCTTGCTTACGTCTTCCCGGGCTTCAAGGGTGGTGGTGATGCTCATGTGAAGCTCAATTCCCTTCAGGAAAAGCTGTCAGACGAGATGGTGGGTTATTTTTCCAATCTCGCAGGCATGGCTTCGCGAGAGGCAGAGTGGCCGCGCTTTGACCCGCAGCAAGACAGCGTGATGAGCTTTGAGCTTCCGAAAGCACGCATGGTTACCGGCCGGTTTGCTCAAGCACACCACTGCGCTTTCTGGGATCAGAAGGGTATCTACTAGCCTGGCTTTGTCATTTTCTTGGCGACCGAAGGCCGCCAGAACCAACTACAACAGGAGAATAAAATGACACATTCGTTTGGATGGGCATCGACAACCGATGAAGTCCTTTCCGGTATTGACTTAAAGGGACGCAGCGTTCTGATCACGGGCGTCTCATCTGGACTTGGCGTCGAAACGGCCCGGGCGCTGGCGGCACATGGCGCTGAGGTCGTGGGCCTGGCCAGAGATCTCGCAAAGGCGGAACGCGCAACGAAGGACGTGCACGCTGCTGCTCGTCAAAACGGCACGACATTTGAGGTCGGTCAACTCGACCTTGCCAACCTAGCCAGCATTCGCACCTGCACCGATCGGCTATTAGCCGACGGTCGTCAGTTCGACATCATTATCGCCAATGCTGGCGTGATGGCGACACCGCAAGGTGTCACTGCCGATGGCTTCGAAACCCAGTTCGGCACCAACCATCTCGGCCATTTCGTGCTGGTCAATCGCCTCGCATCTCTCATTCGGGACGGCGGGCGGCTGGTCATCCTCTCATCCGGTGCCCACCGGATTTCCGACGTTAATATCGAAGATCCGAATTTTGAGCACACGGAGTATGAGAAGTGGGTGGCCTACGGGCGTTCCAAGACGGCCAACGCATTGTTTGCCGTAGAATTTGACCGGCGTCACCGCAACCGCAACATTCGAGCAGTTGCTGTGCATCCAGGTGGCATCCAGACTGAACTACAGCGCCACTATCCCGCTGAGGACGAGCAGGCACTGGTAGATTCGATTAACAAGGCGAATGCTGCTGCAGGCCTGCCGCCCTTCCAGTACAAGTCTGTCCAGCAAGGTGCGGCGACCTCGGTCTGGGCTGCTATCGTGGCACCTTCGAACGACATCGGCGGACGTTATTGCGAAGACTGCCATGTGGCAGAGACGGACGACACAGATGGCTTCCGCAATGGCGTAAGGTCCTACGCACAGGACACAGATCGCGCGAAGGCACTTTGGGCAAAAAGCGAACAAATGGTCGGGGATACCTACTGACAAACACCTGGAGCAGCGGTCGCCGTGTATCGGCGGCTGCTGATCAAGAGGCGGAAAAACCACTATTCAAATCCAAGGAGACAACAAATGAAAAAGCGAACACTCGGCAGAAACGGTCTCGAAGTTTCTGAGATCGGCTTTGGCTGCATGGGCCTTTCGTTTGGTTACGGCCCCTCACTGTCAAAAGATGAAGCGGTCAAAGTGATCCGTTGTGCGTTTGATCTGGGGGTGACCTTCTTCGATACCGCCGAAGCCTATGGTGAAAATAATGAGGTATGGCTAGGCGAGGCACTGGCTTCCGTCCGCAATCAGGTGGTCATCGCGACCAAATTCGGCTGGAAGAATGGTGATCCGCGTACAGGCGCGCTTGACAGTCGTCCGGAACGCATTCGCTTCGTCGCAGAGCAGTCACTGAAACGCTTGAGGACCGACCGGATCGACCTGTTCTACCAGCATCGCGTTGACAAGAATGTCCCAATCGAAGAGGTTGCCGGAGCGGTCCGGGACCTGATCGCTGAAGGCAAAGTGAAAGATTTTGGGCTTTCGGAAGCGGGTCCTGCAACGATCCGACGCGCCAACGCGGTGCATCCCGTTGCTGCCCTGCAGAGCGAGTACTCGATGTTTACCCGGGACCCTGAAGCCGCGATCATCCCGGTCCTTGAGGAACTGGGCATCGGCTTCGTCCCGTTCAGTCCGCTGGGCAAGGGCTTCCTGACTGGAAAAGTCGATACAGCGACAACCTTTGGCGAGGGTGATATTCGAAATACTCTTCCGCGCTTCCAGACTGAAGCACGCGAAGCGAACTTCGAGATTGCCAAAGCGCTAGGAGTAATCGCAGAGCGCAAGGGCGTCACGTCCGCTCAGGTCGCACTTGCTTGGCTTTTAGCCAAGAAGCCGTGGATCGTACCAATCCCAGGGACAACAAAACTGCACCGCCTGAGGGAGAACGTCGGGGCAAGGGCCGTTAGCCTTAACGCGGAAGACCTTGAGCAGATTTCATTCTTGCTTGCCACCGTTCCCGTTCAAGGAGCCCGATACGGTGAGCAAGGAACCCGGCTGATTGATCGCTAGATGCCATAGTAACGTCGTCGCGTCGATAATCTTGCCCACTTCCTTCAGTCGCCGAGTGGCTCAGGGAGAGATTACTAGGGAACGGCATACGTCGTTCCTGGCACAAACCCAATAGTAAATTTCAGGAAGAAACAGGGCATGACGAACAAGTCACTTGCTGCTGTCGCTGCCGCATTTATTGTTGCTTTGGCAGCAAATCTGGCACTAGCACTAGCACAGGACACCTCGTCCTCAACAGGCTTTACGCTCGACCCGGAGGTCGAGGAAGGGCTGACCTCTTTATCGAAAGAGATCGGCGTTGTCGAAAAGGGACCGGTCGGCGACATCCAGACGCGCAGTTCAATGTGATCCCTCACCGGTCATGGATTTAACCACAACGCCGATCAATTCGCCGGCGCTGTGGTTTCTTACTTCAGGAGAACTCGCTTTAGACCTGCGCCAGACCACCATCGACGGGAATATCGACGCCGGTGACGAACGAACTGTCATCGCTTGCGAGGAACAGAGCTACGGACGCTGCCTCTTCCGGCCGGCCGACCCGGCCCATGGGCATCTGGGCGAGCATTGAAGGCAGCGCCTGGGTGATCGCTTCCGCTGGAACTCCCAGCTTTCCGAAAATCGGGGTCTCTACGAGGCCGGGGCTGATCGTGTTAACGCGAATCTTGCGATCCTTGAGGTCGGTGGTGAAGGTACGCGCAAATGAACGTGTCGCCGCTTTGGTCGCTGCGTATACGGAATGCGCAGGGCTGCCTGTGAAATGCGCGATCGACGCGTTGAGGATCACTGATGCACCCTCGCTCAGCAAAGGCAGCGCTTTCTGAACGGTGAAGAACAGGCCGCGGACATTGATGCCGAACTGATTGTCAAAATCTTCAACAGTCACGGCTGGGAAAGGGACAAGATTGTTGACGCCGGCATTTGCAAACAGAACATCGATCCGTCCGAACCGCTGGCCAATTTCGGTGTAAAGCCCGTTCAGAGCATTCAAGTCGGCGACATCTGCAACGATCGCCACCGCTCCGTTTCCAATTTCGGAAGCTGCATTAACGAGCGCCTCCTTGTTGCGCCCCGTGATAACGACGGTTGCGCCTTCCTGGGCGAAAAGTTTGGCCGACGCCAGACCGATACCACTGCCGCCACCAGTTATAACAGCAACCTTGTTCTTAAGTTTTCCCATAGCATATGCTCCTTTGATATATTGGCGTGATGAGCGCGTCACACCTACGCGTTAAAGAACTACCGAGACGATGAGTGAGAACAGTCGTATTCTCACTCATCGTTGGTAATGACGACCTTTCCGAAGACGTTACGTTTCGCGAAATGCTCGAACGCCGCCTTACCTTCGGCGAGCGTAAAGCGACTATCAATCACCGGCCGGATGCCATTCTGCACAACAGCGGCAATCACGTCTTCCAAGTCACGGCGATGGCCAGTCGCGATTGTCTCGAACCGCGCGAATGTCAGGAACATTTCGAGATAACCGGGCATGTGGCCCTGTGAGAGGACGCCGACCATCGATATCTGGCCGCTAAGCGCTACGGCTTTTAGTGATTGGGCGAATGTACCTGGACCGCCAACTTCGATGACGCGGTCGACGCCGCGACCACCGGAGAGCTCTTTCGCCTGCTCGCCCCAGTTGGGATTTTCGACATAGTTGATGACATGGTCGGCACCAAGCGCATGCAGACGCTCGGCCTTCTCGTTGGATGAAGTTGTTGCGATCACTTTTGCACCGCGCGCCTTCGCGAACTGCAGCGCGAACAGCGACACACCTCCAGTTCCCTGTGTCAATACGCCGTGCTGTGGTCCAATGCCTGCGACGGCATTCCAGCCCGTTACAGCGGCGCAAGGTAAGGTTGAGGCATCTTCGAAGCTGATTGAATCTGGGAGGGATACCAGTTCATTTTCGTTGACAACCCGATATTCTGACATCCAGCCATCAATTTGAGAGCCGTACTGCTGCACAAACTCACGGAACGGCCCAGCATGCCAACCCGGCATGAAGTTGTTCACCACCCGGTCGCCGACAGTAAAGCGAGTGACGCCAGAGCCGACCGCCTCGACCAGACCTGCAGCGTCCGATACCTGCACCCGCCCCGCTTCGATTGGAAAAGGCGACCAGCCATTGACGATAGAGAGGTCGCGGAAGTTGAGTGATGTCGCCTTTATTTTGACAAGGATTTCTCCTGGACCGGGCCGCGGCGTTGGCTCCTCGCGCAACTCCAGCCCATCCACCGAGCCAATTTTCTGCAAACGATAGATCTTCATGTGTAAACTCCAATTTCCTGAGGGATATGGTGGAGCTTGACGGGATGATCCATTGCATAGAGTATGCGTTTCATAACTCATCGTCCGAGACTGCTGATGCACCCCTTCGATTCCGTCCTTAGTGACATGCAGCTACAAAGCTCACTGTTCGTGCGCATGCGTGCCCACGCGCCGTGGGCTATGTCGTTCGACAGTGGCGGTCAGGCCCGTTTGATAGTCATCGCCAGTGGCAGGGGCTGGTTCACTCAGGTTGGCCATCCACCAGTAGTAGTTCAGCAAGGCGACTGTCTCATCATCAAGCAGGGGATCGTGGGTATCCTGGGAGACGATCCGGACCGCACAGCTGTGCCTTGCTGGCAGATTGCCGATCATGTGACAGGCCATATGGTCAGCTTCGGCGGAGACGGAGATGCGTGCGAGTTCTTCTCGACCTTGTTCACATTTGATCATGCAGCAGGCGAACCATTATCAGCGCTGCTGCCTGGTGTCGTTCACGTTGCTATGCCAGAGTTAACTGCCGGTCGAATGGTGTCCATTCTCGAACAGATCGGTGCTGAGGAGGCACAGGACTCACTCGGTAGTTCCTATGTCGTAGGTCGCCTGCTTGATGTGTTGTTCATCCAGGCGATCCGAACTTGGGCTAGTTCTGAGGGGAACATGCCTGAGGGATGGTTGGCGGGTTTGACCCATCGCCAGTTGGCAAAAACATTGCATCGCATCCATGCCGACCTCGCTCACTCCTGGACGCTCGACGAACTGGCTCGTCACGCTGGTATGTCGCGCTCCACATTCGCAGTGCTGTTCAAATCTGTCGTCGGAGTGCCGCCGCTGGCCTATATCGCGACATGGCGCATCTATCGCGCAAAGCTCATACTCGCTTCCGGTCACTCGATTGCCACGGCAGCGAAACTGACAGGTTACGGAACCGACATCGCGCTTAGTCGTGCGTTCAAGGCCGCAACCGGCGTAGCGCCAGGGCAATGGCGGCGCGAGCGACGTGCGATAACCGGGGTAAGCCGGAAGTCGCCGCAGGGTTATACGTCTGATTGAATGATCCTGCCGCAGCTAAATCACCATTAATGCGCAACGGTAAAAAGTGTTGTTGAGTTGCGCCGTGAATTGACCACTTGGGGGTGCGGATAAAAACTTGGACTGGTTCTACGTCACAATGCCAAGACTGTTTCGATATTCGATTGGGCTTCGTGCGCCAAGTGATATTTTGATCCGTTTTTCGTTGTACCATCGAATGTAGCCATCGACTTCCTTAATAAACTGCTCAAGTGTGGTGGTCTTCCAATCACGCGGGTAAAAGAGCTCCGTTTTCAGCCTTCCGAAGAAACCTTCGCATGCAGCGTTATCTGGGGAACATGCCTTGCCGGACATTGAGCGCACCAGCTTCGCATCACTGATCCGCGATAGCCAACCCGGCCAGCGATAGTGTGCACCCCGATCAGAATGTACTATTGGTCGTTCATCTGTACCTGTGACAGTTTCTATGGCGGCA